>CAVWFX010000014.1:0-105021 GCA_963754375.1 uncultured Solirubrobacterales bacterium
GACGATCGTGACGTCGGCGTCGACCTGCACCGAGACACCATCGGGCAGCTCGCCTCGTCGAGCAACCACAGCTCCCCGACCCCACCCTCACGCGCGACGGCCGCCGGCGTGTACGCCTCGAGATCCAGGCCGAGAGATCGGTGAACTCCCAGCCCGGCCGCCCCTTGAACTGCGGAAGCTCGATCGCCGCGAGCTAGCCAATCGAACCCTCCATCTGCAGCTCGATCAGGCGGTTCATCTCGACCGCGTACTCCATCGGGAGCTCCTTGGTGATCGGCTCGATGAAGCCGTTGACGATCAGCTTGGAGGCCTCCTCCTCGGAGATGCCGTGCGACATCAGGTAGAAGAGCTGGTCGTCGCCGACCTTCGAGACGGTCGCCTCGTGGCCGACGTTGACGTCGTCCTCGGAGATGCGGATCGTCGGGTAGGTGTCAGAGCGCGAGTGCTCATCGAGCAGCAGCGCGTCGCAGACCACCTTGGACCGCGCGCCGTGGGCGCCCTTGGCGATCTCCAGCAGGCCGCGATAGGAGCCGCGTCCGCCGTCCTTGGAGATCGACTTGGCGAAGATGTTGGAGGTCGTGTTCGGCGCGGCGTGGATGATCTTGCCGCCCGCGTCCTGGTGCTGGTCGTTGCCGGCGAAGGCGATCGAGAGGATCTCCCCGTGCGCCCGCTCGCCCATCAGGTAGACGCTCGGGTACTTCATCGTCAGCTTGGAGCCGAGGTTGCAGTCGACCCACTCGACGGTGGCGTCGGTCTCGGCGGCGGCCCGCTTGGTGACCAGGTTGAACACGTTGGTCGACCAGTTCTGGACGGTCGTGTAGCGGATCCGCGCGCCCGGCTTGGCGATCAGCTCGACGACCGCCGAGTGCAGGCTGAGTCGAGGAGTAGGTCGGGGCGGTGCAGCCCTCGACGTAGTGCACGTAGGAGCCCTCGTCGGCGATGATCAGCGTGCGCTCGAACTGGCCCATCGACTCGGTGTTGATCCGGAAGTAGGCCTGCAACGGCATCTCGACGTGAACGCCCGGCGGCACGTAGACGAACGAGCCGCCCGACCAGACGGCGCTGTTGAGCGACGCGAGCTTGTTGTCGTTGGGCGGGATGATCGTCGCGAAGTACTCGCGCACGAGCTCCTCGTGCTCGCGCAGCGCCGAATCCATGTCGAGTGAAGATCACGCCCTGCTTCTCGAGCTCCTCGTGGACCTGGTGGTAGACGACCTCAGACTCGTACTGCGCGCCGACGCCGGAGAGGAACTTGCGCTCGGCCTCGGGGATGCCGAGCCGGTCAAACGTCTTCTTGACGTCCTCGGGGACGTCGTCCCAGGAGCGCTCGGCGCGCTCGGATGCGCGCACGAAGTAGTGGATGTCGTCGAAGTCGACCTCGGCCAGCATCGGCGAGCCCCAGGTCGGCATCGGGCGCGCCAGGAAGTGCTCGAGCGCCTTGAGCCGGAAGTCGCGCATCCACTGCGGCTCGGACTTGAACTCCGAGATCTTGGCCACCAGCTCCGCGGTCAGGCCCTTCGGCGCCTTGTACAGGTAGTTCTCGGCGTCGTGAAAGCCGTAGCGCTCGGTGTAGTCGGCGTTGATGCCGGCCAGCTGCTCGTTTCCGGTCAGCACGGGCGCGGTCGGTCGGGATGGTGTCGGGAGTAGCCATTACTCCACCTCCAGCTTGATCGTGTCGTCCTCGATGATCACCGGGAAGGTGTCGACCGGAACATAGGCGGGCAGGGTCTTGGGCTTGCCGGTCCTGAGGTCGAACAGCGAGCCGTGCCGGGGGCATTCGATCGTGCAGGCCTCGCTCGTCGAGCTCGCCTTCGACCAGCGGGCCGTCGTCGTGCGAGCAGCGGTCCTCGATCGCGTACACGGTGCCGCCGCAGTTGAACACGCCGATCTCCAGGTCGTCCCATTCGACCAGGCGGCGCTCGCCCGGGGGCGAGCTCAGAGACGGGACAGACGTCGATGACTTGGGGCACGAAAATAAAACCTAGCGTGGGGATCGGATTTCCATGCTGAAGTCTAGCGGCGCGGCCGCGCGAATCGCGCGGCTCACGGCCGGCCGCGCCGCGTCGGCGCTGCTGGCGGGCGTCTCGGGCTCCCAGGCGACCGCATCGCCCAGCGACGCGCTCTTGAGCACCTTCAGCGACAGCAGCGCGCACTTCATCCGCGTGGCCGAGATGTCGATCCCCAGCAGGTCGAGCACGAACGATCGGTCAAGCGCGAGCAGCTCGGAGACCTTCATCCCCTTGACCTCGTCGGAGGCCATCGACGCCGCCGCCTGCGAGATCGCGCAGCCATGGCCCTCGAAGCGCACGTCCTCGATCCGCTCGTCGTCGCCGACGGCCAGCTTGACGGTCAGCTCGTCGCCGCACAGCGGGTTCAGATCGTGGAACTGCGAGGTCGACGCGCTCCAGCTCGGGCGCCGGCGGGCTCCAGTTGTGGGGCCGCTTGTAGTGCTCGAGGATGTTCTCTCGGTACAGGTCGTCCATGGCGTCTCTGTCAGGCTAGCCCGGCGTCAGAGCTGCAGCACCCGGCGCGACGGTGTCCGAGCGCCTCGATCAGGCGGTCGGTGTCGGCGGTCGTGTTGTGGACCGCGTAGGAGGCCCGGTTGGTCGCCGAGGCGCCGAGGCGGCGCATCAGCGGCTGGGTGCAGTGGTGGCCGGTGCGGATGCACACGCCCTCGCGGCCGAGGATCTCGCCCACGTCGTGGGGATGGGCGCCCTCGAGCACGAACGAGACCAGCGCGCCGCGGTCGGCGGCGTCGGGCGGGCCGTGCAGCTGAAGACCCGGGGACCTCGGCCAGCCGCGCCAGCGCATCGGCGAGCAGCGCCGTCTCGTGCGCCCGGATGCGGTCGATCCCGATCGCCTGGATCCAGTCGACCGCGGCGCCCAGCCCGATCGCCTCGGCGATCTGCGAGGTGCCGGCCTCGAACTTCCAGGGCAGGTCGGTCCAGGTGGACTCGGTGTCGCCGACGGTGCGGATCATGTGACCGCCGCCGATGAACGGCGGCATCGGCTCGAGCAGCTCGCGGCGGCCGTGCAGCACGCCGATCCCGGTCGGCCCGTAGGCCTTGTGGCCGGTCCAGGCGTAGAAGTCGGCGTCGATGCGCGCGCAGATCGACCGGGATCTGCGGCACCGCCTGGGAGCCGTCGACGACCACCACGGCGCCGGCCTCGTGGGCGCGGCGGACGATCTCCTGCGATCGGGTTGATCGTGCCCGAGCACGTTGGAGACGTGCGCGACGGCCAGCAGCTTGGGCTGCGCGGGCCAGCAGCGCGTCGAGCGCGTCGAGGTCCAGCTGCCCGTCGTCGAGCACCGGCACGTAGGCGAGCTCGGCGCCGCGCTCCGGGCACAGCAGCTGCCAGGGGACGATGTTGGAGTGGTGCTCCATCTCGGTCAGCACCACCAGGTCGCCGGCGCCGACGTTCTGGCGACCCCAGCGTGTAGGCGACGAGGTTGATCGACGCGGTCGCGTTGGCGGTGAAGATCGTCTCCTCGGGGGTGGAGCGCAGCCAGTGCGGCGATCCGCTCGCGCGCGCCCTCGAACAGGTCGGTGGCCTCGACGGCCAGCGGATAGACGCCGCGATGGACCGACGCCCGCGACTCGGTGTAGTAGCGGGTCATCGCGTCGATCACCGGCTGCGGCGTCTGCGAGGTGGCGGCCGAGTCCAGGTAGACGACCGGGCGGCCGTCGAACTCCCGGCGCAGGACCGGGAACTCGGGCGGTCGGTGACGCCTCGACGGATGCGACATCGCTAGCGCCGCGCTCGCGCTAGGCGACGGCTTCCTCGAGCTCGTCGGTGATCCAGCCGTAGCCCTTGGCCTCGAGCTCCGTCACCAGTGCGGGCCGCCCTCCTTGACGATCCGGCCGCGGTACATGACGTGCACGTGGCTGGGCTGCACCAGGTGCAGGATCCGCTGGTAGTGGGTGATGATCAGCACGCCGAGGTCGGGGCCGGCGACCGAGTTGACGCCGTTGGCGACGACGCGCAGGGCGTCGATGTCAAGGCCCGGAGTCGGTCTCGTCGAGGATCGCCAGCTCGGGCTGCTGGAGCGCGAGCTGGAGGATCTCCATGCGCTTCTTCTCGCCGCCGGAGAAGCCCTCGTTGAGATAGCGGCGGGAGAAGTCCTCGGGGCACGTTGGTCAGCTCCATCGCCGCCTCGACCGTCTGGCGGAACTCCTTGAGCGAGATCGGCTCCTCGCCGCGGGCGTCGCGGTGGGCGTTCATCACCGTGCGCAGGTACTTGGTGACGGTCACGCCGGGCACCGAGACCGGGTACTGGAAGGCCATGAACAGGCCCATGCGGGCGCGCTCGTCGGTGTCGGCCTCGGTGATGTCCTCGCCGCCCCAGAGGATCTGGCCCTCGGTCACCTCGAGGTTCGGGGTGGCCCATGATCGCGTTGGCCAGGGTCGACTTGCCGGAGCCGTTGGGGCCCATCAGGGCGTGGATCTCGCCCTGGCCGACGCTCAGGTCGAGCCCGCGCAGGATCTCCTTGTCTCCGGCGCGGACGTGAAGGTTTCGGATCTCTAGCTCTGGCATGTCGTGCAGCTTTCGGTTCGTTTCGTTCGGCGTTCGAGGTCGTCGGTCACGCCAGCGCGGGCCGCGCTGGCGAGCGTCGGGGCGCTCGCGGCTCCGTGGCGGCCCGAGAACTCGACCAGCTCGGCCAGCGTGGTCGTCTGCAGCGAGCGGATGATCCCGCCCTGCACGCGGGTCCACAGCAGCTTGGTGGCGCAGCCGCGGCCGGCGTCGGGCTCGTGCGAGCACAGCACGCGCTCGGTGTGATCGTGGACGAAGCACTCCATCGGGGCGATCGAGCCCTCGAGCGCCTGGACGACCTCGTCCATGGCGATCTCCTCCGCCGGGCGCGACAGCCAGTAGCCGCCGTGGGCGCCGCGGGCGCTCATCACCAGGCCGGCCTTGCGCAGCCGGCCACCACCTGCTCGAGGTAGGCCAGCGGCAGCCCTTCGGCGTCGGCGATCGCCTTCAGGCTGGTCGGATGCTCGGGCGACTGGCGGCCCAGCTCGATCATCAGCCGGACGCCGTACTCGGCCTTGGAGGAGAAGATCATCGTGCTAAATCCTACCAGGGGGGTCGGTTTAGCCGCGCACGACGCGCGGTGGCCGTGTAGGGTCCAGCATGAAATGGATGCTGGGGGGCTGGCTACTTCAGCCGACATCGTGGAGGCGGCCGCCGCTGCCCGCGCGGCGCGGAAGGTTCGGGATCGACACCGAGTTCATGTCCGAGGGCCGCTACCGGGCGCTGCTCTGCCTGGTCCAGGTGGCGGTCGACAACCCGCAGGCCGGCGGCGCACCCGCTCATCTACCTGATCGACTCGCTCGCCGACGTCGACGCCCGCCGCTGGCCGAGCTGCTCGGCGACCCGTCGATCGAGGTCGTGCTGCACGCCGGCCGCCAGGACGTCGCCATCCTGCGCCGCGCCTGGCAGACCGAGCTCAACAACATCTTCGACACCCAGATCGCCGCCGGCTTCGCCGGCGCCAGCGCCCAGGCCGGCTACGGCAACCTGCTCGGCTCGATGCTCGGCCTGCGGGTCGGCAAGACCGCCAGCTACACGCGCTGGGACGCCCGCCCGCTGACCGGCGAGCAGCTCGGCTACGCCGCCGAGGACGTCGCCCACCTGCTCCAGCTGGCCGACGAGATCCAGCGGCGGCTGGGCAAGCGGGCGGCTGGGGTGGGCGCGCGAGGAGTGCCGCCGGCTGGAGTCGGCCACCGACGAGCGCGATCCGGAGACCGCCTGGGAGCGGCTGCCGCGCGTCGGCCAGCTGGACCCGCGCGCCCGCGCGGTCGCGCGCGAGCTGGCCGCCTGGCGCGAGCGCACCGCATCCGAGCAGGACCGCCCCGTGGGCTCGATCCTCGCCGATCCCGGCGCTGGTCGAGCTCGCCAAGCGCCGCCCCGGCAGCCTCCAGGGCCTGGAGCAGATCCGCGGCATGCATCCGCCCACGATCAAGCGCCGCGGCACGGCCATCCTCGACGCCATCGCCCGCGGGCTGCGAGGCGCCGCCGATCCCGCGTGACGAGGCCCGGGCCCGGTCCGAGCCGTCCGATGCGCCGCTGATCGCGCTCGCCGAGGCGCTGCTGCGCGCCCGCGCCCTGGAGGCCGGCCTGGCCTACGAGCTGATCGCCTCGCGGGCCGAGCTCGAGCTGATCGTCGGCGCCGCCCGCCGCGGCGAGCCCGAGCCCGACGTGCGCACGCTCACCGGCTGGCGGCGCGAGCTGGTCGGCGACGACCTGCGCGACCTGCTGGCCGGCGCGGCTCGGTGTCGGTCGGCCCGAGCGCCGCCTGAGCTTTACGACGACCCCGTCTCAAGCATGAGCGAGAGCGCCGAGTCGCGGTCGAACATGACCCGGCTCAGCGCCATCGCGATCGGTGGGCGAGCGCTGGATCCAGCCGAGGTCGACGCCCTCCAGATCGTCGGCGGCGGTGGCGTAGGTCAGCCGCAGCTTGTGGCCCGGGGACTCCGACGCCGACTCCGACGCCGGTGTCGCCGTTGCTCACCGTCCAGCCCAGGGACTTCAGATGATTCGGCCTCGCGGTCCAGCAGATCCACCGAGCTGCCGTCGTGGTCGCCGACCAGCACCAGCTGCACCGCGCAGTAGGGGTTGGCGCCGCGGTCGCAGCGGCGGCGTGTGCGCGACCACCCGGGTCCCCCCGGCCAGCGGCACCGCCGGACAGCTCAGGCGTGCTGCTGGAGGCGGACTGCCCGCAGCCGGCCAGGGCCAGGGCGGCCGCGCGGCGGGCAGCAGTAACCAGCGCTTGGTGCTCATGATCTACCTGGCGAAATGTAGTTGAGCGTCGTAGCGGCGCCAGTGCGGTCCGGATTCGTTGCACCTCAAGCCCGGCGCCGAGGCAGCACAGCAGCGCCATGCGCGCCGCGGCCGCAGACTAGGAACGGCACGCAGACCGCGCCGGTGGCCCGCAGGTCCTGCTCGGCGCCCTCAAAGCCGTAGGTCTCAAACAGCATCGAGCGCCTTGTCGACGCGACAGGTGATGAGGACGGGCATGCGCGCGACCGCGTCTTGCAGCGCGCGCAGCATGCCCGGCGGCAGGTGGCCGGCGCCCGAGCGCCACCACCACCAGGCCGTCGGCGTCGTGCGGCCGCGCGGTCCAGCGCGTCGCCGTCGTCGCCGAGCGCCGCGGTGACGATCTCGACGCGGTGATCGAGCGCTGTCCGGCCTGAGGGTGGGCGGCGCGCAGCGGGCGCGCGTGCAGCCACACCCGCCCCTCCACCACCCGCCCGATCGGCCCGGCGGCCGGCGACCGAAGGCGGCCGGCCCGGTGCTGTCGACCTTGCGGACGGTCATGGCGGCGTGGATCTCGCCGCCGAACACGACCGTGGTACCGAGCCCGGCGCTGTCCCCGGCGCCGGCCACGGTGACCGCATCGAGCAGGTTGGCCGGGCCGTCGGCGCCGGGCCGGCTGGCCGGGCGGTTGGCCCCGGTGAGCACGATCGGCGCCTCGGCGTCGTGCAACAGCGCGCACAGGACTGCGAGCTCCTCGAGCGTGTCGGTACCGGTGGTGATCACCACGCCCTCGCCGGCGTCGGTGACTTGCTTGGCCCGGCGGGCGAGCTCGAGCGCCTGGTCAAGGCCGATCTGCGCCCCCGGCAGCGCGAGCACGATTCGGCTTGCAGCCTCGGCACCGCCGCCAGCGGCGGAACCGCCTGGACGAGCTGGCTCGGCGTCGAGCGCGGGCACGGCCCGCTCGCCCTGCATCGAGATGGTGCCGCCGGCGGCCAGCAGGCGCACCGGACGAGTAAGTGACGCGAGCGCGTTTTCCACGGCGGCGACCCTATCGCCCGCGGCTAATCTAGATGCTCCGCGAAATGGCCACCACCGCCGACCATCTGTCCGACCCCGAACTGCTGGAGACCGCCTGGGACCTCAGCCCGCTGGTCGACGGCGAGGGCGAGGCCGGGGTCCGCCGCCAGCTCGACGAGGCCGTCGAGCGGGCAACCGCGTTCGCCGAGGCTCACGCCGGCCGGGTCGCCGAGCTCGACAGCGCCGGCCTGGAGGCGGCCATGCGCGAGCTGGCGGCGATCAACGAGCTGGTCGGCCGCGCGGGCTCGTTCGCCTCGCTGCGGTTCGCCACCGACACCGCCGATCCGGCGCGCGGGGCGCTGCTGCAGCTCGTTCAGGAGCGCGCCACCGAGATCGAGACCAAGCTGCTGTTCTTCGAGCTCGAGTGGGCGGCGCTGCCCGACGAGCGCGTCGACGAGCTGCTGGCCGCCGACTCCCTGAGCTTCTGCGCGCACTACCTGCGCAGCGCCCGCCGCTACCGCCCGCACCTGCTGTCAGAGCCCGAGGAGAAGATCCTGGCCGAGAAGTCGATCGCCAGCCAGAGCGCCTGGAGCCGGCTGTTCGGCGAGCAGGTGGCCGCGCTGCGGGTCAAGACCGGCGACGAGGAGCTCTCGCTGGAGGTCGCGCTGAGCCGCCTGCAGCTGCCCGATCGCGAGGCGCGGCGCGCCACCGCCGAGGCGGTGTCGGCCACGCTGGAGCCCGGCCTGCGCACCCGCGCCTTCATCTACAACACGCTGGTGCACGACAAGGCGGTCGAGGACCGGCTGCGCTCCTATCCGCACTGGCTGGCCAGCCGCAACCTGGCCAACGAGGCCTCCGACGAGTCGGTGATGGCGCTGATCGAGGCCGTGCGCGGGCGCTTCGACATCCCCCAGCGCTGGTACCGGCTGAAGGCCAAGCTGCTGGGCGTCGACCGGCTGGCCGACTACGATCGCGCCGCGCCCGGTCCTGCCCGAGGACGTGTCGTTCTCCTTCGCCGAGGCCCGCGACCTGGTGCTCGACACCTACGACTCGTTCTCGCCCGAGGCCGGCCGCGTCACCCGCCGCTTCTTCGACGAGCACTGGATCGACGCTCCGGTGCGCCCCCACAAGCGCGGGGGCGCCTTCTGCGCCTACGCCGTGCCCAGCGTGCACCCCTACGTGATGCTGAACTTCACCGCCCGCCGCCGCGACGTGCTGACCATGGCCCACGAGCTCGGGCACGGCCTGCACGCCGCGCTGGCCCAGCCCCAGGGCGTGTTTCAGCAGTCCACGCCGCTGACGCTGGCCGAGACCGCGTCGGTGTTCGGCGAGGCGCTGGTGTTCGGGCGGATGCTCGACGCCGCCACCGATGACGACGCCCGGCTGTCGCTGCTGGCCGAGCGGATCGACGGCGCCGTCGCCACCGTGTTTCGCCAGATGGCCATGAACCGCTTCGAGCACCTGGTCCACACGCGCCGGCGCGCCGAGGGCGAGCTGTCGGTGGAGCGCTTTGCCGAATCCTGGGTCGAGTCCCAGGCCGAGCTGTTCGGCGACTCGGTGCAGATCACCGATGGCTACCGCAGCTGGTGGTCCTACGTCCCGCACTTCATCAACACCCCGGGCTACGTCTACGCCTACGCCTACGGGCAGCTGCTGGCGCTCTCGGTCTACAGCCGCTACCTGGCAGGAGGGACCGTCGTTTGCCCCGCGGTACCTGGAGCTGCTGGCCGCCGGCGGCTCGCGCAGCCCCGAGCAGCTGGCGCGAGATCGTCGGCATCGACCTGTCCGACCCGGCTTCTGGGATGCCGGGCTCACGCTGGTCGAGCAGCAGCTGAGCGCCGCCGAGGAACTGGTCGCGCGCCGCCAGGCCGGCTAGCGCCGGCCCGCCAGGCGGCTAGTCCCGGCCCGGGCTAGTACCGGGTGGCCCGGCGGGTGCGTGAGCGCTCGTCCTGGCGCTCCACGACGTTGACGATCAGCTTGAGGATCTGCTCGATCCCGGTGGCCTTGGCCTCGCCGTGGGCGAAGGCCTCGCGCCAGTCGCTGACGTGCCCCTTGGTGGCCAGCTCGTTGAACAGGGCCCGCGGCACCTCCAGGCGCACCTTGGCGTCGGCGGCGATGTCCTTGGTCACCTTGGGGCCGGGCATCTCGACCCGGTACATCTGGAGGTCGCGGCCTCCGCGCAGCTCAAGCCCCGCCACGAGCTTCAGCGGCGCCAGCGCCGGCACCTCTTCTAGGAACCGCTTGACCGCGGTCTCGATCAGCGCCTTGGTGTCGGTGGGCGAAGCCAGGGCCGGGAGTCTAGTGTCGGGGCATTAGCTTCGCCCGGGAAATGCCCTTAGGGCGTCGACTTCGGGAGCAGGGGAGCGCCGCCGTCGTAGCCGCTGACCACAACCTGACCGCTCTTGGCGATATGGGTGTGAACGACGACCGTCTGATCGGCCGAGGTGGCCGAGGCGAGGGCCGCAGCGATTGCGGCGATGGCGGCCAGGATGGCCAGGATCGCGATTGCCCGTTTGAGGAACAGGTTGCGCGGTGCTGCAAGTGCGTACATGGTCAGCTCCTGCCGTAGCTTGACGTGCCACACACCGTAGCGCGCGCCCTAGCTCGGCCTTGGCTGCAGCGGGACGGATTCAGATCTTGTGGCGCTGCAGTAGCTTGCGCCCGATCACCATTCGCTGGATCTCCGACGTCCCCTCCCCGATCAGCAGCAGCGGCGCGTCGCGGTAGATCCGCTCGATCTCGTACTCCTTGGAGTAGCCGTAGCCGCCGTGGATGCGCAGGCACTCCTCGGCGCAGAAGCGGCCGGCCTCGGACGCGAACAGCTTGGCCATGCCGGCCTCGATGTCCGAGCGCTCGCCGGCGTCCTTGAGCCGGGCGGCGCGGTGGGTGAGCAGGCGGGCGGCCTCGACCTGGGTGGCCATGTCGGCGAGCTTGAACTGGATCGCCTGGTGCTGGGCGATCGGCTTGCCGAACGCCTTGCGCTCCTGGGAGTACCTGAGCGCCAGCTCCAGGGCCCGCTGGGCGAGTCCCACGCCGCGCGCGGCGACGTTGACGCGCCCCAGCTCGAGCGCGTCCATCATCTGCGCGAAGCCCTTGTTGAGGCCGGCCTCCTCGCCGCCGAGGATGTTCTCGGCCGGCACCCGGTAGCCGTCGAACACCAGCTCGGTGGACTCGACGCCCTTGTAGCCCATCTTCTTGATCTTCGGCGGAACGTTGAAGCCCTTGTATTCGCCGGTGTTCTCGCTGCACGCCCGGCTCCTTCTCGGCGATGAAGCAGGTCAGCCCGCGGTGCTTGGGCTCGGCCCCGGGGTCGGTCCGGACCAGCACGAACACCAGACCGCTGCGCAGGCCGTTGGTGACCCACATCTTGGTGCCGTTGATCTCGTAAGCGCCGTCGTCCTGCTTGCGCGCCGACGTCTTGATCGCGGCCACGTCGGAGCCGAGCTCGGGCTCTGACAGGGAGAACGCGGCCCGGATCTCCCCGGTCGCCATCCTCGGCAGGTACTTCTGCTTCTGCTCCTCGGTGCCGAACTTCATCAGCAGATAGGAGCCGATGAAGTGGGTGTTGACGATGCCGGAGATGCTGATCCAGCCTCGGGACAGCTCCTCCACGATCATCGCGTAGGTCGTGAGGTCCAGCCCCATCCCGCCGTACTCCTCGGGGATGGTCACGCCGAACAGCCCCAGCTCCTTCATCTGCTCCACGATCGGCTCGGGGAACTCGTCCTCGTGGTCGTAGTGCTCGGCGTTGGGGAGGATCTGCTCGTCGGCGAACTGGTGGACCATCTCGCAGATCGCCTTCTGCTCGTCGGTCCGCTCCTGATATCCGGTCGTGACAGCCATGCCGCGAGGATACGTGGTGTCAAAAGTTCGTGCCGGTCTCGGGAAAGACGGCATCGAGGGAGGGTCCGGGTGGGAGCCTCTCTGGGTTAGATGCCATATCGGCAACTAACCCAGATAGAGCTCGGATCAGAGCCACCAGCCCTGCCCGCACCTTCCTCGACTGCGCTCCCGCCATGACCCGCCAGCAACTCGCCGCACGTTCGCTGACGCCAGACGATCCGGCCACCTCACACCCCAAGCCCTCCACGATCATCCTGGGACCGAAATCCCACCCGACCCCGGCCAGCGAGTCCCGGCGGCTCAGAAAGGATCCTGGCCGCCCGCGGGCCGATGCCCTAGGACGCCACCGGCTCGGACTTGACCGGACGGCTCCAGGCCGTCTCCGGGCAGTCCTGCAGCTCGCCGTCGAGCTCGATCTGGACGCGCTCGTTGAAAAAGCACAGCAGTCCCGTGATCCGCCCCACCTCGGGCAGCGGGTCGTCGTAGTACCAGACCACGTCCTTGCCGTCCTCCCCCACCCCGGCCACCGAGTAGTAGGAGGCCGCGCCCTTGTACGGGCAGCGCGTCACGGTGTCGCTCGGCTCCAGCGAGGCGGACACGTCCTCGCGCGGCACGTACCAGCGAACGGGCAGCCCGGTCTCGAACAGCGCCAGCGCCCGGTCGGTCTCGGCCAGCCGCTCGCCGTTCAACGACACGCGGATGTGGCGGTCGGTGGCGAGCACATCGACTCGGTGGTAGGGGTCGCGCGGATGCACGCCGATCTCCTCGCCCTCCTCCAGCCACCGGTCCATCCGATGAAAGTAGAAGGCGATCATCCCGGTCAGCGCCTCCGGCGCGCCCGGCAGTACCTCGGGGTAGTACCAGGCGCCCGCGTCCACCACGGCATCACCAACACGGATCGTGTAGTACGAGGCGTCGCCCTTCTTGGGGCAATGGGTGTGGCGGTCGCTGTCCTCCAGAAACTCCGAGCGCACGTCCTCGGGCGGGAAGTAGTAGATCGGCTGCAACCCCGACTCCTGCAGCATCATCGCTCGCCGGCTGTCGGCGATCACCTCGCCGCCGACCTCGACCCGCAGCCGCTTGGGCGTCGGCTCCAGGTACAGCGCCCGCCCCGGCGGCGGGGGCTCGAAGTTGAACTCGCCGGCCGGCTTCTTGGAGAGCGGCCCGGTGGCGGTCATGAGACCCATGAGCATCAGGCTACCAACGTGGTTATTCCGGCCTGAATCGCCCCCCGTGCCAGACTGCCGAGCCGCATGAACTTCGCCCGCGACGTCGTCGACAACGCACCAGCCAACGACCTGGCCCTCGTCGAACTGACCCGCGACGGCAGCCGCCGCGAATGGACCTTCGCCGAGGTGGCCGACAGGAGCGCAACCCTCGCCGGCGCGCTGAAAGCTCGAGGCGTGGCCAAGGGCGATGTCGTCATGACCTTGATCGGCAACCGCCCCGAGTGGGTCCTGACCATGGTCGCCTGCTTTCGCATCGGCGCCGTCGCCCTGCCGTGCAACGAGCAGCTGCGCGCCAAGGACCTCCAGCTCCGCCTCGCCACCGCCCTTCCCAAGCTGATCGTCGCCGACGAGCGCAACGCGTCCGAGTTGGGCAGCGCACAGCCGGCGTGTGATGTCGCGCTGATCCCCGACGACGAGCTCTACCGCTACCCGCCGGCGCCGGCGATCGAGCTGCAACCCACCGATCCCTGCCTGATCACGTTTACCTCGGGCACCACCGGCGAGGCCAAGGGCGTCGTCCACGGCCAGCGCTACCTCCCCGGCCAGCACCTGCAGGCCACCCACTGGCTGGACGCACGGTCAGGCGACCTCGTCTGGTGCACCGCCGCCAGCGGCTGGTCCAAGTCGGCCCGCAACGTGTTCATCGCGCCCTGGATCAACGGCGCCACCGCCCTCTTGCACGACCAGCGCTTCGACCCCCACGAGCGCCTACAGGTCCTCAAGCAGGAGCAGGTCAACCTCCTCTGCATGGCCCCGACCGAGTACCGGGTGATCGCCAAGCGGGCGAGCCCTGAGCGCTTGCCGCATCTGCGGGGGCTGGTCGCCGCCGGCGAGGCGCTTAACCCGGAGGTGCTCAAGACCTTCCAGGAGGCCACCGGGCTGGAGATCAGAGACGGCTACGGCCAGACCGAGACCGGCCAGCTCACCGGCATGCCCGCCGGCGGCGCCATCCGGCCCGGCTCGATGGGCAAGCCGCTGCCGGGGGTCCACCTCACGATCGACCAGGACGAGCTGGTGCTGCAGGACCCCGGGACCGATCCAACCTTCTTCGTCGGCTACCTCGACGGCCGCCCCGCCCCCGAACACGAACCCTGGCGCACCGGCGACCGCGTCAGGCAGGACGACGACGGCTACCTCTACTTCGAGGGCCGCACCGACGACCTGATCATCTCCGCCGGCTACCGGATCGGTCCGTTCGAGGTCGAGTCGGCGCTGGTCTCCCACCAGGCGGTGGCCGAGGCCGCCGTCGTCGCCGCCCCCGACGAGGAGCGCGGCGCCGTCGTGCGCGCCGTCGTCGTCCTGCGCGACGGCTATGACCCGAGCCCGGACCTGAAAATCCGAGCTCCAGGACCACGTCAAGCGCGAGACCGCGCCCTACAAGTACCCCCGCATCGTCGACTTCGCTCCCGACCTGCCCAAGACGGCCAGCGGCAAGATCCAGCGTTCGCTGCTGCGACGCTAGCCTCCCGGACACAGATGAGCGACACCCGCCCCGTCATCGGCATCGGCACCCTCTTCACCCAGGCCAGCTGGGCCGTGTGGACCCAGGACACCGCGCTGCTGCCGTTCATCTACGTCAGCGCCGTCCAGCGCGCCGGCGGCCTCGCCGTCATGCTCCCTCCCGACCCGGAGACCACCGAGGATCCCGACCAGACTCTGGATCTGATCGACGGGCTGGTGCTGGCCGGCGGCGCCGACATCCACCCGCAGTACTACGGCGCCGAGCCCCACCCCGAGACCCGTGCCCAGGTCCCCCACCGCGACGCGTTCGAGCTCGCCCTGACCCGACGCGCCGTGGAGCGAGACATGCCGGTGCTCGGCATCTGCCGCGGCATGCAGCTGATCAACGTCGCCCTCGGGGGGACGCTGCTGCAGCACGTGCCCGAGACGTTCGGCCACACCGACCACCGCCGCAGCCCGGGCAGCTTCGACAATGCCGACCACGACGTCCGCCTCGACGCTGACTCGCTGGCCGCCACCGCCGCCGGCGAGCGCCTGCACGCCACCAAGTCCCACCACCACCAGGGCGTCGACGTGATCGGCGACGGCTTGATCGTCAGCGGTCAGTCGACGCTCGACGATTTGACCGAAGCGATCGAGGCGCCCGACAAGCGGTTCCTGCTCGGGGTCCAGTGGCACCCCGAGGCCGACGAGCGCAGCCAGGTGATCGGCGCGTTGGTGCGCGCCGCCGAGGACTACCGCACCGTGCGCGGCTCGGTGTAGCCGGCCGCCCGCACCGCCGCCACCACCTCCCGCGCGTGCTCGGCCCCGCGGGTCTCGAGCACCAGCTGCACCGCGCTCTCGCGCACGTGCAGGTCAAACCCCTCCCGGATGTGCTCGACGTCGAGCAGGTTGGCGCCCAGCTCGCCGACCAGCGCCAATAGCACCGCCAGCGAGCCGGGACGATCCGGCAGGCAGGCCATCAGCACCGAGCGGCGCCCGGCCTGGCTCTCGTGACGGCGCGCGATCGTCCCCAGCAGGCCGGGGTCGACGTTTCCACCCGACAGCACCACCGCCGTCACCCCCGGTCCCGGCCCGTCCACCCGCCCGCTCAGCAGCGCGGCCACGCCGACCGCTCCCGCGCCCTCGACCACCAGCTTGGCCCGCTCCAGCAGGAACACCATCGCCTCGGCCACGTCGTCCTCGCGTACCACCACGACGTCGTCGACCCAACGAGCGATCAGAGCCAGCGTCAGCTCGCCGGGCCGCTTGACGGCGATCCCGTCGGCGATGGTCAGCGCCGAGTCGACCGCCACCGGTTCGCCGGCGGCCAGCGACCCCGGAAACGGCGCGCAGGTGTCGACCTGCACGCCCACGACCTCGACCTCGGGGCGCGCCGACTTGATCGCCACCGCCACCCCGCTGACCAGCCCGCCGCCGCCGACCGGGACCAGCACTCGCCGCAGATCTGGCACCTGGCCGAGCAGCTCCAGGCCCAGCCCGCCCTGACCGGCGATCACCTCAGGATCGTCGAACGGATGCACGAAGGCCAGCCCGCTCTCGTCGGCGTGCGCCCGGGCCGCCCGCAGCGAGTCGTCGACCGTCAAGCCGATCAGCCGCACCTCCGCGCCCAGCGAGCGTGCCGCCTCGACCTTGGCGTTGGACGCCGCCGCCGGCATGAACACCTCGCAGCGCACGCCGCGGGCCCGAGCGGCATAGGCCAGCGCCTGGCCGTGATTGCCGGCGCTGGCGGTGATCACCCCGCGGGCGCACTCGCCGTCGTCGAGCGATCCGATCTTGGCCAGCGCCCCGCGCAGCTTGAACGACCCCGTGCGCTGGAGGTTCTCGGCCTTCAGGGCCACGGTGGCGCCGGTTCGCTCCAGCAGCGTCCGCGAGCTCACCACCGGCGTCTCGCGGATCACTTCGGCGCCCGCGGCGGCGGCGCGGCGGATCTCCTCGACGGTCACCGCCGAGGCGGCGTCAACGACACGTTCAGCCAGGGAGCGCCACCACCGCGTCCATCTCGACCTGGGCCCCGCGCGGCAGCGCGGCCACCCCCACCGCCACCCGGGCCGGCGGGTTGGACTCAAAGAACGAGCCGTAGACCTCGTTGACCGCCTGAAACTCGCCCATGTCGGTCATGTAGATCGTGACCTTGACCGCCTCGCCCAGCGTCGTCCCGGCCGCCTGGCACACCGCGGCCAGGTTCTCCAGGCACCGCCCCGCCTGGTCAGCGGCCGTGGTGCCGACCAGGTCGCCGGTGCGCGGGTCAAGCGGGATCTGGCCTGAGCAGAACAGCAGCCCGCCGGCGATCACGGCGTGGACGTAGGGACCGATGGCAGCCGGGGCATTGGGGGCGGTCACCGCCTCTCGTTGAGCGGGCAATTCGTCTCCTCTCTCGCAGTAAGCACCTGATCACAGCCTATTGCCCGATTCCCGCCGGGGTAGCCTCACGTCCATGCCCAATCGCCTCGCCGGCGAGACCTCGCCCTACCTGCGCCAGCACATGGAGAACCCCGTCGACTGGTACCCGTGGGGCGACGAGGCCCTGGACCGGGCCCGCGCCGAGGACCGGCCGCTGCTGGTCTCGGTCGGCTACTCGGCCTGCCACTGGTGCCACGTGATGGAGCGCGAGTCCTTCGAAGACCCCGCCACCGCCGCCCTCATGAACGCAAACTTCGTCTGCATCAAGGTCGATCGCGAGGAGCATCCCGACGTCGACGCCGCCCTGATGGAGGCCTGCCAGGCGATGACCGGCCAGGGCGGCTGGCCGCTGAACGCCTTCCTCACCCCCGACCGCCGCCCGTTCTACGTCGGCACCTACTACCCGCCCGAGCCGCGCCACGGTATGCCCGACTGGCGCACGGTGCTCCAGGCCATCTCCCAGGCCTGGACCGACCGTCGTGACGAGATCCTCGAACAGGGCTCGCGCGTGGCCTCGTCGCTGGGGGCCACGGCGCGGATGCAGCCCTCCGGCGAGCCGGTCACCGAGCCGATGCTCGACGAGTCCGTCGCCGGCCTGCAGGGCTCCTATGACCAGCGCAACGGCGGCTTCGCGCGGGCCCCCAAGTTCCCGATGGCCTCGGTGCTCGAGTTCCTGCTCGTCCGCGGCGAGCGCACCATGTCGCTGCACACCCTGCGTCAGATGGCGGCCGGCGGGATCTACGACCAGGTCGGCGGCGGCTTTGCCCGCTACGCCGTCGACGCCACCTGGACCGTCCCCCACTTCGAGAAGATGCTCTACGACAACGCGCTGCTGGCCCGTGCCTACCTGCACGGCTGGCAGGTGTCGGGCGAGGAGCGGCTGCGCCGGGTCTGCACCGAGACGCTCGACTGGGCCCTGCGCGAGATGCGGGGGTCCGAGGACGGGTTCTGCTCGGCCCTGGACGCCGACTCCGAGGGCGTGGAGGGCAAGTTCTACGTGTGGACGGTGGCGCAGCTGCGCGAGTCGCTGGGCGACCTCGCCGACGAGGCGATCGCCTACTTCGGCGCCACCGAGTCCGGCAACTTCGAGGGCGCCGCCAACGTGCTCGAGGCCCGGGGTCCGGAGCCGGCGCGCCTGCCCGAGATCCGCTGCAAGCTCTACGGGGCCCGCGCCGAGCGGGTCCGCCCCGGCCTTGACGACAAGCGGCTGACCTCCTGGAACGCGCTCATGATCTCGGCCCTGGCCGAGGCCGGCCAGGCGCTTGACCGGGTCGACTACGTCGACGCCGCCGTGGCCTGCGCCGAGTTCGTGCTCGGCTCGCTGCGCACCGACGACGGGCGGCTGCTGCGCACCTACAACGACGGCCGGGGCCACATCGACGCCTACCTCGAGGACCACGCCTTCCTGCTCGAGGCGCTGTTGACCCTGTACGAGGCCACCTTCGACCCGCGCTGGTACCGCGAGGCGGTGGCGCTGGCCGACACCATCATCGAGCGCTTCGCCGACTCAGAGCGCGGCGGCTTCTTCACCACCGCCGCCGACCACCGCTCCGACTTTCCCGCGCCGCAAGGACCTCGAAGATTCGCCGATCCCGTCCGGGAGCTCATCGGCCGCGTTCGGGCTACTGCGGCTGGCCCTGCTCTCCGGCGAGGCCGAGTACGAGCGCCACGCGCTGGGCGCGCTGCGGCTGCTGGCGGCGATCGCCGGCCGCCACCCGCTGGCCTTCGGCCACACGCTGCGGGCCTTTGACTTCTACCTGGCCTCCGTACGCGAGGTGGCCATCGCCGGCGACGGTCCCGAGGCCGGCGCCCTGGCCGAGGTCGTGCGCCACAGCTACCACCCGTACGTGGTCATGGCCGGCGGTCCCCAGGACGGCGTGCCGCTGCTCGCCGACCGCCCCGAGGTCGACGGCCACGCCGCCGCCTACGTGTGCGAGCGCTTCGTGTGCCAGGCGCCGATCACGACCGTGGCGGAGCTCGCCGCGTCGCTGTAGGTGTAGGTGTCCCGGGAGGAGCGCGTCCGGCCCCCCTGGCCTGCCGTCACAACACCGGCAGGTAGCGCTCCAGCTCCCAGGGCGTGACCTGGACCCGGTAGTCGTCCCACTCCTGGCGCTTGATCTCGATGTAGCGGTTGAACATGTGCTCGCCGAGCGTGCGCAGGACGAGCTCGGACTCGCCGGTCAACTCGATCGCCTCGCCCAGCGTCTCGGGCAGCTGCTCGATCCCGAGCCGGCGGCGCTCGTCAGGCGACAGGTGGTAGAGGTTTCGCTCCATCGGATCCGGCAGCTCGTAGCCGTGCTCGATGCCCTCCAGGCCCGCCTGCAGCAGGACCGCGAAGGTCAGGTACGGGTTGCAGGCGGGATCGGGGCAGCGCAGCTCCATGCGCGTAGTGCGCTCGCGGCCCGGGTGATACAGCGGCACCCGAACCAGGGCGGAGCGGTTGCGACGGGACCAGGCGACGTAGACGGGCGCCTCGTAGCCGGGCACCAGCCGCTTGTACGGAGTTGACCCACTGGGCGAAGATCGAGCAGATCTCGCGGGCGTGGCGCAGCTGGCCGGCGATGAACGCCTTGCCGACGTCGGACAGGAAGTAGGGGTCGTCGGCGTCGTAGAAGGCGTTCTCCGCCCCGCGAAACAGCGACTGGTGGGTGTGCATCCCAGACCCGTTCTTGCCGAAGATCGGCTTGGGCATGAAGGTCGCGTGCAGTCCGTACTTGAGCGCGTACTCCTTGACCGTGATGCGGTAGGTCATGCAGTCGTCGGCCATCTTCAGGGCGTCGGCGTAGCGCATGTCGATCTCGTGCTGGCTGGGGCCCACCTCGTGGTGGGTGTACTCGGTGTGGATCCCCAGCTGCTCCAGCGCCAGCACCGTCTCGCGCCGCAGATCCGAGCCGGCGTCGAGCGTGGTGAGGTCGAAGTAGCCGCCCTCGTCGAGCACCTCGGTCGACTTGGAGTCACGGAAGTAGAAGTACTCGAGCTCTGGACCGACGTAGAAGTGGTCAAACCCCATCCCCTCGGCGCGCTGGATGGCGCGGCGCAGCACGTGGCGGGGGTCGCCCTCGTACGGGGTCTGCTCGGGGGTGTGGATGTCGCAGAACATCCGCGCCACGCCCGCCTCGTGTGGTCTCCAGGGCAGCTCCGTGAACGTGGTCGGGTCGGGCATGGCGATCATGTCCGACTCCTCGATCGCGTTGAAGCCGGTGATCGACGAGCCGTCGAAGCCCATCCCGCCCTCGAAGGCATCGGCCAGCTCGGTCACGTTGATCGAGAACGCCTTGAGCTGGCCGAGGATGTCGGTGAACCACAGACGGATGAAGCGGATGTCGTGCTCGGCGACGTAGGCGATGATGTCGCCGGGCGTCCGCGGGGGTTGCTCAGTGCTGGTCATGGGCGCGGAAACTTTAGTGGCGATCGCCGATGTCCGTCCCTGGTGTGCCACCGGCCGCCGTCGCCGTGGCCGCCCAGACCACGCCCTTCGGTCCGGCCGGACCGTCCAATAATGTTGGATCGTGCTGCGCTACTTAGGACTGTTGGCGGCGCTCTGCATGCTTTCGTCCTGTAGCTCGTCCACCGCCGCACCGGCCACGGCGACGGTGCATGCCAGCTGCGCTCCGGCCGGCGCGCGCACGATCGCGGTGGCCAGCCGGGCCGAGGTCTACTCCAGCGGTCACTCTGTCTTCGGCTGCGCCACTGGCGGCGGCCAATACCGGCTGGGCGGCTCCGGCCGCTGCGTCAAATCACACGTGGTCGAGGCGGTGGCGGTCAGCGGCCGGCTCGCCGCCTATGCCCTCAGCAGCTGCGGCGTGGACATGAGCACCACCCAGGTGATCGTCCGCCGTCTGACCGACGGCGCGAAGCTGAGCTCCGATGCCGCCGTCACCGATCCCACCGGCCCGGAGTCGATTCAGTCGGTCACCGCGATCGTGGTCAGCCCCGCCGGCCGGGTCGCCTGGATCGGCAGCTCGCGCTCGATCCTCAGCCATCGGAAGACGACCGGGGTGCTCGCTCAGACGGAGGGCCGCGTGCGGCTGCTCGATGCCGACGCCGGGATCAGCGCCAGCTCGCTCCGACTGACCGGGGCTCGGCTCACCTGGACCGACAGCTCTGGGACGCGGAGCGCCAGCCTGCAGTAGGACGGAGGCTACGTCTTGGCCGCGGCGGGGCGGTGACCAAGCCAGCGCCGCGCCCAGGTCTGGATCTCGGCGAGCGCTGGCTCGAGCTCGTGGCCCATCTCCGACAGCTCGTACTGAACCCGGAGGGGAGGCCCTGCGATCACCGTGCGCTCCACGATGCCGCGCCCCTCCAGTTCCTTCATGCGCTCAGACAGGAGCCGGTCCGACAACTCCGGGATCGCCTGGGCGATCTCGGAGAAGCGCAGCGGGCCGTCCATGAGCACACGAAGGATGGCGCCGGTCCAGCGCCGGCCCACCAGCTCGACGGCTTCGTGGTAGAGGGGGCAGCAGGGCTTGCTTCGCGCTTCGTAACCCGTGGCGGTCTGCTCGTCAGCGGCCATGAGGTGGCACAGAGCTTACGCGGCTACGCGGCTTCGAGGGCCCTCGATGCCTCCGATGAGCCGTCCACCGGCACCTCCCCGGCGACGTTCACCATTGCTGCGAAACCCTCCAGCGTCACCGCGGCGATCCCTTCGAGGATCTGCTCGTCGTCCCAGCCCGCCTCGCGTGCCTCCTCATGGAGGTGCATCGGGGGCCGGCCGCCGTCCTCAAGGAGCGCCTGCAGGTAGCGGAGCAGCGTCGCCTCGCGCTCGTCCTTGGAGCTGAACTTGCGGGCCAGCGCCACCTCATCCAGCGCGAGCCCGGCCGCCCGAGCGGCGCGGGAATGCATGGCGATCCCGGGCTCGGAGTGGTAGTGCTCGGCCACGGCGAGGGCGATCCGCTCCAGCGTGGGAAGCGTCAGCCGGCCGTGGCGCAGCTCTGACCGAAACCGCGCGTAGGCCCGGAGTGCGGCCGGCGAGCCGGCCAGCACGCCGAGGAAATTGGGCAGCTGGCCGCCGGACGCAAGCGCGCCGCGCAGCACGGCCACCGAACCCTCCGGCGCCGTAAGGTCGTCGTGTATTTGGAATCTGCTCATCGGTGTCTTCATGTGACCACCAGGGCTCTCAGGAAGGGACGGCTGGTGAGGCCTCCCCTTTATTTTTCCCATCTACTTACGGTAGATAAGTTTATCTCTCGTGCGCCTTTCGCACAAGGGTGCTCCGGGGCGCAATTTCCTTTTACGTAAGGGGTTAAAGACCGGATCACCGGGCCGCGTGAGTTGGCTAATCGAGACCCCCGCCGGGCAGCCACACACCACCCGTGCGGCCCGCCGACGCACTGCCGCCCGGCAGCCCACCACCACCCGTGCCGCCGCGACGCGCTGCCGCCGGCACACCGCTAGCCATCGCTGCCGGCAGGTGCGCCTCAGCGCGCGCGGCTCAGTGCAGCAAGGCGATCACGGCCGCGTGTGAGCTGGCGGCGGCCGCCAGCATCAGCAACACGCCGAGCAGCACGGCCCACATCGCCACCCGGTCGGGCCTGAACCCGGCCCGCTCGTGGCGCTTGAGGTGGTGCTGGTGGCGAGCCGCCCGCGAGGGCCGCGTCCCGTTGCGCGAATGCCACGCCTCTTCGCCGCGGCCGGTGATCGTCACCGTCCGGCGCCCGGGCACGCCCTCGCCCTGGGCATCCTCGGCCACGCCGGCCACACGCGCCCGTCCGGTCATGTCGACCCGGGGCACTCGATCCTGGGGCACTCGACCCGCGGACACCCCGGCGGAGCCGGGTTGCGAGCCCGCGGGCAGGGCGGGGCTGGGCGAGCGGCGGCGTGACTCACCAGCGGTGGTACCAGCGGCGGCACCGGCCCAGCGATCGTCGTAGGAGACCTCACTCGGCATTACCGGGAGCGCGATCTTAACAACGGTCTCGGACGGAGACATCGTGTCAGTCAGCACGTTCCCCGGAGTTTCCGGGAACTATCTCCTGGCCGACCCCGGGCACCCGCGGACAGGTCCGCTCACCTTCCCCACTGGGGACGCTTGCCTCCCCGCCGGACGATGCTTGCACCCCTCAGGCGACGCGCGCCGGCGCACGAGCGCCCATGCGTGGGAGCCGATATGTAGGGGCCTCGCCGCGGCGGAGCCCGCGCGAGCGCCCCGCCTGCGGGGACTACTCCTTGCCCGCGACCTTGGCGACGAAGCTGGCCACGTCCTGGGCGTCGAGACCCTGAACCACGTCGGCCGGCATCACGCCGTAGCCCAGGCAGCTGCTGCTGCGAGTTTGACGGCGCGTTCGGCAGGCAGCCGTAGTTGATGGTGTGCAGGACCAGCGAGGCCGGCGGCTTGAGCGTGTCCAGGTTGGGGCCGACCTTGCCGATCGCGTTGGCGGCGGCCAGCGTGTGGCATACGGCACAGTGCTCGCCGAACAGCTCGCGGCCGGCCGCTCGGCAGTCGTTGAGCTTGATCCCGCCCACCTGGGCGCTGGCGTGGGAGTGGTTGCCGGTCAGGAACACAGCGGGCAGCGCGATCCCGAAGCCGATCGCCACCACGCGAACGTGACCGCGCGAGCCGGTTGGCGCTGCGCGCCAGCTGCGCTGGACGGTCGCCCGCGCGCCGCCGGGCCCGCCGCGAGGCGAGGAAGAACAGCCCAAGGGCCGAGCACGACCCAAAAGGCGATAAATGCAGCAACGGCGAGCACGTGAGCGGCACCTTATCGCGCGCGCGGGAGGATGGGCTGCTCGGTAGCGCCGTGCCGCGTCATCGCCGCCGCCCAGAGGCAAAGCTCATGACCGGCGGCGCGACGGCCCGGAAGTCCTCGGCCTCGCTGCCACCCGCCGTGCACCGCCTCCCGCTCGACGCTGGCTCCGGCGCCGGCGGCCGCCCGTTGCTCGGCCAAGCCCGCGCCGGACCTGCTCGTCGAGCATCGAGAAGTCCTTGATGTCGGCGACCAGCCGGTCGGGCGCGTCGATCGGGCCGACCTTGGTCGACCAGCACGTTGATGGCCCCGCCGGCCGCGGCGGAGCGCTCGAGCTTGCCCTCGGCCAGCATCAGCGGCTCGGTCCTGACCGTCAGGCGGTGGCGCTCGTAGATCGCCGGCGGAACGATCAGGTTGATCGTCCCGAACTCGTCCTCGAGCAGGAGGAACACGACCCCGCTGGCCGTTCCCGGCCGCTGGCGCGCCACCACCAGGCCGCCGACCCGGACCCGCCGTCCGTGCTCAAGGCGCTCCAGATCGGCGCTGGTGCACCACGTCCGCGGGCAGCCGGTCGCGCAGCAGCGCCAGCGGGTGCGGGCCGCACCGTCAGCCCGGTGGTGGCGTAGTCGGCCAGCATCGCCTCCCAGCTGCGAGAGCGCGTGCAGCGACGGCGGAGCGGGCAGATCCAGAGGCAGCGCCAGCTGAGTGCCGCCGGGCACCCGGCGCCCGGGCGTCATCACCCCCAGCTGCCAGAGGGCCAGTGCGCCGCGGCCGAGCCCCCGGTTGGCCGTCACCGGCCAGCGAGTCGCACGCGCCCGACCAGGCCAGCAGCTCCAGCGAGGAGGCGCCCGAGCCGGCTCGCGAGGCCAGGTCCGACAGGCTGCGGAAGCGCCCGCCCGCCTCGCGGGCGGCGACCAGCGCCTGCACCTCGTTGCCGCGGACCCCGCGGACGTAGCCCAGCCCGATCCGCACCCGCCCGCCCGGCCCGTCCTCCATCTCGCACTCCACCCCGCTCTCGTTGACGTCGGGCGCCAGCACCTCGATCCCCCGGCGCTGGGCCTCGTGGACGAGCGCGTCGGGCGGGTAGAAGCCCATCGGCTGCTCGTTGAGCAGCGAGCACAGGAACTCCGGGCGTGTAGTGGACGCGCAGCCAGGTCGACTGGTAGGCGAGCAGGCCGAAGGCGGCTCCATGAGCCTTGGGGAAGCCGAAGCCGGAGAAGCCCTGGACCATCGCGAACACCCGCTCGGCCGTCTCTGCGATCGACGCCGTGCTTGCGCTGGGCGCCGATCACGAAGCGCTCGTGATAGGCCTCGATCGCCGCCTCCGAGCGCTTGCGGCTCATGGCCCGCCGCAGACCCTCGGCCTCTCCCGGACTGAAGCCGGCGAAGGCGATCGACACCTCCAGCACCTGGTCCTGGAAGATGATCGTGCCCAGCGTCTCGCCCAGCACCGCCTCCAGCGACGGATGCTCGTAGGGGACCTGGTAGTCGGGATCGACGCGCATCCGCTGGCGGCGCTCGATGTAGGGGTTGACCGCCCCGCCCTGGATCGGACCGGGGCGGACGATCGCCACCTGGATCGTGATGTCCTTCAGGTTCGCCGGCCGGGTGCGCCGCAGCGACGCCATCTGGGCCCGGCTCTCGATCTGGAACACGCCGGTGGTGTCGGCGTTCTGGATGCACTCGTAGGTGGCGGGGTCGTCGTAGGGGATGCGTGACAAATCGATCCGCTCGCCCCGGGTCCGCGCGATCAGCTCGACGCGTGCGCTCGACCGCCGACAGCATCCCCAGCCCGAGCAGGTCGATCTTCAGAAAGCCCGCGTCCGAGCAGGAGTCCTTGTCCCACTGGACGATCTGGCGGCCCTCCATCGCCGCCGGGACGATCGGGCAGCAGTCGATCAGCGGCCGGGTGGCGACGATCATCCCGCCCGAGTGCTGGGACAGATGGCGGGGCAGGCCATGGGCCTCGGCGGCCAGCCGCGCCAGCCACGCCCAGCGGCCCGTCGGGGGGGTGTGACGTTGTCCGGTGCTCTCGATGTCCTTGCCACCTCGCGCGCGTCCCACCCCTCGCTGCCCCGCGCCACCCGCTCGATCTCTCCCGGCGGCAGGCCCAGCGCCTTGCCCAGCTCCCGGATCGCCCCGCGGGCGCGGTAGGTGGGAAACGCGGCCACCAGCGCCGAGCGGTCGTGGCCGTAGCGCTCGTGCACGCGCGGGATCAGCTTCTCGCGGATGTCGCGCGGGAAGTCGAGGTCGATGTCGGGCAGCGAGGTCAGCTCCTCGTTGAGGAAGCGCCCGATCAGCAGCTCGTTGGCGATCGGGTCGACGTGCGAGAGGCCGGTCAGGTAGCAGACGATCGAGGAGACGCTGGAGCCCCGGCCCCGGCCGGGCGGCAGCAGAGCCCGGGCGCTGTCGGGACCCCGCACCTCGACCGCCACCTCCCGGGCCAGCTCGAGCATGTCGTGGTGCAGCAGGAAGAAGCCCGGCAGGCCCAGCGAGCTCGATGATCCGCATCTCCTCCTCCAGGCGCGCCTCGCGCGCGCTCGCGCAGACCGGCGGACGGCGTGCTCGTAGCGCTCGCGCATCCGCACGCCGCACAGCTCGGCCAGATTGCGCATGGCGTCGGCGTCCTCGGCGCCCGGATAGCGGTAGCCGAGGTCGCTGCCCAGGTCGAAGCGCAGCCGGTCGGCCAGGCGCTCGGTCTCGGCGACCGCCTCCGGGTGCTCGGCAAAGCGGGCCGCCATCGCCTCCGGGGAGGCGAGCACGTGGCTGAAGTTCCCGCGCCGCTGCGGCTCGGAGGCATCAAGCGTGGTGTGCAGGCGGACGGCCACGAACGCGTCCTGCAGCGGCGCCCGCGCGCGAGCGTGGGCGTGCACGTTACCGGTGGCCACGCAGGGCACCCCGAGCCGCCGCGCCAGCCCCTGCAGCCGCCGGTTGCGTGCCCGGTCGTCGCGCAGCAGCGGCCGCTGGAGCTCGATCCGCAGGCGGTCGGCGCCGAACGCGCCAAGCAGCCGCCGCAGCGTGGCCTCGTCGTGGACGCCGCGCAGCGCGCAGCCGCTCAGGCAGACCAGTCCCTCCGCCCGCTCCAGCACCGTCTTCCACCGGTATCTCCGGATCGCTGGGCGGCTCGCCCTCGCCGGCCGTCGCGCGTGTGCGCGTGCGCCCGCGTGAGGATGCGGCACAGGTTCGACCACCCGGTGGCGTCCTGCACCAGCAGCGTCAGATGGCGGCCGTCATCGAGGTCGATCTCAGCCCCGTGGATGGCGCGCAGCCCAAGCGCTCGCGCGGAGACCGCGAACTCCATCGAGCCCGAGACCGAGTTGTGGTCGGTCAGCGCCAGCGTCTCGTAGCCCAGCCCCAGCGCCGTCGGGACCAGCTCGTCGGGCAGCGAGGCACCGTCGAGAAACGAGAACGCCGAGTGGCAATGAAGCTCCGCGTACACGACGAACGTATGTTCGCATCAGGGCAGGACGGACCCGCCCGAGACACGCCGCAGCACTCAGGGGGGCGGAGGCCCGAGGACCGTGGTGACCAGCGCCGGCGCCTGCCCGGGATCGAACGGCTCGCCGGTCATCAGCCGCCGGTAGAAGAGCGAGCCCAGCAGCGCCGCGGTGGCCAGCTCGGGGTCGAGATCGCTCCGGAACTCCCCCTGCCGGATCCCACGCGAGATCTCGTCGATCAGAACCTGGCGGCGTGTCGCCGAATAGCGATGATGAAACGCGCGGACGCGGGGATCACGCTCGGCGCCTTCGATCAGGGCGGGGATGCAGCGGGAGAAGATCGAGTCGACCACCACCTCGGCGACGTGACCGAGCAGCAGCTCGATGCACTCGCGCGCGGAGCGATCGCCGAGATCGGGGACCATCTGCTCGTGGAAGGTCTCGAACGCGTCCGCAATCAGCTCGAGCTTGTCGGGCCAGTGGCGGTAGATCGTCGACTTCCCCACGCCGGCTCGAGCCGCCACTGACTCGATCGTCACGCCGCCGTAGCCGGCCTCGGCCAGCTCCTGCACGGCGGCCTCGAGGATCACGGCACGGGAACGCTCGATCCGTGGATCGATCCGATCGTCGCGCTCGGCCATCGAGGAGGCAGCTTATCTGCCTTACGAGACGTTGACGTATCGCTGTGAAACGCATACGTTTCAGAAAACGCCCGCCCACCAGGAGGAGAACATGGCCACCGTCAGCGTTCGCTACATCGTCGACGACGTCGACGCCGCAATCGAGTTCTACTGCCGGCAACTGGGCTTCCAGGAGGTCATGCACCCAGCGCCGACGTTCGCGATGCTCAGCCGCGGAGACCTGCGGCTGGTGCTGAGCGCGCCGGGCGGCGGCCCCGGCGGCGGCGCCGCCATGCCCGACGGGACCAATCCCACCCCGGGGGGCTGGAACCGCTTCCAACTCGAGGTCGACGATCTGGAGTCGCTGGTGAGCACTCTGCGCGCCGCCGGCGCCCGGTTCCGTAACGAGATCGTCGAGGGAGTCGGCGGCAACCAGGTCCTGGTCGAAGACCCGGCCGGCAACCCGGTCGAGCTGTTTCAGCCGACCCGGCGGGAGGCGCGGCTCGATCGCGACGGTTGATCGACGGCCTTGACAAGTTATTAGTGGCTGCTAATCTACGCGGCAGCTCTTAGTTAGTAGTCACTAATCACTTAGGAGGCCTGATGAGCAAATGACAGAGACGCGCCGGAGGGCCTGGACCCTGGCGATCGTCTCGCTCGGACTGTTCATGGTGGTGCTCGACAACCTCGTCGTGAGCGTCGCGCTGCCGAGCATCCACCGCGACCTGGGCGCCTCGATCCAGTCGCTGGAGTGGACCGTGAACGCCTACGTCCTGTCGTACGCCGTGCTGCTGCTGACCGGCGCCGCGCTCGGCGACCGCTACGGGCGCCGGCGCATGTTCATGGTCGGGATCGCCCTGTTCACCCTGTCGTCGGCGGCCGCCGCGCTGGCCCCGTCGATCGACCTGCTGATCGCGGCCCGCGCCACGCAGGGGATCGGCGCCGCGATCGCGACTCCGCTGACCCTGACCCTGCTGGCCGACGCCTTCCCGCCCGACCGGCGGGGGATGGCGCTCGGCGTCTGGTCGGGCGTGAGCGGGATCGCCGTCGCGCTCGGCCCGCTGGTCGGCGGCGCCGTCGTGCAGGCGGCCTCGTGGCATTGGATCTTCTGGATCAACGTGCCGATCGGCCTGATGCTGGTGCCGCTGGCCCGTGTGCGTCTGCCGAGAGCCACGGCCCCTCGCGCCAGCTCGACCTGCCGGGACTGGGACTGGGCTCGACCGGCCTGTTCGGGATCGTGTTCGGACTGATCCGCAGCCAGTCGCTGGGCTGGACCAGCACCGGGTGCTCGTCGTCGCTGGCCGCCGGCGTGGCGCTGACGATCGCCTTCATCGTCCACGAGCGGCGTACCGAGGCGCCGATGCTGCCGATGAGCTTCTTCGCCCGGCGCGGCTTCGCGGTCACCAACGCGGTGTCGCTGGCCATGTACTTCGGGATGTTCGGCTCGATCTTCTTCCTCAGCCAGTTCCTGCAGAACGTGCTGGGGAACACTCCGCTGCAGGCCGGGGTCAAGCTCCTGGTGTGGACCGGCGCGACGATGGTCGTCTCGCCACTGGCCGGCTTCTTCTCCGAGCGCTTCGGCAGCCGTCTGTTCATGGCGGCCGGGCTGGGGCTGCAGGCCGTAGCGCTGGGCTGGCTGGCCGCGCTGGCCAGCGTCGACACCAGCTACGTCAGCATGATCGCCCCGTTCGTCCTCGGTGGCGCCGGGCATGGCCCTGGTGTTCGCACCGGCCGCCAACGCGGTTCTGTCCTCGGTCCGGACCGACCAGGCCGGGCAGGCCTCGGGCGCCACCAACGCGATCCGGGAGCTGGGCGGCGTGCTGGGCGTCTCGGTGCTGGCCACGGTGTTCACCGCCCACGGCGGCTACACGTCACCGCAGGCGTTCGTGGACGGGCTGCAGCCGGCGATGTGGGTCGGAGCCGCGGTGCTGGCCGTCGGCGCCCTGATCCCGGTGGTGTTCCCGTTCAGCACCCGGGCCACCGCCGCCGAGCAGGCCAGCGTGGAGGCGGCCGAGAAGGCGCAGGCCCAGGAACTGCACCTGGCGCCGGCGTCGGCCTGACCGTCGCGTAGGATCGATCTCCACGGACGAGACATGGCCACCACCTCCAATAGCGAACCTAAGACCCCGCGTCAGCGCGTCCCGGCCGCCGAGCGCCGGGACGCGCTGATCGAGGCGGCCGTGCACGAGTTCGCGCAGGGCGGCCTGCACGGCACTCCCGTCGACCGGATCGCGCGCAAGGTGGGCGTAGCGCAGCCGTACGTGTTCAGCCTGTTCGGCTCAAAGCGCGAGCTGTTCCTGGCCGCCGTCGAACGTTGCTTCGCCGGGATCGCCGAACGCTTCACCCAGGGGGCGGCGGAGTTCGATCCGGCGATCGCGCTGCCCGACACCGACGTGCTCACCGCGATGGGCGACGCCTACGTGAAGCTGCTGGAGTCAGATCGCGACTACCTGATGCTTCAGCTTCAGTCCTACGCCGCCTGCGACGATGAGGAGATCCGGGCCCGGGTGCGCACCCTGTACGCCCAGCTGGTAGCGCACGTCCAAGCGCTCTCCGGCGCCGACGGCGAGCGGATCGACGACTTCTTCCGCTACGGGATGTGGCTCAACGTGACCGCTGCGATCGGGGTCGAGGACCTGTCGGTCGGCTGCGAGTGGATTCGCGAGGAGCTCGACGGGCCCGGACCCAACGCCCTAGGCGATCGGCTCGGAGTTCGACGGCGCTCTCGGGGTAGCGGGGCAGCCCGTCGTCGGGAATCGGCTCCCAGCCGGCGGCGTAGGCCACGAACTGGCGGGCGCTCGGCGCGACGCCGGGGTCTGAGTCAAGCGTTCCCAGGCGCACGCCGATCGCGCCGTGGGGTCGATGCACGGCTGAAGAGCGCCGAGCCGCAGTCGCCGCAGAACCACTTCTCGGCTCCGTCCTCGGGGCGCCAGGCGCGAAGGCGATCCTCGCCCTGGGTGACCTGGAACGACCCGGGTTCGCGTGCGGCCGTTGGCCGAGGCGGCGGTACCGGTCCGGCGCTGGCAGCGGGTGCAGTGGCAGTAGAGCGCCGATGCAGCGGCGAGGTGATCTCGAAGCGGACCGCGCCGCAGGCGCAGCCGCCGGTCAGCGGAAGCTCACGCCGCCACCCGCTGGGCGAGGTCGCGGTCGGGCTCGATCCGCCAGCGGCGGGCCACCTGCACGAGCTGCTCGTCGAGCGTCCACCGGTCGGGCAGCGCGTCACCGTCGTACTGCGGGTTCGCGCCCTTGAGCGCCATGCAACCGGTGTTGTCGCCCAGGCGCCGGATCACGTCCACGTCGTCGGCGGTGAGGCGGATCTCCGACGGCAGCGCGGCCAGTTCGGCGCGCTTGTCCTCGATCGGGCGCGCCTGCGGCCCGACCTCCTGGATCAGCGTCGGCGCCACGCACTCCACGGGCGCGTGGGCGAGGTTCCACTGGCAGGCGAGCTGGATCGTGGTCAGCCCGGTGCGCTCGGCGATCGGGCGCATCTGCCCGAGGCGCTCGCGCCCGGCCTCGATCCAGCCGGCGGGGCGGAAGGCCCGGTGGTCGCGCGGCGCCATCTCCTGGCCGGGGAGCAGATCGCCGAACAACAGGCCGCCGTAGTCGACCACCCGGGTGATCAGCTTGACGCTCGCGTCCGCGCGCCGCGCTCGAGCACCAGCTCGCCCGGCCACGGCTCCAGCGGGTTGAGGATGATCATCGCCCAGTCGAGCAGCGGCCCGAAGCGCTCGAAGCAGTCGATCAGATCGAGCGTGAAGCCGTTGGCCGGGACCGGGCGCGATCCCGATCATCCGGGTCAGCCCGGCATCGCGCAGCGCCGCCATCCCGTTCCAGACGGCTTCGCTGGTGTAGCCGATGCGGTCGGGGTTGTGCAGCAGCAGCAGGTCGAAGGCGTCCAGGCCGCAGCGCTCGAGGCTGCGCTCGGTGGCCATCCGCAGGTAATCGGCGTAATCGTCGGGGCCGCGCAGAGCCGGGTCGGTGAAGCGCGGGAAAGCCCTTGGCGCCCTGGCGCTCGCCGTCGTAGAAGTCGTGGCCGACGGCGCCCGACGACGCAGAAGCTGTCACGGGGCCGGCCGGCGAGGGCGCGCCCGAGCATCGAGTCGGCCTCACCGGTGCCGTAGACGTCGGCGGTGATGACGGTGCTGATCCGGTCGTCGGGAGTGATCAGCGCCAGGAAGCGCTCATCGTCAACCGGCTCGCCGAAGTGCATGAAGCGCCCACCGCTCCAGGTGCCGACCGCGACCGGTCCGGGCTCGAAGGTCCGGGATCGACGTGTCCGGGCTCGACGGGTTCCGGCTCGACGTGCGCGTGTGAATCGGTCATCGCGGGTCAGTCTAGGACTCGGTCGTGGAGTTCAGCGCTGCCGCCACCACCTCCCGCTGCGCAGGTCGTTGAACACCACCTCGTCGCGGCCACAGGTGGTGACCACCTCCCAGTAGAACCGCCGCAGCGGGTTTCTCGGTCCACCACCGGTCCTCGATCAGCCACGACTCGCGGACCGCGTCGACGGTCGCGGCTGTCGACGACCAGCGGCCGTCCCTCCGGGTCGGCATCGACCGCCACGCGCGTGGAACCGACAGCCGGCGGGGCCCGCTCATCCGTTACCACCACCGGTACTCCGCACATACGTCATCCCCGAGACCGTCATCCCTCGAACGGGGTCAGGACCGCGCGCCGCTCGGGAAAGCGCGAGTCGGGATCGACCTCCAGCACACGCAGCGCGGCGTCGGGTCCGGCGGCGGCGCGTGCCTGGCGGATCGCCTCCCGCAGCCGGGCGGCCCGAGCGGCCGCCGGATCCTCGAGCAGCGCCCGCTGGTCGCTGGCCAGCGGTCCGAAGCGCTCGACCGCCAGCCTGAGCACCTCCGCCGGCGCCGGCATCGCCGCCAGCCGCGGCGCCAGCGCCAGCCGCATCCGGACCGGGTCGGCCAGCGCCTCGCGGAACACGACCTGCTCACGCCACGTGCCTCCCTGCTCGACCAGCACGGCGGAGATCACGACCGACCTGAACGTTCGCCCGCGCCGTTCTCGCCGGGCCAGCAGACGGTCAATCAGCAGGCCGAGACCACGCTCGAGCTGGAGTCCCGAGGCCGCCTCGGGCAGCTCGAGCGCTTCGCGCAGGAACTCGCTCGCCGGCCGCGGGCTGAGCGAGCTGTCGCCCCCGTTGGCCAGCTCGTGCGCCAGCAGTCCCAGCCTGCCGAATCGATCGGCGAGGGCGGCGGCGGGCAGCTCGGAGAGCTCGCCCAGCGTTCCAACGCCCAGGCGCTCGAGCGCCTCGGGCAGCTCGGCGAGCGCGGGCCGGGCGCGCAGGAGAGCGACCGGCAGCGGCGCGAGATAGGCACGCGCCCGCGCGCGACCGGCCTTCTCATCCCACCCCCGCCGCCCCGCGAGCAGTCCACCGGGCTCCGGGCTCACGATCTCCGGACGGCGGATCCGAGCCTTCGTCGCCGCCGCCACGGCGGCAAACCGCGAGGGCGCCACCCCAAACCGAGCCGGCAGACGCAGGGCTCGCCTGCGCGCTGGCCAGCACCCCCTCGATCCCCCCGTGCAGCTTCAGCAGCCCCCGCGCGTCGAAGCACACCAGGCCCGGGACGCTCGGGCTCGACCGCCGCCCCGATCGACTCCAGCCGCACCAGCAGCCGCTCCCAAGCGTCGGCAACGCCGGCCGGGTCCGGCGGGACCAGGGTCAGACGCGGACAGCGCGCGAGCGCCTCCCCCAGCCGCATGCCAGGATGCACGCCGAACGCCTCCGCGGCCAGCGAGACCTCGCCCACCTGCTGGGCCCCACCGGGCTCCGGCGCCAGCGCGACCGGCGTCGCAGCAGCTCGGACCGATCGCCGACTGGCGGTGGTGAGCGCGAACCGAGGGATCAGGACACAGGCGATCATCCGAACGTATGTTCGCACCCGAGCCGGACGGACCCGCTCGTGAGGGCGAGTTCCCCCGCCGCGCCAGGACACCCCTCTTTTCGTCCGGCGCGTCCTTCACGATGCGCGACCCGTGCCCACTCCCCGCCGACAGACAAACCGCTCGCCACTGCGATCCTGGCAGCGACGCGCGCTTGCCGCGATGGCCGGCTGGAGCGAGGGTCCGTTCCTGCTCTCGGCCGCTCCGGGAGCGGGCAAGACCCGTCCTGCGCTCGAGCTCGCGCGCGATCAGCTGGCCGCCGGGAACGTGAGCGGGGTGGTGATCGCGTGTCCCACCGCGCCGCTGACCAAGCAGTGGGCGCGCGCCGCCGACGGCCTCGGAGTCGACCTGGCGCCGGACGCCAACTCACCCCGGCCGCCGACCGGCTTTCACGGCGTCTCGGTGACCTACGCCCGGATCGCCAAGGCGCCGACCCGCTGGGGACGGACACTGCCGCGCCGCACTCTGGTGATCGCCGACGAGGCACACCACCTGGGCGAGGAGCTGACCTGGGGCGTGGGGTTCGCCAAGGCGTTTGCGTCCTGTCCACGGTGGCTGCTGCTGTCGGGAACACCGTTTCGCTCCGACGCCACCCCGATCCCAGGGGTCAGCTACGACGCCGAGGGACTGGCCGAGCCCGACGTCTCATACAGCTACGCGGAAGCGGTCGCGGAAGGGATCTGCCGGCCGGTCTGCTTCGTGGCCTACGACGGCACGCCTCTCGTGGCGCAGCGGCGACGAGGTGATCGAGTCGACGTTCGAGACCGTCCTGTCGACCCGGGAGGCGAGCCGGCGCTACCGGACGGCGATCTCGACCGACCTGCCCGACGGGCTGCAGCGGATCCTCGGCGAGGCCGACGCCAAGCTGCGGGAGATCCGCCATCAGGGTCATCGCGATGCCGGCGGGCTGGTGGTGGCCGCCGACTCCGAGCACGCGCGGCGGATCGCGGCGCTGCTGAGGGAGGTCACGGGACGTGTGCCGCTGGTGGTGCTGCACGCCGAGCCGCGGGCGGCGGCCAAGCTGGCCGCGTTTACGAACTCGAAGGATCCCTGGATCGTGGCCGTCAACATGGTGTCGGAGGGGGTCGACATCCCGCGCCTTCGAGTCGGCGTGTACGCCACCGCGGCCAAGACAGCGCTGATCTTCCGCCAGATCGTGGGCCGGTTCGTGCGCACGCTGCCGGGACGCCCGGCGGAGCCGAGCTGGCTGTACGTGCCCGCCGACCCGGTCCTGCGCGATCACGCCGCCACGATCGAGCAGGAGCTGCGACGGGCGCTGCGGCGCCCCGGCGAGGACGAGGATCTCCTCGAGCAGGAGCGGGCCGAGCGGCGGGAGACCGAGCGCGGTCCAACCCCTGAGTTCGTGCCCCTGAGCGCTGACGTGGCCCCTCAGATGACCCTGTTCGGCTCTCCCGCGCCCGCCGCCGCGAGGGCGGTGCCGTGGCCGACGGCGCCGCGAGCCTCACCCGCCGAGGACCAACAGCGAGCCGAGCCAGATGAGACCGACCTGGGATCCGAGCCTCCGGCGTTCGAGCGGCGGGCCCGTCTGCGTGACGAACGACACCGGTTGGTGTCCGAGGTCAGGCGGCGCGACGGGACGAGCCATCGCGAGATCAACGCGTGGCTGAACCGCAAGCTGGGGATCGCCAGCGTCGACCAGGCGACGCTGGCCGACCTGGAGCGCTCGGTAGAGCTCCTGGTCGGCAAGCTCAGCGGCAAGCTCAGCGGCAAAACCTGACCGCGCGCGCTCCGTTCCGATACGGTGTGGCTGACGATCGCCCACGGGAATCGAGGGACCAATATTGGGAAGCGATCTGTCGTTCAGGTTTCAGGCCTTTCCGGCGTCGGAAATGGAGTCATACGTAGTGCGTGGACTGCGGGCGGGACCCTTTGTGGAGATCTCCCTGAGCCGCGACGCCAGGCACAAGCGGCATTTCGGCTCCGAGACCTACGAGCCGATCGAGCTCCTCGCCCTCAAGCGGTTTCGTCCCACCGACATCGCGGGCTACTCCGCGTTCGCCGGCAACCTCGAGGTGGCCGCCGACATCGCCGCCCGGGGCAAGCTCGGATACACGGTGTACACCTCGGCCGAGAACGGCAAGGTCAGGATCTCCCTGGTCGGTCGGCTGCTGGCTCCCGACGGCCGGGTCCGCACCGAGATCTCACACGAGCAGAGCTTCGAGGACCCCGACTCCGCGGTCGCGCTGGTGCAGGCCAATGAGCGAGCGGCCGAGTTGAGCAATATGGCCGAGGAGCTCAACGACGATTGGGCATCGGAGCGCAACGCCAGCCTGAGCGAGCTGCGGGCCGACTACGACCGGGCCGACGCCGACGCCGACGCCGCCAACGAGCTGCAGCGGATCGTGGACGGCGAGGGTCGCTGACGGGCAACCGCCAGCGACGCGGCGGCTGAGCAACAACGCAGAGCCCGCGGCGCCGACGCGCGAGGATACGACGGTGGGCGGCCCGGCCCGGCGGCCCGGCCCGGCGGTCCGGCCCGGCTGCCCCACGCGGCGAACCCGTGGGCTATATGCTCGCCTCCGGCTCACGAGAGGAGAGCGACAGTGCTCAATTGCGCCCGCATCCAGGCAGAGGGGCGGATCTGTAGACATGGCTCCTGACATCACCGACGTGGCGGTCAGTGGCGTCCGCACGCTGCGGGCGTTCGGCAAGCGGATCCCCGGCGCCGGCGGGATCCTGGCCCAGTCGCTCGAGGACGCGGTCAAGGGACGCACGATCCTCATCACCGGGGCTTCCTCGGGCATCGGCCGCGCCGCGGCGCTCAAGCTCGGCGAGGCGGGCGGGACCGTGCTGCTGGTCGCGCGCACGCGGACAAAGCTTGAGGAGGTGGCCGACGAGATCAAGCAGGCCGGGGGCACGGCGTACGTCCATCCCGCCGATCTCTCCGACGTCGACGACATCGACCGCATGGCCGACGAGGTGCTCCGCGACCACGGCGTCGTCGAGATCCTGGTCAACAACGCCGGCAAGTCGATCCGCCGGTCGGTCGATCGCTCCTACGACCGCTTTCACGACTACCAGCGGACGATGGCGCTGAACTACTTCGCGCCGGTGAAGCTGATCCTCAAGCTGCTGCCGATCATGCGCGACCACGGGACCGGCCACATCGTCAACATCTCCAGCATCGGGCTGCAGGTCAACACGCCGCGCTTCGCCGCCTACCTGGCCTCCAAGGCGGCGCTCGACGCCTTCTCCCGCTCGATCGCGCCGGAGATCATCGGCGACGGCGTCCACGTCACCACGGTGTACATGCCGCTGGTGCGCACCCCGATGATCGCGCCGACCAAGACCTACGACCGCTTCCCGACCCTGAGCCCGGAGGAGGCAGCGGACATGATCTCCGAGGCGATTCGCAAGCGGCCCAAGCGGATCGCCAGCACGCTGGGCAGCCTCGGCCAGCTCACCTACGCGATCGCCCCCGGGCGCCCAGGACCTGGTGGCCAACCGTGCCTACCAGCTGTTCTCCGAGGGTGACCCCAAGCCTGACCGCCGCAAGGAGGCCGAGCAGCGGGCGTTCGCGCAGGCCACCCGCGGCGTGCACTGGTACGCGGCGGCCTCAGACCGTCGTCGAGCGCGATGAGCGTCGCGCGAAGGCGTCGGCGCCCACGTTGCCCCCGGACACCACCACGCCGACCCGCTGGTCTGGCAACCGCACCGCGCCCGAGGTCAGCGCGGCCAGCGCACACGCGCCGCTGGGCTCGGCCACCAGCTTCATCCGCTCGAACATGAGCCGCATCGCGTCGACGATCTGATCGTCGGAGACGGTCACCACCTGGTCGACCAGCGCCGGGATCACCGGCCAGGTGAGCTCGCCGGGCGCGTCGGTCTGCTGCCCGTCGGCGATCGTCCGGCCCACCTCCACGCGCTCGCGCCGGCCGCTGGCCAGCGAGCGCGCCACGTCGTCGGAGGCCGCCGGCTCCACCCCGATCACCCGCGCCGACGGCAGCAGCGCCTTGACCACGGTGGCGCAGCCGGAGATCAGCCCGCCGCCGCCGACCGGGACGACCAGCGCGTCAAGCTCGCCGGCCTGCTCGAGCAGCTCCAAGCGCCACCGTGCCCTGGCCGGCCATCACCAGCGGGTTGTCGTACGGGTGCACGAGGGCCAGGTCCGCGTTCGGCGGCGAGCTGCGCGCACCAGCGCCTCGCGATCGTCGCGGTAGCGGTCGAACTCGACCACCTCGGCGCCGTAGCCCTCGGTCGCCGCCCGCTTGAGCGCCGGGGCGTCGCCCGGCATCAGGATCACCGCGTGGCTGCCGCAGCAGCCGGGCGGCGAGCGCCACCGCCTGGGCGTGGTTGCCGCGAGGAGACCGCGCACACGCCCCGCGCCAGCGCGTCAGGGCTCCAGCGAGGAGATCGCGTTGTAGGCGCCGCGGAACTTGAATGCGCCGCCGCGCTGAAACGCCTCGGCCTTCAGCGACACGCCGAGCCTCCGACCAGCTCGTCGAGCGTGCGCGAGCGTCGGCACCGGGGTGCGGTGGGCGACCCCGTGCAGGCGCGTCGGCGGCCTGCCGCACGTCGTCGAGTCGAGATGGCGAGCCGGCGCGGCGGGATGCGTCAGACCGTGGTGCCGGCGTCGCGGATCAGCCGCCCGACCGGGACCGCCTCGAGGTGCCGCGTCGTGCAGGCCGTACGAGGAGCTTGCCGAGCAGCGGCATCAGCTGGCTCTGGTTGCTGAGACCACGACCTCCACCACCTCGCCCGGGTGCAGCGAACCGAGCGAGTCGTCGCGGTCCTGGAGCCTGACCGCTCCGGCCACCAGCTGGCCGCCGGCGCCCTGGGCGACCAGCCACTGGCCGACGCTCGGGCCGCTGGAGGCGTACAGGAAGTGGTGGCGATAGCCCATCGACGCCGATCAGCGTTGCAGCTGGCCGCGGGCACCCAGCCAGCGGACCAGGCCGCCCGGGGGCAGCCGCGGCAGCGCCTGGTCGCCGTAGCTCGAGCACGCGTGGTCTCGTCGGAGAGGACGGCTGGGCGAGCCGCGAACGAGGCGTGGATCCCGTAGCTCGAGAGCAGGCCGGCCAGCATCGGGATCTGGCGCCCCGGGAGCGTCGATCAGCACCCCGACCTCGGGGCGGTCGGTGGCCGACCGCGGTCACCGGCCGGATGTGGGCGAAGTGCGACACCAGCGAGTACGAGGCGCCGGCGGTCAGCGTCCAGCCGGCGACCAGCAGCGCCGCGGCCAGCGGCGGTGACCGCGCGCACGGTGCGCAGCCGCCAGAGCGGCACCGGTGCGAGCGCGGCGCTCGTCGCCGAGGATCAGCGACGCGGTCGACGGGCGGCGGGCGAAGCGGCCGTCGGGCTCGGGACGATGCTCGAGCGCGCGCTGCGATCGCGGGCTCGAGGTCGCTGCTCGTGCCGCGCCACCTGGGCCAGCTCGAAGCGCTCGAGCGCCGCGTTGGAGGCCCGCACGTGGCCGTAGCCGAAGCCGTAGGAGACGACCGGGCAGCCGCGGATGATCGCCTCGAGCACGGTCAGGCCGGCGCTCGAGTGCACGAGCACGTCGGCGGCGGCGAGCACGTCGCCCATCCGGTCGGTGAAGCCCATCACCGCAGCCGGGGCTCGCCGCCGAAGCGCGCCGCCACCTTGGCGCGCAGCTTGTCGTTGCGCCCGCACAGGCAGAGCACGGTGGCGTCCTGGACCTCGCAGCGCCGCGCGCGGTGGCGCCGGCCAGGTCGCCGACTCCCCAGCCGCCGCCGGAGACGGCGATCACCTGGCCCTCGGCCGGCAGCGCCAGCGCGCGCCGCGCGTCGGCTCGCGAGCGCGCGGCCAGGAAGGCCGGCGACGTCGGCGGCTTGGCCCAGCGCACGCTGCCCGGGCCGGCGATCTGCTCGACCTCCTCGGCCGACTCGGGGTGGGTGATGAAGTGCAGGTCGATCCCGGGATGGGCCCAGAACTGCAGCCCGGCCAGGTCGGTGATCGACGAGTAGCAGGGGACGTTGAGCGCGCCCCTTGCGTCGCAGCTCGCCGAGCACCGCGGTCACGCCCGGGATAGGTCGAGACGATCAGGTCCGGGTCGTGGGCGCGGATCAGCCGCATCAGCCCGCGGCGCGCCGAGCAGCGTCAGCAGCTTGCGCGACGAGCCAGCGCGTCGGCGCGAAGTTCATGAACAGCGGTACTGGAAGTCGAACAGCCACGGCAGCCAGCTGGAACATGAAGGCCGAGTTCTCGCGCAGGACCTTGGTCAGGACCGGCCCCATCGCCGGCAGGCCGTTGACGATCGAGACCTGGGCGTCGGGATCCTCGTCGCGGAACTCGCGCGCCACCGCGCGCGCGGGCAGGTCGTGGCCCTCGCCGATGTCGGCGGAGATGATCAGGACCTGGCGCGGCTTGGCCTCGGCGTCGGGCTCGCCGGCCGGGATCACCGCCGCCTCCGTCTCGCTCGGCCTGCTCGCGCGCCTGCTCGCAGCCGCCAGTCGACGTACTTGCGCACGCCCTCGCGAGAACGGCGTCGCGGCGGTCCAGCCGAGCTCGCGCTCGGCGCGCTCGCCGGAGACGATCTTGCCGCCGAAGTCGCCGGGCCGGGCCGGGGTGTAGACGATCTCGACGTCGCCGATCAGCTCCTTGATCGTCTCGGCGATCTGCTTGATCGTGACGTTCTCGTCGCTGGCCAGGTTGTAGACGCGGTTGACGGCGACGTCGCTCGAGGCCGAGCGCGACGCCGTCGGCGAGGTCCTCGACGTAGACGAAGCTGCGCGACTGGCATGCCGTCGCCGGCCAGCGTCAGCGGCTCGCCGCTCGAGCGCCTTGTTGACGAACGCCGGGATGACGGCCGCCTCGCGCGCGCGCGGGCCGTAGGGGATCCCGAAGCGCAGGATCGTGTAGTCGATCCCGTAGAGCTCCTGGTAGGCCTTGCAGTACAGCTCGCCGGCCAGCTTGGTGCTCGTGTAGAGGTGGCTCGGGCGGCGGCAGCAGCGTGTCCTCGTCGACCTCCTCGGGCTCGCAGTCGGAGTAGACCCAGATCGTCGAGGCGTAGACGATCCGCTTGACGCCGGCGCGCCGGGCGGCCTCGAGCACCGCCACGGTGCCGCGCGCGTTGACCCGCTCGGCGTCCTCGGGCTCGGCGTGGACGTCGTTGACGTCGGCGACGGCGGCCAGGTGGGCGACCGCGTCGCAGCAGTGCAGCGCGCGCTCGAGCGCCTCGCGGTCGGTGATCGAGCCGAGCACGGTGTCGACCGGCTGGCCGGGCGTCGGATGCCACGGCGACGGCCGCAGGTCGTAGATCACCGGCTCGTGGCCGCGCGCGCGCAGCTTGTCGACGACGTGGGAGCCGATGAAGCCGGAACCGCCTGTGACGAGAACTCTCATCGGTCTAGCTCGATCACTCCGGCCGGTAGTACAGCGGAACGCAGGAATGGTTGCGCGGCCACCCAGTCGGAGTTGGGCAGATCGACGTCGTGGCCCATGATCCGGTGGCACGGCTCGTCGTAGACGCGGCCGGTCGAGCGCTCGAGCCAGTCGAACACGATGTACTTGTACAGGCCGGAGATCATGCCCTCGGGCAGCTCGAGCCGGCTCGGGTACTGCGGGTCGAGCTCGGTCGCGGGCGACGTCGTTCTTCCAGGCGACGATCTCCGGCATCCGCTCGATCTGCACCAGGCCGAGCGCGGCGGTGAACTCGCTCATCCGGAAGTTGAGCCCGGCGACCTCGTAGCTGGGCTTGCCGTAGTTGCGAAAGTCGCGCGCGTGCTCGACCACCTCGGGCCGGCGGGAGACGAGCACGCCGCCCTCGCCGGTCGAGATCGTCTTGGTCGCGTACAGCGAGTAGACGCCGGCGTCGCCCTAGGTGCCGGGCTGGCGGCCGTTCCAGCGAGGCGCCGTGGGCGTGGGCGCAGTCCTCGATCAGGAAGATCCCGTGCTCGGCGCAGTAGTCGGCGATCTGCTCGGAGTCGAACGCGATGTGGCCGCCGATGTGGACCAGGAACGCGGCCCGCGGCTTGTGCTGCTCGGCGGCGCGCTCGAAGTCGGCGAACGACATGCACAGGTCCTCGCGGTTGCAGTCGACGAACTGCACCTCGGCGCCGGCGCGGATCGCCGCCAGCGGCGTGGCCATGAACGTGTTCGACGGGCACAGCACCGTCTCGCCCCTGGACGCCGGCGAAGTGCAGCGCCGCCAGCGCGCCGCCGGCCCAGCTGGAGATGGCCACCGCCGGCAGCGCCGTTCCAGGCCTCCCAGGCCGCCTCGAAGCGCGCGACCATGTCGGCCTCCGACCAGCGGTTGGAGTCCAGCACCTCGTCGATCAGCGCGTGCAGCCGCTCCCGGTCGCGGTGATCGAAGCCGATCGCAAACCGCGCGAAGTCAGGGCGCGCTCTGATGCGGAAGCGGAAGCTGATGGTCATGTCGTCGTGGTTGCGCCCGTCTGCGCGCAGAGACGACGTCCGTGCGCCCGGCCGGGACGCGGCGTCGATCTCCGCGCCAGGACGCCCATCCTGCCAGCCGTGTGCGCGCTGGCAAGCCTGTCAGACAGGCAGGACGGTACCGAGTTTGCGAGCGTTTGAGCTCTGCGATGATCAGCTCGAGCGCCGCGACGGTGCGCCGGTGGGAGTCCCGGGCGCTGTAGAAGTCCGCGTCGTGCAGGAGGATCACGTCGCCGGGCGATCACGCCGCGCGATGGCCCGGGCGGCGATCCGGCGCGGGCGTCGTGAACTTGCGCCAGTCCTTGCCCCAGCGCGACCACAGCAGCGGCCGCAGGCCGGCCGCCCGCGCCGCGCGCAGCCCGGCCGGGCTGTAGATCCCGTACGGCGGCCGGTGCCAGACGCGGCGGCGACGCCGGTGGCGTCCTCGATCGCCGCCAGCCCCGCGGGCCAGGTCGTCGGCGCACCGCGCGCGCGCTCAGCCGCAGCTGCAGGCGGTGCCGGTAGCCGTGCAGCGCGACAGCGTGACCGGCGGCCGCGATCTCGGCCACGAGCTCGGGGCGGCGCTCCACCTGCTCGCCGATCGACGAAGAACGTCGCGCGCGCGCCCGCGCGCGCGAGCACCTCGAGCACCGCCGGGGTCCCCTCGGGATGCGGCCCGTCGTCGAAGGTGAGCGCCACGCCCGTCGCCGCCGGGCAGGCGTGCGGGGCAGCGACAGCGCAGCGGCGGCGGCCGGTCGACGGGGGCGAGAAGTGGCGGAGCACGCCGGATGATCGCTGACCTGGCGCACTGATGCGCGGTAGAAAGGATCAGTGCCGCGGCGTCGAACGGCAGATGCCCGGTGAAGCCCGACCTCGACACCTGGCTGCCCGAGCCGACGCTGCGGGTCTCGCACCGCCGCGAGAGCACGCGCCTCGGCCGAGGAGCTGTGGCAGCGCGGCCAGCGCAGGTCCGGCTGTCCGACACCGGCCGCCTCGGGCGCCTGGTGCGCTGGCGGATTCCCGGGCTGGAGCGCGACGATCGGCTTCGACGAGCTGTTCCGCGAGCCGCCGTTCATCGTGCTCGACGAGGGCGAGCAGGCGCTGGTCTCCGGGCTGGTGGGGCGGATCTGGACGCTGCGCCGCGACTACCCGCGAGCTCGACTCGCCGCGAGGAGTTCCGCGACTGGTCCAAGCGAGGCACCGCGCGGGTGGTGTTCGCCAACTGGGTGGCAGCGAGCGCGACGACGGCGGCGCTGCTGCGTGTCCGAGGCGCGGGTGCAGGCGTCGGCGCCCAGGGGCGCATGGGGGTGGCGGCGGTGCGCCCGCTGGTGCGCGCGCTTCCAGAATCTGGTCGGCTAGCGAGGGGATCGCCGCCGCCGTCCGGCGCGCCGAAGCGCGACGACCGGCGGCACGCTAGGCACCACTGCCGGTTACGCTGACCGCGAGGATGCGGCTCGCCATGCGATCGCACCGTGGCGTCGCCGCCGCGGCGCTGGCCGGCTGCGGCGGCGGCGTCCGGCAACGCACCTCCGACGACCGCCGCCAAGTCCGTCCACCGCCACCACGACCGCGGCGGCCACCGCCAAGCCGACGCCCGCGCCGCCGCCGGTGCTGCAGCCTCCAGCTCGAGCTGCCGCTGATCGGGCTCTCGAGCGCGCCGACGGTCAGCTACGCCACCAGCGCCGCACGCCACCGTCCTGCGCGGCCTGGTCACCCCGGCCGGCGGCGACCGTCTACATGCGCGGCCCCGACGGCACCCGCATCGCCCTCAACCCCCGGGCCGACGGCGCCTTCGCGGTCCGCGCCAAGCTCACAGCCGGGCACCAACTCGTTGCAGTTCACCGCCGCGCGGCTGGGGCTCGACAGCGCCAGCGCGCAGCTGGCCATCACCTGGCGCGGCCCGGCCGCGGCGGCCCGGCGGCGCGCGATCGCCGCCGACCCGGCCAAGTACCTGGCTCCGGCCAGCGCCGGGATCAACCGCAAGCTCCCGCCGGTCGGGCAAGCTGCCGGCGATCTCGACGCCCAGCCGCCGGGTGACCGTCACCTTCTCGCTGAACACGATCAAGGCACCGCCGCCGCCGGCCGTCGGCGGCGACGGCAAGTGGCTGGGCGGCTTCGAGCTGACCGAGTACTACCCGGCGCTCGAGTCGTGGTTCACGGGGCGTCCGGTGACCGCGCCCGGCCTGAGCGGGCTGCACCGGATCGACTGGCTGTACTCGGCCCGCGGGCTGTCGATGGAGGGCGACGGCATTGGCCTCGACGGCAAGCCAGTACCACATCGCCGACTCGGGTGCCGGCGGGTGGCTGACCGCCGGCGGAGGGTCCGGCGCCAAGTTCGGCGTCGGCTCCGACGCGCCGTTCTGGCGCACCGGTGGGTTCTGGCGCACCGGCTCGGGCGCGCTCACCTTCCCGCTGGCCAACGGCGGCTGGTCGGCCGGCGCCGGGGTCAGGTACGTCCGCCCGCCGGCGGGCATCTCCTTCGCCCCCGGCCCATCGCGGCCGCTCGCCTACCTGCGCAGCGTCGCCGTCGACCCGCAGCCTGATCCCGCGCGGGCAGCCACATCTACATCCCCGCCTACGCGGTCGGTCAACGGCGGCTGGTTCGAGGCCGACGACACCGGCGGCGCGATCATCGGCCGCCACATCGACATCTTCCGCCCGCCGCCGGCCAACCCCAACGCCGACCAGGGCGACTTCGCCACCGGCCAGCAGGTCTACATCGTGCCGCCGGGCAAGCCGCTGCCCTGATCGTCCTGGGGTCGGGACCGGCCGCCGTGTGACGTCTCCGCACAGGCGCCGCCGCCATCCCCGCGCGCGTCTAACCGGGCGGCTGCGATGAACGACCGGTCAGCGGCGACGCGGACGACGCCTTCGTCGTGAGGTCACGGTCCGCTTCGTCCGCTACGCCAACGAGCAGCGGCTGGGCGGTGCTCGACGCCGCGGCGGCCGACGGCAGCCCGGTGGCGCTCGTCGGGCCGCTCGTGCACCTCGAGCAGGGCGAGCGCGCCCGCGTCATCGGCACCTGGGTCAACGACAGCCGCTACGGCGCGCAGGTCAAGGTCAGCGAGGCGGTGCCGCTGGCCCCCGAGGACCCCGAGGCGCTGGTCGGCTACCTGCGGCGGGTCAAGCACGTGGGCGCCAGGCGCGCCGCCGACCTGGTCGCGCGCTTCGGCGCCGCCGGCGTGCTCGACGCGATCGACCGCGATCCCGCGGCGGCGTTCGCCGCGGTCGGGCTGCGCGGCGCGCGAGCCCAGGAGGCCGCCGACTCGTGGCAGAAGATCCGCGTCACCCGCCGCCTGCACCTGCTGCTGGCCCCCCATGGCCTGGCCTATCTGGCGCCGCGCATCCACGAGCACTACGGCGACGGCGCCCATGAGCTGCTCACCGCGCGACCCCTACTGGCTGACCAGCGTGTTCGGGGTCGGCTTCCTGATCGCCGATCGGATCGCCCGGCCACCGGCGCCGACGGCGCCGACGGACGCCGCGAGCGGGCCGCGATCATGCACGTGCTGTCCGAGTCCGAGCGCAGCGGCAGCGGCTGCACGCCGCTGACGGCGCTGCTGTCCGGCGCGCGGGAGCTGCTCGGCGAGCGACGTCGACGAGGCGTCGTCGCCGGGCTGAGCGGGCGGGGGCGGTCGTGGCCGAGGGCGAGTGGATCTACCGGGCGGCGACCGCCGAGCTGGAGGCCGAGCTCGCCGAGCGGATCGACGAGCTGGTCAGGGAGCGCCCAGCGAGCGGTCGCGCGCGGCGAGACCGAGTCGAGCCGAGCCGCAGCCGTCGCGTCGCCCGCCGAGGACGCCGACGACGAGCTCACCGCCGAGCAGCGGCGCGCGCTGCGCGCGGCGTTCGCCCAGCGCCTGTCGGTGATCACCGGCGGCCCGGGCACGGGCAAGACGGCGTCGATCAAGACGATCGCCGCCACGCGCCGAGCGGTCGGCGGCGCGCGGGTGCATGCTCGTGGCCCCGACCGGACGCGCCGCGGTGCGGATGACCGAGGCCAGCGGCGTGCGCGCCGCGCACGGTGCACTCGGCGCTGGGCTGGATCCCCGGCGAGGGCCCGACCCACGACGAGCAGGATCCGCCTCGGCTGCGACCTGCTGATCGTCGACGAGACCTCGATGGCCAACCTGGAGCTGCTGGTGACGCTGCTGCGCGCGGTCGGCGAGGCGACACCCACGTGGTCCTCGTCGGCGACGCCGATCAGCTCGCCCCGGTCGGCGCCGGCAAGCCGTTCGCCGAGCTGGTCGCCTCCGAGCTGGTCGCCGACCACGCGGCTGACCCACATCTTCCGCCAGGCCGCCGACAGCATGATCGTCCAGGCGGCCCACGCGATCCGCCGCGGCGAGCACGCCCGCAGTTCGCCGCCCGGCGACGGTATGCGCCGCGACCTGTTCCTGATCGAGCGCCGGCTCCGCTGGCCGGCGCTGGCGGAGATCGTCTCGCTGGTCAGCGAGCGGCTGCCGGCGCATTACGGCGTCGACCCGGTGCGCGACATCCAGGTGTTCGCCCCCGTCTACCGCGGCGAGCTGGGCATCGACGCCATCAACCAGGCGCTGCGGGCGGCGCTGAACCCCGACGGGCAGCCGGTCCGCGGCGGGCGGCTGCGACTCGGCGACAAGCTGATGATGACCGGGCGCAACCTGCACGAGCTGGGGCTGATGAACGGCACCGTGCTGCGGCTGCTGGACGAGGTCCGGCGGGCCCCGGCACGCGACCCCGACGAGACGACGATGCCGGACGGCGACGGCGACGAGGCAGCGCTGATCCTGGGCGCCGAGGAATCCGTCTTCCGCCTGGCCCCCGAGGATGCCGACCAGCTGCGGCTGGCCTACGCCTGCTCGGTGCACCGCGGCCAGGGGATCGAGCTGCCGATCGCGGTGATCGTCGCCCATCCCGCCGCCGGCGCATTCTTCCTGCGCCGCGAGATGCTCTACACCGCGATCACCCGCGCCCGCCTGGCGACGGTGATCGTCGGCACGCGCGAGGTCGTCGCCCGGGCGGCCCGGACGCCCGACACCGGCCGCCGGCACGGCCGGCTCGGCGAGCGACTGGCGGCGCTGTCAGGCCAAAGCCGAGCCGTTACTGCAGGTTTCGCCGGACCGGGTTGCGCAGAACCGTCATAAGAGCGGTCCACCGCTAATGAAGTTGAGCCGTTCTGCCGAATACCGGTGCAGAACATGCCCGGCGAGGACGCACTCGATGCGATCGCGCGCGGCCTCGCAAGGGGAATGTCGCGTCGTCAAGCGCTGCGCACGGGCGGTGCGCTGCTCCTGGGCACCACCTTCCTCACTCCCGCGCAGGCGTGGGCCAAGGTCAAGGGCAAGCCCAAGTCCAAGCGCTGCCCGCGCCACCACGTTTCCTGCAATCACCAGTGCTGCCCGCCCGGGGAGATCTGCTTTCACCCCAAAGCCAAGAAGCACGGCAAGCACGCTCCCAAGCCCAAGCCGTATTGCGCCTGCCCGCCGCGCAGCAAGCGCTGCAAGGGCAAGTGCGTCAATACCGGCAAGGACGCCAGCAACTGTGGTCGCTGCGGCAATACGTGTCCGCCCGGTCAGTTCTGCTCCGGCGGGAAGTGCGGTTGCCCGGCCGGACGCACGCAGTGCGGCAACACGTGCGTCAACCCGAGCAGCGACCCGAATAACTGTGGTGCCTGCGGCCACGTGTGCGCCGAGGGCACGACCTGCGCTTCGGGCGCGTGCGTCGGCGGCGGGTGTCCCGCCGGGACCACCAATTGCTCCGGCGCGTGCGTCAATGTGACCAGTGACCCGGGCAACTGCGGAGCCTGCGGACAGGTGTGCACAGCGGGAACGGTGTGCGCCGGCGGGACCTGTGTGATCAGCTGCCCATCCGGAACTGTCGAGTGCGCCGGCGCCTGCGTCACCCTGGCCAGCGATCCCAACAACTGCGGCGGCTGCGGCATCGCCTGCGGCGCTGGCATGGTCTGCTCCGGGGGGACCTGCAAGGGCTGTGCCGGCGGCGACCAGGTCTGCGGCGGCAACTGCTGTCCGGGCACCGGCTGCTGTGGTTCAGAGTGTCAGACCGCTCACAACAACGGCGTCGGCGACACCTACTACGACTGCCTGGCGCAGGGGACACCGGGCGATGCCTCCACCTACAGCGTCCAGCTGGCCACCGACGCGCGCGCCGCCTACTCGCTTTCAACCTCCAGCGACGTAGCCACCAGCTGCAACGGTGGCGACACCGAGGTCCTGGTCCGTTACAACGAACAGACCTACGTCACCTGGGCGTACACCGGAGACGCGGCCGGCCGTGTAACGGTGAACAACCTCGGTAACGGACCACTCTGCCCCGACACGTCGAGCCCGACCTGGAATTAGCCGTTGAACGGCTTGGCACTAGCGATCCGGATCGGCCTCGCGCTCGTGATGGCCGTCGCCGGTGCCGCGAAGCTGGCCGACCGCGCCGGCGCCCGCCAGGCGGTCACTGACTTCGGCGTGTCCGAGCGTCTGGCCGGCCCGGTCGCGTGGTTTTTGCCGGCGGCCGAGCTTACGGCGGCGCTGCTGTTGCTGGTGAGCGCCACCGCCCGGGCGGGGGCGACACTGGCGCTGGTCCTGCTGCTCGCCTTCAGCGCCGCCATCGCCCGCAGCATTCTGCGCGGAGAGGCGCCCGATTGCCACTGCTTCGGCACGCTGCACTCCGAGCCCGCCGGTCCCCGCACGCTCGCCCGCAACCTGGTCCTGGCCGGCCTGGCCGCGACCGTCGTGGCCGTCGGGCCTGGCACCAGCGCCACCACCTGGGTGCGATCGCTGAACGCAGGCTGGGGGGTGGCCCTGCTGCTGGGGATCGTGCTCGCCGCTGCGCTTGCCGGCGGCGGCGCGTTCGTCCTGAGACTGCTGAGACGCAACGGCGAGTTGCTGCTGCGCATCGATGCGCTGGAGGAGGCGCTCACCTCGGAGGGCGTGGCGCTCCCGCCCGCGCGGCCCGAGGCGTCGCCCGCGGGTCTGGCGGTCGGAAGCGCGGCTCCCGAGTTCGAGTTGCCCGACCTGTCGGGTCGCCCGGTGACGCTGGCCGACCTGCGCTCCGCCTCGGAGGGTCATCTGATGATCGTTTTCAGCGATCCGGGCTGCGGGCCGTGCTCGGCGATGATGCCGCGGGTCGCGGACTGGCAGCGCGAGCGGCCCGGAGGGCTGCGGACGGTGGTGGTCAGCCGTGGCGGCCGCGACGCCCACCTCGCCTACGCCGCCGAGCACGGAGTCATCGACCTACTCGTGCAGCGCGATCGCGAGGTCAGCCGGAGCTTTGAGGTGAGCGGCACGCCCAGTGCGGTGCTGATCGGGCGCGACGGGACGGTCGCGAGCACAGTTCACACCGGGGAGGATCAGATCGCGACCCTGGTCGCCAGCCGGGCCGCGGTGAGATTGCCGGTCGAGCAGGTGCAACCCGTGCCGCCGTCGCTGCGGACGCTCGACGGCGAGGCCACGGTGTTGTCCGACCACCTGCGGGCGGCGCGGACGCTGGTCGTGTTCTGGAACCCGGCGTGCGGATTCTGCGAGCGCATGCTCGACGAGCTGCGCGAAATCGACGCTGCCCGCAGGGGCGATCTGGTCGTGGTGTCGGCCGGCGACGCCCCCACCAACCGCGCGATGGGCCTGCGCGCGCCGATCCTGCTCGATGACGGCTTCACCGTCGGGACCCGCCTGGGGGTCGCGGGCACCCCCTCGGCGCTGCTGCTCGACCGGGGCGGGTCGCCGGTGTCCGAAGTGGCAGTCGGCAGCGAGGCCGTGATCGCCCTGGCCGGCGGCGAGCGCGCGCTCGCGCTCGGCGCGCACGCCTCCTGACCTTCCCCGTCGGTCAGGGCGTCGTGCGCTCGTACAGCGCGGTCGTGCGGTCGCCGCCCATCGACTCGAATTCCGGTATCCGTGCCATCAGCGCCTGGGTCTGGGTGCCGCGCCCCACGAGCACGACCCTCACCGCGGGTGCCAGCGCGCCGCGGCCGTCGGCATCGCCGGCGAGCCAGTCCAGATAGGCGGCCTGGACCGGCCGGGAGAAGGCGTCGATCGGGTCACCGGCCCAGATCCGCCCGCCCGCCAGCGCCACCTGCTCGTCGATCGAGCCGTCGGCCAGGACCGGCGTGCCGTGAGCGAGCGAGACGGCGTCGGCAACCACCGAGGAACTGGCGCCCGACGACGTCGGTCCGCGGACCAGCGCCGCCGCCAACACCAGCACCGACAGCGGCGCAACCAGCGGGACCACCGCCCGTAGCGCGCGCTCGGGCGCCAGGCCCCGGGCCGCCGGCGCCACCAGCACGAACATCAGCCAGACGCCGTTGCGGTCGGCGTGCACGGTGAGCACCGCCAGGGCGGCGATTACGCCCCACTCCCACAGCGGTAGGCGAGTCCGGCACGCCCTCCAGATGAGCAAGACCGCGCAGCCGAGCAGAATCAGGTCAAACGGCGAGGTCAGCGACAGGGGCCCCCACATGCCCTGGCCCCGCTGGGCGGCGAGGTTGGTCATCACGCCGGCGTAGTAGGCGGGCGTGTTTGCCAGCGCCGGAGTCAGGCACAGCGCCACGACCGAGGCCGCCCCGACGGCGATCGCCTCGAGCGGCCGGCGCCGGGCCCGTTCGAGGACCAGATAGGCCATCACCAGTCCGAGTCCGATCAGAGCGGCGCCGTGGAGGTTGGACCACAGAGCCAGCAGCGGCACCACCCACCAGATCGCGCGCGACGGCTTCCGGGCCTGGGCGCGCAGGAGCGCCACCAGCACCGGGAGCAGCAGCAAGGAGAAGAGCTGCACCCTCACGATGGCCAGGCTCGAGATCGCCCCCAGCGACGCGATCAGCAGAGCGCCACTGATCCCGATCGGCTCCGCGCCGTCGGCACGGGCGTCGCGCGCCAGCACCACCAGCGCGCCCGCTACCGCCACCACCTGCGCCAGCATCAGTCCGCGGTCCCCGAACGCCCGCTCCAGGCCGTCGAAGATCAGCTCGGCCAGGACCAGCGCGTTGGGCCAGTGGCCGGTCGGCGCCGCCGCGAACGGGATCCCGGCAGGGATCGAGTGCCGCGCAGCGATCACGTGGCCCAGCGCGGCCAGCCATTGGGCATCGGCGCCGATCCGGCCCAGCAACGCCGTCACCGCAACGATCAGGACGATCGTCGTCACCAGCACCATCCGCGGCGCGATCTTGTGCAGGGGAACTTGCCTCGTCACTCATGGTCGTATCGCCCCGGCTGACGGGGCCCGCCCTAGACCTTCGTCTAGGTCGACCTACCGCATCGTCGGGTCCCGGTGACGTCGCGATCGGACGATGCTCATCTCATGTCGTCGTTGGTGCTTCCCCGCGAGGCTGCCCGCGAACGGAGGTCACGATGTTCCGACGGATAACTGAGCGTGCCACGGACGAGCACGGAGCGGTGCTCGTGCTGGTGGCGATGCTGATGACGGCGCTCCTGGCCGCCGGAGCCCTGGCGATCGACATCGGCTCCTACTACCAGGCGCAGCGTCAGGCTCAGAGTGCCGCCGACGCCGGCGCGCTGGCGGCCGCCCACGACCTGCCCAGCAGCGCCAGCGCCGCGACCAACGACGGGACCACCTATGCCACCACGAATTTCCGCGGCTCCACCGTCACCGTCACGACGCCGTACAACAGCTCCTCCAGTCAGGTGAGAGTCAGCGTCACCGCCAGCACGCCCGTCTTCCTCGGGAAGTTACTGGGCTTGACGAAGGAGACGGTCAGCGCCAGCGCGGTGGCCGGCGCCGCCACGAGCGGCGGTACGAGCTACGCGGTGTTCGCCCAGGGGACGAACTGCGGTGGCACCGGTCTTCAGCTGCAGGCGGGCAACCTGACCATCAGCGGCGGCGTGCACAGCAACGGGCCGATACTGGCCAGCGGTCATGGGAACACCTATTCCTCCGGCACCTACGGCGGCCCCAATGGCTGCTCGTGGACCGACAACTCCGGCGGTGACAACAAGTTCGGCGGCTCGACATCCCCCACCGTCGATCCCGCCAATGAGCCGTGGCCGGAGAACTACACGCCGGACTTCCCGGTCCAGTCGGGGTCTCAGTCGTTCACCTCGGGCGGTGACCCCAATTGCACCTTCGTCGGCACTGACCTGAACCTAAACCAGACCGACCAGAACACGACGCTCCTGAGCGGTACCTACTGCTACAACACGATCGAGTTCAACACCACCGGGATCACCTGCAGCTGCACGTTCGTGGCCACGAGCGTCCAGTTCAACCAGGGCAGCGACAACTTCACTCCCTATTTCCAGGATCCGTCCACCGGCAAGAAGCTGATGTTCATGGACCTTGACTCCAACAACATCAACATCAACTCCAATGGACCGAACTTCCTGTCCGGGGGCACGGTGTTCTGCCCCAACACGCCCAACCTGACCATCAACGCCCCCAGCGGCGCCGTCAGCGGCTTCGTGGAGGCTCCCGGCGTGACCGTCAACGGCGGCGGCCCTACGACCTGGACCGGCACCAGCGCCCCGGTGGGCGGATCGGCGACCCCACCCAGCCTGCTGCAGTGACCGGCGGCCCTCGTTCTCGTAAGGCGGTGATCGGCTGGGCGCTGCTCGGCGGTCTGCTGTGCGTGACCGGACTGCTGTTGCTGGCGGCGGTAGCCCACAAGCCCGGCAACCACCCGTTGTACGACTTCCGAGGCGGCCTGTTCAACGCCGGCCTGGCCATTCTCCATGGGCACAGCCCCTACCAGGAAGGGTTCCTGGCCCACCAGGTGGCGATCATGCAGTCAGGAGGAATCGCTCGAGGCGAGACCGCCGCCACCGCCTTCTCGATCCCGGTCTACCCCGCCTCGGCCAACCTCGTGGTGGTGCCGTTGAGCCTGATGCCGTTCTGGCTGGCCGGCGCCGCGTACACGATCGCCTCGATCGCCGCGATGGTCGGCGCAATCCGGCTGATGGGCGTCCGGGACTGGCGCTGTCTGGCGCTGGCCCTGGTCTCCTGGCCGTTCATCTACGGTCTCTACCTGGGCGCGATCGGCCCGTTCCTGTTCCTCGGTGCGGCAATCGCCTGGCGGTTTCGCAACCGGGTGTGGCCGCCGGCGATCGCGATCGCCGCGATCGTGGCCGCCAAGGTGTTCCCCTGGCCGCTCGCCGTCTGGCTGCTGATCACCCGGCGCTACCGGACCCTGGCCCTGGCGGTGGGAGTCGGCGCCGTGCTGACCTTCGGAGCCTGGGCGGTGATCGGCTTCGACGGGCTGATCCAGTATCCGCGAATGCTCTCCGAGATCTCGTTTCTGCAAGAAGGGCGGGCGGTTTCGTTGGTCGCGCTTCTCCTGGTGATGGGCGTACCGTCCTCACTGGCGACCGCCGCCGCCCTCGCGGTCGGGGCGGGGCTGTTGCTCCTCGCCTGGCGCGTCTCCCGCGAGGTCGACGGTGAGCGCCGTTCGTTTGGCCTGGTGGTGGTCGCGGCCCTGACCGCGACGCCGATCGTCTGGGAGCACTACATGGTGCTGCTGTTCGTGCCGATCGCGCTGATCTCGCCTCGACTCTCGCCGCTGTGGCTGCTGCCCCTGTGCACGCCGCTGCTGGTGATCGTCTCCGGCGCCCTGATCCCGGTCAGCCAGCGGCTGGCCGCCCACCCTCCGGAGACGCTGCGCACGGCGATCCCATGGCTGCTGGTGCAAGGCGTCCTGCTCACCAAGCTCATGTGGCCGGACGCGAGCGTTGCGGCGCTGAGCCGGCGGCTCGGGCTCGGCCGCCCGGAGGCGGCGGCGGCATCGCTTTCCGCGCACCGCGCCTGAGGGCTCGCCGACCGGCTCGCCCATCACGTCCAGTCGACGACCGACCGACGCGCTCGTCGCGGGCCCCCGGATTGGCTGGCAGCGGAAACCCGTCACATCTGGCGGGGAAGTGCTGCCAGCCGGCGGTGTGGGCCTGTGGGCCTGTGGGCCTATGGGCCGGACGCCGGGCCGCCGTCCGTCTTCACGGCGGCCGGACCTGCTCGACATCCCGAACCCGATGCTCTCTGGGCGATTCGGGATCGAGAGCATGCGTGGCATGCCGGATCTCCCGAATCCCCCGGGCGGTCCCAAGGTTGGGTAATCGATCGAGCCGGTCGCCCGGCCGCCGTCGCGGACCCGTGAGCCAGCCGGCGGGTAGCCGGACCGGATCGCGTGGGCGCATGCGTAACGTGACAAATCGGCGGTGGTCCGGCCCGCCCCCTTCCTGGCCAGCTTTTCGCGGACACCCCGTCCACGCCTTCGGAGTGGGTGCCAGGGTCCAGCGCGCGGTGGCAACCCGGGCCGCGTTGGCGCGTGCCGGCGACTCAGAAGCCGGGCAGGTTCTTCATCAGGCCATACACCGCCGGGTACATCAAGACGATCATGAGCGCCGGCATGATCAGGAACATCATGGGGAAGATCATCTTGACCGGCGCCTTCTGCATCTTCTCGCGCGCGGCCTGGCGACGGCGTCGACGCTGATCGGCGGACAGCTCGCGCAGTACCGGACCGATCGAGACGCCGAGGGTCTCGCCGCGGGAGGCGGTGCGGACGAAAGCGCGCATCGAGATCGTGTCACAACGGGCCGCCATGTCCTCGAGCGCCTGCTGGGTCGACATGCCCAGTGACTGCTGCTTCATGGTGAGACGCATTTCGTCCCCGAGCGAGCCCTGGAATCGTTCGGCGATCATCGCCAGCGCGGCGGTGAAACCCATCCCGGCTTCGATCATCGCGATCAGGAGGTCGATCAGCTCCGGCAGCTGGCGGTCGATGTCGTCCAGGCGCGCGGTGCCGCGCTTGCGAATCACGAAGGACGGCAGCACGAACCCAGCGCCCGCGGACACCACGACCAGCAGAATCTCGAGTGCGGACACCTTCCCGCTGGCGGCGAGCAGCAGCAGGATCAGCGACGGGAGGCCGAGGGCAGCCATGACCCGGTAGCCATGTACCACTTCGTCGGTCACGTCGTAGAAGCCGGCCGCCGCGAGCTCGCTTGAGCTCAGGGGCTTGATGCTGGGGAAGCGGCGCATGACGAACCGACCGAGGCGGCGGGCGGTGTTGCGCAGGGACTGCCTGAACTGCTCGCGGAAGGTGAGGTCGACCGCGGTCACGGGTCGCTCAAAGCCGTAGTCGGCGATCTCGCGCAGGTGCGCCTTGAGCTGCAGCCGGGGAGCGACGATGGCTCGCGCAAGCAGGCGGGCGGTGACGCCAACCATGATCAGACCGAGGACAAACAGGACGAGGGTCACGCCACTAGGCCTTGATATTCGTGATCTTGTTCATCACCTTCCACCCAGCGAGGACCATCAGCGCCGCGACCACCAGCAACACGATCCCCACCGTGGTGTGCAGCAGGGGATAGGCGTACTTGGGAGAGATGAGAGAGACCGCCAGCAGCACGAACGGCGGCAGTGCCGTGAGCACCCAGTTCGACATCCGTGCCTGAGCTGTGAGTGCCCTCACCTCGCGTCGCAGGTCCCCGCGATCGCGAGCCCCCTCCGCAACTCGATCGAGCGCCTCCGCGACGTTGGAGCCGGAGCGGCGGTTCAACGACGCAATCAGCGCTACCTGGTCCATGTCCGTGGACTGCATGCGGCGCGCTACAGCCTCGAGCGATTCGTCGATAGGGCGGCCCAGCGCTTCGTCGGTGAGCGCGTGCTCAAACTCGCTGTGCGCCGGTTCGTCGGCACCGTCGGCAACGACGGTCAGCGCCCCGACAAAGCTTCGGCCCACCCGGATGGCACTGGCCAGGTCCTGCAGGTAGGTCGGGAGCGTGTCTCCGAACAGGTCGCGCTGCTTGCGCGCCTCGCGGGAGACGATCGCCCGCAACGGAAATGGCCACAGCAGCAACGGAATCAGTGCCACCAGAACTGAACCGATCAGCAGCACGGCAACCCCCGCCAGCACCACCGCGATGACCGCGGCGCGCTTGACCAGGTACACCGGCGTGTGCGGGCTGCGGGCGACCTGTACGTCCTCCACGAACGGTGCCCACCAGGTACCGCTCTCGAGAAAGCGCGGGGTGACCGTCCGCCGCAACTTGAGCTCGGTCCCGGCGGGCGCGTCCGGCTGCCCGGCGATCGGAATGAAGGTTCCCACCCTTACCCGCACCGCCCGCCGGGAGGGCCGGTACAGCAGGAGAGCCACAGCCAGCGTGAGCAGCACGGCGCTCACCCCGGCGATGATCGGAACAGATGCCGGTGAGTTCCAGAATGATTCAGAAACCTGCCGGGGCGGCGCCTCCGGCGCGAAGCTCGGCCGCGGGGAGAGCAGGGTCGTCCCCGAGAAGTTGGGCCCGGCGGTGCGCTTCGGGGCCGGGCGACGGGCGCGCGGAGAGACCGCCGGTGCCGGTATCGCCGGCGCGTGGTAACCGAGGCGGACCGCGCCCTGAGTGCCGGTGGCGGTCACGATGACACTCACCCTGCTCGCGGCCGGCTGACGCGATCGGTAGCGCAGGACGTAGCCGCGCCTAAGCGTCGCCGAGATTGACTGCAGGGTGCTGGGAAGAGCCGCGAGCGTACTGGCGACGAACTGGCCCGGTGAGGCCGCGCGCAAGGCGCTGAACGTTTCCGGGGTAGCGGCCGCGTCCTTCAACCCGACGGTGAAGATCGGAACATGCGCAGCCGCAGCGGCTGCCTCGACGGCGGCGGGAGCCGGCCGGCTGGTCGTGCCCGACGTCGCCACTCCGTCCGAGATGACGATGATCGCGCCCAGCGCGACCTTGGCCTGTGCCAGCTCGGTGAGGGCCAAGCGGTTGGCGGCCGGGACGTTGGCGCCCTTCCCAGACCACGGTGTCGCCGACAGCACGGTGTTGACGGATTTCGCGTCGTTGGTGGGACGAAGAAGGACGTTGGGGGTGTCATCGAAGGTGACCAGCCCCAGCGCTTCCTTCGCGGTCCGCGCGGCGGCGAACCCCCGCACGGCGTCCATCATGGCCTTCATCGGCGCCCCGGTTGTGCTCCCGTTCTGGTCGACGACCATCATCACGCCGAAGTCCCCGCTCTGGGCCTGCGAAAGTGGAGTCAGGCGCAGGCCAGTCACCGGCTTGCCGTTCTCGCTCACGTGCACGGAGGCCGCGGTCAGCGGCGACCCCGACGGGGCGGTGAGAACCAGAGCGCGGTTGGGGAAGGTGGTGCCGGCGCCGAGCCACCCGTACAGAGGGGCGGGCGGTGGCTTGCCCGGTTGTGGCGGCTTGCCCGGCTTGGGCCGCACCTGGGTCGCGGCGGTAGACGCCGCTTGCGCGGGGGCGCTGCCGCCGGCGGCGCTCGGCTTGGTCCGGCTGGCGGTGTTGCTGACCGCGGCCACGATGGCATCGGCGCCTCGGGACACCTGCTGCGGTGACAAGGTGCGCGCCGTTGACCCCGGCGCGGCCGGCGTTCCAGTCGCGGCCGGCGTTCCCGTCGCGGTCGGCGTCCGCCGCGGCGCGGTCGGCTCCGGCACCCGCAGCGCCAACAGCCAGAGACACGGCGACGCCGGCGGCCCCAGCGAGGCATCGGTGGATCAGCCTGGTCCGGCTCTCAGCCACGACTGAAGCCCGCGGCCAGGAGCTCGTCCTGCCCAGGCACGAAGTCACGCGGGAGCTCGATGCCGCGGCGTTCGAACTTTTCCAGAAAGCCAGGTCGCAGTCCCGTCGATCGAAGCTCTCCGACGATGTGGCTGGTGGCCGCCACGGCGTCGACCTTGAAGGTGTACAGGTCCTGGAGCGTGATCACGTCGGCCTCCATCCGCTGCACCTCGGTGATGGCGACGACGCGGCGGCGTGCCGTCGTTCATCCGCTCGATCTGGATCAGCAGGTCGAGCGCGGAGGCGATCTGCTCGCGGACCGCGCGCAGCGGCAGGTCGTAGCCGGCCATCAGGACCATCGTCTCCAGGCGCGCCAGAGCGTCGCGGGGCGAGTTGGCGTGCAGCGTCGACAGCGAGCCGTCGTGGCCGGTGTTCATCGCCTGGAGCATGTCGAGCGCCTCGGCGCCGCGGCACCTCGCCGACGACGATCCGGTCGGGGCGCATGCGCAGCGAGTTGCGGACCAGGTCGCGGATCGTGATCTCGCCCTCGCCCTCGATGTTCTTCGGGCCGTGACTCGAGCCGCAGCACGTGGCGCTGGTTGAGGTTGCAGCTCGGCCGCGTCCTCGATCGTGATGATCCGCTCGCTGTCGGGGATCGACGCCGACAGGGCGTTGAGCATGCGTCGTCTTGCCCGAGCCGGTGCCGCCGGCGATCAGGATGTTGAGGCGTGCCTGCGACGCAGCGATCGAGCAGGTCGGCGGTCTCCGAGCGTGAGCGCGCCCGCTTGATCAGCGCGTCCATGTCGAGCCGGTGCTTGCCGAACTTGCGGATCGTGAGCAGCGGCCCGGTCAGCGACGAGCGGCGGGATGGTGGCGTTGACGCGGCTGCCGTCCGGCAGGCGGGCGTCGACCATCGGCGAGGACTCGTCGATCCGGCGGCCGACCTGGGCGACGATCTTGCTGATGATGCGGCGCAGATGACCGTCGTCGGTGAACCGGACCGGCGTCTTGTGCAGGCGCCCGGCGCGCTCGACCCAGACGTCGAACGGGCCGTTGACCATGATCTCGGTGACGGTGTCGTCCTCGAGCAGGCGCTCCAGCGGCCCGTGACCGAGGATGTCGGCGGTCGAGCTCGATCGGCGATCCGCTCGCGGTCCTCGCGGGAGATGCCCGGCTCGCTGGGCGAGGCGCTCGTGCAGCTCCTCCTGGACGCGCAGCCGCAGCGTCTGCTGGTCAAGCTCGGTGTTGAACAGCTGACGACCCAGATCCTCGATCAGCTCCAGATGGATCCGGTTCTTGATCTCCGAGAACGGGATCGGCGAAGCGATCCTGGCGCTCCGGCTCGCCCGCGGCCTGGGAGAGGCGCTCGTGGAGCTGCATCAGGCGCTCCGGCGGGCGCGGCGGAAGATCGACTGACGCGCGTGGCCTGGCGCCGCAGCTCGGCGGCTCTTGGCCGGCAGCTCGACGACCGGCGCCGGCCTCGCTGGCGGCCTCCGCGCGCGGGCCGCGTCGATGTAGAGCTCGGCCAGGGCTCGGAACGCCTTGGCCGCCTCGGAGCCGCGCTGCGGCGCGATCGGCTCGCCCTGGTTGACCGAGCGCGTGATGTCGCGATTGCTCGGGACGCAGGATGTCGACGTCGCGGCCGAGGATCGCCAGCACGTCCTCGCGCTCGATCCCGACGTTGGTGTTGGCCCGGTTGAGCAGGATCTTGACCCGTCGCGCGGTCGTACTCCATCCGCTCGAGCGTCTCGAGCCCGAGCTTGGTGTTCTTGAGCGACAGCGTGTCGCGCATCGCGACCACCAGCACGTCGGTGGAGGAGTCGACCGCGCTGATGACCTCGGGCGCGAAGCTCGGCGGCGTGTCGATCACGACGAACTCGAACATCTCGCCGAGCAGCCGCTGGACCTCGGCCAGGAAGGGCACCGTGATCATCGCCGCCTGATCCGGGCGCACCGGAGCCAGCAGCGCGCGGGCGCCGGATGGGTGCTCCACCAGGAAGTCCTCGAGCTTGCTCGGCGTCGAGCGAGCCGCCGGAGCGGACCAGGTCATAGATCGTGCGCATCGGCGGTCAGCCCCATCGCCAGGGCGACGTCGCCGAACTGCAGGTCGAGATCCATCATGGCCACGCTGCGGCCCGCCTCGGCCAGCGATACGGCGAGGTTGACCGACGGTCAGCGTCTTGCCGCTGCCGCCCTTGAGGCCCAGGACGCAGATCACGTTGCGCACCGTCTCGGCCTTCGGCTCGGCGCGTGCCGCGCTTGCGCATGACCGCCTTCTCGAGCGCGAACGCCAGCTGGCGCGACAGCGCCGGATCGACGCCGGCGGCCGGGTCGGTCGGGAGCGCGACGATGTCGTCGACGCCGTTGTGGAACGCCTCGCCCAGATAGCCGCCGCCGTCCGCTCGGGCAGAGCAGGACGATCGGGCGGCTGGGGTGCTGGCGGTGCGCCGTGACGACGAAGTCCCGGGCCTCGGCCGTGTAGTCGGCGACGGCGACGATCAGGGCGTCGCCGGCGCCGAGGCCGCTGGACGGTCGGGCCGCCGAGCTCCAGGTAGTCAAGCACCGTCAGCTTGGGGTCGCGCGCGACCAGGGTCTCGATCAGGCCGCGGTCGACCTCGCCGTCGAGGGCGACCAGGATGTTCAGTTCTGAGCTCACGATTTACCTCCAGGGCTCGCAGGTGTCCGCTTCAGTGTCCCGGTGATTCCGGCAGGGGCCGAAGGAGCGGCGGACGCAGCTTGGGCGATCATGGTTCCGACGGTTGAAACTCCACCCACCGGGGCCGTGGCCTTAGCTGGACGCAGCGCCATCCACAACCTGCCCTGGTCGGCGGTCAAGGCGACGTCGGGGACCATGTTGGAGGCGACCACGAGCACGATTGGACCGGTCGAGTTCGAGCCGCTGCTGGTGCTGTTCGAGGCGGTCGCCGCAGCCCCCACGATGCCGCTGGTCGGGGTCTTGATCACCAGAACGCCCGCAATCAACAGCAGAATTTGCGTCGTGGCGCCTTGCCCCACCTCCGCATAGAGGTCGACCCGGTCACCCGGCTGTAGGACGGCCAAGTCGGAGTGGACTTCATCCGACGGGATCGAGATGGCGCGTTGGTTGGGGGTGAGGAGCGCGCCGACTCCGGGAGTGGTGGTGAAGTCGGCCGTGGTCAGCTGCTCGCCGGGGAGGATGTCTGCAGCCACAAGCTGGCCCTCGATCTGCGACGCGTTGCTGATCGCTCCCGGCGCGAGCTGGCCAGCCACCACCGGCATCGACTTGTAGAGCTTCTCGGCGGCGACGGCGTCGCCCGAGGTCCCCTTCTGGATCTCGCCGGTGGCCACCAATACGGTGGCCTGCTTGACGGTGGTCTGCACGCCGCGCTTGTAACTGCTGAGCGCGACGACCAGGATCCCGGCCGCGCAGACGGCACACAGCACCGCCAGGATCAGCGCCCCCTGGCGCGTGGCCAGCATGCCCCCCAGGCTTGGTCTCGCCATGCGTCGTTGTGACAGTTTCACTTTGATGCTCCTGGTGGCTTCATGATGTGGGACATTGAGATGGCAGGCCGCTGGTGCTCGAGGTCCAGACCGTTGGGGCCTGTTCGATGCGCATCGTGGCCGTCTCCGCGATCGTCGCGGAGGGACTGCCGAGCGGTGACGGGAACCTGACTGTGGCCGCCACACAAACGCGTACCGCGGTGGTCGAACCTGACGGGTAATAGATCCAGGCGTTGATCGGAGTCGTGACATCGTTGCTCCCGGTCTGAAGCTCGGGAGCTGCCTGAGCGAGGATGTACTGCTTGAGTGTCTGTGTGGTGGAGGGATCGACGTTCACCGCCGCCCACCGGGCACCCTCCTCGGCCAGCTGAGTCTCCTGGTTGGAGTAGTCCATGTAGCGGCCGAAGTAGATGATCCCGAGGATGAGCAGGATCAGAACCGGCAGCACGATCGCGAACTCGACCAGGGCGACGCCACGCTCCTGGCGCAGCGCCCGATGTAGGCGGGAGAAGATCGTTACCACTGGATTCCATCGCAGCATTGCCGTGGGTTGGGTGTTGGAGGTCTGCATCGACGCCACCCCTGCTGACCTATCGTCTTATGGGTCAGCCGACGCCCCGCGAGAACCGCTAGTTAGACCTAGACCAAGGTCTAGGAACCTCACCGACCAGGACCTGGGCGTTAAACAGCGAAAGCGCCCGTCCGTTTCCGCCGCCGGGGCGGGTTGTGGACGGGCGCTCGAAGTTCGCTGGACTTGCTCAGACCTTGCCGGCCGTACTGTTGAACAGAGTGGACAGATTCGTCCCGAGCAGGGCGGCTGCGACGACCACGATGATCGCGATCACTGCGATCAGGATGCCGTACTCAGCCATGGTCTGACCTTCCTCGCGGCCGAGCCGCAGCTTCAGATAGCTGATGAGATCGAACAGGCTATTCAGCATTTGTTCACCTCCTCCCTGCTGGTCATGCCGATTGGCCGGGTTTCATGTGAGTGACGAGGAGTGGCCCACCGGCGTGACTGAAGACCGGTGCTGGTTTGTGGCTTGCTCGCCATGCCAGGAGAATCGGTCTGTCTCATCGCTCTACCGCAGAGAAGAACGGCTAGTAGTACCTAGACAAAAGTGCAGCGTGATGGCGCCACCACCCGGGACCGGGGGGTTTGAGAAGAACAGTTAGCCCGACCTAGACCTTCGTGGGATCGGCCGCCGCGCCGGGCGCGGCGACATACACACCATGTCCGACCACGAGCCACTGCCGTTCGTCCCCCGACTGTGGCGCCGGCGGCGCCACACCTCGGCGGTGTCAGTCGGACACACGTCCAGTGGCGAGCCGGGGACCCGGCCGGCACGGTCCCGGCCGGCGTCGGCAAGCGACGCGACGTCCGCGCGCCGCTGCGTCGGCGCCCGCGGCGTCGGCGCCCACACCTACCCGCGCGCGCGTACTGCTGGTCGCCCGCGACCGTCGTTACCGCGCGGTGGCCTCGACGCTCCTCTCGCGACGCGGCAACACCGTGCTCGACTGCCACTGGGGCGAGGACGTGGCCGAGGTCGCAGTGCGCGAGCGGATCGACGTGGTGCTGTTCGATGCCAGTGGCTCGTTGACGGCCACCGCGCGCGACGCCGCGCGACTGGCGGTGCTGGACCCACCGATCGGCATCGTGGCGGTCAGCGAGGAGACGCAGCCCGGACTGGCCACGCTGCCGGTCCTGCCGAAGTGGACCGCGTTCGAGGAGGTGTTCGCCGCCATCGAGCGCGCCTGCTCGCCCTGGACCGCGGATGGGGTCGCCAGTGGCGCCTGGTGATGGGATCGACGGGCCAACGGCCGGCGGCTCTCACGGGCGCCGGGCGGTGGCCGTCGGCGGCGGCCTCGCCGTCGAGCGGTTCGACTACGCCCGCGTGGGCCCCGAGTGGGCCGTCCTGCGACTGCTGGCCCAGGTGCAGGCCCACCTCGGCGCGCCGTCCGATGCCGGCCTCCTGATCCGGCGCGGCGCCGGGTACGACGACGTCCTCTATCCCGCCCGCGCGTGCGCCTACGAGCGGCGGCTCATGGCGCCGCCGGCAGGCACCGGCGAAACTCATGGCGACGGCGAGCTGCTGTGGCGCGCTGCGTTCGCCGTGCCGCTCGAGGTCGTCGAATTCCAGCGGGCCATATTCGAGCTCACCGCCGCGGGTCGCGTGGCGCTGGCCCTGCCCACCCCCGGCCTGCGCATCGTCAACCGGCGGTCCCTGCAGCTTGCCGCCAACGGACGCGGGGCGCACCGGCGCTGTCGCATCGGAGGCTCCGGTGCTCGCCACCGGCTGGCCGCACTCGCCACCACTGTCGTGGTCACGACCAGCTCCACCCCGGCCGCGTCGCTGGCTTCCGCGTCGGGGCAGCCGGGCCCGGGCGCGACGACGACTACCACGACCACGACCACGACCCAGCCGTCACCCACCCCGACGGGTACCGCCCCGGTCCAGACCGGCACGGAGACCACAACGGCGTCGACCACGACCACGACCACGACCACGACTCCGCCGACCGCTGCACCGACCACCCCGCCGGCGTCCAGCACCGCCAGCGCCCCCGGCCTCGCCACCAACCCCGAGCGCGCCGCCCGCCGTCACCACCCCCAGCAAGCCGCGTCTGCCCGCGCTCTCGCCCATGGCCGCCAAGCAGCGCGGCACAAGCCGGGAGCGCTCGCGCCTGCGCCGCCTCAACCCTGCCTCGATCACCCACGTATTCACCGCTCCCGGGACCGCAGCCGTGAGCCCAGGCGCGCTGGGTGCCGTGATCTGCACGGTCAGCGCCAAGCGCAAACCAGCGCCCGCGCGTGTGCACCACCGCCTGCAGTCGCCGGCCAAGCGCCCGCCCCTGGCCCGCATGACGTGCACCACCCCCACCCCCGCGGGCAAGCACGGCCACGGGAAGCGAACCGGATCCAAGGGCAATCGCGCCGCCGCGCCCGGCAGTCCGCTCCGGCGCACGGCGCCCGAGAAGCGGTCAGCGCACCGGGCAGCCGGCGCCCACCCCGATGGCGGCGCCGCGGTGACCCCGCTGGGCGGAATCTCGGCCGAGCCGCCCACCCCGCTGTCCGGAACCGTGCCCACCCTGTCCCCTTCACCCCAGGGCTTCACCGGGCCGAGTTCCTGGACAGGCACCGTGACCACCAACCCGACGCTGTCGAGCACGCTGAGCAACCTCTCGGATCTGCTGGCCAACGGCGAGCATCCGCCGCCGTTCTTGATCCCGCTCTACATGGAAGCGGGGCGCCGCTACCACATCCCCTGGCCGGTTCTGGCCTCGATCAACGCCATCGAGAGCGACTACGGGCGGGATCTGAGCACCTCTTCGGCCGGCGCCATCGGCTGGATGCAGTTCATGCCCTCCACCTGGAAGCAATACGGGGTCGCCGCCGACGGGCACAGCGTCCCCAACCCCTACGACCCCCGCGACGCGATCTTCTCCGCCGCCCGCTACCTGGCCGCCGCCGGAGGCGCCGAGGACGTCGAGCGCGCGGTGTTCGCCTACAACCATGCAACCTGGTACGTGGACGACGTCATGACCCGGGCCCGGGCAATCGCCGCCCACGTCCAGTACCGGCGCGCGGCCGTGCATCGCGGCACGGTCTCGGTGTTCTTCGCCACCGCCCAGCGTCGCCATCCGCTGGCGCGCTTGGAGAGTGGGCGGCTGTCGCACTACGACCGGCTGATCGCGACCGCGAACATGGTCAGCGCCGCGGACTTCCCCTACGTCTACGGCGGAGGCCACGAGCAGCCGGCCCGGTTCGGGCCGTTCGATTGCTCGGGATCGGTCTCGTATGTGATCCAGCAGGCGGGCTACAAGGTCGCGACCACCGTCTCCGGGGACATCCCGATCTGGAAGTTTCCCGCCGGTCCCGGGCGCGTGACGATCTTCTACAACCCGGTCCACACCTTCATGCGGGTCGGCGACCGCTTCTTCGGGACCAGCGGCTTCGCCCGTCCAGGGGGCGGCGCCGGCTGGTTCGACGTCAACCGGCTTCCGGCCGGCTATCTGTCCCAGTTCCGGGAGGTTCACGTGCCCAAGCTGGGAACCAACTCATTCGCGCCTCCCCACCTCGGGTCGGCGGATTCTTGAGTGATCCGGTGGCAATCACGGCCGCATTTGCGATGAAACCGCGTCGACCGGCGGCGCCCTCGGTCAGAATGCGCCGCGTGGACGTCACCCAGAAAAAGGGACAAACGGCCGCTGGGCTTGATCAGCTGCTGCGGCGCGTCGACGAGTCCGGCGCTGGCCTGGGTGTTTCCCCGCAGGCACGCGACCAGGCGCGCGCGCATGCCCTCGGCCTGCTCGAGGCGTGCGGGAACTCCCGCGACGCCGCTGCCCTGGTGGGGCTGGGATACGCCGCCCAACTGTTGTCGCTCAATGCCGTCGACCTGGCCGCCAACCCGCGTGAGACGGCCAGGTTGATCGCGCAGATCGAGGCGCTTGCCGACATCCCACGGGTCGCCCTCGGCCGGGAGGTGCTGCGCAGCGGCGGGCTGCGCGAGCTGCCGGTCAGCGTTGCCATCGAGGTGCAGCTGGCGCTGCTGTTGGCGTTCTCGGGCGCGACCTCGGTGTCGCTGTGGACGCTACCGCGTGGTGGCGAGCCGGCGGTCGTCTCCCAGGCCGGCGACCTCGACCTCGACACGGCGCGCCAGACGGCGTCGATCCTGCTCACCCAGGCGCGGCCGCCGGCCGACCTGGACCTTCCTGGGGTCCGCATCGACCGCCTGCATCCGCCGCCCGCCGCGCTGCTGGCCACCCCGGCGGCCACCGACGGCCGGATCCGCAGCCTTCTGCTCGCCGCCGCCGCCCCCGACCTGGCCGCCCTGCTTGACCGCGACACCCTCCTCACCCAGGGGCCGACCGCCCCAGGCGCCACCGCCAGCTCGGTGGAACGACGCCTGGCGCGGCTGCGCTACGACCTGCACGACGGCCCCCAGCAGGACGTGCATCTGCTGGCTCAGGACCTGGCCCTGTTCCGCGAACAGCTGCGCCCGGTGATCGCCGCCGATCCCAACGGCTCCCGGCTGCTCGGCCGGCTTGACGACCTCGATGCTCAGCTGGTCGCCCTCGACGGCGACCTCCGGCGCCTGTCCACCTCGGTGAAGTCGCCGTTTCTGCAGACCGGCTCGCTGCCCGACGCACTCAACGAGCTGACCGCGACCTTCGCGTCGCGCACCGGGGTGCGACCGGGGTTGAAGCTGCGCGGGACCCTGGGTCATCTGACCGACTCCCAGCAGATCACGCTGTTGGCGCTGATCCGGGAGTCGCTCAGCAACGTTCGCAAGCACAGCGACGCCAGCTCGGTCGAGATCTCGATCGTCTCCGACCAGGCAGGCGTGCACGCCGAGGTGACCGACGACGGGAGCGGCTTTGACCCGGAGTCCACGCTCGTCCGCGCCGCCCGCGCCGGCCGCCTGGGTTTGGTGGGAATGCACGAGCGCGTGCGCATGCTGGGCGGCCGGACGCATATCGATAGCCGCCCCGGAGGCCCGACCGTCATCTCCGCGACGCTGCCGCCATGGCCGAGCCCGTCCAGCTAGCCCCGTCCGCCCGCGCTCGGGCCGCGCCGCGCCGGGGCGCCGGGGGGCGTCGCCCTGCCCGGCCGCGCCCTGATCTCGCGGACCAGCGTGCTCGGGCCGGTGCTGGTGGTGGCCGTGGTGCTGGGCTTCCTGATCGCCGCCCGCCTGTCCACCTACCACGGCAACGCGGCCGGGTTCGTGCTCTTCGGACAGCGCTACGTGCACTACACCCACCCGCCGGCCGGCGCCCCGATCAATTCCCCGGACGGCTACGACGGGCAGTTCTACTGGCTGCAGGCCACCGATCCGCTGCTGCTCCACCACTCCACACTGGCCGACATCCACAACACCGCGCCGGGCTACCACCTGCAGCGCCCGGCCTATCCCGCGCTCGCCTACGCCCTGGCGGCTGGGCACGCGCAGCGCACTGCCGTGGACGCTGCTGGCCGTCAACGTGCTCGCCGTGCTCGGCATCACCGCGGCATTCAGCTTCTACGCCCGGCGCCGGGGATGGTCGTGCTGGTGGGCACTGGCGATCGGCCTGATGCCGGGACTGCTGATGCCAACCCTGCGCGACCTCAGCGATCCGCTGGCGGTGGCGGCCATGGTCGGGGGCCTGCTGGCCTGGCAGCGAGGCCGCTCCTGGCTGGCCGCCGGCCTGCTCGCCGTGGGCGTGCTGGCCCGTGAGCCGATGATGGTGGCCGTGGTGGCGGTCGGGCTCGACGCCGCCTGGGCGTGGTGGCGCGTCCGCCGCACCCCGGGCGCCCTGCGGCGCGCCGTGCGCCATGCCTGGCCGGCGGTGGTGATCCCGGTGGCCGCGTTCCTGGCCTGGCAGGCCTACATCCATGCTCGCTACAGCGCCGCGGCCGCTGCGGCCAGCAGCCCCCTGCTCCCGTTCAAGGACTTCGTCGACGAGGTTCGCTACGCGCTGGCCCACGACTCCCCCGCCGGCGCCCTGTGGGATCTCGTCTACCTCCTCCTGATCCTCGTCCGGCATGGGGGCCGCGGTGGCACTGGTCGTGCGCCGGATCAGCGCCCCCACCATCGCCGCCGCCCTGTTCGCCCTCAGCCTGACGGTGATCGTGTTCGGAGACCAGTGGGGCGACACGCGCTACAGCGCGCCGCTGTTCGCCACCCTGCTGCTGGGCGGCCTGGAGCTGGGTTCGCGCCGCGCGACCGCGATCTGCGCCGTGGCGGCCGGCATGACCCTGTTTCTGCCGGTCGCGATCGTCGGGATCTGACGCGCCGGCCCGCCCCGCTCAGGCGATCCCGTGCTCGAGCGCGTACCGGACCGCGCCGGCGCGATTTGCCACCCCGAGCTTCCGGTAGATGTTCGTCAAGTGAAATTTGATCGTGTGCTCGCTGATCCACAGGTCGCGGCTGATCGCGGCCGTGGTCATGCCGGAGGCCACGGCAGACAGGATCGAGCGCTCGCGCTCGGTCAGCGCCGGCAGTGCGGGCTCGTCGCCGGCCTCCGGGCGCGGCGGCGCGTAGGAGGGCGCGTGGAACACAGCGCCGCTGGAGGCTTGGCGCAGCACCGAGGCGATGTCGATCGCACGCGCGCTCTTGAGCACGTAGGCGCTGGCCCCGGCGTGCAGAGCAGCGTCGATCGTGGCCCGGTCGTCGCACGCGGACAGGACCACGGTCTTGATCTCGGGCCAGGTCTGGCGGATCTGCTCGATCACCTCGACCCCGGCGACGCCCGGCATCTTCAGGTCGAGCAGGACGATGTCGGGACCGCGGCGCTGCACCAGCTGGAGGAGCTCCTGGCCGGAACGGGCCTCGCCCACCACCTCCATGTCGTCGAGGTGCTCAATGGTGCGCCGTATCCCCGCGATGATCAGCGGGTGATCGTCGGCGAGCAGAACCTTGATCCCGGCGCCGGCCACCTCGTCGCTGTGCGTGCCGGCGTCCTGAACTAGGGCATTCATCCAGTCGTCTCCTGTCCTAACGCCCACGTCCGGGAGCGTTCGGTTTACGGACAGCCATCTTTTCGGCGCTTTGCCAAGAAACCTTTAATCAGGCGCTGCGTGGGCGGGAACCAGGGTGTTCGGTCGGATCCGCGGCTCAGCTCATCCCAACACCAGCGGAGCCACGGCGCCCATCGCCGCCGCCGTTGCGCACACACTCAGCGCCGCCCGATCGCGAGACTGAAGTCCGGCGAGCAGCAGTGCCGCAAGCATCGGCGCGCTGAGCCGGGTATAGCTCCAGTCGCTGCCGAAGGTGAGGACCAGCAGGCTCATCCCGAACAGGGAGGCAGCGATCGCCGAGGCCCTGAACCAGTGCGCCGCCAGGCGCAGTGACACCAACACTCCGGCGAGCATCAGGATCAGGTACACCACGTTCCACAAACCGGCGAAGCCGCCGGCCCGCAGCGACCTGCGGACTTCGGTGATGAAGGCGGCGAACTGATAGGCGCTGCCGGGGTCGACCACAGCGCCCGGGAACCGTATCCGGAGGTAGAGCTGCCAGGTGAGGAACGCGGCCGCCGGCACGGCCAACACTGGCCAGGCGCGTGCAACCGCGGGGTCGGGCGGCGCGCCACGGCGCCGAGCAGACCAGCCGCGAGCAGCCATCTCGAGCCCGATCGATGCCACCGCCAGGATCATCGGCTCGCGAGTCAGGACCGCGATGGCGAGCAACGCTCCCGCGGGCCAATAGCGTCTGCTCTGCCACAGCATCAGGCCGGCGAGCATCGTGCTGGTGGCCAAGATGTCGCTCATGTCGCCGACCGTTGCGACGATGAAGCCCGGCAGCAATCCGACGCAGAGGGCCCACCATGGCGACCAGCCCCGTCGGACGCAGTAGCGGGCAACGACGGAGGTGATCACCAGCACCGCGACGACGTTGATCGCGAGCATGGCCCACGGCAGTGCCTGCGCTTGGCCGGCCGCCGCGGCGAAGGCCAGAGCCGGATAGGCGACACGCTGAAGCCGGGAGCCGGCCTGGGCGAAGTCGTCGAGGGTGCGATCGTGCAGCAGCAGTGGATCGCGGGCCTGCGCCCAGAAGTACTGTCCGTCGTAGCCGGTCGGGTAGTCGACGATGGCGTGCGCCGGGGGGTGGGTGACGTTGACGTAATCGCGGCCGAAGCGGATGAACCCGGTGGCGTTGCCGTGGAAGAGCACCAGCCAGGGCACCACCGCGACCGCGAGGATGACCGCCACCACGAGGACGGGGCCGTGGCGCAGGCGCCCCACCCGGGCCAGCAGCAGCTGCAGCCGTCCCGGCCGACGCCGAGGCCGAGGACGCGAGCGACGCGCGGGGCGCGCGGGTCGGCGGATGCTGCCTCAGACCCGGCCGGTGTCGCCGCGGTGGTGGTACTGGCCATCGTCAAAAAGCATCGGCGCCACCCCCCACATTCACCACGCACCTTTGTCTAGTCGACGCCGCCGTCACGAGTCTGTGCCGGCGCGTATCAGAACTGCGACGCAACCGCCGGGGGCAGGGGACGTGGGTCGTCTGACTCGTCATATACGCGAGCAGGTCGCACCACGTCCCGGACGCGGGGAGCAAACCTGACGAAACTGTGAAGGCGTGTGCCCAAACCGCTACGGCCCTCTCGCCGCGACGTGAACGGCGAGTGAGGCTAGCGGGCCGCCCCTCCCTGCCGTCTTGGGGCTGGTACCCGCCCCTGCACGTCCGAATGCGAGCCTCCGAGCCCGCTCACGCTAGCGTGACGGGCCGTGAGTCCCGCCGGCCGGAAACCGCCCGCCAAGGACGAAGGCGCAATCCGCGCCGGCTCTCGGACGGTCGAGATCCCGCATCCCGACAAGGTGCTGTTCGCCGATCCGGAGGTGACCAAGCTCGACCTCGCGCGCCACTACCAGCAGGTCGCTGACGCGATGCTGCCGCACCTCAAGGACCGGCCTCTGGCCCTGCAGGCGTTCCCGGAGGGGATTGCCGGCAAGGGCTTCTTCATGAAATCGGTCCCCAAGTACTTCCCTGACTGGATCGCCACCGCCACCGTGCCCAAGCGCGGCGGGACGCTGACCCAGGTCCTGGCCGAGAACGCGGCCACCCTTGTGTATCTCGCCGGCCAGAACGTGGTCACGCCCCACATCTGGCTGTCGCGGGTCGATGAGCCCTACCAGCCGGATCGGCTCATCCTGGACTTGGATCCCTCGCCCGGCGTGGGCTTCTCCGAGGTCCGCGCCGCCGCTCGCGCCGCCGGCGACCGCCTGCGCGACTGCGGGCTGGTGGCGTTCGCGATGGTCACGGGATCTCGCGGGCGTGCACGTCGTCGCTCCGCTGCGTCGCGGTCCGACGTTCTCGGTCGTGCACGGCTTCGCTCGCAGCCTGGCCGAGGACATGGTCGCCGCCGACCCCCGCCACCTGACGCTCGAGTGGCACCGCGCCGATCGTGGCCAGCGGATCTACGTCGACGTCAACCGCATCAACTACGCCCAGCACGCCGTCGCCCCCTACGGCGTGCGGCCCCGGCCGCGGGCGCCGGTGGCGATGCCGATCGAGTGGGACCAGCTCTCGGACCGTCGCCTGCGACCCGATCTCTGGACGGTGCGCGACGCCGCCGATCACCTGCGCAGCGACGGGGAACCGTGGAAGGGCATCGCGCGCCGCGCGCGCAAGCTCCCCGACCTTCAGCGCTGACCGCGATCGCGCCGGCCATGCTGATCGCCGTCACCGACCACGCTGCGGAGCGCTTCCGTCAGCGCGTGCGGGGAACGCTCGAGGCCAAGACCGAGATCGCCGGCCGGGTCGCCCGGGCCCGCGCCGCTGGACGCAGCGAGCCCGGCCAGCGGGGCACGGTTCTGGTCCGCGATCTCGAACGGCCCGACCTCGTCTACGTCTGCCGTCCCGGCGCCGGCGAACTCGTCGTCGTCACCCTGTGGGAGGAGGGCGATATGGCCGCCGTCCACCGGCGGTACACCGACGCCCTGCGCCGGGACGACCATCGCGTCTGATCACCACGCAAAAGCACCCCGTTTGCGACGAAATGTCCGCGAAAGCGGTGCATTCCGGGCCAGGGGTACGGTTAGCGCCCGGGCCTGCCGATGTACTGCCTGCCGGCCAGCAGTCCCCCCTGAGGCCCGCACGACGCAACTTCGCCCAGCCACTCATCCCAAGGATCGGGTCCATGATCGCCTCAGTCCGCCACACCGTTCTCACCCTCTGCACGACCGTCGCGCTGTGCGCCGCCGCCGCCGCGGCTCCGGTAGCCGCCCAGGCCAAGTCCGGCCCCTGCGACCGCAGGCCAGGCGAGCCAGCCGTTTGCCAATTGGAACGATGACTCGTCGTACGTGCTCATCCCCGGCGGCGACTTCGAGGGTTCCCCCGCCTGGAATCTCAGCGGCAGCGCCACGCTGGTCGCCGGCAGCGAGCCGTTCGCCGCCACCGGAACCCTCGGCTCATACTCGCTGTCGCTGCCGGCGGGGGGGTCGGCGCAGTCTCCGGCCACCTGCGTCGACGCCAGCTATCCGACGCTGCGCTTCTTCGTCGGCCGGATCCGGCGCGGCCCTGGTCCAGGTCGTCTACCCGGGTATCGCCTTCCCGGTAGGCATCGTCAGTGGCGGCGGCGACTGGGCGCCGTCACCGGTGTATCAGACGGGCTCGGCGCTGTTCGGAATCCTCTCGGGCGGATCGGCTCAGGTATCGCTCAGGTTCACCGCGCTCACCGGAGACCCGCAGATCGACGATGTCTTCATCGATCCTTGGTACCGGCACTGACAGCCGACGACGATGCTCGTCCAGATCTGGCCCCGGCGTGGCGACGGCGGGCCTGGATAGCCAGGTCCTAATCGCCGCGCCGGCCCCGAGCTGATGGACCTCGACTCCTACGAGACCCCGGTGGCCGAGCAGTTGCTGCGGTCGGCAAAGCAACGGCACGCCGAGCGGCGAAGCGCTCGGCGTGTGCTCGTGACGGAGGTGGTGAGCGCCGCGGCGTTCCTGACCGCCGCCGGCCTGGTGGCCGCGCTCAGCCCTTGGGCCCAGCCGCTCTCGTTGGTCCCGCTCGTCCTGACGATGGGGGCCTACCTGGTCGCGGCTCGGGTGCGCTTCCCGGTCGGCAGTGCTTGGACGGCGCCGACCCAGTTGGTGTTCGTGCCGATGCTGTTCATGCTGCCGACGCCGCTGGTGCCGTTGGTCGTCGCTGGCTGCACGGTGATCGATCTCGCGCCGGACGCGCTGCGCGGGGGCAGGTCGAAGACTCGTCTGGCCGCCAGCGTCGCCGACTGCTTCTACTCGCTGGGCCCGGTGCTGGTGCTGGTCCTGGCCGGCCGGCAGATCTTCTCCTGGGACGCCCTGCCGGTGATGCTCCTGGCCTTCCTCGCCCAAGTGGTGCTCGATGGCTCGACCGGGCTGGCCCGGACGTGGTTCGCCGAACGGATCCGGCCGTCCGAGCAGCTCCCGATGGTGTGGCTGTACGTGACCGACGCGTGTTTCTCGTGCGCGGGGGTGGCGATCGCCTCGGCCGCCGCGACCCGGTCCGGGCTCGTTCTGCTGACCCTGCCGCTGATCGGGCTGCTGTCGCTGTTCGCCCATGAGCGCACCCAGCGGCTCGATGGCACGCTGGCGTTGAGCTCCGCCTATCGCGGCGCCGCCCAGCTGCTGGGCGACGTGATCGACGCCGTCGACCAGTACACCGGCATGCACACCCGTCAGGTCGTGGAGCTGTCGGTCGAAGTCACCAGGGAGATGGGCCTGAACGCGGTGCACCGCCGCGACGTGGAGTTCGCCGCCATGCTGCACGACGTGGGCAAGATCCGCGTTCCCCGCTCGATCATCAACAAACCCGGCAAGCTGGACGAGGAAGAGTGGGAGATCATGCGCCGCCACACCGTCGACGGCGAGGCGATGCTGCGCCAGGTCGGCGGCACTCTCGCCGGTGTGGGGCGCCTGGTTCGCTCCTCGCACGAGCGCTACGACGGCGGCGGCTACCCCGACGGGCTGGTCGGCGAGGCGATCCCGATCGAGTCCCGGATCGTGTGCGTCTGCGACGCTTACAACGCCATGACCACCGATCGTCCCTACCGGCCGGCGCGGCCTGCGCACGAGGCGCTCGCCGAGCTGCATCGTTGCGCCGGCAGCCAGTTCGACCCGGAAGTGGTGGCCGCCGTCACACGCGCGCTGCGCCGTCGCTTCTGGCCGGGGCTTGGCGCCTCGGCGGCAATGCCGGTGGTGGCCGGCGCGAGCGGCGGGTCGGCGCGCGAGGTCGATCAGAACCTCGTGGGCGGATCGGCGTAGGCCGACATGTCCAGCGAGCGCCGGGTCATCGTGATCACCGGCTGCTCGTCGCCTGAGGGGATCGGGTTCGCGGCCGCCCGGCGACTGGCGCGTCGCGGCCACGCAGTGCACGCCACCGTCCGCGACCACTCGGCCGACGACAGCCTCCGCGCCGGCCTGGAGGACAACTTGACGATTCACCACCTCGACCTGCTCGATCAGGCGACGATCGCCACCGCCGTCGCCGAGGTCGGTCATGCCGGCGACTCGATCGATGTGCTGATCAACAACGCCGGCTACGGGCTGATCGGAGGTATCGAGGAGGTCGACCTGACGCAGGCGCGCGCCCTGTTCGAGACCGACGTGTTCGGCACTCTGGCGCTGACCCAGGAGGTCCTGCCCATCATGCGCGGCCAGGCCAGCGGTCACGTGATCATGGTCTCGTCGGTGTTCGTGGCCGGGCTGTGCCTACCGGCCCTGGGCTACTACGTGGGGGCCAAGGCGGCGCTCGAGGCGGCCGCCCAGGCCCTGGCCGTCGAAGCGGCCCCCTGGAACGTCCGCGTGACCAACTTCCAGCCCGGCCCGGTGATGACCGAGCTGGAGCGTCAGTGGGGCGATCGGCTCACCGGCAATGCTGATCCCCGGCCGGGACTCAGCGACGAGCTCTACCAGTGGGTGCTGGGCGGTGCCGACCCGCAGCCTCAGAGCGCAGAGGAGGTGGCCGAGGCGCTGTGTCAGCTGGTCGAGTCCGGCGCCCCGCCGCTGGCGTGCCAGACCGGGCCGGCGGCCCGCGACTACGTGGCCGCCGCGCTCACCGACCCATCGCGGATGGTTGAGCTCGAACCGCTGCTCAAAGCGTTCGGGGCCAGCTCGACGGCTCGCCACGCACCGGCCGGCTGACCCTCATACACCGTCCCAAGCGGCGCCTCACCGGCCGAGTACGCTCCCGGCGTGGCCTTGCATCCTCTGGCGCAGCGGTTCGCCTCGGTGGCCGCGGAGTACGAGCGCGGCCGCCCTGACTATGCCCCAGCGGTCGTGGGCGCGATCGCCGCCGAGCTGCGGCTCTCCCCTGGTGCCACCGTGCTCGACCTCGCCGCCGGCACCGGCAAGCTCTCCCGGACCCTGCTCGCCGCCGGCTTCGACGTGGTGGCGGTGGAGCCGCTGGACTCGCTGCGCGCGCTGCTCGGCGACCGGATCGGCGCCGAACGCGTGCGCGACGGAGTGGCCGAGCGGATTCCGCTCGATGACGCCTCGGTGGCCGCGGTGACCGTGGCCGACGGTTTTCACTGGTTCGACCGGGAGGCGGCGATGCGCGAGATCACCCGCGTGCTCGTACCCGGCGGCGGCCTGGCGGTGATGTCGATGGTGCCGGACTGGACCGGAGCCAGCTGGGCGCACGAGGTGGGCACGCTGGTGAGGGATGCGCGGCCCGAGCACCCGGCATTCGACGGGCCGCCGTGGCACGAGGCGCTGTCCATTACGCAGGGCTGGAGCGAGCCGTGGGAGGTCCGTGTGACCACCAACCAGCCCACCGGACCCGAGCGCGTCATCGACCACCTGAGCTCGATGAGCTGGATCGCGGCCATGCCCGATGCCGACCGAGCCGAGGCAGTGGCCCGCATCCGCGAGGTCGTCACCTCGGGCGAGACGCCCGCGGTGATGCCGGTTCACGCCGTGATCGGACTGGCCCGGCTCAACCACCGGCGCTGACAATCGCCCCGCGGGGTCAGCGACCGTGCCGGCGGAGCTCGTCGACCACGGTGTCAACCGACAGGCCGTCGCCTACCTCGCCCTCTCCGCGCTGACGCAGGACGCCCACCGCCCAGGCCAGGTGCGAGCCCCGTACGTCGGCGGGCTTGTCGTGCTCGGCCATGAACTCCCCGACCTCCCTGGGATCGAGCTCCGGCGCGTGCTCGGCGACGTACTCGGCGATCTGATCGTCTCGGTTCGCCACGGTCTCCGAGGCTACCAGCCAAAATCGAAGCTCCCGGCGGAGGCCGGGAGCTTCGGGACGAGGAGGAGAGACCTGCTGCTACTACCACGTTGCTTATCGTCAGCGCAGTGACAAAGCTTTAGCCCCGGCCGCCTGGTGCCTTCGGCGGTAATCGGCGACGATCGGGGGTGTGGCCTTCGACGCCGTGATCTTCGACATCGGGGGAGTGCTGGAGCACACCCCCCGACGGGCTGGCAACAGCGATGGGCGACCCGCCTGCGCCTGGCCGGCGCCGAGCTTGATCGCCGTCTGGAGCCCATCGTCAGCGCCGGCAGCATCGGCGCGATCAGCCTGGACGAGGTGGAGCGCCGCATCGCCGCCGCCCTGGGCCTGGACCAGTCGCGGCTGTACGGGCTCATGGACGATCTCTGGACCGAGTACCTCGGCACCCTGAACCGCGAGCTGGCCGACTACTTCGCCGCGCTGCGGCCCCGCTATCGGACCGGGATCCTCTCCAACAGCTTCGCGGGCGCGCGCGAGCGCGAGCAGCGGGCGTATGGCTTTCAGGACATGTGCGACCTGGTCGTCTACTCCCACGAGGAGGGGCTGCGAAAGCCCGACCCGGCGTTCTACGAGCTGGTGTGCCGCCGCCTTGACGTCGGGCCCCGGCGCGCGCTCTTCCTCGACGACCAGCTCAGGTGCGTGGAGGGGGCGCGCCGCGTGGGCATGACCGCCGTCCGGTTCGTCGATAACCGTCAGGCGATCGCCGAGCTCGACGCCCACCTGGGCCGCAGCGATGACTCTTCGCCGGCCGGTGAGTCGTAAGCAGTGACCTTCACCGACCCCAAGGGGGACACAGTGCCCACCACGACAAGCCGGATCGATCGCATCAGCCTGGTCATCGTGCCCGCGACCGACCAGGACAAGTCGATCGAGTTCTACGAGGAAGCGCTCGGCTTTGAGAAGCGCACCGACATCCCGTTCGGCGACAAGTACCGCTGGGTCGAGGTCTACCCGCCCAGCGGAGCACCGGCATCGCGCTGGCGCCGCCCCGCGAGCAGGACCCGGTCGGCGTCCAGACCGGCATCACGCTGACCACCGACGACATCGACGCCACCCACGCGGCGCTGCAGTCAAGCGGCGTCGACGTCGACGCCGAGGTGGCCCGCATGGGCGATCCGGTGCCGCCGATGTTCTGGTTCCGTGACCCGGACGGCAACTCGCTGATGGTCGTGCAGCAGAGCTGACCGCTTCGGCTCGGACCTGCGCCGTGGTTGACCGCCGGGCTGGCTAACCGCGAGCCGGGGGTGCCAGCCCGTGGCGCTCCCAGTGGCGCGCCGGGATGTCGGCCGGGTCCTTGTACCAGTACCAGGTGCACGGATCCCGGCCGAAGTCGTCCGGCGGGTCGCTGGGGTACAGGGGGTAGCCGATCCACTTGATCGGCAGCGACTCGTTCATGAACGAGCAGTGGGTGCAGTACAGCGGGAAGCCGGCGCGCCCGTAGGACCAGTCGTGAGCGGCGCGGGTGACCCCGAGGGCGCCCGGGCCCTCGTAGCGCCCCATCCGCACCAGCCGCTGACCTGACCCGCAGGGGTTCATGGCGAAGGTGAACTTCTCGTCGTCCTCGGTGATCGTGAACGCGCCGGGATGCGGACCGGTCCCGCTGCACGAGTGTGCGCGCCAGGTCGCAGCCAGGGCGTGGACGATCTCGCGGCGGTCGCGGGAGGCGATCGTCCCCACGTCCCGCTTCCAGCCGCGGCCCTGTCCGTCCGTCCACGCGTCGGCCACGCCGTCGTCGCCCAGCCGGTCGGCGATGAAGCTGATCAGACCGCCGATGCCCTCGACCATCAGATCGTGCAGATAGCGCCACTCGTGCTTCATCGCCTCGCACAGCGCTCTCGCCTGCTCGACATCGCCGCGGTCGAGCGCCTCGATCGCCCGGTCCATCGTCGGCCGCGACATCTGCTCGAGCTCCTCGTCGCTGAACCACCGCTCGCCCATGCCGCCCTCCTGGTGTCGTTTGGGTCGGCGATGCTATCCGCGCCGATCGCCCCCCGGAAATGCAAATCCGAGCACGAGGAGAGAAAGGTCAGCGATGAGCTTCGAGACCCTGCTGTACCGCACCGACGGTCCGATCGCCACCATCACGCTGAACCGGCCCGAGCGGCTGAACACGATCGTCCCGCCGATGCCCGACGAGTTCGAGGCGGCGGTACGCGAGGCGACACTCGACCCCGAGGTGAAGGTGATCGTGCTGCGCGGCGCCGGGCGCTCGTTCTGCGCCGGCTATGACTTCGGCGGCGGCTTTCACCACTGGGATGAGCACATCACCACCGACGGCCGGTGGGATCCCGGCAAGGACTTCATGTTCGCGTCCGAGTACGGGCCGACCCAGAAGTTCATGAGCATGTGGCGCACCCCCAAGCCGGTGATCGCCCAGGTCCACGGCTGGTGCGTGGGCGGCGGCAGCGACATGGCGCTGTGCGCCGACCTGATCATCGCCTCCGAGGACGCCCAGATCGGAACCCCCTACTCGCGGGTGTGGGGGTGCTACCTGTCGGGCATGTGGGTCTACCGGCTGGGGCTGGCCAAGGCCAAGGAGCACGCGCTCACCGGCAAGTCGCTCAGCGGGCGCGAGGCGGCGGCGATCGAGCTGATCAACGCCGCCGTGCCGTTCGCCGAGCTCGAGTCGGCGGTGGCCCGCCAGGCGCAGCAGCTGGCCGCGATCCCCGGCTCGCAGCTGGCCGCGATGAAGCTGATCGTCAACCAGGCCTACGAGAACATGGGCCTGCGCGCGACCCAGACGCTCGGTCCGATCCTCGACGGGCTGATGCGCAACACGCCCGAGGGCCTGGGCTTCGTGAGCGGGCCACGCGACGAAGGCGTCGCGGGCGGCGACCAACGAGCGCGACACGCCGTTCGGCGACTACAGCGCGGGCGCGCGCCGACCGCCGGCCCGACCCCAACAACGTGATCGCGGCCGACTGAGGTGGTCACGCCTCCGGTCGCCGCCTGCGGGCTCGGCGATGCGACGACCATCGGGCTGGCTGGCTGCAGGCTGAGCCTCAATTCTGTGGCAAACCCGCCCCGTCGCCGCTGATTTGTCACGCCATGCACGTAGTCACGGCCACCACCGGGACCCAATCCATCCTGGCCCGCCTTTCCTCCCCTCACCACATGGTGTGTCAAGCGGGCGGCGAACCGCCCGCGAAGAAGGCGGCCAGCTCGCCGGCCACCTCCTCGGGCTCGTCCTCGACCAGGAAGTGCGAGGCGTCAAGCCCGCGCCCGCGCAGGTCGCGCGCCCACGGGCGCCAGACGTCCAGCACGTCTCCGTAGAACACCTCGAGCGCGCCCTGCCGGCCCCACAGGGCGAGCACCGGGCACTCGATCATCCGCCCCCGGTCGGCCTCGTCGAGCTGGCGGTCGACGGTCGCCCCGGCGCGGTAGTCCTCGCAGATCGCCTCCACCGCGCTGGCGTCGTCGAGCTGCGCGCGATAGGCGGCTAACACCTCCGCGGGGTAGCGGTCGCGCACACGGCCGAGTCCGATCATCCGCAGGTGGTAGTCGAAGAAGGCGTCGGGAGCAGCACCGATCAGGCGCTCGGGCAGCGGTGGCGGTTGCGCCAAAAAGCCCCAGTGCCAGTAGGCCAGCGCCAACCGGTCGTCGGCGCGGGCCCACACCTCGGCGGTGGGAACGATGTCGAGGACGGCCAGGGCGCTGACCGCCTCGGGATGATCAAGGGCCAGGCGATAAGCCACCCGGCCGCCGCGATCGTGGCCGGCGACGGCAAAGCGGTCGTGCCCCAGGGCGGCCATCGCCTGCAGCTGGTCGCGGCCCATGGCGCGCTTGGAATGCGGGGCGTGGTCGGTGGCCGGGATCGGGCGCAGCGAGTCGCCGTAGCCGGACAGATCGGCCACCACCACCGTGAAACGCCGCGCCAGCAGCGGCGCCGCGGCATGCCACATCAGGTGCGTCTGCGGATAGCCGTGCAGCAGCAGCAGCGGCGGGCCGGAGCCGCCCACGCGGGCGAAGATGGTCCCCCGCTCGGTCTCTAGCTGGCAGCGGTTGAAGCCCTCGAACACGCCCCCACCCTACGCCACACCGGGCGCGCCAAATAGGTCAGGGCGTCGCCGGCACGACCGCAAGCGGGCCCGCGCCGGACGGCAGGTCCGCCGTCTCGAAGCTGGGCTCGGCCAGCCGAGTCACATCGGTGAAGCGCTCCAGGAAGGCGTCGGCGGACTCGAGGAAACCGATCTTGGGGGTGCGGTAGTGCATCGGGACCACCCACCGCGCGCCGATCCGGTCGACGATCAGTCGGGCCTGCTCGGCGTCTACCGTGGGCCCTCCACCGACGGGTACGAAGACCAGGTCGACCGAGCCGATCGCCGCGGCCTGCTCGTCACGCAGCTCGCGCTGGCCGAAGTCGCCGAAGTGCGCGACCCGCACGCCGTCGAGCTCGAACACGAAGATCGTGTTCGGGACCGCGCTCGGTGCCGGCCGCCTGGTCGTGCTCGGAGGCCACCGCCAGGATCTCGCCGATCGGCGACTCAAGCCGCCCGGCGGTCGACCGCAGAACGGCGGGATCGCCGCCGATCGCCTCGACTCCGTTGTGATCGAGATGCTCGTGGGTGACCAGCAATAGATCGGCCTGGACGCCGTCGATCGCCGGATACTCGAACTGCACGCCTCGATCGGCCATCGGCGACATGTCGCCGAACGGATCGATGAACACTGAGGCCTGAGCGCCCGAGAGCGCGAACGCCGATTGTCCGTACCACTGGATCCGCATTTGATTCCTCTCTGTCGTTGATGGTGGAGCTCAGCCCAGCCCGGCGACCCGGCCCTACTTGACGGCGCCGGCCGCGGGGCGTTGTGGCACGAGCGGCTCGGTCGCCTCCGCGTCGGTCTGGGGCTGGGGGGCGTCCTGGTGGTGGTACTTGCCGCCGCGCAGCAGCGAGGCCCCGGCCGCGATCAGGCAGGCCACGATCGCGAAGGCGAAGGCGGTGTGCAGACCGTTGCGGAACGGCTCCGAGATCAGCGCCGGGAAGAACGCACGGCCGGTCAGCAGCGCCTGGGCGTGCGCGGGCAGCGCCGCGAGCACATGGGCCCCGGCCAGGTGCTGGATCGGGTTGTAGCCCAAAAACGCGGCGAACAGCACTGCCACCGGTGGCGTGGTGGAGATCCGGTGCGCGGCCGCGGCGGCGACGCCGTGGGCGTGAAGGCCGCTGAACAGTGTCGCGGGCAGCGTGCTGGCCAGGCCGACGATCATCAGCGAGAAGAAGATCCCGACGGACAGGACCTGGGCCGAGTTCTGGAAGGTCTGGTTCATGCCGCCGCCGGCGCCACGGTCACCGGGAGGAAGGCTGTTCATCACCGCCGCCCGGTTGGGGGACGCGAACAGGCCCATCGAGATCCCGTTGAAGAACAGGATCACGGCGAACACCGGATAGGTGAAATCGGTCGGCAGCAGATCCAGAGCGAGGAAGCTCAGCGCGGCGCCGAGCATGCCGGCGGTGGCAAACCCACGGGCGCCGAAGCGGTCTGACAGATACCCGCTGGTCGGGACCGGAGATCAGCATCCCGACCGTGAGCGGCAGGATGTAGATCCCCGCCCACAGCGGGGTGTCGGTGAAGTCGTAGCCGTGCAGCGGCAGCCAGATCCCCTGCAGCCAGATGATCAGCATGAACATCAGTCCGCCGCGGGCGATGGCGGCCAGGAACGTCGACAGCGTGCCGAACGTGAAGGCCCGGATCCGCAGCAGGTCCAGGTTGAACATCGGGTCCCGGGCACGGCGCTCCACGAACGCGAAGGCGATCAGCGACGCGACGCCGGCAGCCAGTAGCGTGATCACCCGGGGACTGCGTCCAGCCGGTTGCGTTATCGCCGTAGGGTCTGATGCCGTAGGTGATCGCGACCATGATCAGGATCAGTCCGACCGCGAAGGTCAGGTTGCCCGGCCAGTCGACCCGGCTCCGCCGCGGCGTGCTGAGCTCGCGGAGCTTCAGGTACGCCCACACGGTCCCGAACAGCCCAACCGGGACCGAGATCAGGAACACCAGCCGCCAGCTGATCGGAGCCAGGATGCCGCCGAGCACCAGGCCCACGAACATGCCGCTGACGCCGACGATGTTGTTGATGCCGAGCGCCATCCCCCGCTGGTTGGCAGGGAAGGCGTCGGTCAGGATGGCCGCGGAGTTGGCCAACAGGCAGGCGCCGCCGATCCCCTGGAAGATCCGGAACACGATCAGGTAGGTGGCGCCGGCGCGACCGGTCATCCAGTCGATCGTCAAGAGCAGCGACGCCACCGTGTAGATCACGAAGCCCAGGTTGTAGATCCGCACGCGCCCGTACATGTCGCCCAGCCGGCCGAGCGACACGATCAGCACGCTGGAGACGACCAGGTAGCCGAGCACCATCCACAGCAGGTAGAAGCTGTTGCCCGGCACCAGCGGATCGAGCTTGATGCCCTTGAAGATGGCGGGCATCGCGATCAGCGTGATCGAGGCGTCCAACGTGGCCAGCAGCACCGCCAGCGTCGTGTTCGACAGCGCGACCCACTTGTAGCTGTCCGAGTCGCCGGCAGTGCGCGCTGCCGTTACGCCCCGCTCCGGGGATGACGACTCCGTTGGCGGCGGCGGGTCGGAGTCGCAGAGCTTTCGTCACCGCCCTCATATTACACAGGCAAACTGCGCAGTCTGCCTTCTATGTCCTATATAGTTCGCCGCGGTGTCAGCCACCGTCGACTTCAGCCTGCTGGCCAGCGAGCTCCGGGTTGTGCTCGGCCAGCTCATGCGGCGGCTGCGTGCCGAGCACCGCTTCCCGCTCTCCCACGGCGCCGTTCTCGGGCGCCTTGATCGCGACGGGCCGCAGAGCACCGTCGACCTGGCCGCCGCCGAGCGTGTCCGCCCCCAGTCGATGGGCCAGACGCTGGCCGAGCTCGAGTCCCAGGGTCTGATCAGCCGCCAACCCGATACCAAGGACCGGCGCCGCACCCTGATCCAGCTGACCGATGAGGGACGCCGGGCCCTGGCCGAGGATCGCGCCCGGCGCGAAGGCTGGCTGGCCCAGGCGATCTCGCGGGACTTCTCGCCCGAGGAGCAGCGGGCGCTGGAGCAGGCGATCCCACTGCTGGCCCGGCTCACCGAGCTCTGAGTCGCGCTTCCAAGCTCAGGGGCCCCGGAGCGCTCAGGCGAGATCCCGCAGCGCCGCATCGATCGTCTCGACGGTCTCGAGGTGGCGCTCCACGCCGGCCAGACGCAGGGCGTCGGTGGCCGGCGAGGTGGACGGGATGACCAGCCGCAACGACTGGCCGCGGGCGCGCAGGTCAGAGCGCAGCTGGTAGATCAGCTGGATCCCGGCGCTGTCGAGGTAGTCGATCTCGCTCAGGTCGAGGACAAGCCCGAGCGACTCGTTGGGGGTCGTTTCGGTGATCGCGGTGCGGAGGCTGTCGGCGTTTGAGATGTCGACCTCGCCGGTCAGTTGGGCGACCACCACCCGGCCCGAATGGGTGAAGCGCACATCGGCCAACATCACCGTCGCAGCCTCCGGCTCATCGTGATCTGCGTGCCGCCGTCGCCGGCCTCGACATCGACGGTGTCCATGGCCGACTCCATGATCTTCAGTCCCCGGCCGCGATCGTTGCCCCGGGGAGAACGCCATGATCCGCTATCGCTGACCACCACGGTGACGGTGGCGTCCTCGCAGCGGGCGCGGAGCCGGAACCAGGCCGGAGCCGGCGAGTAGGCGTGCTCGATCGCGTTTGCGCATGCCTCGTTCACCGCCAGAGTGATCTCCGCGGCCTGGTTGCCGTTGGCCCCCTGCTCGCGCAGCCAGCGGCGCAGTGTCTGCCGGACCTCGGCGAGCACCCGCGGATCGGCAGCGAGGCTGCGGTCCAGCTCAGCGGGGATCGCGCCCCGCTGCACCGCCACCACCGCCACGTCGTCGCGCAGGTTCTCCAGCGAGACCATGTCCCCTACCGCTCGCCGGCAGGCGTCATCCGGTGAGTTGGCATCGCTCGTGGCCTCGAGCAGCTCTTGGATCGACTGAGTGAGCGGAACGTCGGGGCGCTCGATCAGGCCGTCGGTGTACAGCAGCAGCGTCTCGCCCGGCGCCAGCTGGATCTCGTGCTCCTGGCAGCCCCCGTAGGGAAATGCCCCCAGCGGCGCCGCCGGGGCGAACTCGACCATTGCCGGCTGCTCACCTCCGACCACGATCGGCGGCAGGTGGCCGGCGCTGGCCAGGCGGACGATCCCGGTGTCCGGATCCAGGACGGCGTAGGCGGCAGTGGCCATCGCGTACTCGGGCATGGCCTGCACGAAGCGGTCGACCAGTTCGAGCGTCCGCGCCGGTCCATGGTCCTGCATCGCGTAGGCGTGCAGCGCGGTTCGGAGCTGTCCCATCAGCGCCGCCGCTCTGACCCCGTGGCCGACCACGTCGCCGATCGCCAGCCCGATCCGCCCGCGCGGCAGCTCGAACACGTCGTACCAGTCGCCCCCCACCTCGTCGCTGGCCGGGAGGTAGCGGGCGGCGGTGGACACGCCGACCACTTCCGCCAGGCGCTTGGGCAGCAGGCTTCGCTGGAGCAGCCTCGCCACCCGGTGCTCGTACTCGAGCGCGGAGTACAGGCGGGCGCGCTCGATGCCCGGCGCCGCGCGGGCGGCGGCGATTTGCAGAACCGCCAGATCGCGCTCGGCGAACGCGCGCGGCGTCAGCGCCCCGACGTGCATCACGCCGATCAGCTGCCCCTCGACGATCAGGGGCACGCCCAGGAGCGAGCTGATCCCCTTCTCTCGGAGGATCGGATTCAGGATGTCGGCGTGATCGACGTCGGCGATGTAGATCGCCACGCGCTCGGCGGCGATCCTGCCGGCGAACCCCTCCCCGATCGGGATCCGGACGCCGCGCTCGACCTCCTCCTCGATCCCCTTGGCGGCGCGCGCCACCAGCTGCTGCGTCGGTACGTCGAGCAGCAGGATGGCCACCGTGTCGACCGCCAGGGCGTCGCGCACCCGGACCAGCAGCTCGTCGAGAAACTCGTCCAAACCGAGCTCGGACAGATTCGGATCGCTGAGCGCGAACAGGAACCGGACCTGGTCGGTGGGGGCCAGATCCGACTGCGCCGGGGGCAGCACCACCTGTCCGGCTCGGGGCTCGTGGCGGGGGGTGGGCGGGCCAGGGTTGAAAGTAGCCATGCTCCGACGAGGGGATTGTTCCCGTTCTGCGGGCGTCGCAGCACCATCCCGCGACAGGACGGTTACGCGGACGCCTCCTTGCGCCCGACCCAGCGCTCGATCAGAAAGCGTGCGATCGAGACCGACGGCGGCAGCCTGAAGTCCGAGTTCTCCCCCGCATGGCGCGGCGAACGGCGTCGAGCCCGACCCAGCGCACCTCGTCGAGCTCGCCGTCGCGGGCCTCCGGCTCTCCCCCGTCGGAGTCCGCGTGAAACCCGAGCATCAGCGAGGCCGGGAACGGCCACGGCTGCGAGGTGACGAAGACGGGGTCGCGCGCGACGATTCCGGACTCCTCCTCGATCTCGCGGATCACCGCCTCCTCGGCGGATTCGCCGGGAGCGATGAACCCGGCGAGCACCGACAGCCGGCCTGCCGGCCAGCCGGCCCGGCGACCCAGCAGCAACCGGCCGCCGGTGCTCCACGGTCATGATCACCACCGGGTCGGTCCGCGGAAAATGAGTGGCGCCGCAGCGTGGGCAGTGGCGCGAGTACCCCGCCTCGACGATGTCGGTCGGCGCGCCGCAGTTGGCGCAGAAGTGATGGCGGCGGTCCCAGTTCAGCAGCGCGGTGGCGTAAGCAGCCAGTCCGGCCTCGGAGTGCGGCAGCAGCGCTCCGGCGTCACGCAGCGACACTACCCGAGAGCCATCCCCGGCGGCGGCACGGGCCCAGGGGTGCTGATCGAGGTCGAGGGCGAACAGCGCGGTGTCGCCGTCGAGCCCGAGCAGGATCGGATCGGCAAGTACTCCCGCCGAGGGCTTCACCCGCGCGACCGCCGGATGGACGCCATCGGCGATCAGCACCCCATCGGCCCCGGCCACCACCGCCCGCGCCTGGGCACTCTCGGCCAGCCGCCGGACCCACTCCGGATCCTTGCGCTCGGCCGTCACCCGGTCCAGGGTGACGCCGGTGAACGGCCGGGGAGTGGGCACGGCGTCGATCGCGGTCACGGACCCCAGGTTAGGGCGCGACGGCCGGGTACAAGGATCGACTACGCCAGCTTGAGCGACGCTGCTACGTTGCGGTCGTGGCCTCTATCGGCGTCTCTGCGCCCCGGCGCGACTCGGAGCCCAAGGTGCGCGGCACCACGCGCTACGCCGCCGATGGCCCCGTCGCTGGCCTGCTGCACGCCCGGCTGGTGCTGGCCCACGAGGCGCACGCGCTGATCACGGCGATCGGGACCGAGGCGGCCACCGCCATCCCCGGCGTGGTGGCGGTGCTGACCGCCGCCGACCTTCACCTGGCCACCGGTGGCAAGGGTCGCCTGTACGAGCCGCTGGCCCGCGAGGAGGTCGTCTACGCCGGCCAGCCGGTCGCGCTGGTGGTGGCCGAGAGCGAGGCCATCGCCGAGGACGCCTCGCAGCTGGTTGCAGCTCGAGGTCGAGCCGCTGGACCCGGTGCTCGACATCGAGGCCGCCGCCCGCCCGGACGCGCCTCGGGCGCGCGTGCGCGTGTCCGAGGACGGCGGGGGCTCGGACATCGGCGACGCCCACGCCGCCGTCGCCGCCGGCGGACTCGAGGACGAGGATCTGTCCGACAACGTCCTGGGCACGGCCAGGCTCGCGAACGGCGATGTCGAGGCCGCCCTGGCCGCCAGCGAAGTAGTGGTGCGAGCGCGGTTCGTCACGCCGTGGATGTATCAGGGCTACCTCGAGCCCCAGAGCGCGACCGCCTGGATGGAGCCCGACGGCGAGCTGACCGTGCGCAGCTCGACCCAGGCGCCGTTCGCCACGCGGGACTCGCTGGCCAAGCTGTTCGGGCTGCCGATCGAGCGCATCCGCGTCCGCAGCGCCCCGCTGGGCGGTGCCTTCGGCGGCAAGATGATGATCATCGAGCCGCTGGTGTGCGCCGCCGTTCTCGCCACCCGCCGCCCGGTGCGGCTGGCCCTGACCCGCAGCGAGGACATCGCCGCCACCAACCCCGCTCCCGCCGAGGTGATGTCAGTCGAGCTCGGCGCCGACGCCGACGGGCGCCTGACCGCAGTTCGGGCGCGGGTCCACGTCGACCGTGGCTCGACCGACGACTTCGGGGTCGAGTCGATCGCGGCCATGCTGGCCGCCGGACCGTATAACTGGCGGGCTCACGAGCTGACCGTGCTGGGCGTGGCCACCAACCGCGTCACCTTCGGTGCCTACCGGGCACCGACCGCGCCCCCGGCGGCGTTCGCGGTCGAGTCGCTGCTCGACGACCTGGCCCGGCGGCTGGGGATGGATCCGATGGAACTGCGTCTGCGCAACGTCGCCGGTGAAGGGGACCTGGCGCCGTCGGGGCAGCCGTTCCCGGTGTTCGGAGCTCGAGCCTGCCTGGAGCGGGTGCGCGACCACCCGCTGTGGTCACGGCGTGATCAGCTCGACGACGGCGAAGGCATCGGCGTCGCCATCGGCTGGTGGCCGGGCGGTTACGAGCCCGCCGCCGCGGCCTGCCGCCTGGACGCCGACGGGAACCTGACCGTGATCACCGGCGCTGCCGACATGACCGGCGTCGAGACCGGTTTTGCCGCCATCGCCGCCGAGGCGTTCGGGGTCGACGTCTCCCGGGTCCGGGTGGTCAACGCCGACACTTCGAGCGCTCCCTACGCCGGAACCAGCGGCGGCAGCAAGGTCACCTACACCGTGGGCCGCGCCGTCGAGCGAGCCGCCGTGGAGGCCCGCGACCGGCTGCTGGAGGTGGCCGCCGAAGAGCTCGAGATCGGACCCGAGGACCTCGAGATCGTCGATGGCGCCGTCCAGCCGGTGGGAGTGCCGGCCAAGGCGATGCCGATCAACGAGCTCGCCGGCAAGATCCTCACCTTCGGCAGCCCCTACATGCCGGTGGAGGGGCACGGGCGCTCGGCCCAGCCCCAGGCGCCCCAGGCGGCCGCCCACCTGTCCCACGTCCGTGTCGATCGCGACACCGGCGCGGTCACGCTTTTGCGTCACGTGATCGCCCAGGACGTCGGCCGCGCGCTGAACCCGGCGCTGGTCGCGGGCCAGATGCAGGGCGGCGCCACCCAGGGAATGGGGTGGGCGCTGCTGGAGGCACTGTCCTACGACGACCACGGCCAGCTCACCACCGGCACGCTCGTCGACTACGCCATGCCGACGGCCGGCAACACCCCGCCCATCGACGCCGAGATCGTCGAGGTCCCCGCTCCCGAGGGCCCCTACGGCGCCAAGGGCGTCGGCGAGGCGCCGGTCGTGGGCGTGCCGGGAGCGGTGGCCAACGCCATCGCCGCCGCCACCGGCGGGGCCCGCCTCACCGAGCTCCCGATGACGTCAGAGCGGGTCTGGCGGGCGCTCAACGGCGGCGCCGCCTGACCCGCACCGACTGCGCCACAATGCTGCGCCGTGGGACCGAGCGTAGGCCTGAGGGCACGGGTATGGATCGTCGTAGCGGCCGGCGCCGCGTTGGTGGCGATCGGCGTCGCGCTGCTGCTGACCAACACGATCAAGCTCCGCGACAGCGCTGACGCCACCATCCGTTCGAGCGCCTACCTGGCCTCCGTGACCAGGGTCGAGGACCTGGTCGTCGACGGCGAGACCGGGCTCCGGGGGTACGTCATCACCGGGCGTCCGCTGTTCCTGGCCCCACTGCACATGGCCCAGACGGAGCTGCCCGTCGCGATCAGGTCCCTGGAGCGCGGCGCGGCCGCTAACCACGCCTTCGTTGCCCAGGCGCGCGGGCTGGGCGCCGCCGCGCAGGCATATCTGGCCGGATACGTGCCCCGCGTGCTCGGGATGCACGACCTGCACCACCGCCCGCACGTTTGCCACCACCCTGCGGGGCAAACGGCTCGTGGACGGGATCCGGGCGCGGACGGCGGCGCTCGCGCACCAGGTCTCCGCCCGCGACGACGCGCGCCAGCGCCAAGCCCATGTCCGCGCCAGCCACTCGGTGACCGAGGCGATCATCGTCTTGATACTGCTCACGGCGCTCACCCTGCTCGTCGGAGTCATACTCGCGCGGCTGGTGATCGGCCGCGAGCGGGCCCGCGCCCGAACCGAGCGAACCGCGCGGACGCTGCAGGAGAGCCTGCTGCCCCCCAAGCAGCTGCCGGCGATTGAGGGCTGCGAGCTCGCCGCTCAGTTCACCCCTGGGACGGCCGGCGAACTGGTCGGCGGGGACTTCTATGACGTGTTCGAGCTCGGGCCGCGGCGGTGGGCGCTGGTGCTCGGCGACGTGTGCGGCAAGGGGGCCGAGGCGGCCGCGCTGACCGCCATGGCCCGCTGGACGCTGCGCAGCCTGGCCACCCAGGTCATCGACACGCCCGATCTCCTGCGGCTGCTGAACGACGCCATCATGCGACAGGACCTAAAGGGCCGGTTCATCACCGTGGCCTACCTGGTGCTGACCGTGCACGATGACCGCGCGCACGTGACCGTGGCCTGCGCCGGCCATCCGGCGCCGGTCCTTCTCCGGGCCCACGGCGACCCGATCGAGCTCGAGGCCCACGGGACGCTTTTGGGTACCTGGCCCGACATCTCGCTGCACGCAGCCGAGGTGGAGCTCGGTCCCGGCGACGGCCTGGTGGTCTACAGCGACGGCGTCACCGATCAGGGCCCCGCGCCCACCCCGCCGTCGGTGGTCGAGGTGCTTGGCGACGGCGCCGCCACCAGCGCCGACCAGGTGGTATCACGGCTGGAGAAGCACGGGCGCCATCTGGCCGATCCGCAGCGCGACGACATCACGGTCATGGCGCTTCGGTTCACCGGTGACGTCCGCGATGGCCCCCGTCCCGGCGCGGGCGACGAGCGCCGGGAGGAGCCCGGGACCGACGCGGGGTCGCCGGTGAACAGCCCGCCCGCGGAGACCGGCGGGCCGGCCGGCCGCGGGGCCGCGGCCGGGGCCGGGGCCGGGGCCGGGATCAGCTCGGCAGACCAGCCCGCCAGCACGCCGACGCGCCGTGGCAGCGCTCGAGCCCGACCAGGATCCGATGAAGCTCGGTTCGTTGGCGCAGGGTCAACCGGTTGGCGATGTTGTCGCGCTCGTAGGGGTCCTTGCGGATGTTGTAGTACTCGATCTCGTGGGCGGCGTCCTTGTACTCGACATAGACCGCCTCGACGGGGCCCTTGAAGTGAGGCAGGCTGCTGCGCGAAATCCGGATCGCCTCGTAGGTGGTCGGGTTCCCGCTGGCCTTGCCCTGGTCGAAGTCAGGGTCGTTGGGGTTTCTGTCGGGCCCGTGGTGCTCGATCAGGGCGACGGTGCGCCACGGCACCGGGCGCTTCCCCGGGTGCAGTAACGCCAGCAGGCTGCGGCCGTCGACCTGCGCGCTGGGCACGCCCCCCGCTAGCTGCACGAAGGTGGGATACAGGTCGGTGTTCTGGGTCACCTGGTTGACGGTGCGACGCTTGGGCACGCCCGGTCCGGCGATGACCAGGGGCACCCGGATATCGGTGTCGAACGCGGTCTGCTTGCCGCGCGTCAGCCGGTGCTGTCCGATGTGATAGCCGTTGTCGGAGCTGAACACGATGTAGGTGTTCTTGAGCAGGTGCTCGGCCGACAGCGTCGTCTCCACGTCGGCAATCAGCTTGTCCACCGACTCGACGGCCTGGGCGCGCATCCGGAAGTCGCGGTCGAGCGCGGCCAGCTGCTTGGGCCCCAGCGGTTTGCGCAGGCCCAGCCAGGACGGCGGATTGATGTTGTTGGTGTTGAACGAGGGGTCGCGCGGCGCCCTGAGGCCGGGGAAGTCGCAGGCGTTGCGAGGAGCAGGGATGAACGGCGCGTGCGGCGCGAACGTCGCCACCTCCATCACGAACGGCTTGCGCCGCGACCGTGTGATGAAACGTCTGGCGTCGGCGTTGAGCACATCGACGCCGTAATTGTCGGGTTTGGCCGTGGAATGGCAGCCGCTGTTGCCGGGACCGCCGTAGTGGTTGATCTTCCCGTTGTCGTTGAGCAGGTAGTTGAACTCCAGATAACCGCTGGAGTTGCTCGACGTGCCAGTCAGACCAGCCCGGCGGGATCGGAGCCGTCCCCGGTTTCATTGCCGGGTCGCCATACCCGTTGAGGTACTTGCCCAGCATTGAGGTCTGATAGCCGCGCCGGCGCATGGCCACCGCATACGTTCTCTTGTACAGCCCCTGGGATTGGAACTTGTGAAAGCCCCCGTCGTTACCCGTGTTGGTGAACACCTTCGTGTCATGGGGGAACATCCCGGTGAAGATCGTCGATCGCGACGGGCAGCACAGCGAGTCGGTGACGAAATAATGGTTGAACGTCTCACCCTGCTTCTCGAGGGCGAGGAGATGAGGCATGAACTGCTTGGTGACCAGGTTCCACGACAGGTCGTCGGTGAGGATGAAGACGATGTTCGGCCGGGTCTGCGGCTTTGCCTTGACGGCCGCCGCCGCCGTGGCCGTCGCCTCGGTGGGTGACTTTCCCGCCAAGCTCAGGTCGACTCCGGCCAGGACCACCGCGGCGGTGATCAGCACGGCGGTCCCGATCTGTAACGTGCGACGACGGCGCGACATCCTTCACCTCCACATCGGTGAATCCCGCACCATTGAACAGCGCGGCGTGCATGAAGTTGCGGCGAGCACGTGCTGATTGGGTGAGTTTAAGTTCTCCAAGGATCCACAGCTGATCGAGAAGGTGATCGACGTTGTCGGCCTGTATCTCGATCCGCCGAAAGGCGCGCTGGTGCTGTGCGTGGACGAGAAGACCCAGATTCAGGCTTTGGACCGGACGCAGCCGACGCTACCGATCAAGCCGGGCAAGGCGCAGCGGATGACCCACGACTACAAGCGCAACGGGACCACGAGCCTCTACGCCGCATTGGAAATCGCGACCGGGGAGGTCACCGGCTCCTGCTACCCGCAGCACACCCACCGGGAGTTCCTCGCGTTCCTCAACCGACTCGTGCGCGCCTATCCGCGCCGGCCGTTGCACGTCGTGCTCGACAACTCCTCAACGCACTCGACCCCCGAGGTCGAACGCTGGCTAAAGCGCCACCCGCGCGTGCATTTCCACTTCACCCCGACCAGCGCGTCTTGGCTAAACATGGTCGAGATCTGGTTCTCGATCCTCACCAAACAACAAGTCCGCCGCGGCGTCTACCACGACGTCCCCGAACTGATCGCCGCGATCGAGCACTTCATCGACGGCTACAACGACCGCGCCCGGCCATTCATCTGGACCAAAACCGCCGAGCAAGTCCTGACCAGGGCCGTCAAACGACAAGACACTTCAGAAACGCTGCACTAGACAGTGTCCGATGCGGTTCCGAGCCCCCACACCCGATGACGCCCCCGCGGTGATGGGCGTCCTCATCGCGCGCGATCTTGCCGACCTCGGCGTTCCCGACTACACGCTCGAGGACCTCCTCGACGAGTGGCGGGGGACCGACGTCGACCTGGCGGCCGACGCGGTGGTGGTGCAGGACGAGGATGAAATCGTCGCCTACGCGCTCGTGCGCCGTCCCGGCATTTTCGCCGCCGTCCACCCCGATCACGAGGACCGTGGCATCGGGGCGCAGCTGCTGGAGTGGACCGAGCGGCGCACGCGCGCGGTCGGCCGCGATCAATACCGCCAGTGGGTGTCGGCCGGCAATGCCCGCGCCGGCCTACTGCTGCGCGGCGCCGGCTATGAGCGGGCACGCAGCTACTGGCGGATGGTGCGGGCCCTCGACGGTGTCCAAGCGCCGGTCGTGGCGCCGGAGGGCGTGCAGATCCGGCCTTTGGAGGTGGAGCGCGACGCGGAGGCCGTGCATGCCCTCGACGATGTCAGCTTCGCCGCCAACCCCGACTACAGCCCTCACTCGTTGCCGGAGTTCGTCGACGAGCACCTTCACGCCCACGACCTCCGCCCTGAGCTCAGCGGCGTCGCCGAGCTCGGCGACCGCATGATCGGCGTCGCGCTCTGCCGCCACTGGGTGCAGGAGCAAGTGGGGTTCGTCGATGTGCTGGCGGTGCACCCGGATCACCAGCGTCGCGGCCTGGGCAGCACGCTGCTGCGCAACAGCTTCGCCGGCTTTGCCGCCGCCGGGCTCAGAGAGGCGCAGCTGGGCGTGGCCTCGGACAACCCGCGGGCGCTGGCGCTGTATGAGCGGGTGGGGATGCACGCGCGCTTTCAGACCGACGTCTACGAGCGCCGGGTCGCCTGAGGCCGGCCGCCTTCACCCCGCCCAGCGACCCCGGGCGCCACGATCGCAGTCTCGGCGAACTGAAGACGTGAGCGCCACGATCATCCGAAGCGGTGATGCGTATCAGCCACGAGATGGGGGAGCTGCGCATACGGCGTCTGGCGCTCGACCGGCGACGTGCCCGCGGAGCGGGCCGTAGACGCCGTGGATCATGATCAACCTCCCAGCGCCCTGGCAAAGCGAGGTCGCCGACCGCGGCCGGGCACTGGGAGAAGTTGATCATGTCCACGATCCGCCCGCGTCTGTCGACGCCGACCCGCGCGGCTCGCGGGCACTGAACCCGGTCCGCATCTGCTCGGTGAGCTGCCAGCGCAGCTCGCCGCGCGACAGCAAGTTCACCGACAGATAGAGCGTCTACTTTGCAGATACGCATCACCGGAGCAACGAGAAACTCACGCTGCAGTGTCGCCGAGATCTGCTGCGGCGACGTCCCCGCCAAAAGCTCCTGGTTCAAACCAGCCAAAAGATGCTGACACGACAACAACCTCGTCGCCTCAGGCCGCCGCGCCCGGCACGGCCTCCGCCCCGTACCAGCCCCTCCGTCAAGAGCCGTAGTTCGAAACCCAGCTCAGTGGTCGCGGCGAGCCAGCGGGACGGTCCGGGCTAACGGGGCCGGAGCGCGTCGATGACGAGCGCCAGGTGACGCTCCCAGCTGAATCCGATGGCGCCGCGGCCCATCGTCGCGCACACCCCCGACATGAGCATCCCGATGTCCTGCGGCGTGGCGTCGGGGCGAATGGTGCCGGCCCGTTTGGCGCGGTCGATCAGCTCGCCGGTGAGCGCGAGCAGCTCCTCCTGCTCGGACTGGGCCTGAGACCAGATGTGCTCGCCGACACCGGCCAGCGCCTGCTGCATGTTGGCGTCGCGATGCAGCTCGGCGGCATTGGTCCGCAGCAGCTCGATCAGCACATCGAAGGGCTCGCCGTCGCGCTCCAGCGCCTCACGCGTCCGGTTCGACATCATCCGGAACTTCTGGCGGACGAGCTCGACCATCAGCGCTTCCTTGGTGGGAAAGTGCCGGTACACGGTGCCGACCCCCACGCCGGCGCGGCTGGCGACGTCATCGATCTGAGCCTCGGCGCCGCACTCCGAGAAGACGGCACGGGCGCTCTCGAGGATCCGCTCGCGGTTGCGCCGCGCGTCGGCGCGTAGCGGGCGCTCGCCCGGCTCGACCACGCCGGTCGGCTGTGATCGCGGGCTGAGCGTGTCGGTCATCGGATTTTGTCCCGGTCTCGGTCTTGGGTTCGTCTTAAGTTCAGGCGCCGGCTCTTGACAACCGGAACCGCCGTTCACTATAGTTCACGACGCAAGCGGAACCGGAGGTCAGCTTCCATGTCTACGTCAATTCGTCCAGAACCAGTATCGCGCTCGACCACGACGGCCCGGTCAAAGAACCTCGCCCTGGCACTGCTGGCGATGACCCAGTTCGTGATCGTCATCGACGCCTCGATCGTCAACGTTGCCCTGCCGTCGATCGGCGAACACCTGCACTTCGCCCGCGACGACCTGTCCTGGGTCGTCAACGCCTACACCCTCACCTTCGGCGGCTTTCTGCTGCTCGGCGGCCGGATGGCCGACCTGCTCGGGCGCCGGCGCATGTTCATGCTGGGCTTGGTGACGTTCTCGCTGGCGTCGTTCGCCGGCGGGCTCGCGCAGTCCGAGGCGTGGCTGATCGCCGCTCGCTCCGTCCAGGGGCTGGGAGCCGCGATCGTCTCGCCGGCGGCTCTCTCCATCATCACCACCACCTTTGCCGAGGGCCCGGACCGCAATCGCGCGCTGGGCATATGGGGCGCGGTGGCCGGCGCCGGCGGCGCCGCCGGCGTGCTCCTCGGCGGCGTGCTCACCAGCGGCCTGAGCTGGCGTTGGGTCCTGTTCGTCAACGTCCCCATCGGCATCGCCGCCGCTGCCCTGGCCCCCCGCACGCTGGCCGAGAGCCACGGCGACAACAGCACCCGGACGTTCGACTTCCCCGGAGCCGTGACCGTGACCGCGGGCCTGGCCCTCCTGGTCTACGCCGTCGTCGACGCCGTCAATGTCGGCTGGGGATCCACCACCACCATCGTGCGACTGGCCGCCGCGGCGATCCTGCTGGTGTCGTTCGTGGTGATCGAGCAGCGCTCACGCAATCCACTGGTTCCGTTCTCGATCTTCCGCCTGCGCACGCTGCGCGGAGCCGACATCGTCGGCCTGCTGATCGGCATGTCGCTGTTCTCGATGTTCTTCTTCATCTCCCTGTACCTGCAGGACGTCATGCACTACTCGCCGATCAAGACCGGAATCTCGTATCTGCCCTTGGCGGTGGGGATCATCCTGTCGGCGGGCGCAGCGTCACAATTGGTCAATCGCCTCGGGTTCAAGATCCCGCTGATCGCCGGCCTGCTGCTGATCGCCGGCGGCCTGCTGTGGTTCTCACAGGTGCCCGCCCCCGGCGGCTCCTACGTCTCCGACATCCTGGGGCCGTCGCTGCTGGCCGCGGTCGGGCTGGGGTTGGCCTTCGTGCCGGTGACGATCGCGGCCGTGACTGGGACGCGACCCCACGAGGCCGGCCTCGCCTCGGGCCTGATCAACACCTCCCAGCAGGTCGGCGGCGCCTTGGGGCTGGCGATTCTCGCCACCGTGGCCAACAGCCGCACCCAGAGCCTGTTCCACGCCGGGGTCCACAACGCCTCGGTGGCGTTGACCAAGGGATATGACCGTGCGTTCCTGGTCGGCGCCGGGTTCGCGGTGGCCGGCGCGATCCTGGCCGCAGTGCTGATCTCCTCGCGCGACAGCCGCGAGCACGCCCGGGCCGCCGCCACCGCACCTGAGGCCTCCGCCGTGCCGGCGCCCAGCAGCTGAGCGGCCGGCTCAGCCGAGCCGTTCGATCAGCCAGCCGTGGACCGTTTCGAGATGGTGCTCGGTCAGCGTCAGGTGTCCGTCGTCGTCGGTCAGCTGCGCCTGCACGCCGGGGATGTGCCGCGCCAGCCACTCCCCGTGGCCGAACGGAACGAACCGATCCTGACGGCCCTGGAGCAGCAGCACCGGCGTTCGGATCGAGTCGAACTCGAATCCCCACGGCTCCATGAACGACACACCGTCGTCCCACCAGCCGTCGTCGTTGGCCTCGAGGGCGACCCTCGTTGTCTCGATCAGGTATTCGACCAGCTCGCCGGTCAGAACCGCCTTGTCGGCAGCCGACAGCAATGTGTCCAGCACCTCGACCAGCTGCTCAGGCGTTCCCTCGAGCATCTCCACCCGTTCCTCCTGCTGCTTGGCTCGTGCCGCCGAGGGGTCTTCGAGCATGAGCTTCGTGTCCTCGACGTTGAGCTCGCCCATGCCGTCGAAAAAGTCGAGGCCCTCCGCCCCCCACGGCGCCGGCGAAGCCAGGACCGCCACCGCCGGCACCAGGTCGGGTAGCAGCGCCGCGCAGGCGATCGCGTGCGGGCCGCCTCCGGAGATCCCCCACACCCCGAGTCGCTCGATCCCAAGTGCGCCCGCGATCGCCCTCACGTCATCGGCGCAGTGGGCGACCGCCCGTCCTTTCAGCCGGTCCGAGCTCCCATATCCGGGACGGTCGTAGGAGATCAACCGCACTCCCTGGCGCTCGGCCTTGTCCACGTCATGCGAGAACTGAAGCCGCGACCCTGGCGTGCCGCTGTGGGTCAGGATCGGCCGACCGCCGAGGTCGCCGCTCTCGCGAACCTGCAGCACGCGGCCGTCTGGCGTGGTCACCTGCGTGTCGATGATTTCGCCGCTCATGGCATCGCGCTCCTATTCGGGGTGGTCAGCGTTGCTGCTCGGGTCGATCAGGATCTTGGCGTGGCGGTCGGCGCTCCCGAGCACCTCGAACGCGGCGCTCACGCCGTCGAGACCGACCCTGCCGGTGATCAGCGGGCTGGGATCGACCTTGCCGTCGGCGAGCATGTGAAGCGTGTCGTGGAACTCGAGCGGCGTGTAGCCGAAGGCGAATCGGAGGTCGATCTCCTTGTTGATGGCCATCGCCGGCGTGATCTGGTCGGCGCCGACCAGCACGCCGACGACGACGACTCGTGAGAACAGCGGCGCACCCTCGATGATGCTCTCGATCACCCCGGGCATGCCGACGCACTCGAAGATCACCGGATGCTTTGGCGCCGCGCCCAGCGCCTCCCCCAGCCGCCACAGATGCCACCAGTCGATCGGTAGCCGCTCGAGCTTCTCGCGGGTGCCGACCGCCAGCTCGAGCGCCGCGGGCGTGTCGTTGAGATGGCCGCGGCGCTCGACGGCGGTGAACGGGGAGGCGTGCGCGGGGTCGACGACGACGTCGGCTCCGCAGGCGGTGGCCAGGGCGCGACGCCCGGCCGAGTAGTCGCTGGCCACCACGGTCCGGACGCCCTTGGCCTTCAGCAGCAAGATCACCGACAGGCCGACCGGACCGCAACCGATGACGATGGCCACCGTGCGCTTGCCCACGTCGCCCCGCCGAACCGCGTGCCAGCCGACCGCCATCGGCTCGGTCAGCGCGGCGACGTCGGTCGGCAGGCCGGCGGGCACCGGCATCATCAGCGACTCCTCCACCAGCATCTGCTCGGCGTAGGCGCCGGGAGCCTGCATCGACAGCCCCGATCATGTCCAGGCCGGCCGGGCCCCGCAGGATCGGCAGCGCGACCACTCGCGTCCCGGGCGGCGAGCCCTTACGGCATTCCGGGCCGTGGTCGGCTACCTCGCCGCAGAACTCGTGGCCGTAGACGATCGGCTGGCTGGAGCGCGCAAAGCGCTCATAGCCGGCCTTGACCGCCAGGTCGGCCCACTGGTCGCAGCCGTGGCGCGCATGGAGGTCCGAGCCGCAGATGCCGCACCGCAACACCTGGAGGCGAACCTGGCCACGCCCGGGCACCGGCTCGGGTTGCTGGCCGACCTCGAGCTCAGCGTTCTGGCAGACGACGGCCCGCATGCCGGCAATCGTACGCGGGCGTGCCCGGCCGGGGCCTACGGCACGCGGATGTCACGGTGCTCGTGGGCCTGACGCAGCTCAGGCTCGGGCAGGTCGGACTCCCTGACCGGAGTCACCAGCGACCAGTGCCCACCGACCGGACAGCGCTGGAACCTCCAGCCGAGCAGCCGAACCGCCTTGATCGAGGCCCCTGGAACCCAGATCGTTGTGAACAGGTGGCCCCGGCGGCATCGGACGACCACGTTTGGACCCAGCCGCCCGGCGGTCAGCCACAGCGCGACCGCCTCCGCCACGACGCTCGCAACAACGAGCACGACCGCTCGGCGATGATCACGTCTGCTCCCATCGCCGCGACTGCGCATCGTGCAGGCGTTCCTCGGCGACCGTGCGCTGACCACGTCTGACCTGCGCCGCGAACTCCCTGACGTGCCCCCGGCCAGCCTCTATCGCCACGTCGCGCGGCTGGTCGAGGCCGGTGTGCTCAATGTCGTCTCCGAGCGTCGCGTCCGCGGCGCCGTGGAGCGGACCTACGTCCTCCGGGTCGCCGCCGCCAGCATCAACCTCGACGAGGTCCAGAGCATGAGCCGCGAGGAGTTCGACCCCGTCCGCGACGGCGCCGGGTACCGGCTGGCCGGCCTGTGGCTCGACGACGCCGAGTTCACCGACTTCGTGCGCGACCTCGTCCGCGTGATCGGGCCCCGGCTGGCCAACGCTCCCCGGCCCGGCCGGCGGCGGCGCATCCTCGGCACGATCATGCTCCCGGGAGAGGACGCGCCCGAGGATTAGGTGCGGGTGCGCTTGTGCCGCGAGGCCTTGCGCCGGCAGCCTTTCAGGCCCTCGCCATAGGAGCTCAACTTCCAGCGCGGGCCCTCTTTGGCCAGGCTCACGCGCTTGACGACCCTGGCCACCGCGGTTCCAGCCACGACGGCGGACCCCTTGGCGCCGTGCGTGGTGATGTCAACGGTCGCGTAATTGAATTGCGTCGCATCCTTATTGGCGACGCGCGCCTGATCGGGAAGGCAGCGGTCGAACACCCTGGCGCACGAGACGTGAGACCCCGTCGCCTTCTTCAACGAGTCGCGGCCCTCGCCGTTGAGGTAGGTGCAGGCGACGCTGTAGTTACCCTGCGCGAGCGAGGTGAGGTAGCCGTCCACGGCGGCATAGACCGGAGGGGTCTGGGACTCGCCGCAGGCGGCTACCCCGAGGGCGAGCGCCGCCACGGCGGCGCAGCAGCTGATCAGACGTCGACGAACATTGGTCTGCCGGGGCTCGGCATCGGACACCGACAGCCAGCGTACAACCGGCGGCCGGGCGCCACCAGCTCGGGGCGCGGTCGACGGACCGCGGTCAGTGACACCGGTTCTCTACATACACGGCTCGTCCTTGGGTCCGACGACGACCAGGCTGCGAACCTTGGCGTTCCCGGACTTCTTGACGCTGACGATCGAGGTGTATGTCTGACCACCGGCCTTGACGGACCGCTTCAGGCCGGACGCAATGCACCCGCTGTGCCAGCGGACATGCTCCCGCTGGTTGGCCTCGGCGACGGTCATCCCCACCTTGGTTCCCGCCTTGGTGTGGAAGCTCTTCTGATTGGTGTAGAACCCTTCCAGGTGCCAGGCTCCGCCCGTCACCGCAAAGGTGTAGGTGGTCAGCCCATGGTTGGGAAAGCGGTAGAACCACGTTTTGAACTTGCCGCTGGGGCAGGCGGATCCGCAGTAGGTCCGCTCGCTCGGCTGACCGCGCGCAGCCGACTCACCTGGCGGTCGGTCGCCGTGCCGATCGATAGCGATCCCACCTTGAACGGCGTTGCCAGCCCGGATCCATCCCTAACCAGCGCCGTGGCGCTGGCGGGTAACGCCGCCAGCACGAACACTACGCCTGCCAGCAGAATCACTCGCTTGACGGTCATCGCAGACAGTCTCCCTTGATCGATGGCAGCGGCACGATCGGGCGAACTGAGAGTCGGCCACATCTCTTGCGCCCTCGGCTTTGGTGGTGGCGGTCACGCCGCTGCGAATGGATGATGCGCCAGCCCCGCCGAGAGTCTAAACGACGACAAATCCGCGCCCGCCAATACCACCAGCAGGTGCACGTTGTGCGAGATTGCCTCGGATGGACGTCGGTCTGGAACAGCGTGCGCTGAAGGCCGCCGTCGCGGTTGCCGCTGCTCACGGCGTCGCGTGCGAGCAGGCGGTCGTCGTGTATTCCGGCAGCAATGTGCTCGTCCACCTCCGTCCCGCGCCGGTGGTCGCTCGGGTGATGACCGGCACGGTCGTGCTGCACGATGACCCGCGAAGGTGGCTCGAGCGCGAGGTTTCGGTGCTCGAGTTCCTGGCGCCCTCCGGGGTAGCCGTGGCGCCGAGTCCTCTGATCATCCCGGGTCCACGTCAGCACGACGGCCTGTGGATGACCTTCGCAGAATGGATCCCCGACGTCGAGCGGGTAAACCGCCCTGTCGACGCCGCCCGGCTTGGTGGAGTGCTGAGAGCCCTGCACGACGAGCTGAAGAAGTTCGATGGTGACCTGGGAAACCTGAGTGATCTCCGCGACGACATCGAACGCCTACATGGCCTGCTTCGGCCCACCGAATCTCTGGATGCGGACACGATCTCGTCGCTTCGCGCCCGGTTGGATGCGGTAAGCGATGAGGCGTTCGGCTCGACGCTTCCCGTGCAAGCGCTGCACGGGGACGCATCGCTCAGCAACCTGCTGCACACTCCGCGGCGACTGGTCTGGAACGACTTCGAAGACACCTTCCGCGGACCCGTCCACTGGGATGTCGCCGGTTACGTCATGAATCTCAGGAGCCGCGGAGCGTCCTCAACGTTTGTCCGGCGGGTGCTCGACTGCTACCGCTGGGGCGACGAGCAGGAGCTGGTGCCCTTCATGGCTGCGCACGAGGTCTATGACCAGATCTGGCAGTCGTACGACAGGCAGCGTCGCGCCGCGCCGCCCTCAGCCACCTGATGTCGCCCACGTCATGTTTATGGAGCGCTCGAAGTTGACCCAGCCGGCCCGGTTGAACGCTCGGGCCATGGGGACGTTGCCGAGGTCGGTCGAGGCTCGGATGCGTGGTGGGGCGTGCGCAGCGAGGATCCGGGTGCCCTCGGAAAGGATCTCGTTGATGTATCCGTTTCCCCGGTGGGCCGGCAACACCCCGAGGTAGGCGATGATCGGCCCGTAGCGATTATGGGCGGGGATGACAAAGCCGACCGGCTCGCCGCTGGGGAGAGTGGCGACCTGCCACCAGGCTCGGGGCGTCGTGTAGCACGCCAGCTCTTCCCGGAAATGGCGGATGGCGGCGTCCCGCGCAGACATTCGAGCGAGGTCCGCACGGCTGTGAGCGTCAAGCGTCCCTTCCAGGGTGGCGACCATCAGGCTCAGCAGCTCACGATCGTCACGCACCGGGCGAAACACAACGCGGCCGGTCGGCGCTGCGATCGGCGTCCCCGGCTCCCACTGAAAGCGAAACCGCTCGGCCAGCAGCTGTCCCCCGGTTTCCCCGACGACTGACATGAGGTCCTCGATCAGAGCGCGGGCGACCGGCTGTTCACGCCAGTCGGGGGCAACGAACCGGACATAGTCCGGCGGGGTGCTGCCCGGCGGGAGGATTTCACTCAGCGCCACCCTCAGCAGACGCACGCCGACCTCGACGCGGCCCGGCGCATCACTGAGATCCAGAAAGTCGAGCACCGCTGGAACCTGGGCGTCGGCAGCGCCCCACCAAGCTGCCCGAGCGGCGAGCTGCCCGCCACGCAGCGCCACCCACATCCACGACGGTCGTCGCAGCCCCCCAGCCAGGTCGTCCACCAACTCCTCGTCAAGCGTGTAGTGCAGCCCACTGAAGAGCCCCAGTTCCGCGACGCCGGTCAGGCAACGGATCGTCAGCGTGAGGTCAGAATTGCCGACTCGGGACATGGTTGGGACACGGCTTCACCCGCGGGAAGTGTCGACGTCGAGGCAGACGACGCTTTCTGGCGGGTCAGCCGGCGGCTCGCCGGCGCCGCATGGGAGCTGAACTTGAGGTACGAACGTTCGTCAGTTACACTCGTTCGAGTGCTGGATCGCTGTCTCGCGCCTTCGATGCTTGGAGCTCGATGAACATCGGAATCGCTCTGCCGACATGCCGGTCGTGAGGTCGCCCATGCGGGGCGGTCGCCGTTGGCCGGGCAATGGTTAGTCGGTATGGGAAACGCAAATAAGACGGCGCTGCTCGAGGCGGCGAAGCAGTTGGTCGGGGAGCGCGGCTACGCGGGCACGAGCGTCCGCGATCTGGTTGCGGCCTCGGGCACCAACCTCGCGGCGGTCAACTACCACTTCGGTTCCCGTGATCAGCTGCTGACCCAAGCGGTGCTGGAGTCGTTTCTCGAGTGGACTGATCGGCTCGGTCGGGCGGCTCGCGCGGATCCGGAGGCCGGGCCGGTGGAGCAGATCCTGGCCTCGGTGCACGCGATGCTGGGCGACTTCGCCGAAACCGAGCCGATGTTCGCATCGTTTCTGGAGGCGGTGCTGCAGGCGCGGCGATCACCGGAGCTGCGCGAGCAGCTCGCCGAGCATTACGCGGAGCAGCGTCGGCGCGTCGGTGAGCTCATCGTCGATCGGCAGCGCGACCGGCAGATCCCGGCGCGGATGGTCGAGGTGATCGCTTCGCTGCTGATCGCGGTCACCGATGGGCTGCTGTTGCAATCCGTGCTCGATCCGGGAGCCGTCCCGACCGGTGAAGAGCTCGCCGTGCTGGCTGGTGGGGTCACGGCGGCCGCAATGAGCAGCCGCAACCGAACGACACGATCGAAGGAAGGCTGAGATGACCGAGCCAACCAGCGCGGCCGCCATGCAATCGACCGAAGGCCCGGTCGATGCTGCCGGCCCTCGGTTTGAGATCGTCGAGCTCGACGCGCCCCGGCGGGCTGAGGCGGCGCGGGTCCTTGCGCAGGCGTTCCTCGATGATCCGGCCTGGGTGGCGATCGGCCCGCGGCGCGGGCCCTCGCGATTGCGCCTGCTGAGCCGCTACTACAACGTGCTCGTTGGTGAGGCGCTGCGATGGGCCGGGCCGAACTGGTGCGCGATCAGCGCCGGTGCGGTGGCCGGCGTCGCGCTGACCTACGCCGATGGGCTGCGGTTCCCACCGCCGCGCGCGACGCTTCGCGAGGCGCCGGCGTTCCTGCCGGCCGGTCCCGGGCCGAGCCTGCGTGGCGCATACGTCGACTTCGTGATGAAGCGCGCGCACCCGCGCTACGCACACGTGCTGCTGTGGTATATCGCCGCCCGCCCCGACCTTCAGCGCCAAGGAGTCGGCCGCGCCCTACTTGAAACGGTGAGGGCCGCAGCCCAGCAAGCGGGACTCCCGATCTATCTCGACACCACAAAGCCCGAGAACGTGGGCTACTACCAATCGCACGGCTACCGCAACATCGGAGAAGCCCGCCTGCCGCGCGGCGCGCGGGTGTGGTTCATGCACCACGACGGCCGCGCGGACCCCGACCGCGCCAAGGCCGCGACCGAGCCAGGAGTCACCGACCCCCGCTGATGTCATCGCCGATCGCCGCAGCTCTGCCGCGCCTGAGCCGCTCGTGATCGACGAACTCGCGCTACTGGCGCTGTGGCTGACACGAAGCTAGCCGTGCTTGGGAGCGGTCTGAGCGAGCGCCTCTTCGAGTGCGCCCTTGCCACCGGGCTTGCCGGTGATCGCCAGCTCCGGAGACCAAGTGGGGACACGGCCAACGAGCGCTGCGGCGCGCTTGCGGCCCGCGACCTCGATTGGTGCACGCTCACGGACCTGAGCGAGCAGCCGGGTGCTGTACTGCTGCGGTGACTCCTCGGGCGCGATCCCGGGTCGATCGAACTCGAAGAACTCGACCCCCACGCGCGGGCGTGCTCTCGGGAACCGTGGGATCGCGACTGTGCCGTTGCACGCAACCCCGACGATCGTCGCCTCCGGCACCGCCCGCGCCAGGTAGCCGACGCCGCCCCGGGCCCGCAGCGCCCGACCGAGCGACCGCGTGCCCTCTGGATAAATCCCGATGCACGCGCCTTTGCGAAGCTCCTCGATCGCGCGGTCGAGCGCTCCGCCGTCGCCGGACCCACGCTCGATAGGGATCTGGCCCATCCCGGTCAAGACCGCGCCGAGCAACTTGTTCGTCCACAGCGAAGACTTCGACAACGCCCTGATCTGCCGCCGCGCCAGCGCCGCGATTCCGGTCGCCACAGTGTCCCAGTAGCTGTCGTGATCGCCGACGAGCAGCAGCGGGCCCTGCAGCGGCAGCAACTCGAGGCCGATCACTCGCAAGCGCCCCCACCACACAACACCAGGAGTGGAGGCGATCATCACACCGCGATACGCCGGGCTGATGGGCTCGATGCGGTCCGACATCGCCCCGCAGGCTACCCGGACTGCCGCTACAAAGCTGAGAGTCCGGTCGTAACCGTTGGGTACTGCGGGCGCCCGGTGGGTCGGTAAACCTGGATCGTCGTGCCCTTCGGGAAGGCCCTCGAGTCGCCGGCTCGAGCGCTACGTCCGACCGCTGGCAGGGAGCAGCCGCATGCCGTGACCTACAACCACACCCTATGGCGCCGGCTCAGCCGCCCACCGGAAGACCAATACGATCGTGCGGACCGCGCTCGCCGAAGGTCCTGGTTGTCGCCCGGGAGCAGGGCTCCCAAGGATGAGGACGGTCGGCGAGGCGCCGGCGGCGATGCCGATGGCCAGGAAGATCACGCCTGAGACGAAGCTCAGGACGTTTGCGATACGGGGAAAGCGAGAGCGGATGACGAGCAACATGTGAGGCCTTTCGGAAGCGGCTGTATAAGAGACAGCACGTATTAAGCAGGGTGACCGATAAGACGCAAGGCGTCTCCTAACAGAATTCTTTCTTGACCGTCTCGCAACCAACATCCGCACACCGCCCGGTGGCCACCCGCCGCCGCGGCGCGGCGCTCGAGACCGCACTGCTCGACGCCACGTGGGCCGACCTCCAGGACGTGGGCTACGCCAGGCTGACGATGGAAGCAGTCGCCGACCGGGCCAGCACTGCCACGCGGTGATCTACCGCCGTTGGCCGAGCCGGCACGAGCTCGTAATCGCGGCGCTCGGGCACCAGCAGCCAATCGGCCGCGGGCGAATCCCAGACACCACCAGCCTGCGAGAAGACGTGCTCAGAATCATGCAACGAGCGGCGCGACGGATCTCAGACATCGGCCCCTCGACCATCACCGGCCTCCTGAACGACCTGATCGCCGACGACGCATCACACGAGATCATCGACCAACTCGCCCGCGGCGGCGGGGAGCTCATGAGACACATCCTCGCTCGTGCAGCCGCTCGCGGCGAGGCACGGGAGCAGGTCCCCGAGCGCGTCGCGCGACTCCCGCTCGACCTGATCCGCCACGAGCTGATCCTCACCCACCGGGCACCGACCAGCGAAACGCCTGAAGAGATCGTCGATGAGATCTTCCTACCACTCGTCCAACCTGCCGGCTGAACGCCA
>CAVWFX010000015.1:0-148721 GCA_963754375.1 uncultured Solirubrobacterales bacterium
CAGTATCGCTCGCGCCTGGGCCATCGCCAGCTCAAGAAGGTCGACAGGCTGCTCGGACTGCCCGCGCCCGGCGCCGGCGCGCATGCGGCAACCAACACCCTGCTCGGCGACCCGGGGTTCAAGCCCAACGCGCATCTGGATGTCGTGGCCGACGACTGGGTGAGCGTCTTCGACGCGAAGCTCCACATCACGCTCCCGCTGACCATCGTGGCCGGCTACACGACGACCGTCGAGACCAATCCGTACACCGGTAAGCCGTCGGGAGGTGACGCGTCGCCATTCGAGGCCTCCGGCGCCTACGGCAGCGGCCTGCCCCATTACTGCCGGATACGCGTGTTCCCCGCGGGCGCGGGCGCGCACGTGTCGTCAATCCTGGCCCATGAGGTCTTCCACTGCTTTGAGTTCTACTTCCTCGGCACCAGCGCCTGGTACCACGCGCCGGCGGCTTGGATCATGGAGGGCCTCGCGGTTTGGGGACAGCTGAGCGTCGACCCGACGCGGCCGAACCCGTTCACGTTCCTGATGAACAGCTACATCAACAGCCCACACACGCCCCTGTTCATGCGCAACTACGACGGGGTCGGGTTCTGGGGGCACGTGCAGGACACGTTCGGGGACCTGTGGGACCGGATCCCCTCGATCATCGAACAGACCGGCGGCAATGTCGGGGCGTTCGACCGCTCCAACGGGGACACCACGCCGTTCTTGGGCACCTGGGGCTCGAGTCCGTTCCAGGCAGCCCAGGCCGCCTGGCGGACGGTGAGCCCGATCGCCCCTGACGCCCAGGCGGTGCTCACCGGGATCCTGCCGACGGCGGGCTTCAGCTATGTCGAGGCGGCGCCGTACACGACATCGCAATACCTGTTGCGCACGAGCGCCAGCCGACCGGTGGTTCATGTCGCCATCGATGGCATCGCGCGTCTGAGCGCGACCTACAACTACACCAATCTGCAGAACGCCTGGTTCTGCACCTCGAGCGCAGCCCGCTGCGTCTGCCCGCCGGGAACGATCAGCTCGCTGCCGCCCACGCTGCCGCTGACGCCCACCGCGGGTCTCGGCGTCACCGGGGACCCGAGCCGTGGCACCCACGGGACGGTCACCGAGAGTCCGATCAGCGCCTACTGCAAGTCCAAGAAGGGTCCCGGCGGCGGCAACGGTGGGAGCTATGGCGAGCCGCGGATGTTCGACTTCGACGACAGCGTCTACAGCTTCCAGGCCGCCGGTGAGTTCACGCTGCTGAAGTCGACCCGCACCCGGCTGCTGATCCAGGCCCGCCAGCAGCCGATTCGGGGATCGCATGCGGTCTCCGAGAACACGGCGATGGCGATGCGGGTGGGGTCGGCGACGGTCGAGGTCGACTCGGTCCGGGCCGGGCTGAGGCTCTACATCGACAAACGCGTCTTCCACGGCTCGAGCGCGCGGCTGCGAGGCGGCGGACGACTGCGCCGAGGCGCGGTCGACGACCTGCCCGCGGTGATGGTGAGATGGCCGGACGGCACCAGGGCCACGCTGTTCAACGGAGGTACGGTCGGGGTCTTCCCGGCGGTCGATCTGGACATCACCCTCGCCCGCGACCAGTTCGCCCACGTGACCGGACTGCTCGGCAACTGGGGTGTCCCCGCCTCCGATGAGTTCGTCGGCGCCAACGGGCGGCACTTCCCGCAGACGATGACCTACGACAGCCCCAGCAACTACAAGATCCGCTACGGGGAGTTCGGCAACAGCTGGCGCATCAGGCAGTCCCAGTCTCTGTTCCGCTACCCGCGCGGCAAGTCAACTCGGTCCTACACGATCCGCAACTTCCCCCGCGAGTACGTCACCGACGCGACCCTCCCAGGCTGGAAGCTGGGCCACGCCCGCGCGGTGTGCCAGGCCGCCGGCGTCTCCAACGGCCCCTTCTTCGACAGCTGCGTGCTCGATGTGGCCGTCACCGGCGGCCGGAGCTTCGCCCTCGGTGATCGTCGCTTCCAGCGCGTGGCCGGTGTGTCGGCGACCTCCCCGTCGCCAGCGGCCAAGCTCACCCCGATCGACCTCGGTCCGGTGACCAGTGACCTCAGTCAGCCGGTGCTGGCCTACGACCCCGCCTCCCGCGACACCTACGTCGCCTGGCCGGACGGCTCAGGCGGGTCGATCGACGTCTGTGTCGTGAGCCCGACCGCCGCCGACTGCAACGGCGGCGGCGGCCCGTACCGCCTCACCGATCAGCTTGCCAATTCCGGCGGAGCCGGCCCCCAGTACTCGGATCCGCAGGTGGTGGTGGCCCCGGGAGGTCAGGTCGTGGTGGTGGCCGAGGTGGACGGAGCGAATTCGGCCGCCTACCCGGCCGGGTATCCCGCCGAAGGGGTGGTGGCATGGTCCTCGCCGGCCGGCGGCGCGGCCTTCGCCTCAGCGACCCAGGGAATCGCTGACGGCGGCGAGGTGCTCGCCCCCAGCCCGGGCGATGCGCCCTCGGGCGGCGCGATCGCGCTTGACCCCGCTGGCGACATCGGCGTCTTCGGCGATGGCGCGCTGGGCAACGGCTTTACGGACTTCAACCTGGCGACCCCCGCTCCGGCGGCCGCGCCCGTGGTCGATTCGACCGGCCAGTACGGCGATGCCCTCGGAATCACCGGCGAGCAGGTCGCGTCGGTCCCGACTCCCGGTGCCCCAGGCGCCTATACCGTCGTGGCCGTCGGCGGCAGCTTCAACTCCGGCTGCGCCGGGTCAACCGCGTCCGCGGTGGGATTCGGCGCCGCCGCCGGCACCGCCGCCCAGTTGCAGAGCCAGGGGGCCTGGAGCTCGAGCTACTTCGCCCCGGTCGTCTGCGACGCCGAGGATCCGGTCCTGGCCGGAGGTGGGCCCGCGGGCGGGACCATCGGTCTGCTGGACGCAGAGGGCCCACTGCTCAGCCCTGCCGACACGGGGTTCGAGGGGATCTACTTCCGGGCCTTCAACGCGGCCACCCGGAGCTTCGGCCCCTCGGTCCTGGTCTCAGCCGAGACGAGCAAGACGCTGACGGGAGCCGCCGACCTCGATCTGGCTCAGGACAGCACCGGTGGCGACTATGCAAGCTGGAGGGACAGTCGCGGGACGGTCCTTGACTACAGCTCCACCGGCGGCGCCACCTGGAGCACGCCGACCGTGGCCTCGCTGCCGATCATTCCCGACCAGGACGTCGTGGTGGCCGGCACCGGGGGCGGAACCGCGGAGCTGGCCTACACCGCCGACAGCGGCAGCGCCACCGACGTGTACCTAGTGGTGGTCCCGAGCTCCTGAGTACGGCCGGGCGGCCCCGAGCCCGCATCGCCGTCGCCGTCGTCGCCGCCGGGATGCGAATCCAGGGCGCCCTCACGCACCGGGCCGGGCGACGCGCGTCTGCGCCCGTCGGCGCGCGCCGCCTCAGAGGAGGGTCACGCCGCGGGCGAGACCAGCGGCTCGAGACGCCGGCCCCGGCGCACGAGCGAGATGCGGCGCAGCGGCTGCGCCTTGGATCGGGGCTTGACCTCGACGTAGCGAAACGCGACCCGGCCAACCCGGAGCACGTCGCCGTCGGTGAGGTGGGCGACCGTCACCGGGCGCCCGTTGACAAAGGTCCCGTTGGAGCTGCGGTCGTCGAGTAGCCGGACGCCGTCGCCTCGGTGCGCGACGATCGCGTGCCGGCGCGAGACGTGCGAGTCCTCGATCCGCACATCCGCGGACAGGCCGCGGCCGATGTGGGTGATCGGTCGCTCCAGGGGGATGAGGCGGATCTGGTCGCCGTCCTCGACGCCCAGATAGCGGCCCGGGGGTGCGAGTAGCTCCGGAACCGAGCGCGCACGGGTGCGGTGGTCCAGCAGCGAGAACGAATCGACCACGAACGGGTGACGGGCCTCCAGCCCGATCGTGGGACGGTCCGCGGGATAGGAATCGGCCGGCCGCCGATCCGGGAGCTGGGCTTGAGTGGTCATGCCTCCACCCCACCAAGGGGTGCGAACACGAAGCTCAGAGGACCTGAAGAAAATCCGAAGGGCCCTTATGAACGGCGAACGCGCCCCGCACCAGAGGTGCGAAGCGCGCTCAGAATGACGGTCGGGACGGCGCCGCGCGACCGGCGCCGCCGTCGCCTACTTGAGGTCGACGCTCCCGCCGGCCTCCTCGAGGTCGGCCTTGAGCTTGTCGGCCTCGGCCTTCTCGAGTGCCTTCCTTGATCGGCTTGGGGGCCTCGTCGACGAGGGCCTTGGCCTCCTTGAGGCCGAGGCCCGGTCGCGGCGCGGACGACCTTGATCACCTGGATCTTCTTGTCGCCGGCCGCGGTCAGGATGACGTCGAACGCCGACTGCTCCTCGGCCTCCTCGCCGGCACCGTCGGCCGCGGCCGGCGGCCGGAGCCGCGGCGGCGACGGCGGTCGCGGAGACGCCGAACGCCTCCTCGAGCGCCTTGATGCGCTCGGAGAGCTCGAGCACGGAGATCGTCTTGAGTTCGTCGATCCACTCTTGGGTGGTGGTGCATGCTTCCTCCTTGTCGTCGGACGGTTCCGCGTCCGACGCGGCTCCGTTGCGGTTTCAGTTTCAGTTGGGGTGGCCTCGGGCTCGGGCTCGGCAGCCGCCTCAGGCTCGGGCTCGGCAGCCGCCTCGGGCTCGGCTCGCGGCGGCCTCGGGCTCGGCGGCCGGGCTCAGCGCGGCCTCCGGCTCGCGGCGCCTCGGGCTCCGCGGGGCCTCCGGCTCAGCGGCCGGCTCGGCCGGCCGGCGCCTCGCCGGCGACCAGGTCGGCTGGGTCCAGATCAACGATGGCCTGCAGCTGGATCGCGATTCCGGCGATCAGCGCGTTCAGCCCCCGCGCCAGCCCGGTGAGCGGCGCCGCGATCGTGCCCACCAGCTGGGCGTGGAGCACATCCCGGGAGGGCAGCCGGGCGATCGAGCGGACGTCGTCGGCGGTCAGCACCGCGCCGTTGAGCAGGCCGCCCTTGAACTCGAGCAGGTTGAGCTGCCGGGCGACGTCGTTGAGCGCCTTGGCGGCCACGCGCGGCGTCGCCGTGGACCAGGGCCAGCGCGGTGGGACCGACCAGCATCGGCTTGAGCTCCTCAACCCCGGCCTTGTCGGCGGCGCGCTCGCTGAGAGCGAGTTCTTGACGACGCGGAAGCGGGCGTCGGCCTCGCGCAGCCGGGCGCGCAGGTCGGCGGCCTGGGCAACCGAGATCCCGCGGTAGTCGACCGCGAAGACCGCCTCGGCGGCTCCGATCTGCTCGGCGATCTCGTCGACGACCGCTGTCTTCTGCTCTCTGTTCATGTGTGGCTCTCTCTCACGAGAAACGCCCGCTGGATCAGGCGGGCGTCGGAAGCGGCCACGGCGCCACGCGACGCCGGCGGGCCGTTCGAGGTCTCCGCCTGCTCCGGGCTTACGCGCGCGGCGGCCGGAGGTCTTGGGCTTCGTCTCTTTGAGCTGCGTGACGTGAGTCTAGGCGGCGACCGGCTCCTCGACGATGTCGCGCGTCCGCGACGGGTCGACCTTGACGCCCGGGCCCATCGTCGACGCGAAGGTCACCGAGCGGATGTAGCGGCCCTTGGCCGCCGACGGCTTGGCGCGGATCAGCTCGTCGATCACGGCCGCGTAGTTCTCGAGCAGCTGCCGCTCGTCGAAGTCCTTCTTGCCGATCACCAGGTGCACGATCGCGGTGCGGTCGGTGCGGTACTCGACCTTGCCGGCCTTGGACTCGCCGACCGCCTTGGCGACGTCCATGGTGACGGTCCCGACCTTGGGGTTCGGCATCTTGCCGGCCGGCCCGAGGATCCGGCCCAGCCGGCCCGACGATCGGCATCATGTCCGGCGTGGCGATCGCGACGTCGAAGTCGTCAAAGCCCTCCTGGATCTGCTTGGCCAGGTCCTCGCCGCCGACGACGTCGGCGCCGGCCTCCTCGGCCTCGCGCGCCTTGTCGCCCTGGGCGAAGACGGCGATCTTGACCTCCTTGCCGAGGCCGTTGGGCAGCGCGATCGTGCCGCGCAGCTGCTCGTCGGCGTGGCGGACATTGAGCCCGGTGCGGACGTGGACCTCGACCGACTCGTTGAACTTGGCGCGTGCCCAGCTGCTTGACCAGCGCGATCGCCTCGGCGGGCGCGTACTCCTGCTCGCGGTCGAAGCGCTGCTTGGCGTCGAGGTAGGCCTTGCCGTGCTTGGCCATCAGTTGCTCCTCGTAACCGTCATCGTCAGACCACGTCCACGCCCATCGACCGCGCGGTGCCGGCGATGATCTTCGCCGCGGCGTCGATGTCGTTGGCGTTGAGGTCGTTCATCTTCTTCTCGGCGATCGCCCGCAGCTGGTCCTGGGTGATCTTGGCGACCTTGTCGCGGTGGGGCTCGGCCGAGCCCTTCTCCAGCGACAGCGCCTGCTTGATCAGCACCGCCGCCGGCGGGCTCTTGGTGACGAACGTGAACGAGCGATCCTCGTAGACGGTGATCACGACCGGGATCACGGTGCCGGCGTCGGACTGCGTCTGGGCGTTGAACGCCTTGACGAACTCCATGATGTTGACGCCGTGCTGACCGAGCGCCGGGCCGACCGGCGGCGCCGGACTGGCCTGGCCGCCGACCGCCTGCAGCTTGATCTGGGTCAGGACCTTCTTGTGCCATCTCGACGTTCTCCCCAGCGCGGCTAACTAGATCTTCTTGACCTGGTCGAAGCCGACCTCGACCGGCGTCTCGCGGCCGAAGATCGACACCAGCACCTTGAGCCGCTGGGCGTCCTCGTTGACCTCGGAGATCTCGCCGGAGAAGTCCGACAGCGGGCCGGAGACGACCTTGACCGACTCGCCGATCGAGAACTGGGCGCGGCTGCGCGGGCGCTCGGTCGGCTCCATGTGCAGCAGACGATCGACCTCGGCCTGGGTCAGCGGCACCGGCTCGTTGGAGGCGCCGACGAACCCGGTCACCCCCGGGGTGCCCTTGACCAGCGACCACGAGTCCTCGTTGAGGTCCATCTGCACGAGCACGTAGCCGGGCATCGTGCGCTTCTCGACGGTCACCTTCTGGTTGTCCTTCATCTCGGACACGGACTCGGTGGGCACGACGATCTGCCGCACCGCGCGCTGCTGGTTCAGCGACACCACGCGGTGCTCGAGGTTGTGCTTGACCTTGTTCTCGTGGCCGGAATAGGTGTTGACGACGTACCAGCGAAACATGCTCTTCTCTCAGACTAAAGCGACTACTTCAGGATGAAGTGAACGAGCTTGCCGGCGACCCAGTCGGCCACGCCGAGGAACACGCCGGCGACGATCACGAACCCGATCACGACCCCCGTGGCCTGCATGACCTGCCGACGGTCAGGCCACTGTACCCGCTGAAGCTCGCGCCAGCTTCCCTGCAGGAAGTGGACGAGGCGGCTGCCTGGGCCCGGCCGGTGCGTCGGCGCCGCGGCTCCGCCCGGGACCAGGTCGCCGCCACCGGAACCGGTGCCGTCGGCGGGCGGACCGTCATCGGAGGCCCCGCCGCCGCGACCCTCGGCCTCCTCCTCGGCCCACTCCTCATCGGTCATGATCTCGCTGTGGGCATCCAGCTCGGCCCGGCCCAGCGCGATCTGGGCGTCGGCGAGCTCGACGTCGGGCGAGGCGTGCTCGAGGGGGCTGGGGAGCTCCTCGTCGGGGATCGGCGCGGGAAGGGACTCCAGCTCGGCGCGTTCGGCCCGCTGGTCTAGACCCGAGTCGGCTCGTCGACCTCCGTGCCACGGTCGACCTCCGTGCGGCGCTCGGCGTCCGTGCGGCCGTCGGCATCCGGGCGCCCCGGACGTGCAGTAGCGACGCCCGGGCGGGAAGCCGGCGTAGGCGCGGGGCGGCGGGCTCGCCGCTCCTTTGCGCGTTTACGGTTGCGAGCCACGGACTACTCTGGGCGCCCGCTCAGCGCGTCTCGCGGTGCGGCGTGTGGCACCGGCACCAGCGGCAGTACTTGCGCAGCTGCAGCCGCTCGGGGTTGTTCCGCTTGCTCTTATTCGTTTGGTAGTTCCGGCGCTTGCACTCTTCACAGGCGAGAGTGGCGGCGATCCGGACGTCTCCACGGGCCATTTCGCGCTCTGGGAAAGTTCGTGATCAGGATACGGACGCCGAGCCGCGGGCGTCAAAACTTACGCCGCCCGGCGCCGATGTGAGTGTAGCGCCCGATGGACAGCCCGCCATCGCCGGAGCGGGCAGAATCCCTCCATGCTCCGGCTGCTCGGCCTCGTGGTACTCGATCGGACTCGCCGACTCGATGAATCCATCCACGATCGCGCCTGCGCTGTACCTGGCCTCCGGCCAGCACGCTCGCCGCGACGTCGCCGAGTTCACGGCCTCGGTGTTCATCGTCTACCTGCTGGGCGGGCTGATCATCCTGCTCGGTCCCGGTCAGTTGCTGCTCGCCCTGGTACCGCACCCAGGCCGCCACCTCAGCTACGTGCTCGAGATCGTCGCGGGCGTGGCGATGGTGACCGCCGCCGTGTTTTTGTGGGGCTACCGCGATCGCCTCGGCCGTCCCAAGGAGCGCAAGCGCTTCAACACCCGAGGTCGCTCGAGCGCGGTCCTGGGCGCGACCATCACCGCCGTCGAGCTCCCCACCGCGTTTCCGTACTTCGCCGCCATCGCCGCGATCGTCGGCTCGGGCTTCGACCTGCTCCGCCAGGTCATGTTCGTGGTGATCTTCAACATCTGTTTCATCGCGCCGCTGCTGGCGATCCTGCTCACGCTGACGTTCGCCGGACCCGAACGCGGAGCGGATGCTCCCAGACCGGCCGCCGGAGGCTCGAGGCCCACTGGCCGGCCGTGCTCTCGGTGGTCGCGCTGCTGGCGGGGGTGTTCGTGATCCTGCTCGGGGCCACCGGCCTCGCCAGCCTGCGCCACGACCGCTTCGGGATGGCGGCCCGGCGACTGCGGCACCTCCTCAAGCCCTGACCTCCTGGCTCAGGCCGCCAACCCCGGACCAGTACAAGCGTCCGGCGCGCCCCACGCCGCCGCCAAGCCCGCCTATGCTGTAGCGGTGGCGGGGGATCTCGACCTGGACCGACTGGCCGAGCTGCCCGAGACGCTCGGGGTGGAGCTGCCCGAGATCGTCTCAACGCTGGTGCGCGAGCTCGACGACGCCATGGCCCAGGCCGAGACCTCGATCGCGGCCGGCGATCTCGCCGCCACCGCCCTGGCCGCACACTCCGGGCGCAACAGCGCGCTGATGATCGGCGCCGCTCCGGTGCTCGATGCGCTCGGGCGGCTGGAGACGGTGGCCGGCGAGGGCGACGCCGCGGGCGCGCGGGCCGCCCTCGACAGCGCCAGAGCCCGCTGGCCGGCGCTTCGGGCGCGCCTCGAGCTGGCCGGCCGGAACAGCGGCTGAAGTCACGCCACCAGCGGACAGTGGGGGTTGCTTTTAAACCCCGGACTTTGCGGAAAACTACGCCTCGTCGTCGGGTACTGAGATCGGAGTCTCCACAAAGGCTCCATGATCCGGTCCGCTAGAGGCGCATTGTGGTCACATGCCGCCGTCCATGAAGCTGACGCGGCACCGCACTGGCCCGATTCTGATCGTTGACGACCAGCCGCTGCATTGCCGCCTGCTGGAGCGGATCCTCGAGCTCGAGGGCTACCAGGCACTCGTGGCCAACTCAATCGCGGAGGCCGAGGAGATCGTCGCCGAGGAGCTCCCAGCCCTCATCGTGCTCGACGTCCGCCTCACCGACGGCGACGGCCTCGCGCTGGCGCGGCGCCTGAAGTCAGATCCCCGCACCGCCGGCTGTGCGGTCCTCGCCTGCAGCGCCGGGATCGCGTCCGGCGAGCGCCGGCGCGCACTGGCGGCCGGCTGCGAGGACTACATCGGCAAGCCGATCGACATCAGCCGCTTCGTGCGCGTCGTGGGCTCTCTGGCCACGCCCGAGGGAGCCCGCCCGCGGGCCTTCGTCTGAGCCGCCGGACGACGCCGCTTATGAGTCGGGCGGCGGGGCGGCTCGCGCTTCTCGCACCAGCCGGCGCATGCCGTTGAGCCAGCGCTCGGGCTGAGCGCCCTTGAGTGCCATGTGGTGGGCCACGGCCTCGTGCGGCAGGATCAGGAAGCGTTCGTCTCGGATCGCCTGCACCACCTCGCCGGCCACGTCCTCGGGCTCGAGCAGGCCGCCGGCCAGCAGCGGCGCGGCTCCCACCGGATCTTCGAGCGCGGTGTCCAGCATCGGCGTCCGCACCGCCTGGGGGCACAGGCACGACACCTTGACCCCGGCGTCGCCGTAGGTGATGGCGATCCATTCCGCCAGCGCCACCGCCGCGTGCTTGGTGATCGAGTAGGCCAGCGCCGAGACCTGGGTCAGCAGACCGGCGGCCGAGGCGGTGCTGACCAGGTAGCCGTCGCCGCGCTCCACCATCCCCGGCAGCAGCGCGCGGGCCGCCCACAGGTGGGCCATCACGTTGATCTCCCAGGTCCTCTGGAGCTCGTCGTCGGGCGCCTCGGGACCGCCCCCGGGTCCAGGGACGCCGGCGTTGGAGAAGAACAGGTCGATCGGTCCGCCGTCGCGCTCGGCGTCGGCGATCAGCGCCTGGATCTCCGCTTCGCGGCCGACGTCGACCTGGGCGGCGACGGCCGACTGACCCGCCTGGACCGCCACGCTCTCGGCCCGGTCACCGTCCAGGTCAGCCACCACCACCCGGGCCGCGCCTTCGGATGCGAACCGCAACGCCACGGCCCGGCCGATTCCACTGGCGGCCCCGGTGACGACGACATGCTTTCCGCGCAGCTCCACCGCTGCGGGACCTATGGGCTCGCGGGGTGCGGCGCCTACAGGCTGGCCTTGGCCAGCGTCCGGGCCTGCTGGCGCTCGGGCGCGATCCGCACCACGTTCCAGGCCAGCCCGAGGCGCTGCATCGCGGAGATGATGAGCCCGGACGGATCGAGCTCCCACCAGCGCAGCCCGTGGTAGGCCGAGCGCGGAAAGGCGTGGTGGTTGTGGTGCCACGATTCGCCCAGCGAGAACAGGGCCAGCCAGCCGACGTTGGTCGAGTGGTCGTCGACGTCGAAGCGGCGGCGGCCGAAGAAGTGGCAGACCGAGTTGACCGACCAGGTCACGTGGTGCACGAGGAAGATCCGTACCAGGCCGCCCCACACCAGCCCCCGCAGCGCGCCATCGAGGGTGAAGCCGTGCAGCACGTAGCCGGCCACCGTCGGGACCACCAGCGAGATCAGGACCAACGCCGGAAAGCGACGCCCGATCCTGCGCATGGCCGGGTCCTCATACAGCTCGGGGGCGTAACGCTTCCAGTCGGCCTGGCCCTGGGTCTCCATCAGCCAGCCGACATGGGCATGCCACAACCCGCTGAGTCCGGTGCCGTGGCCGACGTGAGGGCTGTGGGGATCGCCCTCGCGGTCGGTGTGCGCGTGGTGCTTGCGGTGGTCGGCGACCCAGTCCATGACCGATCCCTGTACCGACAGCGAGCCCAGCACCGCGAACACGCGCTCGACCCACGGATAGGTCTGGAAGGCGCGATGGGTGAGCAGCCGGTGAAAGCCGACCGTGATCCCGATCGCCGTGATCAGGTACATCACGCCGAGGATCATCAGGTCGGTGGCGTCGACCGCCCGATCCCACAGCAGGACGACGGCGGCCAGCACGCCCAGGAAGGGGAAGACCACGCCGATCAGGTTGGCTAAGCGTTCGCCACGGCTCACTGATCCAGGCTCTCATACGGATACGCGCGCTTCTTGGTGGATTGGTCGGGTCGGCGAATCGTGAATTTGTACGAAGCGCATGAAGTCTGACTCCAGGCGGGTTTCGGGCGCGGATCGGGGACGTGGCGCGATCCACTTACCCATGCGGTAAGCCAGACGACCCACGTCGCGCCCAAAGCTAGGCTGCAGTCCGATGTTCGAGCTCGGTTCGCTGCGAGTCCCGATCGTGCAGGCACCGATGGCCGGGGGACCCTCCACGCCCGAGCTCGCCGCCGCCGTGTCTGGCGCCGGCGGGCTGGGCTTCCTCGCCGCCGGCTACCGAACCGCCGCCAGTCTGCGCGACGACGTGGCCCGCCTGCGAGCGCTCATCTCGGAGCCGTTTGGGGTCAACCTGTTCCTGCTGGCGCAGGCCGGCGTCGACTCGGGGCGGCTGGCGGCATACGCGGACCGGCTCGCCGTCGAAGAGCGGCGTCGCGGGGTCGCCGCCGGCGAGCCTCACTTCGACGACGACGAGTTCGCGGCCAAGCTCGACGTGGTCGCCGAGCTCCAGGTCCCGGTGGTGTCGTTCACCTTTGGCTGTCCATCCGCCGAGCAGGTGCGGGTCCTGCAGGAGCGCGGCGTCGCCGTGTGGGTCACGGTCACGGAGCCCGAAGAGGGCGAGCGGGCCACCCGGGCCGGCGCCGACGCGCTGATCGCCCAGGGTGTCGAGGCCGGCGGGCACCGCGGCTCGTTCGAGGACGCCGACGGCCAGGGCGAGCTGTCGCTGCTGCCGCTGCTGCGGCTGCTGGCCACCGTCACCGACCTGCCGCTGATCGCCTCGGGCGGGATCGCCGACGGGCCGGGGATGGCGGCGGCGCTGGCCGCCGGTGCCCAGGCGGTCCAGATCGGCACCGCCTTCATGCGCGCCCGCGAGGCCGGCACCGCGCCGGCCCACCGCGACGCCCTCGCCCAACCGCGGCCGACCGCCGTCACCCGCGCGTTCACCGGTCGCCGGGCCCGCGGGATCGTCAACGCCTTCATGCGCGACCACGGCGCCGCCGCCCCCTCCGCCTACCCGCACGTCCACCACCTGACCGCGCCGCTGCGGGCCGCCGCGCGGCAGGCCGGCGACGCCGAGGGCGTCAACCTGTGGGCCGGCGAGGCCCACCTTCTGGCGCAGGAGCAGCCGGCGGCCGAGTTGGTGCGCCGCTGGAACGAGGACGCCCGGACCGCCCTCGACCACGCCCGAGCCCGGCTGGAGCACTGATGCGTCCGCGGGTGGGGCGGGTCGGCCTCGTCTGCCTGCTGACCACGCTGGTGGCGGCGTCCGCCGCGGCGGCCCGCACGGTCCTCGTCGGACGCTCGGTCGACGGCCGGAGCATCACCGCGCGCGTTGTCGGCCCGGACACGGCAAAGCGCCGGATCCTGATCGTCGGGTGCATCCACGGCAACGAGTGCGCCGGCCTGAGGATCGTGCACGCCCTGGCCCGCCGGCGTCCCGCCCGTGGCGTCCAGCTGTGGCTGGTCGGCGAGCTCAACCCCGACGGCACCGCCGCCGGCACGCGCCAGAACGCCCGCGGCGTCGACCTCAACCGCAACTTCCCCTACCAGTGGCAGCCGGTCAGCGACCCCACTTACTACTCGGGCCCGCGCCCGGCGTCCGAACCCGAGACACGCGCGGCGATCAAGCTGATCCGCCGCCTCCACCCCGCGGTCACCATCTGGTACCACCAGCACCAGGACCTGGTCGACATGGCCGGCGGCGACCGCGGTGTGGCCCGGCGCTATGCCGAGCTGGCTCACCTGCGCGCCACCTGCCTGCCGTTCCTGCCCGGGACGGCCACCGGCTGGGAGAACCATGAGTTCCCCGGCACCACCTCGTTCGTGGTCGAGCTCCCCGCCGGTCCGGTGGGCCACGCCGGGCTGCGGCATCACCTGGCCGCGGTGTGGGCGATGGAGAAGGCGCAGCGGGCCGGCTCGTCGCGCGGCTGCGGGCCATGAGCCCGGCGGCGCTGGAGCTGCGCCGGCGCATCTTCGCCCGGTTCGCCGCCACCGGAGAGGCCCCCGAGGTGGCCCCCGGTCCCGAGCTCTGCGAGCTGGTCGAGCAGCACGTGGTCGTCTTGGACGCGAACGGTCGCATCCGGATGGCGCACCCGTTCGCCGGCCACCACGAAGGTGCTCGTCTGACGGCCGGCGATCGCACCTGGTGGGGCAACTGCGCCTGGGACGCGCTCGGCATCGCCGCCGCGCTCGGGCTGCGCGACGCGACCGTCATCAGCAACGGGATCACCGTCGGGCTCGATGACGGCCAGGTCACCGGCGAGGCACTCTTCCATGTGGCCGTCCCCGCCCAGCGCTGGTGGCAGGACATCGCCGACACCTGAGCGACGATGCTGCTCTTCGGGTCCGAGGAGGAGGCTGATGAATGGTGCCGGGAACACCGCCGGGGCCCCGGAGCGCTTGTGGAGCTGTCCCGCCTCCGGCATTTGGCCGCCCTCTGGTACGGCGACCGCCTCCAGGCCGACTGGCGCCCCCGCACCGCGGCGCAGTCCCAGGCCATCCTGGACCGCGTCGGCCTCACCGCGGACTTCTGGCGCCTCACCTGAGCCGGAGGCCGGCTGGCAGCCCTTTCCCCACAGATTTGACGGACTTCTGCTGCCAGCCGCCGGGAAGGTCCACCACGATCGTCAACGTGACCCTCGGGCTCGTTTCCGGACGACCGTCGAGCCCGCACGGACCGGCAGGCCCACGCCCCTGATTGGCGAACATCTGCGGTGTGAACCTGCTGCACGTCACCGCCAGCACCGTCCCCAGCGGGCAGGGTCTCAAGCAGGTCGGCGAGCTGGCGCTGGCGTTCACGCTGTCGTCTCTGATCGGGCTTGAGCGCGAGTGGCGCCAGAAGTCTGCCGGGCTGCGCACTCACACCCTGGTCGGCTTTGGCGCCGCGCTGTTTCTGATCATCAGCAAGTACGGGTTCTCGGACGTGCTGGGCTCGAACGTGATCCTCGACCCCTCCCGGGTCGCAGCCCAGATCGTGACCGGCATCGGCTTCATCGGCGGCGGCCTCATCTTCGTGCGCGGTGATGCCGTGCGGGGCCTGACGACGGCCGCGATCGTATGGGTCACCGCGGCGATCGGGATGGCCTGCGGCGCCGGCCTGGCGCTGCTCGCCATCATCGCCACCGCGGCGCATTTCGTCGTCGTGCTGGGCTATCCGCGCCTGGCGGCCGCGCTGCCCCGCTCGCGTTACATCTCGTTCGGCGTGCGCGTCGTCTACGCCGACGGCCGCGGCATCCTGCGCGACGTTCTCAGTACGTGCACCGGCGCCGGCTTCACCATCAACCGCGTCGCCACCCACCACCTCGAGCACGACGTGGGAGGGTTGGACGCCGTCGCGGTGTCGCTCGAGGTCGCCGGTCAGCCCGTGATCGAGCCGCTGACCGCCTCGCTGACCGACATGGCGGGCGTGATCGAGGTCTCATCGACCGACATCGGCAGCGACTGACCGACGCTCAGGCCTTGGAGTAGCGACCCGGCACGTCGGCCGGATCGGCAGGGTGGTCACGGACACGGCCGGGCGCCGACGGCGGCATGATCTGGCTCGTCGGCGGGATCGGCGGCCCGGTGGCCTTCCCGCTGATGTCCGGGGTGCCGTAGGTGTGGAAGGTCTCGACCGTCTTGACCCCCCAGGCCTGGCCCCGGGCCCGCTCGGCCTCGGTCCATGCCACCGGCTGGTACTCGGGGTCGTAGATGAAATGGGTCCCGGTGGTGACCTCGACCCGGTTTCCGCCGGGCTCGTAGACGTACAGGAACATCCCCTGGGCCACGGCGTGCTTGGAGGGGGCGGCCTCGATCGGCACGTCGGCGTCGAGGAACAGGTCGGCGGCACGCAGCAGCTCCTCGCGGGTGTCGACGAACCAGGCCAGGTGGTGCAGGCGGCCGCGGCCGCCGCCATGGTCGGCGGTGTAGATGAGCTCGTGGGCGGCGATGGTCAGGCTCATCCACGCGCCGGACTCCTCGCCGCTGTCGAGGATGACCTGCTCGTACAGGCGATAGCCGAGCTGCTCGGTGGCGAAGCGGCGGTTGGCGGCGACGTCGGCGGCGAGCACGTTGATGTGATCGATGCGCTTGACCGAGGCGCCTCGGTCGACGTGGCGCTGGGGCACGTTGCGCAGCCGCGGCCGCAGATGCTCGGGCGCGACGTAGCGGTCCTGCTCGAACAGCAGCTCGAACCGATGGCCGTCCGGATCCCGGAACCGGTAGGCGGGGCCGTGGCCGTGGTCGCCGTCGATCCACCCCTCCCCCAGCCCGGTCGCCTCGATCCCGGCGACGCGCCGCGCCAGCGCCTCGGGGCTCCAGGCCCGGATCGCCGCGTGCCCCAGGCCGGGAAGCTTTGACTCGGTGAGCTTGAGCCCGTAGGGCTGATATTCACCCCAGCCGCGCAGGTACACCGACTGGCCCTCACGGTGCTCGATCTGCATCCCGAACAGGTCGACGAAGAAGCTCAGGCTCTCCTCGGGGACGGGCGTCAGCAGCTCGGCGTGGACGATGTGAGCCAGATCGGGCGGCTCGCTACCCATCAGCCCGAGCCTTCGACCCGCGCCCGCAGGCCGTCGAGGTCATAGGAGAGCTCGCCGGCCTTGAGCTTGGCCCGCTTGTCCTCCTCGTTGTCGGCGCGCTGGCGCGAGGCCGCCAGCACCTCGTCGATGCGCTCGGCCTCCACCACCGCCACCCCGTCGGCGTCGAGCACCAGCGCGTCGCCCGCCCTGATCGTGGCCCCGCCCACCCGCACGGGCTCGCCGATCGCTCCCACCGCGTCCTTGGCCGCTCCGCGGACCCGGATCCAGCGGGCCCAGATCGGCAGGCCCAGCTCGCGCAACTCCTCGAGATCACGGACGGACGCGTCGACCAGCACCGCCGCCGCGCCCTGGGTTAGCGCCTGGGTGGCCAACAGATCGCCGACCAGCGCCACCGGCCGGGGCTCGGGCATGGTCAGCACCAGCACGTCACCCGCCTGAACGCGGGCCATGGCGGCGTGCACCATCAGGTTGTCGTCCTGGCCGCAGCGCACGGTCAGCGCCGGGCCGGCGACCCGCGACCCGGGTATCACCTGGATCAGGTCGGCGTCGACGTAGCCGCGGCGCCCGCCGGCCTCGTAGACGGTGGCCGAGCCCAGGCGGGCCAGCTCGTCGTACGACTCACTCATAGCTGCGCCAGGACCTGCGGGATCACCCGCTGAAACGCCTCCGCCTGGCGGATGTCCTGGTCGCCGGACGCCCGCCGGGCGTGGTTGCCGCGGTGGTCGGCGCGCTCGGTGTAGTAGGTCTGCAGGTACTGCTGGGCCTTCATCTCGGCCATCGCCGCCCGCTTGGCCTCCATCACGGCGGTGATGTCGACGAACGTGGTCGGGGTGAAGTTGCACAGCTCGGGCTGGTGGGGCTCGAACAGGAACAGCTGCGGCGGCTTGACGGTGTCAAACGAGCTCTGCACGCCGGCGCCGGCGGCGAGCCCGCGGGCGCGGGCGACGGCGGCATGGGCGACCGGGTGGTCGGGGTTGAAGGGGTCGGTGTCGGTGTGGGTGATGAGCACGTCGGGGGCGAAGTCGCGGATCTCGTCGGAGATGCGCACCAGCGCCTCGGCGTCGATCTCGAGCGGGTAGTCGCCGAGGTCCAGGCAGCGGAACTCCGCCCCCAGCGCGGCCGCTGCGCGCTCGGCCTCGCCGTGGCGGATCTCCTTGACGCGCTCGATGGTCTGGCCGTCCTCCTTCCACAGCTCGCCGGATTCCCCCCGCTCGCCGTAGGACAGGGCGATCACCCGCGCCGTGCCGCCGGCCTGGGTGCAGACGGCTACGGCTCCGCCCGAGCGCCACACGAAGTCGGCCGAGTGGGCGCCGATGACCAGCACCCGGCGCCCGCCGCCATCCGAGCTCATCGGGCCGGCGCTCCTGCCACCCGGCGGGTGTTCTGCACCGCCATCACGTGAATCTCATCTTCGCTGAAACCGGCGCCGAGCAGCCGGTCGACCATGACCGCCATCCCGTCCTCGACCGGCGGGTTGAAGGTCTGGCCCAGATCGGTCGACAGCACCGAGTGCTCGGCACCGCCGGCCCTGATGTTCTCGATCCACTCCGCCCACTCGATCTTGCCCGTGTGGGGCGTGGTGAAGCAGCGCTCCAGCAGCGCCCCGCGACCGGCCAGGGCCGCCTGATCGTCGAGCGAAAGATTCTGGGACGGGAACTCCGGGTGGGTGATGACGATCTCCTGCACCCCGGCCTCGACGGCGGCATCGACCACGGCGAAGATCTCGTCGCGGCTGAGGTGGCCGGTGCCCAGCACCATGCCGTGGGCAGCCACGCGCTCCAGGACGGCGCGGGTTTCGGGCAGTACGGCGCCCTGCTCGTCGACCACCGGCACCGGCTCGATCTCGATGCCCTGCTCGCGCAGGTCGAGCTGGAGCTTGACCCACACCGGCACCTTGGCGGCTGGGCGGGACTCATTCACGTCTCGCTCGCCCGCCTCGTTGACCGAGTCGACCGTCGGCAGCCACACCGTTCGGGCTCCCTCGCGGCCGGCGACCTCGACGGCCAGCGGGTTCATGCCGCCCACGGCGCGGTTGAGCACGATCGCCCCCAGCACCCGCACGCCCGGCACGGCGGCGCGGACGACCGCGGCCCGCTCCGCGGTGGAGGTGTAGTGCGACTTGAGCACGAACCCGTCCATGCCGAGGTCGGCGAAGCGTCGGGCCAGGGTGACGTCGTCGACGATGCGCGGCACGACGTCGGGCGAGATGTGCATGTGGGTGTCGTACGCGCCACGCAGCAGCTCACGGGCACGCTGCGAGGGCGGTTCGCTCACCCCCAGACCTCCTCGGCCACGTTCACGATCAGCTCCAGCTTGGCCCTCTCCTCGTCGATGGTCAGCTTGTTGCCCTCCTCGGTGGAGGAGAAGCCGCACTGGCCCGACAGGCACAGCTGCTCGGGGTCGACAAACTCGGTCGCCTCCTCGATGCGGCGTTTGAGCAGGTCCTTGTCCTCGAGCTCCGGGCTCTTGGTCGTGACCAGCCCCAGCACCACCTGCTTGCCGGCGGGCACGAACCGCAGCGGCTCGAACGTGCCCGAGCGTTCGTCGTCGAACTCGAGGAAGTAGCCGTCGACGTTGAGGTCTCCGAACAGCGCCTCGGCGACGAAGTCATAGCCGCCCTCGGCCGCCCACATGGACTGGTTGTTGCCGCGGCACAGGTGGGTGGTGATGACCAGGTCCTCGGGCTTGTCGGCCAGTGCGCGGTTGATGTTGGCGATGTACTGCTCGTGCAGGTGCTCGGGGTCTCCTCCGATCTGCTCGATGTGCTGACGCTGCGCCGGGTCATTGATGTAGGCCAGGCTGGTGTCGTCGAGCTGCAGGTAGCGGCAGCCGAGCTCGTACACGCCGCGGATCTGATCGCTGTAGGCGCTGGACAGGTCCGCCCAGAAGGTGTCCATGTCCGGGTATACGGAACGATCGATCGATGAGCTGCCGCCGCGGTAGTGGACCATGCTCGGCGAGGGGATGGTGAGCTTGGGCGTCTGTTCGCGGTGGGCGTGGTCACGCAGGAACGAGAACGCGTTGGCGAAGATCGTCTCCGGGAGGCTGACCTTGCCCGCGACCCGCATCGCCGGGGGCGCGTAGTCGTACTCGCCGTCGGCGCTGCGGAACTGGACGTGGATGGTCTCCCCCTCGACCTGCTCGATCCCATCCAACGCGTAGATGAAGTCCATGTGCCACGAGGTGCGCCGGAACTCCCCGTCGGTGACTGTCTGCAGGCCGGCGTCGTGCTGCAGATCGATGACCTTCTCGATCGCCTGGTTCTCCACATCGCGCAGGTCGTCGGCGTCGATCTCCCCGGCCTTGAACTGCGCCCGGGCCCTGGTCAGCTCCGCGGGGCGCAGGAGGCTGCCCACGTGGTCGGCCCGGAACGGGGGTGTCGTGCGCTTGGACAAGTAACTGCACTCCTCTCAAGGGCAGAGGGAGCCTCCGCCTCTGGCCGTGACAAGACTGTATATATTGACATACACAAGCTGGCTTTGAGGTCCCGATGTCGCTGCGTTTCGCCCTTCTAGCCCTGCTGTCTTCTACCCCGCGCACGGGGTACGACCTCCTCCGGATCTTCGACCGCTCGGTGGCCTTCGTCTGGCATGCCCCGCACACCCAGATCTACCCGGAGCTGCGGCGCATGGAGGCTGAGGGTCTGCTCGCCGCCGAGGAGCTCCCTCGCGGCGAGCGGGGCGTAAAGCGCCGCTATCGACTGACCGAAGCCGGCCACGCCGAGCTCCGCCGCCTGGCCGGCACCGCGGTGCAGCCAACCCGCGAGAAGGACCCCTACCGGCTCAAGGCCGCCTATTTCGAATGGTCGAGCAAGGACCAGGCCTGCGCCCAGCTGGAGCTTCACATCGCCCACTATCAACAGTGGCTGGCGGCCTGGGAGCAGATGGCCCGGGCGTTGCGTGACCGCACCGAGCCGATCCTGCTCGAGCGCCTGGCGGTGCGCCCACCGGAGGAGCATGCGGCGATCGTGGCCAGCAAGGTGCTCGCCTACCAGGGGCTGATCGCCCGCGCCCGCATGGAGATCGACTGGGCCCAGAGCGGCCTGGAGCTGCTCGACGCGACCCCGTGGCCCGAGCACGGCCCGAGCGACCAGGCGAGCGACGCGGCGAGTGCCTAAGCTCCGACGGGCGTGACCTCGCTTCCGTTTCGCGATGAACTCGATGCCGTACTGATCCGTGGTCGCTTCGGTCACCGCGAGCACCTCGAGCTCGCCTGGCGTTACCTGAGGGGCGGCGATCTGTCGAGGGCACGCCGGCAGATGTCGGCGGCCATCCGCCACGTCGCCAAGTCGCACGGCCAGCCGGACCGCTACCACCACACGATCACCCTGGCTTGGCTGCATCTGGTGGCCGTTCACGCCCGCCGCAGCCGGGCCTCGACCTTTGATGAGTTCATCGCCGCCAACCCCGAGCTGCTGACCAGAGACCTGCTCGATCACCATTTCAGCCGCTCCACGCTCGCCGGCGCGCGGCAGGCCTGGGTCGAGCCCGACCTGCTCGAGCTGCCGCCGGTCGGCTGATCTCCGCCCGGCGATGCCGGCCGCGCGTCTGAGCCCCAGATCCCCCGACCGCCCGGCTGGGGAGCGCCCTGCCCTGGCGGTCGCGGTCCGCGACGCGGCGCGCTTTGACCGCACCGGGGTGTCGCTCGTAGCCGGGCTGCTGGCCGCCATCCCGGTGGTGACGGTGCTCGGCGGCGGAATCGCACTCGGGGACCCCGTCCCGGCCGTGACCATGGGCGCCGGGGCGATGCTGGTCGGCATCGCCTGGCGCAGCGGCGGCGGTCGCCCACCGCTGGCTCTGATGGCCACCGACGCGGCGGTGATGGGGCTCTCGACATTCGTCGGCTGCGTGACCGGCTCGATCGGCTGGCTTCACCTGATCCTGATCTGCGTGTGGGCCCTGGCCGCTGGTCTTCTGGTGTCCCTGGGCACCCGCGGCGCGGTGGTGGGCTCGCAGGCGATGATCGCGGTGATCGTGTTCGGGCGCTTCCCCGAGCCCGTCGCCCAGTCACTGGGGCTTGCGGCCAGCGTGTTGGCCGGCGGCCTGGCCCAGGTGCTGTTTCAGAGCGTCGTTCGTTATCCCAGGCCCCTTCGAGTCCAGCGCCAGGCGACCGCCGCTGCCTACCGGGCCCTGGCCGGCGTGGCGGTGCCGTCGCCGGAGATCGCGACGGTCCCGGCCACCGGGCCCCTGGATGAGGCCGAGGCCAGCCTGGCCACGCCCAGGCTGTTCGGCGACTCGGCGGTGCTGACGTTGCGCAGCCTGGTCAATGAGGGCCACCGCATCCGGGTCCAGCTGAGCGCCCTCCACGGGTTGATTGGACAGCGGCGAAGCGCGGGCGGTGGACCCGAGGAGCGCGCGGTCCAGGAGGTGGACAGGGTGTTCGAACTGTCGGCCGGGGCCCTGCAGCTCGCCGCCCGGGCGATCGAGGGCGACCGGTACGCGGCCGAGGCGCTACCCGAGCGCGCGGCCGAGGTCACCATGGCTGCCTCCGCCGCCGATGAGTCGTTGGCCGCGGCGAGCGATCGATCCAGGTCCGCCCTGCTGCGCTCCACCTCGCTGGCTCTGTCGAGGCGGGTGACCGCGCTGGCCGGCCAGCTGCGCGCGGTCGCCGGCCTGGCTCCCGCCGCCGGCGCCGGCGGGGGGCTTCGCAGCCGGCGGCCCCGCCGGCGCACCAACCGGCCGCTGGAGCGCCTGCGATCCGACCTGAGCCAGCTGCGGGCCAACATGTCGTTGGATTCGCCGGCGGGACGTCACGCTGTGCGGCTGGCAGTGGTCGTGCTCGTGGCCGAGCTGATCTCGCGGCGGTTGCCGCTCGAGCGCAGCTACTGGATGGTGGTGGCGGCGGCGGTGGTGCTGCGCCCCGAGTTCGGCGCCACCTTCACCCGGGGCGCCGAGCGCGCGCTGGGGACCTGCCTGGGCGTCGGCCTGGCCGGCGCCATCACCGTCGCCCTGCACCCGACCGAGGGCGCAACGGTGGTGATCGTAGGGCTGATGGCCTGGGCGGCGTACTCCACGTTTCCCGCCAGCTGGGCGGTCGGCTTCGGCTTCATCACCGCGGTGGTGGTGTTCCTGCTCAACGCGATCAGCCCCGACACCCTGGCCACCGCCAGCGCTCGCCTGCTCGACACCCTGGTCGGCGGCGCACTGGGACTGACCGCCTGGGCGCTGTGGCCGACCTGGTCCAGACAGAGCGCCCGCCGGTCGCTGGCCACCCTGGTGGGGGCCCAGCGCAACTACATCGACGGTGTGCTGTCGGCGATCAGCGACGGTCGCCAAGCCGACGAGGCCGAGATGCGCACCCTGGCCCGCGGCGCGCGGCTGGCCCGGACCCGCGCCGAGGCCACCGTGGCGCGATCGCTGGCCGAACCGGCCACGCGACGGATCGACGCCGACCGCAGCCAGCGGGCGCTGGCCACCACGTTCCGCCTGGCGCAGGCGGCCCACGTCCTCAGGCTGGAGGCCGAGGAAGAGGGCGAGCACCCCCCGGTGCCGGAGCTCAGACCGCTGGCCGGAGACATCGACCGATTGCTGGCGGCGGTCGACACCACACTGACCATCGTGCCCGAGGATCGTTCCCCGCCGCCGTCCCTGCCCGATCTTCGCGTCAGCTACGGCAGCTTCGCCCGACGCCGCACCCAGGCCGGCGACGACGCCTCGTTGCTGCCCGAGCTCGACGAGATCGTCGATGCCGCCAACGGCCTGGCCGAGCTCGTCGGGCTGGATCCGCTCGGTGACGGCGAGCCGGCTGCCTAGCGATGCAACTGGGTGGCGATCTGGTTGGCCAGCGGCGATCCCAGGCCGGAGGCGAGGTCAAACCCGGGCTTGGCCGTACAGCAGTTGACCCCGCTGAAGATGACGTCGTTCCCAGTGGTGATGTCGTCGAACGCCGCCGGGGTGTGTTGGGCGATCGAGTACAGCAGCGGCGGCACGAAGCCGGGCTTGGGCAGTCCGGACTGCTGCGCCTGCTGATCCCATAGCGCGATCATCCCGGCGACCAGCGGAGCCGCCGCGCTGGTGCCGCCGACGAAGGCGATCGTCTGCCCCGGTGAGGGGCCACAGCCCTGGACGGCGTGCGAGCAGATGATCGCGTATCCGGGGCTGGCATCCGCGAACGCCGCCACGTCGGGAACCATCCGGTAGGTCTTCTGCCCCCCGAGCGGGGGCTGCCACCAGGGGCGCTTCTCGAACGTGCTGACCCCGCCGCCCCCCGCCGCCGCCTGCTCGTACGGCGGCGGGTACTCGGTGTCGTTCCAGACCCCCGAGGAGAGGATGGTGTTGGCCGCGCTGAGGGTCAGATTGGTGCCACCCGCAGCCAGCGCCCACGGCGATGTCGCCGGCCACGAGGCCGACTTCTGCTTGTCGAAGCTGGTCAGCTGCGAGGTGGGGACACCGTGCGCGCACGACGACGAGCCGCTGTCGCCGGCCGCGACCACGGTGGTGATGCCGAGCGCGGAGGTCGCCGCCAGCTGCCGGTCAAACAGGGTGCGTCCCGCGCTGTAGGGCTTGACGCTGGCCTCGCAGATGCCGTACGAGATCGAGATCACGTTCGGGAGGGGAGTGCCGTTGGTGGTCGCCTGAAGCGGATCGGCCAGCAGCTGGAGCGCGCCGTCGGGATCGTTGGCGCCCAGCGCCTTGACCCACAGGTCCACGCGGCTGAGCTTGGGCGCCACCATCGCGATCGTCATCGCGTCCAGCGAACTCTCGAGGATCGGTGCGATGTTCGAGCCGCCGTGGATCTTCAGCGCGGTGCCCTGAAAGCCAAAGCAGTTGCGGTACGCGTTGACGTCGCTGACCGGCGTGGGCGCCTCCCCGAGGATGGCGACGCGGATCCCCTGGCCCTGCAGCCCTGAGGCCTGCAACGCGGCGATCCCGTAGGCACTGAGGATCTGGTTGGGGAACAGTCCGGCGGTGGAGAACACCGCACTCGGATACGAGGTGCTGGCACAGCCGGGGCTGATGGTGCCGGTGCGGGTGGGCGTGCCGCCGGCCACCGGGGCCGCAGTCGCCGCGGTCGCCGACGGTGCCGTGGGCACTCGCGCGGAGGCAACGGAGGCCCCGTGCACCGTGACCGGCAGGCCCAGGCCTGCGACCGTGTCGACGTTGCCCTTCAGCCCGGAGCCGAGCTTGGGGGTCTTGACCGGGAGCGCTACCGCCTGGTTCTTCTCGCCGGTGGCGTACAGATCCCACTTGGGGCCAAACAACTTCTGGGCGTTCTTGATGCTGATCGTCGCGCTGACCCGCAGGTGGGTGACGTCGACAGTGGCCTTCACGCCGTAGGGCTTGAACGCCCCCACCACCGCCTTGCGCCGCGACGACGAGGCTCCGTACTTCTTCTGCAACGTTGACAGCGAGAGGTACTTCCCGTAGCTCGACGACGTGGGGTTGCTGGCCGCCTTGACCGCGTTGGCGATGCCCTGCTGGTTGGCGATCATGCCCAGCTGCAGTCCGAGCTTGAGCCCGGTGGAGGCGGGGCCGAGGTCCTTGAGCCCCTTGTGCGAGATGTCGCCGAAATCGACCTTGCTGGACGAGGCGGCGGCCGTTGCAGCCGCGCCCGCCGGCACCAGCAGGCCGGCGACCGCGGCGATGAGCGCGGCGACTGGACGACCCATGGCGTGAGTTCATCAAGGCGACGATCGCTCGGCGTCATCCGGATCGGATGATCCGCCCGCGTGCGACCGTCAGCTCGAGCGGCGGCGGACCATCGCGGTGGCGGTGGCGGTGGCCACGACCCGGTCGGGATCGGCGCTGCGCAACTCACCGGCCAGAAAGGCGACGTCACGCCCGCGCCGGACCACCCGGCCGCTTCCCCGCAGCCTCCCCGGCTTGGCCGCGGCCAGAAACTGGACGTGGAGGTCGAGCGTCGGGGCCCACTCCCCCTCCCCCAGCGTCGCCACCAGCGCCGGCCCCATGGTGTCGTCGAGCATCGCCGCCAACAGGCCGCCCTGGATGTCGCCGGCTGGATTGACGAACCGCTCGTCGGCCTCGAACGCGACCTCGATGGTGCCGGCGTCGGGGTCGACGGCGACCAGTTCGAAGCCGAGCAGCAGCGCCGCCGGCGGCGGCTCGCGTCGGCCGTTCATGACGTCCCAGAACGGCCCCTGACGGGATCGGTGGGCGGCAAGCGGATCGGGCTCAGACATGGGCCCACCCTAGCTCGGGCCTTGACCGATCAGTTGCCACATTGACAACCCATTCGAGCAAGGCTGGCGTCAATTCTTTGGCTAGGGAGAAGTAGGAATCCTCGTGATCGCACGGGCGCAACGTCATACGCTGACTGAGGTGGTGACGAATTCTCAGTCGCCCGCGACCGGCCCACAGGCCAGCCCGGCTGGCCGCACTTCCCCGCCAGATGTGACGGGTTTCTGCTGCCAGCCAACCCCCAAGTGCCACGAAACTGTGACGGCGCGTGAACCGCAACCGGCCGACGGTAAACGACAGCAGCGAGGAGGGGTGGCTGGGGTCAGGCGGCCGCGGTTCTGGCCCACCCCGGCACATCTCGGTGACGTTTGCCGGTGACCGGCTAGGGATCACTGTCGGTCTGGCGTCGGTTTCGTCTGCCAGTCGGCCGTGCGCCCGGACCCGCGCTCTTGGTGGCCGCGGGCGGCTGGCAGCCCTTTCCCGCCAGATTTGACGGGTTTGTGCTGCCAGCAATCCGCCGGAGCTGACTCGGGCCACCTTGCATCCGCGCGGCCACGCCGATTTCCCCTGCCAGCCGGCGGGCGCGGCCGGGCCTTCACCGTTTCGGCTCGATATGCGTGTCGGATCGGGCACGCCCCCTCGCGATCTCCCCCGGCGTTGCCCGCAGGCGCCACCAGTCGTTCAGCGCGACGCGGTCAGTCCCGCCGAGCGCCGGCTCCACAGCGGCCGCAGCAGCTGCACCGCCAGCGGCAGCGCCAGCACCAGGTAGAACGCCGCCAGCAGCGTCCACACCAGCGCCGGCGGGCGCCAGCGCGACGAGCTGGTCGTAGTAGCGCAGCGACAGCACCACCGCGAACGCCACCGTCAGCGCCGACCAGCACAGCGAGGCGAGGCCGTAGACCAGCAGCCGGTCCGCCCCGGCGAGCCGGACGCGCGACCGGCCGAGCACGTCGTTCAGCCGCTGGGACGCCCGCCGGCGCAGCCCCGGCTCGCGCAGCAGGTCGACGAGCACGTGGTAGCCGTCGCGCTCGAGCAGCGGATTGAGGTTGAACAGGGCCCCGACGTACCCGCCGAAGGCGACCTGGAAGAGCACGTCGCGCAGATTGCCCGGCGCCGACAGCAGGCACGCGAGGGCGAACGCGCCGCCGAGCACGACGTCGCTGGCCGGACCGGCGAGGCGAGATCAGCATCCGCCGCCGCCGCGGCTCGAACCAGGCGTCGGTGGTGTCGACGAACACGTAGGGGAACACGAGCGCGACCTTGATCCCCGCCCGCGACACCGGCCGCCCGAACGACTCGGCGACCAGGCCGTGGGCCAGCTCGTGGCAGACGACGAGCACGAAGCGGCCGAGCACGAACACGAGCGCGCCGAGGCCCACCCGCTTGGCCACCACGAACGGCGTCCCGTAGCGCGCCGGCGACCAGCCCCACGAAGGCGACCAGACCGGCCACGCGACCAGCGCCGCGAGCACGCGCCAGCGCCGGCGAGGTGAACAGCAGGAAGCCGCCCGCGGCGGTAGACGCGGCGATCACGTCCGGGACCCACGGCAGCGCGATACTCGCGCGGCGTGAGCAGCCGCTCCAGCCAGGTGCCGCGGCGCCGTGCGCGGCGCGCCCTCGACGTCGGCGAGCAGCCCGCGGTCGGCGAGCTCGGCCAGCAGCCGCGCCAGCCGCGCCGGCCCCTCGGCCCCGCAGCGGGCGCTCGCCTCGCCGACCAGCTCGACCAGGTCGCTGGCTGCCGTCGAGCAGCTGCGTCAGCTCGGCGTCCGCGGTCGGACAGGCGCACGAACGCTCCCGAGCGGTGGTCCTTGAGCACATAGCGGTCCTGCGGGCGGACCCTCGGTCGTCCTCGGCCAGCCGCTTCAGCGACCAGCCGGAGCGCAGCCGCGGCTTGCGGCCGCCGTGGCCGCGCGTCCGGCGCGCGGCGCGCCGGCCGGGCTGCTCGACGACCAGGCTGATCCCGGCCGGGACCGAGATCGTATGCCCGGCGGCGGCCGCGTCGATGCGCTCGGCCACCTCCAGCCGGCAGTCGCCGAGGTCGATGCGCATCCCGGCATGCAGCGCCACCCGTTCCGCCACGCGCCGGCCGTCGACGAAGGTGCCGTAGCTCGAGCCCGCGTCCTGGAGCCCGGCGCCGCGCTCGTCGACGTCGATCCGGGCGTGGGTGCGCGAGACGCTCGGGTCCTCGAGCCGCAGCTCGCAGGCCGGCGCCCGGCCGATCGACAGCGGGCGGTCGAGCGGCAGGCGCTCGCCGCCGGGCAGGACGAGGTCGAGGTGGCGGTCGCCGTCGCGCGGGGTGCCGCACGACCGGCAGCGGGCGTCGGTCTGCGGGCGAGCTGGCGGCGGCAGACCGGGCACAGCATCGCGATGGCTAACGGTGGCAGACTCGCGATCGGCGATGCCAGAGGTGCTGAAGCGGGTGGGGCGCTACGACCTGCTCGAGGTGATCGGGCGCGGGGGGCGCCGCGGTCGTCTACCTCGCGCAGCAGCGCGACCTGCAGCGACACGTCGCGCTCAAGGAGCTGGCGCCCTACCACGCCGCCGACACGACCTTCGCCGAGCGGTTCGTCGAGGAGTCGCGGCTGGCCGGCTCGATGAGCCACGCCAACGTCGTCACCGTCCACGAGTACTTCGAGGACGGCGGGCGTGCCCTACATCGCCATGGAGTACCTGCCGCACGGCTCGCTGCGCCAGTACATCGGCAAGCTGTCGACTGCGCAGATCGCCGGCGTGCTCGAGGGCGTGCTGGCGGGCCTGTCGCACGGCGAGCAGCACGGGATCGTGCACCGCGACCTCAAGCCCGAGAACCTGCTCGTGGCCGTCGACGGGCGGGTGAAGATCGCCGACTTCGGCGTCGCCCGCGCGCTACAACAAGGCCGCCACCCGGGCGGTGGTGACGGTCGACGGGCACCACCATCGGCACGCCCGCGTACATGTCGCCCGAGCAGGCGCTGGGCAGCGAGCTGACGCCGGCCACCGACCTGTACTCGCTCGGCGTGGTCGCGTGGGAGCTGCTCGCCGGCCAGGTGCCGTTCGAGGAGACCGACACGCCGGTGGCGGTCCTCTACCGCCACGTGCACGAGCCGGTGCCGTCGGTCCGGACGGTCGCCCCGGACGTCGACGAGGGGATCGCCGACTGGCTGGCGCGGATGCTGGCGAAGCGCCCCGAGGATCGCTTCCAGAGCGCCGACGAGGCCTGGGTCGAGCTCGAGGACGTGGTGCTCGAGCTGCTGGGGCCGCGCTGGCGGCGCGAGGCGCGGCTGGTCGTCGACCAGGGTGACGCGCCGCGACGAGCGCCACCCTGACGCCCGGCCGAGTTCCCCGCCGTCGAGGCCCGCGCGAACCCCGCCGCGGCACCGCCCGGCGCCGCGCGCCGGAGCCGACGCGCCGGACTCCCGCGGACCCGTCCCGGCGGCCGAGACCGTCACCGGGCCCGAGGCCGACGCACCGGAGGCGACGGTGGCGCCCACGCAGCCAGCCCGAGCGCAGCCACACCACGATGCTGCGGATCGCCCGCCGGCACCGCGACCTGGAGCCGGGCGAGGCGGCGGCCGCGCCGGCCACCGTGCGCCGGCGCCTGGCGGTGGCGGCGATCGTGGTCGCGATGGCCGCGGCCGCCGGTGGCGGGCGTGCTCGCGAGCTCGGGCACCAGCCGGCAGACCCATCCGCCCGGCAACGGCTCACCCAGGCGCACCGCGCAGGCCGCGCAGCACGCCCAGGCGGTCGACGACGGCAACCCGAAAGCAGCTGGCCAAGATCGTCGCAGAGCCTCGGCGCGTGGCACGGACCCGGGCGCTGACGCAGCTGCTCAACGCGCAAGCACGCCCCAGCCAGCAGGCCAGCGACGCCGGCCGGCGTGGAGAAGGCGTACGCGTCGGCCGCCAAGCAGGTGGCGCCGCTCGACCTGCGAGCAGCCCGGTGGCGACGCCAAGCTGTCGCGACCGCTGACCAGCACCGCCGTCGGCGTACGGCCGCTGGCTGCCGCCGCCGCGGGCCAAGAACGCGGCCGCGCTACAACCGCGCGCGGACCGCGATCCGCGGCGACGAGCACAAGCTCCAGGGCGAGGTCGGCAAGCTCTAGGCCGGCCGACGGGTATCGGCGACGTCCATACCTTCGGCCACTTCCAGGCGCACATGCGCCGAGCTGATACTGCCCGCTGCGTCGTTTGGTGCGGCGCCATCGAAAACTCGTTTCGGAGGGTTATTCCATGAGCCTCATCAAGGTCACCTCGGAGGAGCTGCACACGCTTTCTTCCAACGTGCAGTCGGGCTCCAACAGCATCCAGGACCAGCTCAGCCGCATGCAGAGCGAGGTCCTGGGCGTCGTCGGCGGCGAGTGGCAGGGTTCCGCCTCGGGTCAGTTCCACTCGCTGTGGGACGAGTGGCAGCGTTCGGCCGCCGGCCTCAAGGACGCGCTTGACGGCATCTCGCGCCTGCTCGGCAACGCCGGCATCCAGTACCAGCAGACCGAGGACGCCATCCGCTCCTCGATGGCCTGAGCGCCCATCGTCAGGCGATCGACCGCAGGACGACGCGAACATGGCTACGTTCACGGTCGATCCGGCGACGCTGCACGAGCTCTCCTCGACCCTGTCCGGCATCCACCAAGGATGCAGACATGCACGCGGTGGCGACAGGGTACGAGGGGCTGCTCGGCGGCTGCAGACCTCGATGGTGAGGTCGAGCACTTCTGCAGTCACTGGGACTACGGGATCGGCCAGCTCGGCGATCACATGAGCAAGGTCGTGCAGCGCCTCGACGCCGCCGCCGCCGGCTACGGCAAGTCGGAGACAGGAGATCGTCAACGGCCAGCGATCCAGGAGGCGACGTGATGAGCGATCCGCCTCACCGATCCGCGCGCGGCGGCTCTGCTGGCCGCCAACCCGAGCGAGGTCGAGACGCTGGCCGGCGCAGTTCCGTCGGGTGGCCTCCCAGGCGGAGACGTCGATCAGCCGGCCTGCGCGGCGCGCACGGCGATGCCACGTGGACCGGCGCCGCCGCGGACGCGTTCCGGACCCAGCTCGGCAAGCTGCCCGGTGACCTCGAGAAGGTGCACGAGTCCTACGGACCAGGCGGCGTCAGGCGCTCAGCACCTACGGCGGCGAGCTGGGCCCGATCAAGAGCCAGTTCCAGTCCGCTGGTGTCGCAGCTCCACTCGGCGCAGTCGGCGGTCACAACCGCCCAGGGCAACCTGACCACCGCCAAGGGCAACCTGACGTCGGCCACCTCGGCGCCGCACGCCAAGGCCACGAGCCCGTCGGTGGTCAACGCTCACAACGCCGTCGGCACCGCCGGCGGTGCCGTGACCCAGGCCCAGGGCGAGCTGTCGGGCCTGCAGCAGCGCGCCTTCCACATGCTCGACGAGGTCGACACCGTCCGCGGCCACGCCCGTTCGGCGGTGTCGAGCGCCGCGGGCGTCGCCCCCTCATCGGGCGGCTGGTTCTCGAGCATGATGCACTCGATCGGCAACTTCATGAGTCGGCCGGCCACTTCGCAGTCGGCATGGTCAAGGACGTGGTCCATGCCGCCGAGTCGCTGCCGGGCGACGCGCTGCACGTGCTGGAGCATCCCCTGGATCTGCATGATTGGGCGAAGCTGGGCGAGGACGTGGGCACCGTGGCGGGAGCCGTGGCCCTGGTCGCCTCCGTGCTCATCTGCCCCGCCGACGCCCTCGGCTTCGAGGCCCTCGCCGAGGGTGCCAGCGGCGTCCTGGAGGGAGCGGACGCGGTCGGCACCGTCGCCGGCGAGGAGCATCTGGCCGCCGACACCGGCCTGGTGGCCGAAGGTCAGGAGAAGCCCGGCCAGCTCGCCTTCGATGCCTTCACCGTGGCTGCCGGGCGGATCAGTCCGGGGAGCACGCGGCTGAGACCGACGTCGAGCACCTGGCCGGCAAGAGCTCGGCGCTCGAGCAGTACGGCGAGTCGCGCGCGCTCGGCGCCACCCACAAGGAGGCGTTCTCGGACCTGTCCGACGAGCAGAAGCACTTCATCACCAAGAGCACGTCGAAGCTGACCAACCCCGGCCGGCTCACCTACATGCGAAACAGCACGCTGGAGCGGCTGTCGGCGGCCAAAACCAGCTTCTACCGGATCCAGACCGCCAACACGGCCGGGCACTTCGTGCTCGAGAAGGCCACGCACGCGGTGAACGAGAAGGTGCTGCCCGAGACCGAGCCCGAGCCCACCCCCGAAATGGTCCTTGCCGCCGGATGATGAGAGGCCCCATGTCAGCCACCGAGATCGGATTTGCCATCGCCCTGCCCCCCGACTGGGAGGCGATCGACCTGCTCGCCTCCGACACCACGGCCTTCGACGCCACCGTGGCCGAGGCGATCGAGAACGCGCGCCGCGGCGGCGAGCACGCCCAGCTGCTGATGCTCGCCGCCCTGATGGCGATGTCGCCCGGCGGCGAGCCGCTTTCGGCCGGGCTGGCCGTCACCTTCGCCGACCGGGACGCGCCGGTGGCCGAGGCCTCCCTGACCCCGGAGTCGTTCCCCGACGGTGGCGATGTGACCGCGGTGCAGCTCCCGGTGGGCAGCGGGCTGCGGGTCCGTCACGTCGCGCCGGCGGCGGTCCTGGGGGACGGCGATCCGCTGCCGATGCTGCGGATCCAGTACCTGCTCCACACCCTTCAGGGACTCCTGACGCTGACGTTCACGACAGCTCAGGCTCCGCATGCCGACGTGTGGGACGGGCTGTTCGACGCGATGGCGGCAACCTGCGAGCTCTCCTGACGCGGCACCCGGGTCTGCGCCGCGCCACGATTGCCCAGGACGCTCGGACGGGTAAAAGGAACCGATGAGCAAGACCAGGCCGGACCGCACCGACCAGGCGCTGGCCGCCGCACACTCATCGCGTGCGTGGGTGCACCGCCGCCGCTTCGGCTGGCCCGGCACCGAGCCGCCCGAGGGTCGCAACCGGGTTCGCCGCTGGGGCAGCATCGGCCTGGCCACGGCCGGCCTGCTGGTGGTCGCGGTCGGTCAGACCCAGATCGCCGCCGCCCTGCTCCTGGTGTCGCTGGTGTTGGGAGTGCCGCGGGCGTGGACCCTGGCCAACGACCGCATCTCCTGCGCCATGTGGGCCCTGAGCGCGGTGCTGCTGATCGCCGGCGAGATCGCCTACCTGGCCGGCGGCTCGGCGGGCCGCGCCTCGCTTGACTCCAAGTCGGCCGGGGCCGGCGCCGTGCTCATCGGGCTGGCGCTGATCCCGGCGCTGGTGGGGTTCTTCCGCCGCTGGGGCACCGCGGGCAACGTCGGCTACCTGGACCTCCAGGTCCGCCGGCGCGATCCGGCGGCGATCGCCTCGGTCCGGCAGCGGGCCGAGCGGGAGGGCTACAAGCCCCCGCCTGACGACGACTGACTGAAGCGTTCCGGGGCTTCGAACTACGGGCTTTCGAAGGCGGGCCCGGGTCTCAAACGAACCCGGGTCACCCAATCGGCCGGGCGCCCACCTCGACGGCCTGGGCCACCTGGACCAGCTCGAACCCGCCCGGGTCGATCCGGTAGCCGCACCCCGGCCGCACCGGCGGCGCCGGCCGCCGGGGCAGCGTCACCCCCAGCAGCGCCCCGTCGACCTGGACATCGGGCTGCAGCAGCAGCCCCACCCGGGACGCGCCGCGCGCCCACGCTCCAGTGCCCCAAAGTCCGCAGCGCGTCGCCGCGCCCAGCCACGATGGCGTGCAGGTTCCCCAGCGGCGCCGCGAACAGGTCGCTGAGACGCGCGTCCGGGTCGTCGACCGTGTCGGCGTCGTCGACCAGCAGCAGCTGCGGCCCGTCGGCCGAGCGCAGCTCGCCAGCCAACTCGGCGAGCTCGTCGACCGACGTCACCACCCGGCTCAATACCGGGCACTCGCGCAGCGCCGAGCGGCGCGCCGCGATCCCGGTGATGCGGATCTCCGGGTACAGCCGCGCCACCACCTCGGCCACCACCAGCAGCGCGGTCGTGCGTCCCGAGCGCGAGGGGCCGGCGATGATCGCGTGGTCGCCCTCGTAGAGCTCGAAGCCGGCCGGCTCGAGCGTCTCGTCGCCGATTCCGAGCGGCACGAACAGCGGCTCGCGCCCGCCCGGCCCGCGCCCAGCAGCGCCTCCACCCCGATGCTCTCCGGCAGCACCTCGACCGGCGGCGGGCCGCCCTCCACCGCCGGCACGCCCTCGCGCCCTCGCCGCCACCTCGGCCGCCAGCGGCCCCGGCGCCCGCGCCACCTGGATCACCTGGGCCGAGCCGCCGACCACGGCGCGCCCGGCGACTGAACTGCGGGATCGCGCCGGCGCACCAGCCCGAACTGGGCGTAGTCGGCGACATCGGCGAGCTGGAAGGCCAGCCGCTGCTGGGCCAGCGAGGCGAGCGCAGTGGGGACCGCGCCCAGGCGATCGGCGGCGATCACGACGTGGATCCCCAGCTCCGGCCCGTCGGCCCACACGCGCGCCAGCGCCTCGCGCAGCGCGTCGCCGCCGAGGTCGCCGTGCTCGGAGGCGAAGCCGCCGTAGCCGTCGAGCAGCACCACGATCCTCGGCATGGCCGCCCGGGCGCTCGGCGTCAAGGCCGCCGGCGGACCTGAGCTCGCCGCGCAGGCGCCGCAGCAGCCGGCGCTGGCGCTCGTGCTCGGAGGCGCCGATCACCGCGCCGACGTGCGGCAGCGCCGGCCAGCGGCCCGAGCTCCCCGGCGCCGAAGTCGAGCACGTAGAGGTGCAGGTGGGCGGGGTCGGCGGTCGCGGCCAGGGACAGCGCGAGCGTGGCCAGCGCGGTGGTGGTGCCGCTGCCGCCGATCCCGTACAGCAGCAGGTTGCCGGCGTTCAGGTTCCAGCCGACCGGGTACTGCGCCTGGGCCTCGGGGTCGTCGGCCAGCGCGAACGGGACCACCAGCCCGCGCTCGCCGGCCAGCGGTCGCGGCGGCCCCAGCTCGAGCAGCGCCTCCAAGCCCACCTCCGCCTCGAGCGGCGGCCAGCCACGGCCGTCGCGGGGCCGGCTCGCCGGCGTGGGCGTCGACCGCGGCGGCGACCAGGCGCTGCAGGTCGGAGCGCAGGTCCGCCGGTCCTCGCGCGTCAACGCCGGCCCGGCCGACGCCGGCGCCGCCCAGCGCGAACGGCGTCATCGTCACCGCCTCGGCTGCTCCGGGCGGCGTCACGCCCGAGACGAGCGCCGTCTGCACCGGGATCAGCTCGGACGGGCCCGAGCCGGACCTGCGCGCGGCCTGGCTGGCTGCGGGGATCTTGGCCGCGGCCGGCGAGTCGATCACGTCGGAGGAGTCCTGCGGGGTCTGCACTCGCAGGCAGACCCGGAGGTTGGTGTTGGCGCGGATGTTCTCGTTGACCGCGCCCGACGGCCGCTGGGTGGCCAGCACCAGGTGCACGCCCAGACTGCGGCCCGCGCTGGGCGATCCCCACCAGCGAGGCGACGAAATCGGGCAGCTCGGCGGCCAGCGTGGCGAACTCGTCGATGATCACCAGCAGCCGGGGCAGCGCGGTGGTGACGCGCCGTCGGCGACCAGGCGGTCGTGCTCGATCAGGTCGGAGGCGCGATGCTCGCGCAGCACCCGCTCGCGGTAGCGGAGCTCGGCCTCGAGGCTGCGCAGCGCCCGCTCGCCGAGCTGCTCGTCGAGGTCGGTGACCATCCCCACGGTGTGGGGCAGCTCGGCGCATTCGCCGAACGCGCTGCCGCCCTTGTAGTCGACCAGCACGAAGTTCACCCGCGTCGGGCGCGTAGTCGGCGGCCAGCGACGCGACCAGGCTGCGCAGCAGCTCGCTCTTGCCCGCGCCGGTGGTGCCGGCGACCAGGCCGTGCGGCCCGTCGGCGACCAGGTCGATGTCGAGCGGGCCGTCCTCGGACAGGGCGAAGGTCGCCGCCAGGCTGATCGGGCTCGACGGCTGAGCCGCCACCGCGCGCGCAGCTGCGTCGGCCATCGGGATCGGACGAGCCCGAGCAGCCCGAACAGCCCGACGTAGTCGGGCAGCGAGCCGCCGGGCAGCTGCAGGTCGGCGTCCTCGAAGCGGGCCAGGGCCAGCGCGCACTCGCGGGCGGTCCGCGCCGACGCGCCCGCCACCAGCAGCGGGTCGACGCGCTCGCCGGACTGGGGGCGCAGCAGCCTGGCCTCGCCGGCCTCGTCGGCGAGCTCGATCACCACCGTGCAGGCCGCCGGCAGCCGCTCGCTCGAGCGCGCCAGCACGATCCCGCTGACGCCCTCGCCGGACGCGCAGCAGCGCCCGCCCGGGCGGCACCGCGGCCCTCGATCAGCGCCGGGCTGTCGAGCACGGCGAGGACGACGCGCGCCGTCGTCGGCGTCGCGCTCGGTCAGCTCGGTGGCCAGCGCCGCCGCCCTCGGCGGCGCCGACGGCCAGCTGGCGCCCCGACGTCGCCGGCCGCGTCGCGCGTGTGCGGCAGCCACTTGACCCAGTCCCAGTCCTCGCGCCGCCGGGGCCTCGGTGAACACGGCGACGGTCACGTCGGCCGGGCCCTGCAGCACCGCCGCCTGGCAGAGCAGCGACCGGGCCACCGCCAGCGCCTGCTCGCGCCGGCCGACGATGCCGACCACGCCGCCGTGGGACAGGTCGACCGGGACCGGCGCCAGCTGCAGCCAGCCGTGCTCGGCGAGCACCAGCTCCGCGTCCTGACCGCGGGGCCTGACGGTCGGCCAGCGCGGGGTCGGAACGGAACCTCGCCAAGCCCGGCGGTGAGGGTGCAGGAAGTCGTCGTGCTCGGGGCGGCGCTCCCACAGCCGGGGGTCGGGAGCCGTCGGCTCGGCGCTCGATCTCGGCCAGGTCCGGGAAACGCCTCGCGGCGCGCGAGCCAGCTCCTCGGCCTGGCGCTGGCCGACCTCGCGACGGAAGGTCGGCCATCTTGCGCTGGTAGTCCTTCTGCTCGCCTCGTGAGCTGCGGCTGGCGTGGCGGCGCTGCTCGATCCAGCTGCCGATCACCAGGATCGGGCTGAGCAGCATGAACAGCGCGTAGATGATGTTGTGCAGCACCACCACCATCACCGCCGCCCATGATCAGCGGGCCGACCGCCGAGGCGATGCTGAACCGCGGCCGCGCGTTCTCGCCCGGCTGCGTCGGGCACCTTGAGCGGCTCGGCGACCTCGGCGGACGTGAGTCCGCGGCGGCCGGTTGAAGGCGATCGTGCCCGCCAGGCTGGCCTGGCGCACCGGGTCGATGCGGCAGCCCCGGCTGGCTGGCGGCGATGCGTGAAGGCGACGTCGCCGGCCTCGAACACCGTCTCCGGCTGAACGTCGGTCGGCTCCTTGATCCGGCGTCCCTCGACCCAGGTGCCGTTGGCCGAGCCCAGATCGGTGACGGTGGCCCGCAGCCCGCCCTGGCTGGGCTCGATCCGGAGGTGGCGCCGCGAGACGCCCTCGTCGCCGAGCACCACTTCGCAGTCGAGGTCGCGGCCGGCCACCAGGCCGGCGCGCGGTAGGGGCGAACCGGCGCCCGGCGTCAAAGCCCGCGATCACGCGCAGCTCGAGCGCGGCGTCGTCGGCGGCATCGTGACCGGGGCCGGGAGCGCCGTCGGCGGCCTCGATGCGCGCGCCCTCGTACATGCCGATCTCCGCCAGGGCCAGGTCGACGTGGCAGAAGCGACCGTCGATGACGATGCCCCGGGCGCTGATGCCGTCGCCGAGGGCGTCGAGCAGGTCGCCGACGGTGGCGTCGTCACGCTCCAGGCGCAGGTCGAGATCCTCCTCCTCCTCGCCGGCGGGATGTCCGAGTACGACTCGCATCTGCGCCGCGCCAAGGGTACCGAGCCCCGGCCGCCCCGCGGTGGCCGGGTACTGCACGCTCCATACCCTGGGTCACTTTCGCGCGCGCGCCGCCGACCCGATACTGCCCTCATGTCGAACTTCCTGGTCGACTCGAGGACGCTCTTGGCGGTGCGCGACACCCTCGGTCGCCTGCACGACCAATTGCTCGGCGTTACACACCGTCGTCGGTGGCTATCAGGGTGTCATCGGCGGCCAGGCGCTGGAGGCCGAGCTGGAGCAGTTCTGCACCCACTGGCACTACGGGATCGTTGAGCTGGGCGACCAGATCACCGGGATGATGCGCCGGCTGGTAGCGGCGGCGGCCGCCTACCAGCGGATCGAGAATCGAATCGTGGCCGCGAGCAGTGGCGGCACGCCGGGAGCGCCCGGCAGTCACTCCCCGGTCGGCTCGGGGACGACCATCGTGGGTGGTGGCGGCAGTGGCGGCTCGAGCCGGAGTGGTGCGGGACACTCCGGCGGACACGCCGCCACCCAACCCACGGGATCTGGGCGCACGGTGATCGGCGGCGGGAGCGATCACCAAGGCGGGCACGGCGGGCGCCACAGCTCCGGCCACGGGGCGATCACGGTTGATTCAACTCTGCTCACCCACGGCCAGGAGGCGTTCGTCGGCAGGCTGGCGATGCTGACTGGCCTGAACCCGCGCGTGGTGGGCGCGTGGACCCTGGCTGAAGAGTCCAGCGGTGCCGCCGAGGGCCGCGAGGCCGAGGGCAACAACAACTGGCTCAACATCGGCTACTTCGACAGCGGGGCTGGCGCGATCGCCTTCAACCGGGCCTTCGACGACCCCGACAGCGCGGCCGAGAAGACCGCCGATTTCCTGGACGGCAAGTGGGGCGGCGCCAGCCGCAGCATCCGCTCCATCCTGAGCACGCGCCGCGAAAGCCCCGAGCGACAGATAGACGCGATCGCCAACAGCGACTGGGCCTCAACCCACTACGGCAACGGCAGCGAATTGCGTGCTACCTACCGGGAGCTGGCCGCAATGAAGGTGCGCACCGCCTGACCCGGGTTCTCTAGAATCGCGCGCCCTTGAGGAGGCACGGTTTCGCAGCGGGAGGCGCGATCCAGGCCGGACTGCGCCGGACTGCTGCTGGTCGTGCTGCTGGCGGCTGCCTCGCCGGCTCGGGCGGGTCAGTGGATGCAGGTGTCGTGTGTCAACCCCAACGGCTCCGCGGCCCCGAGCGCCGGCTGGTCAGGGTTTGCCTATGGCAGTCCCGGTGCCTTCTCCACCAACAACAACCAGTGCGGACCTGGGTTGCCGATGGCCGCCGACCTCAGCGCCGACACCGCGGTGCCAGTTGACTCCGACGAATACCTGGCCTACCAGCCGCCGGCAGGCTCAACGCTCGTGGGCGGCACCCTCGATGTCAATCTGGTCGCGGATGGGTACGGTCCCCCGGCGCCACCAGCGACGTCGACGCGGTGGCCGTCGCGGCTGTCTACGAGCCGGCCCTGGTGGCCAGCCCCGCTGACCTGTTCTTCCAGTGCGTGGCCTGGCTGGCGAACTGCCCGAACAGCTCCGGCGTCGACTACTCCGGTCTGATCTCGCTGCCGCCAGACCGCGGCGGCAATCTCTACCTCCAGGCCGAATGCGCCGAGGGAACCCAGAGCGGCACGTGCAGCCTGAACCAGCATGACAACGCCTGGGCGCTGGCCCAGGTCGTGTGGGCCCACCTGCTGCTGGCCAGCAACGTGTCTCCGCAGGGAACCCAGTTCAGCGGGAGCGCTCTGCAGCAAAACGCCCGTGGCACCGCTCACTCGTGTTCACCGCCAGTGACCCGGGAGGACCGGGCGTGTACTCGGTCACGGCCAGCATCGACGGGCGGCCGGTGTGGTCGGGCACGCCGAACAGCAACGGCGGCGACTGTGTCCCCGTGGGTACCGATTCCGCGACGGGGGCGCTGATGTTCGATGCCTCCCAGCCGTGCCTGCCCACCGAGGTCGTCGATGTCCCCGTCCCCACCGCCGGGCTCCCCGACGGCGGCCACGAGCTGGCGGTCACCGTCACCGACGCCGCCCAGAACAACTCCACGGTGCTCGATCAGACGATCACCACCTCAAACCCCCAGACCACGCCGGTATCCAACTCCGGACGCGCCGTGCACGCTCGCTTCGTGATCAGCTGGAGCTGGAGCGCCAAGCACACCACGCTGCGCTCGATCAAGGTCCAAAAGCTCACCAAGCACGCCACCGTCTCGGTCGGCTGCCTCGGCCGCGGCTGCCCCCGGCTGAACGTCCGCTCGGCCAGCGCCGGCCACGTGAGCAAGCTGCTTCACGGACTGGACGGCAAGCGCTTCCGCGCCGGCGACAAGCTTCACCTCACCGTCACCGCCCCCCGCCGCCGCGCCGAACGCATCGAACTGGAGATCCGCACCGGCCGGCTGCCCGGCGCCAGGCTGCTCAAGCGCTGACGCGCTGCTGCGGGTATGGCCTGGTCCATACCCGCGGCCACTTCCCCGGCGGCGCGGCCGCGCCGATACTGACCGCCATGACCGATCCAGGTTGCGGTCCGGGCGAGCGATGAACGATCCGCTCTCCGACCCCCGTGCGTTCGACCTTCTCGCCGCCGAGCCCGATGAGCTCGCGGCACTGGTGGGCACCTTTCGCGCGGCCGCCGAGGAGTCGCATCAGACCGCGGTCGGGCTGACCGCGGCGCGTGAGGACGGGACATGGACGGGAAGGGCGGCCAACGCCTTCCGTCGCGCGATCGGACGCCTGCCGGTCGAGCTGGGCAAGGTCCGGGCCGGTTTCTCCACGGTCGCTGATGCGCTGTACCGATACGACACCGAGCTGACCCGGATCAAGCGAGAGTTCGTCCAGATCGTCGGCGACCTCACCGACGCGCATAACCGTCTCGGGCTCGCTCAAACCAACGCCACGACCGCCTCCGAAACGCTCAAGACCACCGCCGGCCAGCAGGGCGTCAAGGTTCAGACACTGACGGCCGCCGAACTGTCGGTGGCACGCGCGAAGGGTACGGTCGGCAACCTCGAGCAGGAGATCCAGGGCCTGCACAACCGCGCCTTCGCTCTCCTCGACGAGTTCCAGACGGCGCGGGAAACCTGTCGCAGCGCGATTCATGCCGCGCGCGCCACCGCCCCGGTCCAGCCCCAAGATCAGGGCGCCAGCGTCGTCGATCCGTCCGGTCCGCTCAACGGGCCGGGCCACGCCCACGGCGGCGGAGCCAATGGCCGCCGGGGCCACCACGGCAAGGGCAACGGCGGCGTGGCGGCCGGCGGCCTGGGCAACATCAACTCCCGCGAGGCGCGGGAGAAGGTGGCGAGAATGATCAAGACCGCGCGCTCGCTGCTCGGCACGCCGTACGTGTACGGCGGGGGCCACGGCGCCTGGAGCAGTGGCTCGGGCCTTGACTGCTCCGGCTTCGTGTCCACGGTGCTGCACTCGGCCGGGTACCTGAACGCGCCGCAGACCACCGAAGGGTTCGCCGCCCAGCCGGGCATCGCCGCCGGACACGGCCATTACGTGACCATCTACGACCGCACCGGCTGCGGCGCCAACGAGCACGTGATCATCAACCTCAACGGCACTTTCTACGAGGAGGGCGGGGGCAGCGCCAGCGGCGGCGCGCCGTGCGTGCACAAGTTCGCCCCCAGCGCGTCCTACCTGGCTTCCTTCAACACGATCCTGCATCCAGTCGGGCTGTGAGCCGGTGTCCGGGACAGCAGGTTGTACGCTGGCCGCGTGCGCGCTCAGGAGACGGCGGTCCTGGGGGCAACAGTGCGCCCCACCGAGCTGCAGGAGCTGATCCACGCTGCCCGGCGCGGCGCTCCCTTCCTGTTCCTACGGGCGCAGGACGGCGCCCAGCGCCTGGTCGACCTCTCCGGCGACCGGCTGGTGCTGGGGCGCGCCGGCGGCAGCGATCTCGAGATCGGCTGGGATCCGCGGGTGTCAGGCGTCCACGCCTACCTGGAGCGGCGCGGCCCGCGCTGGGTGATCGAGGACGATGGGCTGTCTCGCAACGGGACGTTCATCAACGGCGAGCGGCTGCAGGGACAACGGACGTTGCGCGATGGCGACGTCATCCAGGCCGGCGACACGCTGATCGGCTTTCGCGAGCCCGAGGCGGCGCCGGTGCTGGCCACGGTCTCGGTTCCCACGCTGGCCCCTCCGGAGGTGTCGGAGGCTCAGCGTCGCGTACTGGTGGCGCTGTGCCGGCCGCTGACCGGCGACGACGAGCTGGCCGGGCCGGCCACCAACGAGCAGATCGCCACCGAGCTGGTGCTCAGCCTGTCCGCCGTGAAGGGCCACCTTCGGGTGCTGTTCGGCCGTTTCGGGCTCGAGGAGGCGCCGCAGAACCAAAAGCGCCTGCTGCTGGCCGAGCGCGCCCTCGCCGCCGGGATCGTGCGCGCGGCGGACTTGTAGTAACCGCGGCGCCGGAGCTACCCGCGGCGCCGTCAGCCGCCGATGGTCGTCGTCCCCGAGCCGCCCTTGTGGCCCGAGCCGCCGACCGAGGTCGAGCCCGCGCCACCACCGCCGCCGCCACCGCCCGAGCTCGGCGCCGGCTCGGAGGGGGCCGGCGAGGAGACGGGAGCCGACGGCTCGCTGGGGGCCGTGGTCGAGGTCTCGGGGGCCGTCGCCGAGGTTGCCGAGGTCGCCGACGGGCTGGGGCTCGCCGGAGCGGACCCGACGGCGGCTGGATGGCTGCGGTGGCGCCGCTTGTGCCGATGGTGCGGGGTTCGCTTGAGGCCGGTCACCCCGGGCACGAACTGGGCCGCCAGCTCAGCGTTGGTGGTGGTCGTCGGAGCGGGGGTGGAGGCGACGGTCGGCCGCGCCGCCTTGACGGTGGTCGCCGTCGTCGGCACCGGGGTGCCGGCGGTGGCCTGGTGATTTACGGCTCGGCCCACCAGGAAGGCGGCCCCGAATGCCGCCAGCACACATACGATCGCAGTCCCTACCAGTCGCACCACGGAGATGTTATGCCCGGCCGGAGGTTGCATGACACAGTCTGGTCAGATGACTGAGCGCCCGGACCCGGAGGCGGCGGAGATGGAGCCCGGCAGCGAGGAGGTCGACCGTGGCACCCCTGAGCTGGAGCGCAGCGCTGAACTGATCGAGCGGCTGCTCGGCGACCCTGAGCTACGCCGGCGCTTCCGCGCCGATCCGGCGGCGGTGCTCGACGAGCACGGTCTGCCCGGGTTGGCCGCGGGCCTGGGCCGCGGAGAGCGGGCACTGCTCACGCTCGAGCTGCGCGAATCTCGCTCGAGCTTGGCCGGGGTCATGGTGGCGGCCGCGGCCGAGGGCGTCGACTTCACCCACCTCGCCGAGCGGGCGGCGCCGGGAATCGAGCACGGGGCGGGGCGGGCGCTCGACCACCTGGTCAGCGGTGAGGGCAACCCTCCCCACCACGCTCCAGCCCCGGCGGCGCCGGCCCACACGCCGACGGCGCCCAAACCGCCGAGCCTGGGGTCCGACGCGTCCATTCCCAAGCTCGCCGCCCCCGCTCCAGCGCCCCACCCGGATCCCACGGACCTGCCCCGACAGCCCGGAGCGGCCGCGGACGCGCGCCAGCCGCCGGCCGGCGCGGGCCAGGGGTCGGCGGGCAGTGGTCGGGGGTCGGCGGGCGGTGGTGAGGCGACCTCAGGCAGCGGACAGGCTGGCGGCGCCGTCGAGCAGAGCGCCGTCGGTCAGAGTGCCATCGGCGGGGGTCGCGGCGAGTCGGTCGTGGGCCAGGGGCAGCTGGGCAACGCCCACGCCCCCCGTGGCGCCGGCCACGCCCACAGTGCCCAGCCGGACTCGGGCGACCTGCAGGCGCATCCCGCCCCGGACCTGCTCGGCTATCCCGGCGACAATGCCACGCCCCAGCAGATTGCCACCTGGATGGGGGCCAACGCCAAGCAGGCCGGCCTCCCGCCGGAGCTGCCGGTCATGGCCTCGCTGGTGGAATCGACGCTGCACAACCTGAACTACGGTGACCGTGACTCTGTCGGCTTCTTTCAGATGCGCCTGGGGATCTGGAACAACGGACCGTACACCGGCTACCTCCAGAACCCCGACCTCCAGATCAAGTGGTTCATCGACCACGCTTTGGAGGCCCGCGAGCAGGACCCGGCGCTGGCCCAGAGCCCGAGCACCTGGGGCGAATGGGTGGCCAACGTCGAGCAGCCCGCGGCCCAGTACCGCTACCGCTACCAGCTGCAGCTGGCCACCGCCCAGCAGCTGCTCAACGGCGCCGACCTCACCCCGGCGCCCGTCCCGCACATCCCGGTCGGCGAGGCGGCACTCAAGGTGGCGATGCACGCCGTGGGGAGCGCCCCGCCCGCCGGCGTCCCAGGCGCCGGCGCGGCGTTCGGCGGCGGCTTCGTCCAGTACGCCTACGGACACGAGGGCATCAACCTCCCCGGCGTGCCCGCCGAGCAGTTCGACGTCGGGATGCCGGTGGCCAAACACGACCTGCGGCCCGGCGACGCCGTGTTCTTCGCCGACCGCAGCGGGTTCGTCCACCACGTCGGGCTCTACGTCGGCGGCGGCAGGTTCGTGAGTGCCCCTGCGGGAGGCGGCCACATCGAGGTCAGCTCGCTGTCCGACTCACGTTTTGCGCAGGAGTATGCCGGCGCCAGGCGCTACACCGAGAGCGCCCTGACCGACCCCAAGCACTACGCGCGTACGCTCCCGGCGCTCAAGAGCTGAACCGACCCGGCCATGCCGCGCTCGGCGGCCGGCGGGACGCCGGGCGAGCCCGACCTGCTGCCGTCCTCAGCGGCGGCGCGCGGTAAGGTTAGGGAAGTGTTGTGGCGCTTCTGGGTCGCCGTGGTGGTGGGGATCATGTTCACGTTCGCGGCCGTTTCGACGGCGGCGGCGTCCGATGTCCTGCTCCCTGGCGGCACCCTCACCGCCGGCCAGTTTCTAACCTCTGCTGACGGGCACTACGAGCTCACGCTCCAGGGCGACGGCAACCTCGTCCTCTACCTGCTCAATGGGGCCGGGGCGCCGCGGGTCATATGGCAGAGCGACACGTCGGGCGACGTCGGTGACCGGGCGGTGCTGCAGAGCAACGGCAACCTGGTGCTCGTGGACGCCAGCGGTCAGACGCTGTGGTCGACCAACAAGACGGCCGCCGGTTGCACCAACCTCAAGGTCCAGGACGACGGCAATCTCGTCCTCTACACCGCCACCAGCGCCTACTGGGACACCGGAACCGTCACCCACGGGATGTCCCCCGGGGACCGGCTGATGCCCGGCGAGGCGATCTTCGCCCCGGAAGAGCACTACGAGCTGGCCATGCAGGGCGACGGCAACCTCGTCCTCTACAGCCCGACCGGGGCGATCTGGTCCAGCGGGACCTCGAAGCAGCCCGGCGACTACGCGATCATGCGGACCAACGGCGATCTTGTGGTCGTCAACTCGGCCGGGACCGATAAGTGGATCAGCGCGACCTACGACAATCCGGGCGCCAGCCTGAGCCTGCTGTCCGACGGCAACATGGAGATCACCAGCGCCGGCAGCGTCATCTGGCAGACGAAGACCTCCGGGAGCACCGTCGGCAAGTCCCGCTTCCCGCGGCCCGCCTTCACCCCGTGTCCACCACCGCCGCCGCCCCCGGCGCCGCCACCGTCGGCGGCCCCTCAGGCGCCGGTGGTATCGGTCCCGGTGAAATCCAAGCTCCCCAGGCTTCGGGTGAAGATGACGATGGACTGGACGTGGAACCGGGGCACGACCCGTCTGCATCGCATCACGGTGACTCGCTTTCCGCGGCGGGCGAAGCTGATCGTCGGGTGCCACGGAAAGGGCTGCTCGCGCCACGCCACCAAATCGGACTCGCGTCACCTCAAGCGAGTGACCCGCTCGCTCGACGGCCGGCGCTACCGCGCCGGCAACAAGCTCCTGATCACGGTCTGGGAACGCGGATTCAAATCAGAGGTGGTGCGGGTCCAGATCAGATGGGGCGCACTGCCGAAGGTCAAGCTGCTTCGCTGACGGCGAAGCTCGTCGGCGCCGCCGGCTACGAGGTCTCGGCCGCCCAGGCGGTGGGCAAGGTCCGCACTCGGCTCGTCACGCCGGGAGCGTGATTGTCGCGCCGCTCGGACGAGCGGCAGGTTTTCGCAAGTTTTTCGCGGTCGGCTCGTTCTCGGCGGTAGGGAAGCGCGTCCAAAGGACGGACGAAGGAGGAAACAACATGTACGGATTCAGTCGAGCCATCTACCGCGCCCTCGCGGACGACATCATCGAGGACCCCTACGGCCCGCGCCCGAACGGAAATCACGAGCGTGTGCTCCGGGCCTGCGAAACGGCGGTGGACCGCCTGGCCACCGATCGCCACTACTTCGCGCACCCGGCGCGGAGCCTGTACCGCGATATCCGCAGCTGCTTTCCGATGTACGCGCAGTTGCGCGTGTACCGCGTCGTCGAGTTCTACCTGGATGTCGTCGACGAGTTCGTCCGCCGGCAGCCCAAGAACGGCGTCGACGTCAACGGAAATCCGCTGCAGTGCCGGGCCAGCACTCGTAAGGGGACGCCGTGCCAGCGCATGCCGCTGGCGCACAACGGCTACTGCCCGTCCCACCAGCACCTGGCCGACACCGAGGAACTGCCGGCGACGCTGGCCGACACCGAGGCACTGCCGGCCAGGCTGGCCGACACCGAGGCACTGCCGGCCACGTTGGCCGCGTAGCCAACGCTTGGCAACGCACCGCTCTCCGGTTTAGCGTCGCTCGGCCGCGAGCCGGATCCCGATCGCGATCAGCACGCAACCGGTGATCCGATCAAGCGCAGCACGGACGCGAGGGCGGGCGAGAGTGTTGGCGGCCCGCGCCGCGATCAGGCAATAGGCGGACAACCACAGCACGGTCATGGCCACGAACACCGCCCCGAGCGCCAGGAACGGAAACAGGACGGGATGCCCCGGACTGACGAACTGCGGCAGCAGCCCGGTGAAGAAGACGCCGATCTTGGGGTTGGCCAGGTCGCTGAGAAAGCCCTGCCGGAAGCCTCCCAGCAGGCCCATCGCGGGCCGGGCCGTGAGCTCAGCAGCCCGCTCCCCTGACGGGTGACGTGCCGCGCGGAGCGCCTGGATCCCGAGCCACACGAGGTAGAGCGCGCCGATCAGCTTCAGCGCGGTGAACGCCGGCGCCGAGGCGTGCAGCAGCGACGCGACGCCCACCGCGGCAGCGATCGTCCACACCGATAGTCCGGCGCTGACCCCGAGTGACGTTCCCAGTGCCGCCCGGCGGCCATGGACGATCACGTTCTTGGTCACGACCGCGGTGTCCGGTCCGGGCACCACGATCACGATCGCCGCCACGCCGATGAAAACGAGCAGGTGCGCCCCCATCAAGCCAGTCTTGCACGGCGTGTCAAGGGCGCCATCGGTAGCGCGAGCCGGATGCCATCGATAGGTTCCCGGGATGGTCAATGGCACCGAACCGGCATCGATTCATCATCGTTCGCCCAGCCGCGACCAGCGGCGGGCGCTGGGCCGCGCCGGCCGTGGCCTGATCAAGCGCGGCGATCTGGCCGGCTGGCTGCGCGCCGATGGCTCAGACCCGCTGGCGGCGATCTTCGCGCAGGACGCGATCCGCCTGGCCGACCTGGTGCCGCTGCGCCACGCGCGGATGGCGACGTCGCCGTGGGACTTCTACCGGGGAGCGGCGGCGGTGATGGCCGCCGATCTGGCCTCGCGTCCCGACAGCGGCCTCACCGTGCAGCTGTGCGGCGACGCCCACATCCTCAACTTCGGGCTGTGGGCCACGCCGGAACGGCAGCTCTCCTTCGATCTGCGCGACTTCGACGAGACGCTGCCGGGGCCGTTTGAGTGGGACGTATCCCGGCTGGTGGCCAGCATCGTCGTGCTGGCCAGCGAAAGCGGGGTGAACCCAGGCAGCGCCGAGCGGGCGGTCGCAGCGCTGCCTGCGCTCCTACCGCGAGCAGATCGCCCGCTACGCCGCACGCCAAGGAGCTGGACATCTGGTACGACCTGATCGACGTCGACCAGTTCGTCGCCTGTTCTCGCCCGCCGAGCAGGAGCAGATCTTCGCCCACATCCACCGCAAGGCGCGGCGGCGCACCAGCGCCGGCGCCGCCCGCAAGCTGACCGAACTCGACGGCGATTCGCATCCGCATCACCGAGGACCCGCCGGTGCGGGTTCGCCTCGACGGAGAGCCGGCCCTGGCCGACGAGGTGTTCGAGGCCTACCGCCGTTCGCTGCCGCACTATCGGCGTTACCTGCTCGACCGCTTCTCGTTCGAGGACGCCGTGCGCCAGGTCGTCGGGCGTGGGGAGCGTCGGGATGCGCGTGTTCCTCGTCCTGCTCGACGGCCGGGGGCGCAACGGACCCGCTGTTCCTGCAGATCAAGCAGGCGGGCCCATCGGTGTACGAGTCATACTGCGAGCGCGAGCCGTTACCCCAACCACGGCCAGCGGGTGGTGGTCGGCAAGCGCCGGATCCAGAGCGCGACCGACATCTTCGCCGGCTGGACCTCGGTGGCCGGCAACCACTTCTACGTGCGCCAGTTCCGCGACATGAAGGTGATCCCGAACGCCGAGCTGATCGCGCCGCGCCTGGCCGAGTTCGCGACCGCCTGCGGGCGCGTGCTGGCGCGCGCCCACGCCCGCACCGGCGATCCGATCGCGATCGCCGCCTACATCGGCAAGGGACGCCGTTTCGACGAGGCGCTGGGTGAGTTCGCCGTCGCCTACGCCGCGCAGACCGCCCGCGACCACCGGGCACTGGTCGACGCCATCGGCGCCGGACAGGTCTCGACTGCTTAGCCGCTGGCCGTAGCGATCGTGCTGGCGTCCTCGCGGGCCCAGCGCGACGATCGTGGCGCGCAGTCGCGGGAAGGCGGCGACGGCGGCCGGCAACGGGATCCAGACCGATATCAGCCGATACACGAGCACCGCCGGAACGGCCAGCCCGGCCGACACGCCGAACGCCAGCAGGACCCCGACCATGCCGCCGCTGACAGAGCCGGGGATCGGAATCGTGTTGGCCACCTGGCCCATCAGATAGGCGAGCAGGACCACCGGCAGCGCGGGTGGGGCACCGAACGCGTGCATCATCGCCCACAGGACGGCGGCGTCGAACAGCCAGTACGCAGCCGCGCCCAGCAACCGTGGGTCGCCGGACCCGGTCAGCCTGATCGCGTCCTGCACGGCGTGGCCGAGGACCTTGCCGGCTGAGGCGAGGCGAGCGCCGCGACCGGCCGAATCGCCGGCCCGGTCCGCCGGCGCCACGCCCGGCTTGGGGCGGTGACGAGCGGCAAGTGCCAGGCACAGTCCGATCGCCGCCAGCGCTGCCCCGGCCGGGATCGCGGTCAGCGCCACCGGGCCGTGGTTGCCGGCCAGCCCCAGCGCGAGCACGGCCCCCGAGACGGCGATCGCGGCCAGGAACACGGCAGTAGAGCACCACCATGAAGCTCAAGCAGCGTGCGTGCGGCGGCGGCAGCCCGCAGGCCGGCGCGCCGGAACACCCACACCGCCAGCGCCGCGCCCCCCACACCCGCCGTCGGCAGAAGTCGGGTGGCGGCGGCCCCCGCCAGGGTGATCTGAGCGCTCTCGCGTGGACCGATGCGGGGCGTCGCCCGCCCGGCGACCAGCGACAGCAGCGCCACGTAACCGGCCAGGGAAACCGCCTCGAAGGCGACGCCGGCCGCTGCCCATGCCGGGCTGGCGTCAAGCCCCCGCCTCAGCGCGTCGGCGAACGCGTGCAGCGGGCCGCCACCAAGCAGGACGACCGCCACCGCCACCGCCGCCAGCGCCGCCGGAACCGCGCCCTTGCGCACCAGTCCGCCGCAGGTCCGGCGCCGGGAGCACCGGTTCAGAGACGGCTTGATCGGAGGCGAGCATGTGTTCCAGTCGCGGCGGGGCTAAAGCAACATCACGGGCATTTCTACGTAACCAGACCCCGATCGGATGTGAGATTCATCGCACATGCCGTAGAACTCCTGACGACAATGGCCAGCACCGAGGCAACGATCGTCGACGCCGGCGGGCGCGATCTACGCGTCACCAACCCGGGACGGGAGATCTTCCCGGCCACCGAGCATTCCGCCCCGGTCACCAAGCTCGACATCGTCAACTACTACCTGGCCGTCGACGACGGGATCATGCGGGCGCTGCAACGGCGGCCGACCACGCTCGAACGCTGGCCCAAGGGCGTTCACCCCGGCATCGTGCTGTCGACCCGCGACCGCGGTGGCGGCGACGCCTTCTTTCAGAAGCGCATCCCCAAGGGCGCCCCCGACTACGTGCAGACGGCGCGGATCCAGTTCCCGTCGGGACGGTCCGCCGACGAGGTCTGTCCCACCGAGGTGGCGGTGGTCGGCTGGGCGGCGCAGATGGGCACGATCACCTTTCACCCATGGCCGGTGCGTCGCGAGGACGTCGACCACCCAGATGAGCTGCGCCTCGACTTCGATCCCCAGCCGGGCACCGACTTCGCCGACGCCGCCCGCGTCGCCACCGCGGCGCGCGCGCTCCTCGAGGAGCTCGGCTACGTCGGCTTTCCCAAGACGTCGGGGGGGCGGGGCATCCATCTCTACGTCCGCATCGAGCCGCGCTGGACGTTCACCGACGTCCGCCACGCCGCGATCGCGTTCGGGCGCGAGCTCGAACGGCGCCATCCTGACCAGGTCACGACCAGCTGGTGGAAGGAGGAGCGCGGCCGGCGCATCTTCATCGACTACAACCAGAATGCGCGCGATCGCACCATCGCCTCCGCCTACAGCATCCGACCCAAGCCGGGAGCGCCGGTCTCGGCCCCTCTGAGTTGGGACGAGCTGTCCAAGGTGGCGCCTGAGGACTTCACGGTGGCGACGATGCCGGCCCGGTTCGCGCAACGCGGCGATCTTCACGCCGCCATCGACGACAGCGCGCATCCACTGGCACCGCTGCTCGAGCTCTACGAGCGCGACCTCGCCGAAGGCCGGGGCGACATGCCATATCCGCCCGACTACCCCAAGATGCCCGGCGAGCCCAAGCGAGTGCAGCCCTCCCGAGACCGGGACCGCCCCCGGGACTGAGCCGCCAGCCGGCCGCGCTGGCGCGGTCAGCGCGACTGGGGGAGCTTGACTGTGCCGCGCCGAGCCGCGGGCGCCGACGGCGGCGGCACCACCGGCCCGATGTCGCCATCGGGGGCCTCGTCGAGGTCGATGATCACCGGAGCGTGATCGCTCGGGCCCTTGCCCTTGCGCGCCTGGCGGTCGACCCAGGCCGCCTTGACCCGTTCGGCCACCGGGGTTCCCGCCAGGATCAGGTCGATCCGCATGCCGAGGTCCTGATGGAACATCCCGGCCCGGTAATCCCAGTAGGTGAAGACTCGCTCCTTGGGCCATCGCTCGCGCACGACGTCGTGCAGGCCCAGCGCCTCCAGCTCGCGCAGGGCCGCTCGCTCCGGCTCGGTCACGTGGGTATGGCCGACGTAGGCCTCGGGATCGAAGACGTCCTCGTCGGCGGGGGCGATGTTCATGTCGCCACAGACCACCGTGGCCGTCGGCCCGGCGGCGACCAGCTCACGCAGCGAGGCCAGCCAGGCGAGCTTGTACTGGTAGTGCTCGGACCCCGGCTCGCGCCCGTTGGGCACGTACACCGACACCACGCGGATCCCGCCGCACGTCGCCGACACCGCCCGCGCCTCCGGATGCGGAAAGCCCGGCGCGCCCGGAATGCCGTGGACGACATCATCGAGGCCGACCCGCGACAGGATGCCCACGCCGTTCCACGCCGTCTCGCCGTGCACCGCCACCGCATACCCCCGGTCGGCGAGTTCGTCGCCGAGCAGCTCGGTGAACGCGTCGTCGGCCAGCTTGGTCTCCTGCAGGCAGACCACATCCGGCTGTCGCTGGTCCAGCCACGGCAGCAGCCGCGGCAGCCGCTGCTTGACCGAGTTGACGTTCCAGGTGGCGAGCCGCATCAACCCTCACCGTAGCGGTCCGCCGGGGCGATCCGGCGGGCGATCCAGCGGGCGATCCAGCGGGGCGATCCGGCGGCGATCGCCTCAGTCCGGTTCTCGGGTCTTCACTGCTTTCGAAGGAGGACCGGCCGGGTCTGCACGTCGTCTGGGAAGTTGACCCTAATAGTTATGGGTAACTCCCCAGTCGATCGTCAGATCGCGGCGCTGGCCCCCGGCCAGCGCCCGAATCGTCACGGAACTGTGCCGGCGTGTGCCGAAACCGCAACCGCCCCGCGCCTCGGCCACCCTCCCTCGATGCTGGAGTTGCTCGAGCCCCGCCCAGCACCCGCGCCCGTCGCCACGACGACCGCGTCCGCCCGGATGCGGTCAAAATCGACGGAGCCTCTCGGCGTCATGTGACAGCGCGAGGCGAACTCGGCAAGTAGGTCATAGGACATGAGCGTGGGAGCAACAGCGGAGGTCACGATGCGAGGCGGCCCGCCCAGCCCGGCCCTGGCCGAGTTCGAGCAGGTCTACCGCGCCAACGTCGGCCTGTTGACCGCCTACTTCGCCCGTCGCTGCTCCGAACCGCAGACGGTCGCGGACCTCACTTCGGAAACGGTGGTGCGTGCGGCCGGCGCGTTCGACAAGTTCGATCCGGCCCGGGGCACCGCCCGCGCGTGGCTGTTCGGCATCGCCGCCCATGTCTACGCCCGGCACTGCGCCCAGTCCGCCAACGGGCGCGACGCCGCCGCCCGGCTGGCCAGCCACCGGCCGCTCGAGCCCAACGAGATCGACGAGCTGGCGTCCCGCATCGACGCCGAGCGGGCCGGCCGCGAGCTGATGACGCGCTGCTCGGAGCTGCCGAAGCTGGAGCGGGCCGCGATCGAGCTGGTCGACCTCGCGGGCCTGACGCCAAAGCAGGCGGCCGAGGCGCTGGGCGTCCCCCGCGGCGTGTTCCGCATGCGGCTTTCCCGAGCCCGAGCCCGACTACGAGGAGAACGTGACAGCAATGTCTGAGTTCGAAGACAACCTCTGGCGCGACGTCGTCCGCGAGCACGGGGACGACCTGGCGCACCAGTCCTGGCCCCCACCCCGCCGCCGGCGACCGCGCCCGCGGGTGCTCGCCGGCACCACCGCGGCGCTGGCGGCGGCGGCCGGGGCACTGGTCCTGTTGCTCGGAGGAGCGGGGAGCTCGCCGGCATTCGCTGTGACCACGAATCACGACGGCTCGGTCACCCTGGCCATCACTCGCCTCGATGCAATCCATGCCGCCAACGCCAAGCTGACGTCTCTCGGAGTGCGGGCCATGGCCGTTCAGGTCCCGGCCGCCTGCGGCGCCGCAATCAGCGTCGCCCGCTTCAATCCCCGGCGGATTCCGGTCGGCAAGACGCTGGTGATCGCGGCCTGGCGCGCCGGGCACCAGGTCCGCCTGTCATCGGCTCGGATCGGTCCTGCCGGTTCGGCGGCCTGCCTGCGGCCGGGACGCACCTGGACTGTGATCAAGGGGCCACCGCCGATAACGGGCGTCCCCGCTCAGTGCGTCGTGAGCGGCCCCCCCGTGGCTTCGCCCGCCCCTGTCCCGGCGAGTGGCGATGGCGGCACCGGTACCGGCACGACCGGGAACACCGGCACCGGCACCGGGAGCACCCGCACACAAATCACCCAGGGCACGGCCACGGCGGCCGCGGCTCCCACCCAGACCACAGGGACCGGCACCACGGGGACCACCGGAACGGGGACCACCGGGACCGGGACCACCGGAACCGGCACCACCGGCGTGGCTTCAAATCGGCCTCTGCCGACCGTCGCGATTCCGTGCGGCTTCCAGCAGCGCATCCGCGCCACCCCGCAACAAGTTCACCGAGCCATGGCGGCGGCCCAGGCGGCCCGCAAGAATTTCGGCAAGGTTTGCTCCATCGACATCGCGCCAGCGCCGCAAGCGGCGATCGTGCCGAGTCCCAAGTCCATCGTGCCGAGCAGCAAGCCCGAGAAGGCGCGCGCGGTCACGGTCGTGCGCTGCCCCCAGCCGGCATCGAAGTAGTCGCCGGCGTACTCGAGCTGGAACTGGCCGCCGGCGTAGATCGTCCGTTCGCTGCCGTCACGCATCACCGCCGTCACCTCCCGGTCGGCGGTGGAGACGATGTCGGTGTGAACGACTGACTCGTTGAAGCCCAGGCGCTCCCAGTCATCGACGCTGAGCGCGGCGGGATCACCGTCGTAGCAGTGCTGCAGGGACTTGCCCATGGCGATGTGGGTGTTGCCGAACGGGCCGCCCACGTTCTCGTCGAACAGGGTGTCGGCCATGAAGTGCGTGATCGTCGACAGGCGCGAGTCGGTGAGCGAGAACTCGCCCACGCGGTTGGCGTTCTCGGTGGCGAGCATCTCCAGCAGGAGCTCCTCGTTCTGCGCCGCCTTGGCCTGGCTCAACACGCCGTTCTCGAAGGCAAGCTCGATGCCGGTGATGAGCGAGCCGTAGATGTAGAGCGGCTCGCTGAAGCGGATCCAGCCCTCGGTGCCCCGCCAGTCGGGGCTGGTGAAGATCTCGAAGCTCGGGAATGTTGCGCCCGCCACCGCCGATCCAGCGCCGGTTCTCGCCCAGGGTCACCCACAGATCGGCATCCTGTCCCTTGACGTGCAGACGGTCGATCGGCAGCGCGTTGAGGGCGTCGATGTAGGTCCGCATCCGTCCGATTACCGAGCGCCAGCTCGCCTTGGGATCGGGCTGATCGAGAAAGCAGCCCTTGATGATCTCCTGCCAGTAGTCCTCGAGGGACAGCCCCGCCTCAGCGGCCATCGCCTCGGTGCCGTACAGCGCGACCGTCCAGGTGAAGCGCCCGGCGCTCTCCTTCGCCGTCTGCCACTCGCTCATCGGGCCGAAGGCGCGCTGGCGGGCGAGGAGCTTCGCCGGATCGATGCCGCGCAGCGCATGCGGATCGGCGACGCAGCGGACGAAGGCCAGGTGGTCGATCTGATCCATCAGCCCGCGGCTGTAGGCCTCGGGGAAGAACCCGTGCTGCTCGGCGCCGGCGACCTCGAAAAAGTCGCGGGTCAGGTTGAGCTCGGCGTCGTCGTCGAGGTGGTAGTCGCCGAGCACGTTGCCGCCCGCGCGCCACACGGCACGGGACAGCTCCGCGTACAGCGGTCTGGCGCTCTCCGGCGCGACCACCCGCACCACGTCGCCGGACTTGATCCCGTCACCTCCGCCCAGGGCGAAGTTGATCAGGAGGTCGGCGTATCGCTCGATGTAGTCGTCGGGCACTTGGTATCCCACTCAGCGTCCTCCTCGTGTCTCGCTGTCCTCCGGACCCGGCGTGGGATGCTAGTCCCCCGATTCGCAAAATTCGGTGGCGGTCTCGCGGCGTCTGGACGCGCCTGGAACCACCCGTCGCAGCAAATTTACGTCAAGCCCGGTGGATGTGGCGGCGCCCAGGGCTATCTTCGAAGGTATGGCCAGAACCTGGGTCCTCGACACTGAAACCAAGGGAACCGGCGCGCGGGTGGTGCCGCTCGACAGCGTCACCACGCGGCGCGCATCGACCGAGCGGGTGCTGACGGGCGGTAAGCCCGCGCGACGCCGCCAGCCGGAGCCATCCAAGCCGCGGTCGCCCCGTCGCTTCAAGGTTGTTGATGTGATGACGCGCCAGCCGATCGTCGAGGACGGCAACGCCCGCGATGCCGTGGATGCCCTGCAGCACATCCGCAGCACCATGGACGTGACCGTCTCCACCTGGCAGGAGCACTCTGGTCGCTGGCGGCCGCTGACGCTCGGCGAGCAGCGCGCCATGTGGGAACTGGCCCACCCCGAATAGGGCAGGCCAGTTTCCGGCAGGCGTCGCGGAGCGGTCCTGTTCGACGAGGAGTTGGCGTTCTGGTCTGACGCGGTCTGGTCTGACGCGGTCTGGCTCGTAGAGGTCAGGGCATGTACTTGGTCTCGCAGCGCTGAATCCGGGCCGCGTTGGCGCCGGCCGAGCTCACGCAGGCCGCGAGTTTGGTCAGCTTCTGGGCCTGAGCTGTCGCCTGCTTGACGGCCGCGGTCGTCCTGCGCGCCGCCGCCGCGTTGGCCCTGGCGATGGCGCGGTCGGTCTGACTGGTGACGCCGTTGGCCTGGCCGGCCGCGCTCGACGGTCCGCCGAACCCGGATCCCTGCGTGATCACCGGGCTCGACGGCAGCGCGGTCGCGGCGCTGGAGCCGACGGCGCCGGCCACCGAGGTGGCGATGACAAACGCGGCGCCGACCCCCGCGGCGGCGGCGAGCAGTCCGCCGAGGCGCGACGAGGGACCCTTGACCCGGGCCAGGGCCCCGCGCACGGTGAAGGCGCCCCAGACGAGGCCGCCGAGCACGAAACAGGCACCGAAGATGCCGGCGAAAAGATGACCGGTGCTCGAGGACGTGCCCAATACCAGGTGCGAGCTACCGCCCTCGAGGCCGAGTGCCACGAACGGCGCGCCGATGGCGACGAACAAGACCGGAGCCATCAGCGAGCTCAGCGTGCCCGACAGCGCCGCCCCGATTCCGGCCACCACGATGCCGCCCATAACCATCAACATCCACCAGCCAACCCCCTTGGCGCAATGCGGCACGGGTCCGTAGTGGGCGGTGTAGCCGGTTGTCGAGCAGCTCCCGTTCTCGAACGCGTGGAAGAGCCCCTGGCCGAACAGCGCGGCGCCGAACGCCAGCAGTCCAAGGCCGAGGACGACCACGAGATTGAGCGACGAGCCCTTGTCCCCGGTCCCAAACACGTCGTGCTCTGTCGACTCCAACGTTGCCTGCCAATTGCTCATGTGCTTCCTCCGCTCGCGATTTGACGTAGGCGCACTGTGAGCGGCGCCCGCAAACCCGCACCAAAGAACCGCTTAAGGACACCGGGCGGATCGATGGCGGGCGTTCGCCGGACCTAAGATGCTGGCCATGACATCGCTTGAGGCCGCCAACATCGCCGTGGTCTCGGTGCCGGTCTCCGATCCCGAGCAGGCCAAGGCGTTCTACGTCGACAAGCTGGGCTTCGAGCTCATCCGCGACGATGCCTCGACCGGGCTTCACTGGGTTCAGGTGCGCCCGAGCCCGGCTTCCGCGTCCCTGGTGCTGGTCAACTGGTTTGAGTCGATGCCCGCCGGATCGCTGCGCGGCCTGGTGGTGCGCGTCGATGACCTCGACGCGGCCTATGACCGGCTGGCGTCGACCGGGGTCGACTTCCAGAGCCCGCCGCAGGACCGCCCCTGGGCCCGCGAAGCCGTGCTGCGCGACCCCGACGGCAACGAACTCGTCCTGCAGCAGGCTTGACGGCGCTTAGAGGCCCTGCCCTCCCGCTGGCAAGGCCTCAGCGCGCGGCCGGCTCAGCTCGAGGCCACCCCGACCCGATGGCCCTGGGCGTCGGCGAGCACGCCGAAGGTGGTGCCCGGCACCTCCTGAGCTGGTTGGACGATCGTGCCGCCGAGCTCCTCGGCCGCCTTCAGCGTTCCGGCCACATCCTCGACGGCGACGAAGAACAGGACCTCGTCCTGCGAGCTCTGCCGCGGGCTGATCGCTGTGTGCGGACCGCCGTCGCTGCCGGTATCGATGAAGGTGTAGCCCGGAAGCCCACCCTCTGAGGCGACCTTCCAGCCGAACAGGTCACCAAAGAACTGCCTCGTCGCGTCGGGATCGCCGGAGCGGATCTCGACGTGGATCACTGGATGCGCCATCGCATCTCCTTTGTTGATAGCGGTGTCGGCTGCTTTGCCGACCGGTCGCCAAGGAGACGAAGACGCCACCCGCGAGGGGACACACCCCAGTGAACTGCGTGGATGGCACCGCCGGAGGTTGGCACTCAATGGCGTCGAACCATGCCGTAATGCATGGGCGTTGGGCGACCAGCCGGACCGAGGCGTTCAGCGACGGCGTGTTCGCGATCGCGATCACGCTGCTGGTGCTGGACATCGACATCCCCGAGTCGCAGCTGCACCATCTGGTCAGGGCGATCCTTCACCAGTGGCCGTCATACCTCGCCTACGCCACCAGTTTCATAACCATCGGCGGGATCTGGCTCGCCCATCACAGCATCTTCAGGCGCCTGCGGTGGGCCAACACCCGGATCATCCGCGTCAACCTCGCCCTGCTGATGGCGGTGTCGTTCCTCCCCTTCCCGACCCGGCTGGTCGCCGAGTCGCTACGCGTCGGTGAATCCACCGAGCGGGTCGCGGTCATCTTCTACGGCGCGAACCTGTGGGCGATCGCGCTGCTGTTCAGCGCGCTGTGGCGCACCGTGTCAAGTGATCGGGCCCTGCTGAGACCGGACGTGACCGATGCCGACATGGCCGCGATCGGACGGGCGTCGACGCCCAGCGTCGGCTTCTACGTGATCGGGACGGCCGTCGCCGTCCTCGCGCCCCGGGTGGCGGCGATCGCGTTTCTCGTCATCGCGCTGATCGCGGTAGCCAGGGTGCGAAGCGACACGGCGGCCGAAGAACCGGGCTGATCAGGCTCCCCGGCCGTCGAGCAGGACGGTCCACGGCTCGATCGTCTTCACCGTCAGCATCCCGTTCTGAGCCCAGTTGTCCTGCGCCAGCCGCTCGCGCACGGCCTGCTCGGATGGGGCCGAGACGGCGTGCAGGATCTCGCGGTCGCCGGCCAGCGGACCCCCGAGGACGATGAAGCCCTCCTCGGTCAGGGCGTCCATGAAGCGCGCGTGCTCGTCCCAGCCAACCTGCTCGCGCAGATCGCGCGACCAGTCCCACGGCCCCCCGCGCTCCAGTCGAACGGCGAAGAACATCGGCCTGAGCTTACCTGCGCGTCGGTCAGGCGAAAGCCGTTGTCGCCGCGCCGGGCGAAGCGGATGAAACTCCCGCGCGTGCCGGGGTCCGCAGGTCTGGCTCCCTCAGTCGCGGGGACCGTGGCCTCGCTCCCACTCCTCGGCGGCCTCCCGGCCGTAATCCTGCCCCCGAGCGAGACGATTGTTCATCGCGCGGGTGGAGGGAAAGCTCGCGGCGAGCAGAACCGCCCACACCACGATCACGGCGATCAGGGCGAGGATCACCCCGCGGCTGGGGTCGACCACCGCGACGATGGCCAGGACGGGTGCGAGCACCGTGAGGATCCAACCCCATGGCGTCAGGTGCCAGCGGCGGGCCGGATCGCGGGGTTGTTTGCGGCGCAGGCGCGTCATGGCCCGTTCAACAGCAGCCGAGGCTCGGCGGTCATCTCCCCGCCGGCATCGCCGGTATTGACCGTCCCCTGGGGCTCGATCAGGAGAACCTCGGTCTCGGTCTCGGCATCGGGGCGGTGCTCGACCCCGCGGGGCACGACGAAGATCTCACCCGGGTCCAGCTCGACATCCCGATCCCGCAGGTGAATCGTCAGATGGCCGCTGATGACGAGGAAGAAGTCGTCGGTCTCGTCGTGCTTGTGCCACACGAACGGTCCCTTGACCTTGACCACCTGGAGCTTGTAGTCGTTCAGGTAGCCGACGATGCCCGGCTGATAGACGCCGTCCAGCAGGGCCAGCCGGTCGGCGAGATTGATCTTGTCGGCCATGGCTCCTCGATTCTGGTTCGCGATCGCGTCGGGCGCCACGCACGTTAAGGGTTACCCACCGAGGCGGCGACCAGGCGACCAATTCCAGCGCGCCGGCCTCCGTCTTGCAACTTTTCTGCTGCCGCTGGCTTAAGCCGACCAGTCCCCCTACGATTGCCCCGCACATGGGCGCAGGCAGCAGCAGCGGAGGCCGGATCCGCGTCGGCAACGTGATCAACGAGACGTTTGCCGTCTATTCCCAGAACTTTGCCCCGCTGGTTCTCAGCGCCCTCGTCGTCTTCCTGATCGTCGGGGTGGTCACCGGTCTGCTCCAGCGCGGCGGCGGCGTGTTCCTTGGCGTGCTCGCCGCGGCCATCCAGCTGGCCGCGCATGCTCTGTACACGGGCTTCGTGGTGGAGCTCGTCCGGGACGTCCGCGACGGGCGCCGCGACCTTGCCGTCGGGGATCTCTTCTCCGCGGCCACGCCGGCCATCGTCCCCCTGATCGTGTTCGGCATCCTGTACGGAATCGGGGTGGCGATCGGATTCATCCTGATCATCATCCCCGGCCTCATCCTGCTGACCTTCTGGTCCGTCGGCGCTCCCGCCATCGTCGTCGAGCACGTCGGCCCCATCCAAGCCTTCGGCCGCAGCTGGCGACTGGTCCGCGGAGACGCCTGGGCGGTGTTCGGAGTCCTCGTGGTCGTATTCCTGATCGTGGTCGTGGCCAGCGTGATCCTGGGCGCGATCGGCGCCGCCATCGGCACCGGCGGCATCATCGTGGCCGCCATCATCGCCAGCGTGTTCACGGCCCCGATCTCCGCGATCGCCAGCAGCGTGCTGTTCTTCGATCTGGGCGGCGGAACCGGCGCCGCGACCGGTCCGGGCACCGTCGCCGACCCGGCGCCGCCCTCGGGCCCGGTCGCCTAGCACCTAACCGGCCTTGCCGCCCTGGTCGCCCTCGCCGGCGCCGCGCGACCCGCGGCGGCTCAATCTCAATCGGTCTCTAGGTCGAAGTCCCAGGCCACCGCGGGCTTGGGCGACGAAGGCGCCCACTCGAGCCGGCCCCCTCCCACCGGGAGCACGGCGCTCATCGTCAGCGTGACCTTGTGTCCCGGGCGCACCGTGGCCGGCAACGCTCGCCTGTCGACGACCCGCACGCTCGGATGGTGGATCTGACCCAGCTCGTCGACGATCCCGAACGCCCCGGCGCCGAGCGGCACGGTGCCGGAGGTGGCGGTGATCGTCACCGTGAACGCACCGCGGGCCGTTGTCGGCGCCGCCAATGGGTTGATCGCCGGGACGACCGGCCCCACCGCTGTGGCGCGCGCCCGCCCGTGGGGCAGCGTCACGATGACGGTGTCGCCCTGGATCGCCAGTGCCGGATGGGCTGAGCTGGCGTGCATGACCCGGTCGGCGCCGTCGCCGCGCGCGGCCGACGAACGCCCTACGGCCGACTGACGCCCCACGGCGGTCGTACGCGGCAGCGCGGTCCCCGCGGAGCCGCGTCGCTTGTTCGGCGGGCCCAGCGGGCGGTTGAAGACGTCGGCGCCGAACGGGGCCAGCCCCGGCTGGGCCGCGTAACCGAGGTGGCCCTTGCCGTCGAGCCCACGCGACTTGCGCGCGACGCGGAACAGGTCCTCCATCGTGCGCAGCCAGCTGTAGTGGTTGTAGTACCGCCGGGTCGCCGAACCGGGCTTGATGAACGGGCTGATCAACACGCTGCCGGTGTCGCCACCACCGTTCGTGGGGTGGGTGGCGTCGAACAGCGGGTCCGTGGCCGGCGTGCGCGGGCCGAGGATCACCCCGTGGACCGGCCATCGTGGTCAGCAGCGGCTGGCCGGAAGCGCTGACGAGTGCAAACGACCCGGCGACAACGAAGCCGCCGTTCTGGTTCGGTGCCGTCGCCATCACCGGCGTGTTGACCACCTTGCCCACGAACGAGCCCGCCGGGATGCCGGCGCCCGAGACAGTGCGGCCGACGTCGGTGATGACCGCCGAGTTGTCGGCAATGGTCGAGCTTGCGATCGGCGCGGTCGCCGACGCATCGGTTCGCGGGCCGGGGACGTTAGTGCCGCCGCCGAGCAGGCACGTGCCCTTGGGTAGAGGCGGCACCGTCTGCGCCACGCAGTTGGCCGGCCGGTCGATGAAGGCGTTGTAGCCGGGGCCCGGATACAGCTCCTGGCCCAGCGAGTTCGTGGCCAGCGGCGTGTTCGGACCCGTCGGCTCGAAGTGCACGGGGCGGCCGAACAGCGTCTCGCCGGCAGTGTCGTTGGCGATCGAGGTGGCCGCGGTCGGCGGCACACCGCTTGAGTTGGCGAAGCTGTTGCCGGTGAAGGTGAATGGCGGGAACGCCTCGTCGAAGGTGATGTCGATCAGGCCGCCGTCACGGTACGCCGGCGACCGCTCGATCTCGGGGATGACGTGCTCGAGGAACAGATCGGCGGCGTACAGGCCACCGGTGTAGTTGCGCTGCGCCCGCGGCTTGTTGGGCCCGGAGAATCCGCCGGAGAGGTTGTTGCCGTGGCAGACCGCGTCGTGGCCGTCACTGCACATGTTGGGCGTGATCCAGCTGAAGGTGGGGGTCGTCCTCACCCGTTTGAGGTCATGGGCCAGGCCGGAGCGCGAGCTGAACAGGTCGGCGATGTGCTTGGCGTTGCAGTTGCCGGCGCGGCGCAACGACTCAAACCACGCGAACGGGAAATGCTTGGGCAGGTACTGGTTGGTGGCGGTGGCGGCGCTCGGGTTGGGCTGAGCCTTGCTGCCGGTCGGACCGGGATCGGGGTAGGGAGCGCCGCAGTAGCGGGCCCCCGCCGAGTGCTGGGGAGGGGGCCGTTGGGGTAGTCGAGGTCCTGGGCGTAGCCCTTCCAGCTCACCCTGGCGGCGTCGAACTGGTCAAACAGCGTCTTGACGCTGGCCGGGTAGACGCAGCCGTTGGCCCCGGCGGCCGCGTTGGGGCCCTGCGCGGAGGTCATCTGCCCGTAGTTCGGGTTCTTGCGCAGCGAGCCCGACAGATCGACTCGGCCGGAGAAGTGGTCGTAGTAGGGGCAGTCCACCTGCGTGTCGGCCTGAGTCGCCTGGCCGCTGACCAGCGAGATGTAGTTGTCGAAGAGAAGTGGCCGGTGCCGAAGTAGTTCTTCAGCAGGACCCCTGCTTCGGCAGCGTCCGCCACAGATACGTGTTGTGGTTCAGGCCGGTGAACGTCGCGTCGTAGGACTTGTTCTCGAGGATGATCAGCCAGACGTGCTTGATCTTTCCCGGCTGGATCCCGAGCCCGTCGGTCCGCCCGACGGGGCGGTGTGAAGCTCTGCTCGCCGCCGGCGCCGCGAAGGCCGGCACGCTCGAGGGCACCAGCAGCGCGAGGGCCAGGACTGCAAGCCACGCCGACCGCCGTGCCAGCCGCCGGACATGTCTTCGGCGACGGGCGACGCATCCTTCCCCGGACTTGCGCCACGGCAGCATCCCCTCCATCGGCGGGCACAATACAAGCGCGCCTCATGGCGCACCGATCTGTTCGGGGTGATGCCGTCCCGCGGGCACCGCGCCGAGAATCCAATGCCGCGGTGAAACGAGGTGGAGGGTGCGCGCTGTGACAGTTGCGCCAGGGACCGAGGGGTCGGCGCGCCTTGACGACGTGCCGGAACCCTCGCCGCAGCTCGGGTCGGTGCTGGTGGAGTCGCTGGCGGTGGGGGTGTGCGGCACCGACGTCGAGATCGCCGGCGGCCTGTACGGCTGGGCGCCTCCGGGCAGCGAGCGCCTGATCCTGGGACACGAGTCGCTCGGTCGCGTGGTCGACCCGGGACCCAGCTCGTTCGCGGTCGGCGATCACGTCGTCGGCATCGTGCGGCGCCCGGACCCGGTGCCGTGCGCCAACTGCGCCGTGGGCGAGTGGGACATGTGCTCCAACGGCCGCTACACCGAGCGCGGCATCAAGGAGGTGCACGGCTTCATGGCCGACCGCTGGCGGATCGAACCCGAGTATGCGGTCAGGGTCGACCGCAGCCTGGGGCTGCTCGGCGTCCTGCTCGAGCCGACGACCGTGGTGGTCAAGGCGTGGGAGCACATCGCGGCGATCGGACATCGCAGCTTCTGGGACCCGCGGACGGTGCTGGTGACCGGCGCCGGCCCGATCGGCCTGCTGGCGGCGCTGATCGGGGTGCAGCAGGGGCATGACGTGCACGTGCTCGACCTGGCGACCACCGGGCTCAAGCCGGAGCTGGTGCAGGCGCTGGGCGCCACCTACCACACCGGCCCGATCTCCGAGATCGGACTGCATCCCGACGTCGTCGTCGAGTGCACCGGCGCTGCCCAGCTGATCCGAGGCGCGGCCGAGCGCGGCGGGGCGGGCGCGATCATTTGCCTGACCGGCGTCGGGGGCCCGGTGGTGCCGGACGCCAGCGCGCCGACCACGGTCCTGACCGACGCGGTGCTGAAGAACCTGGTCCTGTTCGGCTCGGTGAACGCCAATCGCCGCCACTACTTCCTGGCGGCGCGGGCGCTGGCCAGGGCCGACCGGTCGTGGCTGGAGCGGCTGGTCACGCGGCGGGTCTCGCCCGACGACTTCCAGCAGGCGCTGCGCCGAGCGCCCGACGACATCAAGGTCGTGATCGAGTTCGGGGCTCCGTAGCGCGCTGACACGGTGAACGCCGCTGCCCGGGCCGCGCCGCCTATGCTCCACCAGGTAGGCCCCGCACCGGGCGGGACCGGGGACAAAGAAGATTTCTATGTTGCGGGCGTTTCTCGTCGGCGGTTTGGCGACGGCGATTCTGGGGCTGAGCGCATCGGGGGCAGTGGCGGCAGTGACACCGGGCTGGGAGTGCATCCCGACCACCGAGGGCAGTGCGGTCGTGTCCGGTGGTACGGGGGCGGCGCCGTCGTGCACCGGGGGCACCACCGCGGTGCTGGCTCCGACCTACGTCGCCTCCGGAGTCGGAGGAAAGCCGACGGTTGAGTTCTCGGCCATCAACGTGCAGGTGGTGTCGGGGTCCGGGACCACGAGCGCGACCGTGAATGGAGAGGGCAACCTCATTGTCGGCTACGCCGAGAACACCACCCAGCACGCTCGGACGGGCTCCAACGACCTGGTGGTCGGCTCCGAGAACGGCTGGACGAGCTACGGGCAGATCGTCGGGTGGCTTCAAAAATCAGGCCACCGGCAACTACGCCACCACCGCCGGCGAGGAGAACGTCGCCTCTGGGGCTTTCAGCCTCATCGGCGGCGTTGCCAACAAGGCTCAGGGAACCGCGGCATCGGCCACCGGTGGCGAGCACAACACCGCCCAGGGCGCCGAGTCATCGGTGACCGGGGGTGAGTTCAATCTTGCCAGCGGCGCCCTGGCCAGTGTGTCCGGCGGCTGCGAGAACCTCGCCGGTAGCGGCACCCCGTCCGGGAGTTGCCCCAGCAGCGGAGCCCAGGCGGTGCTGGGCGGGTTCAAGAACACCGCTTCGGGCCTCGAGTCGACGGTGAGCGGAGGCGAGAGCAGACAGCGCCAAGGCGACGTCCTCCTCGATCCTGGGCGGACACGCCAACGCCGTCCACGGCGAACTGCCAGCGATACCGGCCGCTCCCGGTACCTGCTAGCCGAGGCGCGGGACGCGCTCGAGGCGAGCCCAGGCGGCGACTATCGCCGCCGCCTCGAGCGCGCACCGCAGCCGTGCCTGGTTCGCTGCCGGCGGGTCAGTGCGCGCCGGCCCGGGCCATGACGGCGGCGGGTACGGCGGCGCGGCCCGGGATCAGCGGTGTTAGCGCTGAAGCTGACGTTGACGGGTGGGTATCCCGCCGTGCAGTCATAGGTGGTGCCCGGGTTCTGCCACCAGTTGCCGGCCCAGACGATGTCGCCGTAGGGTCGGCAGCCGCCCCAGTCGTGCCCGTAGGGTGACCCGCCGGGACCGTCGATGCCGGTCGGGTTGTTGAAGGCGGCGTTGCCGCGCAGGGTGATGTAACGGCTGCCGCCGTCGGTGTAGAGCGCGTTGCCACCGTGGGTCGGCGCCTTGCCGAAGATCACGTTGCCGGCGATCAGCTCCCCGTTGGCCAGCGACGTGCCCTGCTGGCCGAGTGAGTAGATGCCGCCGCCGTCGTAGAGGAGCTGGAGATAGTTCGGAGATCTTGTTGTCGAGGATCTTGTTGCCCTGGCTGGTGGTCGGCGTGGTGTAGATCTTCCAGCTCTCGAACGGGCATCCGGTGCAGCCCGGGAAGCGGTGGGGTCGGTCATGCCCCACCCCCAGCCGATCGAGATCCCCGTGTAGGGCAGGTTGGAGAGCGTGTTGTGGATGATCGTCGTGCGCGTCGTGTAGCCGACGAAGATGGCGGCGGCGTCGAAGAACTCCTGGGCCGCCTTGGTGATCGTGTTGTTGGCGATCAGGTTGTCGCGCGTGACCTGGCCGGGGCGAGTGGGATGCATGTCGACCGGATCGACGCCGCCGAGTTGGATCGCCGCCGCCGAGATGTCGCTGAAGCTGCTGTCGGCGATCGTGTCGTGCTGGCTGCCGGTATTGAAGTCGACCGCGACGGCGCCCAGGTGGCGGAAGGTGCAGTCGACGATGCTCACGTCACGGGCGTAGGCGAAGCGCAGGTTGCCCGGCGTGCGGGTGGTGTACTGCGCGTGCTCGAACGTCTGGGGCTGGTTTGAGCCGGTGACGTGAAAGCCGGTCTGGTCGTCGGCGTAGCCCTGCGGTCCGCTGACGCCCAGCCAGGTGGCGTACTCGAAGCGCAGTCCGTCGAAGCGCAGGTTGCTGACCGGACGGGTCAGCGTCCCGCGCGCATTGACGAGCACCTGGGTCGGCGGCGGCCTCGACGTCCTCGCGGGCCAGCCGCTCGCCCCGAGCCGGCTTGTAGTAGATCCAGTCCGCCGACCGATCCAGATACCACTCGCCGGGCCGGTCCAGAAGCGCGTAGGCGTTCACGATCCGCGTCGGCAGACCCATCGCGATCGGACCGGCGAACACGTTGGCGTTGTGCCAGCACGGCTGGGCCATGGTGATCCGGTCGCCGACGATCGAGGCCACCGGGCAGCGGTAGCTCTTCCACCGCCAGTTCGACAGCACCTCGATGTCGCGCTGATTGCGCCAGGCGGCCATCGCCTTGTTGGTGATGGTGTAGCCGGTGGCCGTCTTGGTGAACCCAGGCGGGTCGAGCGAACTCTGGGCGCGCACGGCGCGACGGCCGTTGACGTAGAGCTGGCGCGTGTTCAGACCCCGGGCCCGGGCGCGGTAGATCCCGCGAGCGCGGTCAAACAGCTTCCAGCCGGTGATGCGTCGCCCGCCGCTGATCAGCGGATGCGTCCCGGGCGCCGCCTCATAGACGACATCGTGCCCGTTGCCGCCTGAGTCGGCCGCGGTGAGGGTCAGCGGGCGCGTCAGCCGGTAGGTGCCGCCGAGCAGGCGCACCACCTTCCTTTGTGGTCGCTGTGGGTGGCGGGCAGTCGTGCGTCATGCGAATCCTTTTGTTATCGACGGACGACGCCGAGGGCTGAAGCGGTGGGAATAAGATGCACGCCTCGCCGCAGAGGCAACTGCAACCTGACCACGGAGGCCGTCATCGCAGCACAACGGATCGTCATCGTCGGAGCTGCGACTGGCATCGGGGCCGCGGGCGCCCGGCGCCTGCATCAGGGCGGCTGGAGCGTCGGCCTGATCGACATCGCTGACCGCGTACGCGAGGTCGCCGCGGAGGTGGAGGCGCCGCATGCCGTGGCCGACGCCTCCGACCCCGAGGCGCTGACCGCGGCCCTGGAAACGGTGATCAGCGAGCTGGGCGGGATCGAGGCCGCTTGGTCAAACGTCGGATTTCAGACCAACGGCAACGTGGTTGAGACTCCGGTGCAGCAGTTCGATTACTCCTATGCGGTCAACGTCCGCGCTCACTTCGTGTGCGCGCGCACGGTCGTCCCTCAGCTTCAGGACAAAGGCGGCTCGCTGCTGATCACCGCGTCGAATTCCGGCCTGCAGACCGAGGGCAACCTTGTCGCCTACGCCGTCACGAAGGCGGCGGCCGTCGCCCTGGCGCGCAATCTGGCTCGCGATCACGCTGCCGACGGCATCCGGGTCAATGCGCTGTGCCCCGGCTTCGTCGACACCCCGTTCAACGCCCCGATCTGGGAGACGTTCGGCGGCCGCGAGCGGTTCGTGCAGGACATCGGCAAGACGATTCCGCTCGGCCGCATGGCTGACACCGAGGAGATCGCCGAGCTGGTCGCCTTCTACCTCTCCCCGGCCGCCTCCTTCATAACCGGCCAGGTTCTGGTGGCCGACGGCGGCGAGCTCGTGGGCAGGACACAGTGAGCTGAGCCTCGGCGGGTGCCGGCGCCATTGACGCCTCCGGCCCGCGCTGTTTGAATGCGTGACTCGGCCGTCAGCGGCCGCGGGGAACCGCGATGGCATCACACCTCGTTTGGGAGGAACAGATGCAGACGACGCAGCGGATCTTGACGACCCATGCCGGAAGCCTGCCCAGGCCTGAAGAGCTGCTTCCCCTGGTGCTGGCCCAGGAGGCCGGCGAGGCGGTCGACGCCGACAGAGCTTGCCCACGAGGTGCGCGACGCGGTCAACGAGACGGTGCGCAAGCAGGTCGACACCGGCGTTGACGTCATCAACGACGGCGAGGTCAGCAAGCCGAGCTACGCCACCTACGTCAAGGACCGCCTGACCGGCTTCGGCGGCGAGGGGTCGATCCAGGAGGTCGCGGCCGCGGTGATGGGCCTCGACGAGCACCCCGACTTCGCCGAACAGATGGCCCAGACGATGACCATGGCCCAGGAGGTCCGCTTCACCTCCTGCGACGGCCCGGTGTCATACGTCGGCCAGGACGCGGTGAAGGCCGATATCGACAACCTCAACGCCGCCCTGGAAGGCGTCAGTCCGGCCGGAACATTCATGAGCGCCGCCTCCCCCGGGGTGATCGCCGTGTTCTCCCCCAACCGCTACTACTCCAGCGACGAGGAGTACCTGCAGGCGGTCTCCGAAGCGATGCGGGAGGAGTACGAGGCCATCCACCAGGCCGGCTTCCTGCTCCAGCTTGACTGCCCTGACTTCGCCATGACCGCTCCCGGCGCCGGCTCGCTGGAGAACTTCCGCCGGCAGCTCGAGATGAGCGTCGAGGCGCTCAACCAGGCGCTCGGTCAACATCCCGGCTGAGGCCTCCCGCATTCACATCTGTTGGGGCAACGGCGAGATGCCCAGGACCACGGACGTAGAGCTCAAGGACATCATCGACCTCATTCTCAAGGCCAAGCCCGCCGGCCTGATGCTGATGGCGTCGAACGGTCGGCACTCTCACGAGTGGCAGGTGTTCGAGGACGTCAAGCTCCCCGAGGACAAATACGTGATCCCCGGCGTGCTCGACTCCACCACCAACGTGGTCGAGCACCCCGAGGCGGTGGCTCAGCGGCTCGTCCAGTACGCCAACGTCGTCGGGCGCGACAAGGTTCAGGCCGGGACCGACTGTGGCTTCGGCACGATCGCCGGCATGAACGTCGTCGTCCCGTCCGTCGTGTGGGCGAAGTTCCGGGCGATGTCCGAGGGTGCCGAGCTCGCGAGCAACCGGCTCTGGAATTGACGCGGCTCTTACTTAATTGAGCGATCCGGGTTAGGGATCGCCTTACTGGCGCCCAGGAACATGTCCCCATGTTCCTCCCCCAGTCTGTAGACAGCCGCGGTGCGCTCCGAGGACTTGACTCCGACGCGACGCGGTCTGCCGTCGCCGGCACGCGACAGCTTCGTCTGCTGCCCAGCGGCGACGGCTGGGCGCTGGTCACCGCGGACGGCCGGGTCGCGTTCTGGGCCCTGGGACTGAGTGGGCGCCGGCGCTGCCTCGAGTTCGCTCGCGAGCAGGGCGTCATCACGCTGTCCAGGTAACGACCCGACGTCCTACGTGCCCGCCGCCCAAGCAGCGCTTGCATCGTGCTGAAGAATCATGCCGAGGGTGCAAGCTGACGGAGGTCGGGATCATGAACTCGCCGAGAGCTGACGATTGGCTGAGCAGGGGTGGCCATTTCTCATGGCGCCCGGCGCACGAGGACGCCGCTTCGGTCGAGATATTCCACGTTGAGATCGGCGAGCCGGACGCTCCGGTGCTGCTGCTCATACACGGCTGGCCCACCAGCAGCATCGACTGGTTTGAGGTCGCCAACCAGCTCAGCACGAGGTTCCGCGTCTGCGCCTTGGACTTCCCGGGCTATGGATTCTCGGACAAGCCGCAGGGATGGGGCTACAGCCTCAACCGAGACGAAGAGGTCATCGAGTTCTTCCTAAGCCAGGTGATCGGTGCCGAGACCGCCGTCCTCGTCGCACACGATCGTGGTGACAGCGTGGCGCTCCTCCATGCGGCCCGTTGCGCTGAGGGCCGCTCGGCGGTGCGACTCGAGCACCTGGTCCTGTCCAACGGCAATATCTTCCTGCCGCTGTCGAGCCTCACCGAGGCGCAGCGACTAATACTCGACCCTGAGTCCGGCCCGCAGATCGTGGCCGCGCTGACTCCCACCCAGTTGGCCGAAGCGATGGGCGTCAGCACGTTCACCCCGCCGCGCAAAGCTGGTGACCCAGAGGTCGAGGCCCTCGCGGCCACCTTCGGCCATGCCGACGGCGTAAAGGTGCTGCACGAAACGATCCAGTACCTGGTGGAGCGATCCAAGGACGAGCAGAAGTGGCTGACGATGCTCGCCGAAGCCCAGTTCCCCGTGACCATGATCTGGGGCCTGAACGACACCGTCGCGCCCCCGCGGGTGGCGAGCTACGTGTGGAACGAGTATTTGATGCTCGGGCCTAGCCCGAATCGCCTGTACTTCATCCCGGACGCCAACCACTATCTGCAAAACGACCGGCCAGCCGCATTCGTGAAGGTGCTCCTCGACGCGTTACACCCCACCGACGATCGAGCCCCTGGCGCCCTCGAGCCCGAACTCGGTGCTCCGCTGCTGGTCGACAGCTCCCGTGAACGGTTGCCGGCCGCAGCCGAGCAACTGAGAGGAGAGGCTCCGCGCCGAGGCGCTACCGGGTGAGGTCGAGGCTCGCTCGGACCATCCCGGCGATCCGCAGCATCGCGTCCCGCGCGGCGGGCACGGTGGTCATGTTGATGAACCCGTGAATCAGCTCGGGAGCACGGTATGAGACCACCGGTGTTCCCGCCCGGCGCAGCGCGTCGGCGTACGCCTCGCCTTCGTCACGCAACGGATCAAAGCCGGCCGTAACCACGATCGCCGGCGCCAGGCCTGAGAGGTCCTCGGCAAGCACCGGCGAGGCGCGGCGGTCCGAGCCGTCCGCGCCGGTCCCGCCAAAGTAGTGCCGCGTCGACCACTGCCTGTCGTTCTCAGTCAGGAAGAAGCCGTTGGCGAACATCCGACCCGAAGCGGTCCGCGCCTCGGTCAGATCGGTCGCCGGGTAGATGAGCAGCTGAAGGGCCGGCACGGGACCACCGTCGCGCGCGGCCAACTGCGACGTCACCGCGCTCAGATTCCCGCCCGCGCTGTCGCCGCCGACCGCAACCTGATGAGGATCGACGCCGAGCTCGTCGGCATGCTCCACGGCCCATCTGAAGGCAGCCAGCGCGTCGTCCACCGCCGCCGGGAACGGATGCTCGGGCGCCAGCCGGTAGTCGATCGAGAGGATCTGGACCTGGCCGTGGCGGCAGAGCATGCGACACGGCTCGTCGTGTGTATCCAGATCGCCGATCACAAAGCCGCCGCCATGAAAGAACACCAGCAGCGGCAGCTGGCCACTGACATCCGGAGCGGCCGGACGGTACAAACGCGCGCGCAACGGGCCGGCGGCGCCATCGACCTCGAGCTCACGAACGCTTCCAACCCCCGTCTTGACCAGCGAGAACACCAACGCCTCGCGATGCACGCGTGCCCGCACCTCGACGGGCTCGGGATTTCCATCCACTCGGCCGACCATCGTGGGAGACCCCCGAAGCTCAAGCGTTCGCAGCGCCAGCTGTATTCCGGAATCAAGCGCCTGGCCGTCGAGGCGAACCGGGTGCCGGCCCGAGAGCCGAAACTGCGCGCGCGCAGGGAGGTGCAAAAGCATCCGCCCGAGACGTCCCTCGATGCGATCGCGTGCCGTGAGCACGTCCTCAGCCTGCGTCCGCGGCCCGCTCGGCAGGCGCGTGGATTCGGTCACCGTCGAGGTCTCCACGTAGCCGAATCTAACCGATCCGCAGCGCTCATCGGAAGTCGTCTCGCCGTCGGTCAGTCGGCTCCGGCCACTTCGACCGGACGGCCGCCATCGGCTGAGGCGTACAACGCCTCTATCGCCGCGGCCTGCGCAGTAGCGTCATCGCGATCGAGCAGGGGGGCGCGCTCGCCGCGGATCGCCGCCACGAAGTCCTCGAGCTGAAGCCGATAGGCGTCTCGCCGCTCGGTCCGCACCCGTTCGGTGTCGCCGTCGCGGTGAATGAGGATGGCCGGCTCCTCACCCTCCCCGCTCATCCACGGATCATGCACCTCGATCGTGCCGTCGGCGCCGACCAGCTCGAGGAAGTCGCGCTGGGGCACGTCGATTCCGGCGTCGAACTGGATGAGGATGTCGCCGGCGAATCGCATCGTGCCCGAGAAGAGAAGATCGACGCCGTCGCCGTTCAGGCGCTGCTCGCCGTAGACGCGCTCCGGCTCCCCGGCTATGAAACGCGCGAAATGCACGCAGTAGCACCCGACGTCCATCAGCGCGCCACCCTCGAGGTCTGCGAACAGCCGCACGTCGTCGGCCCCCTCGATGGGGAAGCTCTGGGTGGCCCGGATCAGCCGCAACGGACCGATGGCCCCGTCTTCCAGCAGCGACTTGATCGCCACCGTCTGGGGGTGGTGGCGGTACATGAACGCCTCGGCCAGGATTCGCCCTGCTCGCGCCGCGGTCTCGAACGCGTGCTCAGCCTCCCCGCGTGACCGAGCCAGCGGCTTCTCACAAAGGACGTGCTTACCGGCCGCCAGCGCGCGCTCGCTCCATTCGACGTGCAGCCCGTTGGGGAGCGGTATGTAGACAGCGTCGAGCTCGGCGTCCTTCAGCAACTCGTCGTAGGACCCATACGCGCGCTCGATTCCGTGCTCAGCTGCGTATTGCTGCGCGCGGGGCAGTTCCCGGCTGGCGACGGCGACCACCTCGAGGTGCTCGCACGCGCGAGCGGCGGGAAGGATCAGCTCGTTGATGCGAGCGGTCGAGAGCACGCCGAGACGGATGCTCATACCGGCGCTAGAGCCCAGGGTGCGTCCGCAGCCACCGTCGGTTGCTGATCTGCGCCTCCACCGCCTCGTCCAACGGCTCGTCGTCACGCAGGATGCGATCCTGCTCGACGACGATCCAACCCAGGTATCCCGACTCCCTCAGCGCCTTAAAGAAGCCATCGAGATCGACGTCCCCCGCGCCCAGCTCGCAGAAGATTCCCCGCCGCCACGCCTCGAGAGCATCGGCGCCGTCACGAATGACCGATTTCAGAACGTCAAGGCGAACGTCCTTGACATGAACGTAATTCACCCGCGGCCCCCAGCTGCGGACGGCGACGATCGGATCACTGCCACCGAGCAGCAGATGCCCGGTGTCGGCCAGCAACCCGATATCTGACGTTTCGAGCAGGCGGTCGATCTCCCAGGGAGCCTCGACGTGAGTGGAGGTGTGCGGGTGGAAGGTCGGCTCGAACCCCCGCTTGCGCGCGAGGTCCTCGGCCCGCTTGAGGCCCTCCAGAAACCGGGCCCAGCCGGCGTCATCGAGGCCAAGCGAACGGTCTTCCTGGCCTCGACCTGGATTGGCCCAGCGCGCTTGAGAGCCGCCATCTCCGAACACCGGGTGCGCATCTGTCGCCCCCGCCGCCTCAAACAGCGAGAGCGTCCGGTCCAGAGCGGCGAGATCCTCGTCCCAGTGCTCCGGCTCGCTGAAGTGGATCGGACACCAGCCACCCGTGAGCTCCAGCCCGTGCTCATCCAGTCGGGACCGCAGCTCGTCACCCTCGCCGAGATAGCCCGGAACGCCCAGCTCGGTTCCCTCGAACCCGGCTCGGGCCACCTCGTCGAGGAACCTCTGAGGGCCGGGAACGTTCGGGAAGACGCCAACCGTCATCTCGAACGCCCCGTAGGAAAGCGGCGCGTTTCCCACTCGCAGCGCGCTCATGAAAACGATACCTCGACCTTGACGGCATCGCCTCGGCGAAACTCGTCGAGGGCGCCGGGCAGGCCCTCGATGTCGACGCGGTGGGTGACCATCGGCGCCAGGTCGATCACGCCGCTTTCGAGGATGCTGACGGCCATCGGCATCAGCTCCCGGCCACCGATGAATGATCCGAAGATGCTCAGCTCTCGGCGCGTGATCCGCTCCTGGGCGATCTCCGAGCGGCGCGGTCGTGTTCATACCGAACAGCACCACGCGGCCTGCCGGGCGTACTGCGCGCAGCACGGTGGCCAGCTGCGAGCCAACCGCATCGACGGCGATGTCGGCGCCGATGCCGTCGGTCAGCGTCGAGAACCTCCGCGACAACATCGGCATCCCGCGGATCGATCGTTTCCTGCGCACCCAGTGCCCGGGCCAGCTCGGCCCGTGCGGCGGCCGGCTCGACCGTGATCACCTTCGCCCCCGAGGCCGCGAACAGCGCGGTGAACATCAGCCCCGCCGGCCCGGCGCCGAGCACGACGGCGGTTTCGCCGGGAAACGCATTGGCCAACCTCACCCCGTTGGCGACGGTGGACAGCGGCTCAGCCAGGACCGCCACCCCGGCCGGAACACTCGACGAGATGCGATGACACACCGACGCCGGGACGCGCACACGACCCGCCATGCCGCCATCCTCGTAGATGCCGATCGTGGTCATCTGCGGGCATTGGTTGGGCAGACCCACGACGGCAGTACACGCACACGCCGCACCCGATGTTCGGGGCCACGACGACACGATCACCGGGATTGAGCCCCGCCTCGGGGCCCGGCCTCCATCACGACGCCGAGGATCTCGTGTCCCAGGATCACGCCCGGTGTCGCCGGATGGGCCTGCGGCCGCTCGAGGATCTTCAGATCGGTCCCGCAGATTCCGCACATCTCCACGGCGAGCACGACGTCATCCGGCCGCAGGAGCTCAGGGCGCGGACGCTCGGTGATATCGAGCCGTCCCTCTCCGGCGAACACCGCGGCAGGCATCGTCTGTGCCGTCGTCATGCCTCTGCCCTCCAGGAGCCCGAAACCGCGGAAGGCCGGAGGCAAGCGCTGAGCTCGCCGACCTCCTCCCATGCCTCGGACTCGGCGGAGCGGGCAATCGCGTCGAGCACCCGAGCCGCGGCAGCCATCTCCGCCACCCCCGGCGTCCGCTGCACTCCGTCGACGATTGACTCCATGAACAGGTATGCCTCGATCACCTTGAGGTCGCTGTAGCTCATCGGGAGCCCCGGCCCGGGCTGGAAATGAGCGAAGTCGGGGTGGTGGGGCGACATGTAGACGGTCGAGTAGCCGCGGTCACCGCTGGGGAGCGGCAGACACACCTGGAGCTCGTTCATCCGCTCGAAGTTCCAGGCGACAGCACCCTCGGTCCCGTTGGCTTCGAACACGTAGCGCGCCTCAGGTCCCACGGCGACGCGGCTCGATTCGATCGTCCCGATGACGCCGGTCTCGAACTCGACCAGGCGGCGACCCGGTCCTCGTTCTCAACCTCCCCGCAGCTCGGCATCCTCGGCCACCGTGAAGTGCGTGCCCGTTCCCATCTCCAGCCGTGGTCGCCGCTTCACCACCGTCGACCAGCGACCGGTTACCCGGGTGATCGGCCCGAGCAGAAACTGGGCCATGTCGACCTCGTGGGACATGAGGTCGTAGAGGATCCCGTAGCCCGCCAGGTCGCGGGAGAAACGCCAGGAAAGGCCGCCCTGAGGGTGACTGGCGTAGCTGGCCAAAAACTGAGAGCGATAGTGGTTGACCTCGCCGATCGCCCCGGAGGCGATGAGCTGGCGCGCGTACTGGACCGCCGGCGCGTGGCGGTAGTTGAGTCCAACCACGTTTCGCACGCCGGCCGCGGCAACGCCGTCGGCGGCGCGCACCGTCTCGGCCGGGAACCGCCCGAGGGGCTTCTCGACCCAGATGTGCTTGCCGGCCTCGGCGGCGGCCAGGGCCATCTCACAGTGCAGGAAGTTCGGCGCGGTGATGCTGACCGCGTCCACCGCCGGATGCGCGAGCACCTCGCGCCAGTCCCCCGTCCAGCTCTCATAGCCGAGTTGCTCGACTCGCCGCGCGCGCCCGCTCCTCCGCAGCGTCAGCCGCAATCACCAGCCGCGGGGAACCCTGACAGGCCGGATAGTGATCCCGGACCCGACGGTAAGAGGCGGTATGCAGCTGACCCATCCAGCCGACGCCGAGAAGGCCGATCCCGATCTCAGGCAACGTCGGCAGCCTCCCCCACGCTCGACCAGCCGCCGCTCGCGCCAGGATCTCTCGCAGGCAACGGCGACACGCAGCGCGCTGAGCGCCTCCTCAGGCGGACAGTGATTGGGGCCCCGGCCGAGGACGAGGTCGATGAACGCCGCCGTCTCGTCGATGAACGCCTGCTGGAAGCGATCGAGAAAGCCCCGGTATGGGTCACCGGGGGGCGGCGGTGCATCCGGCTGCACCGAGTGGACGGGCGTCCGGCCGTCAACTCCCACCACGATCGAATCACCGGAGCCGAGGATCTCGGCGCGGAAGTCGTAGCCAATCGGATCGTGCCGAGCTCCGGTGACCACCACCGGTAGCCCGTCGTCCATCGTCAGCACCATCGCCGAGGTGTCGACGTCATCCTGGCGACCATAGGCCTCCCAGGCTCGCACGGTCCCGGTCGCGAACACCTCCTTGACCTCCCGGCCGGTCAGCCAGCGCGCCATGTCGAAGTCGTGGACGTGCAGATCGACGAAGATCCCGCCGCTCGTCGCGATGTACCGCTCGTCAGCAGGCTCGTGATCGTGAGCGCACATACGCAGCGAGTACACGGTCCCGAGCGCGCCGTCGGAGACGAGCTCCCGCGCTCGGCGAAAGCCGGCATCGAACCGGCGCATGAACGCTATCTGGAGATCCACGCCGGCGTTTCGGACCAGCTCGATCGTCGCCTCGGTGTCGGCTACGTCGATCGAGATCGGCTTCTCGCACAGCATCGGCAGGCCTCGCTGCGCCCCAGCCGCGACATGCTCGGGATGCTCCGCGGTGACGGTCGAGATCACGAGCGCATCGAGCTCCTCGCCGCAGAACCTGGTCGATGGTCCCGCCGCGCCCGCCGATCGCCTCGCCCAGCTCGTGCGCACGCTCTGGGTGATGGCTTGCCGACGAAGACCTGCTCGACCTCGGGGTGCGCCGCCAGCGCTCGGGCCCGAAAGGCCCCCATCCGACCAGTGCCAAGCACACCGACTCGCATCTATGTAAACGCTTGCAATCGGTCGATTGCAAGCCCACGCGCCTGCCCTTGCGCGGGAGTCGCCGCGAGTGGCGGTCAGTCGAACCGCAGCGGCTCGAACGGCTGCTCCAGCACCGCGTCCGAGGTTGGAGAGCACCTTCGCAAACGCGTCCACGTAGGCCTCCATCAGCGAGCTGGTCTGGACGATGATCGGGTGGGGCTCGGAGCCGATGATGAAAGACGAGTCGAGGACTCGCGAGGCGACCGGATACTCCGCCGGGTCCCACTCGCGCAGCGGCTCGCGATCCAGCGCCGGAAACCAGGGCCCGTACACGTTTCGCCGGAACGCGGGGTACGCAGGGAGCGGCTCGATCTGCCACAGCAGCGCTTCAACCCCCTCCGCGCGCAGGGCCCGGATCAGCCGGTCGCGAAGCTCGCTCGCCGGTCGATCGACGCCAAGGGCGTCGCGATCGATCGTGACGCGGTACTTGTAATAGACCGACGTGCGGTCGGGCGGAACGTAGGGGGGCGTCAAGCCGGTCAGCGCCGACAGACCCTCGCTGAGGATCGCCGCGTTGCGTCGGGCGTTCTCGGTGTAGTCATCCAGGCGCCGCAGCTGGGAACGCGCCACCGCGGCCGGAAGCTCCTGGCAGCGGTAGTTCCAGCCCAGTCCGTGGGACACGTAGGAGTTGACCCGGAATTCGCCGGGGCCGAGGTTGGGCACGTCCTCGCCCCGATTGGAGAACGCGACGAGCCACGGCGAACAGCTCGGGATCGTCGGTGACGAACAGCCCGCCTTCGCCGGCGGGAGGTTCTTGGTCTGGTTGAGGCTGAACCCGGCGCAATTGGCCAACGCGCCGGCCTTCTTGCCCTTGTACGTCGCTCCGTGGGCCTGGGCCGCATCCTCGATGACGGCAAGGCCGTGCCGGTCGGCAATGGCCTGGATTGCCTCCATGTCCGCCGGCAGTCCGTGCAGGTGGACCGGCATGATCGCCTTCGTGCGCTCGGTCACCCGCTCCTCGATTCGGGCCGGGTCGATGTTGAAGGTCCGCTCGTCGATGTCGCAGAACACCGGCACGGCGCCCTGGTGGGCAACCGCCGCCGCGGTCGCGATGTACGTGTAGCGCGGGGACGATGACCTCATCCCCTGGGGAGACGCCCAGGGCCGCGAGCGCGGTGTGCAGGGCCGCGGTGCCGGAGTTGGTCGCGATGCAGTAATCGACGCCCAGATACTTCGCCCAGTCGCGCTCGAGCCCGGCGACGGCGGGCGCGTCAGCGCCGCACAGGTTGCCCCGGTCAAGAACCGCCAGCACCTCGGCCCGATCAGCGTCGGTGATGTCCGGCCACAGCGCGTGATCGGCAGCGCTCACAACGGGTGGCCCACCGTCGAGGGCGAGCTTATCCGCAATCGCCATGGGGCCACTATACAAACGTTTTCATCGCACGTCAAGGCCGAGTCCTGACCATCTGGGCGCGCGCGGGGACGTGGGTCGAACTACTCGTCGCATAGCCGAGCCAGATGAACCACGTCCCGGCCACACGGCCCGCCTGTCGCAGTTCGAGCACGTTGTTCGGCTTGCTTACGCGCCGCCGTCACGCCGGCCTGCATCCCGCGCGCGCCCGCGTCGACACTGTGACCGCCGGCGACCCCGCCCTCCAGACGGCTAGTGGATCACCGGCTCATGCGACCCCTACACGCCGTTGCAGGAAATCGAAGTCGCACCCGAGATTCGCCTGGCGTGACGTGCCGGACGAACAACTCGCCATAGCCGCTCAGCCCAGTCGGCACGGCCGCCGTGAAGTCGGCGCGGCGCCGCGCCAGCTCCTCCTCGGCGACCAGCAGGTCCAGCCGCCTGCCGGCAACGTCGAGCTCGATCTCATCGCCGTCGCGGACGAAGGCCAGCGGACCCCCGACGGCCGATTCCGGCGCCACATGCAAGACGCATGTCCCATAACTGGTGCCGCTCATACGCGCGTCGGAGATCCGCACCATGTCGCGGACGCCCGCCTCCAGCAGTCTTCGCGGGATCGGCAACATCCCCCACTCGGGCATCCCGGGGGCGCCGACGGGCCCGGCGCGCTTCAGCACCAGCACCGAATCCGGCGTCACCGGCAGGTCTGGGTCGTCGATCCGGGCCTCGAGATCGGCGTGATCCTCGAACGTCACCGCGTGGCCGCGGTGCCGCAGCAGAGCCGGGTCGGCGGCGACCGCCTTGATCACGGCCCCATCGGGCGCGAGGCTCCCGTGCAGGATCGCCAGCGCGCCGCTGGGACTGACCGGGTGCTCGAGCGGGCGGATCACCTCACGGTCATAGACCTGTGCCTCGGCCCAGGCCTCTCCGAAGCTGCCGTCGCCCACGGTCCTGCGCCATCGAGCGTTCAGCAGCTCTCGCAGCTCGGCCAACAGCGCCAGCAATCCGCCGGCGTAATAGAAGTCCTCCATCAGGTATCTCCCGCCGGGCCGGATGTCGGCCAGCACCGGAGTCGAGCGCGAGAGCTCGTCGAAGCGGTCGAGGGACAGCTCGACTCCGGCCCGGCGAGCCATCGCGATCAGATGGATCACCGCGTTCGTCGAGCCGCCGAGGGCGAGCACGGTGATGACGGCGTTGTCGAACGACTCGGCGCTCAGCAGCGTGCTCGGCCGGCCGGTCCTCCCAGACGAGCTCGACGATGGCACGGCCGCACGCCGTCGCCATGCGGCCGTGAGCGGCGTCGACGGCGGGAATCGAAGACGCTCCGGGCAGCGTCAGTCCCAGCGCATCCACCGCGGCGGTCATCGTGGACGCCGTGCCCATCGTCATGCAGTGCCCGGGCGAGCGCGCGATGCCGTCTTCGAGTTCGCGCCAGGCGCAATCGTCCAGCTTGGCCCGCCTGGCGCTCTGCCCACAGCCGCCATACGTCGGTTCCGCTGCCCACGGATTGGCCCCGCCAGTTGCCGCGCAACATCGGTCCGGCGGGCAGGAAGATCGCCGGCAGGTCGGCGGCGATCGCCCCCATCACCAGCGCCGGTGTTGTCTTGTCGCAGCCGCCCATGAGCACCGTTCCATCGATGGGATAGCTGCGAAGTACCTCCTCGGTCTCCATGGCGAGGAGGTTTCGGTACATCATCGCCGAGGGCTTCTGGAACTGCTCGGCAAGCGACAGGACCGGGATCTCGAGCGGGAAGCCGCCGGCGGCCCACACGCCATTGCGGACCTGCTCGGCCCGTTCCCGAAAGTGGGTGTGGCAGCAGGCGATGCCACTCCACGTGTTGAGGATGGCGATCACCGGCCGTCCCTCGAAGTCCTCGGCCGAGTAGCCCATCTGCTTGATTCGCGAGCGGTGACCGAATGCCCGCAGCGAATCCGGCCCGAACCATCGATGGCTGCGTAGCTGGTCGGGCGAGCGCGTCATCGACGTCTGAACGCTGAAGACCCGGGCCTCATGAGGCTCCGTGCAGGACCACCGTCTTCAGATCGGTCATCTCCTCCACGGCGTACCGCGGACCCTCCTTACCGATACCGCTGCCCTTCAGGCCCCCGTATGGCATGAGGTCGGCCCGCCACAACGGCGTCCAGTTCACGTGGACGTTTCCGGAATCGACCTCGCGCGCGAACCGGATCGCGTTGGACAGATCCTGGTGAAGATGCCGGCACGCGAGCCCATACCGCGTCGCATTGGCCAGCCCGATCGCCTGGTCGACATCGCTCGCCGTGCTGACGGCGACCGCGGGACCGAAGAGTTCGTCCTGGCTCAGCGCGCTTCCCGGGTCCACGTCGACAACGACCGCCGGAGTCAGCACCGAGCCGTCGCGTTCGCCGCCGGTGACGACCCGGGCGCCATTCTCCGATCCGTCCCGCAGCGCCGCCTCGACGCGGACCGCGTCGTGCTCCGAGATCAGCGGACCGAGCGCCGTATCGGTCTCCGACGGATCGCCGAGCTTGATCGCCTCCACCTTGGGGATCAGCGCATCGAGCAGGTCGCCGACCACCCGCTTGTCGGCCACTATCCGCTGAACCGAGATGCACACCTGTCCTGCGTTGGTGTAGCCACCGACGGCGATCGCGCTGGCCGCAGACTCGATATCGGCGTCCGGCAGGATCACGACCGGGCAGCTCGCGCCGAGCTCGAGCGACAGCTTTTTCACCCCCGCGACCGCGCGATCCGCTCACCGGTCTCAAACTCCCGGTGAAGCTGATCTTGCGTACGCGAGGATCGGCGCACAGCGCGTCACCCAGTACCTCGCCGGGACCGGTCGAGACACGAGATCGCTTCTGGGTGCAGGCCTGCTTCGAGGAAGATCTCGCACAGCTTCAGCGCGGTCAGAGGCGTCTGGCGAGCCGGCTTGAGCACAACGGCGTTGCCGGTCGCCAGGGCCGGTCCGATTTTGTGGACGACGAGCAGAGCCGGAAAGTTGAACGGCGTGATCGCCACTACGACCCCGCACGGCTGGCGCAACGTGAACCCGAGCCGACTGGTTCCGCCGTTCGGTGCGGCGTCCAGCGGCAGGCTCTCGCCATAGAGCTGCGAACCCTCGAACCCGGACAGCCGCAGGAGGTCACCGACGCGTGACGCCTCTCCCTTGGCCTCGCTGATCGGCTTGCCCGTCTCACGTGAGATGGTCCGGGCCAGGTCATCGGCGCGGGCGTCAGCGATGTCGCCGGCGCGGCGGAGGATCGCCTCCCGCTCGTACGCCGACAGACGACGCTGGTGTTCTGCGCCCCGCACGGCCGCGGCGATGGCACGATCGACATCGCCAACATCGGCCACCGGGACGGTCTCGATCACCTCGTGGTTGTACGGCGAGCGCAGTTCCTCCTGCCGCCGACCCGTAGTCCATTCGCCGGCGATGATCATTCTCATCGGTCACCCGCTCGCGGCCGCGACGGCGTGGACGCCGTCGCGAATCGAGCATTCCCGCCGACACGCTCAGCCGAACCATCTCTGATCGGCGAGGCCCTCCTCGTACGCCGCACGCTTGGCCGCGATGGCGGGCTCGCCCGACACCTCCGCCGGGGCCACGTCCCACCAGACGCCCGACGGCGGGAGGAAGGTGTGGGGCTCGGTCGGCACGACGATCACCACCGGGCCGGTCGCGTCGCGGGCGGCGGCGAGCGCGTCTGCGGACCTCGTCCGGTGTGCTCGCAGAGAACGCCTGGGCGCCGAGGCCGGCCGCGACCGCTCGCAGGTCGAGCTCGAGGTAATCGCCCTCGAGCGGACCTTCGCCGATCGCCCCCACGCGGCGACGCAGCTCGTTGCCGAAGTGGTGGCCGGTGACGTTCATCTGCAGACGGCGAATGACCTGGAAGCCGTGGTTGTCGGAGATGACGATCGTCACCTTGAGACCTTCCTGCGCGGCGGTGGCGAGCTCGGACGGCGCCATCAGAAAGGCCCCGTCGCCGACCAGCGCGACCACTTCACCCTCGGGCTTGGGCCAGGCGGACGCCGAGCGTTGCCGGTACCTCGTAGCCCATGCAGGAGAAGCCGAACTCAAGGTGGCAGTGCCGCCCCCCGGTCGCGTCCCACACCTTCTGAAGATCGCCGGGCGGACCGCCGGACGCCGCGATGATCGTGTCACCGGGCCGCGCCAGCTCGTTGAGGATGCCGATCAGCGCACCCTGCGTCATCGTCGCACCGCCTGACGCGCTGAGCGCCTCGGCTCTGACGGCGAGCCAGTCGTCCTTGGCGGCGCGCGCCTGCGCCATCCAGTCTGTCCTGCGGCCGCACCCGGCCGGCGCGCCGCCTCGCGCAGCGCGGTCAGCGCCAGCTTGGCGTCGGCCTCGATCGCGACTGCGCCCTGTTTGCGCGCATCCTTGCCGACGACGTTCACCGACGCGAAGCGGACGCGCGGGTTGCGGAAGATCGACTGCGAGGCCGTGGCGAAGTCGGTCAGGCGCGTGCCGACATGCAGCACGAGGTCGGCGTCGGCGGCCAGCGAGTTGGCCGCAGGGTTGCCCTCCAGGCCGATGCCGCCCATGCCCCACCAGTGGTCGTCCGCCACCGCTCCCTTGCCCGCCGAACGTCTCGGCGACCGGGATCCCGAACTCGTCGGCCAGCGCGGCGAGCTCGGCCTCGTGCCTCGGAGTAGAGAACGCCGCCGCCCGCGATGATGAGCGGCTTCTCGGCTTGCGCCAACAGGTCCGCGACGGCCGCGATCTCATCCGGGTCGGGGCGGGACGACGGATCGGCCAATCCCGCTCCTCGAAGAAAGCGAGCCGGGTAGTCAAACGCCTCGGTCTGGATGTCCTGCGGCAGGGCGATCACGACCGCGCCCGTCTCGGAGGGACTGGTGAGTACGCGCATGGCCTCGGGCAGTGCGGTCAGCAGCTGCTCCGGGCGCGTGATCCGATCGAAGAACCTCGCCACCGGCCGGAAGCAGTCATTGACGCTGACGTCGCCGGCGCTGGGGTGCTCCAGCTGCTGGAGCACCGGTCCCTGCCGGCGGGTGGCGTAGGTGTCGCCGGGCAGCAAGCAGCACGGGCAGCCGGTTGATCGTCGCCAGAGCGGCTCCGGTGATCATGTTCGTGGCGCCCGGTCCGATCGATGAGGTGACGGCCAGCGTCGCGTTGCGCAGGCTCGCCTTGGCAAAGGCCGCGGCCATGTGGACGAGCGATTGCTCGTTGCGGCCCTGGACGTACGGAAGGTCATCCTGGTACTCGTCCAGGGCCTGACCCAGCCCGGCGACGTTCCCGTGACCGAAGATGCCGAGCATCGCCGGTACCAGCCGCTGCCGCCGACCGTCTCTGACGCTGTATTGCCGACCCAGGAACCGGACGACCGCCTGCGACGCGGTCAGACGAACCTTGTCCTGCCGAGCGACTGCGTCGCCGCTCGACAGCGCGGTTTGCAACGCGTCAGCACTCATCAGCGGGACCAGGCGGAAACGTTTGCACAGAGGCCTGTCCCCGTCAAGTCAGCCTCACGAGGCCGGCGGCGCCGTTGATTCGCGGACCACCAGGCTTCCGCGCAGCAGCTCCCAGTGCATCTCGGACTCGCTCCGCATGTGCTCGAACAGCAACTGCGTCGCCCGTGCCCCCATCTCGTACTTCGGCGCGCGGACCGTCGTCAGCGCCGGCTCGAGCAGGCTGGCCAGCATGATGTCGTCGAACCCGACCACCGACACCTCACCCGGGACATCGATGCCCAGCGTCCGTGCCGCGCGAACCACGCCGGCCGCGAGCAGGTCGTTGAACGCGATGATCGCCGTGAAGTCGCGATCGTGGCGAAGGAGCTCGAGTCCCGCGGCGCAGCCCTGTTCGAACGTGTCGCCGCCGTAGGAGACCGAGGACAACGTCAGGCCGGCCTGCTCGAGAACCGTGCGGACGCCGGCAATGCGCAGCACCGTCGCGAGCGTCGATGGTCCGGCGAGGAAGGCGATCCGACGATGACCGAGCTCGATCAGGTGCTGCGCGGCGATCTCTCCGGCGTTGACGTCGTCGAAGCCGACATGCGACAACCGCGCGCCGTGACGATGACGCTCCCCGGCCTCCAGCAGCGTCGCGATCGGGGCCGACCGGGCTCCCTCCAGCTCCAGGGTTCCCACCGGTGGGTCCAGGCCGACAACCACCGTGGGCAACCCCATCGCCTGGGTCAGCCGGGGCTCGGCTACTCCCGCAGAGGTGGTGACGATGATCCCGTCGACACGGTTGCCCAGCAGCACGTCGAGCGTCTGGGCGGCGCGTACCGGATCTCCGTATCCGCTCGCGATCAGAACCGCGAAGCCATCCTCCGCGGCCCGGGGCTCGATCCCCGCTGCGACCTCGGCCCAGTAGGGATCGCGGATTGTCGGTACGAGAAGCCCGATGGTCCGAGAGATCCCGGTGACCAAGGCCCTTGCCGCATGGTCGGGTCGATAGCCCAGGCGGCTGGCGGCCTCCTCAACCCGCGCCCGCGTCGCCGGAAGGACGCGGGGGTGGCCCTGCAGGGCGCGGGTGACGGTGGCCGCTGACACTCCGCTCAGCTGCGCCACATCCTTGATGGTGACCGGGCGCCTCCTCCGTACCCTACGGAGTCCGGGGCCCTGGGGCGAATCAGGAACCATGAGCGTTCAGCGCCCAGATTCTCGCTCAACGGCAGGGCGCGGTCGCCTTGACACCGCGAACGCGCGCGTGAAATCGTTTGTACATCCCCGCGCCAGAATATCCCTACCGACGTGATCACGACCGGGCGCGTCGGGGTCGATCTCTATCCCCAGCAGATCGGCGTCCCGCTGGCCGAGGTCGAGACGTTCGCAAAGTATCTGGGCGGCACCGCCACCAACGTGGCGGTCCAGGCGGCTCGCCTCGGGTCACGCGCGGCGGTGGTGACGAAGGTCGGCGACGACGGGTTCGGCCCGTTCGTGCGGGACGCGCTCCGGCGCTTTGGGGTCGACGCCCGCTGGGTCGGCACCGACCCCGAGCTCCGGACGCCGATCGTGTTCTGCGAGGTTCACCCGCCCGACCATTTCCCGCTGCTCTTCTACCGTGAGCCCAAGGCGCCCGACATGAACCTGGTGCCCGAGGACTTCGACCATGACGCGGTGCGGCAGGCCTCCCTGTTCTGGATCACCGCGACGGGACTCTCCGACGAGCCGTGCCGCAGCACCCTGCTCGAGCTGCTGCAGGAGCGGGGTCAGTCCGGCTCGTGGCCGCGGCACGCCGATGACGGTGATTGACCTCGACTACCGACCGATGTTCTGGAGCTCGGCCGAGGAGGCCTCGCGGCGGATGCGGGAGGCGCTGCCGACGTGACGATCGCGATCGGGAATGAGACCGAGGTCGAGGTCGCGATCGGCGAACGCGACGCCGAGACGGCAGCGACCCGGTTACTCGAGCTCGGCGTCGAGCTGGCCATCGTCAAGCGAGGCGCAGAGGGGGTGCTGGCGGCGACCCGGTCGTCGGTGATCGAGGTCCCTCCGGTTCGCCTGAAGGTTCTCAACGGGCTCGGTGCCGGCGATGCCTTCGGCGGCGCCCTCGCCCATGCACTGGTGCAGGGCTGGAGCCTCGAGGCGGCGGTCGAGCTCGCCAACGCCGCCGGCGCGCTGGCCGCCTCCCGCCTCGCCTGCGCCGACGACTTCGGAACTCAGGAGGAAATCGAGTCGGTTCTGAACGGCTCGCCCCGACACCGCCGCATGACTCTGCTCGTCCATCCCGACTGTCAGTCCGGCCGCGGACGGGACCATCCTGCGTGTGACACCGGCATCGGCGGGCTGGCAGTACGTCGGGTTCGAGGTCCTGAGCTTGGGCGGCGACGCCGTGGCGCAAGCGCGACACCGGCGACCGCGAGGCTGTGCGTGGTGGTGATCTCGGGAGCGGTGGACATCGAGTCCGACCACGGCGAGCTGGCCGAGCATCGGCGGCCGGAAGGATCCCTGGTCCGGTCCGCCGGATGCCGCCTATCTACCGCCGCGCACCAGCTTCAGCGTGCGCCCGTCCGCCGACGCCGGGACGGAGGTCGAGGTGGCGCTGTGCTGGGCACCGGCCCGGCGGGGCGGCCTCGGCGCGCGTGCTCCCAGGCTCCGAGATCGAACCCGAGACGCGCGGACACTCGGCCCTGGAACGGACGATCCACCCGATCCTGATGGACGACCGCGAGGCCGAGTCACTGTTGGTGTGCGAGGTCCTCACCCCGGCAGGGTCACTGGTCGAGCTACCCACCCCACAAACACGACCGCCATGACCCGCCCACCGAAACGGCGCTGGAGGAGACCTATTACCACCGCGATCTCGCCGGCGCGGGGGTTCGGCCTCCAGCGTGTCTACAGCGACGATCGCACGCTTGATGAGAGCGTGGCATTCACCGGACCGCGACTGCGTCCTGGTGCCCTCGGGGTTACCACACCGTCTCGGCGCCGCCCGGCTACGACGTTTACTACCTGAACGTGATGGCAGGACCGTTGCGCCTGTGGGCGGTGCAGAACGACCCCGATCATGCCTGGACTCTCGCTCACTAGGCCAAACCGTCTGTCATGGGTGCGCCGGACGGTGATCGCGGGCGACGCAGTTGTCACCTATGCTGCTGCAGACGAGACCGGGCCTCAGCGAGGCCATGAACTCGACCGCCCGCCGCACGCCGGACTCGCCGGGAAGGAACGGATCCTCGTTCTCAATGCTCAGCTCGTCGTCGTAACCGATTGCGTCCAGCGCGTCTAGGAAGGCGGCCCAGACCGCCGGGGGCGTTCCCTCCCCGACGGTTCGGAAGACCCAGCTGCGGCTCATGGGGTCCTCCCACGGCCGGGGGTCGAGCACGCCGTTGAGCGCGAGCTCGTCGTCGAGGAGCTCCGTGTCCTTCAGGTGGACGTGAAACAGGGCGGGACCCAGCGCTTGGATGACCCGCACCGGGTCCATCTGCTGCCAGAACAGGTGGCTCGGGATCGAGGTTGGCGCCGATGATCGGGCCGACCGCGTCGCGGAGCTTGCGCAGCGTGGGGACGTTGTAGACGAGGTGGAGCGGATGGAGCTCGAACGCGATGCGGTTGACGCCGTGGGCGCGGGCGAAGTCAGCCAGGTCCTGCCACAGCTCGAGTGCCTGCTCCCACTGGCGCTCTCGGATCGGCTGGGTCTCCGGTGGCCAGGGAAACCAGATCCAGTTGATCGTCGTGGCCTGAGGCGAGTCGCCGGGACACCCCGACATGGTCACGATCTTCTCGACCCCGAGCTCGCCGGCGAGCCTGATCGAGTCCTCGATGAAGCGAGCCTCCTCCGGACCCCGGATCGGGTGCATCGGCCAGGCCGAGCAGTTGATCGCGGCCAGTCGCAGTCCGCGTGAGGCGATCGCGTCGCACGAAGCGCGCGCGCGCGGCCGTGCTTGACGAGCAGCTCGTCCAGTCGCATGTGGGGAGCGCTCGATTGACCTCCCGACGCGATCTCCACCGACTCGATGCCGAGGCCGGCGGCGAGGTCCAGCGCGTCTTCAAAGCTCAGCTCGGGGACCGAGTCGGTGAGGAGGCACAGCTTCACGCCGCCACTCCTGATTCGCGTTGCGTGATCGCCGCCGAAAGACCGGCGGCCTGATCGATGACCCGCTCGGCCAGCGCCGGCAGCTGCGCGTCGGTCATCCGAACTGACGGGCCGTCGATGCCGATGCAACCGATCGGCTCGCCTCGCGCGTCGAATACCGGTGCCGAGAGGCACCGCACCCCGGGATCGTTCTCCTCGTCGTCGAGGGCATAGCCACGTTCACGGACCTCGTTGAGATGCAGACGCAGCATCTCGGGATTGATCACCGTGCGGGCGGTCCGCGCCGGCAGCTTCTCCGGGATCGACGCCAGCCCGTGTGCCAACAGGCACTTTCCGGCGGAGGTGCAGTGCAGCGGCACCCTCCGTCCTCGGCCCGGGACCACTCGCAGCGCCTGACCGGTTTCGACATCGTCGATGACCAGCGCCCAACCACCGGCGGCGACGGCGGCGTGCGCACACTCACCGGTCTGATCGACGAGCGCGACCAGGAACGGCTGCGCCAGTTCGCGCAGCTGGCGCTGGTCAAGCGTGAGGCTCTGGTGCGCCTGAACGGCAGGCCCGAGTCGGAACCCGCGCGGCGAGCCCTGCTTCGGAATCGCGTACCCGTTGGCGACCAGCGTGTGCATGAGCCGGGAGGCGGTGCTCTTGTGAACCTCCAGTTCGTTCGCGACCTGCTGGATGGTGAGCCCACGAGCGCGACGGACCACGTCCGCTTCCACTTCGATCAGCAGATCGAGGATCTTCAGGCCCCGCTCCAGCGAGGTCACGCCGCTCATCGATGCGATCTATATCACGCAACGCGGTACTCAGCAACGTTGCGCACTGCGCGGCAGCTGCGATGGTGACCTGCACCACGCAACAACGGCCGGGTCTGATCTTGATGTCCGCTTCCCCCGACGAGATACTGGAACCCATGGCCGGCTCGCGTGATCCCCACCACGACATTCTCTTTGAGCCGATCCGCATCGGGCCCAAGGAGATGCGCAATCGCTTCTACCAGACCCCGCATGCCGATGGCCTGAATTCCCAGTATCCCGGCGCGGAGGCGGGGTTCCGGGGCATGAAGGCGGAGGGTGGCTGGGCGGTGGTGAACACCGGCATGACCAGCATCTCGCCCGAGTACGACCACTCGGGGCGCGAGGTCGTGTCGAGGATCTGGGACGACGCGGACGTACGCAATTGGGGTCTGCTGTGCGACACGGATCCATGAGCACGGCGCGCTCGCCGGGATCGAGCTGATGGCCAGCGGCGGGCACGTGACCGGTTACGAGACCCGGCTGCCGGCCGGCGCCGTCTCCGGCGTACCGGACGATTGGCTGTTCATGGGGTCGTCGTTTGAGATGGATCACGACGACATCCGGCGCGTTCAGCAGGAATATGTGGCGGCGGCCCGGCGGGCCATGCACGCCGGCTTCGACATCGTGAACGTGATGGGGGCCGAACTGGTCGCGCTGCCGATGACCTTCCTGATGAGCCGCTACAACAAGCCGAACCGACGAGTACGGCGGCAGCTTCGAGAATCGCGCGCGATTCTGGCTGGAGACCATCGAGCAGGTTCGCGCCGAGGTCGGCGGTCGGTGCGCGATCACCGCGAGGCTGTGCATTGACACCCTGGACGGAAGCGACGACGGGATTCGCGTCGACCACGAGGCGGCCGGGTTCATCGACGATGGCCGACCACCTCGTCGACTTCTGGGACGTCGATGGTGGGCGGTGAGGGCAACACCTGGGGAAAGGACCTCGGCCCGTCCCGGTTCTACGCGGAGAACTTCCAAGGCGAATATGTGCGTCGACTCCGGCCCCATACGGCACAAGCCGATCGTCGCCGTCGGCCGGTTCACCAGTCCCGACACGATGGTCGCAGGTCATCCGCAGTGGTCAGCAGGACATCATCGGCTCGGCCCGCTCCTCCATCTCGGACCCGTTCCTGCCCCAGAAGATCGCCGAGGGACGGATCGATGAGATCCGCGAGTGCATCGGCTGCAACGTTTGCGTGTCTCGTATCAACACCGCCACGCGGATCATCTGCACTCAGAACGCGACCACCGGCGAGGAGTACAGGCGCGGCTGGCATCCCGAGCGCTTTGCGCCCGTCAGCAACGGCCTCTCCCGGGTACTGGTCGTCGGGCGCCGGTCCGGCCGGGCTCGAGTGCGGCCTCGTCCTGGCTCGACGCCAGGTCGAGTATGTCCACGTGGTCGATGAGGTCCGAGCGACCGGGTGGACACATGGCGTGGGTCCCGCGTCTCCCCGGCCTCGCCGAGTGGGCGCGCGTCGTCCACTACCGGCAGACCCTGGCTGACAAGCTGTCGAACCTCACGATCGTGCCCAAGAAGCGGCTGAGCACGGACGACATCCTCGACTACGGTGCCGAAGTCGTGATTCTCACCACCGGGTCGGCCTGGGCCGCCGATGGACTCTCCTCCGTCACCCGGGCTCCGCTCCCCGGAGCCGATGCCGATCAGCCGCACGTGCTGACACCGGACCAGATCATGGTCGATGGCAAGCAGCCGGTGGGTGACAGTGTGCTGGTCTATGACGCCGAGGGGTACTTCATGGGCGTCAGCCTGGCCGAGCGGTATGCGCGCGAGGGAAAGCACGTGATCTACGTCACGCCCCGCAGCGCCGTCGGCGCCTACATGCATCACACCGGCGAGGACCAGCTCATGGTTCCGCTGCTGGCCGAACTGGGCGTCGAGCTCTTTCGAGAGCACGCCGTCACGGAGATATCTCCTGGGTCGATCGCGGGTGTGCCGCGAATGCCCGGTGGGTCGCCGCTGCGTTGGGACGCTGATTCGGTTGTCCTGGTCACCCAGCGCAACCCGCGAACCGGGCTCTACCGCGAGCTGAAGTCCCGGGCGGATGAGTGGTCAGCCGCGGGGATCCGGGGCGTCTACAGAGCCGGCGACTGTGTCAGCCCGCGCCAGCAGGTGGCCGACGCGATCTTCGACGCCCATCGGCTGGCCCGCGAGATCGACTCTCCCGACCCTGCGGTGCCCCTGCCGTGGGTCCGCGAGGAACGATTCATCGGTACCTCGGACGCCGACTACGACTCGATGCGTCCGTCGCCGGCGGTCTCGAGCTCGGTCTGACTCGGGTTTCGAACCGGCCTGCGATCGAGGTGAGCCTGCGCGATCGAACGACACAGCATGACGTCGTGTAGACCGTCGTCGCCATCGGTGGGCGGATCGCGGTCGTCGGCGATCGCGCTGTGGAACTCGACGAGTTCGCGCTTGAAGGCCTCGTCGTAGGAGACGATCTCCTGCCGCGCCCACGCGTGCGCCGTTCCGAGGTCGCCCCCTTCGACCGTCAGCTCACTCGGCATGTTGCGCAGATACGGCGAGGGCAACGTCAAGGTCAGACGCTCGTCGGGAGCCAGGAACATGAATTCCTGCCGGTAACGCGCGATCCCAGAGAGAAGGTCGACCCATGACAGGTGACACTGCACATCGCCGAAGGTCATGTGGACGGCGACGACACGCCTCGAGAGGTCGGCGAACGTGACCTCATCCGGCTCGCCGAGAGCCCCGCGCAGCGCGTTGAACTCGTGGACCAGATTGTCCAGGAGCATCCACCGATAGCAGAAGCGGGTCTCCTCGTCGGCGTTCGGCAAGGCGGCCTCGAGCCGGCGCGCGTCTTCCTCGCGTAGTGCTTCGATCACCGCGGCCGGCACGCCGCTCGGCGCGACCAGCGGATAGTGCCGTACGTAGGGCTCGAACGGCGACTCGAGCGTGGTCACGCGCACCAGCCGGAGGTCGTCGACCGCCGGCAGCAGTTCGAGCAGGCGTTGATACGCGGGGTCGTAGCGCTTCATCGTGCCGACCATCAAATGCACTCCGGCACGCTCAGCCGCGTCGACCATGGCGCGGCCCTCGGCGGGACTCAGACACATCGGCTTCTCCACGAACACGTGCGACCCCGCCTCGGCGGCGGCGATGGCGACCGGGGCATGACTGCCCGAGGTCAGAACCATGACGACGTCCAGGTCCATGTCGACGAGGTCCTCCCATCGGGTTACCGCCCGGCCGGCGCCGAACCGGTGCCTGCACGCCTCGGCGACTTCGCTGGAGAGATCGCAGACCGCCGCCAGTTCGTAGCGATCGTCGAGGTCGCTGAGGTGCGGCAGGTGCATCACCTGAGCGATCACCCCGCATCCGACCACGCCGACTCTGAGACGCTGTGCCATAGCCTTACCCCTTCTCCGTGGGCCTCGTTGTGCGAACGGCGCTCACCCGCTTGCCGGGCCTCATGCCGAGCTTGTCGCAGCCGACGCGGCGCTCTGTAGCTTGCGAGCGCGCCGGGTGCGCGCGCGGCGGACCGGTATCCCAACCAGGCGCGGGATCACCAGACCGAGGGCGGTTATGGTGAGCGAGGTGAGGATCAACAGTGTCGCGACGGCGTTGATCGCCGGCGTGATGCCGAACTTGATCTGCGTGTAGATGTAGATCGGCAGCGTCACCTCCGGGCCGATGATGAAGAACGTGATCACGAACTCATCGAGCGACAAGGTGAACGAGAACAACGCGCCCGCGAGCACCGCGGGAGCGATGAGAGGCAGAATCACGTACCGGAACGTGCGCAGCGTGTTGGCGCCGAGGTCGCTCGCGGCCTTTTCCAGCGACCGATCGAAGCCCTCGAGGCGGGAGGCAACGATCAGCAACACGAACGGTGTCGTGTACACCGACTGGCCAATGACGACCGTCTCGATCGACAGCGGGACCCCCAGGACCTGCCTCAGGAAGGTGAGCAGGCTGACCCCGATCAGCACGCCCGGGATCATGATCGGCAGCGTGAATGCGATCCGAAATGCCGTGCGGAAGCGCAGACGGCTCCGGACCAGTGAGAACGCCGCTGCCGTCCCGACCACCGTGCTGATCACGGTGACCTCGAACGCCACCCGTAAGGAGTTCTTGATCGCGGATTGCAGATCCGGGCTGCTGGCGATGCTGGAAAACCAATGCAGCGTCCAGCCGGTGATCGGGAACGTCCCGTACCGGTTCTTGTTGAAGCTCAGGAGTATGAGCAGGACGATCGGGCTGAACAGGAAGAAGTAGATCAGGCACGCCCAGCCGGCCAGCATGCGGCGCACGAGCCGACCCCGTCGGGCGACGATCTCCACGGCGCCGCCCTCACCGGCCATACATCTCACCTACCTCGAGGGACTTCCGGAAGATCACGAGCAAAATGATCACGACTGCTGCGATCAGGATCGCTACCGCCGCCCCTTCGGCGTACTGTGCCTCCTGGAAGAAGTTATCCACCAGGTTGCCGATCATGACACCTCGGGTTCCCCCGACCAACTCCGGCGTCAGGTACTCGCCAAGGATCGGGATGAAGACGAAGATGACGGCGGTGGTGATGCCCGGCTTGATCTGAGGCAGCATCACCTGCCGGATGGCTCGTGTATGGGTCGCACCCAGGTCCATGGCCGCGTGCAACTGTCTCCAGTCAAACCTCTCCAACGCCGCGAACAGCGTCAGCGCCGCAAACGGGAAATACAGATACGTGAGCACGAAGATGACCGCCGGACGGTCGTACAGCAGCCACGACGGCGTACTCAGCCCGAACACACCCAGCAGGCGAGAGACCGCGCCCTGGTTGCCCAGGATGATCGTCCACGCGGTAACGCGCAGAAGGTAGCTCACCCAGAACGGGAGGATGACCAGAAACAACAGCGGTCGCTGCCAGCGGCGGCTGACGTACCGTGCCAGCCAATAGGCGAATGGAAATGCAATTGCCAGGGTCAGCACCGTTGCGGCCGCCGTCATCCACAGCGTTATCAAGAAGGTACTGACATAGACCGGTGTGCTGAACACCTCCTGGTAGTTCGCGAACGTCCAGTGCGAGACCACCTGGTAGCCGTTCTGCGTCCAGAAGCTGTAGGCGACGATCAGTCCCATCGGAGCGGCGAAGAACACCCCGAACAGCACCATCGCAGGGGCGAACCCTGTGTACTGCGACATCGCGATGACCCCGCGGCGAAGTCTCGATTCGCGACGGGGAGGCGCCCCGACGGCCGCGGTAGGCCCCCTCGACACTGGAGTCGTCGAGGAGGCCATCAGCCGGCCTTCCCACGTTCCGTCACTAGACGCATCGGCCGCACTGGCTCACTCGCGGCTCACCGCTTATGCGCCGAACACCGAGTTGAACGCGCTGATATAAGCGTTGGGGTTCTTCGACGGGCCCTTCAGATGCGCCTTGAGCGCCTCCTCCGGCTTGTTGTAGAGAAGCGCGTCGGCAAAGTCCCCTTGACCTTGGTTCACCAGCAGCTTGTAGGCCTTCTCGTTGAACCACGCCTCCCTGAACTGCTTGAACAGCGGCGGGATGAACTCCGCTTGACCCCAGGCATTGATGAACTGGCTGAACCGGTCCGCATTCGGTGTCTTCATCTTCTGCTCGGCGTCCAACCATCCGATCACGCCCTCCTTCGGCGTCGCCGCCTTGATCAGCGGACCGCCCGCCTCCTTGACTCGGATGTCAACGCCCAGGTTCTCCGAGGTGAACCACGCCGACTCGTTGGTCAGCGCCTGGACCACGCCGGTGTTCTGCGAGACCAGGGTGAGGAAGGCCGGCTTTGCCTGCTTGAGGAAGTCCGTGGCCCGGCTGAGCTCGGCCGTTGACATGTTGTAGGGCTCCTTGGCGCCGGTCGCCAGACCCGCTTCCGCCATGATGTCCGTCGGCTGGTTCTCTCGAACGAACTTGCCCTTGTACTTCGGATCCAGCAGCACCTCATACGACGTGGGGGGCGGATTCACAAACTTGGGGTTGTAATAAATCCGCAGGGCCGACCACGCGCGTGGATACGCCAGGTAGCCGCCGCTGCTCGACCAGATTTGGAAGTCACGCGAGACCGAATAGAGCTGGTCGGACACCGGTATCTCATTGATGTCAAACGCATCCGTGAGCCCCTGCTGGTTGTAGTAGGGGACCCAGAGCGCATCCGCTGACACGATGTCGAACTGCCCGCTCTGCTGCGCCTTGATGAACATCGCAGCGTCGTCTGACCCGAGCGTGACGTTGACAGAGATGCCCGTTTCCTTCTTGATCGCGGGCAGCTGCTTTGCCGGATCGTAGTGGTCGTTCCAGGTGAGCATATTCAGCGTCACCGGACTCTTGGAAGTCGAAGGAGCGGCGTTGGCACTCGCGCTGCTGGAGCTGCTGCTGCTGCTGCTCCCGCATGCCGCGAGGCCGAGTGCTCCAACCCCCAGCGCCCCGTATCGGATCGCGTCGCGCCTGGTGATCAAATGGTCAGTCATCCGTCTTCTCCTCCTGTTAACTCCGGCTATGCATCGTGGAATAACACCGCGGCCTCGGCCTCCCAGCGGAGCTGCACCAATGAGCCCTCTCGTACCTGCTCGGTTAATTCGGTGGGCATGTCGACGATCATGGGACCTTCAGCGGCGGGACAGTCGATACTGGCCCGGGTGAAGTTCCCGAGAAACGACACCTTGACGACGGTCCCCAAGAACCCCGGATCGTTGGGCGAGGCTGGCACGAGCCGCACCGCCTCCGGCCGTACCATCAGTGACCCGCTACCCGAACCCTGCTTGTCTGGCGACGGCAGCGGGACTTTTTCTTGCGATGCCGTGACCACACCATCACTCCAGTCGACCGGGATTAAGTTCGACTCCCCGATGAAATCGGCCACAAACCGCGAAGCCGGCTGGTTGTATATCTCCCTGGCGGTCCCAATCTGCTCGACGCGCCCTTCGTTCATGATCGCGATGCGATCGGCCATCGCCATCGCCTCCCCCTGGTCGTGGGTGACGAACACGAAGGTGGTGCCGATCTCACGCTGGATTTGCGACAGCTCGACCTGTAGCCGCTTTCTGAGCTTGAGGTCCAACGAGCCGAGCGGTTCGTCAAGTAGCAACACCGCTGGTTGGTTGACCAGGGCCCGGGCGACGGCCACCCGCTGTTGCTGGCCGCCTGAGAGCTGCGCTGGATAACGATCAGCGTATGCCTCGAGCGCGACGAGCTTCAACGCCTCGAGCACGCGCGTATCCGTCTGCTGTCGCGGGACCCTCGCCATGCGCAGGCCGAAGGCCACGTTGTCCCGTACGTTCAGATGCGGAAACAGCGCATACGACTGAAAGACCGTGTTGACCTTTCGCTTGTGCGGAGGGGTCCTGTTGACGACGTCGCCCCGGATCCGGATCTCGCCGGTTGATGCCTCTGCGAAGCCGCCGATCATGTTCAGCGTCGTCGTCTTTCCGCATCCGGAAGGGCCGAGCAGGCAGAAGAACTCGCCCTCGTTTATCGCGAGGTCCATTGGCTCAACCGCCGTGTGATCCCCGTACACCTTTGACACCCCGCGAAACGTGATCGCGGCCGTGGCGGAAGTTGCTTGGCTATCGGCGGGGGCCGCGTGTGTCGTCACCACCGTGACATTCCCATGATCATGAGGTCGGTGCTTGATCTGCCGTCGCCCACCGCGACGCGGCCGCGCACCTCGCGGGCGATCTGGTCCCGGGCTTCTTTCAGCCCGCTCAATACCGGGTCGCGGGCTTCATGAAATCGTGCCTCGTCCATCGAGACACTGAGCGCCACCGCGCGCCCCTCCAGTGCCCCGAACGGTGTCGTCACCGCCATGCAGCAGCGACCGGTCACGACCTCGCCGTGCTCCTCGGCATGGCCCCGGTTGCGCACCCGCGCCAGGTCGGACACAAGATCGTCGAGGCCGGTGATCGTCTTCTCCGTGATCGCGGTCAGCTTCTGGTGTTGCTCGAGCTGATCGCCAAAGATGGCCCGCACGTGTTCGTCGGTCTCGAGCGCGAGCAGCGCTTTGCCGAGAGCGACCGCATTGGCCGGCAGCAGCCTGCCGACACCCGAGAGCGCGAACACCGATCGCCCTCCCTCCTCGCGAACGAGATACAGGACCTGGTCGCCCTGGAGGATCCCCAGGTTGACCGTCTCCTCGGTCTGCTGCGCCAGCCACCGGCAGATCCGGCGCACCGACGACATCAGGGGCATCTGGAGCGTGAACGCGCCCCCGAGTTCGACGGTGGCGATCCCCAGTGTGTAGTGGCCGCTGTCGAGCTTGGTCACGTAGCGCCGCGGCTCGAGCTCGGCCAACGTCCGATACACCAGCGATTTCGAATGCCCGGTGTGCGCCGACAGATCGCTCACCGAAAGCTCCTTGTCCTGGCGGGCAAGGGCGAGCAGGATGTCAGCCGCGCACCCGGCGGCGGGAGCCGAGTACTTGGGTTTCGCCGAGGCAACGCTCATCGGCTCGCGACCGCCTCAACTCTGGTCTTCAGCGGACGGGCGGCTGCCTGTGCGGCTGCCCCCAGCAGCCCAGAGTCCGAGGCGATTCCCACGAACGTAAAGCCGTCCTCGACGCATCCCAGCGCTTGATCGCGGTTGGAGACGAGGATCCCCGCGGAGATCTCAGCCGACTTCGCCGCGCGCACGACATCGGTCAGCGCGGCGCGGAACTCAGGCGCATCGAACATGCCCGGCACGCCCAGGGCGTGCGATAGGTCCATCGGACCGACAAACAGGACGTCCACGCCGGGAATCGCTGCGATCGCCTCAGCCTCCCTCAGGGCGCTGAGCGTCTCGATCTGGACGACGCCGAGGACTCGGTCGTTCGCCGTCTCCACCGCGTCGGCTTGCATGCCGAAGCCGCAAGCTCGGTTGTAGGTGGCCACTCCGCGGTCGCCGTCAGGCGGATAGCGCAAGTGACGGACGGTTTCGGCCACCTCGTCCGCGCTGTCGAGCCGCGGGAACATGACACCAGCAGCGCCGAGATCGAGCACCCGTCCCGAGCGAATTCGCTCCGCACTCTCGACCCGGACAATGACCGGTACCTGGTGGATTCCCGCCGCCAGCACCTGCCCGACCAGCGCCTCCTCGCCCCCGGCCCCGTGCTCGAGGTCGACTACGAGCCAATCGAATCCGGCCAGAGCGCAGGTTTCGGTGGCCAGTACCGACCCGAGATTGACGAATGTCCCGAGGATGGGCCCGTTGGACCGGATGCGGGCACGAAGCGATGAGCTCATCGCTGCCACCTGGTCTTGGCAAGGCCCCGAGTACGACTCGTGCGATGCCAGCGGGCGCGCCCTTGGCACGGTCGAGAACTCGACGGGGCCGGACAGCTCACGGACTCCGCAGGTCCCTCTGCTCGAGGCCCGTTCGCAGCGGAGCCACGTGCGACTCTGAAGCCATAGCGCCCGCTGTCACCCAGAGCCTCAACTCATATATGAAACCGTGTTTCATGACTTGAGGGCGGTTCTTATACCTCCGCCGGCCGCGCGTGTCAACCATTTGTTAGCCAGCCATGCAATCGTTTACACTGCGCGCCCGTGGAAACGGCGCGTGAGTCCGATTCGGGCTGGTCGGTGTCGGCGGGCGGCGAGCTCGCCCTCCTCGGCGGCCCCGCGGTTGGCATCCCGGCCAAGCCACATTACCCCCGGTTCACCGAGCGGGCGCGACGTGACATCGACGACCTCCTGCGCGAGGGCGACATGGTCGGCCTCGGAAGGACTCATCCCTGGGTCGACGCGGCCGAGCGCGACATTGCGCAATGGCATGGCGTTGGCCATTGCTTGACGACATCCTCAGGGCATGCGTCCCTGCACGCGGCGCTCATGGGGCTGCAGATCACTGGCGGAGCGGAGGTCATCACGACGCCGTACACGTGGGGAGCCTCGACCTCCCCCATCCTCTACAACAACGCGCTTCCGGTGTTCGCCGACGTGGATCCAGAGCGGGGCCTGCTGGACCCGGATTCGGTCCGTGAGGCGATCGGGCCCCGGACCGAGGCGATCCTCGTCACCCATCTCTACGGTCAGCCGGCGAACATGACCGCGTTGTCGAAGATCGCCTCCGAGCATGGTCTGGCCCTGATCGAGGACGGAAGCCAGGCGCACGGCGCCAAGCATCGTGGTGCACGGGTGGGCGGCTTTGGGGATGCCGCCGGCTTCTCGTGCATGGGCGGCAAGCTGCTGGCCACCACCGAAGCCGGCTATCTCGTCACCAACCGCGACGACGCTTATTGGAACGCGGTGATCAGCTGCCAGCACGCGGGAGGGACCGAGCATGCGGGCCGGGCCGACGAGGACGGGTTCCCCTCAGACCTCCGTCCTTACACCGATTCGCTTCACCTCACGTACCGCGTCAGCGTCCTCAACGCGATCCTCCTGGTCCACCAGCTCGCCAAGCTGGACGAGGAGAACGCCAACCGGATTCAGAACCGTGACTGGTTCGTCGAGGGGATCGACGGGGTCGGCAGCGTGAGCGTCCCGGACTATCCGGATGGAGAGCCCGTCTATCACATGGTCACGCTGAATTTCGTGGCCGAGCACGCCGGGATCTCCAAGCAGACCTATCTGGCTGCGCTGCAGGCGGAAGGGGTCCCTGCTTTCAGCTACATCGAGGTTCCTCTGCACCGTCTCGAGCGTCTGCGCCCCGGGACGCAGGCTCCGCGGACGATGTGGGCCGACCGCCTGGCTCGCGCCGGGAAGGACTACGCCGCGATGGAGCTCCCCGGTTGCGACGCCAAGGTCGAGCGCTCCCTCGAGATGAGCTGGAACTGGATCGACCCCGATCGCGAGGCGATGAACCGCCTGGCTGCGGCGTTCGTCAAGGTCGAGGAGCGGCTCGATGCGCTTCGCGCCCACGAGCGCTCGCAGCGATGACAGCTGAGCGTCGCGTCCGCGTCGCGGTTGCCGGCCTGGGGGACATCGGGCTCATGCACGCCCGGAATGTGGGGCAATGTGAGGGGGCTGAACTCGTCGGGGTGGCCAGCGCGACACCTTCGCGAGCCGCCGAGGTGGCGGCTGAGCTAGGTCCGGGCGTGCAACCGTTCTCACACGAGCAACTGCCGGCATCCGACGTAGACGCCGTCATCCTCTGCTGTCGCGCGCGCGAGCATGTGCGCTACGCGGTGCCGTTGCTCGAGGCGGGCAAGCACCTTCTCATGGAGAAACCTGGGGCGACCACGTTGGCCGACCACGATCGTCTGCGGGCCGCGGCGGGGGCAGCACCCGACACGATGCTCCAGATCGGTTACATGCGCCGGTTCGATCCGCTGTTCGCGGAGGCCCACCGACTCGTTGCCGCGGGAGCGATCGGGGAACCGCTGGTGGCCCGGATGACAAGCCGCGATCAGGAGTTCCCGCCCGAAGAGGATCCAGCCGATACCGGTGGGTTCTTGCTCGATATGGCCGCGCACGACTACGACACAGCGTGCTGGATGCTGGGTCAGCGGCCGGTGCGTGTCTCGGCCCAACGTACGGCGCTCGTGCATCCTCAACTGCTCGCGGTCGGCGATCTCGACAACGGGATCGTCACCGTCACCTTCGACGGCGGCGCGATCGCCACTTCACATATCTCTCGCACGTGCGCGTTTGGGCACGACATACGAGCTGAGATCATGGGTCGAGAGGGCTCGATCTTCGTCGACAACGGCGCCGGCGCCGCGGGGGTCACGATCCTCGACGCCAACAGCGGAGATCGCTTCCCCAGCGACTACCAAGCCCGTTTCCGTGACGCCTTCAAGGCGGAGATCGCCCACTTCGTCGCCACATGCGCGGCGGCGCTGCGCGGCGACAGCGTTGGCGCCCCGACCGCCACTGGCGACGGCTCATCCGGCCCGGCCGCCACGCTGGCCGACGATCGTCTGGCGGTGGAGACTGGCGTCGCGGCCCGGGCCAGCGCCGTTTCAGAGCGCCCGTTGACCGTGGGAGAGGATTGGCCATGGCCGGGGGATGGTGCTGAGCGCCGTCCGTCCGACGCAACCGGTCAGCCCGGACCACCTGTACTGCGATGACGACGAGCGTCAAGGCCGCCGTTATGAAGGAGCCGGGCGTGATCGCGGTGCAGGAGTTCCCGCTTGCAGACCCGGAGCCGGGAGCGGTCATCTTGGAGGTGGCGATGTCCGGCATCTGCGGAACGGACAAGCACACGTTCCGCGGTGAGACGTTGCAGTACGCCGGGACCGCGCACGAGCGTCAGATCGAGTACCCACTGATCTGCGGTCACGAGAACGTGGGGCGGATCGCCGCCACCGGCGGTGAGGTCCTCGATAGCGAAGGCCGAGCCCTACGGACGGGAGACCGCGTCGTTCCTGCAGCGAACGTCAGCTGCGGACGCTGTTGGTACTGCCAGAACGGCCATCCGTACTACATGTGCGAACAGCTCGAGGACTACGGCAACAGCCTGAACTGCGCCCGGCCGCCCTATCTCTTCGGCGGCTGGAGCCAGTACATGTATCTGCTCCCTGGGACGAAGCTGTTTCGCGTGCCGGAGGCGCTGCCGGATCATGTCGCCGTGCTCACCGAGCCAATGGCCGTCACCCACGGGTTTGACCGCGCCCGCCGCCTGAGCGACACCTTCGCCGAGACGGTTGTCGTCTATGGCGTCGGCCCGCTGGGGATGTGCCATGTGATCAAAGCGCGGCTCATGGGTGCCGGGAAGCTGATCGCCATCGACCGGTTCCATAGCCGGCTGGACCGCGCCGCGGATTTCGGAGCCGACGAGCTACTTGATGCGACCGAGCTCGAGCCTGACGAGCTGCTGGCTCGGGTCCAGGAGCAGACCAGCGGCCGCGGAGCCGACATCGTCCTTGACTGCAGCGGCGTACCGGAGACATTTGTCACCAGCCTCCGTATGACGCGCGTGGGCGGCACCGTCGTGGAGGCAGGCGCATTCGTAGACATGGGCCCGGTCGAGGTGAACCCCAATGCCGACATCTGCAGCCGCAACGTGGCCGTGCTGGGCATTGGCGGAGAAACGGCCGAGTCATACGTCCCCGCCATGGCGCTGCTGACCCGAAGCCTCGATCGCCTGCCGCTTGAACGCTTCGTGTCGCATCGGCTCCCACTCGAGCAGGCACCACGCGCGATCGAGTTGGCGCAGCGCGACGAGGCGATGAAGGTCGTGCTGTCACCGACCGCGGGCTGACGTCGCGCCGGTGAGCGGGGTCGTCACCGGGCAGCCACAGGTCGAGGGTCTATTCGATTCGGCGGGACGGGAGCTGTGACACCGGCGTGTCCACTCGGCTACCCGATCAGGACGCGCTGGTAGCGGTCGTCGACGTGGTTGTGGAACCGACGCTCGGCCCCTTGGTCTGCCGGCTCCTCGAATCGCCGGCGTACCGCTTCACGGACTGCGGTGAGAACTGGACCAGCGCCCCGGTCGTATCGACGCAACGCACCAGGCCGGCCGATTTGTCGCAGTTGAGAGAGTACAACTGATGCGTCTCGGGACTGCTGGCAAACACCGCGAACGGCAGTGAGCCTGACTTCCGGTATGAGGCCGCGACGGCCTTGAATACGTTCTCGGCGTAGGGGCAGTTGGTCTCTGGACCCGCGAGGACGTTCGGGTCGCAGTGCCTTTCTCTCTCGTCACCTGGTGAAGTGCTCGCACTCGGACCCTTCTCAACCACTGGAGCTGGAGTCGTCTGCGCGGTCGTAGGGACGGCCGGAGCGGTCGACGAGTGCGAAACGGTGGGTGCCGCCGGCGTGCTCGGCGTTGAGACCGAGGTTGACGGTGCCCTCGCGCTCGTGCTGGCTTTGGAGGTATTGGCTCCGCGGATGGGACCAGCGATGAGCACCGCGAGGGCGCCTATCGCCGCGACGAGCCACACCACTGTGCGCGGCACTCTGGCGGCCTCTGACGCGAGTGCCGCCAGCGCGACCAGAGCTCCTCCGAACGCGACGTATACACCCCAGCCCGCTGTCGCGAGTCGATTTCCGAACACGGTCACGTCCGTGGTCATGCGTTCGATGTGGACGAGGTCATACCCGGCCGCGCCCGCCGCAGCCAACGCCGCGAGACCAGCAACGACGATGCCTGCGCCGGAGCCACGATCCAGCGCGATCGCCAAGCCTCCGACGACGGCTGCGGCGAGGGTAATCCAGCCATCCCCGCGTGTTCCTGGGGCCGACCCCACCACAGTCGTCACCCAAGGGCCGAACGATCCAACCCCCACGACCACGAAAGCCAGCAGGGCGACCGCCGACGAAACGCGCACGTCAGCGAGCGTCCGCGGCCGGTTGCCCCGGTGCTGCTCGTCACTGCTCATTGCGCTCTCACGGCAACTTGGCCCACCAGGGCAGTCGGCTGACGCGCCGCGTCTTCACGCCGCAAGCCTATGCCGTGCAGCGAATCGACATCCACTTCCGGCGGACAACACCTGAGCGACGAGCCGGGAACGGTCTGCGCTCGCCCGGAGGTCGCCGGGAGCTCACGTTCGGCCCGGATCGCGAGACGTGGTACGACCTGCTCGCGTATATGCCGAGTCAGACGACCCACGTCCGCTCGCCCCGCCGGTTGCGTCGCAGTAGCTCGGAGACGCCCCCGGGACAAGTCGGCACGGCCGCCTGATGAGTTGACCATGACATTTGACGAGTTTGTACTGCCAGCTGGGCTGGCCGGGCGGTCGGTCGCGCGTGACGGGCGCACCGTCCGGCTGGCTGGCTGGCTGGCCGCAGCCCCGGCGGACGGCTAGACGCAGCGCCGGACCGATCCGAGGACCGGCCCGGCGCGCAATCGAATCCGTCTAGGACTTGATGAACTTCGTCTTGCCGACCGCGGTCAGCACGCGCTTCGCGGTCCAACCGTTGTCGAAGGCCCCGTTGGGATTGATCGACTCGCCGGTGATCGACGCGATCGCGCCGGCGTGCCGCGCCTCGATGGTGACGATCGACGCCGCCGCCAGCAGGTACTTGGCGTTCTTGATGTTGCCGGCCTGCCCAAGGTAGGCGTGGACGCCGGTGTTCTCCAGCACGTAGGCCGTGGCCACGAACTTGGCCGGATCGCTGGGGATCCCCTGGAAGTCGAACTTCGGCTCCTTGGCGGCCTTGCTGCCCAGAGCCTTCTTGAGGAAGTCGACGTGCTTGCGCTCGTCATGGGTGACGGTCCTCAGGAACTGGACCGTCTTGGGGTCGGTGATCTTGCCCATCGCGGTCGCCTCGTTGTAGAAGGCGCGCTCGAGATACTCGAGCGTCAACGCGTAGTTCAGGATCCCGATGTCACCCTTGCCGAACGAGCTGGGCGGAGCGCCCTTGGCCAGCGCGGTGTCAGCCACGATCGCGCTGAGGATGGCGCCGCCGCCGATCGCGGCACCACCGGCCACCGCGCCCTTGCGCAGGAAGCTGAGCCGGGTATCGCCTGACACTTCGTCGGCGGCCTCCCGGACAGCGCCGTCTACATCGACGGTCTCGAGATTAATGTGAGCCATAAAGGCACCTGCTCTTTCACGGTAACGAGGGCATACCTGGAAGAAACCCTCTTTCCCTCTTATACGGGCCCGAGCCCGGATCGGATCACGACCGACAGGCGATCCTGATCGCAACACTTTGCCGCTTACGGGGTTCCGTCGAGACCCGAAGCTGACTGGTCGGCCTCACGTCTGGCCACTCGCCTTGCCCGTCGCTCGGAAAGACTGGCCACCAAAACGCTGAACTCGAACAGGAAGTAAAGGGGAAGGGTTTCGAACAGCATGGTGATCGCGTCGCCGGGTAGGACCGCCGCGACCAGACCGCAGGCCAGCACGGCGTAGCGGCGGTTGTGCCGTAGTTGTGCCGGCGTCACCAGCCCGGCGCGCGTGACGGCGATGATGGCCACTGGCACCTGGAACAGCAGACCCATGGCCAGCAGCGTGGTGGCGGCGAACTTGTAGTACTGACTCGCCTGGACGAGCACGTTGAACTCGCTGCTGTTGAAATTCTGAAAGAAGTGAAGTGCAGCCGGCAGCACGACCATGTAGCCGAACACCACCCCCGCCGCGAACAGCCCCGGAATGGCCAGCACGATCGGCAGCATGCGCCGGCGTTGCTTGGGGTCGAAGGCCGGCATCACGAAGCCGTAGGCCTGGAGCAGCAGCACCGGCAACGAGACGATCAGAGCGAAGATCAGTGTGACGGTCAGCGTCGCCGTGAACGGCTCACCGATCCCCAGGGTGACGGGGCGATCGCCCTGCGGCGCGACCGACAACCGGCTGATATCACGCTGCAGACCGGTCCGAACCTGCGCCAGCGATGCCGTGGTAGCCGCCGGCTGGTGCTCGGCCTTGAGCACTCCGACGACAGTGTCGAGTTGCCGAGCGACGTCGCGGGTGCTCTGCTGCACCGTGTAGGTGGCGCCGAGCGGCCCGTGGCCGTCTCGCACCTGTTGCTGGGTGTTGTGCGCGAGCGGCGCATTGATGAGCTTCAGGATCTGGTGGTTCTGCCAGAAGCAAATGCCGAACGCGACCGCAACGGCGAGCAACGACACGATCAGCCGTGTCCGCAGCTCCTCGAGGTGATCCACGGCGCTCATCTGAGCGTCGTGGCCGACCGGGCGTAGCCTGGTCGGCGCGAGAGCGCTCAGCATCTCCATTGGCACAGTCCTTCAGCTCGTCAGGTCGGCGTCGTCGCTAGGCGGCGGGATGCAGAGGGGTGCGCTGAGCGACCGGCTCGGCGACAACCGGCTGAGTGACGACCGGCTCGGCGACGACGGGCTCGGCGACGACCTGGGGCTGCTCGTCGACGTGAGCGGGAGCATGGGTCTCGGTTAGATGGACTGTCGAGTCCTCACCGCTGATCGACTCCTTGAAGCCACGAAGGCCGTGGCCGAGCGACTTGCCCATCTCGGGCAGGCGCTTGGCGCCGAACACGAGCAGCAGCAGGACGAGGATGAAGGCGATGTGAAGTGGATTGTCGAGTCCGAGCATTCGATCTCCGATCGATAGGTTTCGCTGGCTTTTTGTTCCTACGGTCCGGCGGCCCAGCCTTGGATCACTCGCCACTGAAGTCCGGTGCCCGGGGCTGACGTCGCGGTAGCGCGAACCGCGCCATGGCGACGACCCGCAGCGAGCTGTCTCAGACCAGGTCGGCGGTGATGACCGGCGGAGTGCGTCGGCACTCGGCTGCCACCCGCCGGCTCGGGCGTGACCAGGACCTGGGCCACGCCGCGTAGGTTCCCGGGCACATCGACATCGCCGTTACCCTGCGCGGTGACGCTGAACAGGGCACGCGTCGGCTGAGGCGAGGCGTTGCCATGGCGCAGCCACACTTCGTAGATCTGGCCCGCCGGCGGGGGCTGAAAGCCGTGGACGACCAACTCGGCGCGTCCGTTGCTGACCCGGACCTGGGCCGTGCCGGTGGAGCCTGTCACCATCGCGTTGTAGACCCGGGATTGGGTCGAGGCGGAGACCGAGCTGCAGAGCCCCGACGACGATCGCGGCCACCAGCGCCACCGCTCCCAGAGCGAGCGCGGGACGCGGGATCGAGAACCAGGACCGACGCGGCCGCGGGCGGCTGCGCCCGACCGTTGGATCGAGCTTTGGCTCATCCTCGACAGCGCGCAGAACCCGCATTCGCAGCGTCTCCGAAGCCCGAATGCTGGTCCACGCCAACGGGGAGCACACGCGCAACCTGTTCGAACGCGGCCAGTTCGTCACGGCACACGGCACATTGCTCGAGGTGGTGGCGGAAGGTCGATACCTCCGCCGGATCGAGCGCGCCGAGCGCGTAGGTGGCGACATCGGTCCCGCAGTCGCGGGGAGTGGGATTTTGGCCGCTCGCGCTCATCGTCGTACTCCGGTCATAGCATGGCCTCCGCGGGATCGCCAAGCGCCACCCTGAGTTTGGTCAGACCCAGCCGCATGCGTCCTTTGACGGTGCCCGCCGGGAGCTTGAGCATCTCGGCGATCTGGCTGGGAGAGAAGACCACCGAAGTAGGCGAGTTCGATCACCTCGGAAGGCGTCGTCGCTCGGTGATGGACGACGCTCAGCACCCACGAACGGACGCTCCCGGCCGCGTGCGTACTCGCGCCGCTGCGCCACAGGGAAAGGAACGACTCTTGGACCACATCCTCAGCGACCGCGCGGCGACCGCACATCCGATAGGCGAGCGAAAAACAGGCTCGAGAGGTGTGAGGGCGCGGCCCGCGGGAGGGAGGGGAACTCGCGGGCCGCGCCCGTCACGGTCTGAAGGCTCTCAGGCCTTGATCAGCGGCTTGACCGCTGCGAGCACCGTGTTGGTGCCGAGCGGTTTGTCAAACGCTCCGTTGGGGGTGACCGATTTGTTGGTCAGCAGGCCGATGGTCGCGGCGTGGCGGGCTTCGATCTGGACGATCGACCCGGCGGCGGCGAGCAGCATCTTGTTGGTCAGCGCTGGACCGGCGCCGTTGTATGCGCCGACGCCGGTGTTCTCCAGCACGTAGGCCAGCTTCAGGAAGCCGGCCTGGTTGGTGACCGGGAAAACGAACGTCGGCTTCTTGACCGGCTTTCCCCCGGCGGCGGTGATCGCCTTGGTCAGTGCGGCGACGTGCTCGGCCTCCTCCTCGCCAAACGACTTCGCCAGCGATTTGGCTTCGCCGCTGAGACCGACCGTCTTGCCCTTGACTTGGTAGAAGTCGGCCTCGAGGTACTCGAGCGTCAGCGCGAAGTTCAGGATGTCGAGGTCCGAGCTCGCCGCGAATGCGTTGCTGACAAACGGAGCGACCGCGGTGGCGCCGTAGACGGCCCCGGTCGCGATCGCGCCGCGCAAGATGAAGCTGGCGCGGCTCATGCCGTGAACCTCCACGGCCCCCATCTCGGGGCTGGTCAATTCAGAAGTTTTCATTGGTTTGGGTTCCTCTCGAAGAGTGATCAGGGCTAGGCGATGAACGGTTTGACGACGGCCAGAACCTGACTCATGGTCATCGGCTTCGCGAACGCCCCGTCGGGAGTCGGGGACTTCTTGAGCACGAGGTTCAGCGTCGCCGCGTGGCGCGCCTCGATGGTGTGGATCGCCAGCGCGGCCGCGAGGATCTCCTTGCTCTTGATATTCGGGGCCTGACCGAGGTAGGCCGCCGCGCCCAGGTTCTCGACCGTGCCGGCAAGCTCGGTCACCTGGGCCGCGTTCTTGATCGGGAACTTCCCCGTCGGCTCGGTAGCCGGGGTGCCGAGGCTACCCGCGACCTTCTTCAGCGCGATGACGTGCTGAGCCTCCTCGGCGCCGAACGTTTTGATCACCGACAGGTTCTTGCCGGTGAACAGTCCGCTCTTGATCACCTTGGCGTAGAACTGGGCCTCCAGGTACTCCAGCGTCAGCGCATAGTTGACGATCGCCAGATCCCCCGAGCTACTGCTGCTGGAACTCGTCGTGGCCGCGGCGGCCGAGGAGCTGGTCGCCGCCGCGCTGGACGTCCCCGCGGCGGAACTCGAGGAGCTCGAGGACGATCCGCAGGCCGCGATGAACGCCGCCAGTGAGGTCGCCGCCGCCCCCGCGCCCATGCCCTTGCCCGCCATCTTCAGAAACTTCTTACGCCCTACATCGTCGCGTGCCAACTCCAGGACCACATTTTCGGTTGGTCCTTCCTCCTGATTCGTGCTGCTTTCGGTCATCGTTCCTCCTTGGCTTTCTGCCCGCCGTTTACAACCTCTTCTACGGCTCGGGCATGACACCGGATCACTGACTGATCCGCGGGACTCGGCGACGCGTATCTCAGGACATGACAAAAACCCGCTCGTTCATCCGCGTCGGCGTCCTTGTGCTGGCCCTGGCCGCGCTGGCCGGATGCGGCTCAAGCTCCGATTCGTCGGCCACGCATTCGTCGTCGCACACGAGCACCGCTGCGGCGGTTAAGTCCGGCCCCGCCCAGGTGTCGATCAGCGACTACTCATTTCACCCCGCCACCATCACCGTCGCGCCGGGCACCCGGGTGACCTTCAGCAACCATGACCAGACCGCGCACACCGCCACGAGCACCCAAACGGCGTTCGATACCGGCACGATCTCGCCGGGCAAGAGCGCAACGGTGACACTGCGCAAGCCCGGCACCTACACCTACATCTGCCAGTTCCACGCCTTCATGCATGGGACCGTCGTCGTCAAGTGACACCCGCGTCACCCGAGCGAGCATTTGCGGCGTGGGCCGATCCCGAAGCCAAGGTGCGCTGGTTCGCCGACTCCAAGGCGAGGCTCGAGCTCGACTTCCGCGTCGGCGGGCGGGAGCGCAGCCGGGGCATCGCGCCGGATGGCAATGCCTACAGCTACGAAGCGCTCTATCAGGACATCGTCCCGGCGGAGCGCGATCGTCTACACCTACGACATGCACTTGCAGAAGGCGAGGATCTCGGTCTCGCTGGCGACCGTGGAGTTCAGACCCGTGGGCGACAATGGCACCCGCTTGGTCTTCACCGAGCAGGGTGCGTTCCTCGACGGCCACGAGTTCCCGGCCCGGCGCGCCGGCGGCATGGGCAGCCTCCTCGACGCCCTGGGAAAGGCGCTTCAGTAAGCGGGCCGGTGACGGTCACGAGTCTCGGTAGACGTACGGGCGGCGATCTGATCGAATACGCGCGGATGCCGTCTGGGGCGCGTCCGGGGCGCAGTCCGAGGAAGAGCCGCCTGCTCGGGCTCTCGATTCCCATGCTGTTGATCGGGCTCGGCTTTCTTGCCGCTGCCTACTTCTCGTACGTCGATCAGAACACCGGGCCGGAGGTGATGGCCAACGTGTCGAGCTGCTCGGGCAGCAACGGGCGTTTTTCGTCTGGCGTCGTCTGTCAAGCAACGTGGGTGGCGGGCGGCGCGCTGGTTGGTGGCAACGGCCATGTCGTCCTCGGTGACCTAGAGGACGCCGACGACAGCGACGCCGGTCACACGATCAGCGTTCACCTCCACGGCGACACCGCGTATCCGACGAAGAACAGTCTGCGTGTCCCGATCATCTTCGTCGTACTCGCGGTCCCCGCCCTCTACATCGGGGTGCGAGCGCTCGTCTTCGGCGCGCCAAAGTCGTGGGGCGGCCGGCGCGCCCCACGGCACCCCGCCACCTAGGAGCCGGACGGTCAGAGCGCGGAACTTCTGCGCCGTCACGTGCAAATCCAGTAGCGGCAGTGAACGCGTGATTGCTGTTCCCGTCTCCGCCCCGCAACGACCTGAGTGGAGTACCGTGGACAGCAGGACTTCAAAGCGAGGAGGACGCATGGCTGAGAACGATCCCAAGCCGGAGCGCGACGTGCATGCGGCCCTGAACGAGGCCGCCACGGATCCCGATCCGACGGAGTGGCCGGATCCCTACGACAAGCGGCCCGATCCACGCGATCCGGCCGCGCATGCTGAGGGGATGGACTTCGGCGACGTGCATACCCCGACCGGCGCTACGAGCACCAGCGAGCCGCCCCACGAGGTTGACCCCGAGGTCGACCCCCGCAAGGCGAACCCGCACGAGCCCTCGCGTCGCGAGCGCCGGCGCGCTGGCGGCTGACCTCGTATCAGGCAGACCAAGCCGGGCCCACGGCGGTTGTCGCCGCTGGCGCTGCCGGTAAGCCCTCTTGGGGACTCGAACCCCAGACCCCTTCCTTCATGAGCGGAGCGCGCGGCCGGGGTGTGGTCGGAATCGCCCGCCAATACGGGCGATCGCGGGCTCTCGCACAGCGGTTCGACCGGGCGCGCGATGGGCACGGATGTGAGTCGATGCGAGCGCATTTCGGGCACCGCGTGCCCAATCGTTGGGCGGCCGAACGTACGCGCGCCGTTCATGAGCGGCTAGCTGCTCCAGCGAGGGCGAGCACGAGGGGCGCCAGCGCGGCCAGCGCCGACGGGTGGCTCTGAGGGAGCGACGCACGGCCCGCCAGCTAGACCACGGACTCTCGACTTGTGGCGGGAATGCGAACGTGAATCGCGGTTTCGTCGCACACTCGACCTACCAGCATCCGTCCGCGAGCTGTTCGACGCGATTGAACCCGAGCTGTTCCGCTACCCGGCGATCGACCCGCCGGCGTTTCGGCGCAGGGTCGAAGAGACCGTGTCCCCTAGCTCGAGCACCGGCACCGCGTAGCGCCGGATCTCTTCGTCGGCGCTGAGCAGGGTCAGCGACTCGACCCGCGCCTGAGCCACAAGCATCCGGTCGAACGGGTCGCGGTGCAGGGGCGGCAGCCGCCCCGCCTCGATCGCGTGCTCGAACGTGATCGCGAGCGTCCTGCGATCCCCGACCCGCTCCCGTTGGGCGTAGCGAGAGGACTCGTCTCGGCGCCAAGGCGCCGTGCGTAGCTCTGGCTATGCTGCGCCCGGTGGGGGCCAGGAGATTGCTTTGAGCGAACAGTCACACCGCCCGGCGAGCCGGCGATCCGCCAGAATCGGCGGACTCCTCGCCGTAGCGCGCGTCCGTGCGCTCGTGGTGGTGGCCCTGGCGTGCTCGCTGGCGGCGTGTGGGGGTAGCTCATCCAGCCGGTCGACCCCCACCAGTACCGCGTCGTATCAGACGCTCGTCGCCGCCGGCGTCAAGCTGCTCAGCACAGGAAACACCAACGCTGCCGAGCAAGTGTTCCAGCAGGCGATCACGAGAAATCCCAAGGACCCCGGGGCTTATTACAACCTCGGGGTCGTCTACCAGGGGTCGGGAGACACTCGCGATGCCCTGCGGCAATACCGCAAGGCTCTGACGGCCAATCCGCGCTACGTGCCGGCGCTCTTCAACCAGGCGATCATCATCGCGAGCTCGAACGCGCCACTGGCGATCTTCTTCTACCGCCAGATCATCAAGTTCCAGCCCGACTCGCCGACCGCGTTCCTCAACCTGGGGCTGCTGGAGAACCAGAGCAAGGGACTCCATCCCCAGGCCCTCAGGGATCTCGCCCGGGCCGTGCAGCTCGACCCCTCCCTGCGCGGCAACATACCCCGCCCGCTGCTGGCAGAACTACCGGCCGCGTTGCGGGGCCGCGGCAGAGCCGCGCGCCGCTAGCCCGATCGGATACGCACCCGGAGACCGCCCAGCGCGCGACCGTACCGGTTCGACCGGGCGGAAGACCTAGCTCCCGCCCGGTCGCCGGATCACTTCAACTCGGCTACGGCCTGGGCTGCGGCTTGGGAGCAGGTGGGATCGGCGCCTTGCCCTGGAACCTGTTCGCCGGCGGACGTGCTGCGTTCTCGCTGCCGGTCGTCACCCCGCGTGGCTTCCATTTGCGTCTCGAACGCAGGCGTCCCGCTGCCACCGTCCTTGACGCACTCCTCGTAGATGTACCCATCCGGAGACAGGGCCACGACGTCGTTGTCGGCTGCGTCGAAGTTCTCGAAGCCCACGGTCGTGCCGCCGCCGATCCACATGGCCCCCGTCGACTTCCCCGCACCGGTCGCGTGGTCGTCGCCGACCAGCTTGCAGTTTGCGTACGGGTTGGTTCCGTCGATGTCCACGGCAGCATTGACCGCCCAGGTTTCCGCTCGAAAACGGCGGCGTAACCGTGCCGACGACCTGGTAGGTGCTGGTCAACGTGATGAGCGGCTCTGTGCCGCCGGATCGCGCTCCCGCAGAGCGACGCAACGACTCGGCCGGACGGAGAGCTCACCGCCCCCGCCCGGCCGTTGATCACTACTGCGGCTTGGCCGCCGGCAGGCGCGGCGCTGCGGGACTGCGCTTCCCGACGCGCGCCGCAGGGGTGAAGGTGTTCGCCGCGCCGGCGGTGACCCGGGTGGCCGTCATCTCTGTCGTGAACGCCTCACCGGTCCCAGCACCGTCGTTGGCACACTCAAGGTAGGTGAAGCCCTCCTGGGAGGCGAACACGACCGCGTTGTCGTTCGTGTCGACGTTGACCGCCGCGGAGCCGAGATTCCAGTCGCCGCCGACGTAGAGCGGCTTCGTCGCGACGATCCGCTGAGAGGAGGCGGCCAAGGGGTTGTCCTGGACGATCTCGCAGTACGCGTACGGGTTAACTCCGTAGATGTCAGCCGCCGCGTTGATCACCCAGTCTCCGCTCGACGTGGGCGTCACGATCTCATCCACGACCTGAAGGCTATTGGTCAGCGTGGTGATGTGGCTGGAGTTGTTGATCTCCCCGAGCCCCTGAGTGGCTCCTGCCGGACCCTGCGCACCCTGCGCGCCCGGGGCACCCTGCGCACCCTTGGCGCCCTGAGGACCCTGTGGGCCACCGGCAGCGCCCTGTGGCACCCTGGACACCCTGCGCGCCCTTGGCGCCCTGCGGACCCGCAGCACCCTGCGCGCCCTTGGCGCCCTGGGAACCCTGCGCACCCTTGGCGCCCTGCGCACCCTTGGCGCCCTGGGAACCCTGCGCGCCCTTGGCGAACCCTGCGCACCCTTAGCGCCCTGGGAACCCTGCGCACCCTTAGCGCCCTGGGAACCCTGCGCACCCTTGGCGCCCTGCGGACCCTGTTGGGCCCACGAAATCTTCGTCGAACCCGTCGGGCACGAAGTCGCCGGAGGCTTCAGATACGACAACGCGAACGTCGTGTTGTCATAACAGGCAAGGATCGTCGTATCCGCATTCGCCGGCACGGCGGCCACGCCAGTGACTGCCACGGTTGCCAATCCCGTCGCCAGCACACGACCCGCAGAAGACTTCTTTGTTCGCCCCGCTGCACGCGCAGCCGCGCGACGCTCATGCCTATTCATAAGAAAACCCCCTTCGCTCGATGCACCGGGTACAAATCCCTTCGTTCAAGCTCCCCGGTACGAGCCGCCGTCGAGTCTCTCCCTCCACCGCATCGATGTCAAGGGTAATTTCAGAATTTATCGCGGGGCCCGTCTCGAGTAATGAGGCCGACCACGTTCGAGGTGTACCGCTGGGAGCTGACGCACCACCTGCTGCCGCACTTCGCGTCGCGGCGGGTGGACGAAATCACCGTCGAACACGTGGACGCCTACCGGCGCGCGAAGGTCCGCGAGGGCACGCTCGGCGCGGCGGGGCTGAAGGGTCAGCGAGGCGTGCTCGCTTCGCTGGCGCGACGTTGACACCATTCGCCGGCGGCGACGATCTCGTATTCCCGACTCGCGAGGGCGGGAAGCGCGATCGCCACAACACCCGCGAGCGTGTCGTGCTCTGGGTGGTCGACCGCGCCAACGAACGCCTTGAGGCGAGAGGCAAGCCGCGGCTGCCAGACGGGGTGAGCCCCCACGCGCTGCGCCGCAGCTTCGCTTCGTGGCTGATCGCCGAGGGCGAGGACGTGGCACGTGATGGAGCAGCTCGGGCACACCGACGGGCAGCTCAAACGTCCGATCGGGCACCGTGGGGCACCAGCGCGGCCGATGCCCCATCATCGGTCCCGGAGACATTCGCCGCGTGACCGCAAAAACCGCTGGTTTGCAGCCGCTTTCGGAGAGCCCTCTTGGGGACTCGAACCCCAGACCCCTTCCTTACCATGGAAGTGCTCTACCAGCTGAGCTAAGAGGGCGTTTGCAGGGAACTCCGGCTTTCCGGCCTCCGCTGGCCTGTGTCGGGCTGCACGGGGCGGCAAAGTCTCGGTTGGCCGCTGCTGCAGGCAAGCGTAGCCGACGTTCGCGCCGGGTGACGGGACTCCCGGCCACGAGCTCGACCGCCCCCGGTTTGGTGACGCGTGGCTGCGGGGCCAGCTGGCCCCGCAGCCGGAAACGGCTTACGCGTTGCTGTGCTCGCGTTCGGCGGCGGTGAGGACGCCGGCGCGATTCTTGTGGGCGCGCTCGTAGGAGCGGGTCTGCTCGGCACGCTCGTCGTCGCCCTCGGCGAGGACGGCCTGCACCTCGGGGGCCGTCAGCTCGTCGTAGCCGGCCCACGGCTCGTTGCCGCGTAGCGTGGTGATGCGGCTGAGGATCGTGGTGCGGTTCTGGTTCTTGCGCTCGTAGGAATCGATCTTGGCCAGGTCGATCTGGGAGAGGTCGGCGAGCCTGCTGGTGACCTCCTGTGCGGTCAGCGAGTCGTAGCGAGCGATCACCAGATCACCCTCCGAGGCCACCGCCCCCTTGATCTGCCCCTCCGCCTGGGCAACGCCCGGTACCTTGCGAGCGCGGCGCGCCGTGCGCTTCGTGGCGGCGGAGGTCTTGCGCGCAGCCTGCTTGGTCGTCGTGCCGGCCTCACGGACGGCGTCGGCGGCGCCGGTGGTGGTGAGGTCGTAGGACGGGTCTCCCTCGACGCTGGCGCGCGCAACGGCGTCGGTCAGCTTCGGCAACTCGCGCAGGATGCGCTGGAGCATCTTCTCCTCATCCTTGCGGATCGACGCGGCCAGACGAGCGGTCTGATCATCACCGACAAAGCGAGCGAGCCGCTCGATCGCGGTGTACGTTGCGATCTCCAGGGCCTCGGTCGCGCAGGCGTCCTTGGCGTTCTTGAGCACCTTCTCCTCACCACCGAAGCCGCGCAACAGATCAAACGGCGTCTTGCCGAGCGCCAGGGCCTGTGCCATGACGTCCTCCCAGAAGCCGAGGGCGACCATCAGCGGGTTGGATCCCTCACCCAGCGCCTTGAGGCGCTCGCCGACACGCGCGGAATGCTGGCGCGTCTGGTCCAGGTGGGTCTCGAGCGACGAGCGATAAGACCCCTGCGGGGTCATGGCGATCTGCGACTGCAAAACGCGGACCAGAGCGTCCTCGCTGGCCCGTGCCTCGCTTAAGTACTGGACGATCTTCTGGTCAGAAACGTTCATAGAAAATCCAATCGATAAGAAGTGTTCGGGGGACGAACGCCCTCCGAAGACAGGTGCGCCGGCGAAGAAAGCAACACCGAGCCGGCGCAGGCGCCAAGAGCGTCTACCCCTCACCATAGACGAACAGGTGTTCGAATCGCATGGTGCCCCGCGGTGTAGGAACGGCGCGGCTGGCGCCTCTCGTCGCCTAACCGGCAAACGAGCCGTCTGCCGCGGAGTACGGTGGTTGTATCGCTCCGGGTTCTCTCCGTTTCTCCCGCCCCGCGCGCAGCGTCTACAGAGGAACGAGAAGGGGCGCTTATGTCCCAGTCAGAACCCGCCGGACGCACGGAGGCGTCTGCCGCCTTTGAGGTTGCGGCTCGAACGCATCGCCGGACTGCGTTGATCGAGCTTCGCGGCGAACTTGACATCGCCACCGCCTCCCGGGTCGCCGATGCGTTCGACGGACTGGCACCCAACGCTGATGACGTGCGTCACATCGTCCTGGACCTGCGCGGGCTTACGTTTATGGACGCTCGGGGGCTCCACGAGCTGGTCCGACAACACGAGTACGCACGTCGGAGTCAACACAACCTCACCGTCGTACGAGGGCCCAGGGCCATCCAGCGTCTCTTGGCATTGACCGCCATCGATGAGATCCTCGTCCTGGTGGACGATCCCGCGGACCTAGTGCCGCCGCCACCCGCTTCCGGGAGTTTGCCCACTGTCGCATGAACCCCGGGCAACCATCAGACCGCGCCTGACGGGGGCGTCATTAACTGTTTGAGCTCGAGATGCCGATAGGACCGGTATCCCCTTGCGTTGGCGTCGGATCAGCGACCAGCACGGGGAGCCAACGGGACGGATTGCACATCATGCTGTTGATTTCGGCTCCTGCAGGAGCCGAACAGGTGCCTTCTTGACTGCTCCGCATGCGCCGCGCGCGATCGTGCCACCGGTCGTCCCATCGGCCGGTGATGGCCTCGAAGACCAGTTCGCGACGGCGAGCCCGGCCGAGCTTCTGTTCGAAATGTCGCTTGATTTGCTCGGGACAGCGTCATTGGACGGCTATTTCACGCATCTGAACCCCGCCTGGGAGCGAACGCTGGGGTGGACTGCTCGAGCAGCTGATGGCCGTACCGTTCATCACGTTTGTACACCCCGACGACGTCGCCGTGACGCTGCGCGCGATCGCAAGAGCTGGCCGGCACGAGCGGCACGGAGCTGCTGTCGTTCGAGAATCGCTACCGGACCAGCGCCGGTGGATTCCGGTGGATCAAGTGGGACGTGGTATCGGATGCCCAGGCGATGTACTTCGTGGCCCGGGATGTGACGGAGGGCAAAGCGGCCCTGACCAGCCTCGAGCAGGATGCCAGCGTCATGCAAGCCGTCCTGGAAAGCGTCGCGGACGGGCTATACGTGGCCGACGCCGAGGGCAAGATGACCTTCATCAATCCTGCCGGCGTGCAGCTGCTGGGCTATGAATCCGCTGACGAACTGGTCGGCCGCAGCCCACATACGACCTTTCATCACTCCCACGCTGACGGTGCGGCCTATCGGATCGAGGATTGCCCTCTCGCGCAAGTCCACGTCACCGGCCGGGCCGTCCATGGCGACGAGGACGGGTTCTGGCGCAAGGACGGCTCGGCGATGCCCGTGTCTTACTCCTCCGCGCCCGTGCATCTTCAGGACGGGGCTGGCAGCGTGGTCGCTTTCCGTGACATCACCGAACGTCAGACGCGTGAGCTGCGTGAGCGCCGAGAGCTTGAGGCCCTGAGCTGGGTCGGGCGGATTCGGGACGCTCTTGACGAGGACCGGTTGGTGCTCTACGCCCAACCGATCATCGATGTCGCCACCGGCGAGAGCGTTCACCACGAGCTGCTGGTGCGCATGGTCGCGCCCGGCGGCGAGGTGATCGCGCCGGGGGCGTTTCTGCCGGTCGCCGAGCAGCACGGTCTGATTCGCGACATCGATCGGCGGGTGTTTGAGATGGCGAGCGTGTACGCGGCCGCGGGACATCCGGTGGCGGTCAACGTGTCGGCTGGATCGGTCAGCGAACCTGGCCTGTTTCGCTATGTCGAAGAGCGGCTCGCCGATCTAGACGTTGCGCCGCAGTTGATCACGTTCGAGATCACCGAAACCGCGCTGGTCCACAACGAGGGAGTGGCGCAGGTGTTCATCGAGAGCGTTCGCCGCTTGGGGTGCGGGGTCGCCCTGGATGACTTCGGCACCGGCTATGGCAGCTTCCGGTATCTCAAGCACCTTCCGGTAAACATCCTCAAAATCGACCAGGAGTTCGTCTGTGACCTCGAGGGCGAGACGTCCGCGGTCAACCGCCACGTCATCGAGGCGACCGTGACGCTCGCGCGAGGGATGGGACAAAAGACGGTCGCTGAGGGCGTTGAAACCGAGTCGGCGCGGGCGATTATCCGCGAGCTGGGCGTCGACTACGTCCAGGGATACCTGTTCGCCCGTCCGGCACCAGCCGATCAGCTCCTTCCACGATAGGAGACGTGAATCAATGCCAGACCGAGCGCAGAAGGACCTTGACACCGATCAGGGCATCGCGGGACTCGAGCAGGCCCTCGGCGACCGCCAGCAGGCGATCGGAGACCGCGATCAACGCAACCTCGACCAAGAGCAAGCGCTACTGGACCAGGAGGTCCACGCCGGCGGGCAGCAGTCACCCGGAAACGCCGAGCAACAAGCCCGCCAAGCCGACGCGAGACTCGCGCAAACACGCCGCGCCGCAGCACAGGACGTACTGGATGACGCACAGCGCGCTCGCGACGAAAACCAAATGCTGCTCGACGACCAACAAGCCGACCTCGACAGCCCCCCTCCCGTTCGTGTCGAGACCCCAGCTCAGGCCGAGCGTCGCCGGGCCCAGCAGTTGCTCGCTCGCGCAGACGCAATGGACGCTCGCGCCCAGGACGCGTCGCGCCGCGCCACCGAGGCGCGAGAGCGCGCCCATGCAGCGCTCGAGCGCGCCGACGCCAGCTGAACGACGCGGCCTCGCGCACGACCGCCGAGTCTCCTACGAGCTTCAGCCTGTCGCCGTCGGCAGCATCCAGCCCACCAAGGCGACGTAATACGCGGCGGCGGCGAGGATCACCAGGGCGTGAAAGACCTCATGAAAGCCAAACGTGCGCGGCCACGGATCCGGACGCCGCCGCGCGTAGATGATCGCTCCCGCCGAGTAGAAGACTCCGCCGGCGCAGACCAGGATGAGTGGGATCAGCGGTAGCTCAGAGAACAGTTGGGGGACGGCTATCAGCGCGACCCAGCCGAGCGCGAGATAGCTACCAGATACCACCGCCCGTGGTGCCTCGATCCACCCCATCGAAAAGGCGACGCCGGCGAGGGCCCCCGCCCATGCCAGGCCGAGCACCACCCACACCAGCGGTCCGTGCAATACCACCAGCGCGATCGGGGTGTAGCTGGCGGCGATGAACAGGAAGATCATGCTGTGGTCGACTCGTCGCAGAATTGGCTTGAACCGCGCTGGGCCGCGCCAGCGGTGATACAGCGCGCTGCCGCCGAACAACGCGACCAGGGTGATCGCGTAGATCGCGACCGCAAATGTCGCGCGGCCGGCCGGCGCGAGCACGACTACGACCACTGCCGCCACAATCGAGACGCTGAAGGCGACGGCGTGCGAAACGCCTCGCAGCCGCGGAACCGGAAGCTCATCTGCGGCGATCACCCGGTTTGCCATGTTCGGGTCGTTCCCTGGCGGCGCCGTGGCGCTCATGTCACGGGATCTGTGAGGTGACGCACGTTGGTCGCGGCTCGGCGCAGCAGTCGCGAGACCTGCATCTGTGAGCAGCCGATGCGGTGGGCGATATCAATCTGTTTCATGTCGTGTTCCATTCGCAGCTTCAAGGTCCGGCGCTCGAGGTAGGGCAGGCGGGAGATCGCGGCCGACAGTGACAGCTTTGTCTCTATCAGACCAAATCGGTCGTCGTCGTCACCCAGGCCGTCAGCAAGTGACAGGGACTCGCCGTCTTCGGTCCCGGGCACCGGAGTGTCTAATGAAATCGAGTAGTGGGCTGCGCCGGCTTTCAGTCCGGTAAGCACATCCTCGACGCGTACCTCCAGATAAGCAGCCACCGCATCGACCCGTGGTGCTCGGCCGGTTTGAACGGTGAGCTGACGGGAGGCCTGGTCGACGCGCAACGCCATCTCCTGGGCACCGCGGGGGACGTGCACCGACCATCCCGTGTTGCGAAAGTGGCGCTTGAGCTCCCCGAGGACCGTGGGTATCGCGAACGACGTGAACGCGACGCCCCGTTGAGAATCGAACCGATCGATCGCGCCGAGCAGCCCGACCGAGGCGACCTGAACCAGATCTTCCAGCGGCTCGGAGGCGCTCGGATAGCGCCCGGCCAGGTTGCGAGCCAAAGGCGAAAACTGCGCAAACAGTTCATCGCGCGCGCGCCGGTCGCCCCGCAGCTGCCAGTCCCGGAATAACTCCTCGATGATGGCCGGCGCCTGCGCTCGGACTGGTGCGATGGTCATGCGGCCACGCTCGCCACGCCAAGACCGTCGTGCCTCAACTCACACACCAGCCCGGACCGAGCCGGACCCGGCTGGGATACCATAGGCTGCGAGAAAGACGACAGCTTGGACATCGCGACCTCCGCGATTCGGGAATCCGGAAGTCAAAGCGTGATGCCGGCAATCATGCCGACCTCACATTTGATGCCCTCCACGATAGACGGTACTCCTCGCCATGCCGTGCCTCAGTAGGAGGCGCGCAGGAGGGACATCATCTGGCCGGCGCTCGACGGCCCAATCGGCGAACCGCTGGAATCGGCAAACCCGATCTCGAGATGGGGACCCGTCGAGATGCCGACGATGCCGGAGCCAACCTCCGAGATGACTTGGCCCTGCTTGACGTGGGTGCCGACCGGGACCCAGGGGCCGGGGCCGGCATGGCCGTAGTAGACGTAGTCGTAGCCGGCCAGCGGGCTGTCGCAGTGCAATACCGGCGCCGACGGCCCGAAGCCACCGATGCCATGCAGGACGATCGCTCCCGAACAGACGGCGAGCTCAGGAGTGCCGCCGGGAGCGGCGATATCGACGCCGTCGTCGAGCGACCACGTGGCCGGGGGCGCGACGTCGCTCTTGAGCATCGGGAAAGTGAAGCCCTTCACCGGGACGCTGGCCCCGCCCGACCCGGTGGCCCGCGCCTGCAGCGAAGTCAGCTGGGCCTGGAGCGAGGCGACGCGTCGGCGGGCGCCAGCCAGCCGCGTGGCGGCCGCGTCGCGGGAGCTGGCCACCGCGCCCTGTTGCTGGATGAGCGCGAGCCTGGCCCGGGCGAGCCGGTTGCGCTCGTAGAGCGCGTCCAGGGTGACCTTCTGCTGCTGGACCGAGAGCGCGGCCAGAGTCGTCCCCTGCGCGGCCACCGCGCGTCGCGAAGCCTGCACCTGGCTCATGAGCTTGGCGTCGTGCTTGTCGACCTTCTGAGCGAAGGCGAGACGCTCCAGCATGTTGCTGAATCCCGACGACTCGAGCACGACGGACACGACGTCGGGTGCATCGCCCTCGTACATGCCGACCAGCTGCTGAGCTAGCGTGGCCTGGGTGGCACGCTCAGCCGATTGCAACTGGACCAGGCGGGCCTGAGCCGCGTCAGCCTGGTCACGGAGCCCGAGCAGGACCGCACGTTTGGCGTAGAGGTCGCGCTGAGTCTGGTTGATCTGCTCCTGCAGGCTGGCGATGCTCCCGCTCAGCGCGGTGATCTTGCCGCGGGCGGCGCTGACCGTCCCCGACAGCGCCGAGACCTGGTTCTGACCGGAGCCGATCTGCCGCTGGAGCTGGCTCGCCGCCGATGAACTCGGAGGCGAAGCGTGGGCGGCCGGCGGCCCCGAGACGACGACGAGCGCCAACAGGAAGGCGAGGAAAGCGGCCCCGGCGAGGCGTTGGTATGGGATTGACGGGCTGGACATCGGCGCTCCGAGCAGGCCCGCGGGACAGTGCGGGAACTCGAACCCCGCGCTGCTCACCGGGAAGGCGGTCAAAGTAACACGGGGTTGCCCGGGCGCCCACCGGGGAGGGGGTGGTGCACGAAAAGCTGCAGGCGGAGGATTGGCGGCCTCGGCGCCGAGGGAGCATGTCCCTCGGGTTACGCGCGCGAGATCTGCGTGACCTGCAGGCCGCGCGGGGCTCCGTCGGCCTTCAGCCGCTTGGTCTTGCGCGTCTTGAGGTCCGCCGGTGTCGACGCGCGTCAGCAGGACATCGGAGACCAGCACCGAGTCCTCCTTGGCGGCATCGACGATCCGCGCCGCGATGTTGACGTCGACGCCCAGGAAGTCGCCGCCGAGCTTGCGCGGCGAGCCCCAGTGGATGCCGGCCCGCAGCTTCGGGCGGTAGCCGTCGATCTCGATCTCCGAGACGGCGGCCTGAGCATCCAGGGCAGCGTCGACCGCTTGGCGCGGCTCGAGGAAGGTGGCCATCAGCCCGTCGCCGAGGCGCTTGACGATCCGGCCGTCGTGGTCGAGCACCGGCTTCCTCGACGGCGGTGCCGACCTCGCGCAGCAGCATCAGCGCCGCGGTGTCGCCGGTTTTCAGCGCCCAGGCCGAGAAGCCGACCAGATCGGTGAACAGGATCGCCATCTCCCGCTCGCCGTGGCCGCGACCGGCGGCCTCGGACAGCGACTGCCACACCTGCAGGCCAGCCAGCCCCAGCTCCTGGACCACGCTCTTTCGTTTCGGCTGCAGCGCCGACACGCCGCGACCCACCAGCTCTACCGGCTGCACGCCGGCCGTCGACAGCGGATCCCCGAACTTGCGGATCGCCCGGCAGCCGCCGGCGCAGCCGTTCGGCAGCGCTCAGCAGCGCCGGCTGGCTATCCAGGCCGACGGCGACTCGGCGGAGGCGCGCGATCCGAGTGTCGGGGTCCTCGGCGCCGTTTTCGCGCTCGGTTTCGTCCGATTCCATACGCAGACCGGAGGCGGGTTGCCTCGAATGGCGGGGGCAGGATTCGAACCTGCGAAGGCTGAGCCAATGGATTTACAGTCCATCCCCTTTGACCGCTCGGGAACCCCGCCAAGGGGTCGCCTGAGTCTAGCGTCGGGAACGTCGTCACAGGGCCTCGCCGGGCTCAGACGTCCGAAGCGCTGAAACTACGACATCGCGCCGATCCGACCCGCGATTGCCCGCAGCCGGGCGACGTCCTCAGGCCCGTAGCCGTAGCGCTCAGCGCGGTCGGTGATCCAGCCCTCGACGCGCTCGGACGGGCCGAGCCGGCGGGCGGCGGCGGCCCAGTCGGCCACCATCTCGACCCGGTCCAAGCTCGCTCATGCCGTGGTAGCCGCGGGGGTGGTGCTCGGGATGGTGGCGGTTGCGCGCGTAGTGCAGCTTCGCCTGGCGGTCGAGACCGACCAGCACCGACTCATAGCCGCGATGAGTCCTCACGCGGCTGCGGCAGCAGGTACCACTCCACGAAGGCGACCGCCTCGGTCGTGCGGTACTTGCTGAGGTCGTGGCACAGCGCCCGCGCGACCAGCGAGCACGCCTCGCGGACCGACGAGCCACCGGCGGCGTAGCGCAGCAGATAGCGGGCCACCCGCGCCTTGTGCACGGTGGTCTTGGCATGGATCCAGATCCAGGCGCGCGCTGTCACGAGCATCTACAACCGTGCGAAGTACAGCGGATATTGGTTGACTGGCGCCCACACATCGTGAGGCGCAGCCACCGAGACGACCCTGAGACCGGCGCGTTCCCCGCAGAGCGCCGGTTTCGCTGGCATAACGTCGGTCTGCGCTACGTGTTCGAGCCGGCCGCCGAACGCCCGGACGCGCTGATCGTCGCGTTCTCGGCCGCGCACGAGCGCAACGAGCCGCCCCGCTACTACACCACCCGCGTGCTGCGGGCCGTCCCCTGTCACCGGCTCTTCATCCTCGACGACCACGGACCCCAAGGCACTCACCCACGCCCCTCGTGGTATCTGGGGCGCAACCGGTCACAGGACGTCCCGACCGCAGTCGACGAGCTGATCCGTGCCACCACCGAGGAATTGGGCCTCCAACCCCGTCGCGTGTTCACCTGCGGGGCCAGCAAGGGCGGCTGGGCGGCCATCTACTTCGCCGCCCGCCTCGGTGCCGGTCACGCCGTCGCGGGCGAGCCGCAGGCGTTTCTGGGGCAGCACCTGCTGCAGGACGGGACCTGGGACATCGCCGCGCACGTGGCAGGGGGCACCGACCCGGAAGCCGGTGACTACCTCGACGCACTCCTGTTCGACGCGCTCACGGCCTCCAGCGCGCCACCCTGCCTGCATCTGTTCTGCGGCCGCACCAGCACCTATTACGACCACGACGTGCTGCCGCTGCAGCGCTTCCTCCAACGCTACGAGATCCCCTGTGAGCTGACCCTGGCCGACTACTCGCGACATGTCCCCGACCTGGGCCGGCACTTCCCCACCTACCTGACCGAGCGGCTTACCAAGCTGATCGGCGAACCGCTCAGACTCAGGCCAGCAGCGGCGCCAGCGCCGCCCAGTTCGCCTCCCGGTCGCGTCCCAGCGTGAGGCGCCAGGTCCGGGCGCGGGCCAGCACCGCGGCCGAGCACGCCAGCCGGACCGCGGCGGGACGCAGCTTCCCGGCCACATCGCGCATGCCTCGCTGCAACACGAACTCCATTCCCTGGTAGAGACCGACGCCCACCACGCACTCGCGCAGCAACGGCCCGGCGAGGTCAACCCGCCCCACCGGCTCGAGCGCCGCCCGCCGCCCCAACGTGCGCTGCCCGAGCACGACATCACGCAGCGGCTGAGGCCGGCTTTCGATCCGATCGGCGAACGCGGTCACGTCCAGGAGCGTCTTGGGGTGAAACTCCATCCGATCCAGCGTGCGCACGCGCCCCGGGGGCAGGCGATCGGCGTCGCCTGGGTTCACGCCCAGGCGAAGCGGAAACGGATGCATCAGGCCGTGGCGGTCGATCAGCGGGCTGTCCTCGGACAGGAGTCTGACCCCGTCGGCCTGGAGTGCGTTGACCGCCAGGGTGCTCTTTCCCCCACCTGAAGGCAGCATCACCGCCACCCCTCCGTACCGACCGGAGAGCCCCAGCGCGTGCAGTCGCGGCAGGCCGATCCGCTCCAGGTGCTCGCCGACTCGCGACAGCAGGAACAGGTAGACGGCTTCGTGCACCAGGTCGTCTCCCAGACCTTGGACTCGTAGATGTCCCGCGCGGCGGTCGAAGATCGACACCGCCGCCCCGAAGTAGTCGATCACCGCGCGGCCGTCGTGCTGATAGACGACGTTGCGTGGAGTCACGAACGCGGCCGGGAGGTCGCCAAGAGCATCGAAATCCGGGGGGCGACGCTCGACGACCACCGTGACATCCGCCGCACCGACCCCGGCTCCCCCGGCAAACCAGGCGAAGTCAGCGCTCAGCTCTTCGAGCACCTCCGGCCACTCCCCGGCGATCGAGACGCGCAGGCCGTGGAAGTTGAGGCTCAGCGGCGAGCCGGGATCCGGGGGATCGTGCGCGATCCAGGCACTCTAACCGCGCGCATACGAGCGAAGACCGCCCACCAGCGCCCGGGCGGCGTCGACCACCCGCCGAGACGGAACCGTGCCCTCACGGCGCCAGGCGAAGTACGCCTCCTCGATGTCGTCGGCCACGCCAGCCACCCCGGGACTCACCCTTCGCCAGGCCCGCAGCGTGCCGGCCGCGCCCACGGTCAGCACCGGCTCGCCGTCGGCCACGCTGTCGGCGAACAGGGACGCCCGGATCGCGCTCACCAGCATCCCCAACTCCTCTGCCCCGGACGGTTGGAGCGCATCCATCCCCACCACCAAGTCGCCGTGCGCCAGCCAGGCCCGATGCTCGGCGACCGCCCGGGCGGCGGCGTCGCCCGCCGACCAGCCCGGCACCTCGGCAAATGACGCCGCCGGCCGACCGTCCAGCAGGGCGAAGGAAACTGGATCGGTCAGCGCGCATTGCACAGCCCGCAAGTGCGTCCGCGGCCACCGCCGGCTGGCCAGGACCAACAGCCGACCATGGCGCAGCGCCGGGTAGCAGCCGTGACTACCCGCCCCCACGGCCGCAACCAGGTCGGCGAGCCGCGCGGGGTCCAAGGGCGACGGCACCAGCGTCTCGTCGGGAGGATCGCTCAGCACCCGGCCTCGCCACCGAATCCCGCCGCGGACCAGCGCCCGCCAGTCGGCCAGAGGCAGCGCGGCGCCGTCGGCCGAAGCCGCCGTCGCCCGCCGCCAGCGGATCCGAGGCCATCCAGTCGAGCCTGACGTGTGACGCGCCCGCCGATGGCACGTCGGCGCTCAAGCTCGGCCGCGATCCGGTCAGAGAGCCCGACGAGATAGCCGAGGAACTCGGCCAGCGGCGGCTGCACCCCATCCGTCAGCCGCCGCTCCAGCCACAGCGCTCGCCGGATCGCCCGCTCTTCCTCGGGCAGCAGCGGCAGCGCTCGCTCCAGGATCTCCCGATGGCTCACCGGGAACTCTGCGGACGACAGCGCCAGCCAGATGCGCGCCGGCTCGGCCACCAGCTTGAGGCAGAAGTACGGGCTGTGGGCCCGCGCCGGAGCCGGGCAGTCCTGCAGCAGCAGTCGCCACAAGGCCTGAAGCGCGAGCCAGGCGGCGACGCACAAGCGGGCGCGGTCCGACGTCGGACGCGGCAGGGCGCGAGCTGGACCGGATACGCGGCGCCACTCGGTCGTGGGACCTCGGAGCCCGGGAAGGTCGTGCAGCACGATGCGATCCTGGTGGGAACGGGGACCGAAGTAGACCGCGCTGCTCGCCGTCAAGGACGACATCCGCGCGACGCCCGCGAGCTCATCGGACTCGAGCACCATCGGCCGGTCGAGCAACGCGGTGCCTGGGCTCGGCAGGGCCCTCAGCAGCCGGTCGTGGCGCGATAGCACGCGCTCGCGCGCGCGGCCGGGACGGCCCGGATCGGCCGGAACAACCACGGCCAGGTCGATGTCAGAGACCCCGTAGCGGACGGCGCGGGCGCCGACGCTTCGTCGCACGAACGCGGTCGCCCGGCGGTCGCCGCCGCGCAGCCACAGCGCCCAGCCCCGAGCCAGCCCCGCGTAGGCTGCCCTCCAAACATGACGCAGCGGCCCCTCGGACGTGCGTATGACGAACCGCTGCCCCCGCCTTGCCACTCGACTGAATCCGTCCGCTTCCTTGTCCACGCCGTTATCTTTCACGCCCTGGCCGATGGGGCACCCTGGCACAACCGAGCCGCTGCTGTGCGTCGTCGTGCTGTCCTACGACAATCACGACACGGTGCTGTCTGCGGTCAACTCACTGCTCGAACAGCACGAGCCGATCGAGGTCGTGGTGTCGCACTCCGGCGGCGGCCCCACGCCGACGCTGCTGGCCCGGGAGTGTCCCCGCGTCCGGGTGGTGGCCTCGGAGCGCAGGCGCTCCTGCAGCGAGGCTCGCAACGCCGGCATTCACGCTACGCGTGCTCCGTACGTCGCGTTCCTGGAGGCCGACTGCCTGGCCGAGCCGGGCTGGATCGCCGGCCGCCTGCGCGAGCACCGGGCCGGCGCCGAGGTCGTGGCCAGCGCCATCACCAACGCTTTCCCGCACAGCCGCAGCGCCTGGGCGTCGCACCTGTTGCGCTACCAGCAGCGGTTTCCCGACACGCCGGCCGCCGAGCGGCTGATGCTGGGCCTCTCGTGTCACCGTGACACGTTCGAGCGCTTCGGCCGCTTCCGCGAGGACCTTCCCGGCGGCGAGGACTCGGAGTTCACCGCCCGGGTCCTGGAGCGACTCGACATCGTGTGGGCCGGCGACGTGCGTACCGCTCATCGCAACGCCGCCACCCCGCTAGCCCTAATCAGCGATCACTACCGGCGCGGCGTCCGCAACGCGCACACCCAGATTATGCTCAAGGGGCGACCGAACACCGGGGCGGCCGCCCGTGAGGCAGTGGCCAACCTGCCACGGGCGCTGCGCTGGGCCCGTCGCATCGACACCGGCCACCCCGGACGGCGCCCGATCCACGCGTGGCCGATGCTGCTTCCGGCCACGGGCGCCTACGTCGCCGGCCTCATCGCGGGCCGCCGCGCTGCCAACGCAGGATGACGCGAACGCCCCCGCGACTCATCAGCGTGGTGCTGCCGGTCCGCAACGGCGCGGCCACGATCGCCGCCCAACTCGAGGCGCTGGCGGCGCAGGATTACAGCGCGACCTACGAGCTGATCGTCGTCGACGACCGCTCCACCGACGCCACTCGGGAGATCGTGCGCAGGCACGCGGCACGGTTCGCCGCGCTTCACATCGTCGACACGGCCGCACCCCCGAGGACGAGAAACGGATCTGCGGCCGCCCGCAACCGCGGAGCCGCCGCCGCCTGCGGTGACCTGCTGGCGTTCTGCGATGCCGATGACGTTGTCGCGAGCGGCTGGCTGACGGCCCTGGCCGCCGCCGCCCCCGGCGGCGAGCTGATCGCCGGCGCGCTGGACACCGATCGCCTCAACCCCGAGCCGATCCGGAAATGGCAGCGCGCCCCGAGCTGGCAGCGGCGCAGCCAGGGGCTCGAGCCCCGGTTCACGACCGCCAGCTGCGCGGTGTGGGTCCGCCCGTTCAATGCGCTGGACGGCTTTGATGAGAGCCACCCGGGCGCCGAGGACGAGGACCTGGCGCGGCGGGCACGACGCGCCGGCTACCGACTGCAGGCCGCGCCGGAGGCCGTCGTCGCCTATCGCTACCGGACCAGCCTGCGAGCCACGGCGCGCCAGCGCTTCCGCTGGGGCACGTCTGAGGCACGCCTGTACCGGGACTTCGCGGCCTCCGGTCTGCGCCGCACGCCGCCGGCCGACACGCTGCGGGCGTGGGCGTGGACACTGGCCAACCTTCCCCTGCTGCCGTTCTCGGCGGCCCGCCGCGGACGCTGGACAGTGCGCACTGCCCAGCAGACGGGCCGCCTGATCGGTAGCGCGCGCGAGCGGGTCGTGTTCCTGTGACCCAGGCTGTGACCCAGGCCCAACCCGGCACTCCACTCCACCTCGTCGAGCTCGGTCTCGGCACGCCGCTCGACACCTTCGTGGTCGACAAGCTCGAGCGCCTCGCCGCCCGTGGCCTACGCGTCACCGCAGCCGTCGCCCCAGGGCGCCACGAAACGCTGCCACAGCTCAACGACGTGGAGGTGCTCCCCCACCCCCACTGGGCCGAGCGCAGCTCTACCCGAGCGACCGGAATCGCGCTCGACGCCGCCCGCCTGACCGGACGCCACCCGCGCCGGCTTCACGACGCGGTACGGGCCGCCCATCGCTCGGCCAGGCCCGGCCGCCTCGCGCGCCGGCTTCGCGCCTACCTCGCCCTAGCCGACACCGGTTGCGACGTGGTCCACTTCGAGTGGGGCTCGGCGGCGATCACATACCAGCCGCTCGTACAAACCTGGGGGCGCCCGCACGTGATCAGCTGCCACGGCAGTGAGGTCAATATCAGGGCGCGCCGGCGCGGCGGCGAGCAGTTTGCGCAGGCACTCGGCCGGGCCTTGGCCGGCGCCAGCGCTGTCCACTGCGTGTCAGACGCCGTGGCGGCAAACGCTCGCGAACTCGGCGCGGATCCTGACAAGACCTGGGTGATCCGGCCCGGCATCGATGTGGACGCGATCGGACCCATCGAGCACAAGCCACGCTGCGATCACCTTCGGATCGTGTGCGTCGGACGCCTGCGCGAGCTCAAGGGGCACGAGTACGCGATCCGGGCCCTGCGACTGCTCAACGACGAAGGGGTACCGGCGACGCTGACCGTGATCGGAGGCGACCCGCCACCGGCGCTCGCCGAGCCCTCCCAACGGGCCCGCCTGACCGGCCTCGTCGAACAGCTGGGGTTGACCGAGAAAGTGCAGCTCACGGGCGCCCTGCCCCACGCGAAGGTGATCAGCCGGCTGCAAGCTGCCGACGTTCTGCTTCACCCGAGCGTCAGCGAGGGCTGGGGGGTGGCGGTGACCGAAGCGATGGCCTGTGGCCTGCCGGTGGTGGTCGCCGGCTATCCCGCCGCCCGGGAGATGGTCGCCGACGGCGAGACGGGGCTGCTGGTCGCGCCACGCGCGCCACACGCGGCCGCCGCAGCGCTACGCGTCCTGCACCACGACCGCGCGCTCGGACGCCGGCTCGGCAGCGCCGCCCGCGAGCACGCGATGGCGCACTTCGGCGCCGGGCGCGAGACCGACCAATTCATCCGCCTCTACAGGGACGTCGTCAACCGCGCACCAAGCTTGCGCGACGGATCCGCACAGCAGTCCAAGGCTCCGCGCCGTCTCGGTCCAGCCTCGGGTGCAACCGGTGCCGAGCGCGTGACCGAGCCAGCGGCCTGAGCGACGCAGCGCCTGGCCAGCCGACACGCGCGGACCCACCTGTGCCCGTACGTATCCGCGCCGGAAGTACTGGCGCACCATCGGGATCACCCGTAGCCGTGAAGCCGAGCGGTGATGCCAGAGCCACGCCGATGGCAGATACACGATCGTCCCGCCGGCGGCCAGCAGCCGCTGCTCCCACTCCCACTCCTGGTGCACGCGCATCCCCTCGCGAAAGCCACCCACGCGGCTGATCGCCGAACGTCGGACCGCCATGTTGCCGCCCCACACCTCGCCCACGGCATGCTCCGAGTCGTCCTCCCAGAACGAACTGCCGGCCAGATCGTGCGAGCCGCACAGACGCGGCAACTCGCCGTCGTACACCGGCTTCACCGGGCCGCCAAAGCACTCGACTTCAGGCCAGCGCGCGGCGCCGGCGACCAGGGCCCGCAGCCAGCCGGGCGGCACCACCACGTCGTCGTCGATGAGGACGACCAGCTCTCCATGCGCCGCCGAAATGCCTGCATTGCGCGCCCGGTTCGCGTCCCGCGATGCCAGCGCCAAGGTCGCATCGACGCCCTCCACCGCCACCGGCTCCGCCGAGCCGGCGTCGACGACGATCACCTCGAATCGCTCCCGCGGATAGTCGACCGCCAGCACCGCTGCCGCGGACCGGGCCAGCTCGGCTGCCCGGTCGTGGGTGGGGATGACAACCGACACGAACGCACTCATGGACTCGCCAGCCTCCACCGTGGCACCGGCCGCATCCGTCCGGTCACGAGATCCAGCCGGCGCCGCCCCCACCGCGACAGCTTGACCTCGAACACGGGCGCCGGATCGTTGTGCCACACCCCGACCCGCGGCCAGCAGAACCGGTGAGGGCGATGGATCCGGGCCGGCAGCCCGGCGGCGGCCTCGTAGCCGGCTCGCCGCGCGGCCGCCATCACTCGCCGATCCGCGGCCCCGTAGGGATAGGCCAGCGAGCGGCACCGCACGCCGAGCCGATCCTCGACCTCCTGGCGCGAGTCGACCAACTCATGACGCAAGCCCGTCTCGTCCAAACCGGTCAGGTCGAGATGGGTGCAGGTGTGCGAGCCGACCTCCCAGCCCGCATCCACCAGCGCGGCGGCGTCGTCCCAGGACATCGGGGTCAGCTCTGACTCGTGCGGGCCCCCGATCCAACGGTCCACCACCGGCCAGTCGACCGGAGCGCCGCGGCCGATGAACCGCGTGGGCAGGAACACCGTGCCCACGAGTCCGTGGCGCGCCAGCACCGGCCGGGCGTTCGCGACCACTGACCGCAGCCCGTCGTCGAACGTCACCGCCACCGCACGGCTGGGGCCGCCGCCGCCGACCACGTCGGTGAACCGGGCGCCGCGGTACCCCCGTGACACCAGCAGACCCACTTGGACATCGAGTCGGGATGGCTCGATCGACGCCGCCGCCGGCCAACCGTCGCTGATCGCGTGATAACCGAGAACGAGCCGATCGGACAGCCCGATCACAGGATCTCGGCCACGTGCGCGCTGCCGCGGTGATACATGAACACGCCCAGCACTAACGCGCCGATGGTCACCGCCAGCGGGATCAGCAGCCACACTGCCCCGCCGACCGCCTGCGCCGCCGTCGGCGCCGACGGGTCGACCAGCGCGTTTCGGGCCTGGGTGAAGATCGCCGCTAGCGGGTTGGCCGACGCCACCTGGCTCAGGACGCCGGGCAGCGCCGACACCACATACAGAGTCGGTGTGACGTAGAACAGGGCCTGACGGACCACGGTCCAGATCTGGTCGACGTCCCGGTAGCGGACGAACAGGATCGACATGATCAGCGACAGTCCGGTGATGTACACGGAAAGGGCCAGGATCAGCAGAGGGAGCTCGAGCCAGCTCCACCGCGGCGACACCCCTGTGACCAGCATCAGGACGATCAGCGCGACCAGATTCATCAACAGATCGAGCAGTGAGGTCAGCGTGACGGCCAGCGGCACCGCGATGCGGGGGAAGGCGACCTTGCGGACCAGGTCCCCGCCCCGTACCAGGCATCCCACCGCGGTCGCCGTCGACTCGGCGAAGTACGTCCATAGCACCACGGTGGTCAGCAGGTAGACGCCGTAGTGCGGCACCCCGTGGTTGAAGTTGCCGACCCGCGTGAACACCGCGTAGAGAACGGCGAACAGCGCCAGCGGGCGCATGACGCACCAGAGGTAGCTGAGCTTGGCGTCGAGGTAGCGAAGCTTGAACTCGGCCAGCGCCAGTGTCCACGCCAGCGTGAACATCCGCCGGGCGCCGCCCTCTCGCTGACTGCGAACCGCGAGCGAGCTCATTGCTGATCGATCTCGAACTCGTGGGGCAGATCGGCCACTCCGCCGGTTTGGCGGCGCCCGAAGACGTTGAGTTCCGCGAGTTCGGCAGTCTCGTCGAACAGGCCGCCGGCGGCGCTCGACAGCGACGCCGAGATCGTGTAGCGGCCCGTCGCCAGCCAGTTCTCGAAGCTGACCCGGGCCACCATCCGCTCGCCGTCCTCGAACCGGCCCGCCGGCCCATGCGCCCAATCGCTGCTGGTGGCGAACACCACCCGGTGAGAGCTGTCGCGGAGGGCAAGCTCGAGCACCGGCTCCTCGACCATCGAGGAGAACACCACCTCCGCGCAGACGCGGCAGCGCGCCCCCTGCTCGAGCATTCGGATCGGCCGGCCGTCGTCGTCCTCGAACCACACCGAGCGGATCCGCGCCGCGGCACCGAGCCCCGCCCCCACACGATCACCGATGTGGTTCTGCGACTCCCCCACGGCGGCGTTGAGCTCGCCGTACCGGCGCGCCACGGTGGCAGGGTCGCCCAGGCCCACGATCTCCCCGCGCTCGAGCAGGATGGCGCGGTCGCAGAAGCGCTCCACCAGCGGCATCTCGTGGGTCACCAGCAGGACGGTGCGGCCCTCGTCCTTGAGCTGCTGGAAGCGGCGGTAGCACTTCTGTTGAAAGGCGCCGTCTCCGACCGCCAGCACCTCGTCGAACAGGAGGATCTCGGCGTCGACGTGCACGGTCACCGCGAACGCCAGGCGCACGATCATCCCCGACGAGAAGTTCTTGAGCTTCATATCCGCGAACTGGCGCAGCTCGGCGAAATCGATGATCTCGTCGAAGTGACGCCGCGCCTGGCGCGGGCTGAGACCGAGCATCACCGCGTTTATGACCACGTTGTCGCGGGCGGCGAGATCGGGGTTGAACCCCACCCCGAGCTCGATGAACGGGGCGACCCGTCCCCGCACCTCGAGCTCGCCGGTGTCGATCGGGTAGATCCCGGCCAGCAGCCGCAGCAGCGTGCTCTTGCCGCTCCCGTTGCGGCCCACCACACCCACGAATTCACCCCGAGTCACGTCAAAGTCCAGGGTGCGCAACGCCTCGATCTCCCCCCGGGGCTTTGACCGCAACGGGTGCAGCAACACATCCCTGATCGTCGACCGGCGCTCGCGCCGCGGCTGAAAGGCCTTGTTGACCCCGCGGGCCCGGATCGCCCAGTCCCGGCCCCCCTCGTCGCTCGGGGACGCACCATTGCGCAGCGGATGCGCCACCGCGCGGCTAGACACGGGGCACTCCGGCAGCGGCCGTCTGCAGCTCGCGTCCCACCAGCAGTCCTCGCCCAAGCTGCTCGACCCGCGCCGCCCCCCACTCGTTGCTGAAACGACCGCGTATCGGCAGCGTCCGCGCGGTCGCGCCGGCGACTGACCCGCGATCGCGGGCCAGCGCGGCAAGCTCCTCCCACTCGTCATAGACGAAGCCGATCCCGTAGCGGTCGATCTGCTCGATCACGCCCCGGTAGTGCGACGAGCACACGACCGGGATGCCACCGTGAAACCATCCGCACACGGCCTTGGTCGGCATGCAGACGGCCAGCGTTTCGGTCTCGTCGTGCTCGAGCGGCTCGAGATCGTGGAAGACGCCCATCACGTCGTAGCGAGACATGACCTGCGAGAGCACGGTCCCGGCTCGGAGCGCGACGGTGTCCTCGCGGTGGTAGTGCGGGTTGCGGCGGGCCAGGGCGCGGTACACATCGCCCTCCTCCCGCGACGCCGGCTCGAAGAAGTGCGAGTGCACCTCGAACCCGAGCCCGATCAGGCGCTCGATGATCTCGACGTGATAGCGGGAGTGGCCGGGCACGCCACTGGTGGTGCCGACCAGCGCCAGGTGCATGCGGCCGTCGGCCTCACTCAGCTTGGGCGACGGCGGAGCCAAACCCGAGAGCCGGAACCCATGCGGGACGACGATCGATGTGGCGCCCAGCGAGAGCTCGTGACGATCCTCCAGGTACCTGCGCAGCGCGTGGCTGACGAACACCTGCCCGTCGCTGGCCTCGAGCGCCCGGCGCTCGCGACCAAGCCTGTCCTGCACTGAGCCCGGCGCTCGGGCCAGAGTGCTCAGCGGATCACGGCACTCGTAGATCACCGCCGCCTCCGGCGCCCGCTCGCGAGCCAGCACCGTCAACTCCTCGTGGCGGTAGTACATGGCGTGAATCACCTCGGGATCGACGGCGGCGATCAGGTCAGACAGCGCGCGACGCTGCGCCCCGCCAGGCGACTCAGGCAGCTGACGCATTCGCAATCCCTCTCGCGCCGCCGTGGCGGCCGCGCCCGGGTGACCCTCACTCACGAAACCCACCGTGAGGTCGAACCGCTCGGCGAGCGCGTGCAGATAATCGACGTGCAGCCACTTGAACACTGCGACCAGGGCCAGCGCGCGTAACCGCGTCGTGGCTACCACTCCCACACCCGCGCCAGAGGCTCGTACCGATGCAGCAGTGTCACCGCCCTGGGCTGTGCCCAGTACAGATCCCACAGGTGCGCCTGGCCCCAGGCGACCCGGTAGCTGGAGACGATCTGCGGGGTCGCCTGACGCGCCCACAGGGACGGGAACTGGCGCCCAGATGTGCTGATCTGAACCGATTCGACCGAGCCACACCCCGCCGGCGATCGCGAATGCGGCCGCGAACAGAACGAGCGCGTAGCGCAGAGGCCTGAACCGCGCTAGCCGCAGGCCGCCCGAGAACCGCATACGCGAGCAGGAACGGGATCACGGCGATCCAGAACCGCGGCCACGCCGCCGGCGTAGACCAGGATGACCGCCGCCGTGCCCAGGATGAACGCCTCCACCGACTCCGAACCGCCGCCGTCCGAGCCAGCCGTAGACGACCAGCCCGGCCACCCCCAGCCCCAGCGCGACGTAGGCCGGGGCTGCAGCCGCAGTGGCCCGCGGCGGCAGCACCTCGTCTGGGAGCCCAGCTCCCCCAGGCTGATGATCTTGGTGCGCATCTCGATGGCGATGTGGTCCAGGAAGGCCCCAACTCCGCCGTAGGTCTGCCAGGTCCCTCGATGTGGTGCCAGTAGGGGCTGAGCTCCACAGCCACCACGCCCGGCGACCACCAGCAGGATCAGCGACCCCGACGCAGACGTCAGCGCCGCCGGACCGACCGCGGCGGAGCCGCGAGCCAACCCGGGCCAGCCGCTCGCCGCCTACCGCCACGTACAGCGAGCGGCGCGACCAGCGCCAGGCCGAGGACGCGGATCGACACGGCGGCCGCCGCCAGCACGACGCGCCAGCCCCAACGAGCGCCAAGCCTCCCCGGCCTGACCGGCGATCGGCGATCGACAGGACGAGCACGCACAACAAGGCCACGCCGAAGTAAGGGACCTCGCTCAGTGGCGGCGGTGCTGAACAGCGAGACGGTCCGCGACAGCAGCGTCCCCAGGCACACCAGCGCCGCCAGCATCGGCGACAGCCCCAGGCGACCGGCGGCACAGGGCGTAGGCCGCGGCCAGGCCGGCGGCGAGTAGGACCAGGTTGGCGCCGACGAGGCCCCACGGTGCCCCCAGCCCCAGGTGCTCAAGCGCGTTCAGCATCGCCGGGTAGCCAGGCGGGTAGGCCTGGTGGCGGGCCGCCAGGGGGAGCCCGTTCGCGAGCGAGAGGTAGCCACGGAGTCGGGCTGCAACCGCAACGGACTGGCCAACGAGAGCAGGTAGGGGATCGCCACCAGCGCGGAGGCGACGCCGAGCGCGACCACGCGTCCATCCGAACGGGCCGTCGCCCGCAGCGCAACCACGACCCCGACCGCGGCGGCCGCGGGCGCGCCGTCTGTGTCGGCGGCCCGTCTCGGCGCCGTCCCGGTCGGCGGGGCCGGCTGGGTCGGCATCTCAGCGCCCACCGCGGCGCCCCACCGGCGACTTGTCGGTCGGCATCCCGACGATCCCCACCACCAGCGCGACCGCGCTGGTCAGGTGGTGCACGACGTGCAGGACGACCCCCGCCGCCAGGTATCGCCGGCCGTGCCCGGCCAGCACGCGGTAGAAGGGCCGGTTGAGCGTGCACAGCACGCCCAGGGAGGCGATCGCCGCCCGCGGACGCCGTCGTGTCAGCGACAGCATCAGCAGCAGCGATGCGGCGGCGCTGAGCCGATGTCGCCACGAGAGGTTCAGACTCGAACGGGTGGCTCGACCCCTCAGCGCCAGCCGGGTCCAAGGGATCCCTCGCTGGCGCAGGTCGGTGCGGACCATCGTCTGAAGCGTCCAGCGCTTCAGGTGTTTGCCCTGGATGTCGGGATCGAGCTCGATCCGGCCGGAGGCCGCGGCCAACCGCGCGCCCAGTTCGATGTCCTCGACCGACGCCCGCTCGATCCGCGTGTCGAAGCCTCCGACCTGCTCAAACGAGCTGCGGCGAACGGCTCCCAACCCGGCCCAGAAGCTGTTGACCTTCCCGCCGGCGCCCTGGTGCACGTAGTGGTGCAGGAGGTTCCGGAAGGTGGAGACGACATCGCGCTCCTCGGGGCTGTCGTCGTAGCTCCCGAACACCGCCGCCAGTTCCGGGTCGGCGGCAAACCGGCGCCGAATCCGGGCCAGGGCATCATCGCGGATCTCCACGTCGGCGTCGACAAACACCAGGATCGCGCCGGACGCGTCCTGGGCCCCGTGGTTGCGCGCGCTGGCCGGGCCTGGCTGGGGCGCGTCACGGATCACGATCAGCTCATCGTGGAGGCCGATCCCGGCGTCGATGGCGGCCAGGCAGCGAGGCAGCGACGGGCGCACGCCCGTCGCCGGGACGATGATCGACAGCGCCGGGCCGTTGCCATTTGAAGACCCGGCGGTCAATAGGCGAGCTGCCTACGAGGCGTCGCGGAGCCTTTGGGCCTCCGGCAACGCCTCGAGCTTCTTCAGGGTGTGGTTTTCGATCTGCCTGATCCGCTCGCGGGTGACGTTGAACGCCCGCCCCACTTCCTCCAGCGTGTACGGACGCTCCCCGGTGAGGCCGAAGCGCATCTCGATCACCTCGCGTTCGCGCGCGGGCAGAGCGGCCAGAGCGCGGCGAAGGTTCTCACGTCGCAGGTGTTCGGCGGCCAGCTCGAACGGCGATTCGGCGGTCTGATCCTCGACGAAGTCGCCGAGCGCGGAGTCGTCCTCCTCGCCGATTGGCTTTTCCAGCGAGATCGGCTGTTGGGCCATGCGCAGGACGTCGCGTACCTCGCGGACAGTGGTCTCGAGCTCGATGGCGATCTCCTCCGGCGTCGGCTCGCGCCCGAGCTGCTGGACCAGCTGGCGCTCGACGTGGACGACCTTGTTGAGTTTCTCGACCATGTGGACAGGGATGCGGATGGTCCGCCCCTTGTCGGCGATGGCGCGAGTGACCGCCTGGCGGATCCACCAGGTCGCGTAGGTGGAGAACTTGTAGCCGCGGCGGTAGTCGAACTTCTCGACCGCGCGGATCAGACCCATCGAGCCCTCCTGGATCAGGTCCAGGAAGGTCAGCCCGCGGCCCAGGTAGCTCTTGGCGATCGAGACCACCAGGCGCAGATTCGCTTCGATCATCTGCTGCTTGGCCAGCATGTCCCCACGCTCGATCCGTCGCGCCAGCATCACCTCCTGCTCGGCGGTGAGCAGGTTGACCCGCCCGATCGAACGCAGGTAGAGGCGCAGCGAGTCGAGGCTCGGCTCAACGGTAAGGTCGAGCGCGACCTTCTTGCGGCGCTCGGCGTCGGGCTCGGCGCTCGCCTGCGCGTTGGCTTCGACGCTGCCGGCCTCGGACTTGGCCGGCTTGCCGTCTGACCCGACGACGTCGATGCCCTGCTCGTCCAGGTACGAATGCAGCTCCTGGACCTGCTCCTTGGTGACCTCGGCCTCCTCCAGACACGTTTCGATCTGGGTGAAGGTGAGATACCCACGCTCATGTCCCTCGGCGATCAGCGGACGCAGTTCCTCCAACTCCGCGATCGGCGCGTCGTCGCTCAAGAGAACGATTTCGTCAACGCTCACAGCCCCTGAGCTCCTCCTATACGCGGTCTCGAGACGCCCCCGTGAAGGGGTGGCTCCCTCTCGCAACTCTGTGTACGGCCGGTGAGTGATACCACAATCCCAAGCGACCACCAACTATCTCTCAGCCGGGGCAAAGCCCGCTGGCCGCCGCGTATGGGCGGCTCAAGCGGGGCCAACGGCCCGGCCGCCACCGCGAGCCGGAGGCGCGACACCACTAGTCTGTAACTGGAAATGAGCGATGAGCCCACGCCCATCCTGACCCTGAACGACGTCCAGGCCCGGTCACCGTCGGTGGCGCTGAGCCTCTCTCGCGTCGGCGTCACCGGCGTAGAGAAGGTGATCCGGCTGCGCCACAACGGAGCCGAGCAGCTGTTCTCGGCCCGGTTCGAGTGCGTGATCGAGCTGGAGGCCGATCAGAAGGGCGCCCACATGTCGCGCTTCGAGGAGGTGGTCAACGAGGCGATCGGCGCGGTGGTCCTCGGCGGCTCGAGCTTCAAGGCCGAGACGCTGGCCGAGCGGATCGCAGAGCTGGTGCGCGAGCGCCAGCACGCCCGCCGTGCCGAGGTCACCGTGGAGGCCCGCTTCCCCGAGCACAAGCCCGCCCCCGTATCCGGCGTGCGCACCCAGGAGCTGTACACGATGCACGGATGCGCGGTGGCCAGCGAGCTCGGGACCCGCCGGCTGATCGGGGTCACGGCCCAGGGCATGACCGCCTGCCCGTGCGCCCAGGAGCTGATCGCCGACTCGGCCCGCGAGCGGTTAGACCGCGAGGGCTTCGACGCCGACGAGATCGCGCGCATCCTCGAGGCGGTGCCGGTGGCCACCCACAACCAGCGTGGGCTGGGCACGCTCTACATCGGCTGCACCGAGCTGTGCGAGGACGAGATCGACGCCACCACCTTGCTGGAGATCGTCGAGCAATCGATGTCGTCTGAGATCTACGAGCTGATGAAGCGCAGCGACGAGGCGCACGTGGTGGAGAAGGCCCACCGGCGCCCGCGGTTCGTCGAGGATTGCGTGCGCGAGATGGTCCGCGGGGTGATCGACCGCTTCCCGGCGCTCGACGACCGCGCGTTTGTCTCGGCCCGCCAGGTGAACCTGGAGACCATCCACCAGCACAACGTGGTGGCGGAGCGGTTCGGGACGCTGGGCGAAGTCCGCCGCGAGCTCGAGAGCGGAGTTCCGGCCAGCCGGCACATGCCGCTCAGCGCCTGGCTGGCCGGCTCCTCCTAGAGGCTCTCAAGCTCGGGTCTCGCGCGGGCCGCCGCTCTCGCGCTTGCCCCCGCGCGTGCGCGCCGACTCCGACAGGCGCCGCCGCAACCCGAAGAAGTAGTCGGCGCCTGAGAGCACGGTGATGAGCACGGTCACGTAGACCAGCGCCGTCACCCAGGCGGGGCGGTCCGGGAAGGCGATCAGCGCCAGCACCATCGCCACCTGGAAGGCGGTCTTGAGCTTGCCCAACGAGCTGGCGGGAATCACGATGCCCTCGGCGGCGCCGGCAGCCAGGCGCAGGGCGGTGACCGCGAACTCGCGGCAGATGATCACCATCGCCACCCACGCCTGGAGCCGCCCCAGCGATACCAGCGCCACCAGCGCGGCCACGATCAACAGCTTGTCGGCGATCGGATCCATGAGCTTGCCGAACGTGGTCACCCAGTTGCGCGAGCGGGCCAGATACCCGTCGATGGCGTCGGTGAGCGAGGCGACCGCGAACACGATCGCCGCCAGCAGGTCTCCCCCGCCGGTCTTCTCCAGCAGCGCCACCACCAGCACCGGCACGAGGAGGATGCGGATGACGGTGAGGACGTTGGGTACGTTGAGCGGAACCATCGCCGTGGTCAACGCTAACGCGTGGCGCAACAATGTCTGTCGATGCGGGCTATGTTGCTGAAGCGTCCCGGCTCGCCGCTGACGGCGGCGACCATCCCCGATCCGACGCCGGCCGACGGCCAGCTGCTGCTGCGGGTGGCCGCGTGCGGGGTGTGCCGGACCGATCTTCACCTGCGCGACAGCGAGATCGAGGCCACCAAGCTGCCGGTCGTGTTGGGCCACCAGATCGTGGGCGTGACCGAGGACGGCCGCCGCGTCGGGGTGCCGTGGCTGGGTTACACCGACGGGGAGTGCCGCTACTGCGTCAGCGGGCGCGAGAACCTGTGCGTCAATGCCCGCTTCACCGGACGCGACATCGACGGGGGCTACGCCCAGCTGACGGTGGCCGACGAGCGCTTCTGCCTGCCGCTGCCCGACAGCCTCTCCGACGACCAGGCGGCGCCACTGCTGTGCGGCGGCCTGATCGGCTATCGCGCGCTGCGACTGGCCGGTGACGCCAACCGGCTCGGCCTCTACGGCTTCGGCTCGGCGGCCCACATGATCTGCCAGGTGGCCGCCCACCAGGGCCGCGAGGTGTACGCCTTCACGCGGGCCGGCGACACCCGCACTCAGGAGTTCGCCCGCTCGCTGGGGGCGGTGTGGGCGGGCGCCAGCGAGGACCGCCCGCCCGAAGAGCTCGACGCCGCCATCATCTTCGCCCCCGCCGGCCCGCTGGTGCCGTTGGCCCTGGCCTCGATGGCTGCCGGCGGCACCGTGGTGTGCGCCGGAATCCACATGACCGACATCCCCTCGTTTGCCTACGAGCTGCTCTGGCATGAGCGGACGATTCGCTCGGTGGCCAACCTGACCCGCCAGGACGGCTACGAGTTCCTGGCGCTGGCCCAGGAGATCCCGGTTCGCACCACGATCACCAAGTACGCGCTCGAGGATGCCGAACAGGCGCTCGACGACCTGCGGGCGGGACGCTTTGAAGGCACCGCGGTGATCGTTCCGTAGGCGCGGGCGCGAGTGGTGCCTCAGCGCATGTTCTAGGGTGTCTGGGATGCCCCTAGTCCCCATGGTCATCGAACGGACCGCCCGTGGCGAGCGCGAGTTCGACATCTACAGCCGTCTGCTCAACGAGCGGATCGTTTTTTTGGGCACGCCGATCGACGACCAGATCGCGAACCTGGTCGTCGCTCAGCTGCTGCACCTGGAGTCCCAGGATCCCGACAAGGACATCTCGATCTACATCAACTGCCCGGGCGGATCGATCTACTCGGGGCTGGCGATCTACGACACGATGCAGTTCATCAAGCCGGAGATCCAGACCATCTGCGTCGGGATCGCCATGTCGATGGGCTCGCTGCTGCTGACCGGCGGGGCCAAGGGCAAGCGGTTCTCGCTGCCCAACTCGCGGCTACTGATCCACCAGCCCAGCGCCGGCTTCGAGGGCCAGTCAAGCGACATCGAGATCCACGCCCGCGAGATCCTCAACATCCGCGGCCGGATCGACGAGATCTACGCTCACCACACCGGCCAGTCGATCCAGCAGGTCCACGACGACATGGAGCGCGACCGGTTCTTCAAGGCCGATGAGGCCGTCGAGTACGGACTCATCGACCGCGTCATCGAGCACCACTGAGGCCGACACCCGCCGGGCGAGGACATCCCGTCAACGCCTCGTGCAGCAGTAGCCACCCGCCGGACGATCCGCGGGCGCGGGCGCCCTACGTGGCCGGCGCCCGGCGGATCCGACCCGAGCCCTCGCCGCGGGTCTCGGGCGGTTCGGGCTGCGTGGGCCGCGACAGCGCCCAGAAGATCATCAACCCGGCGAACACCAGCATCCCGATCCCGGTCCACAGGTTGATGTTGACGCCGGCCGCCTTGTGCTTGGAAGCGTGCCGAGCCGAACAGCCCGAGCAGCACCAGGATCAGGCCGTAGACGCGCGAACAGACCGCCGATTATCCGGCGGATGTCGAACCGGTTGGCGGCCTTGGCGGCCCTGATCTCCTCCTCGTCGGTCGCACCGGTGGGGGCCATGCCCTCCTCGGACGAGGTGCCCGGAACACCGAACGGCGGGTCTGAAGACGATGACATTCGCTGGCTCCGTTCCTTAGATGAAGATGATGTTCAGCACGATGAGAATGGCGATGGCGACGCCGCCCAGCAGCCACGGCGAGCGCCACCACAGCTTGTCGCGCGGGTCGTCGGAGACTCTCGACATCGTCGCGGGTCAGGCCCCACACCAGCCCTCGTAGCTCGTCGTCGGTCTTGGGCTTGGTGAACAGCGACACCGCCACCAGCGTTACACCGCCGACGATGAAGGCGATGATCGCCTGCCAGAAGCTCGCCGACAGCGCGGTGCCGAAATGGAAAATCGCGTGGTAGGCGTTGAGGCGGTTGACCGCGTACGCCGCCGCGGTGCCGGCCACCAGGCTGACGAACCCGCCCCAGGCGGTGGCCCGCTTCCAGAACATGGCGATGATGAAGGTGGCGAACAGGGGCGCGTTGAAGATCGAGAACAGGGTCTGGATGTAGTTCATGATGTTCGAGTAGCCCTTGGCGATGAACGCCGTGAACACCGACACCAAAACCCCCACGATCGTCACGATGCGGCCCGCGCGCAGGTAGTAGGCGGGCTCGCGCTCCTTGACGAAGTAGGACTGGATGATGTCGTAGGTGACCACCGTGTTGAACGAGGTGACGTTGGCGGCCACCCCGGCCATGAACGCCGCGATCAGCCCGGTCACGGCAACGCCGAGCATCCCCTCGGGCAGGAAGTTGCCGATCAGGTGCGGGATCGCGGTGTTGTACTGCAGGCCGATCGCCTTGCTGACGCCCAGACCGTGCACGGTGAGCACGGCGATCAGGCCCGGGAGGATGATGATCGCCGGCAGGAAGATCTTCGGGTAGGCGCCGATCAGCGGCGTGCGTCGGGCCGCCGACATGTTCTTGGCCGACAGGGCGCGCTGGACCTCGGCGAAGTTGGTCGTCCAGTAGCCGAAGCTGAGCACGAACCCGAGACCGAACACCACGCCCACCCAGTCCGACCCCAGCGGGTTGGTCACGTGATGGATGCCGAGCCCCTCCCAGGCATGGAGGCCCGCGTTGCCGAGCGGCTTGAACGCCTTGACCTTCTTCTCCAAGCCATTGATGCCGCCGATCGAGTGCAGCGCCACCAGCGTCAGCGGCAATAGCGCGGCCACGATGATGAAGAACTGCAGCACCTCGTTGTAGATCGCCGAGGTCAGACCGCCGAGCGTGATGTAGACCAACACCAGCGCGGCGGCGACCAGGATCGCGAACACGATCGACCAGCCGAGCATCAGGTGGATGATCAGCGCCAGCGCGAACAGGTTGACGCCGGAGATCAGCACGGTCGCGATCGCGAACGTGCCGGCGTTGAAGGCGTGAGCGGCCTCGTTGAAGCGCAGCCGCAGATACTCGGGGACCGATCTGACCTTGGCCCCGTAGTAGAACGGCATCATGAACAGGCCCAGGAAGATCATCGCCGGGACCGCACCGATCCAGTAGTAGTGGACGGCCGGGACGCCGTACTGGGCGCCGTTGGCGGCCTGACCGAGGATCTCCAGCGCGCCCAGGTTGGCGGCGATGAAGGCCAGCCCGGTGATCCACGCCGGCAGCGAGCGTCCTGACAGGAAGAAGTCGAGGTCGGTCTTGATCGACAGCCTGGCCACGAAGCCGATCCCGAGGACGACCACGAAGTAGATCCCCAGGATGACGTAATCGACTGTGCTCGGATGGAGCCTCAGCATCCCGACCTCCTCCTCCTCATAGAGAGCCCCTACCTATTCGACGGCGTGCCGGATCTCTCCTAGCCCTTCGATCGCGATTCGTACCCGGTCCCCGGACCGCAGAAACTGCGGGGGGTCAAGCGCCATCCCGACGCCGTTCGGCGTGCCGGTCAGGATCAGGTCGCCCGGCTGCAGCGTGCAGGTCTGAGAGATGAACTCGACCAGCTCCTGGCAGCCGAAGATCAGGTCCGAGGTGCGGCTGTCCTGGCGCAGCTCGTCGTTGACCCAGGTGCGCAGCCGCAGGTCGCCCGGGTCGGGGACCTCGTCGGCGGTGGTCACCCAGGGCCCGTACGGGCAGAACGTGTCGGCGCCCTTGGCCCGGGTCCACTGGGGCTCGCGGCCCTGGAGGTCGCGCGCGGTGACGTCGTCGGCGACGCAGTAGCCGCCGATCGCCCCGCCGCGCCCATCACGATCGTCAGCTCGCCCTCGTAGTCCAGGCGCCGGACCACCTCCGGGCAGCGGATCGGGCCGCCCGGCGGCGCCACCGACGCCGCCACCTTGACGAACACGATCGGCTGCTCGGGCGGCGTGCCACCGGTCTCCGCGGATGTGCTCGGCGTAGTTGAGGCCGATCGCGTAGATCGTCCCCGGGTGCGGGATCGGCGCCAGCAGGCGGACGTCGGCCAGCGGCCACTCGCCCAGCGAGCGGTCCGGCGCCTTGCCGGTGGCCAGCGCCTCGCGCACCCCGTCGGGGCCGCCGAACGCGACCACCCGGTCGTCGCGCACCAGTCCCGAGAGCGGCTCGGGCCGCCCGGGCACCTCGAACGTCGCCAGCTTCACGGTCGGGCAGCCTATACCCCGGCTCGGAGGCGCCGCTCAGCTGCTGGACTCGCCGACCCGACCCCGACCCCGGCCGGCTCTCGGCTGTGTGCCTCGACGTGCGTCACCGGCAGCCCCAGCGCCTTGGTCTTGGAGACCAGGTCGAGCCTCAGCCAGCGCGACACCCGCCGCGGCAGCGTCGAGATGATGATCTCGTCGTAGTTGCCGAGGTTGATGGCGTCCTGGATCGCGCTCAGCGGCTCGGCGTCGCCGAGGCTGCCGGTGACCGTGACGCCGGCCGCCTCGGCCCAGCTTGGGCAGCGCATCGGCCAGCACGTGGTTGGCCTCGCTCGTCGCCGGTGTCCTGGGGGTCGACCACCTTGTGCATCCCGTGCGGCCTGGCGCGGGACGACCAGGTGGAAGGTGACGGGCCCGCTTCGAGCACGCTCCCTGACCGCCTCCAGCAGAGCGGGGGTCGCCGCCGTCTGATGCGCGACGACAAGGACGTGGGCGGGCTCCGGCATGTCATCACCTCCGGGCAGGTGAACGTTGTGTCCCTGCCACGAGTATCCCACCGGTCGGCAGACGCCACAACGCCGGACAGCGTACCGGCCGGCTGGCAGCCCTTTCCCGCCGAATTTGACGGGGTCTACTGCCAGCCTGGCCCTTGACGTCGAGCCGTCAGCCCAGCTTGGCGGCCAGCTCCCGCGCGCTCATGTGCGCGATCGCCTGGATCGAGATCTGGGGGTTGACCCCGGTCGGCGTCGGGAACGACGAGCCGTCGAGCACGTAGAGGTTGCGCACCTCCCAGGTCTGACCGGTGGGATCGCAGGCCGAGCTGTCCGGCGAGCCGCCCATCCGGGCCGAGCCCATGATGTGAAACGAGTTCAGCGCCACCTGGCCGGAGCCGTAGCCGGCGGCGTCGGCGTCGGCCATGAACTGGGCGCGCGAGCCCGAGCGGCCGGGCTCGTAGGCGACCCACTTGGCGTGGGAGGAGAAGATCCGCCGCGCGCCCGCCGCCTCGAGCAGCTCGGCGGCGCCCGTCGATCCCGGTGCGCAGATGGCCGGCGTCGAAGTCCGACAGGCGGTAGCGGACCACCGGCTCGCCGTCGCGGCCGACGCGGACCTCGCCGCCGTCGCGGTCGCGCAGCAGGACGCCCATCGGGACGGTGCTGGAGATCGCCTCCATCAGCTCGTAGTGGTCGCGCGAGCCCCGCCAGGGGCCGAACGGGATGAACAGGTGCGGGTGCTGGGCGGCGGTCTCGAGCTTGAGCCCGTAGCCGTCGTCAAGGTTGCGGAACTGATCGGAGTAGAGCGCCTGCATCACCCCCTCCCACGGCTTGAGCTCCTCGTCGAAGACGCCGAACACCACCCCGGCCGGGTGCAGCTGCAGGTGCTTGCCGATGTTCTCGTTGCGCAGGCCCGAGCGGCGCAGCAGCGCCGGGGTGTGGATCGCCCCGCAGGCGGCGATCACCGCGCGCGCCTTGATCTGGACCCGGTGGCCGTCGCTGGTGTGCCCGAGGATCCCGCCGCGCGATGCCGCCCTCGGCCAGCACCCGGTTGACCCGGGTGCGGACGATCAGCCGGGTGCCCGGTGGCGTGGGCGTCGGCCAGCCAGGTCTTGACCACCGACTGCTTGGCCCCGACCCGGCAGCCCAGGCCGCAGTAGCCGCACTCCCGGCCCTGGGCGCAGTGGCGCACCCCGCGGGGCATCGCGTCGACGTGCCAGCCGAGCTTGACGCACCCCTCCTGCAGCTTCTGCTCGCGCGTCGAGGGCTCGTTGTACTCCTGGTTGACCCCCAGCCGCTCCATGACCGCGTCGAGGCTGGCGGTGTAGTCGTCGGAGGTGAACGCGGGCACGCCGTGGGCGGCCCACTCCTCGCGGACCTCGTCGGGCGTGCGGAACGAGGTCGAGTAGTTGACCACCGTGCCGCCGCCCAGGCAGGAGCCGGCGATCAGGCCCACGCTCTGGTCGTGGGTGGCGGTCGGCGCGCCCATGTAGTAGCTGGGTCAGCGCCTTGAACTCGCTGCCGTCGAAGTCGCGGTCGTCGTAGTAGCCGCCGCGACTCGACCACGATCACGTCGAGCCCGGCGCCGGCCAGCACCCCGGCGGCGGCGCCGCCGCCCGCGCCCGAGCCCACGATCACCACGTCGCAGTCGAGCTTGGTGTCGCGCTCGATCGACCGTCGGGGTCAGCGCCTGCGGCGGGGCGTCGGGCAGCTGGCCCAGCGGACCGTCGTAGCCGATCGCGTCCCAGGCCGGGTTGCGCGCCGCCCGAGCGGCCGGGGACGATGTAGTAGAACAGCAGCGCCGCCTTGCGCAGCGCCTGGAACACGGCCCGTCGCTGGGCGCAGCCGGGAGTCCGCCCACGAGCACAGCACCTGCTCGCGCTCCTCCTGGGTCATGGCGCTGAAGCGCGCCAGCCCGCCGCCTCCGATCGCGCCCATCACCCGCGTGTCCCAGGCCGACAGCAGCGCGGCCAGCTGCTGCTGCTCGGCCGGCGCGCGGCGCTGACGGCGGCCACGATGGCGTCGGCCACGCCCAGCTCGCGGGCGCTCGGCAGGCCGTCGCCGGACGGGCAGAAGGTGTCGCAGATCTCCTCTAGGGCGCGACGCTGGCGCGCGGAGAGCTCCATCGCGCCCACCCTAAGTTTGCTCAGTCGAGCCGGTACTCGCCGTCGGCGCGACCACCACCGCGCTGCCGCCGACCGCCACCCGCTCGATCCGGTCCCGGTCCGCCCTCCACGACGGCGCGCAGCAGCGAGGGACGGCCGATCTCCGCGCCCTGGCGGATCTCGATCCGCTCGCCGAAGCCGATCCGGCCATGGCGGGCCAGGTGCACGGTCAGCGGTCCGGCCGCCGACCCGGTGGCCGGATCCTCGGGCACGCCGAACGCCGGCGACGAACATCCGCGTCTTGACCCGCGGGTCCGCGAGACGGCGAAGCAGCTGACTCCGAACTGCCCCAGGGCCTCCAGCGCGTTGAGGTCCGGGCTCAGCGCGGCCACCGCCTCCTCGTCGGCGAGCTCGACGTACGCGAATCGCGGCCCGTTGTCGTAGATCTCGACCGGGAGTCCGGAGCGCTCGACGCCCAGCGCCGCCAGCAGCTCGCCGGCGCAGTCAAGCGGCTCCCAGGTGGGGATCGGCTGCTCCATCTCGCCGAAGCACGATCGCTCGCCCTCGCGCCGCAGCGTGATCGGGATCAGGCCGGCGCCGGTGCGCAGCCGGACCACGTCGACCCCGAGCCGCTGCCGAGGATGAAGGCGGTGCCCAGCACCGGATGGCCGGCGAACGGAAGCTCGGCCGCCGGGGTGAAGATCCGTACGTGGGCGTCGCTCGCCGTCGCCCTCGGCGGGCAGCATGAAGACCGTCTCTGACAGATTCAGCTCGCGGGCGGCACGCTGCATCGACCTCGGCGCTCAGGCCCGAGCCGTCGCTGAACACCGCCACCGGATTGCCCTCCAGCGGCGTATCGGTGAACACGTCGGCGACCGATGTACGTCGCGCACGGTCTAGGACACCTCCTCGTCGGCCATCTCGAGCAGCGTGGTCACCGTGGTCCAGTTGCGGGCCGTCGCGGTGACGCCCAGCCCCTTGCCGGCCAGGCCGTTCCACAGCTTCGAGCGCGCCACGCCGTCCGGGTGCCAGGCGTAGACCTCGCGCCCGTCGATGACCAGCGCCTCGGGCTCGACCGCCAACCCCTGCAGCCGCTCGGCCGCCTCGGCGGACAGCGGCTCAGACAGGAAGCTCACCTGGTAGCGCTTGGGGTTGTCGGCCACGTCCTTGAGCGGGTTGGTGGCCACCACCTCGGCGAGCTCGTCGCGGGTCCGGACCACCACCGGAACCTCGAAGCCGAAGCGCTCGGAGATCAGCTCGCTCGATCCGGCGCTCCAGCTTGGCCGGCTTCTCCCGGCTGGACAGCACGATGTTCCCGCTCTGGACGTAGGTGCGCACGTCCTCGTAGCCGGCGTCGGTCAAAAGCGCGCGCAGGTCGGCCATCGGAACCCGCCGCGTGGGCCCGAGATTGATACCCCGCAGCATCGCCACCTGCGCCTCGGCTAGAACAGATGCTCCTGGCCGGGGATCCCGATCCCGTCGTGTCTGCCCCGCGGGCCCGTCTGGCCGAGCGCGACGGCGACGTCGCGCGCGATCGCCCCCTCCGAGCGTGACGCCACCAGCGGCTCCTCGATCCCCTCGACGTGGACCAGCGTCCGCCGGCCGTCCCCGCGGTGGGGTCCTTCGAGCGGGACCAGCGCGTAGACGCGGTCGGCCCGGACGAACTTGCCGTACCCCAGCGGAACCATCGTCGGTACGCGCGCCATGTAGACGGGGATCGTACGCCCGCAGCGGACCGACTCGCGACTTCGCCGGCGCGAGGTCTGCTTGGATCCATACGGTGCTGACCCGCCGATCGTTTTTGACCCGCGCGGCGGCGGCCGGTGTCGCGGCGGCAATTCCGGACCTCCCCGGGTTCCCGGGTTTGGCGCCCGGGGCCGCCGCCGCCCGCCACTGCCGGGCGCGGCCGTTTCGGGCTTCGCTGTCGGTGAGCCCGTTCACCGAGACGGTGCTGCGGCAGGTGCGCCTGCACGACGGCCGGCACGCCGCCCGCACCGTGACCGAGGTCCAGCAGATGTTCAACCGCCACGGCGCGACCGAGGTGTACGCCCGGATCGCCACCCGCAAGCGCGCTCCTCAGGGCGGCGGCGAGATCGGCTGGGCCCGCGGCCTGCAGCGAGCTCGGCTGGCCCGCGCGCTGAGCCTGCCCTTCAACCCCGAGCTGGGTCTGTGGGCCGTCTATGGCGATGCCTCCTCCTACCAGCAGCCGCCGGACTTCTCCGACTATCCCAGCATCCACCTGCCGGGGCCCTGGGCCTCGCTGACCCTGGCCCAGATGGAGACCGCTCTGCGCCACTACGGCGCCCTCGTCGCCCGCCAGATCCTGGCCACCGGCGTCGAGGTCGGCTACTGGGACCTTGGCAACGAGGTCGACACCGGCGTGGCCGGCGTGGCCGTGCGGCCGCTGTTCCCCGACCCCGCCTACCAGCCTCCCGACAGGGTCGATCCAGCAATCGGCACCATGAGCACGGCCACGCTGGTCGGCATGGGCGAGAGCGCCCGCATCGCCTGGTGCCAGGCGCACCTGTGGCCGTACGTCGGCCGGCTGCTGGGCGCGGTCGCGTCCGGCATCCGCTCGGTCCACCACGGCGCCAAGTTCAGCACCCACATCTCCGGCTTCGAGCAGCCCACCCCCAGCGTCCAGCTCGCCTTCTGGGACTCAGGCGCGCCGGCGATCTCGCCCGACCAGCTCGGCATCCTCCGACTACCCCACCCAGGGCAAGACGTTCGGCGGCGCCGCCAACACCCTGGCGTGGTTCAAGCAGCTGGCCACCGAGCTCGGCCGGCGCCACCACCGGCAGGTGTTCATCGCCGAGTACGGCTACCCCAGCGCCCACATGACCGGTACCGTACTCGTTCAACTGTACGCCGTGGCGGGCTACCCGCAGTCGCCTGGCGGCCAGGCCCGCTTCACCCGCCAGCTCGCGCGTGGGGTATCGACAGCGAACGGCTGGCCGGAATCCGTCCATGGGCGCCCGACCTCTGCACCCCGGGCTGGGGCCCGATGAGCCTCTTCGCCCAGGACGGCGGACCGCCGAGACACGGCCCGGCACTGCGGTCGATCGTGGGTGCAGGGCCTGTCGACGCCGGTATCTGCAACTCGGCGGCGGCGAGCAGACGGGCTCGCGCCAGCCCAAGCTCAGCGGCCGAGGATCACGCGGCTCGAGGCGCCGCTCGAGCGCCTCGCCCAGCGTCTGACGCACCGGGCCCTGAACA
>CAVWFX010000016.1:0-171721 GCA_963754375.1 uncultured Solirubrobacterales bacterium
CCGGCGACGGGCGCGCTACGCCATTCGCTTCCCCGCGGTGTCGACCCTGCGCGAGGCCGGCGCCGCCGCCCCCTCGTGGGAGCGCCATCTCCCGGCCGGGCTGGCGCTGGCCTCGGTGGCGCTGTTGGTGATCGCGCTCGCCCACCCGAAGGTCACGCACCGGGTGGCCATTGGCCAGGCGTCGCTGATGCTGGTCACCGACCACTCGGGCTCGATGGCCGCCGATGACGTGCAGCCGACGCGGCTGACCGCCGCCATCGACGCCGCCAACACCTTCATCGATCAGCTTCCCAGCAGCGTCCTGGTCGGGGCGGTTGCCTTCTCGAGCTCGCCCGACGCCGCCCAGGCCCCGGTTACCAACCACGCCCTGGCCCGCGGGATCATCGACGGCCAGGCGGCCGGCGGCGGGACCGACACCGGCAACGCGCTGCAGCTCGCCCTCCAGCTCCTGCATGGCGATCAGCGCAAGCACCCACCGTCGGCGGTCGTGCTGCTGTCCGACGGCGCCGCCAACGCCGGGCCTGACCCGGTGGGAGTGGCCCGGGTGGCGGCTCAGGAGCACATACCCATTTATACGGTCGCGCTCGGCACGCCCGACGGCGTGCTCAACAACCCCGACCCGCTGGCGCCGCCGGTTCCGGTCCCCCCGGATCCGGCGCTGATGAAGCAGATCGCCCAGGTGTCCGGCGCGCGGGCGTTCAACGCCAAGAGCGCCGACGAGCTGAGCTCGATCTACAAGTCACTGGGCAGCAAGCTCGGCAGCGTCTCCCGCAAGAAGGACATCACCGTGGTGTTCGCGATCGCGGGCCTGGTTGCCCTGCTGGCCGCGGTCGCCGCCTCGATGCGGGTGTGGGGCCGCCTCCCGTAGGGGTTCGCCGGCGGGGAAGGTCACGCCCAGGCTGAAACCCCGCCCCGCTCAGCCGAAGTTCACGCCCTGGGCCAGGGGGAGCTCGTCGGAGTAGTTGATCGTGTTGGTGGCGCGGCGCATGTAGGCGCGCCAGGCGTCGGAGCCGGACTCGCGGCCGCCGCCGGTTGACTTCTCGCCGCCGAACGCCCCACCGATCTCGGCGCCGGAGGTGCCGATGTTGACGTTGACGATCCCGCAGTCCGAGCCGTCGGCGGCCAGGAAGCGCTCGGCTTCGCGCTGGTCGCGGGTGAAGATGCTCGACGACAGCCCCTGGGGCACGCCGTTGTGCAGCGCGATGGCCTCGTCGAGCTCCCGGTAGGTCATGACGTACAGGATGGGGGCGAACGTCTCGCGGCGGACCAGCTCGGTCTGCCCCGGCATGCGCACCACCGCGGGCTCGGCGTAGAAGGCTTCAGGGCGGCCCTGCACCTCGCGACGCCCGCCACCCGCGACGACCTCGCCGCCATCGGCGCGCGCCTGCTCCAGGGCGCAGACCATCCCCTCGTGGGCGCGGCCGTTGATCAGCGGCCCCACCAGCGTCCCGTCGGCGAACGGGTCGCCGATCGGCAGCCGGCCGTACACCTCGGCGAGGCCGGCCACCAGCTCGTCGGCCACCTGCTCGTGGGCGATCAGCCGGCGCAGCGTCGTGCAGCGCTGCCCGGCGGTGCCGGCGGCGGCGAACACGATCCCGCGGGTGGCCAGCTCGAGGTCGGCCGAGGGAGCGACGACGGCGGCGTTGTTGCCCCCCAGCTCCAGCAGGCAGCGGCCCATGCGGGCGGCGACTCGCGGACCCACCTGGGCCCCCATCCGCTCCGATCCGGTCGCGCTGACCAGGGCCACGTCGGGGCTGTCGACGAGCGCCTGCGCCCCGTCCACGTCGGCGATCACCAGCTGGTGCAGCCCCTCCGGCGCGCCGCATTCGGCGATGGCGCGGTCAAGCAGGGCGGCGCACGCGGCCGCGGTCAGCGGCGTCATCGGCGAGGGCTTCCACACCACGCTGTCACCACACACCAGCGCCAGCGCGGTGTTCCACGACCACACCGCCGCCGGGAAGTTGAAGGCCGAGATCACCCCCACCACGCCGAGCGGATGCCACGTCTCCATCAGCCGGTGGCGGGGCCGCTCCGAGGCCATCGTGCGGCCGTCGAGCTGGCGCGAGAGTCCGAGCGCGAAGTCGCAGATGTCGATCATCTCCTGGATCTCGCCCAGCGCCTCGGAGGGGATCTTGCCGGCCTCGATCGTCACCAGCTCGCCGAGGTCGGCCTTGTGCTCACCGAGCAGCTCCCCGAAGCGCTTGACCAGCGCGCCCCGGACGGGGCCCGGGACCGTCCGCCACTCGATGAACGCGCGCCGTGCCGCCGCGATCGCCGCCTGGACGTCGGCGGCAGTGGCCGCCGGGACGTCGAACAGCTCCTCGCCGGTAATCGGGGAGCGGCGCGGCGATACGCTCGCCGGTGGCGGCGATCAAGCCGAGCGCCGCAACGCTCAAGGCTGTGGCGGGCGCGGCGGCGCAGCTCGTCGGTGGAGGAGACGGAGAGGTTCGGCTGCGAGGTGGTCGAGCTCATCGGGGGTCGGTGCTCCAATCGAATCTAGGTTCGGCGATACCAGCGCGGGGAGGTGGTCGGCGGAGGCTTGAGCGCCGCCTTGACCACGATCATCTCGGGCTCGGGGCTGTCCACGGATCGCCGCAGCCGGTCCTCGAACGCGGCTCCGAAGCCCTCCACCGTGCTCGCTCGTACCCCGAACGACGCGGCCAGCGCCGCGAAATCAGGGCCGACCAGGTCGACGCCGAACGGGGCGTCGCCGGCCTGGGTCTGATCGAAGCGCAGCATGCCGTAGCCACCGTCGTCGACCAGGACGATCGTCACCGGGATCCGCGCCTGGACCGCGGTGGCCAGCTCCCCACAGGCGTAGAGAAAGCCGCCGTCGCCGGTCACGCAGACAGCGGGACCGGCGTCGGCCAGGGCAGCGCCGAGCGAGGTCGGGAACCCGAACCCGAGCGTGCCCCAGCCCATCGGGTAGGCGAGCTTGCGGGGCAGCGGCACCCGCCGGTAACCGGCCAGCCAATAGCCGGCCACGCACATGTCGGCGACCACCACCGCATCGGCGGGCAGGGCCCGGTCCATGATCTCCAAAAAGGCCGCGGCGCGCTCGTCGTCGGCTCGCACGGCGGCGGTCACCTCGCGCCCGATCGCCTCAAGGCGGGTACGCAGCCGCGGCATCCCGTCGCGCTCGGCCACCTCGGGCACCAGTCGCTCGAGCACCGCCCTGGCGTCGCCGACCAGGGTCACGTCGCAGGGGTAGCTCTTGTTGGCGTCCGCCGCGTCGATGTTGACGCCAATCAGCGCCGGCGGCGCGGGCATCAGCCAGTTCTGAGTCATCATGCCGTCGAAGTCGGTGCCGATAGCCGATCACGACGTCGGCCTCGTCCCACAGGGCGCCCACCTCGGGCGCGTGGACCGGACCGGGCACGGCACAGGGGTGGTCAGGGGCCAGCAGCCCGCGGCCCATGTAGGTGGTGATCACCGGGGCGGCGAGCCTGACCGCCAGCGCGGCCACCGAGTCGCCGGCCCCCGAGCGCATCGCGCCACCACCGGCCCAGATCAGCGGCCGCTCGGCCCCGGCCAGCAGGGCGCGCGGCCCGCTCGACGTCTCGCGCCGGCAGCTCCGCGGCGCGCTCGGCGTCTCGCGTTGGCGGCTCCGCGCCGGGCCGGGGACCCGGCTCCGACAGCCGATCGGCCGCGGCGGCCTGGCCGAGCAGATCGGTGGGCACTCCGAGGTACACCGGCCCGCTGGGGGCCGCGATCGCGGCCGCACCACACTCGGCGACGGCGCCGGCGATCTCGTCGGCGCCGGCCACCATTCGCGCGAGCTTGGTCACCGGTGCGAACATCGCCGTCTGATCGCGCGTCTCGTGCAGGACGCCCCGGTAGACGCCCTCGCGGCGCAGGGCGGCGGGGATGTCGGTGGCGATCACCAGCACCGGCGAGCTGGAGGCCATCGCCTCTCCGGTCGCGCCCAGCGTGTTGGCGGCGCCCGGCCCGGTCGTCACCACCGCTACCCCCAGCCGGCCCGTGGCTCGGGCGTAGCCGTCGGCGGCGTAGACCGCGGTCTGCTCGTGGCGGACTCCGATCAGGCGGATGGGCGACCGCGAAATCGCCTTCCAGATCGACAGGTTGTGGACGCCCGGGAGCCCGAACACCAGCTCGACCCCGAGCCGCTCCAGCTCGTCGACCAGGCGCGCGGCGCCGGCCGCCTCGGTTGTCTGGGTGTCCAGGGTCATGGTTGGGTTAGACCACGTTGTACTCGGGACGGAGCGCGGCCGCATCGAAGCGCCCAACACTCAGAGGCGTGATGTCGACAAAGGTGGGTCGCCGCAGGACCAGGTCACGCAGAATCTCGCCCACTGCCGGCCCCTGCAGGAACCCGTGACCGGAGAAGCCGGTGGCGTAGAGAAAGCGCGCCACCCCGGTTGCCTCGCCGATGATCGCGTTGTGGTCGGGAGTCATCTCGTAGAGGCCGGCCCAGCCGCCGCGGATGCCGGCCTCGGCGATGCGGGGCGCCCGACGCTGCACCACCTTCATCAGGCCCGGGATCCAATCGTCGGAGGTCTCGACGCTGAACCCCGGCCGCTGGTTGGGATCCGACATTCCCATCAACAGACCCGGACCCTCGCGGTGAAAGTAGAAGCTCGAGCTGAAGTCGATCGTCATCGGAAGATCCGCGGGTAGCCCGTCGATCGCTTCGGTGAACAGGATCTGACGCCGGAGCGGGATCACCGGCAACTCCACGCCGACCATCGCGCCGCAGCGGCGAGACCAGGCGCCGGCGGCACAGATCACGGTGTCGGTCGCGATCGTTCCCTGCTCGGTCGCGACCGCGGTGATCCGATCGGCGCTGGTGCTGACGTCGACCACCTCGCAGCCAACTCGAATCTCGGCGCCGTGTGAGCGGGCGGCGAAGGCATAGCCCTGGACGACCGCCTCCGGTGTCACGTGGCCGTCGCTAGGCGAGAACGCTCCGGCCAGGATGTCGTCGCCGTCCAGCAGCGGGCACAGCTCGCGGGTCTCGCGGGCGCTCAGCATCCGCGACGGGACGCCATGCCCATTCTGCAGCGTCACGCTGCGCTCAAACGGCTCGAGGTCGGACTCGTCGCTGAGCACGAACAGGTAGCCGACGCGCCTGAAGTCGATCTCCCATCCGGGGCGGCGGGCGAAGTCCGAGAAGGCGGCCAGGCTGCGCTGGGCGAGCTGGATGTTGAGCACGTCGGAAAACTGGGCGCGCACTCCACCGGCGGCCCGGCTGGTCGAGCCCCCGGCGAGCTCGCCGCGTTCCAGCAGCACCACGTCGACCCCGGCCTCGGCGAGATGGAAGGCGGCGCTGGTACCGATCACGCCGCCGCCGATGACGACCACCGATGCGGACGGGGGGAGCGGGGCGGCAGGGCGCGGCATGCAGAAGATCGTAGATCCGACTCGCCCGCGGCCCCGGTCGGGCCGATGAGCTCAGGCGAAGGCTCCGGCCGCCCGCAGCCAGACCGTCTCCACGGTGGTCAGCGCGACGACCGGATCGCCAAACGGCGGGCGTCCGAACTCGTGCAGCAGGTAGGCCTCGTTCATCAAATTCAGCGCCAGCGCCAGCGCGCGGGGATTGGGCGCGGTGGCCGCACCTTGGGCCGCCAGACGCTCCAGGCCCTGGGCGGTGATGTCGACGAAGGCGTTGAAGGTCTTGCGGTAACCCAGCTCGATCCGCTCGTCGGTGGCAGCGGCATCGGCGATCGCGCGCACCAGCGGACCGTGGCGGACGAAGAATCCGACGACATCGGTAAGTGCCTGATGCGCGGCCATCGGCGGGTCGCCGCCGGCGTCCTCGTTCCACCGCTGAGCGATGGCGAGCAACTCGGTCCCGATCTCGTCGAGCAGGCGCAGCACCAGGTCGGTGACATCGTCGAAGTGCCGGTAGAAGGCGGTCCGCGTCAAGCCCGTCCGGGTCATCACCACGTCCACCGAGAGCTCGCGATAAGGGCGTTCGCGCAGGAATTTGTCGGCGGCGCCGAGGATCTCGCGGCGGGTGCTCTCGCGGTGCTCGCGCTGGCGCGCTCGCTGCGCGGAGGAGCTCATGGGCGGATCATATCCGCAAAGTGTGACACGGTGTTTGACATAGCGTCAGACACTATGTATACAGCTTCCGATGCGACTTGCCGCCACCATCGGGCTGATCGTCGCCGCGGGGGTCGCCATCACGCCGTCGCTGGCGCGGGCCGGTACGCCCGCCCCAGGCCCGGTGACCATCTCGCCCGCGCCCGGGACGCCGGACGCTTCGGCCCAGACTCAGATCAGCATCCTCGGGGTCGGTAGCGCCACGATCCGCTCGGTGACGGTCAGGGGTGCAAGGAGCGGGCCACACGCGGGAAGGCTCCGTGGCTACGGCGGCGTCCGCGGCGCGAGCTTTCTGCTCAACCGGCCGCTGGACCAGGGGGAGCACGTGAGCGTGCGGGTGGCGCTGGCCGGCCGTCGGCCGCTGTTCTCAGCATTCACGGTCGCGCGCCTGGCCCCGGTTCCGCCGCCTCTCGACATCCAGGTGATCCAGCCGTCAAAGCTGCAGCACTTCGTCTCGCAGCCGGCCCTGCTGCCGCCGCAGATCACCGTGCGCAGGGGCTCATCGAGTGTTCGGGGCGACGTCTTCCTCACGCCGCTGCCGTCGCCGATCATCCACCCGGAGAGCAACAACTCGCTCAGCATCCGTCCCGTGGGACCAGGAGGTCCCATGATCATCGACAGCCACGGGCGGCTGGTGTGGTTCGATCAGCTACCGCCGCCGCTGGTGGCCACCAACTTCCGTCCGCAGCGCTATCTCGGCCACGAGGTCCTGACCTGGTGGCAGGGCACGGTCACGCCGACGGCATACGGGCTGGGCGAGGGGGTCATCGCCGACACCTCGTACCGAACCGTGCGGACGGTCAAGGCGGGCAACGGGTATCAGGCCGACCTGCACGAGTTCGTGCTCACGCCCTCAGGCGAGGCCCTGTTCACCGTGTACCGCCAGGTGCTCGTGCATCTGCCCGGCACCCGGCGCGGCGATCTCTCGCCGCTGTTGGACTCGATCGTGCAGGAGGTTGACGTCCGCACCGGGCTGGTGGTGTGGGAGTGGCATGGTCTCGGGCACATCCCGCTGCGCGACTCGTATGCCACGACGGCCAACAGCGCGAGCTACGACGCCTACCACTTCAACTCCATCCAGCAGCTGCCCGGCGGACGCCTGCTGGTGTCAGCTCGCGACACCTCGGCCATCTACCTGATCGATCAGGCCACCGGGCGGATCATCTGGACGCTGGGAGGCAAGGCCAGCACCTTCAGGCTGAGGCGCGGCGCCCGTTTCTTCTTCCAGCACGACGCTCAGATGGTCGGAAACCACGAGGTCAGTCTGTTCGACGACGAGGCGGGACCGCCGGTCAAGGCGCCCGACTCCCGGGGCGTACGGCTGTCGCTCGACATCCGCCAACGCACCGCCAAGCTGGTGAGCCAGTTCCGGCGCCCGGGGAACGGCACGCTCGCCGAGAGCGAGGGCAGCGTGCAGAACCTGCCCTCGGGCGGAGCCTTCGTCGGCTTTGGCTCATCTCCGTTCTTCTCGCAGTTCTCCGCCCGCGGCAAGCTGCAGCTCGATGCCAGCCTCCCGACCGACGACGGCAGCTATCGCGTCTTCACCTTCCCCTGGACAGCCACGCCCCGCAGCCTTCCCAGCGCCGTGGCCAAACGTTCTTCTCCTTCCAGCGTCAGCGTCTATGCGAGCTGGAACGGAGCCACCGATGTCGCCCGCTGGCAGGTGCTGGCAGCGACGGCCGGAGGCTCCAGCAAGCTGGTCGCCACCTCCCCAACCCGCAGCTTCGAGACACGGATCGCTCTCGTCAGCGCCGCGAGCACATTCGCGGTCCGCGCCGTGAGCGCGAGCGGGCGGGTGCTGGCCACCTCGAAGGCGGTGCCCGCGTCATGACGACGCACACGCCCGCCTCCCGGTGGCGCTCGTGGCGACGCCGTCGCGCTCGCCGCCCGGGTTCCCACGACCCGGGCGGCAGCCGGCGACATCAAGAGTCGGCGCAGTGAGTATCGAGCCGGCGCAGGAGCAGCTGCAGGGCTTGTCGGCCAGCGATGACGCCGGCCCCGTGGTCATGCTCAACCTGCTGCGTTTCAAGGCTCGCGCCGACGGCATCGACGAGGCGGACGGCATCACGGGCGCCGAGGCCTACCAGCGGTACGCGGCCGCGGCCACGGAATTCCTGGCCTCGGCGGGGGGCCGGGTCCTGTTCGCCGGCGCCGCGCAGGAATCGGTGATCGGGCCCCAGGAGGGGGAGTGGGACCTGGTGCTGTTCGTCCAGTACCCATCCCGGCGGGCTTTCCTGACGATGATCGGCGACCCGGCGTACCTCGAGGCCCACCGCCACCGGGCCGCCGCACTGGCCGATTCCCGGCTCATCGCCTGCCGGCAGGTAGCGATTTGAGCGGCCCACAAGCACTTGCGCAAGCTCCTGGATTGGGGTGCCCAGGGCCTGATCAGGGTATCCCCGAAGGGGTGCCCGCGACCGACGAGCTAGCTCGCTACCGGACCATCTCCACCCTTGGGGCAGGTGGAATGGGGATCGTCGTGCTGGCCGAGGACACGCTCCTGGGGCGCAAGGTGGCGCTCAAGCGGCTGATGGCGGCCGGCGATCCTCACAAGGGGTTGCGCTTGCGTCGGGAGGCGCTGATCGGCGCTTCCATCAGCCACGCCAACCTGGTCTCCGTGTACGACGTCGCCGCCGGCGAGGACGGCAATCTCGTCGTGGTCATGGAGTACGTGGAAGGCCAGACGCTGGCCCGCAAGCTGGACCAGGAGGGTCGCCTGCCGGGCGGCGAGACGGTGAGGATCCTCGGCGGCGTGGCCGCGGCGCTCGACGCCATCCACGCCCGGGGGATCGTGCACCGCGACGTCAAGCCGCCGAACATCCTGCTCGGCTCCAGTGATGTGGTGAAGCTGGCCGACCTCGGTGTGGCGTCGGTCCCGGACCACACGCGGATCACGAGCTCGGGCGCGGTGGTGGGCTCCTTGCGCTACATGGCGCCGGAGCAGGTCGAGAACGCGCGCATCACCACTGCGATCGACATTTACGCGCTCGGCGCGGTCGCCTTCGAGATGCTGGCGGGCCGTAAGGCACGGCGCGAGGAGAACCCGCTCGCCCTGGCCCACGCCATCGCCACGCAGCCACCGCCCGATCTGCGTGAGGCCTGGCCGCAGGCGTCGGCACCAGCGGCGGCGGTGCTGCAGCGGGCGATGGCGCGCGACCCGGGGCACCGGCCCTCCTCGGCCGGCGAGGTCGTCGATGAGCTCGAACGGGCCCTGGCGCACCGGACACCACCGGCCCGCGCCGCTCGCCCGGCCGGAGCCACTCGCCCGGTGCGCCCGGCCCAAGCTGCACGCCCGGTGCGTCGGGCCCAAGCTGCACGCCCGGTGCGCCGGGCCCAAGCCGCACGCCCGGTGCGCCCGGCCCAAGCCGCACGCCCGGTGCGCCCGGCCGAAGCCACTCGCCCGGTGCGCCCGGCCGAAGCCTCCCGCCCGGCCCAGACCGAGCGCCGACGATGGGCTCTGGGAGCGGCCGCCGTCGTGGCGCTGCTCATCGCCGCGACGCTCGCCGTCATCATCTCGAGCACCGGCAGCACTCGGAGTCCAGGCGCCCCGCGTGCTGCCGGGCGCAGCGCCACGCACCACGCCGGCTCGTCCAAGACCAGTGCCTCCGGCACGACCACCGCGGCGGGCCCCTCAGGCGGCGATACGGCCACCCCGATCGCGGCGGTCGAGTCGTTCTACAGTCTGGGGGCAACGCACCGCTACCGCGCCGCGTGGTCGCTCGCCGACCCAGAGTTCCGCAACCAGCTGGGCAGCTACGAGGGCTTTACCGGCGGTCAGGCACAGGTCAGGGCGGTTCGCTTCGACTCGGCGCGGGTGCTCAGCCAGTCCGGCAACAGCGCCACGGTGGCGCTGCGCACGACCTCAACCCACACCGACGGCGCCCACCAGTGCTCGGGGACCGTCGACGTGGTGCGGGATGGCAGCACTGGGACCTGGCTGTTGCACCAGATCGACATCAACTGCACCTGACCCTCCTCCCCCAGATGGGGGAGAGAGGTCGACCGATCGGGCGAGCGCCTTGGTACCCGATCGTGCCCGTTCGCCCGATGTTCGCGGGCGCCAACAAGAACAAGAATGATTCCCATGCAGACCACCACTACAGCTCAGAACCCGGCCCGGACGCACGACTGGCGTTTGATGGTCAAGTACGCCATTGACCGGATGGTGGCGCTGCTGGCAATCGTGGTCCTGCTGCCGTTGCTGCTCATGATCGCCCTCGCGGTGCGACTGGGCTCCCGCGGCCCGATCGTCTTCCGCCAGCGGCGCGTTGGCCTGAACGGGCAGATTTTCGAGGTCTTCAAGTTCCGGACCATGGCTGAGAAGCTCGGGGCGCAGAATCCGGATCACAACAGTGGGGCGCAGGACCCGGTCCAGAACAACGGGGCGAAGGACTTTGTTCCACCGGAGGGTGTGGCACCCGGCGGGGTCGAGGGCATCGACCGCCGTACCGGCCTTGGCCGGGTGCTGCGCGCCAGCTCGCTGGACGAGCTGCCCCAGCTGTTCAACGTCCTGCGCGGCGACATGAGCCTCGTCGGCCCCCGGCCCGAGCGCCCGGAGTTCGTGCAGCGCTTTGTCGCCGAGGTCCCCGGCTACGCCGATCGCCACCGCGTCAAATGCGGGATCACCGGCTGGGCCCAGGCCAACGGGCTGCGCGGGCAGACGTCGATCGCCGAGCGCGCCACGTTCGACAACTACTACATCGACAACTGGTCGCTGGGCCTGGAGCTCAGGACGCTGGCGCTGACCGTCCTCGAGGTGCTGCGCTTCCGCGACCGTCAGACCCCGGCGACCTCGGCCTCGATCGCCGAGCACGTCGCCGTCCACTCCTCGCGCAGGACCGCCACCGCCGTGCCGTCGATGGAGTCGGCCGCCGCCTGATCGGCCCGGGCACGGGCGACGAGCTGCGCCGCGGCATCGGCCAGCCGGTGGGCTCCGATCATCTGGGCACTGTTCTTGAGGCGATGCGCCGCGGAGGCGAGCGCGCCCGGGTCGGCGCCGCTGAGGGCGGCGTCGATGTCGTTCAGCTCGTCGCTGAGCTCCGCGGCCAGGTTTCGCAGCATCCCCGACATCTCGTCGCCGGGAAACAGCTCGCGGAGCTCGGACAGGCGTGTCTGATCGAGGACGTCGGACTCGATCGGAGCCGCCGCCGGGAGCCAGCGGTCGAGCATCTCGTCGAGCATGTCGAGGCTGATCGGCTTGGCGATGTAGTCATCCATGCCCGCGGCTAGACACCGCTCACGATCGCCCAGCATGGCGTTGGCGGTCATGGCCACGATCGGCACCCGGCGGCTCGAGGCGGCCACCTCGCGGGCCCGGATCTCCCGCGCGGTGTCGTAGCCGTCGAGCATCGGCATCTGGCAGTCCATGAAGATCAGGTCGTAGGCCTCGCGGTCAAGCATGGCCAGCGCCTGGCGGCCGTCGCCGGCGTTGGTGGCCTTGTGGCCGCGCTTGGCCAGCATCCGCTGCACCAACATCCAGTTGGCCGGCTGGTCCTCGGCCACCAGGATCCGGGCACCCGGGGGACGGTGGCGGGCGCCGACGCCGTGAACGACGCGGGCCGGCGCGGCATGCGGGTCAGGCTCGGTCCCGGCCTCGACCGCCATCGCGACGCTGATCGCGTCCAGCAACCGTGACTGGCGCACCGGCTTGATCAGGTAGGACCTGATCCCGCTGGCTTCATCGTCGGCCTCGGGGTGGCCCGGGGAGGAGGTGAGCAGGATCAGCCGCGTGTGTCGCAGCGCCGGTGAGGCGGTGATGCGCGCAGCCAGCTCGAGCCCGCTCTCGCCCGGCATGTTGAGGTCCAGCAGGGCGACGTCGAACGGGTCGCCGGCGGAGGCGGCACGCTCCAGGCGGGCCAGCGCGTCGGCCGCGTCGTGGGCCACCTCGGGCCGCATCGACCACGACGCCACGTAGGCCTCGAACACCTGGCGGTTGGTCCGGTTGTCGTCGACGACCAGCACGTGCAGGCCTCGCAACTCGGCGGTCGGCACCGGAACCCGCAACGGCGCCCGGGCCGGCGCGAACGGGATCTCGAAGCGGAAGGTGCTGCCCTTGCCGACCTCGCTCTCGGCCTCCATCGTGCCGCCCATCAGCTGGGTCAGCTCGCGGGAGATGGCCAGGCCGAGCCCGGTCCCGCCGAACTCGCGAGTGGTGCCCGCGTCGGCCTGCACGAACGGCTCGAACAGCTTCTCGATGCGGGCCGGGTCGATGCCGATGCCGGTGTCGCGCACCTCGAAGCGCACCCGGGTCACCTCGCCGGGCGCCGCCGCCAGGCTCACCTCCAGCACCACCTCACCCTCGGCGGTGAACTTGACGGCGTTCGAGAGCAGGTTGGCCAGGATCTGCCCCGCGCGCATCCGGTCGCCGAGCACCGCCCGCGGAACGTCGTCATGGACGAACGACTGCAGTTCGACGCCCTTGGACAGGGCGGTGGCCGCCACCATGTCGCAACTGGTCTCGACGAGGTCGTGCAGGTCGAAGTCGCGGGCCTCGAGCTCGAGGCGACCGGCCTCGATCTTGGCCACGTCGAGGACGTCGTTGACCACCGTCAGCAGGGCGTCGCTGGAGGCGCGGGCGACGTCGACGTACTCCCGCTGCTCCACCGTCAGCCGCGTGTCCGAGAGCAGGCTCAGCATGCCGATGACCCCGTTGAGCGGCGTCCGTGTCTCGTGGCTCATATTGGCAAGGAAGTTGGACTTCATCGCCGAGGCCTCCTCGGCGGTGGCGGCCGCCTGGGCCAGGTCATGTTGGTTCCCGATCAGCTCGGCGTCGCGCTGCTGGATCGAGGCCGCCATGTCGTTGAACGAGTGCCCCAGCCTGGCCACCTCGCCGTGTCCAGTCTCCGGAACGCGCGTGTCAAGGTCCCCGCCGGCGACGCGCTCGGCAGCCTTGGCCACCCGGCGCACCGGATGCAGCACCCGCAGGATCAGGTAGGCGCCCACGCCGAGCAGCAGCACGACGGCCACGCCCAGTCCAAGGACGCCCACGAGGATGGCCTGCGAGGCCGTGTCGTTGGCGTTGGCCCGCTGCCTCTCTGAGAGCTTGAGGATGCGAGTGTCAAGGGCACTGAAGGTGCTGTGCAGCGCGGCCAGCAGACCCTCGCCGCGGATCGTGGCCCGTGTCTCCCCGGCCTTGGACAGCCGGCCGCGGCGGTTGAGCAACGGATTGGCGTACGCCACGATGTAGCCCTCGACGCGGACGGCGATCTGATTGATGCGGGACTGTTCGGTGGGGTCTTTGGCCAGCTGGCGCAGCCGGGCGAGCGCGCCGGGGAGCACCGCCCGGTCGTGGTGCAAGGGCGACAGGAACGACGACTGGCCGGTGATGAGAAAGCCGCGCAGCTGGGTGTCGAGGTCGACGACCATCCGCTCGTCGGAATATGACTGGGCCAGGAGGTCAGAGGACCGGCGCACCGTCTGGTCGGAGTCGCGCAGGTTGACGACCGACACCAGCAGCGCCACGAGGATGGCGGCGATGAGCAACCCGAGGGCGCCGAACAGGGCCACCACGTGCCCGGTGAGACTGCGAGGGCGCATCGCGCGCTACTCCAGCAGGCCCCTTCTCATGCCCTCGGCGACCGCGGCGGCGCGATCGCTCACGCCCAGCTTCTCGTACAGGTTGCGGGTGTGGCTCTTGACGGTCGAGGGGCTGATGAAGAGCTGTTCTCCGATCTCCGGCGCCGACCGGCCCTCGGCGATCAGCCGTAGCACCTCGGCCTCGCGCCCGCTGAGCAGTGGGGCCCCGGTCTGCGATTGAGCCCGCAGCTCGCCGACCAGTCCGGCCTGGATCTCCGGCGCCAGCACGGTGGCGCCGCGGGCCACCGCCGCCACCGCGTCGCAGATCTCGGTCAGCGTGGCCACCTTGGTCAAAAAGCCGGCCGCGCCCAGCTGGACGGCCTCGTAGACGAGCGATCCGGAGTCATCCGCCGACAGGATGATCACCTTGGTGGGGACCGCGTCGCGCTTGACCGCGCGCAGGATGTCCACCCCGGTGAGTGAGGGCAGCCCATTGTCGAGCAGCGCCACCGACGGCGTCAGCTCTCGTATCTCGCTCAGCGCCTCGCGGCCGTCGCCCGCCTCCCCGGCCAGCTGGAAGTCGGGCCGGGACTTGATCGCGCGCCCGACCGCTTCACGGAAGACCGGATGGTCGTCGGCGACGTAAACCGTTATGCGCTGGCCCGGCTGCACCCGGGGGCAGTGTAGATCCCCTACCCCGGGCGGCCACATGGATAGACCAAACGACGGAGGACTAATGGCCCAAGTTGACGGCATCTCCTCCCCCCGCACACCGCCTGAATGGACGATGGTCGGCCGGCCGCGCCGAAGGCATCATTGCCTTACGACGCAGCGGGTCGGAGCGCTAGAAAGGATTCGCCGAGTCGGACCTACTGGACGCAAGGATCCGGCTCGAAGTGCCCACCCGCTGTGTCGGACGTTTCACGGGATCGCCTCGACCACCGAGCGCGCATCGGCCGCGCCGGCGCCAGAGCCAGCGACTGGCCGCGGGTGGGCATGGGAAACGCTGGGCAGTAGTGCGAGCCTCGCATCCAGGGACCGCTGGCTTGCGGGACAGCCGATGTCTGCCGTAAAAGTGGCCACTATTCACTATTTCCACTTTTACGCCTCCCATCCGGAACTGGGCGCCATCGCGTGGTCGATCGCGGCCAGTCGGCAGGCGCGGCCCGGGGTCCGCCGTCCGCCGAGCCGCCGAGCCGCCGAGCGCCGGGCCGGCCTGGCCCAACCGGTGGACTGGCGCTCATCCCTGAGACCCACCATCCGGACGATGTTGGGGGGGACCCCCGGAGGCGATCATGCTCTTACGACGTAGCGGGTGGCAAGAGTTCAGAAAGGATTCGCCGGGTCGGAACCCTCATGGACGACAGGATCCGCATCCGAGAGCACTCGCGCCCGCTGCGTCGCTCCCTGCACTGGTAGTCAAGCCGCAGCGCGCCCTCCGGGGCGCGTTGCGTCTTTCCGGGGGCGTTCGTTCCAGGGAGCCGCGCGGGCGCTGGGCGTGAGCGGCATCCGCGTGAGCGGCATGCGGCCAAAGCGGGTACCTCTCCCGCAGACCATGCCGGGAAACCTGATCAGCATCATCGACGCCGACAGCGACCTCGCCGACCTGCTCGACGAGCCGGAGATCGAGGCGGCGCGCCGCCATGCCGTCACCCGGGTGCGGGCGTTGTCGCCCGGCCCGTGGGAGGCCGCCGATGCGTTCGAGGCAGACCAGCATCACCAGGGCTTTCTGATCGTCGACGGCCTGTTGTCGCGCGAGGTCGAGGTGCTGGGGCGCAGATGCGTCGAGCTGCTGGGACCCGGGGACGTGCTGCGGCCGTGGCAGTGGGACCCGGACGGCTCGCACGTCCACGCCGAGGTGGGGTGGATCGTGCTCGAGCCAACCCACCTGGCGGTGCTTGACCATCAGCTGGTCCTGAGCATGAACCCGTGGCCGCAACTCGGCCTCGAGCTGTTCGCGCGGGGGACGCGCAGGGCCCATAGCCTCGCCGTGGCGCTGGCCATCTCTCACCATCCTCGCGTCGAGGATCGGCTGACGCTGACGCTGTGGCACCTGTCCGAGCGGTGGGGTCGGGTCAGGCCGGATGGAATCGTGGTGCCGCTGCCGCTGCCCCATCAGCGGCTGGCCGATCTCATCGGCGCGCACCGGCCGTCGGTGACGACGGCGCTCGGCGAACTCACCCGCGCCGGGACGCTGAGCCGGGTCGACGGCGTGTGGGTGCTTCACGGCTCGCCGCCGGAGACGCTCCGCCACCACCGGCTGGCGGCGGAGCTCGCCTCCTAAGTCGGTCCCTACAAAACGGCTCCGCGGCGGTGGCTGAAGAACGCCACCAGGGCGAGGATCGCGATCACGAACAGAATCGGATGGATGATCACTCCGCCGGCGATGGCGATGATCAACAGGACGATTGCGAGGGCGAGCAGCATAGTCACCTCCCTTGGGCTGCCATTGGCTTGTCGGTAGGTACCTCCGGACGGGTTTTGGAAACCGTCGCGCGTCCGAGCGGATACGTTCTTGTGCATACGCTTGCCCTGTGACCGAGACGTACGGCGGCGTGGAGACGGGGGGTACGTGGTGCGTGTGTGCGCTGGGGACCGGCCCCGGCGACGTCGTCTCGGAGGAGGTCTTTCCCACCGGGGATCCTGAGCCCACGCTGGGGCGGATCGTCGACTTCTTCAGGCGGGGTCCCGCGCCGGCCGCGATCGGGATCGGCGCCTTTGGTCCGCTGGACCTCGACCCGCACTCCCCGACCTGGGGTTACGTGACCACGACGCCAAAGCCGGGCTGGCGGGATACCCCGCTGGCGAGCGTGGTGCGCGACCGGCTCGGAGTCCCGGTTTACATCGATACCGACACCAACGCCGCCGCTCTCGGCGAGCGGCGGTGGGGCGCGGGCGCCGACGCGCCGGTCCTCTGTTACCTGACCGTCGGTACCGGGATCGGGGCCGGCGTGCTGATCGACGGCAGGCCGGTTCACGGACTGGTGCACCCCGAGGTGGGGCATCTTCGCGTTCCGCACGATCTGGCGCGCGACCCGTTTCCGGGCGCCTGTCCGGTCCACGGCGACTGCTGGGAGGGCCTCGCTGCCGGCGGCGCCATCGCCCAGCGCTGGGGCGCCCGGCCCGAGGATCTGCCCGCCGATCATGCCGCCTGGACGTTGGAGGCCGAGTACCTGGCGCTCGGCATCCTCAGCATCGTCAGTGTCGTTTCTCCGCACCGGGTGATTGCGGGCGGGGGAGTGATGGCGCAGCCGGGCCTGCTGGCCATGGTCCGGTCTCGGCTGCGCGACCTGGTGGCCGGCTACCTGGACACGCCGCTGCTGGCCGGCGAGATCGACAGCTACCTGGTGGCGCCCAGGCTCGGGGACCGGGCCGGCGTCCTGGGAGCGATCGCATTGGCAGCCGCCGGCGCCCAGCAGACGCCGAAATAGACTCAGCGGCCATGGAATTCGGAATCGGTTACTTCCCCACTCATGACGCCGTCGGCCCCGGGACGATCGCGCGGCTGGTCGAGGAGCGCGGCCACGAGTCGCTGTTCTTCGCCGAGCACAGCCACATCCCGGCCAGCCGCGAGACCCCCTACCCGAGCGGCGGCGAACTGCCGCGCAAGTACAGCCACTGCTACGACCCGTTCATCGGCCTGACGGCGGCAGCCGCGGCCACCAACAAGCTCCGGATCGGGACCGGGATCTGCCTGATCATCGAGCGCGACCCGATCATCACCGCCAAGGAGGTGGCGTCCCTCGACCACCTGTCCGGCGGCCGGTTCGAGTTCGGTGTCGGCGCCGGCTGGAACCGCGAGGAGATGCGCAACCACGGCACCGACCCCAAGCGGCGCATGCGCCTGATGCGTGAGCGGGTGCAGGCGATGAAGGCGATCTGGACCGAGGATGAGGCCAGCTACCGCGGCGAGTTCGTCAACTTCGACCGCATCTGGTCCTGGCCCAAGCCGGCTCAGCGACCGCATCCACCGATCCTGGTGGGAGGCACAGGTTCGACGGTCCTTGACCGCGTACTCGACTTCGGCGATGCCTGGTTTCCCACCTACGCTCGCGAGGGTGTCCTCGACCGGGTCGGTGACCTGCGCAAGCGCGCCGATCGTCACATCGACGTCATGCTGATGGGCATGCCGGCCAAGCCCGGCGCCATCGAGCGGGCCCACCGGGCCGGGTGCCGGCGGGTGGTGCATTGGATCCCCTCGGCCGGCATGGGTCCGGTCGAGGCGGCGCTGGAGAAGTGGGAGGCGGCGATCGCCGAGTTCACCGACGAGGCGTGACCGGCCTCGCGGTGCTGTTCCGGTGACCTCCGCCGAAGCTCGGGAGCGGTTCGTGGCCGAGCGGGTGGCGCGTCTGGCCACGGTCGACTCCGAGGGTCACCCGCATCTGGTGCCGATCGTTTTCGCTGTCGTCGGCGACCGCATCTACAGCGCGGTGGATCAGAAGCCCAAGCGCACCACCGCGCTGCGGCGGCTGGCCAACGTGCGAGCCAATCCGGCCGTCAGCCTGCTCGTCGATCACTACGACGACGACTGGAGCAGGCTGTGGTGGGTACGGGCCGACGGACGTGGACGCGTGCTTGACGGCGACGACCCCGAGGCGCTCCGCGCGGTCGGTCTGCTCCGGCGCCGCTATCCCCAGCAGCGCGCCGCCGGTGGTGTGCTGGCGGTCGACGTGGAGCGCTGGCGCGGCTGGTCGGCCGGGTGACCAGCGCCGACGTGGCGCGCTGGCGGCTGGTCGGCCGGGTGACCGGCGCCGACGGGAACCCCGCGTATGCTGGGAAGGCATGGCCGAGCAGAGCGCCTCACCCCTGGGAGATTTCATCCGTCGCCAGCGCGAGCTGTCGGAGGTGTCGATGCGCCAGTTCGCGGAGCTGGTCGGGATCTCCAATCCGTACCTGTCGCAGATCGAGCGCGGGTTGCGGGCGCCCTCCGAGCAGGTCGTCCAGTCCATCGCCCACGCGCTGCAGGTGTCGGCCGACACGCTGTATGAGCAGGCCGGCGTGAAGTCCGACGAAGCGCCTTCGGCGGTCGTCGAGGCGATCCGCCAAGATCCCCGGCTGACCGCCCGCCAGCGCCAGGCACTGGTCGAGATCTACGAGTCGTTCACCGGGGTCAGGGGCCGCCCGCGGCGGCGCCGCGCCGCCGGTAATGGTGGGACCGAGGACAAGGCGGGCGCAGCCGGCGGGAGCGACCTCGAGGCCGGCGAGCCCACCTAGCCCCCCGTCGGCTCTGGCAGTTGCCCCCTGCGCGTTCGCTGCCCTGAGGCTTCGTTGCCCCTGCGCCGGGTGCGTGCCGGGGCGCGAGCTATCGGCTTACGAAACGGCTAGGTCCGTGGCGCTCCGTGACGGTTCGGCACATCTGGGCGGGTCGAGCTGGACGTGCGTCATCCCAGTGGTCCGATACGGAACCGAACTGACATCACGTCCCCCTGTTGGAATCCCCAACTCCGCTTGAGCTCAGGCGGTTCGGGGGATTTGACATGTGGGGCATGACGGATCACCCGATTCCGGTGGGCGCGGGCGGCTTTGGGATGTTCGTCACGTCGTGGTGGCCGCGGCCCCTCTCCTGGCTGTCTTCCTGGAGGACGCTGCGGCGCAGGCGGGGGTGCGGCCGGCGCCGCGTCGGGTTAGCTCGGCTTCGGGAAAGACGGCCAGGAAGCGGGCAGGGCACCTGGCGGTTCGGTGGGCATGCATGACGTGACAAAACCGCGCACGCCACCCCGGTTTGTCGCCAGGCGCGCGGCCAGCCTCGAGATTGCGACAAATCGTCCCGGAGCGTTCGGCTTTGTCACATCGTGCACGTCGCGGTGCCGGCGTCGGCTGGCAGCCCTTTCCCGCCAAATCTGACGGGCTTGTACTGCCAGCCGGCCGAAAGTCCGACGAGGGCCGGGCTGGCCGCGGAATCGGCTCCGGTTAGGCGCCGGTGAGGAAGGCGGCGACCCGGCGGTCGGCGTCCGGGTCGTCGGTGGGGTAGAGGTGGGCGGCCTCCGGCAGCTCGACGAGCTCGGCGCCGGGGATCGCGTCCGCCAGCAGGCGGGCGTTGCCGGGCGCGACCATCACGTCCTCGAGGCCGTGCACGACCAGGGTGCGAGCTTCGATCTGACCCAGGCGGTCGTGGGCGTCGTGGCCGAGGCCCGCGGCGAGCTGGGCGAGGTACGGCTCCGGCTCGACCGGGAAGCGCAGCCGCTGCGCGATGTCCTCGGCGATCCGATCGCCGTGCCGGGCGCGAGTGCCGGGCGCGTAGTTGTAGGGAACCGACGCCCACACGGCCTCATCGGCGGGCATCTCCGCGCGCCGCTGGAAGAAGGCCAGGGTCGTCTCGGGGCCCGGGACCGCCCGCGGGCCGCCGGGGGTGGTGGCGGCGAGGACCAGACGGTCGACGCGACCGGGATGTCGCAGGGCGATCTCCTGGGCGATCATGCCGCCCAGCGAGATGCCGTAGATATGGGCGCTCTGTATCCCGGCGGCGTCGAGGACGGCGACGGCGTCGTCGGCCATGCCGGCGGCGGTGTAGGGCCCCGGCGGGCGGTCGCTGCGGCCCACGCCCCGGTTGTCGAAGCTGAGGACCCGCAGTCCCGCCTCGGCGAGCACCGGTACGGTCCGCCACCAGCCGGTGGCGTTCATCCCCAGCCCCATCACGAGAAGCACGGGCGCGCCGGCGCCCGTGCTCTCGAAGTGAATCGCTATGTCGCCGCTGCGTGCCTCGGGCACGCAGCGGAGGCTACCTGCGCTTACGCCTTGATGAGCTCGCGGGTCGCCGCGACGCTGGCCTTGAAGACATCCTCGGTGATGCTGGCGTGGGCGTCCAGCAGGCCGCTGACGGCCTCGAACTGCGACTGCTCGGCGAGCTTGCGCTCGGCGTCGGTCCAGCCGACGACGTAACGCTCGACGCCGTCGAGGTAGGCCGCGGTGGCCTTGCGGCCGGCGTCGGCAATGCGGTCATTGGCCTTCTTGACGCGCTCGGCGGCACCCTCGAAGTCAGGGGTGGAAGTGTGGTTGCGGTTCGTGCTCGTAGCCATGTTCAGTATCTCCTTGGTCGTGACTGCTGCTAGCAAGTTAGCAGCTATCCAGCTAGCACGCAAGCCGCTTAGCTTAAGAATTGCTAATCTGCACGCGCTCAGACCGGGCCGTCTCGTCCCACGAAGAACAGGAGCCCACATGTCCACCAGTTGCGTGCCGTCGTTTGAGGAAATCGCCCTGGCCGACGGGATCAGCGCGTGGGCCGCCGCCATGGAGGGCTGGAGCGAATACGCCGCCCGCTCGATCGGGCGCGACTCACCGGTTGACGTGTTCAGCGACTGGGCACGGTGGTGGCGCCACATGACCGAACGCCGGCGCGCCCACCTGGAGCTCGCCCAACAAGATCGTGTTCGAGGCGCCGGTGGCCAGGCTGCGCGACTTCTCGACCACCCGCAGCAAGAAGGTCGTGCCCACGCTGGTGCTGCCGCCGCAGGCCGGCCACGACTCCTGCATCGTCGACTACTCGCCGCAGCAGAGCCAGATGGGGGCGATCCGCGAGGCCGGGCTGGAGCGTGCCTTCTCGCTGGACTGGATCGGCGCCACGGACGAGACCAAGGACGCGGGCGTCGATTTTTACCTCGACGTGATTGACCGGTCAGTCGATCACTTGGGCGGTACGGTCAACCTGATCGGCGACTGCCAGGGCGGATGGCTGGCCGCGATCTATGCCGCGCTGCGCCCGGAGCGGATCAACACGCTGACCCTGGCCGGAGCGCCGATCGATTTCCACTGCGGCGAGCCGGTGATCCACGCGGCCCTGAAGGCGCTGTGCCCGGGCGGCAACCTCGCCTTCTACCGCGAGCCTGGTCGCCGCCGGCGGTGGCGTGCTGCGGGGCGACCAGATGCTGGCCGGGTTCATCGTGATCAATCCCGACAACGAGATCGGTCGCCAGCTGGCCCTGCTGGCCAACGTTCGCGACACGGCGCACGTCGAGCGCTACCGCGAGTTCGAGGACTGGTTCAAGCACACCCAGCCGATTCCCGGCGCCTTCTATCTGTGGATCGTCGAGCATCTGTTCCGCGACAACGAGCTGATTGCCGGAAAGCTGGAGGTCGGGGGCGAGCGGGTCGACCTGGGCCGGATCGAATGCCCGCTCAACCTGCTGGGTGGGGCCGCCGATCACATCACGCCGCCCGACCAGGTGTTCGCGGTTGCCGATTACGCCGGCACGTCGCCCGAGGACGTGATCCGCGCCACCACGGCGGGCGGTCACCTGGGGCTGTTCATGGGCCACGAGGCGCTGGGGGTCCACTGGCCGCCGCTGCTGCGGGCGGTGCGCGCGCACTCGGGCTGATCGGACGTCGCGCGTTTCGCGCTCCGGCTGATCGCGCGTTTGTCGCCCCCACGCACGGGGCAGTCTCAATCCCGGGAGGCGGTGCAGAGGAAGTAACGTTCACCCCAGGGAGCAGTCTCACCGGAGGGAGAAAGAGGATGGCCGAAGACCGGCGCAGCAGTCCCACTGAGGACGTCCAGCGTCTGTATGAGGATGCCGAGAAGCGCACCGCGCAGGCGTTCGAGGAGATGGTCTCCAAACCCAGCTTCGGCGAGCTGCTGGCCCGGATGACCGAGAACGTGGTCGGGCTGACGAAGATCGGCACCGACACCTTCGATCTGGTCCTGCGCAACCTGCGCCTGGCCGGGCGCGCCGACGTCACCCGTCTGGCCCGGCAGCTGGGGCGCACCGAGGACAAGCTCGAGCTCGTGCTGCAGGAGGTCGAGCGCCTGCGTGAGGCGGTCGACGCCTCGCAGTCGTCGTCGCGCGGCAGCAGCGGCAGTCGCGGATCGGGCCAGCGCACGGCGTCCAACGGCGGGCAGCGGCGCAGCCGGTCGACGCGCGGCGGCACCGGCACCAGCAAATGAACCCCGTGGAGCAGTTCGCCCGAGCGCCGGTGGCGGCGGTCGAGTTCGCCAACATCCTGCTGACCCAGAACGACGCCCAGGTCGGCATCAGCCCCAAGGACCCGGTCTGGACGCACCGCAAGACGACGCTGTACCGATACCGCAGCGCCGAGCGCACGCATCCGATCCCGGTCCTGCTGGTGTTCGCGCTGATCAACCGGCCCGACATCTTCGACCTGCGTCCCGGCAACTCGTTCGTCGAGTATCTGCTCGGCGAGGGCTTCGACGTGTTCCTGATCGACTGGGGCTATCCGGAGGAGGAGGACTCCGAGATGGGTCTGGAGGAGTACATCTGCGACGAGTTGCAGTGGGGCATTCGCGAGGTCCTGCGGGCCTCCGGGCGCGACGAGCTGAGCCTGCTGGGCTGGTGCATCGGCGGGACGCTGTCGCTGATGTACGCCGGCTGGGCACGCGACAACCCGGTCCGCAACCTGGCGCTGCTGACCACGCCGGTCGACACCGCCGGCTCGCTGTACGAGACCTGGGTCGGTCCCGACTCCTTCGATGTCGATTACGTCGCCGAGGGCTACAAGGCGATCCCGGGCCCGGCAATCGACTTCGCCAACAAGCTGATGAAGCCGGTGACCAACTACTGGACCACCTACCGGCGCCTGTGGGATGGGGTGCTCGCGGGCCAGTCGCGCACGGGCGGCGTATCAGCCGATGGCCCGCTGGGTGGCCGACAACCCGCCGTTCCCGGCCAAGGCCTACCGCGACTGGATCACGGCGATGTACAAGGAGAACCGCCTGGTGCGCGGACGGATGCGGCTGCGCGGGGAGCGCGTCGATCTCGACCGCGTGGAACAGAACCTGCTGGTCGTCACGGCCGGGGCCGATCACATCGCGCCGCCGCAGGGCACCAAGCCGTTGCTCGATCTGGTTGGCAGCGAGGACATCACCTGCATCGACCGCCCCGGCGGCCACATCGGGCTGATGGCCGGATCCAAGGCCCGCGACGAGATCTGGCCCGACATCGCCGAGTGGCTCGCGGAGCGCTCGCAAACCTAAAGGAGGGATGAGGAGATGGCCACGACGGAGACTGACCGGCAGGAGCCGACCATGACCGTTGGTGGGGAGAAGCTGAAGGGGCGGGTGGCGCTGGTGACCGGCGGCACGCGCGGCATCGGCGCGGCGATCTGCCGCAGCCTCGCCCATCAGGGAGCGACGATCGCCGCCGGCTACAGCCGCGACAAGGAGCGCGCCGAGTCCTTCCAGCACGAGCTCGAACAGATGGGCGTCGAGTCCAGCATCCACCAGGGCAACGTCGCCTCGGCCGATGACTGCAGGCGAACCGTGCGCGAGGTGGTCGAGCACCACGGGCGGCTCGACATCCTGGTCAACAACGCCGGCATCACCAGCGACAAGCCGATCCTGAAGATGGCCGAGGACGACTGGTACACGGTGCTGGCCGTCAACCTGTCCGGCGCCTTCTTCATGGCGCAGGCGGCGATGGAGCACATGCTCGAGCGCGGCAGCGGCCGGATCGTCAACATCTCCTCGATCGTCGGTCAGATCGGCAACATCGGCCAGACCAACTACGCGGCCTCGAAGTCGGGCCTGTTCGGGTTGACCATGACGCTGGCGCGCGAGGCGGCGTTCAACCTCAAGAAGCAGGACAAGCTCGACCCCAACGGGGTGGGCATAACCGTGAACACGGTCGCGCCCGGGTTCATCGAGACCGAGATGCTGGACTCGATCCCCGAGAAGGTGCTCGATCGGATCCGCGGCGCAGATCCCGCTCGGCCGGCTGGGCCGCGTCGACGAGGTGGCCCGCGTGGTGCATTTCCTGTGCGCCGACGCCTCCTCCTACATCACCGGCCAGGTGTGGGCGGTCAACGGCGGCCAGGAGATGTGAGGCGCGTAGGGCTTGCAGCGGGGCGGGGCCGCCCACGACCCCACCCCGCGCGAGCCGGGGTCCGCACGAACCCCAACCCGATTCCGGCCCGCGCCGCTACGGCGACAGTTCCTCGAAGCGCCGGGCGCGGGTCTTGAGCGCGAACTGAGCGATCACCGCGGCCACGACGAGGAAGCCGCTGATCAGGAGAAAGGCGCCGAGCACGCTCATGTGCGGAATCTGAGGCGCGATCAGCAGCACCCCGATCCCGCCGCCCAGATGGCCGAGGCCGTCGACCAGCCCGAAGCCGGTGGCGCGGGCCCGGGTGGGAAAGCTCTCGGCCGACAGGGCGTAGGTCATCGGCACCCAGATGTTGAAGCCGAAGAAGACGACACCCATGCCGATGAAGGCCATCAGGGTGCTGGTGGTGCCGGCCTCGGCGACCAGGATGCTGCCGATCACGGTGATGGTCGCCCCGATCGGCAGCCACAGCTTGCGCTCCAGCCGCTCGGCGAACTTGACCGCGAACAGGGCGCAGGCCAAAAAGCCGAAGGCGCCGACGGCGAGGATCACGCCGGCCTCGGACGGCGGGTACTTGAGCGCGGTCAGCAGCGAGGTCCCGCCGGCCGAGATCGCGAACACGGTCACGTAGGCGAAGAACCACACGGCCAACAGCACCAGCACTCGGATCAGATAGACGTGATTGCCGAGCACGCTTTTGAACGACGCGTAACCGCCGCCGCGCTCGGCGTCGACGGGCACGTTGTCGGCGGGCTCGGGCAGCGGCCCGTGACGCGAGGCCCGGTCCTCCATCTTGGTCACGACCTCGTCGGCCTCGTCGAGCCGGCCCTGGCCCACCAGCCATCGGGGTGACTCGGGAAGCTCGGCGCGCAGCACGATCGCCACCAGCGCCAGCAGCGCCCCGACCGCGTACATCCAGCGCCAGCCGTCGGTGAACGTCGGGCTCGCCTGGGCAAACGGGAGGCCGTGCGGCCACGGCGCCGCCGGGGTGGTCAGGAACAGCCCCAGCCAGATGCCCAGCAGCGCGCCCAGGGCCGAGTTGACGAAGATCACCGACGTCCACTTGGCCCGGTCACGGCGCGGCGCCACCTCGCCCACGTAGGTGTTGACGATCGACAGGTCGGCGCCCACCGCCATGCCGGTGACCACGCGGGCCAGGATGAAGTTGGTGTAGTCCGGGCGCCAGCGCGTTCCACAGCGAGCCGATGCCGGTCAGCAGCATCGTCACCAGCAGCATGTTGCGGCGGCCGATCTTGTCCGACAGCGGGCTCAGCAACAGCGTCCCGACCACGTAGCCGGCCAGGTTGAGCGCGATCGGCACGCGGATGGCGCTGAGCGCGTTGGCGGGCGTGCACCCCGGCTTGAGCGCCACGCAGCTCTGGATGAACGACACGTTGATGTCGAACACGTCATAGAAGGTGAACAGGAACCCCAGGCCGATGATCCCCACGAACCAGAACGGCATCGACCACACGTCGAGGCGGTCGAGCCGGGCCAGGATCGACTTGGCGTCGGGCCGCCCACTCGAGGCGCCGGGGCTGGCGATGCCGAGTCGCGTCCGCGTTGTCAATGGCGTCTGTTGCATGCTTGGGACCTCCTCGGTTCGGTCGGCCCTGCCCGCTGGCCGGCCGGTCGTGATCCACCGTCAGCCGATCGCTCGCTCCTTGCCCTCCCATTCGCGCTCGCGGAGCACGAACTTCTGCACCTTTCCGGTCGAGGTCCGCGGCAGCTCACCGAACTCGACCGCCGCCGGGCACTTGAAGCGCGCCAGGTGCTCGCGGCAGAACGAGATCAGGTCGTCCTCGCTGGAGTCCTCGTCGCCCTTGAGCTCGACGAACGCCTTCGGGACGCTCGCCCCACTTCTCGTCCGGCATCGCCACCACGGCCGCCTCCTGCACCGACGGATGCTCGGACAGCACCTGCTCGACCTCGATGCTGGAGATGTTCTCCCCGCCCGAGATGATGATGTCCTTGGAGCGGTCGCGCAGCTCGACGTAGCCGTCGGGATGCCAGACGGCCAGGTCGCCGGAGTGAAACCAGCCGCCGCGGAACGCCTCCTCGGTCTTGTCGTCCTGGCCGTGGTAGCCGGCCATGACGCTGTTGCCGCGCATCACCACCTCGCCCACGGTCTCGCCGTCGCGAGGCACGTCGTCGATGTCGTCGTCGACGACTCGGACCAGATCGGCGCCGTTGTAGGTGTAGCCCTGACGTGACAGCAGCCGGGCCTGCTCCTCGACGTCGAGCTCGTCCCACTGCGGCTGCCAGCTGCAGCCCATGACCGGGCCGTAGGTCTCGGTCAGGCCGTAGAGGTGAATCGGATGCAGGTTGAGCTCGTGCATCTTCTTGAGCACGGCCGGCGGCGGCGGCGAGCCCCCGGTGGGGACGGTCACCCGCTGCTCGAGCTTGTGGGCCTTGTCGTGGCCGACGATGCTCATGTGGATCGTCGGCGCGCCGCTGTAGTGGGTGACGCCCTCGGACTCGAACAGATCCCAGATGAGCTCCGGCTCCACCTTGCGCAGGCACACGTGCACGCCGCCGGCGGCGGTCACGGCCCAGGTCAGACACCAGCCGTTGCAGTGGAACATCGGCAGCGTCCACAGGTGGACCGAGTCGTATCCGAGCCTGATCTCCAGCGCCGCGCCGAGCGCGCGCAGGTAGGCGCCGCGATGGGTGTAGATCGCGCCCTTGGGCCGCCCGGTCGTGCCCGACGTGTAGTTGATCGAGATCGGCTCGTTCTCGTCCTCGAGGGGATCGGGAACCCAGTCCGGACGAGCCCTCGGCCAGCAACTCCTCGTAGGGATCGTCCGACTCGCCCGTGTCCTCGATCACCACGGTCTCGATGTCGCCGAGGTCGATCGGGTCGACGAGCTCCTTGAGCTCGGCGTCGACGAGCAGGGTCTTGGCCCCGCAGTCGTCCAGGATGTACTCGATGTCATCGGACGTGAGCCGGGTGTTGAGCGCCACCAGCACGCCGCCCGCGAGCGGGATGCCGTAGTGGGCCTCGAGCAGCGCCGGGCGAATTCGGAGCCAGGATGGCCACGCGGTCGTGACGCTCGAGTCCTCGCTCGCGCAGCGCCGAGGCCAGCCGGTGGCAACGCTCGCCCAGCTGTTCGTAGGTGTAGCGACGCTCGCCGTGGACGACGGCGGGACGTTCCCTGAGCGTCTGTGCGGCGCGGTCAAGAAAGTTGAGCGGGCTCAATTCCAGCCGCGACGGCGTCGGTTCCATGCTTTCCCTCCCTCGGATGGTCCGTGCCATCGGAATGCGGGATCTCGACGGTTTGGCTTCCTCACGCTTCCCCCTGAGCTACCCCTCAACCACAAATTCGAACACGTTGGGCGTATAGCGAACACGACCCGGTTATTGACGGTCGCGGGAGGCGGGTACTCCTGAGGAGATGGCATCTGAGAATGGAGCCCGCGCGTCAAGCCCACGATCCGAACGCGCGCAGCTCGACACCGCTGTGGCGCTCGGCCTTCGACGCCTTCGAGCGACCGATCGCCGGCGCCTCTGAGTCGTGGCTCTCGAGCAACACGTTCATGGACGGCTTCGCCATCGCCTTCAGGCTCCAGCGCCGGGCCGGCCGTCGAGCTGCGACGCGGGCTGGGGGTCTGGCTGGAGGCGTTCAACATGCCCAGCCGCGCCGACGTCGACCGCCTCGCCAACCAGCTCGCCGGACGTCGAGCGTCAGGTGCGCGAGCTGCGGGCCGAGCTCGAAGCCCGCGCCGAAGCGGAATCTCCCGCTCCGCTCGGGCTGACGTCGCTCCACCCGCCGCCGTCCCGGCCAGCCGCCAGCACCGCTGATGGCCCCGTCGCTGATGCAGCGCCAGGTGCTGCGGTTGCGCAACGGGCTCAGCTACTACGCCGGCCTGGAGCGCGCCCGCGGTGGCCCAGTCGCCGCGCGATCTGGTCTGGCGGCGCGACACGGCACGGCTGTGGCGCTATCGCAGCCAGCAGCGCGAGGTGGCCACGCCGGTGCTGCTGGTGCACAGCCTGGTCAGCAAGAGCTACATCCTCGACCTGCTGCCCAACAGCTCCATGGTCGGCTTCCTGGTGGCCCAGGGCCTGGACGTGTTCATGCTCGACTGGGAGCCCGCCGGCCCCGCGGACGCCGAGAACACGTACGAGACCTACGTCGATGACTACCTTCCGGGCGCGCTGGCGGCGGTGCGGGTGCAGTCGGGCGTCGAGGAGGTCACGGTGGTCGGCTACTGCCTCGGCGGCGTGCTGGCGCTGCTGCTGACGGCGGCGCACCCCGAGGAGCCGATCCGCAACCTGGTGACGCTCACCACCCCCTGTGACTACACCGAGATGGGGTTCATGAGCCAGATGTTCCTCGAGGGCCGTCTCGACGCCGAGGACATGATCGACGACACCGGCCTGGTGCCCGCCGGCGCGCTCGATCAGGGCTTTCAGTCGCTCAAGCCCACCGACATGGTCGTCCAGCAGGTCAACGTGTGGCAGAACCTGTGGAACGACGAGTGGCTGACCGGGTTCGTGGCCATGAACGAGTGGACGCGCGACCAGGTCCCGTTCCCGGGCGGCGTCTTCCGCCAGACGGTCAAGACGCTGATCCGCGACAACGCCCTGGCCGAGGGAGTGGTCCCGCTCGGCGCCGGCGAGGTGCGCCTGGCGGACATCACCTGCCCGTACCTGAACGTGTTCTGCCGCCGCGACGAGATCGTGCCGCCGCGCTCGGCCGAGCCGCTGGCCGGCCTGGTGGGCTCGCGCGACGCCGAGGAGCTGTGCCTGCAGTCAGGTCACGTCGGGCTGGTGGCCGGACGCGCGGCGAGCAAGGTCTCCCAGCCCAAGATCGCGGACTGGATCACCGCCCGCAGCGAGCGGTGAGGGCGCGCACCGCGGCGCTGGTCAGCGCCAGCGGGTTGGCCGAAGCCGCCCGCGCTCGCGACGCAGGGCCGCAGCCAGCATCGCCTCGGTGACGACGCTCGCCTGCTGCCAGCCGGCAGCCCGGCGCAGGTCATCGGCGGCGAGAAAGCTGCGGATCACCGGCAGCGCCTGGCTGGAGCCGTCCATCATCAGCAGATGACCCTCTCCGCGGGCGACGAACAGCCGCGCCGCCGGGATGTGGCGGGCCAGCAAGAGCGCGTTGGCAAGCGGCATCACCGGGTCATCGTCGCCGGCGACGACCAGTGTCTCGGCACTGAGGCGGCTCAGCCAGCTCAGGCTCCCCGGGCCCGCGAGGAGCGCCATCAGCTGCCACAGGTAGCCGAGCGGAGTCGGCGGGTTGAGCATCCGGACGTCGCCATGGCGACGGACGAACTCGGGATCGGTGCGGGCGCGGCCGCCCATCAGGCCTCCGATCACGGCCTCGTAATAGGGCTGCCAGTAGTAACGCAGCGGCGTCGACATCTGCTGCAGCGTCCACGGCGACCCTGGTATCCCGCCCCAGCCCGGGGTGGTGGCGGCCAGCACCAGCCGGCGTACGCGTTCGGGCGCGCGCCGGGCCAGAAACTGCGCCACCAGCCCGCCGAACGAGTAGCCGAGGACGTCGACGCGCTCATACCCGAGCCGGTCCAGCAACCCTTCGGCCATTTCGCTGAGCAGCTCCAGCGTCAGCGGCAGACAGGTCGTCATCGAGCGCCCGGTTCCCGGCGCGTCGAAGGCGATCACTCGGGTGTCCGGAAAGCGCCCGCTCGAGCGGGCCCCACATGTCAACGTGGGCGCCGATGCCGTTGATCAGCAGCAGCGGACGACCCTCACCGCGCTCGCGCACGTGCAGCCGCACGCCCCCCACAGCCACCGAACGCTCACGAACCGCAGCTTGGCTCCCCATCGGCCGATTCTAGGTTCGGGCGCGGCGGCGATGCGCCGCCGCTCAAGAAAGCTTGTCCAAAAGGCTGGCGCGCGCCGTCCGGGATGGTTAGCGTTCAGCGATGAATGGGGATTGGGCCTCAGAATCTGGTCGAGCGGGACGGGGAACTTGCCCGGCTCGAGTCCCTCGCCGAGGCCGCCGGCCAAGGAAACGGGGCCTGCGTTCTCGTGGACGGTGCCGCCGGGGTCGGCAAGACGACGCTGATACGCGAGGTGGTGGCGCGGGCGCTGGGGACGGCGGGATGCGGGTGCTGTGGGCGCGCGGGGGCGAGCTCGAGCGAGACTTCCCCTACGGGGTGGTTCGACAGCTGTTCGAGCGCTGGTTGCTGTCCGCCGACGAGCGCGAGCGGGCGAGCCTGCTGGAGGGCGCCGCCGGTTTGGCGGCGCCGGTACTGGGCTTCGAGCCCCGCGGCGCGCCCACGGCGGCGATGGACGCGCCGTTCGCCGCCGTGCACGGGCTCTACTGGCTGGCCGCCGGCGTGGCCGCCGTGCAGCCCTTGGTACTGGCCATCGACGACCTGCACTGGGCCGATGCGCCCTCGTTGCGCTGGCTGTCGTATCTGGTCCGCCGCCTCGAGGGGGTGCCGCTGTTGGTGATCGCCGCCACCCGGTCGGGGGTCCCGGATCCCACCGGCGTGATCGGGGCGCTGAGCAGGAGCAGCTCGTACGACGTGATGCGCCCGAGCTCGCTCAGCCCGGCGGCGTGGCCGAGCTCGTCACCGCTCGGCTTCGGCGACGCCAGCCCGGAGTTCTGCGCCGCCTGCCACCGCATCACCGCCGGCAACCCGTTCTACCTGCGCGAGCTGCTCGACGCCGTCATGCGGCTCGGGATCGCCCCCGACCGCCGACGGCGCCCGCCAGCTGGACTCCCTGGGTCCGGCGAACGTGGCCGCGGCGGTGCTGGCGCGGATGCGGCAGCACGGGGACCGGGCCGAGGCGGTGGCCCGAGCCCTGGCGGTGCTGGACGCCGACGCCTCGCTGCGTGGGGCCGCGGAGCTGGCCGGCGTCGGCGAAGCGGGCGCGGCCGCGGGGCTGATCGATCAGCTGGTCGGCGCCCAGATCCTGTCGGCTGAGCGCACGGTTTCAGTTCGTTCATCCGATCGTCCGTACGGCCGTCTATCAGTCGATTCCGCCGGCCGAGCGGCTGCGACTGCACGGCGCCGCGGCCTCGCTGCTGGCTGACGCCGGAGCGCCGCCGGACCGGCTCGCCCGTCACCTGCTGATGATCGAGCCGGCCGGCGATGCGCAGGCTACGGCCACGCTGCGGTCCGCCGCGGCCGAGGCCCAGACCCGCGGCGCCCCTGACCTGGCGGTTCGCTACCTGGCGCGGGCGCTGGCCGAGGCCGGGCTCGGGACCCGAACGGGCAGCGATCACCCACGACCTCGGCCTGGCCCTGCTGGCCGACCGCGACCCGGCTCGTTCGAGCACCTCCGCGAGGCGATCGAGCTGACCTCGGAGACCGGACTGCGCGAGGCGTGGTCGCTGGAGCTGGTCCGGGCTTTGGCGGTGGCCGGGCGCGCGGCCGAGGCGGTGCAGTTCGCTACCGCGGCGCTGGCGGCCGGGATCGAGGAAACCGCCGTCGCGGTGCGGATCGAGAGCGAACTGCTGGCGGTGGCGTGGCTGATGCCGGCGCTCAGCGCCGAGGGCGTGGAGCGGTTGCAGGCGCTGGAGCGGACCGGCGTCCCGAAGGCGCTCGAGCAGCTGGTGATCGTCCACCGGGCGCTGCGCATGACCGCCGAAGGTGCGCCCGCCGCCGACGCGATCGCGCTGGTCGACCGCGCGATCGACGGCGGGGTGCTGTTTGAGCAGCAGTCGTCGTTGCCATTCGTCGCGTTGATCACGCTGGTGTGGAACGACGACCTCGATCGCCCGCTCGAACTCTGCAACGCCGCGGTGGCGCTGGCCCAGCAGATGGGCTCGCCGCATCTGATGGTCAACGGGGGTGCGTTCAGCGCCCTGGCGGGAGTGCGCGCCGGGCTGCTGGCCGAGGCCGCCAGCGCCGCCGCGCTGTCCTACGAGTTCGCCCGCGGCAGCGCCATGCCCGAGAGCATCGACTGGGCCTGGGCGCTGGCCATCCTGCTGGACTCGATGCGCGAGCGCGGGGAGATCGAGGCCGCCCAGGAGCTGCTGGCGGCGGCCGAGGCCGAAGGCGATCTGCCCGGCCACGTGACCTTCGTGTTCCTGCTCGAGAGCCGGGGGCGGCTGCGCTGCGCGCAGGGCCGCCTGCGCCGAGGGCGTCGAGGACCTACTGGAGAGCGGGCGGCGCTGGGAGCCGTTCGGCCTCGATCAACCCCAACGTCTCGGCCTGGCGATCCGAGGCGGCGGTGGCGATGCTGCGACTCGGCAAGCGCGAGGACGCCGCCCGGCTGGCCGACGAGGAGCTGGAGCTGGCGCGGGCCGCCGGCACCGCCCGCGGCATCGGCGTGGCCGCCCGCGCCGCCGGGATCGTGCATCAGGACATCGAACTGCTGGTCGAGGCGGTGGACGTGCTGTCGGGGTCGCCGGCGCGGCTCGAGCACGCCAAGGCACTGTGCGAACTGGGCGCCGCCGACGGCGCGCCGGGCGCCGCCGGGAGGCGCGCGAGCCGCTCCTGGCCGGCCTTGACCTGGCCCGCCGCTGCACCGCGCTGCCGCTGGCCGAGCGGATCCGCTCCGAGCTGGCCGCCGTCGGGACCCGGCCGCGGCGCGACTACCTCGACGGCGTCGAGTCGCTGACGCCCGGGAGAGCTGCGGATCGCCCGGATGGCGGCTGAGGGAAGCACCAACAAGCAGATCGCCCAGGCGACTGTTCGTTACCCTGCGGACCGTGGAGACCCACCTTACGCACGTGTACGAAAGCTCGACATCGACTCCCGCGCCGCGCTGAGCGGCGTGCTGGAGGAATCGGCGGTGGCGGCGGCCGGATGACTCACGCGGCCTCCAATCAGCCGAGCCAGCTGGATGGCGCGGGCGCTGCCCGGTCAGGCGAGGCGGACGCCGAGCGGGCAGCTGGCCCGCGGGGCGAGCGGGGCCGCGTGAGCCCGACCAAGGTCGCCGTGCTCGGCGGCGGGGTGGGGGCGATCGTGGCCGCGTTCGAGCTCACGCGGCCGGAGTTGGAGGGCCGCTTTGAGGTGACCGTCTACCAACCCGGCTGGCGCTTGGGCGGCAAGGGGGCCAGTGGGCGCAACATGGACCCGAAGTACGGCAAGCGGATCGAGGAGCACGGCCTGCACGTTTGGTTCGGCTTCTACGAGAACGCCTTCGAGGTCATGGACGACGCCTATCGGGAGTTGGCCGCCAAGCAGATCGGCGCCGGGCCGTTTGAGACCGTGTGGGACGCGTTCGTGGGCTGCGACGAGATCGTCGCCTTCGACCGGCAGGGCGACGAATGGGTCCAGCTACCGGGTCACATCGACCCCAACCCCGGAAAACCCGGCCACGGCTTCGTGGCCAAGGACTTCTGGGAGATCGCCCTTACGGTGGTGGAGAACCAGCTCAAGAAGTGGGGCGACGTGTTCTTGAAGCTGCTGCGCGACAACTTCTACAAGCCTTCGTTCTGGGCGGCAGCTGAGCAGCGCCTGGTCCGACGGGCGCGCGACCGAGCAGGCCCAGTTCAGGGGGATGTCCGATCGGCTGGGCGTCACCCACGAGGCCATCCACTACGCCAGCGGGCAAAACCTGCTGCGGCTGGCCCGGGCGCACGCGACCCAGGCGCGCGGGACCACGGCGGCCGCGACCGCGGCGCGCCGCGACCCATGGGACCTGGTCAACCTGCTGAACGCGTTTCGCGACTTCGTCTACACGCACTTCCTGGAGGAGCGGGTGCAGGACGATCCGGAGCTGCGGTTCTTCTTCACCACGCTCGACGCCTGGGCGAGCGGGCTGCAGGGCGTGGTCGCCGACGGCGTGCTCGACAAGGGGTGGGACTGCATCAACGACAAGGATCTGTGCGAGTGGCTGAAGGACAACGGGGCCAACGAGCTCACGTCGGAGCCACGCCGGAGGTGCGCTCGCCGATGCTGCGGGCGATCTACGACCTCGCCTTCGCCTACATCGACGGGGACGTGAACCAGGCCGACGCCTCCGCCGGCACGGCCGCCGGCACGCTGCTGCGGCTGCTGTTCAACCACGCCGGCTCGATCCTCTACAAGATGCAGGCGGGGATGGGGGACACGGTGTTCACGCCGTTCTACCTGGCGCTGCGCGAGCGCGGCGTCAAGTTCCGCTTCTTCCACACCGTCACCCGGTTGGGCCTGTCGGATGACCACAGACCGTCGATGAGATCGAGGTTGTCAACAGGTGAAGCTGGCGCCGGGGTTGACGGAGTACCAGCCGCTCGTGGTGGCCCACGAGGATGACCCGAAGCCATGGTGCTGGCCCAGCGAGCCGCTCTGGGCTCAGGTCCAGGCCTCACCTGACACGTTTCCGATCCCGCTGTCCTCGCTGGAGCAGAACGGCAACCCGTTCGACGCCGAGCCGACGGTGCTGAAACGCGATCAGGCGATGGCGACGGCGACTTCGACCAGGTGGTGCTGGGGATCTCGGTCGGGGCGCTGGCCCCGATCTGCTCAGGAGCTGATCAGGCCAACGACGGCCTTCGCGACGGCGCTGGCAGACGGCGAAGACCGACGCCCACTCAAGGCTTTCAGCTGTGGATGCGCAAGGACACGGCGGGATTGGGCTGGACGCACGGGACCAACTCGGTGGCCGGCGCCTACGAGGAGCCGATGGACACCTACTGCGACATGACCCACTTGGAGCCCGTCGAGGATTGGCCCTCCAGCGCCGGACTTGAGTCGATCGCCTATTTCTGCGGCGTCCTGCCGCGCGTCGACGGCGAGACTCAGGCGCAGGCGACCCAGCGGGTCAAGGACGGCGCCAGAGATTTCCTCGCCGGCTCGATCGCCCCGCTGTGGCCCGGTGGGGTGACCGTCGGCGGGACGCTCAATAAGCGCCTGCTGGTCGGCTCCAGCCCGGACCGTCTCGACGATCAGTACTACCGCGCCAACATCGAAGGCACCGAGCTGTACGTGCTGACGCCGAAGGGGACGGTCGACTCGCGGCTGCGGTCCGAGGACTCGGGGTTCGACAACCTGGTGGTGGCCGGCGACTGGACCAGGAACGGCATCGACGGGGGCTGCGTGGAGTCGGCCGCTCTCTCCGGACGCCAGGCGGCCCGCAAGCTGACCGGCTACTCAGCGGCGTTACGTGGGCGAAGAGCCGGCGGCGCTGGCCGGCGGCGAGAAGCCGTTCATCGAGTACGGGACGCTGGAGACGTCGCCGGGACCGTTCAGCTGCACCGGGGGGAAATTCCTGGTCCTGGTGCTCAAGGCCGACGAGGCCAAGATCGGCCACCTGCTCCAGCGTGTGCTCACCGACACCGCGACCACCGAGGTCCGCTACTCACCGCTGGGCAATCACATGGCCCTGATGATCGGGCACATCGACGCGATCCGCTCGACCACACCCAAGTTCGCGGACCGCGGCTACGCGGCGGAATGGCAGGCCGCGCTGATGGCGCCGGTGCTGACCGAGACCAAGATAGGTCCAGTCTGGCTGCCCAGCGGGATTGCGACGTTCATGCCGTTTCTGTTCGTCGACAACGCCATTTCGCTGTCGGGGGGACGCGAGATCTACGGCCTGGCCAAGGCGATCGGCAAGTTCCCGTACGAGAATCCGCCGGGCGACTGGCGTCTGCGGCCGTTTGCCGTTCGCGGTTACGGCGGGAACTTCGATCTCCACGAGAAGGCCGGCTGGAAGCCGCTGATCGCCGTCGAACCGAGTGGCAGCTCCGGCGCGCCCACCGACGAGTGGGGCCACCGTCGAGGACCTGGTGCGCCATCTGTTCGGGCAGGCCGGCCACAGCGGCGACGACGACTTCGTGTACCGCGGGCTGACGGTGGCCTGGAAACACATCGAGGACGCGTTCCTCAACGCGATGCCGCAGCTGGTCCTCAAGCAGTTCCGGGCCAGCGACGCGCCCACGATGGCCTCGTTCCGCCAACCGGGCGCTGTGCACCTCGGCGTCACCGCGCTGACCGGTCGGCGCTCCCAGCAGGACTGGCAGGTCACGCTGTCGAGGCTTGACAGCCACCCGATCGCCGCCGATCTGGGGCTGTGCACACAGGCGGCGAGCTTCGCTTTCGAGCTCGAGATGGACTTCACGCTCACTTAGTCGCCGTTAGCTACGGCACGCTCACTGCGGGTGGACGACGAGGTGGCCGATATGGCCCGCGCCCTCGTCGGGGATGTCCTGGTACCAGATCCCGTCGCGCCTGACGGCGATCGACGACAAGCCGGCATCGCGGCTGCCCGAGCGGTACTCGGTCACCTTCCCGGCCAGGGTGACGAATCCGATCTTGTTGGTGCCGGCGTCGGTGAACCACATCCCGCCTTTGCCGGCGGCGATGCCTCCCGGCTGGCTGTCGGAGATCTTGAAGCGAAAGCGCTTGAAGTGGCCGCTGGAAGTAAGCCGTTCCACCCCGCCGCGCTCGGCGAACCACATGTTCCCGTCCGGTCCCTCGGCGATCTGCTTGGGCTCGCTGCCCAGCCGCGGAATCCGGAACAGCGTCAGCTGTCCGGAGGGGGTGAAGCGGCCGATGTAGTCGTGCACGGCCACCGCCTCGGTGCCAACGGTAGACGTGAACCAGATGCCCCCCGGGCCTTTGACGATGTCGTTGGGCTCGAGGTTGTGTGGCAGCCGGTAGGTCGTCGGCGCCCCCGAGGCCGTGACCCGGACCAGTTCCTGCGGGCTGACGATCCAGGTATTGCCGGCTGAGTCCACCGCCAACCGACCGACCGAGGTATCCAGTTCTGAGGGATCGACGGTCATGCTGATGGCGCCCGAAGGGCTCCGCGTGCAGATCGTTTGTCCCTGGTCAAAGCAGCCGAACTCGAGCTCGCCGTTGCCCGCGAAGGCGAGTCCTCCCACGGCCGCGAAGTTCGGATCAGGGTTGGTGACCTGCCGAATGGCACCGCCGGGCGTGATCTCGCCCAAGATCTCGCCCCCCGGAGGTCGTCCCGTGTCGGTGGCGTTGGTGCCCTCGACAAACCACAGCTCGCCGTGGGGCCCGGTGGCGAACTGGCCGCTGGGCTGAGCGCCACCCGGGAGCGTGGACATCCTGACCGTGACGTGCGGCTTGCCGGACTTGTGAGTCGCGGCGCTGGACGCGGCCGCGGCGTAGAGGGCCAGTGCGCAAACACATCCGATCACCCCAGTCAGACCACTCCGGCGCATATCGCTCCCCCAGCCTTGATAGTTAGCCGCCCGCGCCGGCCGGCGCCCGGGCCCCCATCTGAGCGTGAAATAGCCTGACAGCCGGACGAGTGCCAGTCAAGGCGCCGGGACGGGGGGTCCACCCGTCTTTTTATCGTGGTCGCGACCACGATGACGGGGGCGGTTCTCGTGGTCACTATGCGTTCCATGCTGAACGCGCCGGACACGAATCGCCCTCCCAGCCGGCCCGTCATCGGGCTGTCGGCCGAGCGGCGGCCGGTCACCGTCCTGTCGGTGGACGTGGTCGGCTCGATGTCGCTGTGCCGCACGATGAGCGACGAGAGCTGGTGGACGGTGATCGAGGGGCTGTTCGAGATCCTGTCCGACGGCGTGGGCCGCTTCGGGGGCTGGGTCGAGAACTTCGCCGGCGACGGCATGGTGGCGGTGTTCGGGGTCGAAGGCGACCAGCGCGAGCACGCCTATCGGGCGTGCCGGGCGGCGCTGTGGATCCGCGACGCCACCGAGCGGTACGCCGCCGAGCTGGAGCGCAGCCACGGGGTCGCCCTAGCGGTCCGAATCGGCATCAACTCCGGCGACGCCGTCATCGGCGTGCTGGGAGCGGCGCCCGCGCCGCGGCTCGCGGCCATCGGGCACGCGGTCGGCCTGGCCAAGCGGATCGAGGCGCTGGCGGCGCCCGGCCGCGTCTACATCGGCGACAGGACCGCGACGCTGCTGGAGGGCGGTCTGGAGCTGTTCGAGCTCGGGACCTTCGAGGTGCCGGGGGCAACCGTGCCGCTGAGGCTGTTCGAGCTGCTGCGGCAGCGGGTGCAGCTCTCCGGCCGGCGGGGGCGGGACGAGAGCCGGGAGCAGCTGGCGGTGGCGGCCTGATGCCGGGGGCATGTGCGTGGAAGGACGGGTCCGTCAGGGGGGAGACGGATCCGTCTGACTACGCGCCGGCGGGGTCGGGCGCAGGCGGGGGTCAACCGGGGGCTGCGGGAGAGGACCGGGGCGGCGCCGGGGGCGTCGACCGGAGCGGGGACCGGGGAGATGGGGGCACGCGCGGGGACAGCCAGCGGCGGCCACGATGTGGATGAGGCGCGAATACCAACAGCCTCGTCTGACCGTTGCGCTGGCTGTCCCGCGCGCTAGTGAGCGCGCGGGTGCGGTTCGCGCCCTCTAGCCCGGCGGGACCACGAGGATCCGCTGGCGAGTCAGGTAGCGGCCGAAGTCGTCCGGGTTGCGCGGCGCGGGCCGGTAGACGTCGATGTGGTGGCCGTTGATGGCGCCGCCGGTGTCCTGGGCGATGAACCAGCCACCGTGGCCGTCGTGGCGGTAGGCGGGGACGTACACCCGGCTGCCGAGCGGGATCAGGTGCGGATCGACGGCGATGCTCCGGTAGTAGTGCAGCGGCAGCGCCTCACCGGGGGCGAACGTGACGCCCCCGTAGGGGTGAGTGCGCCCGCCCCGGCCGTTTGACCAGTCCCCGGCGGCGAGCGGGAAGGTGACGCCGTTGCCGCGGTTGCGCCAGCCTCCGATGAGCCACACCGGGAAGCCGTTTGACCATTTGCCCAGGCAGACCGGGACTGTGGGCTTGCCGCGCGCGTTGACCCAGCCGGTCGAGCCCAGCTGATCGATGTGGACCGGGCGGCCGTGGCGATCGATGCCGCTGCCCTCCATGGCCAGGCCGTGGGCGGAGTACAGCCAGTCGACGGCGTAGGTACCGGGCAGCCCGGGCGCGTGGACCCGGCGGCCCGAGAACCACCGCTCCGGGGCCGGGTAGTACTCGGTGATGCTCACGCCGTTCAGCCACCGGCGGTGGGTGATGGGCTGCTCGTCGGAAGGCGGCGCCGCCGTTCGGCACCGTGACTGGGACGGCGGCGGCGTCGAGGTGGCGTAGACGGGTTGGCGCTTGGACGCCCGCGTTCGGCTGGTGGATCGGCGTGCCGGTGCCTTCGCGGCGACGGTCAGTTGCGAGGCATGGGCATGGCCGTGCCCGACCGACGCGGCCAGCGCCACCACCGAACCGCCCACGACCACCACGACCACCGCTGCCACTGCCAGCCTGCCGACCATCGGTTGGGAAGTTACCGGTGATATTGAGGGTGTCTCACAATTCCGCGGCGTGCCCGGCTCCCTATCAGTATCTGAGGACGAGTCTTGGCGCTGTACCGGCCGGCTGGCAGCTCTTTCCCGCCAGATTTGACGGGTTTGTGCTGCCGGCTGTGCGGGGGTCTGCCGGCCAGCCACCCACAGACGTCACGGAACCGTGTCGGCGCGTGCCCAACCGCAACCTCCTGAGCCCCCGCCCCTGCTGTCAGAAGCCGGTGAGAAGCGCATCCGCCTGGGCGAGGCGGTGCGGGCGGCGGGACGGGGCTAGTCACGGGAGGATCACGCCGGGGTTGAGCAGGCCGTCGGGGTCGAGCGCGCGCTTGATGGCGCGCATCGCCGCCACCTCGGCCTCGCCCCCGCGCCCGCTCCAGCCACGCGCGCCTTGGCCACCCCGACTCCGTGCTCGGCGCTGATCGTCCCACCGCACTCCAGCACCAGCTCGAGCACGGCGTCGTCGACGCGCGGGTCGTCGGGGTCGGCGCCGAGCACGTTGACGTGGACGTTGCCGTCGCCGAGGTGGCCGAACAGGATCACCCGCTCGCCGCCGGCCGCGGTCGACGACCTCCGGGACCCGCTCGAGGAACTGCGCCAGCCGGGCCAGCGGGACGCCGACGTCGAGCTTGTGGGGGATCCCGGCGGCGTTGATCGCCTCGGTGTGACCCTCGCGCAGCGCCCACAGGCGCTCCGCGCCCGGCGGTGTCGTCGGCGATCAGGGCCGCTCGGCGTCCGCATCGCCAGCGTGACCGAGCGCGTCGGCCAGCTCCTCGGTCGGGTCGGAGCGCCGCCGCGCACTCGGCCAGCACGTAGAACGGCGCTCGCGTCGCGCACCGGCGACTCGCGGCGCTGGTGGTCGAGCACGAGCTGCAGGCCCTCGTCGAGGAAGAAGTCGCAGCTCTCCAGCGAGGGCGCGTGGGCCCGCAGCGCGGCGAGCAGGTCGGCCGCCTCCGAGACCGAGCTCCAGCGGCACCAGCGCGGCCACCCGCGCGGTCAGCAGCGGCGCGAGCTTCCAGCGCACCCGGGTGATGATCCCCAGCGTGCCCTCCGAGCCGACCAGCAGCGCCGGCAGGTCGTAGCCGGCGTTGTCCTTGGTCAGCCCGGTCGAGCCGCGAGATCGACCGAGCCGTCGGCCAGCACCGCCTCGAGCCCGGCCACGTGGGCGCGGGCGGTGCCGTGGCGCAGGGCGCGGGCGCCCCCGGCGTCGCAGGCGACCACGCCGCCGACCGTGCACGAGTCGCGGGCGCCGAAGTCCAGCGTCGCGTCTTGGCCCGGCCGCGCGCGCCGCCGCCGTGCAGCGCCGCCAGGGTGGCGCCGGCGCCGACCGTCACCTGGCCCAGCGGCCGCGGTCGACGTCGCCGATCTCGCTCAGGCGCCGCAGCGAGACGACGACCTCGTCGTCGCGCGGGACGCCGCCGCCCACCAGGCCGGTGTTCCCGCCCTGCGGGACCACGGCAGCTCCGGCGGCGCGCACACGCCGCCATGACCGCCGGCCACCTCGGCGGTGTCGCCGGGCCGCACCACCAGCCGAGCGCGGCCCTGCGTAGCGACCCGTCCAGTCGCGCTCGTAGCCGGCCATGACGTCGGGGTCGGTGAGCACGTTGGCGTCGCCGACGACCTTCGCGAGGGCGTGCTGCGAGATCCATCGCGGGTAATGGAATACCCACAGGCCGATCAACGCGACACAGAGGAGAGAGCACCGATGGGTTCCAGCCACGAAACGATCTTCACGATGGAGGCCACGCCGGTGAAGTACGGCGCCGGGGCCTCCGAGGACGCCGGCTGGGAGCTCAAGCGGCTGGGCGTCAAGCGGGCGATGCTGGTCACCGATCCCGGCGTCGCGGCGCTCGGGCATCCCGAGCGGATCAAGGGGCTGATCGAGGCGGAGGGGATCGAGGTCGTGGTGTACGACCGCGCCCGCGTGGAGCCGACGATCGACTCGTTCCAGGATGCCGCGGACTTCGCGCTCGAGCACGAGGTCGACGGCTTCGTCTCGGTCGGCGGCGGCTCGAGCATCGACACCGCCAAGGTCGCCAACCTGGTCTCCACGCACCCGGCGCCGGTGATGGACTACGTCAACGCGCCGGTGGGGGAGGGCAAGCGACCGCCGTCGCCGCTGCGGCCGCATCTGGCCATCCCCACCACCTCGGGCACCGGCTCGGAGGCGACGACGGTGGCGGTGCTCGACATCCCGGCGATCAAGCTCAAGACCGGCATCTCGCACCGCTATCTGCGCCCGACCCAGGCGATCGTCGATCCGGAGCTGACGCGCTCGCTGACCGCCGAGGTGACCTCGTCCACCGGCCTCGACGTGGTCTGTCACGCCGCCGAGTCGTTCCTGTCAAAGCCGTTCGACACCCGGCCGCGCCCGGATTCGCCCGACGACCGGCCGCCCTACCAGGGCTCCAATCCCGGTCGCCGACGTGTGGTCGGCCAAGGCGCTGGAGTTCGGCGGGCGCTACCTGCGCCGCGCGGTCGCCGACGCCGACGACGTCGAGGCGCGCGGGTTACATGATGCTGGCGGCGACGATGGCCGGCGTGGGCTTCGGCTCAGCCGGGGTGCACATCCCGCACTCCTGCGCGTATCCGATCGCGTCGGCTCAAGCACGAGTACCAGCCGGCCGGATATCCGGACGACCACCCGTTCGTCCCCCACGGCCACTCGGTGATCGTCACCGCGCCCGGCGGCGTTTCGCTTCACCTACGACGCGATGCCCGAGCGCCACCACCAGGTCGCCGAGCTGCTGGCCGGCGAGCCGCTCGCCGACCCCGGGCCCGACACGCTGCCCGACGTCCTGCGCGCAGCTGATGCAGGACATCGAGGCGCCGCGCGGGGTGGCCGGGTTCGGCTACACCGAGGACGACATGCCGGCGCTGGTCGACGGCGCGCTCAAGCAGCAGCGGCTGCTGGCGGTGGCGCCCAAGGAGGTCGCCGGCCGAGGACCTGCGCCACATCATCACCGCGTCGATGCCCAACTGGTGAGCTGACCCTCAGTAGAAGTAGACCAGCGGCCCCTGGGGGCTCGCGCAGGTCACGTCCTACGCCGCCGCCCGCCCCCACAGCTGCGCCGAAGCCAGCGCGGCGCCCTGCACCAGGGACTCGAGCTTGGCCCACGCCACCTGGGGGTGGACCCGCCCGCCGAGGCCGCAGTCGGTGGAGGCGACCACGCTCTCGCGGCCCACGCCCTGGGCAAACCGGCCGATACGCTCGGCCACCAGCTCGGGGTGCTCGATCACGTTGGTGGAGTGGCTGACCACGCCGGGCAGGATCACCTTGCCCTCCGGCAGCTTGACGTCCTGCCATACCTTCCACTCGTGCTCGTGGCGGACGTTGGCGGCCTCGAACGAGTAGCCGCCGGCGTTGATCTTGAGCATCACCTCGACGATGTCGGCCATCGGGATGTCGGTCACGTGCGGGCCGTGCCAGCTTCCCCAGCACAGGTGGAAGCGGATCCGCTCGGTGGGCAGGTCACGGATCGCGTAGTTCAGCGCCTCGACCCGGATCATGGTGAAGCGCTGGTAGGCCTCGACACTCGGCTCGGGAACGATCTGATCCCAGTTCTCGGCGATCCCCGGATCGTCGAGCTGCAGACCCAGGCCGGCGTCGATGATCGCCTGATACTCCTCGCGCAGGGCGTCGGCGCAGGCGTAGATCAACTCCTCGTCGTTGTCGTAGTGCTCGTTGCCGAACCGCGCGCCGCTGCCCGGCGCCACCGAGTTCAGAAAGCCGTCGTCGAGGCCGGCGGCGTCCAGCGCCGACTTGAAGTTGGCGATGTCCTGCCTGATCGCCTCCTGGCCCGTGTAGGTGATCGGGCCACGGCACATCGGGGCGATGTTGGGCGGGGTCGGCAGCGCGCAACCGGAGGTCTTGTCCTGGTAGGCGTCGGCGAACATGTTCCAGTCGCGGCGCTCGTTGAAGCTGGCCAGCGCCAGCTCGCCCGCCTTGGGCGGAGCCTGCGGCACGTCGAGCACTGCCCGCTCGACAATCTCGAGGCCGCCGAGCCGCTGAAACACGTAGGTCCACCACGAGCCGTAGTCGTAGCGATGCCCCATCGAGTGCCCGTACTCGCCGTCGTTGACGAGGTCGATCCCGATCTCCTTCTGGCGGGCGACGACGTCGTGCACCGCCTGGGTCAGCTTCTCCTGGTAGCCGGCCTCGTCCTCGAGTTCGCCCGCGGTCCGCTTGAAGTTCAGCTGCACCAGTTCCTCGGGCCGGGGCAGGCTTCCGGCGTGACTGGTCAGGATGCGATCGCTCATCTCTCTCCTTCCGGCTTGACTCGATCCCCTCTGGCCCGGAGTCGGCCCGGGCCGCGGCGGCCGATCATATGTAACTCACGCAGGCGCCTTAGGATTGAGGCCCATGGGGGCCGGACCGGCGAGGACATAGCCCGTGGCATCCAAATACATCGGAGCGATCGACCAGGGGACGACGAGCTCGCCGCTTCATCCTGTTCGACCGCGACGGCAAGATCGTCCACGTCGACCAGCGCGAGCACGAGCAGATCACCCCGAAGGCGGGCTGGGTCGAGCACGACGCCAAGGAGATCTGGACGCGCACGCGCGAGGTGATCGGCGGGGCGCTGGCCTCCTCGCCCGCCGAGGCCGGCGACATCGAGGCGATCGGGCATCACCAACCAGCGCGAGACGACCGTGTCTGGGACCGCGAGACCGGCGAGCCGATCCACAACGCGATCGTCTGGCAGGACACGCGGACGGGCGGCCTGGTGCGCGAGCTGGCCGGCGACAAGGGCGTCGACCGGCTGCGCGAGGCCGTCGGCCTGCCGCTGTCGACCTACTTCTCGGGGCCGAAGATCCGCTGGCTGCTCGACAACGTCGAGGGCGCCCAGAAGCGGGCCGACAACGGCGAGCTGGCCTTCGGCAACATGGACACCTGGGTGCTGTGGAACCTGACCGGCGGCACCGACGGCGGCGTCCACGCCACCGACGTGACCAACGCCAGCCGGACGATGCTGATGAACCTGGAGACGCTCGACTGGCACGAGCCGAGCCTCGACCTGATGGGGATCCCGCGATCGATGCTGCCGGAGATCCGCTCGTCGTCGGAGGAGCTACGGCGAGGCCAAGGGCACGGCGATCGGCGGGGTGCCGATCGCCGGCATCCTCGGCGATCAGCAGGCGGCGCTGTTCGGCCAGACCTGCTTCGACCGCGGCGAGCGCCAAGAACACCTACGGCACCGGCTCGTTCCTGCTCGTCAACACCGGCGAGGAGATCGTCCACACCGACAAGCTGCTGACCAGCCCGGGCTACAAGCTCGGCGACGGGACGCCGACCTACGTGCTCGAGGGCTCGATCGCGGTCACCGGGGCGCTGATCCAGTGGCTGCGCGACCGGCTGAAGATCATCGACGACGCGCCCGAGGTGGAGACGCTGGCGCGCACGCGTCGACGACAACGGCGGCGTCTACTTCGTCCCGGCGTTCTCGGGCCTGTTCGCGCCGCACTGGCGCGACGACGCGCGCGGCGTGATCGTCGGCCTGACCGCCTACGCCAACCAGGGCCACATCGCCCGGGCGGCGCTGGAGGCGACCGCGTGGCAGAGCCGCGAGGTCGTCGACGCCGCCAACGAGGTGGCCGACGTGCCGTTCACCGACCTGCGCGTCGACGGCGGCATGACCGCCAACGAGCTGCTGATGCAGTTCCAGGCCGACGTGCTCGGCGTGCCGGTGATCCGCCCCGCGGTGACCGAGACGACCGCGCTCGGCGCCGCCTACGCCGCCGGCCTGGCGGTCGGCTTCTGGTCGGACCAGGACGAGCTGCGCGAGCGCTGGGCCGAGGACAAGCGCTGGGAGCCGCAGATGGACGAGGACGAGCGCGAGCGCCAGTACGCCCGGTGGCAGCGGGCCGTGGAGCGCTCACTCGACTGGGTCGACTGACCGAGAGAGTTCGTCGGCCCCCCACGGAGAGAGGTGTAGCAGCCTGAGCGCGGGCGCGGCGCTCCGTCCGCCGGAGCAATAGGGTTAGCGGCCGGGGTCAACCACCAGAAGGGGCGGCAGACAGGCATGGTTGCGGTGAATGGTCGGCGGCGGGAACGGTTGGCGTCGTTGGCTGTCACGGTGACGATGACGGTGGCGTTGGCGATGTCGGCGTTCGCCGCGGGGCCGGCGACCGCGCAGCCACTGCACTGGAGCCCGCCGCAGTTGATCGCCCCGTCGCCGGTGCTGGTCAACAGCGATGACATAAGTGGAGTCTCATGCTCAGCGGCGCGCCTGTGCGTGGCGGTGGACAGCAGCGGTCATATCTTCTCCTCCACCGATCCGGGGGGTGGACTGGCCAAATGGAAGGTGGTGACCCTGGAGGCAGGACCGGGGGGCCGGCAACTGACCGGCGTGGCCTGCACGGGGCCCCGGCTGTGTGTGGCTGTCACTCGCGCCGGTGATGCCATCGCCACGCCGAGCCCATCCGGCGGTGCCGGTGGGTGGAAGGCCAGGCGCATCGACCGGGCGGGGCTGAGCTCCATCGCCTGTCCCTCCCAGCGGCTCTGCGTCGCCGTCGGTGGCGCAGGAACCGTCGAGACGTCGTCTCGCCCGCGGTCCGGATCGGGCTGGCGGCGCACTCGGCTCGGGCACAGCCGCCTGGTGTCTGTCAGTTGTGCCTCGGCCCGGCTGTGCGCCGCCTTCAATCGTGCCGGACGCGTGTATGTGAACACCGATCCGGCGCGCCGTGGCAGCGGCTGGCGCAGCGCCGGCCTCAAAGACTCGGCGCTGACGGGCATCTCCTGCCCCACAACCCAGCTGTGTGTGGCCGTGGACGACAACGACGACGTGCACGTGTCGACCAAGCCGGCGAGCCGACAGAGCCGCTGGAAGGGGTCGTCGATCGATTCCAACGCGCTGAACGCCGTCACGTGCGCCTCAGCCCGGCTGTGCACCGCCGTGGACGCTGAGGGCGACATCATGACCTCACACCACCCCACTGGTGGCGCCCACAGCTGGCACACCGTCGATCTGGAGGGTTTCTACGGGGGCAATCTGGTCGCGGTGTCGTGTGCGTCGGCGCGGCAGTGCGCGACCGTCGACGAAGGTCAGGTCCTGGTGGGAACACCTGGTGCGCCCGCCCACACCTGGAGCAAGGCGCCGGTCGACGCGGGCGCGCCCCTGAACGGGGTCGGCTGCCCGTCGGCTGGGCTGTGCTTTGCCACCGTGGGCACGACCGGCCAGATCCTCTACTCCACCAACCCCACCGGGGGTGCGCGCTGGAGCGTCGCCGAGACCGATCCGGCCTCGGGGGTCGGCGCCGCCACGGTCAACTCGCTGTCGTGCGCCAGCGCCGCTCTGTGCGTCGCCGTTGACAGCAAGGGCAACGTGCTGACCAGTTCCACTCCCACCGCCGGTGGCACCTGGTCGTCGGCGCCGATTGACCCGGGAGGGGACCTCAGCAGCGTGTCCTGCACCGCGAGCGGATACTGCCTCGCTGTTGACCCTACGGGTGAGGTTTTCGCTTCTGGCAATCCGACAGGTGGAGCCGGCGCCTGGACGGCGTCGCCGGCGCCGGCGTTCCTCCAGGTGGCGTGCGCCTCGGCCCAGCTCTGCCTTGGCGGCGGCTCGGGCGTCCTCTATGCGAGCGCCTCGCCCGGTGCGGCCGGCAGCTGGAACCAGGTGCTCACCGACTCCGCCGAGATCCGGGACGTGGGCATCGTCCAGTTCTCATTCAACGCGTTGGCCTGCCCCTCGACCGAGCTGTGTCTTGCGGGCGACAGCGGCGGGACGATCTTCGCCTCGGCCTCGCCCACGTCGGCCACCTCCTGGTCGGGCCGCTACTTCGGTGAGCCGGCGGATCCTGCATCGGGTCCGGGCGTCGCCGTCAATGCCCTCTCCTGCGGCTCCACGGACCTCTGCGTGGCCGTGGACAGCGACGGCGGAGCCCTGAGTTCGACCAATCCGGAGGCCTCCGGGTCGTGGTCGCTGGCGCCCATGCGTGCTTCGGCGTCGGACATCTCCTGCCCGTCCACGCAGCTGTGCGTTGCGGTCGACAGTCTGGGGAACGCGATCGTCGGCCGGTCATAGCCCGCCGGGAGGGCGGGGTCAGCGCCGCACCGGCTCGGCGGTCACCGCCAGCCGCTCGATCAGGTCGGCCGCGACCGCCGGCCCCGGCCGCCGACGCAGGCGCTCGCCGGCAGCAGCGCAGCGGGCCCGCATCCCGTCGTCGGTAAGCAGGGTGTCGACGGCGGCGAGCAGTTGATCGTCGTCGAATGCGTACGTGGGCAGCCGCAGCCCATAGCCGGTCTCGTGCACGCGCTGGGCGTTGTCGTGTTGGTCCCAGAAGATGGGCAGGACCAGCATCGGCTTGCCGAACCACAGCGCCTCGGTGGTGGTGTTGTTGCCGCCGTGGGTGATGACTGCGTCGACCTGCGGCAGCAGCGAGGCCTGGGGCAGGAACTCGGCTCCGACCATGTTGGCGGCCAGCTCGAGCTCGGAGTGCTGGGGTCCCATGCTGACCACGAACCGGTACGGCGAGCGCGCCAGCACCTCGATCAGATGGCGCATCAGGGGCACGTCGGCCGAGCCCAGCGATCCCAGGCTGAGGTACACCACGCGCTCGGCGCCGGCGAGCTCGGCCGGCGGCACCCAGGGCTCGTCGGTGGTGCGCACGCAGGCCTCGAGGTTGTGCCACAGCCGGCCGAGCGGCTCGGTGCGCGGGTAGTCGAGCTCGCGCGGATACAGGAACAGGTTGAGCCACGGGGACTCGGCGATCATCTCCAGCTCGGGCAGCGGTGGCGCTCCTCGCTCCACGCAGAACTGCGAGAAGCCGGTCTGCATCTCGCCGATCTGTCGCTCGTACTCGGCGCGAAACTCGCCCCAGTCGGTGCTGTCGTCGGTGGGCAGGCCGGAGAACGCCGGCGGCAAGGCCGGGTCCCTGATCTCGAGCGGATTGCAGGAGACGACTCGCACCCAGGGCCGGCCGCTGGCGGCTATGGCGGGGAACGCGCACACGTTGTCTTCGACGATCGCGTCGGGCTCGAGCTCGCCGAAGATCTCGGCCAGGCGGTCGTCGACGTAGCGCGCGCCGTCGAGCAGCGCCTGCCAGGTCGGCGCGATGAAGCTGCGAGAGCTGCTCCAGCGTGGTCTGCCGGAACGCCGGCGCGGTGTCACGGATGAAGTCCTTCCAGAACTGCCCCGGCTCCTCGGGCTCGGCCGGCGGCGGCGCCAGGCGCATCAGCCGCTCCTCAAAGCCCTTGGCCTCGAGCGTGCCGGCGAACGACTCCTCGACCACGAACACGACGCGGTGGCCGCGTCGCCGCAGCACGTCGCCGATGCCCACGCAGTTGTTCGTGGCACCGAACGCGCCCTCGGGGAAGAAGACGATCGTCTTGGCATCGCCCCCGTTGGTCATGCGTCCGCGCCTCCTGGGTCGTCGAGCTGGTCGCGCGTCGTCGCGCTCGGCCCATTCCAGCAGCGGCTCGATCGAGAACACGGCGTCGTCGATCCCCGCGTGCAGGTCGCCCAGCCTGGCGAACCTGGCCGGCACGGTGGCGATGGTCAGCTCGTGGGGATCGACGTCATCGATCTCGTCCCAGGTGATCGGCGTCGACACGGTTCCATCGCTGATCCCGCGGACCGAGTAGGCGCAGGCGATGGTGTGATCGCGGGCGTTCTGGTTGTAGTCGACGAACGCCTTGTCGGGCTCGCGGTCCTTGCGCCACCAGGTGGTGGTGGCGTCGGCGGGAGCGCGGCGCTCCACCTCGCGGGCGAAGGCCAGGGCGGCCCGGCGGACGTCGCGAAAGCCCCAGCGCGGCTCGATCCGGACGTAGACGTGGATCCCGTTGCCGCCGGAGGTCTTCGGCCAGCCGACCGCGCCCGAGCTCGTCGAGCACCTCGTGCGCGACGTCGGCCACCCGCTGCACGCGCGAAAACGGGCAGTCGGGCATCGGGTCGATGTCGATCCGCCACTCGTCGGGACGCTCGACGTCGGCGCAGCGGGAGTTCCACGGGTGAAACTCGACCGTCGACATCTGCACCGCCCAGATCACGTGGGCCAGCTCGGTCACGCAAAGCTCGTCGGCGTGGCGGCCATAGCGGGGAAAGGTGACGCGGACGGTGTTCAGCCAGTCCGGCGCGCCCGACGGGGACGCGCTTCTGGTGGACCTTCTTGGAGTCGACGCCTCCCGGGAAGCGGTGCAGCATGCAGGGTCGCTCGCGCAGCGCGCGCACGATTCCGTCGCCGACGCTGATGTAGTAGCGGGCCAGGTCGAGCTTGGTCTCGCCCCGGGCCGAGAAGTAGACGCGGTCGGGGCTGGAGATCCGCACCGTCCGTTCTCCGACCTGCAGCTCGACGGCCTCGCTCTTGCCGGTCTGGCTCGCTTGCCGCTGGTGGGCATGCCGGGCATGGTCGCATGCGCGACGTCCTGCGGCCGCGGCGCGCAGCCTTCCTATCGTGAGAGATGGCCGGGCACCCAAAAAACGGCAACCACGGGAGCAGCAATGAAAAAGCGCAAGCTTGGATCGCTGGAGGTCTCCGCCCTCGGGCTCGGATGCATGGGAATGTCGGCGTTCTACGGCGCCGCCGACGAGGACGAGTCGATCGCCACCATCCAGCGGGCGCTGGAGCTGGGCATCAACTTCCTCGACACCGCCCAGCTGTACGGCCCGCTGACCAACGAGGATCTGGTCGGACGGGCGATCAAGGGCCACCGCGACGAGTACGTGATCGCCACCAAGTTCGCCCGCCGCGTCGACAAGGCGGTCCCGGGCGACATGTCAACGATCGGGGATGCTCGACGGCTCGCCCGAGTGGGTCCGCGAATCGATCGACTACTCGCTGAAGCAGCTGGGCACCGACCACGTCGACCTCTACTACCAGCACCGGGTCGATCCCAACGTCCCGATCGAGGAGACCGTGGGAGCGATGGCCGAGCTGGTGCAGGCCGGCAAGGTGCGCCACCTCGGTCTCAGCGAGGCGGCGCCGGACACCATCCGCCGCGCCCATGCCGTCCATCCGATCACCGCGGTGCAGACCGAGTACTCGCTGTGGAGCCGCGACGTGGAGGCCGAGATCCTGCCCACCTGCCGAGAGCTCGGGATCGGCTTCGTGCCCTACTCGCCGCTGGGGCGGGGCTTTCTCTCCGGCCGCTTCACCTCGCCTGACGAGCTCGACGACGGCGACTTTCGCCGCAGCGGTCCCCGGTTCACCGGCGAGAACCTCGACGCCAACCTGAAGCTCGCCGCCAAGGTGGCCGAGATCGCGAAGGAGAAGGGGATCACCCCGGCCCAGCTGGCGCTGGCCTGGGTGCTGGCCCAGGGTGACGATGTGGTGCCGATCCCCGGCACCAAGCGCCGCAAGTACCTGGAGGAGAACGCCGGCCGCGGTCGACGTCGAGTTGACCGCGGAGGATCTGCGGCGGATCGAGGCCGAGCTGCCCGAGGTCGCCGGCGAGCGCTACAACGAGGCCGGCATGGCGTCGGTCAACCTGTAGCCCAGTGCTTCTAGTGCACGCCTAGCACCGGGATCGACAGCGAGCGGGTGTGGACGATGCACCCGCTCGCGGGCCGCCCGCCGGCCGGGAACGCCTTGGCCAGCGCGTTGGCGATCAGGTGCGCCCGGGCGGCGTAGCCCGGCGAGTAGTAGTGGATGCCGTCGGGGATGAACCAGCGGTTCTTGACCACCGAGGCCCAGTCGTACACGCGCATGTTCGGATACCGCGAGCAGGCCTGGTCCAGCGCCTGGTTCCAGTGCTGCATGTCGGTCTCGGAGTAGGGCCCGCTGCTGACCAGCGACTTGGCGTTGACCCACAGCACCGGCGAGCGCCCGATCACCGCCATCATCCGGTCGATGCGCTGGCGCAGCGTGACCGACGAGCCGACGTAGATGTCGGCGGAGTCGTTGGTGCCGAGCGCGATCACCCAGCAGCCGTGAAAGCCGTCGTCGACGAACTGGCGGGCGACCCTGTGGGCGTTGACCCCGCCCGGCAGGGTCTCCACGATTGAGGTGGCGCCGGTGATCTCGAGATGGCTGGTGCGCACCCCGACGCGGGCGTATTGCGCCGCCAGGCGCTGGGCTGGTCGGGGAGGTAGTCGCTGGAGACCATGCCCTCGGAGGTCGAGTCGCCGATGTGCGTCACCGAGCGGCACACGGTCTTCGGCTTGCGGGCCGGACGGCTGCTGATTGGTCGCGCGGGATGCCAGCACGGCGGCGTTGGCCGCGCCGCGTGTTGGGCGCGCGCCCGCCGGCGTCGAGGTGCTGGCCGTCGTGGTGGCGCTGGTGGTGGCGCTCGTGTCGTGGACGAGCTCGACCGCGCGGCCGGCGTCGAGCGGGCGGGGGCGGTCTGGGTGACGACCGGCTGCGGAGGCGGTGGCAGCGCCGTGCCCGCGGCCGCCGACGCTGCCGCCTCGGAGCGGACGCCGGCGCTGGCCAGCAGCGAGGTGACCGGGGCGGGGGCGCTGACGCCGGCCAGCGCCAGCACCAGGAGCACGCACGCCGCGGCCACGCCGGCGAGCGGCGCGCGAAGGCGCCGCGGCATCGCGCCGCGGGCGCCAGTCGATCGGCTCGGGCCTGCGCCCACAGCCGCCCCAGCGCCCCGCGGCGGATCGGCTCCTCGACATAGCGCCATGACAGCGCGGCCACCACCAAGGTGGCGGCCACCTGCAGCGCGGCCCGGACGAGATCGGGCCCGCGATTGAGCGCCGGCGTGGTGAGGATGATGATCGGCGCGTGCCACAGGTAGATGCCGTAGGAGCGCACGCCCACCCAGCGCAGCGGCCCCCACCCGAGGACGCGGCCGAGGCGCGCGGCGGGGTGGGCCAGGGCGGCCACGGCCAGCGCCGTGGCCAGCGACAGCAGCACGAGCCCGCCGTGGTACAGGAAGGTCGAGTACTGGTTGGTGCGCCAGATCAGCAGCCCGATCGCCACCAGCCCGCAGATCCCCAGCCCGTCCAGGATCCCGCGGGCGTGGCGCCGACCCGGGTGGTCAGCGACCGGCTCGGCCACACCATGGCCAGCGCCGCGCCGATCAGCAGCCCGAAGGCGCGCGTGTCGGTCCCGTAGTAGATGCGCGATGGGTCGAAGCTCGGGTGGAACAGCACATCCATCTCGATCGCCGAGGCGAGGGCCAGGATCAGGGTGAGCCCGGCCAGGCGAGGACGGATCCGGATCCGCCGGCGGCGCTCGGGCACGAAGCGCACGCCGAGCAGCAGCAGCCACGGCCACAGCACGTAGAACTGCTCCTCCACCGACAGCGACCACAGGTGGTCCAGCGGCGACGGGGGCGCGAAGCGGGCGAAGTACGACAGATGGTGCGAAGCTCTGCCACCAGTTGCTCATGTAGACCGCGGCGGCGGCGACCTGGTCGCGCACGATGTGCAGCTGGGAGCGGTCGGCGACCCATACCCAGATCGTGACCACGATCAGCATCAGGAACAGCGCGGGCAGCAGGCGCCGCGCGCGGGCCAGCCAGAAGTCGGCCAGCCGCAGGCGGCCGCTGTGACATCTGGGCCAGCAGCAGGTCGGTGATCAGGTAGCCGCTGAGGGTGAAGAACACGCCGACGCCCAGCAGTCCGCCCGACGCCCAGCCGAAGTTCAGGTGGTAGGCGATCACCGCGGCGACGGCGAGCGCGCGCAGTCCGTCGAGGCCCGGCATGTAGCGCTGGCCCTGGCGAAGAGGCTCAGGCATCGCGTTCGAACGATGGTGGAGCCACCGGTGACGACCAAGTGTCGGGGACCCGTAAGGGCGACGGTCACCGCGCCCGTAATAGCAAACTGCGTGCAAACGGCGCCGGTTCCTGGCGATCTGCAAGTGAAACTGCGTTCTTGGCCACTCGCGTTTGTGGCACCCTGAGCGGCATGGCATCGGAGCCGAAGGCGATGTCGACGCTGCCCCAGTGGCCTCCGGGGACGGTGTTGACCTTGGTCACCGCGGGTCGCGAGCCGCACGCGATCCTGGTGTCGGCGGCCGTCCGCGGTGGGCCGCTGCGGCTGCTGATCGGCCTGGCCCGCAGTCGCGAGTCGCTGGCCCGGCTGCGGTTGGATCCGAACGTGGCGGTGTCGATCGTGGCCGCCGGCGACGTGGCCGTAACCGCCTACGGGCAGGCCCGCGTGCGCGAGGAGGAGCTGGTCGAGGGGGTGGCCGCGATCGAGATCGAGGTCGAGCGTGTCCAGGACCATAACCGCGCCACGTTCGTGGTCGAGTCCGGCCCGGTGTGGCGCTGGACCGACCCGGAGGCCGAGGCCCGCGACGCCGCCGTGCGTGTCGCCCTGACCCGGCTGGCCGGGTAGTAAGCGCCCGTCCTCCTACCCTCTCCAGAGCCATGCCCGAACTGCCCGAGGCCGAGCGCGCCCGCCAGAGGCTCGAGACCGTGCTCGGTCGGCGGATCATCGCCGTCCATGACAACGACAGCTACGTCTGTCGTCCTCATCCACCGGGCGAGATCGCCGCCGCGCTGGTCGGCCACCAGTTGGCCAGCGCCCACCGCCGGGGAAAGTTCCTGTGGCTGGAGACCGAGGACGGGCCGACCCTGGGCCTGCACCTCGGGATGGCCGGATCGATCGCGCTGGACGAGCCGGGCCAGAACCCGCACTGGGACCGGTTCACGGTCGAGTTCGAGGACGGCAGCCGCTTTGCCCTGCGTGACCGGCGCCGCCTGGGGCGGGCGGTGCTGAACCCTGACTTTGCCCACGTCGGGCCCGACGCCGCGGACGTCGGCCGGGCGGACTTCCGGCGCCGGGTCGGCGCCGGTCGCTCGCCGGTAAAGGCGCGGCTGCTCAACCAGCACGTGATCTCGGGGGTCGGCAACCTGCTGGCCGACGAGGCCCTGTGGCAGGCCCGCATCGCGCCTCAGCGCCCGGTGTCGGAGCTGTCGACCGAGGACCTGGACCGGCTGCGGCGGGCAATCCGGGCCGCCGTGCGCTCGGCGATCCGCAAGGGCGGGGCGCACACCGGGCGGTTCGTCGCCGCGCGCGAGCGGGGCGGTCTTTGTCCCCGCGACGGGACGGCGCTCGAGCGCGGCGTGGTCGGCGGCCGGACGACGTACTGGTGCCCGGTCTGCCAGACCTGAGCCGGCCATCATCCCGGCGGCGGGACCAGGCGCTCGAGCGCGGCCAGCACCACCCCGAGCACCTCGAAGTGCTTGCGTTCGAAGATCATCCCGTGCCCGTTGCCGCTGACCCCATGCTCGGCCAAGCGCAGCAGCTCGACCTCGGCGCCGGCCTGCTCCAGCAGGTAATCCCGCACCGCCGTGTCGTGCTGACGCTGGGTCGAGGCCTCGGCCGAAACGATCACTACCGGAATGCCGCCCAGGCCGGACCGAAGCGGGACGGCGGTGAGCCCGCAGGGCAGCCCCGCCCGCGGCCCCTGGGCGGCGCGGAACGGCGGCCCCGACGGCTCCAGGGCGATCACCGCCCGCACCAGCTGTGGCCGCGCGTCGGCCATCAGCCAGCCGGCCGGCGCTCCGGCCGAGTGGGTGATCAGGACGGCCGGGCCGACCCGGTCAAGCAGAGCCGCTCCGGCGTGGCGCTCGAGCTCGTGGGCGAGTCTCAGGTCCACCGGGATCGGCCGCGCGCGGGCCAGCATCGCCGCCAGCACCGGGTCGTCCTCGGGGGCCGCCCGGCCCCGGCCACTGCGTGTGCGGATCGGCGGTCGGAGTTGATCGGGCGCCGGTCGCAGCAACGCGGCCAGCGAGCCGGAGTGGGCGCTGGGCCCAGCTCGCCGGCCTCGGCACCGGCGGCCGCCCGCCCACCCGGGCCGGCCGTCGGGCGTGCGCAGCCACTCGCCGCCATGGCCGCCGCCACCGTGGATCAGGACCAGCGGGAGCTTCCCCGTGGGGGGCACGGGCGCCTGCCATTCGACGTGCATGGGGGTCGAGCCGCCCGCGCCGATCCAGAACCGACCCTCGGTCACTTCCACCGGTCAAGTTTCGCGGATCGGGGGTAGATCACCCGCGATCATGGCCACCACGCACCCCGACACTCTCACGCGGCTCATCGATCGCTACGACCCGCAGGTGTTCGAGATCGGCCGTCCCAGGGCCCGGATCCGGCTGGCCGGGGCTGCCCCCGAGCCGTTCGATGTCCTGCTCGGCGCCGGACCTCCCCGGCTGGTCGCCGCCGACGACGGCCGGCGGCCCGACGCGCTGCTCAGCGCCGATCCGCAGACGTGGTCAGAGATCGCCGACGACGTGCGCGGCGGGATGGCGCGCGTACCGCGCCGGTCGGCTGCGGGTCAGACACGACCTGCACCTCGGGGTCGGGCTTCCTGGCCGCCACGGCGGCGCCCGGCGAGGGCCGCCTGCGGTTTCCGGCCGATCGAGACCGCCGAGGGGCGGCTGTCGGTGAGCGAGGCCGGCGCCGGACCTCCGGTGGTGATGCTGCACGGGCTGGGCGCGACCAAGGTCTCGTTCCTGCCCACGCTGGCGGCGCTGGCCGGCAGCTTCAGGGCGATCGCGGTCGACCTGCCCGGGTTCGGCGATTCGGTCAAGCCGATCCGGGCCGCGTACGACGCCCGCCTACTTCGCGCGCGCCACGATCGCCCTGCTGGATGCGCTGGAGCTCGACCGCGCGCACCTCGTCGGCAACAGCATGGGCGGCCGGGTGGCGCTCGAGGTGGGGCTGCTCGCGCCGGAGCGCGTCGAGCGCATCGGGCTGCTGGCTCCCTCGCTGGCCTGGCTGCGAGACCGGCCATGGGCGCCGTTTCTGAAGCTGGTGGCACCGCAGCTCGGCCTCATCCAGCCGGCGCCGCGGCCGGTGGTGGAGGCGATCGTGCGCCGGGTCATCCCCGGTGCTGACAACGAGTGGACGGCGGCCGGAATCGACGAGTTCCTGCGCTCGTATCTGACTCCCCGCGGGCGGGCGGCGTTCTACGCCGCGGCCCGCAACATCTATCTCGAGGAGCCCTACGGGCCCAGGGGCTGTGGACGCGGCTGCCCGGACTGAAGCCCCGAGCCTGTTCGTGTGGGGCAAGCGCGACAACCTGGTGCCGATCCAGTTCGAACAGCACGTACGCAAGGCGCTGCCCCAAGCTCGGCACCTCGAACTTGACTGCGGGCACGTCCCGCAGCTGGAGCGCCCCCAGCAGACCCACGCCGCTCTGGCCGAGTTCTTTACCGCCGAATAGCACGCGGTGCTGCGCCTGCGGTGTGCCCGGGTAGGACGAAGCAGACACCAGGTAAGCCACACGGGGAGGTTCAACGGTGTCAGTTGCGGTTGACAGGCCCAAGGGTTCTGCAAGGGTCGCAGCGGAGGAACGCTGCGTCGCGACGTCGGGCGGATCGGCGCTCATGTTCACCTCGGTCGGGTCGGTGATCGGCTCCGGCTGGCTGCTGGGCTCGCTGAACGCCACCCAGATCGCCGGTCCGGCGGCGATCATCTCGTGGGTCGTCGGCGCGGCCGCGATCATGCTGCTGGCGCTGATCATCGCCGAGCTGGGCGGCATGCACCACGTCAACGGCGGCATCGCCCGCTACCCGCACTACGCCTTCGGCAGCCTGGTCGGGTTCGGGATGGGCTGGATCTACTGGCTCGGCTCGGTGACCCTGGCGCCGGTCGAGACCGAGGCGGCACTGCAGTACGGCGACAAGTGGGTCAACGAGTGGCTCGGCTTTCACCTGGTGCACAAGGTGTCGGGACAGGTGGTGCTGACCGGGCCCGGCTACGCCGCGGCGGCGGTACTGATGCTGATGTTCACCCTGATCAACCTCTGGGGTGTCAAGAAGCTCAAGGACAGCAACACGGCCATGGTGTGGTGGAAGATCGCCATCCCGGTGCTGACCATCATCGTGCTGATGGTGACCCAGTTCTCCACCTCGAACTTCACCGCCGGCGACGGCTTTGCACCCGCGGGCGTGAAAGGGATCCTCAGCGCGATCGCCACCGGCGGCGTGGTCTTCGCCTACCTGGGGTTCGAGCAGGCGATCCAGTTCGGCGGCGAGTCGCGCGATCCCCAGCGCAACATCCCCTTCGCGGTGATCGGGGCGATGATCATCGGCGCGGTCGTCTACATCCTGCTCGAGCTCGCCTTCGTCGGCGCGCTGAATCCACACGCCGCTGCGCACGGGTGGGCCAACCTCAGCTTCACCAACCAATTCGGCCCCTTCGCCGCCATCGCCAGCGGGCTCGGGCTCGGCTGGCTGGCCTTCGTGCTGTACGTGGACGCGTTCCTGTCGCCCGCCGGCACCGGCCTGATCTACGCCGGATCGAGCGCACGCGTGTCCTACGCGCTGGGCACGCAACGGTTACATCCCCAAGGCGTTCAGCGACCTGGATCGCCGCGGCGTCCCGTGGGTCAGCATCGTCTTCGCCTTCGCGGTCGGGATGATCGTGTTCCTGCCGTTCCCGGGCTGGCAGAAGCTGGTCGCGTTCATCACGTCGGCCTCGGTGATCATCTACGCCGCTCAGTGCCTGAGCATGGCGGCGATGCGCCATCAGTTCCCTGACCATCCGCGCCCGTTCCGGCTCCCGGGCGCGGCCGTCCTGGTGCCGTTGGGATTCGTGATCTCCAACGAGATCGTCATCTTCGCGGGCTGGACCACGGACTGGAAGCTGTTCGCGGCCATCGGAATCGGACTGGTCCTGCTGGCCGTCTCCCAGCTCACCCGCCGCCGCGAGGACCGGGTCAAACTCGACTGGCACTCATCGATGTGGATGTGGCCCTGGCTGGTGGGGCTGATGGTCCTCTGCTACGTCTCGAGCTTTGAGGGCGGAAAGAACTACCTGCACTTTGGCGTCGACATGGCCGTGACGGCGGTCTTCGCGGTGGCGATCTACTACTTCGCGCTGCACCTCCGGCTATCGCCCGAGGAAGCGCGAGAGCGCCTGGACTCCACCGCCGACGATCATGACGACGACGAGCTCGTGGCGGCGGCGAGCGCCTGAGCCAGGGACGCCGGCGCCACCGGCCCACAACCCGGAGCCCGGCGACGCGAGCTCAGTCGCGCCGCCGGGCGCGGTACTCCTCGAGCACCTCCTGCTCGGTGACGACGCCGCGGTCATAACGGGCGAACGACAGGTCATGGGCGGCGTCGCGGCACCAGAATCGCGGGTGGCGGCGCAGCCAGCGCTCCGCGTCACGCCGTCCCAGACGCAGCAGCTCGGACACGAACTCCTCGTCGAAGAGCAGGAACGAGAGCAGCTCGCCCCGGGCCCGGGTGCGTGATCCAAGCATCGCCGCCATCAGCACGAAGTCGACGTCGCGCACGCCGTGCAGGCCGCCGTAGCGGCGCGCGAAGACGCTTCGGCCAGCCGGCCGATGTCTCCGCGACGAGGCGGCGAGACCAGCGCATAGGAGATCGGCCGGTAGGGCGCGCGGCCACGCGACAGGCGATACGCGCGCGGAGACCCCAGCGTTCCTCGGCTCGCGTCCTCGACGAAGAACGAGTTGATGGCCGCCAGGCGATGCAGGTCGGCCGCGACCTGATCGACGAGCAGCCCGTCGAGGACATTCGCGGCCACGTCGGCCACGCTGGGCCTGGCCCCATGCGCCGCCCGCGTGCGAGATGGGCCGAAGGGCTCGAGTCCAATCAGGATCACCCGGTCGGCGCCGAGATCGAGGGCCGGCTTGATCGGGCTGTTCAGGCGTGTGCCCCCGTCGGCGTAGTGGCCCCGAGCCTCCCGGGGCGAGGAGACCTCGACGGTGGGAAACAGCAACGGGATCGCCGCCGAGGCGCGTACGTGTTCGCCCCGCAGCCGGGCCTTGACGTAGCGGATCGGGTCGTCGGGCCGGTCCGGCAGCTCCTGCTCGGCGCCCACGAAGGCCACGGGATCACCGCTGGCCAGCGATGTGGCGATCACGCATGCGGCCGACACCAGCCCGGCGCGGATGTTGCCGTCCAACTGAGGCCACTCGATCCAGCGATCAAGGCTTTCGGCCAGCGGGCCCGGGTCCAGCAGGCTGGCGAACCGCAGACCAGGAACCCGTAGCCCATGCCCGAGCAGCCGCATCACGGTGCGCAGGCCGCCGGCTCCGGCGATGCGGGCGATCACATCACCCTTGCGCAGCTCACGCCAGAGCCCGAGCGCTGCGGCGGTCTGTTCTTTGGAGCTGAGGTGGGCTAGCGAGGCGAGGGCGGTGGCATTTATGGCGCCGACGCTGGTCCCGCACCAGATCGACACTCGCTCGCCGCGGGCCTCCAGGGCCGGGAGGAGCACCGAGAGCGCACCGATCTCGTAGGCCCCGCGTGCGCCGCCACCCGGGAGCACCACCGCCACGTTGGCGGCCGAGCGAGGGTCGCTGCCGTTGCCCGTGGCTGGCACCGGAGGATCCTCTACGCCGCTGGGCCGTCACAACATGGCCCACAGGCCATCAACGCCGACGCCCCGGTAGGCCGTCCGGCCTACCGGCATCGGTCCAGGTTGATCAATGATTGAATTGGGTAGATTCTCAAAGCGCCTGCCCGGCGCTGGCCACGGAAGCGGGAGCTCCGGACCAGAAGGGTGGTTTCAGGCGACGTGTGTGTGCGTGTGTGTCGTCCTGCCCTCGGTGCGACCCCTGCCTTCATTGAGCAGCCAACACCAAGGAAGGCTTTTATGCCTCAGCTGGAACGGTCGCGACGAACAATCACAATCCTGATGGCCGAGGACGACGAGGACGACCGGGACCTGACTCGTGACGCCCTGATGGATGAGGGCATGGCCGAGTCGATGCAGTTCGTCACCGACGGACAGGAGCTGCTCGATTACCTACGCCGAGATGGCGAGTACTCCGCCGCCTCGGTCACCGCGCCGCGTCCCTCCATCATCCTGCTGGACCTCAACATGCCCCGCATGGACGGGCGTGAGGCGCTGGCCGAGATCAAGTCCGACCGCGCGCTGCGCCGGATCCCGGTGGTGGTCCTGACCACCTCCGGCGACCAGCAGGACATCCACAACGCCTACCGGCTCGGCGCCAACTCCTACATCACCAAGCCGGTCGACGCGTCCAAGCTGGTCGAGATCATGAGGGTGGTCACCGATTACTGGTCTGACACCGTCCAGCTGCCCGACGATCCGCTGCGCGACTGACCCCACAGCCGCCAGCCCAGGCCCGACGCCCGGGCCACCGGCCGCTGTACGCCCGTCCTCAACGCCGACTCGGTCCCGACGACGATCAGCCGCTGCCGCGCCCGCGTGACCGCGGTGTAGAGGAGTTCTCGGGTGAGGATGCGCGAGCCCGGCTCGGGTAGCAGCACGGCGGCGGCGTCGAACTGCGACCCCTGGCTCTTGTGGATCGTCATCGCGTACACGGTCTGGACCGCCCCGAGCCGCGCCGGGCTGTACTCGACGATCTCCCCGCCGCGCGCGAAGGCGGCCACCAGCCGGTCTTCGTCGCGGCGCACCACCACGCCGGTGTCGCCGTTGTAGAGCCCCAGCTCGTAGTCGTTCTCGACCACCAGCAGCGGCCGGCCGGCATACCAGCGCTCCTCGCCGCCGAGCCCGTCACCCTCCGCCAGCCAGCCCTCCATCCGTGCCGTCCAGCTCGCCACGCCGTAGGGGCCACGGCGGTGGGCGCACAGGATCCGGAACCCGGGTAGCGCTAGCAGTGCCTGCCGGGCGTCGCCCGCGCTGGCGGCCTCGCATCACCTCGCGCGCCGGGGTCAGGGCGCCATCGCGAACCGGCCCCAGCATCCCCAGCGCCGCCTCGTCGGCCAGATCGGCGGCGATCCAGCTGATGCCGTCGGGCGGGTCATCGAGCAGGCCGATGACCGCGTCGGCGTCGCCGGCGCGAATGGCGGCGGCGAGCCGCGCGATCCCGCCGCCGAAGCGGTGCACCCGGTCGAGCACGACGATCCCGGCGCCGATGCCCGATCCCCCGCTGTCGGCAGTCTCGAAGGCGCGGTCGGCGGCCGGCCCGACGATGTCGCCCAGCACCGCCCCGGCCTCGATCGAGGCCAGCTGCCCGGGGTCGCCGACCAGCACCAGCCGGGCGCCGGCTCGCAGCGCCTCGATCAGCCGCGCCATCAGCGTCAGCGACACCATCGAGGTCTCGTCGACGATCACCACGTCGTGGGGCAGGCGCCGCTGGCGGTCGTGGCGAAAGCGGCTGTCGCTGCCCGGCCGCCGTCCCAGCAGCCGATGCAGGGTGGTGGCCCGCAGCGAGAGCAGCTGCTCGCGGACGGCATCGCCGAGGTCGAGCACGGCCGCCTCGGCGTGGACCGCCTCCTGCAGCCGGGCGGCCGCCTTGCCGGTGGGCGCGGCCAGCGCGATCAGCGGCGCCGCGCCGCTCGGCGCCTGCTCGGCCAGCAGCGCGACGATCCGCGCCACCGTGGTCGTCTTGCCGGTGCCGGGACCGCCGGCCACCACCGCCAGCCGCCGGCGCACGGCGGCGGCCGCCGCTCGTGCCTGCAGCCCGTCGGCGTCGGCGCCGAACAGCCGCTTGACCCCCTCGGCCAGGCGCTGCTCGTCGACGCGCGCCGGGGCCTCGCCGCGACATGGCCAGCAGCGCGGCGGCGACCTGCACCTCCTCGGCCCAGTAGCGGTCCAGGTACAGCCACGGCCCGGTCAACCGCAGCGGCCGGACCTCCGCCTCGCCGTCGGTGCTGTCGCCGTCGCCGACGAGTGGGCTGCGCGCGACGCTGGCGATCCAGGAGTCCGGTTCGGGCCACGGCAGCGCCGCCAGGTCGACCGGCTCCTCGGCCTCGACCGCTGCGGTGTCGCGGATCCGCGACAGGTCGACGTGGACATGACCCAGGCGCGGTGCCCGCACGGCCAGGGCCACCGCCAGGGCCACGGCTTCGTCGTGCTCGCCGGCGATCGCCTGCAGGCGCCGGGCGACATGGACGTCGGCGGCGGCCAGCACCCCGGCGGCGTTGAACTCGCGCAGCAGGCCGGACGCGTGCAGGGCGATCCGCGGCTCGAGCGGATCACGCTCGGGGGCGGTGGCGCTCATCCGGCCCTCCCGGCGGCGAGGATCCTCATCGCGCGCTCCCGCCGACGCCGGCGCTCCGCGAGGCATCGAGCGCGTCGCTGAGGTCCGCCACCAGGCCCCCGGACGGCCGCCACCCGAACACCCCGCAGGGCACCCCGTCGATCTTCGGCGTGTCCGGCCCGATCATCCCGCGCACGAACAGGTACACGGCGCCGGCGAGATCCCGGTCGGGGTCGTAGCCGGGCATCCGCCAGCGCAGGTAGCGGTGCAAGGCGACCAAGTACAGCAGCGCCTGCAGCGCGTAGTGGTGGCGCTGCATCTCGTCCGCGATCGCCGACGGGTGGTAGCTGGCCACGGTCAGCACCTCGTCGGGCTCGCCGAGCCAGTTGGTCTTGTAGTCGAGCACCGCGAACCGCGGGCGCTCGCCGTGCCAGGCGAACCACCAGGTCGAGACTCCCGGTCATGTAGCCACGGACGGTGTGGCGCAGCCGAGGGTCCTCGAGTCGCTCGGCGTAGGCGGCCAGCGGGTCGTCGGGATCGAGGTGCTCGCGCAGGACATCGGCGATGCGCGACAGGTTGAGCGTGCCCGCAGGGCGGTCGCCGCCGGCCAGCGGCAGCTCGAACCCGAGCTCGTCGAGGCGGTCGCGGCGGGGGAAGTCGCGCAGGCGACGGCCGTCGAGCACCGGCCCCAGCGGGGTCTCGAGCACGGCGCTGAGCCCGGTCACCACCGCCGCCGGGTCGCCGATCTCGACCGAGCGCCGGCCGTGGATCTCGGACACCCGGGCCGCCAGCTCGGCCTTCAGGTCAGGGGCGTCGAACTCGGTCGCCTCCAGCACCCGGTGCACGAACGTCCCCACCTGGACGCCGACCGGCATCGACCCCAGCAGCGACGGCGCCGTCAGGGCGGGATCGGCGTCCATCGCCGGGCGGTCCGGCGCCCCGAGCCCCGTCTCGGCCGGCGGCTCGTCGGCGATCAGCGGCTCCTCGGGCTCGCTGGCCACCCAGGCGTCATGACTGGCCGCGGTGATGTCGGTGTAGGAGGTCCGGCGCCAGCGCAGGTCGAGGCTGCGCGAGAACGACGAGGTGCCCAGTACCTCGGCGTCCGGCAGCGGCGGGCTCCACGCCGTCGGCAGCCCCAGGCGCGAGGGCTCGACCGCGATGCACCCGGGCGCCCGCTCGGCCAGGCTGTTCAGCTTGGCCACCACGGCCTGATCGGCGGGAGTGGATGGGCCCTGATCGGCGATGTTGCCGTGCTCGTCGCGGCAGAACAGCAGCCGCCCCAGAGGGGAGTTTCGGCTGTCGAAGGACCCCGCCCACCACACCATTGCCTGATGGCGGGCGCGGGTCAGGGCCACGTACGCCAGCCGCAGGTCCTCGCCGCGCTCCTCGCGCTCGTTCTGACGTTTGTGGGCGTCGTATTCGGGGCCCTCGAGGGCCACGTCGATCCGGCGTTTGTCGCCGGCGTCCGGGTCGTGGAAGAACACCGGCCGCGGGTCCCGGGGGATGTAGCCCGGCTCCCACAGAAACGGGAGGTAGACGATCGGGAACTCAAGCCCCTTGCTGCGGTGGATGGTGAGCACCTGGACGGCCTCGGCGTCGGATTCCAGGCGGCGGCTGCGTTCCTCGTCGGCGGTGTCGCTGTCGGCCTCGGCGATCCGGCTGCGGAGCCAGGCGGTGAGCGCGGTCACCCCGAGCTGGTCTTCCTCGGCGGCGCCATGCAGCAACTGGCCGACGTGGCGCAGGTCGGTCAGCCGCCGCTCGCCCTCCTGCTCGACCAGGACCCTGGCCGGCAGCCCCTCGGTCAGCGTGATCGTCTCGAGCATCGCCGCCACCCCGCGTGAGCGCAGCACCCGTGCCCAGTCGTGCAGACGCCGGTGCACGCCTTCCCACTCCCTGCCGTCGTCCTCGGCGCCGGCCAGACGCTCGGCGTTCCAGCCCAGGAACGGGGTCAGCGCCGCCGAGCGGGCTCTGGGGGCGGAGGCGGGGCGCTCCAGCGCCTCCAGCAGCCGCAGCCACTCGCGGGCGGGCTCGGTCCCGAACACGCTGCCGGCGCCGTTGATGACCGCCGGCACGCCGGCGTCACCGAGCGCGTCCCGGATCTGCGCCGCGTGCCGGTTGGTCCGGACCAGCACGGCCAGGTGCCCGGGCCGGACCCGATCGTGGCCGATCGTCTCGCCAGACTCCGTGCGCCGTTCGATCTGGGCGTCGGACTGAAGCAGCGTGACCACATCGGCGGCCAGGTCCCGGGCTATGTGCTCGCGGGCGCTGGCGTTGCGGGCGTAGCCGTACTGGGTCAGCGACAGGCCCGGCTCGTCACGCATCACCACCCGGAAGCGCAGCGCCGCCGGGCTGGGCGCACCCGTCAGGCGCGAGCTCTGGTGAGCGGGAGCGGCCCTGACATGCCGGTAGGCGATCCCCTGGTGGCCGAGCTTGACGCCGGCGAGCAGAGCATCGTGAGCGTCGATCAGGCCCTGGTCGCTGCGCCAGTTGACGCCGAGTGTGGCGCGGTCGGAGGCACTCGCGGCCGCCTCCAGGTAGGCGTAGACGTCGGCGCCGCGGAACGCGTAGATGGCCTGCTTGGGGTCGGCGATCAGCACCAGGGTGATCCCGGCGTCGCCGAACGCCCGGCGCATGATCTCCCACTGGGCCGGGTCGGTGTCCTGAAACTCGTCGACCAGCACGACGCCGAAGCGGCGGCGCAGCGCCCGAGCCACCGCCTCGCCGCCGGGACCCGAGAGCGCGGTCCGCAGCCGCATCACCAGGTCGTCGTAGGTCATCACCGACAGGCGACGCTTGCGGACCTCGAACTCGTCGCGCACCGCCTTGGCCAGCCGGGCGCGCATCTGCGCCCTGTCGCCGCCGCCGCCGACGATCTCGGCGCCCGGGTTCTCGATCGCCACCTTGGCGATCTGCTTGGCCTGGGCGAGGGTCAATGCCGGCGCGTCGGTGCTGTGAAAGCGCCGGATGTAGAGGTCGTCGGTGACCTCGGCGACCAAGTCGGAGAGGTCCTCGACGAAGTCGACATCGGGCTCCAGGTCGCCGGCCACTCCCAGACCGCCGAGCACCTCCTGGCAGAAGCCGTGGGTAGTGGCGATGGTCGCGGCGTCGAAGCCGGCCACGGCTCGGGCCAGCCGGTCGTGCCGGCACTGCACCGCGTCGGCACTGCCGGTGGCCAGCAGCGCCACCACCGGGTCGTTCTCATAAAACACACCGGCCAGCGCCCGGGCCAGCCCCTGCTCGACGCTGGCCAGCCGCTCCCGCACCCGCTCGCGCAACTCGCCGGTGGCCATCCGGGTGAAGGTGACCAGCAGCAGTCGCTCCAAGGGGGTTCCGTCGGCCACGTAGCGGGCGGCGAGCGCGGCGATCGTGTACGTCTTGCCGGTGCCGGCGCTGGCCTCCAGCACCGTCACTCCGGACGGGAGCGACCCGCAGACGTCGAACTGGCGGGGCTCGAACACGTCGTTCATCGGGCGCGCGTCTGTTCGCGGTCCAGCAGCGGATCCCACAGTCGCCGGGCCAGCCTTCCGAGCCGGGTGGTCTCGGCCGGCTCCCACCCGTCGCCGGACTCGGCCGGCTGGGGTGCGATCTCGAGCAGTTCCTCGAGGGGCCTGACGCCGCCGAGCACCAACTGGTGCTCGAGCTCGGTGTCCTCGCGCTCAAAGCCCCAGTCGGCGTGCCACTCGCGCTCGGCGGTGGCCGCCGGGTCCTGTCCGGCGCGGGCCGCCTCGGCGTAGGCGGCCGAGGTCTTGGCGAACAGGGGCAGCGGCTCACGCATGCCAAGGTCGTAGAGCTCAACGAGCGCGGCCAGGGTGCTGTTCGCCTCCCGGTCGCGGTCTTGCCGGTTGCCGGCCAGCGGCGGCACCCACACGCAGCGCACGTCGTCGCCGCCCGCGGCCCGCCCGACGGTGGCGGCCTCGAAGGCCCGCTCGGGCCGGGTGGCGGTCAGGGCCAGCAGCCGCACCCAGGCAGCCAGGCGGTGCTTGGCCGCCACCCGCGAATAGGTGGTGGCGAGCAGCAGATCGCCGCGCAGTCCCGCGACCGTGCCGGTGAGCAGGCGGCCGCCGGCCAGCGACACTCGAATGTCCACCGGGTCGGCGACCGGCGTGTCTGCCGACCAGGGCGGTGGCCTGGGCCACGATCGCGTCGACGACCGGGTAGACGCGCTTGATGACCGGCATTCCCAGCACCCCGGGCGGGAGCGTGCCGCGGGCGATCTCGGCCTTGATGGCGGCGCTGCCGTCGACGCCCGCCAGCCGCGCGTCCAGCAGGCGCTGGCCCACGCCCCAGAGCTCGAGCGGCTCGAGCTCGACCGCCAGCGCGTCCTCGATCTCGTCCGAGCCGCCCCACAGGCCGATTCCCAGCCGCTGGCGCAGAAACGCTTTGACCGGGTGCTCGACGAAGCGGACCACATCCTCGAGGTCGATGACCCGTCCCGGACTGGCGCACCAGCGGGTCAGCCAGGAACGCCGGCGGCGTGGTGCGCGGCCCGGCCAGCGCCCGAGCGCCCTCCAGGGTGACGGGGTCAAAGCTCCAGCGCCGGCCGGGGACGGGCGCCGCCGAGCCCGGCGAGAAGTTGCGCGGATCGAACGGCTGCAGGGGATGGCGGATGACGATCCGCTCGCGGACTTCGCCGCCGTCGGTGCGGGCAGTGGCGTCGGCGATGTCGAGCAGCTCGCCGACCGGGACCGCCGGTGGACGCGGAGTGTTGGTCCGTTCATCGTTGCCCGTGTAGGTGATGATCAGCCGCTCGGTCGCGGCCAGCAGCGCGTCGAGCAGCAGCTGGCGGTCCTCGCTGCGGGGATCGCGCTCGCCGAGGTGGGGGTCGTCGAGCATCAGGTCATCGCCGTCGCGCGGCGCCTTGCGCGGGAAGGCGCCGTCGTCGAGCCCGAGCAGGCACACCACCCGGTGGGGCACCGAGCGCATCGGCATCAGCGTGCAGACGGTCAGATGGCCGGTGCGGAAGTTGGCCCGCGTCGGCCGGCCCTGCAGGCGCTCGGCGAGCTGGGCGCGAACCTCGGCGGGAGCGAGCTCGGGGGCGCCGGGTCCGTCGGCACGGTCTCCGGCCTCCTGCACCAGGTCGTCGAGCAGGCGCTGCAGCTCGGCCCGCTGCCAGCGGTCCCGGGGGCTGGTGTCGGTGAGCGCGTCGGCGGCGTCGGCGATCGTCGCCGCCCAGCCGGCCACGCTCTGGGCGCGGCCGAGTCCGTCGATGGCGTCACGCAGGCGCTCGATCAGCTCGGCCAGGCGCCCGGCGAGGTCGATCGAGCGGCTGTCGACGTCGTCGAGCGGGAGCACGCCGGCGAACACGCGCTGGCCGTCCTCGGTCATGGCGGTGCCCAGCAGCAGGCGGCCCAGACCCTCGTGCCAGGTGCCACCGCTAACCCGCTCCAGGCGGTAGGGCGCCCGGTGCTCGGCGTCAAGGCCCCAGCGGATCCCGGTCTGGGCGATCCAGTCCTGCAGCTTTGAGATCTCGTCGTCGTCGAACTGGAAGCGCCGCCGTACCGGCGCGCGGTCGGCGAGATCGAGGACCTGGGAGGCGGTCAGCCGCTGCCCGGCCAGGTCGAGCAGCTCGGAGACGACGCCCAGGACCGGGTTGGTCTGCCGCAGGGAGCGGTCGGCGAGGCGAACCCGGAGGTCGATCGGGCGCAGGTCCGGCGGGATCAGCGACGCGCCGTCGTCCTCGCCGGGCAGATCGCCGGCCCCGAAGGTGGCCTGGATCAGCGGCGCGAAGGTCTCGATGTCCGGGCACATCACGATCACGTCGCGGGGCTCCAGCGTGTCATCGTCGGCCAGTGCGTGCAGGATCGCGTTGCGGATCACCTCGACCTGGCGCTGGCGGCCGTGGCAGGAGTGGATCTCCAGGCTGCGGTCGTCGGGGCGTATGGCCGGGCGCTCGTCGGGTCTCTGCGGCATCGGCGCACCGGGCGGGGTGCGGTCGGTGGCGATCGCGGACTGGATTGCGCCGAGCAACGTGCCCGGCGGCGGGAGCTCTCCGTGGTGGTGGTTGGCGTCGATGCCCGTACCCTCGAGCACGAGCTGCATCTCCCGGGCGTCACGTCCCCAGGAGGCCAGCAGCCGGTTGCGCGGAAGCTCGGCGGTGGGGTCGTCGGTGCGCCGGATCCCGCGTCCAGCCGGCGCGGCCCCGCGGCGAGTGGCCTGCGGGCTGTCAGCTTCGCCGCGGGTGGCGTGTGTCACCGCCTCCCACAACGCGGGTGAGGGGTGCAACAGGAACAGGTGCGCGTCGCGCCCGCGCGCGAGGGCGGAAAGGATCTGCACGTGCCCGGCCGGCAGCCGGGTCAGCCCGAACAGCGCGAAGCGCGCCGGCAGCGCGGCCAGCGAGGGCTCCTCGACCAGCCGCTCACAGGCACGGTCGCGGCGCTCGGCCGGCCCGGGAACGCCGATGCGGGCGCGCAGCCGGCGCCACAGCTCTGCCTGCCAGCGCGCGCCGGGCGGGAGCTCGTCGCCGGCGGCATCGCTGTCGTGGCCGTGTGACCAGGACTCGAGCATGGCCGGGCGGTGCAGGGCGTACCGGTCAAATAGGCCGGCCAGGTGGCGGACCGCGCTCAGGCGACGGGCGCGGCGAACCGGATCCGGCGGGTCGGCGTCCTCGCCGAGGTAGGCAGCCAGGCTCGCCAGCCACGGCTCGGCCAGGGAGGTGTCGACGACCTCCAGCAGCGGCCAGACGGCGCGCTCGGGCAGCCACGGATCGCTCCCGGGGTCGATGCCCGACGCGCCCGCGATCGCGTCGGTCACCAGCCGGTGCGGGAAGGGAAACTCGACGTTGGCGCAGACGCCGTCGGCGGCGTCCGCAGATGCCCCGAGGACGCCGGACATGCGCTGGGTGAGCCAGCGCTCCATGCCGCGTGTGGGCACGGCCACCACCTCGGCGGCAAACGGGTCCTCCAGGGGGGCGGCCAGGAGCTCCGATAGCGCGTCGGCGAGTGCGTCAGCCCGTTCGGCGCGGTGCACGACCAGCATCGGGATCAGGCCGATGCCAGGGGGCGATGCCGGCGTGACGGGCCGGCAGAGATATTGATGGCCCGTGTGTGCACGGTCTCGATTGTCTCAGGTCGATCAGTCGGAATCGGGGCCCGGTTGAGGCGCCGCGCGAATGTGTCGGCGAGGTGTCACCGTGTGACAAAACGCAAAATATTCGCGCGTGACCCTTGCAAAGGAGCGCGGCCTGGGTTACTCTGGCTGAGCCCTTTTTGGGGGAGTGACTTCATGGCCCATCTCTTCGACACCATCCGCAACCGCAGCCAAGCGACCGCCACCGCTTCGAGCTTTGCTGCCGTGTCGGAGATCGCCATGAACGATCTGTCCGGCACCGGATCCGCCCTCGCCATGGGGTGCGCACCCTGAGATCAGGAGCGCATAGACCGAAGCGAGGGCGACCCAAATGGGTCGCTTTTTTTGTGCCCGAACTTCGACCGTGAGACCAGGTGATACGAACTTTGACCAAGACATGAGACCGCTTTCAGACCCCGGCTAACCGGCCCGGGGTCCCCACTCAGTCGACAAGCTTTCGGAGTCACACCTGTGCCAGGTGCAGGTTGGCCTGTGCACTTTCCGGAAGTGACACACGCAGTAACCATCATCACATCAACCCGCCAACCGGAGGGAGCGCTTTCCCATGCCGTTCCACGATGAAGAGTTCCTCCTGCTGAGCCGCAGCGGTCGGGTTCCTCACGCCCTGAGCAGGCGCCCGCCTTCGGACCGGCACGTCCTGAGCAAGGACCGGCCGCATCGCAGGCGAGAGCGCGAGCCAGAGCAAGACCGGATCCGCCGGCCGACCGTCCGGCGCAAGACGCTGGTCGACTCGGTTCTGGTCGCGGCCTCGATGACGCGGTGGCTGGTCGTCAACGCCCGCGAGCAGCGCAGGAATCGCTCGTAGTACCCGGAGGGCCTGCGCCACGTGCGCGGGCCCTCCGCTCGGCGTGGGGGCATGGTAGGGTGAGGCGGTGAGCGCGCGGCCGTCCCTGATCGAGTTTCCCGCCGACGATCCCGAGCGCGCCCGGCGATTCTGGGCAGGTCTGTTGGAGACGTCGCTGGATGACCGGACCGACGGCGAGGGGGAGGGATGGCAGACGCGCGACGGTGGCGCCACCGTCGGCGTGCACGAGCGCGGCCGCGGGCCGGGCGACACCCAAGCGCTGCCCTACTTCGCCGTCGATGATTTGCCGGCCGCGATCGAGCGGGTACGCGAGCTGGGTGGGGCCGTGATCCATCCGGGGGAGCGGTGGGCGATCTGCCGCGACTCCGAGGGCAGCCCGTTCGGGCTGGCCGCTACCTGACGAGTCGCGGTCGCTGGCTCGCCCGTGACGAGTCGCGGCCGCTGGGCTGGCCCGGGCCGGCGGCCGGACCGGCTGAGCAACTGTTCCGGTTCCTGGGCGCCGGTGTAAAGGCGGCCAGGAGGGGGTGGGCGCGGGGCGCCGCTCACACGTGGTTCGTCTGACTCGTCGTATACCCGAGCTACCTGCACCACGTCGTGGATCCGGGCCTGAACGTCGCGGATGTGTGACGGCGCGTGCCGAAACTGCAACGGCCTGCGGCAAGCCTGCCCTACCTTCGATGCTGCCTTTTACCTCCCGGACACCGCCCCGCCCAGCGGACGAGAGGGGTCGGCAGCGCTTTCCCGTCAGATGTGACGGGTTTCTGCTGCCAGCCGGACAGACCGGGGGTGCAGAGGCCGGCATCGGGCCATGGGATCCCCGGCCGGCGGGGTATAACCAACGGCATGGCCCCGTATGACGACGATGACGACTGGGTCGGCGAGCCCCCCGAGGGCCGCTACAGCCGGGACCGCGCCAAGCCCGAGTACTGGAGCCGGCCGTGGCCGTGGGCCGGCGCCGGGACCGCGCTGCTGCTGGTCATCGTGATCCTGGTCCTGATCCTCCGCTGAACAGCCGCAGCGGGGAGCTCCCGGGCGCGGATGCACCGGTGCGACGGCGGTGGGCGGCGAGGCCGGCCGCGGCCAGCAGGGTAAGCGCGGGCAGCACGACCAGACCGGCGCGCAGGCTCGTCGCTTGAGCGATCGCGCCGGCGAGCAGCGGTCCGGCGATCTCTCCGAGCGCCGCGATGGTGAGGGTCTGGCCCAGTGCGGTGTCCGCGCTGCGTCCGCTGGCCTGGACGTGCAGCGAGGAGGTCAGCGGGAACAGCGCACCGATCCCAGCGCCGGTGAAAACGATGCCGGCGACGGCGGCGGTGGCGCTGGTGGCGGCGAGCAGGAACGGCAGCCCGGCGAATACCGCGCCCAGCGCGACGGCCAGCAGTCGCTCGGCCGATTGGGTGCGGGCCAGGCGGCTGACTACCAGCCGGCCGGCGAGGTTCGCGGCGTACAGGAGGCTGACCATCGCCACCGCAGCGCCGCGGGCCAGGCCGACGTCGTCGTTGAGGTAGCTGGCCAGCCAGAAGCTGAGCGCGAACTCCAACCCGACGATCGCGAAGATGATGACGAGGGTCGGCTGGACGCCGGCGCGTCGAGAGCGCTCGTGGGCAACGGCCCGTGGCGGTGGCACGTCGGTGCGCCGGACCCCAGCCGCCGCGAGGACGACGATCACCATCCCGATCACGAAGGTGAGGCGCCAGGTGGCTGCGCTGGCCGCCAGCGCGCCGATCAGCAGCGGCGTGGTGATGCCCGCCAGGCTCACCGACACCTCGCCCTCGGTCATGGCGACGGCGCGGTACGGGCCGTGGACGTCAGCCAGGGCGGCCCATACGCGGATCAGCGCCAGCGTCGCCAGCAGGCCCATCAGCAGGGCCGCAGGGACGGTGACCAGCGGAGTCTCGCCATAGCCGAGGGCGAGGGACGCGAGCGCGGCGCCGACCAGACCCGCGGGAATAACGGTCCGGCGGCCGAACGGGACGCGGCCCCGCGCCGACAGCACGCCGGCGGTGCCGCCCCCGATCGCAAACGCCACCTGGTGCAGGGCGCCAACCAGATAGGAGATGCCCTCCACCGAGCGGAGGTAGGGCAGCGCCGGACCGAGCAGCGCGTTCAGGAAGCCGAAGGCGAACAGCGCACCGAACGCCGCCCAGGTGAACGCATCGCGGCGGTAGCTCACTGCGCCTCGCCGGCCCAGAGTGCCAGTCGCCCCGCATCGAGGACCGCGTCGAACGCGGTAAGGCCGATTCCGACGAGCACAGCGTCCTCGCCTGCTTGCGCGGTGACGACGTCGGGCGCCCGGCCCCGGTGCACGTCCATGAGCCCCGCCGCCCACGCGCGATCGAAGTCGTCCGGGGCGGCATCCCGCAGCACGCCGGCCAGGCCTCCGAGGGTCACGGTGTCCGGCGCGAGCGCGTTGACCAGTCCCGCCGTGCCGGAACCGAGATCCGCGGCCATCTCCTCGCGCAGGCGCCGCTCCGCCGCGGTCCGCGGGGCATCGAGGATCCGGCCCAGGGATCCTCGCGGGTCCGCCGGCTCGGGCTCGCCGAGACGCGCCGCGATCCGCCGAGGGTCGAAGGCGAGTCCCCAGCAACCGCGGGCACCGCAGCCGCACACCTGGGCGGGATCCCCGAACGGAAGATGGCCGAACTCACCGGCCAGGCCGCGGGCGCCCTGGAGCGGGCGACCGTCGAGCACCAGCGCGCCGCCGATGCCGATCTCGAGCACCAGATGCAGCAGCGCGCCGACCGACGGCCGCGCCCGGGCTTCGGCGACGGCCGCCATGGTGGCGTCGTTGCCGACGACCAGGGGCAGCCCAGCACCGACGGGGGCAAGCTCGACGTCGCGCCAGCCGAGCATCGTTACGTCCAGGAGCCGTGTCCCCGCGCTGAGTCCCGGCACCGCAACGCCCACACCCACCGCGCGCCCATCCAGCTGCTCCGCCGCCTGCGCGACGGTGCGGCGCACCCGCGCCAGGACGGCTCCGGGATCTCCGCCGCCGTGAGGCTCCGAGCCGAGAGGCGCCAGCTCGCCGTCAACCCCGCACACCGCCAGGCGCCAGTCGCCGTGGCGAAGGTCAACGGCGAGGACAACCGGGCCCTCGGGATGGGCCTGGAGCCACGTGGTGGGTCGACCGGGCCTACCCGAGGCGGCCGGCCGCTCCGCCACCATCCGGGTCGCGCGCAGCCGTCCGACCAGGTCGGAGGTCGCGCCGCTTCCCAGCCCGAGCTCCGTGGCCAGGTCACGTCGCGTCAACTCGCGCCGGCGGCGCAGCAGCTCCAGGGCGGCGGCGGCCGAGCGCCAGTGCCTGGCCTGTGGTGATGCGGTCGAGGACATTTACTCGCTGAGCGAGTTTATTACATGCCGGCGCCGACCTGGCACCCCTAGCCCGAACACGCCCGACCATCGGCGATCATATGCTGAGGGCGCGGCAACGACCGGGTCGCGCCGCACCCGCACCATGCCTCACGCACCAGATCTCTCCGGATGCGCCTTGGATGGCCGCTACGAGCTCCACGCCGTGATCGGCGAGGGGGCGTTCGGCCGCGTCTACAGCGGGCGCGACCGGCGGCTGGAGCGCCCGGTGGCGGTCAAGCTGATCAAGCCGTGGTGGGCCGAGGATCCCGAGTGGGTGCGCAGCTTCGAGCGCGAGGCGCAACTGCTGGCCCGGGTCAGCGACCCCGGCATCGTGCAGATCTTCGACGTCGGCCATGCTCCCGAGGGGCTCTACTACGTCTCCGAGCTGGTCGAGGGCGAGAGCCTGGCGGCCCGGCTGCGCCGGGGTCCGCTGACCCCATCGGAGGCGGCCGGCCTGGCCGAGCAGCTATGTCGGGCGCTGGGCCGCGCCCACGGCCAGAGCGTCGTTCATCGCGACGTCAAGCCGGCCAACATCCTGCTGTCCGCCGACGGGCGGCTGAAGGTGGGCGACTTCGGGATCGCACGGCTGGCCGAGGGCAGCACCGACGGCGCCTCGGCCACCGTGGTCGGGACTCCGCGTTACATGGCGCCCGAGCAGGCCCGCGGCCGCCGGGTCACGCCCGCCACCGACGTCTACAGCGTCGGCATCGTCCTCTACGAGATGCTGGCCGGCCAGCCGCCGTTCACCGAGCGATCGGCGGTGGAGTTGGCGATGCGACATCTCAACGACCGGCCCCCGGCGCTGCCTCCGGCGATCCCGCCGCCGCTGCAGGAGGTCGTCGAGCAGGCAGTGGCCAAGCAGCCCGCCGACCGCTACCGCGACGGCGTGGAGATGGCCCTGGCGCTGGCGATGGCTCGCCTGGAGACGCCGGCCAGGCCGCGCACCGGGCTCGTCCGCGGTCCCCGCGCTCGCCAGCGCTCGCACGCGCCAGTCGCTGAACCCACGCCGGTTCCGGCCGGTCCCCCCGGGCGCGGTGACCAAGGGCGTCAGGGCGGAGCGCCACCGCGCCGGGCGGCGCCGCAGCGCCCGTCCGCCCAAGGCCGACCGGTACCGGCCCAGCGTGCGCCCGAACAAGGTCCGCCGGTACAAGGTCCGCCGGCTCAAGGTCCGCCGGCACCAGGTCAGCCCGCGCCTACCGGTCCGTCGCCGCCCACCCGCCCGGCGCCGAAATTCTCGCGGCGGCGCAACGTCAACCCAGCGGGGCGCCGCCGCGCCGCCGGCGCGTTGGGCCTGGCCTTCCTGGTGCTGGCGGGGATGATCGTCGCGGCGGTGCTGATAGGCACCACCGGCCACGTGCGGGTGCCACGGCTGACCGGGCTCAGGCAGGCGGCGGTCAAGGCCAAGGCTCGCCGCCTCTCGCTGCAGCCGAACTTCAGCCACCGCTTCAGCAAGGCGCGCAAGGGGACGGTAATCGCCCAGCGTCCGCGGGCCGGCACCCGGCTGTCCGACGGCTCCGCGATCGCGGTCGTGCTCAGTCGGGGCCCGCGCCCGGTCAAGGTCCCGCAGTTGGCCGGAGACTCGAGCACGGGGGCGCAGGTGGCGCTCAGCCACATCGGGCTCAAGGCGCGGACCACACTGGTCATCGCGCCCCTAGTCCCGGCCGGCACCGTCACCAGTCAGTCGCCCGCGCCCGGGGCCAAGCTGACCCCCGGCTCGCATGTGACGCTGAACGTCGCCGAAGTCCCTCAGTGGCGGCCGGTGGTCGGCGTTTCCGGCAGCGACGCCACACGGACGCTGGAGTTCCAGGTGCGCGGGCGCCAATGGCGCGTCGTCTACTCGATGGGCTACGTGGGCACGTGCACGTTCGTGATCTTCTGCTCCGGGCCCAGCGGGCAGGTGACCAGGACCTCGGGCAGCTACAGCAAGGGATTCGGCCTCAACGACGGGGCGCACCAGGTGCGGGTGTTCCAGTCCGGGCCCGGCGTTTACCGTCTCACCGTCTCGCCCGGCGACGACACCGCGCGCTGGTCGATGTCGGTCGAGGACTACTACTGAGAGACTTCGTCGGCGACGAGGCGCTGCTGACCGAGGTCCTGCACGAGGTGGTCGCGCGGCAGCGAGGGCGACGCGGCGGTCGAGCTGCTCGACGACGCGGTGGCGCTCGGGCGCGGCGCCCGGCTCGGCGATGCCGAGGCCGCCGATCGGCTCGGCCGCGCTGGTCGCCGAGCTCGACCGCGAGCCGACCGAGGTGCTGGTCCGCTCGCTGACCCGCTGGTTTCAGCTCGTCAACCTGGCCGAGGACAACGAGCGGGTCCGGCGCCTGCGCGCCCGCGACGCCCGCGACGCCGGATCGGCCGACGGGAGGGCTCGATCCGCGAGTGCGATCGCCGAGCTGGCTCGGAGCGGGTACAACCGCCGCCGAGCTGCAGCGGAGCTGCTCGCGCGAGCCGAGCTGCGGCTGGTGATGACCGCTCACCCGACCGAGGCGCGGCGGCGCACGACGATCGACAAGCTCGCGCGCGTGTTCGCGATGCTGCGCGAGCTCGATCAGGTCGACGCACGCACCGACCCCGCCGACGCCCGCCGGCGGCTGCTGGCCACGGTGCAGGAGCTGTGGGGCTCCGACGAGCTGCGCGCGATCTCGGTAACGGTGCTGGACGAGGTCCGCGGCGGGCTGATCCACTTCGCCTCGACGCTCGCCGAGACGGTGCCGCGGATCTACCGCGACCTCGAGGAGGCGCTGGCCGAGTGCTATCCGCAGGCGAGCGCATCGAGGTGCCGCCGGTGCTCGGTTTCGGCTCGTGGATCGGCGGCGACCGCGACGGCAATCCGTTCGTGACGCCGGCAGACGACCGTGCGACGCGCTCGAGCCTGATGCGCGAGCAGTGCCTGCGGCTGCTCGAGGCCGCGGGTGGAGCATGCTGGCCGGGCGGCTGTCGCTGTCGGAGCGGATGAGCGGCGCCGCCCCCGGGCTCGACCCGATCCTCGCCGCCGGCGCCGGAGACTTCCCGGCGCTGGCCGCACAGCTCGCGGCGCTCAACCCCGAGGAGCCCTACCGGCGCGCGCTGACATTCGTGCGCGAGCGCGTGCGCGCCACGACGACGGCGCGAGCCGGGGGCTACCGCGAGCCGGCGGAGCTGCTGGCGGACCTGCGGCGTGGTGCGAGCGCTCGCTGCTGGACGGGTCGGGGCGTTCACCGCGGCCGGCGACCTGCGCGACGTGATCCGCCAGGTGGAGGTGTTCGGCTTTCATTTCGCGCGCCTGGACATCCGCGAGCACGCCCGGGTCCACCGGCGCTCGCTCGACGAGATCTTCGCCACGCTCGGGGTCTGCGACGGACTACGCGGACGCTGTCCGAGACGAGCGGGTCGCGCTGCTGTGCCGCGCACATCGCCGATCACCGGCCGCTGATCCCGGCCGACATCGACGGCTTCTCGGAGGGGACGCAGGAGACGATCGAGACGTTCAGGATGCTGCGCGACGCGCTCTCGGTCGCCCACCGGGGCGCGATCCAGACCTACATCGTGTCCGGCACCGAGAGCCCGGCCGACCTGCTCGAGGTGCTGCTGCTGATGAAGGAGGCGAGCCTGGCGCGGGCCGGGGGCGGGCGGGCCAGCTGCGGATCGTGCCGCTGTTCGAGGCCGGCGCCGACGCTGGCAGGCGGCTCCGGACACGATGGCAGACTGCTGGGCCAGCCGGTGTACCGCGCGGCCCTGCGCGCGGTCGGCGACGAGCAGGAGGTGATGATCGGCTACTCGGACTCGAACAAGGACGTCGGTTACGTCGCCTCGGGCTGGGCCGCCTACCGGGCCCAGATGCGAGATCGCCGAGGTGCTGCGCGAGCACGGCGCCAGCTGGGTGTTCTTCCACGGCCGCGGCGGGGCGGTCGGCCGCGGCGGCGGGCCGACCAACGGCGCGATCCTCGCGCTCCCGCCCGGGACCGTCGAGGGCCGGCTGAAGATGACCGAGCAGGGCGAGGTGCTGACCGCCAAGTACTCGGTGCCCGAGATCGCCCACCGCGAGCTCGAGCTCGCCGCGAGCGCGACGCTCGCCGCCGGCGCGTTCGCGCAGAGCACGAGCGCCGCGGAGTGTTCGAGCGCGTGGTGCGGGAGATGGCCGACGACTCGGCCGAGCTGTACCGCTCGCTCGTCCACGAGGACCCGGACTTCGTCGCGCTTCTTCGAGGCGGTGACGCCGGTGCGAGGAGATCTCGCGCCTGCGGCTCGGGATCGCGACCCGGCCAAGCGCGCGCGACGCAGCGGGATCGACGACCTGCGCGCGATCCCGTGGGTGTTCTCCTGGACGCAGTCGCGGATCGTGCTGCCGGCGTGGCTCGGCCTGGGCACCGCGCTGGCCGGCGCCCGCGAGCGCCACGGCCTCGAGCTGCTGCGCGAGATGGCGCGCGACGTGGCCGTTCTTCGCCACGCTGCTCGCCAACGCCGAGATGGCGGTGCGCGAAGGCCGATCTCGGCGATCGCGCAGCCGCTACGCCGAGCTGTGGGACGACGGCCGCCGCGCGAGCGCATCTGGGGCGGCCTCCGACGAGCTCGAGCTCGCGATCGCGCGAGCTGATCGCGATCCGCGGCGGCGAGCGGCTGCTGGACGGCGAGCCCGTCCTGCAGGCCTCGATCGATCGCCGCAACCCGTTCGTCGATCCGCTGTCGTTCGTCCAGATCGAGCTGCTGCGCGCGGCTGCAGACAGCGACGCCGACGGCGGCCGATCGAGCTCGGCCGGGTGAGCCTGCTGACGATCAACGGGATCGCCAGCGGGCTGCGCAACACCGGCTGAGCGCGAAGCGCCGCCAGGTCACGTTGCAGGTTGACGCCCGGGTCAGGCCAGCAGAGAATCCGTCCAGACCAAACCTGAGGGAGAGCGGATGGAATCTTTTGACTACGTGATCGTCGGCGCCGGCTCCGCCGGCTGCGTGCTGGCCAGCCGCCTGAGCGAGGACGAGAACGTCAGCGTCTGCCTGCTGGAGGCCGGACCGCCCGATGCCGTCGACGAGATCCATCTGCCCGCCGGGGTGCTGGCCGTTGGGCAGAGCAAGTACGACTGGGCGCTGATCTCCGATCCCGAGCCCGGCTTCGCCGGACGCCAGCGCTATCTTCCGCGCGGCCGGACGCTGGGCGGGTCTTCGTCGACCAACGCGATGGTCTACATCCGCGGCAACCGTGCTCGACTACGACGGGTGGGCGGCGATGGGGCACGAGGGGTGGGGCTGGGACGACGTGCTGCCGTACTTCATCCGCGCCGAGGACAACGAGCGCGGGGCCAGCGAGCTGCACGGCGCCGGGGGGCCGCTGCGCGTGATCGACAATCGCTCGCGGTACCGCACCTGCGCGGCGTTCATCGAGGCGGGCGTGCAGGCCGGGCTGCCGGCCAACGACGACTTCAACGGGCCCGAGCAGGACGGCGTCGGCTGGTATCAGGTCACGCAGCGCAACGGGATGCGCTGCTCGGCGGCGGTCGGCTACCTGCATCCGGTGCTGGGCCGGCCGAACCTGACGCTGCGGACCGACGCGCACGTCACCCGGCTGCTGCTGGATGGGACGCGCGCGGTCGGGGTCGAGGTCGACGCCGGCGGCGAGCTCGCGGAGATCCGGGCCGAGCGCGAGGTGATCCTCAGCGCCGGCACCTACCAGAGCCCGCAGATCCTGCTGCTGAGCGGGATCGGGCCCGCCGCCGGACCTGGAGCTGGTGGGAATCCCGTGCGTCCACGAGCTGCCGGTCGGCTACGGGCCTGCAGGACCACCCGGCGACGTGGATCACCTACACCACCGACGAGCCCTCGCTGCTGTCGGCCGAGAGCGAGGAGAACCTGGCGCTGCTGCAGACCGAGGGGCGCGGGCCGCTGACCTCCAACTTCGCCGAGTCGGGCGGCTTCCTCCGCACCAGCGACGACCTCGAGGCCCCCGACATCCAGCTGCACACGATCCCGATCCTGTTCCCCGAGGCCGGGGCCGGCGAGATCCTGGTCGACGGCTGGGCGCTGTCGGCGTGCCTGCTGCGCCCGACGAGCTCCGGGTTCGTCAAGCTGCGCTCGCGCGTGCCCACGGCCAAGCCGCGGATCCTGCACAACTACCTGGTGAGCGAGGAGGACCGGGCGACGATGGTGGCGGCGGTGCGCCGCTGCCTGGAGATCGCCGGCAGCCGGCGCTGGCCGCGGTCACCACCGGTGCCTACGGCGCGCCCGCTGACGACGAGATCGACAGCCTGATCGCCCACATCGAGCGCAACACGACCACGCTGTATCACCCGGTGGGCACGTGCGCGATGGGCTCGGTGGTCGACTCCGAGCTGCGCGTGCTGGGGATGGACGGGCTGCGGGTCGTCGACGCCTCGGTGATGCCGACGCTCGTGCGCGGCAACACCAACGCCCCCACGATCATGATCGCCGAGCGGGCCTCGGATCTGATCCGCGGGCGGGGGCCGGCGGAGGCGGTCGCGCGGCCGGCGGAGTCGGCGCCGGCCTGAGCCGCCCCGCGCCGGGTACTCAACGACACCGTTCCCCAACGGGCTATGTCGGCGGCCCCGCCTCCGTCATGAGATTCCGCTGCGAACTGCCTGGACGGCCGCTTGGATGCGGTTCTCGAGGTGGAGCTTCGCCAGGATGCTGGAGATGTGGTTGGCGACGGTGTTGGTGCTGACCGTGAGCTCGCGTGCGATCTCGTGGTTGCTGTCGCCGCTGGCCAGACGAGTGAAGATCTCAAGCTCCCTGCTGGTCAGGACTGCCCGGATCGCGACCGCTGCGATGTCGGTGTCCTTGACGGGGATGTTCAGCTCACGTATGCGCTGCAGGAGCTTCCCGGCAATCTGCGAGGAGAGCACGGATTCCCCGCCGCGGTGGCTCGGACCGCGTCGATGATCGCCTCGGGTGGCGCGCTCTTGAGGATGTAGCCGCTGGCTCCGGCGATGATCGCCTCGACCACGCGGTTCTGCTCTGAGCGGGTGAGCACGAGCACGCGTGAGGCGGGGGCGAGCAGGCTGAGCTGCTCGATCGCCTGGACGCCCGAGATCCCGGGGAGCCGCAGATCCAGCAGCACCACGTCCGGGCGGACGTCGACGACGACCTGGATCGCCTCCTCCCCGGTGGCGGCTTCTCCGACGAGTTCGATGCCGCTATCCGAGAGGGCGCGCGCGAGCGCGGAGCGGATGAGGTGCTCGTCGTCGACCACCACCACGGTGATCGGTGACGGACGCTCGGCGGCGAATCTCTGCTCAGATCGCATCTGGGATGTCCCCGGTCTGCCCCCTGCCGCTCGCAATCTACCAACTGCCCGACGCGCCCCAGAACGCCCGCCACGACCGAGCCGGGTAGTTCGAGTGGACCCTCGGCTGCCCCTCAAGAGGGTTCGTATGAGCCATTTACGGCACGACCCGCGCAACCTACTGTGGACGCGGAGGGCCTGAGCCGAGCCGTGTCTGTGGCGGTCAACCATCTCCGACGGAGCAGAACACGATGACGACCATCGCTGGACGCGACCAACGACCCGGACTTACTGTCGACCCATCGCCGAGCCGGGGAGAGATGCCCGACCTACTCGACATCGCCGTTGAGGCCCACGGCGGGCTTGCTCGATGGAACGCGGTGTCGTCAATCAAGATCGACGTGTCCATCGGCGGGGCGATCTGGTACGTGAAGGGACAACCCGACGTGCTGAAGGACATTGTCATGGTCGCCGACACCGAGCCCGAGCGCGTGACGACGTCGTTCGTCGGCCAAGATCGAACGACGATCTTCGAGCCTGACCGCGTGGTCGTGCAACGGTCGGACGGGACCATCCTTGAAACCAGCGACGATCCGGAAGCGTCATTTGAAGGGCAGGACGCGGATTCGCCCTGGAACGCGATCCATGTCGCTTACTTCAGCGGCGAGGCGCTCTGGACCTATCTCAGTACGCCGTTTCTCTACACGCAGGCGCGCTTTGGCAAGGAGGAGATCGACTCGATCGAAGTCGAAGGCGAGACGTGGCGGCGGCTAAGGTGATTTTCCCCGCCGAGGTCAAGAGTCATACGCGCGAGCAGATCTTCTGCTTTGGTCCAGACGGACTTCTACGCCGTCACGACTACTCCGTGGACATCCTGGGGGGAGCCACCGGGCTGAACTACGCGTCGGATTACCGGGAGGTTGATGGCCTCATGTTCCCGACCCGGCGGCGCGTCTACGCCTACGAGGGCGACTACCAGCTGGTCCCAGAACCGCTGCTGGTGTCAGTTGACATCAGTCACATCGCATTGTCCTGATCTCGCAGCCTCACCAACCCGATAAGGAACTATTGAAATGAGCACTTCCCCAAACATCGTCCTCGTCCACGGCGCGTGGGCCGACGGCTCCAGCTGGGCCCCGGTCATCGAGCGTCTCCAGGCCGAGGGCTACAACGTAACCGCGCCCCAGTTTCCCGAGACCTCGCTCGCGGACGACGTGGCGCGGCTGCGCCACGTGCTTGACCGTCAGAGTGGCCCGACCTTGGTCGCCGGCCACTCCTACGGCGGCCAGATCATGACCGCTCTCGGAGACGCCGCGCCGAACGTGGTTGGGCTGGTCTACATCGCCGCCTTCGGTCTTGACGAGGGCGAAACGATCGGTGCGCTGCTGCAGCAGGGCCCCCCGACTCCGGCACTGGCGAATCTCATCATCGATGACCAGGGCTTCGCTTGGGTGCCCGAAGACGATTTCGTCAACCATTTCGCGGGTGACATTGACCCGGTCACGGCGAGGGTCATGTTCGCCGTGCAACAGCCGTTGGCCGCCTCAACCCTCGAAGATGTGATGGGGGTACCGGCCTGGAAATCCGTGCCGACCTGGTTCCTGGTGGCAGCCGACGACGAGGCGATCCCACCCGATGCCGAGCGTCAGTTCGCCGAGCGCATGGGCGCAACCACGGTCGAAGTCTCATCCGGCCACGTTGCGATGATCTCCCACCCCGATGACGTGGTCGAGCTCATCGGCACGGCGGCCAGAGCCCTGGCCGACGCCGCCGACGCCGTGACGGTCTGAAGGTTCGATAAGGAGGGCGTGCGGTCGGCTCGGCGGCCGACCGCGGCTCACACCGCGTCCAGCGCCTCGCGGAGCACCGTGGCGATCCGCTGCAGATCCTCGGCGTCGACGATGAACGGGGGCGAGATCTGGACGGTGTTGCCGGTGATCACCCGCAGCAGGACGCCGGCGTCGATGCAGCGGCGGCTCACCGCCTCGCCGGGCACGTCGGGGCTGAGCTGGACTCCGGCCAGCAGCGCGTCGCCGATCCTCACCTCTTGGACCAGGGCGTGGTCGGCCAGCGGCTCGACCGCCCGATGAAGCTCTCCAATCAGCTCCGCCACCCGCTCGATCAGGTGCTCCTGCTCGAGCACGTCGAGGTTGGCCTGGGCGACGGCGCAGGCGGTGGCGTGGCCGGAGTAGGTCATGCCGTGGCGGAAGATGGGGGCGTCAGCTGAGTCGAAGAACGGTCCCCACACGCGGGGGGCGATCTGGACTCCGCCGAGCGGCGCGTAGCCCGAGGTGATCCCCTTGGCCATGATCAGCATGTCGGGCGAGAGGCCGTAGGTCTCGGTGGCGAACATCTGCCCGGTGCGGCCGAAGCCGGTGATGACCTCGTCGATCACGAGCAGGACGTCGTGCTCGCGGCAGATCTCCTCGACGCGCTGCAGATAGCCGGGGGCGGGGTAGATGACGCCGCCGGTGCCGACCACCGGCTCGGCGAACACGGCGGCGACACGGTCGGGGCCGAGGTGGGCGATGGTCGCCTCGAGCGCGTCGGCGTCGTTAGTGGGGACGCGAGCGGTCTCGGGGATCAGCGACTCGGAGCCGTAGCCCTCGCGGTTGAACGAGATCCCGGCCAGGCTGGTTCCGAACCCGTGCAGCCCGTGGTAGCCGCCGTCGCGGCTGATGATGATCCGCTTGTTGGTCTCCCCGGCCAGCTGCCAGTAGCGCCGGGCCAGCTTGGCGGCGGTGTCGATGCCATCCGAGCCCCCGCTGCCGAAGAACACCTTGGCGTTCTCGATCGGGCTGATCGAGGCGATGCGGTCGGCCAGTCTCAGCGCCTGGTCGTTGGCGAAGCGCCCGAAGTTGTGGTAGGTCTCGAGCCGGCGCATCTGCTCCGCCGCCGCCTCGGCCAGGCGCTCGCGGCCGTGGCCGATATTGGCGTGCCACAGGCCCGCGGTGGCGTCGAGCAGCCAGCGGCCGTCCTCGGCCTGGATCCGGGCGCCTTCGCCCCGGACGATGACCAGGCGGTCGCCGGCCACCGTGGGCATGTGCGCCTGCGGGCTCCACAGCGCTGCATTCGGAGAATCAGTCTGAGACTCAATCTCAACTGCCATCGCGCAGGGCCTTTCCGTGGGAATGAATCTGAGACTCAATCTCATTCGGCATGGCCGGGAACGTAGCTGACGGCTGGGCTGGGACGAAAGGGCCGCGACGGCCGGGAATCGCCGCGCCGGTGCTCCGATGCAGCGGTCAGGTCAGCTCGTCGAGCACGACGGTGATGGTGCGCTGGGTGCCGTCGCGCAGCACGCGGGCTGCGACCTTGCGACCGATCCGCTCCTCGACCATAAGGCGCTGCAGGTCAGTGGCGTCGGCGATCCGCTCGCCGTCGAGCTCGACCAGGAGATCGCCGCGCTGCAGGCCGGCGCGATCGGCGGCACTGTCCTGCACCACCTGGATGATCTGCACGCCGCGGGTGCGGCCCAGTCGCTCGGCGGCCGCGGGCGGCAGCGGACGGGGGGCCACGGCGGCGCCGAGCTGGGCGCGGCGCACGCGACCGTCGCGGATCAGGGTCGAGATGATGGCCCGGGTGGCGTCGTTGATCGGGACGGCGAGGCCGAGCCCGATGCCGACCAGGGCGGTGTTGATCCCCACCACCTGTCCGGCGCCGTCGACCAGCGCGCCGCCGGAGTTGCCCGGGTTCAGCGCGGCGTCGGTCTGGATCACGTTCTCGACCATCCGCCGCGGGCCGCCGCGGGCGCCGACCGGCAGCGAGCGGCCGAGGCCGCTGACCACGCCCGCGGTGACCGAGCCGGCGAAACCCTGAGGGTTGCCGATCGCCACCACCAGCTGGCCGACGCGCAAGGCGGCGGCGTCACCGAGTTGGGCGGGCTGCAGGTCGCCGCCGTCGGCGCGCAGGACGGCGAGGTCGGACAGGGCGTCGGCGCCGATCAGGGTCACGCTGGTCTCGCGCCCGTCGCTGAAGGCGGCGGTGCCGCGCCTGGACCCCTCGATCACGTGCGCCGAGGTGATGAGAAAGCCGTCGCTGGAGATGGCCACGCCGCTGCCGGCGCCGACGGCCTGACCGCGCCGGGCGCGGCGGCGCACCTGGAGGTTGGCGATGCTGGGGCCGAGCTGCTCGGCGACCGCGATCACGGTGCGCGAATACGCGTCCAGCGCGGCCTCGGAACGCTCAGCAGCCAGGGTGGAGCTTCCGTTTTGACTTGACATGCAATAATCGTACAACAACTGTTTGAGTCGAAGCATTTGGAGCAGAAGAAATGACAGCAGAGAATCCGAATACAACCGAGGGCGCCGAGACGGAGGCCGCGGACACGGGGCGTGGCGACGCGGCCAGCGGCGATGGGGCCGAGGCGGCCGAACTCGCCGACACCACGATCAGCGTTGCCGCCCACCTCGAGTCAGAGCTCGAGGAGGCGCTGGCCGAGCACCGGCTGACCCGCCCCAGCTTCCTGGTGCTCGATGCGCTGGAGCGCGCCGAGGGCCACACCATGAACCAGCGTGACCTGGTCACGCGCGTGCGCCGCACCTCGGGGACGATGTCGGTCCGGCTGGGACGCCTGGAGCGCGCGCGGATGATCGAGCGCGAGCCCGACCCCGACAACCGTCGCAGCGTGACGGTGACCCTGACCGAGCGCGGCCGCGCGCTGATCCAGGCGGCGCGCCCGTCCTACGCCGAGCGTGCGGCACGGCTGGCCGCTGGCCTGCCCGAGGCATCTCGCGAGCGAACCGCCGAGCAGCTGCGGGGGTGGCTTGCCTTCTTCGAGCCCGACGAGCGGGTGACGCCACGGCTGGGCGTCGCGGTGGCGGCGTCCGCGGTGGCCAAGCGGATGCGCCGTGCCGTGGGGCTGCCCGATGAGCCGGGCGTGCTGGTGGTCCGCGTCGGACGCGACAGCCCCGCCGCCGCGGCCGGCCTGAGTCGAGGCGACCTGGTCACGCAGGCGGGCGAGATCCCGGTGCGCTCGATCGGGGACCTGCACCGAGCGGTCGGCGCGGCCGACGGCAAGCTCACCCTCAAGCTGCTGCGCGGCGCCGAGCCGCAGGAGCTGGAGGTGTCGTTCTCCGAGTGACGCCTCCTAGTCGAGTGGGGAGTTACCCCCAATTATTCTGGGTAACTCCCCAGTCGACACCTGGCTGGCTGGCTAAGCCAGCCTGCGTGGAGGTGGGGCGGGCAACCGAGGGCCAGGCCGGGCGGGCAACCGAGGGCGAGGCCGGGGCGCAGCCGGCGACCCGGCCCAGCGGGCTGACGCCGTTAGTGGAGGAGAACCCGCAGGGCGATGATCATCAGGCCGAGCAGGATCCCGATGATCGTGTGCCAGACCAGCTCGGCGCGGGTGCCGTCGGACCACAGGCCGATCAGCACCTCGAACACGACGATCATGCCGGCGGCGATGTAGACGCCGACCTCGAGCGCCGAGGCGAGGTCGGCACCGAAGATCCCCAACACGATGATGACGACGATCGGCACGCTGGCGCCCATCAGCACCGAGTTCTCGTGCTTGGCGGCCTTCCAGAACGCCTTCAGGGTGAAGCGCTCGGCGTTCTGGAGCCGGCGGCCGGTGAACTCCGAATAGGCGAGCGCCAGCCAGTACATGACCAGGGCGACGATCACCGCGCCGACCGTGGTCACGTAGGTCTCGCGCCGCGAGTACTCGGCGGCCAGCAGGGTGGCGATCAGGATCGTCCCGTAGACGAGACCGGCAGGGTTCTCGGGGATCGGGAGGTTGTCGAACACGTCGGGGTGTTCGCCCCGAGGCCTCGATGCCCTGCGTTGGGCCGCGGTCAGGGGGCGAGCGCGCGCAGCGGCGCCGGCCGCCGACCGCGGGCGAACACCCAGGTGCGCAGGGCCAGATACCGCGACACCGTGGCCAGGAGGCTGGCCAGCACCAGGACCACCACCTCCAACAGCGCGCCGGGATGCGGATCCAGCCGTCCGAGCGCGCCGAGTGCGCCCGCGGTCAGGGCCAGCGCCAGCACGTAGACGAGCGCCCCGGCGGCGTGCTGGCGAAGCAGGCCCGCCCGTCCCCGGATCCCGAAGGTGAAATGGCGGTTGGCCTGGGTGTTGGCCACCGCGGTCAGCGCCAGCGCCAGCGCGTTGGCGCCGTCAGAGCCGAGGAGACCTCGCAGCAGGAGATACAGCGCGGCATAGGCGAGCGTCGAGATCAAGCCGATCAGCAGAAAGCGGGCCAGCGGCGTGGCCAGCCGCATCCGGACCACACCGCGCAGGTCGGTCAGCGCCGTGCTGAGGATGTCGACCCGGGAATCGGGGTCGTCGACCCAGTCGACGGCGACCTCGTGGATGCGCAGGCCGTCGCGCTGGGCCAGGATCAGCAGCTCGGTGTCAAAGAACCAGCCCTGGTCCTCGATCTGGGGCAGCAGCCGCCGGGCGGCGTCGGCTCGCATCGCCTTGAACCCGCACTGAGCGTCGGAGAACCGGGCGCCCAGGACCAGGCGCAGCAATCGGTTGTAGGAGCGCGAGATGAACTCGCGCCGTGGGCCACGCACCACCCGCGCGCCCGGGGCCAGCCGGCTGCCGATGGCCACGTCGCTGTGCCCTGAGACCAGCCCCGCCACCAGCGGCAGCAGCGCCCGCAGGTCGGTCGACAGGTCGACGTCCATGTAGGCGACGACGTCGGCGTCGCTGACTGACCAGGCGGCGCGCAATGCCCGGCCGCGGCCCTTGGCCGGCAGATGCAGCACGCTGACGCGGTCCAACACGCGCGCCAGCCCCCGAGCGATCGACAGAGTCCCGTCGGTGCTGGCGTTGTCGGCGATCACGATCCGCCAGGCAAAGGGGAGCTCGGCGGCGAGAAACGAGTGCAGGCGGCGGATCGAACGCTCCAGCGCCGCGTGCTCGTTGTAGACCGGGACCACGATGTCGATGGACGGCGCGACGGCGGCCGGGGCGACGGGGCGAGGGGCGGAGGCGAGACTGGTCATGGCGCAGAGCATCGGCCAGGCGATGAAGCTCCCCCGATGAGTCGACTAAGACGATCGTCTGAACGGCGGTGGCTCCCCCTGCGGATGCCTGCGCCAGCGGGCCTGCGGAGCCCTAACCAGTCACCCGCAGCTCCTGGAGCATGGGCATCTCCTTGCCGCCGGGAGCCAGGATCCGGACGCGAATGAACCGGGCTCGGATCGCGGGCAGTGCGACGGTGTCGGTGATCCCGTGCCTGAACTCGACCAGGGCCAGCCGTCGCCACCGCCGGCCGCTGTTGGACACGGCGACCGTGTAGCGCGTGGCCCTCCGGTCGAGCACCGGGTGGGCGGGCGGGTGGATGTTGGGGTGCGGCTGCTTGGGCCACTGGCGCCCCCACACCAGCACCACGCGGCGGAGCTTGTGGTGACCGCGGACCGGCACGGTCAGGGTGGCCGGCAACGCGGTCGGCTCCCAGTCGGTGGCGGTGCTGCCGTCGATCGCAGCCAGAGCCGGCGCCCCCGGCGCGGCGCTGCTGGCCCGGGCTGCACCGCAGCGGACGAGGTCGCGCGTCTGCGAGAGGTCGGGCCGCGCGGTGGTGACGGTGACCGGGTGACCGGCCTGCACCACCCGGCGTCCGGCCTGGGTCGATAGCGGCAGCGGCGGCCCGCTGTTCAAGGTGACCGTGGTCGAGCGCGGCCCGATCGAGACGGTGAACGTGCGGCCCTGCCAGGCGACGTCGTGCAGGACCAGGCCGGGTAGCTGGCTGGTCAGGCTTGGCTTCAGCGTGACCGACCCGGTCCCGAACCGCATGCCCGAGTACCCGTACAGGAACTCCTGCAGGAAGCCGCCGATCCCGGTCATGAAAGTGAAGGCACCGCCGGTGTTGGTCTCCGAGAACTGGTTGAACACGTCGCGGATGAAGGGCTGGTAGCTGCGCTCGGTGTCGACGTAGCTGGCGCAACCGCCGATGCCGAGCTGCGAGGAGGCGATCGAGTTGACGGCGTCGCTCATCGACGGCCCGGCCGGATCGGTGCGGGGCACGTAGTAATCGAGGTCGTTGACGGCCACGCTGCGGGACATCGGCCACCGCCACGGGTACTGCAGCAGGGTGACGTCGGCCTGTTTGACCAGCTGGCCGCGATAGCCGGAGTACTCGGGATGGACTCGCTGGCGGTCGACCGAAACCACCAGGCCGTTGGCGATCTGCGACCACGCCGCGGGGTGCCCGAGCCCGAGCACCTGCGCGGCGGCGATCGCGTTGCGCAGGGTGGTGGCGGCCCCAGCGTCGGTGTACGCCTCATCGCTGACGTCGGGGTTCTCCTCGTCAGGCCCGGTCACGTTGTGGATGTGGTAGCGCCCGTCGGCGCCGCGCACCGCTCGCCCGGCCCAGAAGGCGGCCGCTCCGGAGATCACCGGCCAGCCCTGGGTGCGCAGCCAGGAGACATCGCCGGTGGCCAGGTAGTACTGCCACTGGGCCAGCGCGATGTCGGCGGTGATGTGCTGCTCGTACACGCCCTCGCTGTTGACCGACACCGGTGGCGGGATCTGCTCGGTGCCGTCCAGCGCGCTCTCCCATGGGAAGCGAGCGCCCTGGTTGCCGGTGGCGGCGGCATGCTGGATCGCCGGCGGCAGGCGGTCGAAGCGGTAGCTCTCCATGGCCGCGGCCAGGGTCGGATGTTGGGCCAATAGGGTCGGGAACATCCAGGTCTCGGCGTCCCAGAAGATGTGGCCGTCGTAGCCGTTGGAGGACAGACCGGCGGGGGACACGCTCCAGTCCACGCCGTCGCGGGTGCTCGACCACAGGTAGAACTCGCTGGCGTTGACGTCGTTGGCCAGCGTCGAGTTGCCGAGCACGTCGATCCGACCGGCCCACAGCTGGGCCCAGGCGGCGTCGTTGGCGGCCAGCAGGGAATCCCAGCCGGTGGCGGCGGCCTGCCCGGCGGTGGTCTGGGCGGCGGCCACGGTGTCGGCGGAATCCTGCGAGTCGCCGATGCCCACGTACTTGGTGAAGGTGTAGGTCTGCCCGGCCACCACCGGGAAGCTCAGCTGCTGGCCGACGCTCTGGGACGGCAGCCCGCCCACGGCGGTGGCGGTGCCGGTGACGTTGGAGCTGGCCCGCAGCGCACTGGCCAGGGTGGCCGCGATGCCGGTCTGCTCGGCGCGGACCGTGACCCAGTCCTCACGGGCGGAGGGATCAGAGCCGGTGCCGGCGCCGTCGGTCAGGTGGGGTGTGCCCTTGTCGTGCAGCGCGGCGTAGGAGCCGTCGATCAGGTCGGTGACGGTGGCGGTGCCAGACCACTGGGGAGTCAGCGACAGCCTGACCAGGCCCAAGTACTGGCTGGCCCGGTCGGTGAGCACCTGGTAGGCGAGCTTGGTCACGTGCCCGTCTGGAGCCCGCCAGGTGGCGGCGGTGCTGATCACCCCGGTGTGCAGATCGATCGACTGGCTCCAGCCGGTGGTGCGGCCGCGGCCCAGCGCAAAGGTCGCGCCGCCGTCGGAGAAGGCCAGCGTCGACCAGGTGGGGATGTTGGCGCGCTGCTGGACCCGTTCGGCGCGTTTGGGGGCGGAGTTGGGCTTGGCGTAGAAGCCGGCCAGCTCCGCCTGGGCAGGCACCGTGCCCCCGGCGGTCCCCTGGCCGGTGGCCGGGACTCGGGTGCCAAGCCGGCCGTTGCCGGTGAACGTGGGCGCGTACCCCTTGCCGTTGTTGGTGGCGGTGAGCACGTAGGCGCCGGTGCCGGCGGCGTGCGCCGCACTCGGGGCCGCCAACGCGGCCAGCACCAGCGCGCCGGCGCCGACGACGCCTAGGAATCTGAGACGCAACATCCCGCCACCTCCCGTTGGACGGTCCTTCACTGCGCCGCAAGGTTCCCCTCACGTGCCGAGCGCAAACGCCCGCCGACTGCGGTAGCGTGGCCGCCCGATGCCCACGATCCGCCGATTCGCCGGGCCGACGTTCGTGTTTGCCGGAGTGATGCACTTCGTGATCCCGCGCGCCTACAAGCGGATCATGCCGCCCTACGTTCCCGCCCACGACGCGATGGTCTACGCCAGCGGCGTGGCCGAGATCGCCGGCGGGGCCGGGCTGATGGTGGCGCGCACCCGCCGGCCCGCGGGGTGGTGGTTGATCGCCACCCTGATCGCGGTGTTTCCGGCCAACCTGCACATGGCGCTGCACCCCGAGGAGTTCTCCAAAGTGCCGGGCGGGGCGCCGGCACTGTGGGCCAGGCTGCCGCTGCAGGGCGTGTTCATCGCCTGGGTGCTGGCGGCCATGGATCGCTGAGCCGGTTCGTACCCTGCATACAGTGGAGCGCGAGTTCAACGAGTTGCTGCCGCACACGCCGGGCATGCGCGCCTTCACCCACGAGCGGGTGCCCTCGTTTGCCGACTGCGCGCCATCGGGCCGGACCCGGCTTGACGCGCTCGCCTGCTGGCTTCAGGACGTCGCCTACGCCGACGTCAGCGACGCCGGGCTCGAGCAGGCTGCCGTGTGGGTGGTGCGACGCACGCGGATTCGGGTGCACCGCTTTCCCCACTTCGGCGAGCGCTTCGAGCTGACCACGTTCTGCAGCGGGTTCGGGCGGATGTGGGCGGAGCGGCGAACCGACATCGTGCCTGTCGGCGACGAGGGGCCCGCGGTGGAGGCCGTCTCGCTGTGGGTCCATCTGGACCGCGACAGCTGGCACCCGGTACCGCTGTCCGAGCGCGAGATCGGCGTCTACGGTCTCGACGCGCTCACGCGACGGGTGAGCGCCCGTCTTCGCCACCCGGTGCCGGACGAGTCTGCCGACGGCGCCTCCGGGTGGACCTTCCGGGCCACCGAGTGCGACATCGCCGACCACGTCAACAACGCTGCCTACTGGCAGCCGCTGGAGGAGGAGCTGCTGGCCGGTCCCGATCCCGAGCGGATCGACGTCGAACTCGAATACCGCGCTCCCGCACAGCCGGGCGACAAGCGGATCCTGCGCGACGGGCACCGGCGCTGGATCGTCGGGCAGGACGGCGAGCTGCACGCCTCGATCGCGATCGCGCCGGCCGATGGCGGTTGACGCCGAGGCAACCCTGCGGGCGGCGCGGCGCCCGCTGGTGATCGGGATCGGCGGCGGCGGTGACGTGGTCGGCGCCCTGGCCACCGCCGAGCTGCTGCGCGTCTATGACGGCGCCGAGCCGCTGGTGGGCGGCCTCAGCTGGGAGCGGCGCCCGATCGACCCCGTCCCGGGCCCACGCCGGGTGGAGGAGATCGAGGGGGCGGAACTGGTCGCGCCCGGGGTGATGCTGGCCGGGCCTCGCACCCGCGCGCGCGGCCGCGACATGTACTTTGGCGAGTCGCGTATGGCCGCGTTTCTGGACCGCCCGACGGTTCTATTGGCCATCGACCGCGGACCGGCGGCGATCGCCGACGGCCTGGAGCGCGTGGTGGCCGAGCTCGAGCGCGACCTGGTGGTGTTCGTCGACGTCGGCGGCGACGTGATGGCCGGCGGGTCCGAACCCGGCCTGCGCAGTCCGCTGTGCGACGCGATCATGCTGGCGGCGGCACACCAATACGCGGCCACCGGCGCTCGCGCGCTGCTCGGCGTGTTCGGCATCGGCTGTGACGCGGAGCTGTCCGTCGAGGAGGTGCTGGATCGGCTGGCCGACGTGGCCGCCGCCGGCGGCTGGGGCGCCGCTCGCGGCCTCACCGACGCGGTGGCGACGCGGCTTGAGCAGGCGATGGCGATGGTTCCGACCGAGGCCAGCGCGCAGGCGGTGCGCGCCTTCCGTGGCGCCCGCGGCCGGGTGGCGATCCGGGGCGGACAGTTCGATCTCGATCTCAGCCCAGTGGCGGCGATGACCTTCTACCTCGACGTGGCCGTCACCTACGCGACCGTCGGCCCGCTGGCCCGGGCGGTGGCGGACGCGAGAAGCCTGGACGAGGCCAACACCGCCCTGAACCAGCTCGGGGTGCGGACCGAGCTCGACGTCGAGCGCGAGGCCGCCGCTGACGGACCGTCCGCGCCGCCGCGACGCTAGGCTCACTCGCCGTGCGCGCCGTCGGCATCGTCCAGCCCGGAGGACCGGAGGTTCTGGAGCTCGTCGACCGGGCACCGCGCGAGCCCGGCGACGCCGAACTGCGGATCGCCGTCCGTGCGGCCGCCGTCAATCCCACCGACATCGGCCTGCGCCGGCACGGCCACCCCGAGCACCCACCACCGTGGACGCCGGGCATGGACGCGGCCGGGACGATCGAGTCGGTCGGTCCCGGTGTGGATCGGCTGGCGGTGGGTGACCGGGTCATGGCCGCGGTCACGCCCCGGCGCCCCGAGGGCGGCGCCCAGGCCGAGCTGCTGGTGGTGCCGTCGGCCTCCGCGGTTCCGATTCCCGACGGCGCCAGTCTCGAGCAGGCGGCGACGTTGCCGATGAACGGGCTCACCGCGATGCGAGGGCTCGAGCTTCTGGCCCTGCCCGAGGGGGCGACGCTGGCCGTCACCGGTGGCGCCGGCGTGCTGGCCTCCTACGTGATCGGGCTGGCCAAGGAGCGGGGCCTGCGCGTGATCGCCGACGCCAAGCCCGAGGATCACGACCTGGTGCGCGGGTTCGGAGCCGACGTGGTCATTGCGCGCGGCGAGGGCTTTGCCGAGGCGGTGCGGGAAATCGCGCCCGAGGGAGCGGACGGTGTCTACGACACCGCACTGCTCGGCCGGGCCGCGTTTGCCGCCCTACGAGACGGCGGTGCGATCGTGGTCGTGCGCGGCTGGGACGGCAGCGACACCGAGCGCGGGATCGAGGTGCGGCCGGTGTTCGTGCGCGAGGTACTTGACCGCACCGACTGGCTGTGGGAGCTGCGCCGGCTGGCCTCGGAGGGCAAGCTCAAGCTGCGCGTGGCCGGCGAGTATCCGCCGGAGCGGGCCGCGGAGGCCCAGCAGGCGATGGACGCCGGCGGCCTGCGCGGGCGCGTGCTGATCGTGTTCTAGGTCCTGAACACGACCTTGCCGACGACGTCGCCGTCGAGCAGGGCCTGAAAGCCGTCGCGGGCATCGGCCAGCGTCATGGTGGCGTGGATCGCGGGGCGGATGTCGCGCTCCAGGCAGAAGCGGATCAGCCGCTCGAGCTCGTCGCGGGTGCCCATCGTCGAGCCGATCACCGACAGCTGCAGGAAGAACACCCGCGTCAGCTCGGCCGGCGGGGCGTCGCCGGAGGTGGCGCCGGAGATCACCAGCTTGCCGCCCGGGCTTGAGCGACCGGATCGAGTGGCCCCAGGTCGCCTTGCCAACGGTCTCCATGACCGCGTCGACGCGCTCGGGCAGCCGGGCTCCGGACTCGAACGCCTGGTCGGCGCCGAGCGCCAGCGCCTCGGCACGCTTGGACTCCGAGCGGCTGGTAACCCACACGCGGATCCCGGCCGCGCTGCCCAGCACGGTGAGCGCCGTGGCCACGCCGCCGGCGGCCCCCTGGACCAGGACCGTCTGGCCGGGGCTGAGGTCGCCGCGGGTGAACAGCATCCGGTAGGCGGTCAGCCAGGCGGTGGGAAGGCAGGCGGCGTACTCGAATGAGAGCTCCGGCGGCTTGGGCACCAGGTTTCGCTTCGGCACCGCGACGCGCTGCGCCAGCGAGCCCTGATGGCGCTCGGACAGCAGCGAGCGGCGCGGGTCGAAGGTCTCGTCGCCGCGCCAATCGTCGGAGGTGATGACCGAATGGACCACCACCTCGTTGCCGTCCTCGTCGACGCCGGCGGCGTCACAGCCGAGGATCATCGGCAGGCTGTCCTCGGACAGGCCGACTCCGCGCAGCGACCACAGGTCGTGGTGATTGAGCGAGGCGGCCCTGACGTCGACGATCGTCCAGCCGGGCTGCGCCTCGGGCTCGGGGCGGTCGCCGACCTCGAGCCCGCTGAGCGGGTCATCGCGGTTGATGGCGGCGGCGTAGACGGCGAGCACTGAACGCGGCACGCTACCGCGCCGTGCTGTTCAGCGCCGTGTCGGCCCCAGCGCCGCCTCGGTCTACTGCCAGCCGTCGCGCGGGTTGCTGATGGCGGCCTGGGCGGCGGCGATCCGGGCGATGGGCACCCGGTAGGGCGAGCACGAGACGTAGTCGAGCCCGGCCTGGTGAAAGAACTCGATCGACTCGGGGTCGCCGCCGTGCTCGCCGCAGATGCCGAGCGTGAGGCTGGGGTTGGCCTCGCGGCCCACCCACGCTCCGAGCCGCACCAGCCAGCCGACGCCCGGCTTGTCGATCGTCTCGAACGGGCTGCGGTCGATGATCTTGCGCTCCAGGTAGGTGGGGACGAACTTCGACTCGACGTCGTCGCGCGAGAAGCCCAGCGCGGTCTGGGTGAGGTCGTTGGTGCCGAACGAGAAGAAGTCGGCGAAGGCGGCGATCCGGTCGGCCACGAAGCAGGCCCGCGGCAGCTCGATCATGGTGCCGACGGTGTAGTCGCGACCCGCCTCGAGCCCCTCCTCGTCGCCGATCCGGACCACCAGTTCACGCATCAGCTCGATCTCGTGCTCGTAGTCGACCAGCGGGATCATGATCTCGGGAACCGGTCCCCGCCCACCCACGGCCACCGTCTTGGCGGCGCGCAGGATGGCGTGCACCTGCATCTCGTAGATCTCCGGGTAGAGGATCCCGAGCCGGCAGCCGCGGGTGCCCAGCATCGGGTTCTCCTCCGAGACGTCGTGCACCCGGTCGAGCAGTTTCTCGAGCTCGGGGAGGTCGTCTGTCTCCTCGATCCGCGCCCGCTCGACCTGGGCGGCGAGATCCGGGAGGTTGGGGAGGAACTCGTGCAGCGGTGGATCGAGCAGCCTGACCGTGACCGGGAGCCCGGCCATGGCCTCGAACAATCCTTCGAAGTCCTCCTGCTGGAGCGGCAGCAGCTCGCTCAGGGCGTTCTTGCGGTCCTCGCGGGTGTCGGCCATGATCATGGCCCGCATCTTGGGCTGGCGGTCCTCGGCCATGAACATGTGCTCGGTGCGGCACAGGCCGATCCCCTCGGCGCCCAGTTCGCGGGCGCGCTCGGCGTCATGTGGCGTGTCGGCGTTGGCGCGGACGCCGAGCTTGCGGATCCCGTCGGCCCACTCGAGCACCTGCTCGAAGTTCTCGTCGACGGTCGCGTCGACCAGCGGCACGTCGTCGACCGTCACGGAGCCCTTGGTGCCGTCGATGGCGATCCGGTCGCCCTCGTGCAGCTCGGTCCCGTTGACGGTGATCGTCTTGGCGGCCAGGTCGATGGCCACGGCGTCGGCGCCGACCACCGCCGGGCGGCCCATACCGCGGGCCACCAGCGCGGCGTGCGAGGCCTTGCCGCCCTCGGAGGTGAGGATGCCCCTGGCCGCTTCGAAGCCGGCCACATCGCCGGCGTCTGTGAACGGGCGGACCAGGATCACGTCGCGCCCCTCGGCGGCCGCGGCCACGGCGTCGGCGGCGGTGAACACCACCTCGCCCTTGGCGGCGCCGGGCGAGGCGTTGACCCCGGTGGCGAGCACGTCGAACTCGGCTTGGGGATCGAACGTGGGGTGGAGCAGCTGCGTCCAGCGAACCCGGGTCGATGGTCTGCAGCGCCTGTTCGCGGGTCAGCAACCCCTCGTCGACCGCGTCGACGGCGAACCTCACCGCGGCCTGGGCGGGGCGCTTGGCGTTGCGGGTCTGGAGCATGAACAGCTGCCCGTCCTCGACCGTGAACTCGGTGTCCTGCATGTCCTCGTAGTGGCGCTCGAGCGTGCGCAGGATGTCCATCAGCTGCTCGTGGACGTCGGGCATCCACTCCTGCATCTCGCTGATGTCGCGCGGAGTCCGCACTCCGGAGACGACGTCCTCGCCCTGGGCGTTGGGGAGGAAGTCGCCGCTCGGCTCGGGGGCGCCGGTGATCTCGTCGCGGGAGAACGCCACCCCCGAGCCCGAGGTGTCGCCCTTGTTGCCGAACACCATCTGCTGCACGTTGACGGCGGTGCCCCACTCGTCGGGGATCCGGTTCATGCGGCGGTAGGACACCGCGCGCTCACCGACCCAGGAGTCGAACACGGCGCGGATGGCCAGCCGCAGCTGCTCCTGCGGGTCCTGGGGGAAGTCGTCGCCGGTCTCGTCGCGATAGATCCGCTTGAAGCTGTCGGTGAGCTCGTGCAGCGCCTCGACGTCGAGCTCGGTGTCGTCCTTGACGCCGCGCTGGGACTTGGCCTCCTTGATGGCGTCCTCGAAGCGCTCCCCGGGGATGCCGCGCGAGACGTTGCCGAACATCTGCACGAAGCGCCGGTAGGAGTCCCAGGCGAAGCGCTCGTTGTCGGTGGCCCGGGCCAGGCCCTGGACCGAGTCATCGTTGAGGCCCAGGTTCAGCACGGTGTCGAGCATGCCGGGCATCGACTCGCGGGCGCCGGAGCGCACCGAGACCAGCAGCGGGTCCTCGTTGTCGCCGAGTTGCTTGCCGGCATGGTCCTGGAGACGGTCCAGGGCTTGTGCGACCTCGTCGGCCATCCCGTCGGGCTCGTGGCGGTCGGCGCGCATGTACTCCACACACGCCTCGGTGGTGATCGTGAAGCCGGCCGGCACCCGGTCGGCTCCGAGCACCCGCGTCATCTCGGCCACGTTGGCGCCCTTGCCGCCAAGCAGCTCCCGCATGTCCTTTGACCCCTCGGCAAAGTCGTACACCCACTGCGCCATCGCACGGCGATCCTACCCGGCGCTGTTGCCGGTGCGGGTCCGCGGGCGTTACACGAGCGTTTCTCCCGGGTGTCAGAACCCGGCCGTTTCCAGGCTGGGGGGCTGGGGTAGGCCATAAGAAGACGAGGGAGGTCGCCAATGTCGCAGAGCGCGAGAACGTCGCAACCGCCGGCTGCCGGACCTGACGGCAGACAGCGCGGTACCCGAGGAGCCGGCCGCCGCCGGCGCGAGCCCGGGCCGTTGGCCCGTCTGGACCGGATCCCGGTCTGGCCCTACGAGCGCAAGCTCCTGTGGGTGGTGGGCGCGGGGTACTTCTTCGCCTTCTTCGACATCGTCACCATCTCGTTCGCGGTCCCGGTGATCGCGACGCAGTTCCATGTGTCAAAGGGGACGGTGACGCTGTCGGTGACCAGCAGCCTGATCGGCTACATCATCGGAGCCTTTGTCGACAGCACCATCGCCGACAAATGGGGTCGCAAGTTCGCCTTGCAGATCTCGGTGGCGGTGTTCTCGATCGGCACCGTGCTGGCGGCGCTGAGCGCCAACGTCACCGAGCTGATCATCTTCCGCTTCATCTCCGGGCTGGGCATCGGTGCCGAGATCGCGGCGGTCACCACCTACATCGGCGAGCTGTCACCCGCTCGCCTGCGCGGCCGCTACACGAGTTGGGCCACCACCTGGGCCTACGCCGGCTTCGCCGCCGTGCCGTTCATCGCCCGCGCGCTGGTGCCGTCGTTCGCCTCCGGCTGGCGCGTGCTGTTCGTGATCGGCGCGCTGGGCGGGGTGACGATCCTGTTCATGCGCCGCGGCATGCCACCGTCGCCGCGCTGGCTGATGGCCCAGGGTCGCGAGCAGGAGGCCCACGAGGTCGTCGCCGAGGCCGAGGAGACGGCCCGCGAGACGATCGACGGGGAGCTCCCCAAGCCCAAGCCGGTCCCCGAGGAGCCCCCCGCCGAGACGTTCCCGGTGCGGTCGCTGCTGCGCCCGCCGATGCTCGGCCGGGTGGCGCTGTTCGTCGGGATCTGGTTCGTCTACTACGTGGGCAACTACGGGTGGCTGACGCTGGCCCCGACGCTGTTCACCGACAAGGGCTACAGCCTGGCCGACTCGACCACGTACCTGATCGTGTCCGGGATCGGCTTCCTGGTCGGCGCCTACGCCACCACGCATTTCTCAGACCGCCTGGAGCGCAAGTACACGACGGCGGCGATCGCCGTGCTGTGGGGAATCTCGCTGCTGGTGATCGGCTATTTCGTGTCGCCCTCGATCATCATCGTGTTCGGCTTCATCGCCTCGCTGACGATCGGGCTGCTGGTGCCGATGCTCTACACCTACACGGCCGAGCACTTCTCGACCAATGCCCGCGCCACCGGCGTCGCGCTCACCGACGGACTCGGCCACATCGGCGGCGCGCTGGCGCCGCTGATCGTGCTCGGCGCCAACACCGCCTGGGGGTTCTCCAGCGCGTTCGTGGTGATGGGCGTCTCCGGGTTCGTGGCCGGCGCCTTGATCCTGTTCGGGATCACCGCCACCAACCGTTCGCTGGAGGCCGTGACGGCGACGTAGTTTCGCTACGCCGAGGCCAGGGCCGCGGGCTGGAGGTCCATGACCTCGGCCAGCAGCTCGTAGGAGCGCCGGCGCACCTGATGGTCGTAGGTGATGGTGACGACGATCACCTCGTCGGCCTGATACTCGGCGGCCAGCGCCTCGATCCCGGCCCGCACCGTCTCCGGTGAGCCGATGATCCCGCGCCGGCCCGGGCGGTCACCGTTGGGCTGCTTGCCCTCGCTCTCCAGGAACGCCACCGCCTTCTCCGGCGGCGGCACCGCGATCAGCTGGTTGCGGCGCAGCAGCGTGAACGTCATCCGGCTGCTGGTGGCCAGGAACTGGGCCTCGTCGTCGGTGGGGGCGCACAGCACCCAGGCGGCGACGGCGGTCCGCTGCGCCTGAAGGTCGCGGACCGGCTGGAAGCGCTCGCGGTAGAGCTGGGCGATCTCGGCCCCCTGGGGGTTGATGAAGTCGGCGAAGGCGTAGCGCAGCCCCAGCTCGCCGGCCCAGATCGCGCTCTGGGCCGAGGATCCGAGCAGCCATGGGACCGGCAGCTCGGGCCGGCCGGGCAGCGTCTTGGCCAGGTGGCGGAAGGGGTGGTCCTCGGGCAGGGCGTCCTCGAGGTAGGCCAGCAGCTCGGCCAGCTGCTGGGGGAAGTCGTCGGGCGCGGCCTGGCGCCGGTCGCGCTGGAGCGCGAACGTGGTCAGCGGGTCGGTGCCGGCGGCGCGGCCGAGGCCGAGGTCGATGCGGCCCGGGTACAGGGCGGCCAGGATGGTGAACGACTCGGCCACCTTGAGCGGGCTGTAGTGGGGGAGCATGACGCCGCCGCTGCCCACCCGGATGTGCTCGGTGGCCGACGCGATCGGGCCGATCAGCACCTCGGGGCTCGGCCCGGCCAGCATCGGGCCGCCGTGGTGCTCGGCCACCCAATAGCGCGTGTAGCCGAGCGCGGTCGGCAAGCCGGGCCAGGTCGATCGTGTTGCGCAGCGCGTCGGCGCCGGTGGAGCCTTCGGCGATCGGCGACTGGTCGAGGACGGAGAGGAGCACTGCACTTGATGCTAGAAAGGCCCGCATGTCGGTCGGCTTGCATCAGCTGCGCTCGGTGGCTGCCACGCGGTACGTGACCGCCGCTGCGCGAGGGCGGCTCGCTGCCGGGGCTGGTCGAGGCCGACGACGACGGGCTGTACGTGGCCAAGTTCCGCGGCGCCGGCCAGGGCCTGCGGGCGCTGGTGGCCGAGGTGATCGTCGGCGAGCTGGCCCGGCGCCTCGGGCTGCTCGTCCCCGAGCTGGTCGTGATCGCCATCGACGGCCGGCTGGGCGCGGCCGAGCCCGATCCCGAGATCCAGGAGCTGATCACCGCCAGCGACGGCGCGCAACCTCGGCGTCGACTTCCTCCCCGGCGCGCTGTCGTACACGCCCGCCGGATGCCTGGAGCCCCGGACCCGGCGCTGGCCGCCGACGTGGTGTGGCTCGACGCGCTGGCCACCAACGTCGACCGCACCCCGCGCAACCCCAACCTGCTGCTGTGGCACGAGCGGCTGTGGCTGATCGACCACGGTGCCGCGCTGTACCTGCAGCACGGCGGGCTGCGATCCGGCCGAGCACGCCGCCAAGCCGTTCCCCCTGATCGCCGAGCACGTGCTGCTGCCCGGCGCGGGGTCGATCGTCGACGCCGACCGCCGGCTGCGGCCCGCGGCTGGCCGGCGACGCGATCGAGGCGGTGGTGGGCCTGGTGCCGGCCGAGTGGTTCGCCGCCGGCGGCGACGAGCCCGCCGACGTACGTCGAGTACCTGAGCCGTCGGCTGGCCGACGGCGGGTTCGTGGAGGAGGCCGAGCGTGCCCGAATCGGCGGCTGAGGCTCGAGCCCGTTCGCCTACGCGATCCTGCGGGTGGTGCCCAGCGTGGAGCGCGGTGAGCGGCTCAACGTCGGCGTGGTGCTGTTCTGCCGCCAGCGGGGGTTTCTCGGCCGCGCGCGTCGCGCTCGACGCGGCGCGGCTGGCGCGCGCTGGCGCCCGGGCGTCGAGATCGCCGAGGTGCGAGTCGCACCTGGAGGCGCTGGTGCGGGTCGCGGACGGCGACGCCGGCGCCGGGCCGATCGCCGCGCTGCCTCAGTCCGAGCGCTTCGGCTGGCTGGTGGCGCCGTCGAGCACGATCGTGCAGCCGTCCGAGGTCCACACCGGCCTGTGCCAGGACCCGGCGGCAGACGCTCGACGGCCCTGTTCGAGCGGTTGGTCGCGGCTCCGGGCGCGCCTAGTTCCGAGCTCGCCGAGCCTCTAGCCGCGGCGCATCAGGCGGCCGACGGCGTCCATCAGCTCGGCGGTCTTCTCGTCGCGCTCGCGCGCGGTGGCGGCGCCGACCACGCAGTGGTGGGCGTGGTCGTCGAGCAGGCCGAGCGCGACCTTGTCCAGCGCGGCGCGGGCGGCCGAGATCTGGGTCAGCACGTCGATGCAGTAGCGGTCCTCCTCGACCATCGCCCTCGATCCCGCGGATCTGACCCTCGATCCGCTTCAGGCGGGCCAGCAGCTGGTCCTTGGTGGCGGTGTAGCCGCGGGTTGGGTTGAGTTGATGCTGAGGTGTCGTGGCATCGGCATCTGCGCCTCAGTATACCCATACCCCCTAGGGGTATAATGTGAGCATCGATGAAGAGTGCTGGACGTGATCTGGCACGGCATCCGCGACTCCGCTGCTGATGGCCTGGGAGGTGTGGTGGGCGCTGGTGCTCGGGTTCGCGATCTCGGCGATCGTGCAGGCCTGGGTCCCGCGCGAGCGGATCGAGCGGGCGATGGGCGGCGGCGGCGCCGCGGTCGGTGTCGCGGGCGACCGCGCTCGGCGCCGCGTCCTCGTCGTGCTCGTACGCGGCGGTGGCGATCGCCAAGTCGCTGTTGGAGAAGGGCGCGTCGGCGGCCAGCGCGCTGGCCTTCCAGTTCGCCTCGACCAACCTGGTGTGGGAGCTGGGGCTGGTCCTGTGGGTGCTGATCGGCTGGCAGTTCACGCTCGCCGAGTACCTCGGCGGGATCGTGATGATCGTGCTGATGGCGGTGCTGCTGCGGCTGTTCGTCAGCCCGCGCCTGGAGGCCGAGGCGCGCGCTCACGCGCAGGCCGCCGACGCCGGCCATCATCATCACCACGCGGGCGCCGACGCCGATGGGCTGGCGCGGGCGGCTGCGCTCACCGGCCGCCTGGTCCGACGTCGCCCACAACTTCCGCGGCGACTGGCGGATGGTGTGGAAGGAGGTCGCGATCGGCTTCCTGCTGGCCGGGTTCGTCGCCCAGCTGCCCGACAGCTTCTTTCAGTCGCTGTTCGTGCACAACGCGCCGGCGCCGATCCCGGCGATCGAGAACGCGCTCGTCGGCCCGCTGATCGCGGTGCTGAGCTTCGTCTGCTCGGTCGGCAACGTGCCGCTGGCGGCGGTGCTGTGGTCGGGCGGGATCAGCTTCGCCGGCGTGCTGGCGTTCCTGTTCGCCGACCTGATCGTGCTGCCGATCGTGGTGATCTACCTCAAGTACTACGGACGGCGTTCGCGCTGCGGATCACGGCGCTGATGTTCGTGACGATGGTGGTGGCGGCGCTGCTGGTCACCGGCGTCTTGGACCTGCTCGGGCCTGATCCCGACCGGCCCGCGGCCGAGCCGGGCCGGGATCTTCGGCGGCGATCGCGGTCGACTACAAGCTGGTCCTCAACGTGGTCGCGCGGCGATCTTCGTGCCTGTTCTGGCTTCGCGGCGTCGGCGCGAGGCCGGTCAGCCGCGGTCGCCATGGCGCTGACGGACCCCGCTTGCGCCGGAATCGGCGAGTCGAGCGCCGGCAGACCGCGGTCAGGCACGCAACGTGCGACCGTCGCCGCCGGCCATCTAGCTTCTGCTGGCGGACGTCGGCGGAGCTGCCGCGGCGTGAGTCGACGACTCGCTCAGGCGCGACCGGGCGCTTCGCGGCGTGACGCGGCCGCCTCGCGTCGTGGCGACGCGCGCGGGCGTCCTCGGTCGGCCGTCGGGCCTCCGGCGTGTGAACGATCAGCACCGGGACGTGGCTGTGGTTGAGCGCGAAGTGGCTGACGCTGCCCAGCACCGACGCGGTCAGCGCGCCGCGACCGCGTGAGCCCATCACCAGCAGGTCGTACTCGCCGGTCTTGAGCCGCTCCATCAGCGCCTCGCGGATCGGCTTGTGCGGACAGGATCGTCGTGACCGGGACCGACTGCGGAACCTGGTCGGCGGCCGCGCGCAAGCGTCCTGCTCGGCCTCGCTCTCGAGCTCGACGGCCAGCGGTTCGATGCCGGCGCGGTCGACCGGCGAGGCGGCCCAGTAGGGGGCCGGGGGATGGCGGTCAGCAGCGTCAGGCGCGCCTTGCCGGCGTCGGCGAGGTCGATCGCCTCATCCAGGGCGCGCTCGAGCGTGGCTCGAGCCGTCGACGGAAACGAGGATGTTGTGAAACATGGCTACCACCCGTCCGGAAGTTGTTTAGCATGCCAAAGATTAGCATGCCAATGGTTGCTATGCTAAGCGCGTCCATGGATGCGACTCCCGCCGACAGCGTGATCAGGCGACGAGTTTCTGGACGCATTCGACGCGTTCGCGCAGGCGGTTCGCCGGGCTCGCGGGCACACCCAGCCAGACCGCGACGGCGCGCTGACCCTGTCGCAGTACGCGATCCTGCAGGCGCTCGCCGAACGCGAGCACGCCCGCATGAGGACCTCGCCGCCGAGGCGGGCATGGCGCCGTCGACCGCGACCAGGATCCTCGACGCGCTCGAGCGCCGGGCGATCGTCAGCCGCGCTCGCTCGCGCCGACGATCGCCGTGGCGTGACGGTCACGCTGACCGAGCTCGGACGCGAGCGCGCTGAATGCCCAGGACGCCTGGATGCGTGGCCGCCAGCGCGCCTTCTTTGCCGGGCTGCCCGGCACACGAGCAGGAGCTGGCGCCCGATCTTCTGGTCCGACTTGCGGCGCTGATCGACGAGCTCGCCGCCGGACCGCAGTAGCCCTGGCGCCGGCGCGCGGCGTTCACATGCCGGCCACAAACGCCGCCGCGCGGCGTTCACATGGCGGCCACAAGCGTCGCCGTCCGCGCCCCTATAACTGGGCGTTGCTCGCCGGGCGCCTACCTCCTCAGGCGTCGCGGCGAGCCTCAGTTTTTGGTGCGCTGTGCAAGTGCGTGCCCGTCAACCCCCCGCTTGTCGGGTCTTGCGGGCACGGAAGCTGGCGGGACCGCCGCCCATGGTCGAGCGTGTTCGGTCATGAGCATCCTGCTCGGAGTGGATCCGGCGACCGATCCAGGGATCGAGACCGCGGCAGCGCCGTCGCCACGGGTCGGCGTGGCCGCGGCTTCGGTCGGCGTCAGCGTGCCGGCGAAGGTCGGTCTCCAACGCCGAGATCGGCGCCCGGCTGGGCGTCGAGGACGACTGGATCGTGCGCCGCACCGGCATCCGCTCGCGCCGCATCGCCGAGCCCCGACGAGCGCCTCGACGACCATGCCGACGCGCGGCGGCGCGGCGGCGCTGGTGCGGGCCGGCATCGATCCGCTGGACGTCGATCTGGTGATCGTCGCCACCACCACCGCCGACGAGGTGATGCCCGAACGCCGCGCCGCTGGTCGCCCACGCGCTGGGCGCCACCCGCGCCGGCGCGTTCGACGTCGGCTCGGCCTGCACCGGCTTTCTCTCGGCGCTGGCCGTCGGCGCCGGCTCAGATCGAGGCCGGGCGCGCCCGCTGCGTCGTGGTCATCGGCGCCGACTTCATGTCGCGGATCACCGACCCCGACGACCGGGCGACCGCCGCCGTGTTTGCCGACGGCGCGGGCGCGGTCGTGCTGGAGGCGACCGAAGCACGCCGGCCGGATCGGGCCGATGGTCCTGGGCGCCGACGGCGCCGGCGCCGATCACATCCGCGTCGACGCGCCACGGAGGCGTTGATCCGGATGCGCGGCCACGAGACGTTCCGCGAGGCGGTGGCGCGGCTGACGCTGGCCACGCTGCAGGCCGCCAAGGCCGCTGACGTGGGGCTCGAGGACATCGATCTGTTCGTCTACCACCAGGCCAACGGCCGGATCCTGTCCGCGGTCGGCGAGCGGCTCGGGCTGCCCGCCGGGCGCGTCGTCGACTGCATCGCCGAGTACGGCAACACCTCGGCGGCGACGCTGCCGCTGGCGCTCGCCTTCAGCGAGCGCGCCGGCCTGCTCCAGCCCGGCGACCGGGTGCTGCTCGGCGCGTTCGGCGCCGGCTTCACCTGGGGCGCCACCGTGATCGAGTGGGGGCGGCCGTGAGCCTCGCGCTGGCTCCGCGGATCGACGAGCGGTCACCCCGCTCGAGCGGCTGGAGATGCTGTGCGATCCCGGGTCGCTGCAGCTGATCCGCTCCGAGGTGATCTCGCTGGTCGATGGGCGAGCGCGCCCGCGACGGCGACGGCGTGGTCGGCGGCTCCGGCCTGGTCGACGGGCGGCCGGTGTTCTGCTACGCCCAGGACTCGGGCTACGCCGGCGGCTCGCTGGGCGAGGCCCACGCCAGCACGATCGTCCGCGTGCTCGAGCTCGCCGACCGGGCGCGGGCCCCGGTGGTCGGTTTCGTGTCCTCGGGCGGCGCGCGCATGCAGGAGGGGGTCGCCGCGCTCGGCGGCTACGGCCGAGATCTTCCACCGCACCGTGGCGCTGTCCGGCCGCGTGCCGCAGATCTCGATCGTCAGCGGCCTGTCGGCCGGCGGCGGCGCCTATTCGCCGGCGCTGACCGACTGGGTGGTGATGACCGAGGAGTCGAGCATGTTCCTGACCGGTCCCGGCGTCGTCCGCGAGGCGCTCGGCGAGGAGGTCGACGCCGAGCAGCTCGGCGGCACGCGCGTCCACGAGCGCAACGGCGTGTGCCACTTCGTCGCGCGGGACGACGTCGACTCCGCGCGCCTGGCGCGCGAACTGCTCGGCTATCTGCCCAGCCACCGCGACGCGCCGGCTGCCGCTGGCCGCCCCGCGTCCGGCGGCGACGGCCGCGACCCGGGGGCGACGTGCCCGGCGAGGCGCGCCGGGTCTACGACATCCGCGACGTGATCCGCGGCGCTGGTCGACGGCGGCGAGCTGCTCGAGGTGGCAGCCGGGTGGGCGCGCAATCTGGTCACCGGGATGGCCCGGATCGACGGGCGGCCGGTCGGCGTGATCGCCAACCAGCCCCGCTATCTCGGCGGTGTGCTCGACGCCGCCAGCTCCGAGAAGGGCGCCCGGTTCGTCAAGAAGTGCAACTCGTTCGGGATCCCGCTGCTGGTGCTGGTCGACACGCCCGGCTTCATGCCCGGCATCCGTCAGGAGTCCGCCGGCGTGATCCGCCACGGCGCGACGCTGGTCCACGCGTTCGCCGAGGCGACCGTGCCCCGGGTGACGCTGATCGTGCGCAAGGCGTTTGGCGGCGCGTTCATCACGATGAACTCCAAGGACCTCGGCGCCGACTACGTGTTCGCCTGGCCCGAGGCCGAGATCGGCGTGATGGGCGCCAAGCCGGCGGTCGGGCGTGATCCACCGCCGCGAGCTGGCCGCCGCCGACGACCCGGAGGCCGAGCGCGCACCGGCTGGCCCGCCAGTACGCCGAGGCCCAGCTGCGCCCGGAGGTGGCGGCGGCGACCGGATACGTCGACGAGCTGATCACTCCGTGCGACACGCGCGCCCGCCTGGTGTGGGCGCTGCGATCGCTGGGCGGGAACCGGGGGCGCATGACGCCGCGCCTGCCCGTCGCCGAACGAGAGCTCGCGGCGCCGTGACGCGGAGCGCGAGCGGTCCGGCGATGTCCTGCTCACCGGGGCCACCGGCTTCGTCGGCATGGAGGTGCTGGCCCGCTACCTCGAGCGCAGCCGGCGCCGCGATCATCACGCTGGTGCGGGCGGCCGACGACCGCGGCGGCGCCGAGCGGGTGCAGCGGTGCTGGCGAACCTGTTCGGCGCCCGCGCCCGAGAGCTACCGGCCCGCGTCGAGGCCTACGCCGCCGATCTCGACGGCGCCCGGCCTCGGTCTCGACGCCGGGCGCTCGTCGGGAGCTGGCCAGCCGGGTGGCGACGATCGTCCACAGCGCCGCGTCGGTGTCGTTCACGCTGCCGCTGGACGAGGCGCGCGAGATCAACGTCGAGGGCACGCGGCGGATGCTCGAGTTCGCCGAGCTGAAGCGCGCGAACGCGGCGGCCTGGACCGCTACGGCCACGTCTCGACCGCCTACGTCGCCGGCACCCACGCCGGCCGCTTCGCCGAATGCGATCTCGACGTCGGGCAGACGTTTCACAACTCCTACGAGCAGCTCGAAGTTCGAGGCCGAGCAGCTGGTGCGCTCCCGCGACGGCCTGCCGTTCACGATCATGCGCCCGAGCATCGTCGTCGGAGACCGCCGCAGCGGCTGGACGTCGGCCTTCAACGTCCTCTACTGGCCGCTGCGGGCGTTGGCTCGCGGGCTGTTCACGGCGGTGCCGGCGATCCCGCCGCGCCGGTCGACGTCGTCTCGGTCGACTACGTCGCCGACGCCATCCACGAGCTGTGCGAGGGCGAGGGCGGAATCGGCGAGACCTATCACCTGACCGCCGGGGCCAACGTCTCCACCATCGGCGAGATCGCTCAGGCGGCGAGCCGTTACTTCCGCCGGCCGCTCCCGCGGATCATGCCGCCGGCGGAGTTCGCGTCCTGGAGGGCGGCGCCGTGGAACGGGCCGCGCTCGAGGCCGGCGGGGCCTACTTCCCCTACTTCTCGATCGGACCGTGTTCGACCAGAGCGCCGCACAGGCGCCGGCTTGAGCCGCGGGGGATCCGCTCCTCGCCGCTGGGCGACTACCTGGAGCGGCTGCTGGACTTCGCCACCCGGAGCCGGTGGGGAAAGCGCCCGATCGGACGCGCGGAGGCGTTCTCCACCTGAACCCCCCAGCCGGGGGGTTGTCGTCGCGCTCCCGTTGTAGCCCTGAGAGGGCATCGGGCATGCTGACCATGGTCGAGCACACCGATACCGCGCGCTTTCGCCCCGACGACCCGGACGCGCTGGTGGCCGCCTCGCTGGCCTGCCCGATCTGCCTGCGCAGCGACGACGTCGCTGGGAGGCCGCGCTCGAGGGCTACGATCCGTCCGTCGAATGCCTGTGCCCAGAATGCCAGGAGCGGTGGCGGGTGTATCTGGCGCCCGAGCAGGCGCTGCGGTTCGGGCTGATGGACGCGCAGGCAGTCTGAGCGCCGCTCGCGGGTCACAGGACTCGCGGCCGTGAGCACGGATGCGAATCCGGCGATGACCAGCGCCCGCCGCCCGTGGACGGCGGCGTCGGAGATCGGCGCCCTGGAGCTGTTCGTCGAGGTGCTGTCGCAGTCGGAGGCGGGGTCGACCGCCGACGGTTTCTACGACCACCTGTGCGAGGCGGTGTGCCGCCTGGCGCGCGATGCGCCGCGCGCTCATCTTTCGCTACGACAGCACCCTGCGACGGGTGCGCGCCGCCGGCGCCCACGGCATCGACCTGGCCCAGTTCGCCAGCGCGCACGTGACCGTGGAGTCGGCGCCGATCGCCGCCCAGGCGCTGCGCGAGGACCGGGTGGTCGAGGTGGAGGGCGATCTCTCAGACCAGGTCCCGGACGAGTTCGCCGCGCTGGTCGCCGAGCCGGCCCGGCTGGTGTGCGCGCCGATGGTCGCGGCCGGGCGCGCGGTCGGCGTCATCTTCACCGACCGGTTGATGACCAGCCCGCCGCTGGACGACTCCGACCGCAACCTGTTGTGGACGCTGGGCAAGACGGCGGCGCTGGCCTCGGTGGCTCGGATCGTGTCGACCCAGTTCGAGACGGCCCGCCAGCTCGAGCACCGGATCGACCTGGCCCGTGAGATCCACGAGGGGGTGATCCAGCGGCTGTTCGGGGTGTCGATGGCGCTCGACGGCGAGGGCGAACTGCCGGCGGCGGCGCGCCAGCGGTGCGCCTCAGAGACCCAGGCGGCGCTCAGCGAGCTGCGCACGGCGCTCCAGCGCCCGCTGGGCCGAGCGCCCCGGGCGACCGGGACCACGGTGACCGCCGAGGTCGAGCGGCTGGCCCGGACTCATCCGGCGCTGGGCCTGCGCCTGGTCGCCGAGAGCGAGGTCCCGCCCAGCCTGGAGCCGCTGGCCCAGTCGGTGCTTCGCGAGGCGGTTCGCAACGCTCACAAGCACGCCCAGCCGACCGCGGTGACGGTCAGGATCACCAGCGCCGACGGAGCCTTCGTGCTCGAGGTGGTCAACGACGGCGTGGTCGGTGCGCGGCGGCGGCGGGCGGGGATGGGGTTGCGGCTGGCGGCGCTGGAGGCGCTTCAGAGCGGCGGCGTGGTCGAGTTCGGCGAGCGCGAGCCGGGGACCTGGCAGGTCCGTCTGGTGGTGCCGCCCGAGGGGATCGACGACGCCGATCGCGACGGCGCGGCCGCTTCGGAGCCGTGATGACGGAGGCCGAGCGCAGCCCGGAGCGGCTCAGCGTGCTGGTCGTCGATGACCATGACGTCGTCCACTGGGGCTTTCGGCTGATGCTCACCCAGCAGCCGTGGGTGCAGCGCTGCCTGAGCGCGCACTCAGGCCGCGAGGCGATCTCGCTGGCCACGCGCTACCGCTTCCACGTCGCGCTGGTCGACCTGTTCATCGGCGAGGAGTCGGGCGCCGAGGTGTGCGAGCGGCTGCGCGAGACCGCAGCCCGGCCTGCGGGTGCTGCTGTTCTCGGGCGCCGGGGAGATATCTCCAAGGGCGGCCCGAGCCGCCGGTGCCTCCGGGTTCGCCTACAAGGACTGGCCCGCGCGCCGGATCGCCAGCGCGGTGCGGCTGGTCGGCCTGGGCAAGACGGTGTTCGAGCCCCACGACCACCAGGGCGCGATGGGCCTGTCGGATCGAGAGCGGGCGGTGCTGGAGCTGATGGCCTCCGGCGCCACCAACCCCGAGATCGGCGAGGCGCTCCATCTGTCCAAGCACACGGTCAAGGAGCACTCGAGCGCGGTCTATCGCAAGCTCGGGGTGCGCAACCGGACCGAGGCGGTCCAGCGCGCCCAGCGCCTGGGCCTGCTGGCCTGACCGCCATCTCCCGGGCCACGGCCCCGGGGGAGTTACCGTTTCGTGGGCAATGTTCAAATTCGTTCAGCGGAGGCGACCACGGACGCGGGCCTGAGCGAGATCGCCCGGTTCTTGGCCCAGCGGGCGCCGTTCGACGCGCTGGCGTCCGACGAGCTGGCCGAGGTCGCCGCGCAGGCGACGATCGAGTTCCATCTCAGCGGCGCGATCATCCTGTCCGAGGACGGCGGCCCGGTCACCTTCCTGCGGGTGATCCACAGCGGCGCGGTCGACATCACCCACCAGGGGCGGCTCCTCGATCTGCTCGGGCCCGGCGACATGATCGGCCATGCGGCGATGCTGTCGGGCCTGCCGCCGGGCTTTGAGGCGCGCGCCGCCGAGGACACCCTGTGCTACCGCATCCCGGTGGCGGTGGCGCGGCCGTTGCTCGACCGAGCGCGAGCCCGCGAGCTGGACCTGGGGGCCAGCGAGTCCCACCAGCCGGCGGCGGAGCTGATCCGCACCCCGACGGTGACCTGCAAGCCATCGGAGAGCATCGGGATCGTCGCCGAGCGGATGACCACGGCCGGGACCAGCGCGGCGGTGGTGGTGCTCGACGACGCGGTGGTGGGGATCGTCACCGACCGCGATCTGCGCAGCCGGGTCCTGGCCGTCGGGCGCACCGGCGGGGTCATCGTCGACCAGGTGATGACCGCGCCGGCCTACACCGTCCCGCCTGACCGGATCGGCGGCGAGGTGCTGTACGAGATGCTCGAGCACGGCATCCACCACGTCCCCGTGGTCACCGAGCGCGGCCGGCTGGTGGGGCTGCTGGAGGACGCCGACCTGTTCGCCGCACAGCCGCGGTCGTGGTTTGGCACCCGGCGCATGATCGCCCGGGCCCGCGGGCTCGACAAGCTGGCCGAGATCGCCCGCCGGCTGCCGGAGTTGATGCTCGACCTGCGCCGGGCCGAGGTGCCGGCGCTGGAGCTGGCCCGCGTGCTGACCGCGCTCGTCGACGCGCTGACCGCTCGCGCGCTGGAGCTGGCCACCGCGCACGGCGAGCTGCCCGGCGAGGGGATCGTGTGGGTGGCGGTGGGGAGCCAGGGCCGGCGCGAGCTAACACTGGCCTCGACGCGGCGCGGCGCCTTCGTCCATGACGCCGAGCTGGAGTTCGACCGCGCAGGACTGGCGGAGCTGCGGCCGGCGCTGGCGCTGTGCGGCATCGGCGGTCCGGTGGTGGCCCGCGACGGGGCGCAGTGGGTCAAGCGGGCGCCGATGGACGACCTCGCCCTGGAGGTGGTGTGCGATCGGCGGACGCTGTGGGGAACGCCGGGAGAGCCGCTGCCGGTGGCCGACGGGGAGGAGCGCGACGCGCTGCTGGAGGCGCTGACCACCTACGCCTTCGGTCACAGCCTGCCCACCGGATTTGACGCCGGCAGCGTCCTCACGCTCGAGGGGGTCCGCCGGGAGCGGCTCGACATCCGCCGGGCGGCGATCGTGCCGATCGCGGCGCTGGCCCGATGGGCGGCGGTGAGGGCCGGGGACGGAGAGGGGTCCACGCCCGAGCGCCTGCGCAACGCCGCCGCCGAGGGGGTGCTGAGCGACGACCAGGCCCAGACGCTGGTCGAGGCCTTTGAGCTGGCGCTGGAGCTTCGCATCGTGCACCAGCTCGAGCAGCTGGCCGACGGCCAGAGCCCCGACGATCTGCTCGACGCCGGCGACATGAGCCCGCTGACCCGCAGCCACCTGCGTGACGTGTTCCGCGCCGTCAGCACCGTCGCCCGGGAGCTGCGGCCGTGAAGCTGCTGGCTCCGCGGGGCGCCGCCGCGCGGTTCAAGGAGGCGCGCCAGCCCGACCCCGACACGCCGTGGCGCCAGGCCGGCTGGTGCGCTGTCGACCTCGAGCTGACGGGGCTGGATGCCCGCGCCGACGAGATCATCTCGATCGGGGCGGTGCCGATCGAGGACGGGCAGCTGCTGCTCGGGCAGTCGGTCTACACGCTGGCCCGGCCCGACCGCGCGCCCAAGGTGGCCGCGGTCCTGGTCCACAAGCTCAGGCTCGCCGATCTGGCCGGGGCGCCGCCACTGGGCGAGGCGATCGATCCGCTGCTGGACGTGATGGCGGGACGGGTGCCGGTGTTCCACACCGCGATCGTGGAGCGGACGTTCCTGGGGCGCGAGCTGCGCCGGCGCCGGGTGCGGCTGCCGGCCGAGGCCGACACCGAGGTTCTGGGGCGGCTGTGGCTGCGCCGCCGCGACGGCGAGGCCCCGGCGGGCCTGTCGCTGGCGCGCCTGGCCGAGTTGCTCGGCCAGCCCGCCGAGGACCCCCACCACGCCCTCGGCGATGCGCTCACCACCGCCAAGGCGTTCATCGCCCTGGCCAGCCACCTGAATGCCGCCGAACCCCAGACGGTCGGCTCGCTGCAGCGGGCCGAGCGGTCGGTCGCCGGGGGCCGGTTCAGCCCGGTCTAGGTGGCCACCAGCTCAACCGCGCGTGACCGCCGCCGGGAGCCCAGCCCAAACATGGCGTCCTCCGGGACAGCCGTCCGCTGGCGATCCGGCTGGCAGCAGAAACCCGTCACATCTGACGGGAAAGCGCTGCCGGCCCGACCGGCCACCGGCGCCGCCATGGCCGCGTCGGCTCAGAACAGCTGCAGGTAGCGGTCCAGCTCCCACTGCGTGATCTGCTCGTGGGCGGCCTGGACCTCCTTGCGCTTGACGTCGACGAAGTAGTCGATGTAGTCACCGTCGCGGGTGGTGCCGAAGGCCTGGCGCAGCACGTCGTTGCCGGCCAGCTCGCGGGTGGCGTCGAGCAGGTTGGTGGGCAGCACGTCGATTCCGGCGGCCTCACGGTCGGCGACGCTGAGCTCGTACAGGTTGGCCGAGTTGGGCTCGCCGGCGTCCAGTCCGCGAGCGACCCCGTCGAGGCCGGCGCTGAGCATGGCGGTGGCGGCCAGGTACGGGTTGCAGGAGCCGTCCACGGTGCGGTCCTCGATCCGGCCCGCGTCGGGGATGCGCAGCATCTGGGTGCGGTTGTTGTAGCCGTAGCTGATGTAGGCGGGCGCCCAGGTGGCACCGCTGGTGGGGGCGCCGACGACCAGCCGCTTGTAGGAGTTGACCGTGGGCGCGGTGATGGCGATGTAGGCCTTGGCGTTGGCCTTCAGGCCGCCGATGAAGCTGTAGGCCAGGTCGGAGAGACCGAGCCCGCGGGGATCGTCGGACGGGTCGCGGTCGAACACGTTCTCGCCGTCCTTCCACAGGCTGACGTGGAAGTGGCAGCCGTTGCCGGTGAGGTGGGCGAACGGCTTGGGCATGAAGGTGGCGATCAGACCGCGCTGCTGGGCCAGCGACTCGACCATGTAGCGGTAGAACACCGCTCGGTCGCAGGTGGTGAGCGCGTCGGCGTACTGGAAGTTCTGCTCGAACTGGCCGTTGGCGTCCTCGTGGTCGGTGGCGTAGTTGTCCCAGCCGAGCTCGGTCACCGCCTTGGAGACCTCGGACACGAAGTCGAGGTTGCGGGTCAGCGCGCGCATGTCGTAGCAGGGCAGGTCGAGGGTGTCGAGCGGGTCGGCCAGCTCCAGGCTGCCGTCGGCGGCGCGGCGCAGCAGGAAGTACTCGAGCTCGGCGCCGATCTTCATCTCGTAGCCCTGGTCGGCGGCCCGGGCCAGCGCCCGGCGCAGGATGGTGCGCGGACAGAACGGCCACTCCTCGCCCTCGACGGTGACGTCGCAGGCAAAGCGCGCCACGGTGGGACGCCAGGGGAGGACGGTCAGCGTGGTGGGGTCGGGGACGGCGATCATGTCGGGATCGTGCGGGCCCTGGCCGAGGTCACCGGCAGCGAAGCCGGCGAACCCCGCTCCGTCTGAGAGCAGATCGTCGAGATGGTGCGCGGGCACCAGCTTGGCGCTGGGCTTGCCGTGCATGTCGACGAACTGGGCGAACAGGAACTCGATCCCGTTGTCCTTGACGATCTTGCGTACGTCGTCTTCGTTCTGCGGGCGATTGGTCATGGCCGCAGTTCTATCCCTCAGGATGGGTCGCGCACAATGGCGACTGCCACCCCCATACCGGCCGATAGCATGTGCGCTCCGCACACAGGAGGTGCAGCAGCGCCGTGGCACTGAGGGAGTACCAATCGGCACCGGAGGGCTCCGAGCTGTGGGCGCTGCGGCAGGAGAACCGGACCCTGTACGGGGTCATCAAGCTGGTCTCCTCCTCGCTGGAGCTGGTGCCGATGCTGCAGGGAGTGGTGGACCTGGCCACCGAGGCCACCGGTTGCCACGCCTGCTTCATCTACCTGCTGGAGGACGACCAGCTCACGATGCGCGCCGCCTCGCCGGTGTTCAGCGAGGCGGTCGACAGGGTCAGCTTCGCGGTCCAGGAGGGACTCACCGGCTGGGTGGCCCGGCACCGGACGCCCGAGTTCATTCGCGACCAGGCGATGCGCGATCCGCGCATGAAGTATGTGCCGCTGCTGCAGGAGGAGCGCTTCCAGTCGATGGCGGCGGTGCCGATCCTGGCCCGGGCGGGGGAGACGATCGGGGTGATCGTGCTGCACACCGAGGCGCCCCGGGAATTCGGTGAAGACACCTTCAAGCTGCTGGTGCACATCGCCTCGCTGGTCAGCGGCGCGATCGAGAACGCCCAGCTCTACGCCCGCGAGCGCGAGACGGTCGACATGCTGACCGGAGTCTCGGAGCTTGCCCAGCAGATCTCGGGCGCGGTCGATGTGGCGGGGCTGGCGGCGATCCTGGTCGAGGGGACCCAGCGCCTGCTCGACGCCGAGGTGTGCCAGCTGCTGCGGCTGGACGCCGACGGCGAGGGCCTGTCACTGCTGGCCTCGATCCCCGAGGGGCTGCCCGAGCCCTCGACCCCCACCGCCGACGGGGTGATCATGGCGGCGCTCGAGGGCCGAGGCGCGCGGGCGCAGCTGTGGGACTCGGTCACCACCGCAGACCTGCTGGTCACCCCGCTGTCGGTGGGCGAGGAGCGCGTCGGGCTGCTGTGCGCCAGTGCGCCCGCGGGCCGTGTGTTCGGCGCCAAGGACACCGAGGTGGCGCGGGCCGTCGCCCACCTGGGCGCGGTGGCCATCCGCCGTGCCGAGCTGATCGAGGGGCTGACCAACGCCAACATCGTCAAGGACCTGTTCCAGGCGCTGGCCGCGGACGCCACCGCGCTGGCCGTGGCCAAGGCGGTGGAGATCGGCTGCGATCTGAGCGCTCCGTACCTGATGGCGGTGGCCGAGCCGGCCGGCACCCGTCAGCCCTCGTCGGGGGAGTGGCGGACGGCGGCGGCGGCGGTCGGGCAGCGCTTCGGCGAGCTGGCGCCCCGCTCGGCGATCATGGCCGGGCCGGGGCCCGTGCGGGCGCTGTTGGCCTACGGCTCCTCGCGCCCGCCCGGCATCGACGAGCTGCTGCGCGAGTGCCGCGAGCTCGGGCAGCGCAGCGGGGCGGTGATCGGGATCTGCGACCTGCGCGAGGTGCCGGCCGAGACGGCGCGGGCCTACCGCGAGGCCAAGGACGCCTCGCGTATCGCCCACGCCCTGCTGGGCGACGGAGGAGCGATCGCCTACTCGCAGGTCGGCGCCTACCGCTACCTGGTCCAGATCGACGTCGCCGACGCGCCCCGCGACCGGATGCGAGCCGCCGTCGACCGGCTGATCGCCTACGACCAGAAGCGGCGGACGGCGCTGCTCGACACGCTGGAGCGGTATCTGTCAGAGCGCCGCAGCGTGATCGAGAGCGCGCGGGCGCTGTACATCCACCCCAACACGCTGCGCCAGCGGCTGGGGCGGATCGAGGAGCTGACCGGGATCGACCTCGACGCCGACGATCTGCTGTCGCTGGAGCTGGCCATCAAGCTGGCCCGGCTGCACGGGCGCCCGGCCGCGGCCGGCTGAGCGGGCGCGGGCGGGCGGCTGCGGGTGTCCTTCGGCGTCGCGCTCCGCCTTAACGACAGCAGCGAAGGAGGGTGGGCGTGGTCCCGGCGGGAGGGTTGGTCGATTTTGCGCGCCACGGCCATAAAAGCGACCAAGGCCCCCAGCCGCCGGTCCGGCCCTACCTCTTAAGCCGTAGTTAGCGCCCCAGGCCTCGGAACGCTGGCGCTCACTCGGGGTCGACCTCGACGAGGAACACCGGGATCTTGGCCCGCCGCCGCACCCGCTGGGGCTCCTGGGTCCACATCAGGTTGCCGACTACCCGGTTGCGGTCCGGGTCGGCGGCCATGACGATCGCCTCGCAGTCGCACTTGATCGCCTCCTGGACGATCTTCTTGGCCCCGTCGCGGGTGCCGAGCACGTGGCCGTCGGCCTTGAGGCCCTTGCGCTCCAGCCGCTTGATCGTCTTGGCGACGATCTCGCGCTGCTGCGCCCACTCGCGCTTGGTGGGTAGCAGCCCGGGGCTGGGAAAGCCGAAGGCGGTCCCGTGGACGCGGGCGACGGTGAACACGTGCACGCTGGCGCCGCGAACGGCGAGCTCGATAACGCGGTCGATCGCCTGGCGCGGGATCTCGCGCCCCTCGGACGCGAGCAGAATGCGCTCGAAGGGGCCGGTGTCAAGCGCGGCGGCCACGGGCGCCGAGGCGCTCACGGACTGGCACCGCCCGGAGCCACGCCGGCCGACGGCGACGCCACCGTCTCCTGCGCGCCCGAGCGCTTGTCCTCGTATCGCTTGCGATACCAGTACAGCGGCAGGTAGGCGAGCAGCACGCCCCAACCGATGAAGTAGTAGGGCAGCGTCTTGGTACCGGCGGCGTTACAGGCACACGAGGCGTACACCGGGCCGCCGTAGAAGTAGATGACCGCGTAGAGCGCCGCGATCGCGAGCGCCACCCACTTCATGAACCCGGGCAGCTTGAACGGCCGCCGCACATTGGGCCGCATCTTGCGCAGCAGGAAGTAGCCGATCAGCACCGGGATGAACGAGGCCAGGTAGCCGACGTTGGACAACGTGTAGATCTGCACCGCGCCGCCGGCGAACACGACCAGGATCGAGGCGACGACGTTGAAGAGCATCGCGCGGTTGGGGACGCCCTGGTGGTTGACGTGCTGAAAGAACCTCGGGAACTGGCCGTCGGTCGACATCTGGTGCAGCGACCGGGCGGTCCCGGTGATCGCGTTGAGCGCCGACAGGATCAAGGCCAGGATCAGCATGATCGCGATCAGCCACTCCAGGATGCTCGAACCCGTGCCGGTGCCGAACACCTTGGAGGCGAAGGTCACGAACATCGTCTGGGGATCGGTGGAGGAGCTACCCAGCGCGGTGAGCCCGATGACGATGATGAAGGCCACCGGGATCATCGTGTAGATGAACAGGCCGTAGAGGCCCTCGAGGTTCATCGCGATCTTGGCGTCGCGGTCGGGGTTGCGGGTCTCGCCGATGTAGCAGGCGGCCGCCTCCATGGCGATCACGTTCCAGGTCAAGAGGAATGAGAAGGCGATGTACAAGGTCAGCCATCCGTGGCCGAACAGCGGGGTGAAGAAGCCGCTGCCGTTGGTGTGGCGGAAGTGCCAGAGCTGGCTGAAGTCAACCGCCGAGGGATTGAAGACCCAGGAGATGGCCAAAAACGTCAGCGGGATCATCGAGAGGATGGCCAGCGTGGTGGCAAACGCGGTCCCGAACCGCAACCCGCGCACCGCGGGGATCGCCAGCAGAACCAGGCCGACGACCGAGATGCCGAGCGTCCACCAGGTGATGGACGTGCCCAGGGGGGAGATCGAGCCGCTGGTGAGCTTGAACCGGTCGGCGATGTACAGCGACGCCAGGATCATGTTCAGCGGCGCCACCGGGAACCAGCCCAGCCAGTAGGCCCAGGCGGTGAAACCGTTGACGTGCTCAGCGAACCGTGGCCATCGTTCCTTGTAGGCCGGATACGCGTAGGCGGGCAGGCCACCGGCGCGGTCGGGCATCATCGCCGACAGCTCGGCCAGCAGCAGGCAGACCAGGTAGCCGGTGATGGTGATGACCACGATGACCGGAACCGAGGCGGCGCCGAGTTCGGTAACCATGACCGGCGCGATCCCGGTCACCAGGATCGTGCCGGCAAGGCCGATGACGAACGCGCCCCACCAGTTGGTGGTCTTGGGAAGACCGGCCGACTCGTAAACCAGCTCGTCGTCCAACGACCCGGGCCCAGTCACCTCATCCGGCATGCGCGTCGCCTCCTCGTCCGCGGATTAATGCTGGCATTACCCTGACACGTCGCGTCTCGCCTGCAAGGCGCGATGCGAACACAATTGCGGGGCTCGACATGGAGCACTTGGACACATTCCTGGCTCGCCACCCTCCCTTCGACGGGGTCGACCCGGAGCAGCTGCGCGAGCTGGCCGCGGAGGCCACCGTGCGACCACAGGCGCCGGGCCAGATCGTGCTGGTCGAGGACGGGACTCCCTCCCGGGGGATGTGGGTGATCCTCACCGGTTCGATGGATCTCGTGCACCAGGGCGAGGTAATTCAGGTGCTGGAGCCCGGCGAGTGCTTCGGCCACCCCTCGCTGCTGACCGGGATGGCCCCGGCGTTCACCGTACGGGCCCGGGAGCAGTCCAGCTGCGCGTTGTTTGCGGCCGGCGGCGGCGCGGCGGGTGCTGGGAACCGAGGCGGGCGCGGCCTACGTGGCGCAATCGATGCGCAAGCGGCTGACCGAATCCGGCCACACCGTGCACGCCCTGCGCGAGGTGGGGACGACGCCGGTGTCGGCGATCATGCGCCCGCCCACCTTCTGTGACCCGGGAGAGCCGATCGGCAAGGCGATCGAGCTGCTGGACGAGCACCCGGGGTCGGCGCTGCTGGTCGGCGGCGCCGGCAACGAGCTAGGGATCGTCACCGACGGCGAGGTACGCGCCAAGGTCGCCGCCGGCGGACTGTCGCAAGACGCGCCGGTGCGCGAAATCGCCCGCACGCCGGTGCCCACCGTGCCGGTGGCGCAGCTGGCCATCGAGGCGACCGTCGACATGCTGGCGGCGGGCGTCGAGCACATGGTGGTGCTCGACGGCGATCGCGTGTGCGGCACCCTGTCGGCGGCCGACCTGCTCGGGCTCGACGCCCAGGGCCCGATCGGGCTGCGCCACACGATCCTCGGCGCCGCCGACGAGGCCGGGCTGGTGCGGGCGGCGTCGCATCTGCCGCAGCTGTTTTTGGCGCTGTCGCGGGCCGGCGTTCCCTCGCGGGATCTCGGCCGCGTGCTCAGCCTCCAGCACGACGCGGTGGTGGCGCGGCTGATCGACTTCTCGATTTGGCGCCACGGCGAGGCCCCGCTGCCGTGGGCGTGGCTCGACCTCGGCAGCGCCGCCCGCCGCGAGTTCACACTGGCCTCCGACCAGGACAACGCGCTCGCCTACGCCGATCCCCGCGACGAGGCCGAGGCGACGGCTGTGGACGCCTATTTCGAACGCCTCGGCAACGAGGTCAACCAGGGGCTCGAGCGCTGCGGGATCGGCCTGGACAACAACGGTGTGCTGGCCGGAAACCGGCTGTGGCGGATGCCGAAGGCACGTTGGCTGCGGACCTTCACGGAGTGCTTCGACGAGCCCGACGAATCCCACCTGGTCCGCGCCACGGTGGCGTTTGACTTCCGGCCCACCGCCGGCGGCCTGTCGCTGTCCGCCGAGCTCACGGCGCGGATCCGCCGTGCCCGCGAGTACCCGCAGTTCATGCGCCTGATGGCCCGCTCGGCCGGCGGCTTTCCGGTGGCTCTGGGGTTCCGCGACAAGCTGGCCACCGAGCGCAACGGCGAGCACGCCGGGCACCTGGACATCAAGAAGGGGGCGATCATCCCGCTGGTGAACCTGGTGCGGTATCACGCGCTGGCCAGCGGCGTGACGATCTCTCCGAGCTGGAGCGGCTCGAGGCGGTGGCCAGCGCCGGCGGACTGAGCGCCGAGGGGTACGCCGGGCTCCTCGAGGCGTTCGCGGTCGATCACCCGGGTGCGCTTCGAGCACCACGCCGCGCTGATCGCCGCCGGCCGCCGGCCGACAACCTGGTCGATCCGGGCGCCTGGGCCCGATCGCCAGCTCGGACCTGCGCGAGGCCCTGCAGCTGGTCAAGCGGGCCCAGCGGCGACTGCCGGTATGACGCGCGGCTGTAGCTCCCGGTGCCACACCTGCGGCGCAAAGTGTGCCCCCGAGCGCCATTGGAGCAGGATTCGCGCACCAACTACCCTGCGATTCATGTGCGGCATAGCCGGGCTCTACACCAAGAACAGCGCGCTGCGCGACCGGCTGGGCGGCCAGCTGGCGGCGATGCTCGAGCAGCTCTCCTTCCGCGGCCCCGACAGCGCCGGCGTCGCCTTCTACCGGGACGCCGCACCGCCCGGGTCGTGCAAGGTGTCGCTGCATTCCCCCGCCGCCGACCCCGGCTGGGACGGCTCGGCGGTCGAACTGCGAGACGCGTTTGCCGAGTGCCTCTGACCCGTCGATCCGGGCCACCCACGCGGTGATTCGTGATCGCCGCCGAGGCCGACGAGGTGCAGGACTGGCTGCGCACCCATCATCCCGAGCTGACGCTGATGAGCGCCGGGCGCACGATCGAGATCTACAAGGAGGCCGGGCCCCCGCAGGAGTTCGTGCGCCGCTTCGCGCTGACCGAGATCGCCGGCAGCCACGCGCTCGGCCATACCCGGATGGCCACCGAGAGCCGGGTCACCACCGAGCACTCGCATCCGTTCTCCACCGGACTTGACCTGTGCCTGGTCCACAACGGCTCGCTGTCTAACCACAACCGCCTGCGCGCGCGATCTGATGCGCGAGGGGATCCGCTTCGCGGACCGACTGTGACAGCGAGGTCGCGGCCGGCTATCTGACCTGGCGGATGCGCGAGGGCGCGACGCTGGAGCAGGCGCTGGAGGGCTGCCTGGACGATCTCGACGGCTTCTACACCTTCGCGGTGGGCACCGCCGACGGCTTCGCCGTGCTGCGCGACCCGATCGCCTGCAAGCCCGCAGTCATGGCCGAGACCGACGACTGGGTGGCGATGGCCTCCGAGTTCCGGGCGATCGCGGTGCTGCCCGGCGCCGAGGACGCCGTCACCTGGGAGCCGGAGCCGGGCCGGGTCTACAGCTGGGGCATGGCGCCGGTGGCCTGATGGCGAGCACCTCGGCCCTGCGGGACGCCGTCGAGTCCTTCGATCTCTCGCGACACAGCGTGCGCGAGCTCAACCAGCGGCTGCACTCCGGCGACCCGGCCGGCGGGCGGATCCGGGTGCTGAACCCGGGCGGCCGCCACAGCATCGCCGTCGGCCTCGACGCGCCCCTACGAGGTCGAGATCGAGGGGCACGTCGGTTACTACTGCGCCGGCATGAACCAGCAGGCCACCGTCCGCGTGCGCGGCAACTGCGGCACCGGGCGTGGCCGAGAACATGATGTCGGGGTCGGTGGTGATCGAGGGCAGCGCCAGCCAATCGGCGGGGGCCACCGCTCGCGGCGGTCTGCTCGTGATCCACGGCGACGCCTCGGCGCGGTGCGGCGATCTCGCTCAAGGGCGCCGACGATCGTGGTTCGCGGCTCGGTCGGGCACATGAGCGCGTTCATGGCCCAGAAGGGTTGCCTGGTGGTGTGCGGCGACGCCGGCGAGGCGCTGGGCGACTCGCTGTACGAGGCGCGGCTGTTCGTACGCGGCCGGTGGCCGGGCTGGGCGCCGACTGCGTGCAGAAGGAGATGCGCGCCGAGCACCTCGCGCAGCTGCGCGACCTGCTGGCGCGGGCCGAGATCGACGCCGACCCGGGCGACTTCCGCCGCTACGGATCGGCCCGCCAGCTCTACAACTTCAAGGTCGACAACGCCGGGGCCTACTGAGATGACCACTGACGCCCAAACCAACGGATGGCAGCCCGGACTGCGCGAGTCGGCCATCTTTGACCGGGACACGATCGCCGAGATCCAGCGTGCCGCCCGCACGGGGATCTATGACATCCGCGGCTTCGGGGCCAAGCGCCGCGTGCCGCACTTCGACGATCTGCTGTTTCTGGGCGCCAGCATGTCGCGCTATCCGCTGGAGGGCTACCGGGAGCGCTGCGCCACCGACGTGACCATCGGAACCCGGTTTGCCCGCGAGCCGATCCAGCTCGACATCCCGATCACGATCGCCGGGATGAGCTTCGGCGCGCTGTCGGGCAACGCCAAGGAGGCGCTGGGGCGGGGAGCCAGCGAGGTCGGCACCTCGACCACCACCGGCGACGGCGGCATGACGCCCGAGGAGCGCGAGCACTCGACCAAGCTGGTCTACCAGCTGCTGCCCTCGCGCTACGGCATGAACCCCGACGACCTGCGCCGCGCCGACGCGATCGAGGTGGTGGTCGGCCAGGGGGCCAAGCCGGGCGGCGGCGGCATGCTGCTCGGCCACAAGATCTCCGACCGCGTGGCCGAGATGCGCGACCTGCCCGCCGGCATCGACCAGCGCAGCGCCTGCCGCCACCCTGACTGGACCGGACCCGACGACCTCGAGATCAAGATCGAGGAGCTGCGCGAGATCACCGACTGGCGGATCCCGATCTACATCAAGATCGGCGCCAGCCGCACCTACTACGACGTCGCACTGGCGGTCAAGGCCGGCGCCGACGCGATCGTGCTCGACGGCATGCAGGGCGGGACTGCGGCCACCCAGGAGGTGTTCATCGAGCACGTCGGGCATCCCGATCCTGGCCGCGATCCCGCAGGCGGTGCAGTCGCTGGTCGAGCTGGGCATGCACCGCGAGGTGCAGCTGATCGTCTCCGGCGGGATCCGCACCGGTGCCGACGTGGCCAAGGCGATGGCGCTGGGGGCCGACGCGGTCTCGATCGGGGTGGCGGCGATGATCGCGCTGGGCGACAACGCTCCCGAGCACGAAGCCGGCTACCGGGAGATCGGCTCGTCGGCCGGCTACTACGACGACTGGCAGGCCGGCCGCGACCCGGCCGGGATCTCCACCCAGGAGCCCCAGCTGGCGGCACGGCTGGAACCAGTGGAGGGCGGGCGTCGGCTGGCCAACTACCTGCGGACGCTGACCCTCGAGGCGCAGACGCTGGCCCGCGCGTGTGGCAAGTCACACCTGCACAACCTCGAGCCCGAGGACCTGGTGGCGCTGACGATCGAGGCGTCGGCGATGGCCCGGGTGCCGCTGGCCGGGACCAGCTGGATCCCCGGTACGTCCGCGTAAAGACATCGCGGCGCAGGTTCGGAACTTTTCCGCCCCGACCTCGTTCTGACCAGCGAGTTGTGATCGGGCACAGGCAGCTGCTCGCTGAGTCGTGCGCCTGCCGATCGCAACCGTGTTTGTCGTGGGCGCGGTTCCGGCGGCGGGCACGAGGCTGAGATGAGGTTTCTAAAGGGAGCTCGTGCCGGCATCGTGTCCGCCGCCCAAGACGCTGGGCGTTGGCGAGCGCCGGCCGGGATCGACACGCTGACGTCGATCCCGGCCGGCTCGGCGCCGGGGGCCGGTGGTGGGCCGCCGCCGGCCACAGCGGTGGCTTCGGCGGTAGCTCAAGTTGAAGTGAGGCGCCCGTTTTGAGTTTGCGCCCTGCAGGCGGCTCTCCGATGCCGCCTAACGGGCGCGGCCAGCCTAACCGGCGCCGGATCGTGGGGGCAAGCGGCCGACCCGTCTGTCTAACCGTTTGCACACATTCGGGGGTGGCTAGGGTGAGGTGGATGGACTACCGCACGCTGGGCACCACCGGAACCAAGGTCACCCCGCTCTGTCTCGGAGCGATGATGTTCGGGCAGTGGGGCAACCCCGACCACGACGACAGCATCCGCATCATCCACCGCGCGCTGGACGCGGGCATCAACTTCATCGACACCGCCGACGTGTACTCGCGCGGGGAGTCGGAGGAGATCGTCGGCAAGGCGCTGGCCGGCGGCAGGCGCGACAACGTCGTGCTGGCCACCAAGATCCACGGCACCATGGGCGACGATCCCAACCAGTTCGGCAACTCGCGCCGCTGGATCGTTCGCGAGGTGGAGAACTCGCTGCGCCGCCTGGGCACCGACTGGATCGACCTCTACCAGATCCATCGACCCGAGGACGACACCGACATCGACGAGACGCTGGGCGCGCTGAGCGACCTGATCCACGCCGGCAAGGTCCGCTACATCGGGTCGTCCACGTTCCCGGCCTCGCGGATCGTGGAGGCACAGTGGACCGCCCGCGAGCGCGGACGCGAACGGTTCGTGTGCGAGCAGCCGCCGTACTCGATCCTGGTCCGGGAGGTGGAGAAGGACGTGCTGCCGACCGCGCGCCGTCACGGGATGGGTGTGATCCCGTGGAGTCCGCTGGCCGGCGGGTGGCTGTCAGGCCGCTACCGCAAGGATGCCGAGGTTCCCCAGTCGCGGCGGGCGGAGATGATCCCCGGCCGCTACGACCTCTCGATCCCCGGTAACCAGCGCAAGCTTGAGGCTGCCGACGCGCTGGCCAGGCTGGCCGACGAGGCTGGGATCACGCTGATCGAGATGGCCCTCGCGTTCGTGATCCGCCACCCGGCGGTGACGGCAGCGATCATCGGGCCGCGGACGATGGATCACCTGGAGTCGCAGCTGAGCGCGGCCGAGGTGACGCTGTCGGACGACGTGCTCGACCGTATCGACGAGATCGTCCCGCCCGGGATCAACGTCAACCCCACCGACGGCGGCTGGCAGAACCCGGCGCTGGAGCCGGCTGCGCGGCGCCGTTAGCGCTCGCGCAGGCGCTCGGCAGTGGCGGCGTCGGCCGGGAAGAAAGCCTCGACCGAGAGCTCGGACACGGTGATGTCGGCGGCGGTCCCGAACGTGGTGAGAGTGCTGAAGAAGGCCAGCTCGCCGTCGCCGCCGGGATCGGCGAGGCGAAGCTGCACCATGATCGCCCTGGCATCGGCGGCGTCGAAATCGACCGGCCCGGGGTACTCGCGGATCTCGTCCAGCAGCACCTCGAGCTGAGGGTCGCCGGTCAGCTGCAACTGGCGGGCGATCCGCTGCAGGAGGTGACCGCGCCACTCGGCCAGGTTGAGGATCCGCGGCGCCAGCCCATCGGGGTGCAGGGCGAGGCGGACGCAGTTGACCGGCGGCACCAGCAGCTCGGGCGCGACCCCGTCCAGCAGTGGACCCAGGGCGCTGTTTGACATCACCAGGTTCCAGGCCCGGTCGACGGCGATCGCCGGGTAGGGCTCGTGGCCGGCCAGCACGTGGCCCAGCGCGTCACGGACCTGCGCCAGATCCGGATCGTCGAGCGAGCGCGACCCGTAGCGCGGCGCGTAGCCCGCCGCCAGCAGGAGCTGGTTGCGCTCGCGCAGCGGCACCTCGAGGCGGTCGGCCAGGTGCAGCACCATCTCTGCGCTGGGGCGGGAGCGGCCGGTCTCGACGAAGCTCAGATGCCGGGTCGAGACCCCCGCCTCCAGCGCCAGGTCCAGCTGGCTGAGCCGGCGCCGCTGGCGCCAGTCCCGCAGCAGCGGCCCGATCCGATGCTCGGTGCTGGTCACCATCACGAGCGTACCGGCGCCGGGAGCAGCCGGGTCAGGGCGACGACGGCCAGCAGCGTGGCCGCCAGCACCCCCAGGCTCAGCTCGAACGCCTGGGCCATCCCGCCCGAGACGGCGCCGAAGAACACCACCCCGATCACCGCCACCCCCAGAGCGTTGCCCACGTTCTGCATGGTCGACAGCACTCCCGAAGTGGCGCCGGCCTGCTCGGGGCGCATGCCGGCCATGATGATGGTCGCCAGGGGCGTGATCCCCAGCCCCATCCCGGCGCCGACCAGGATCAGTCCCGGGATCAACACCGCCACCGACCCTCCGGTCCCGACGATGATCACCGAGGCCAGCAGCGCGGCATGGCCGCAGGCAAGCAGCAGGGCACCGACGGCCAGGACGCGGCGGCCATGGGACTGGGTGAGAGCGGGCGCCGGCAGCGACGCGGCCAGGTAGGCGCCGGCCAGGATGGTGAACACCAGGCCCGATTGCAGCGCGGTCATGCCGCGGCCGAGCTGGAGGTACAGCGACAGGACCACGAAGAACGAGGCCTGGCCGCACCAGAACACCAGCTGGGCCAGCAGCCCGGTGGTGAACCCGGGCGCCGTGAACAGCTCCGGCATCAGCAGCGGGGAGCCACCCCTACGGGCCAGGCGACGCTGCTGACCGGCGAACGCGGCCAGGAACAGCGGCGCCGACGCCAGCGACAGCCAGGTCCACAGCGGCCAGCCGTGCTGGCGCCCCTCGACCAGGGGCAGGACGATCGCCGTCAGGCCGGCGGTGATCAGCGCCGTGCCCGCGAGGTCGGGCCGGCCGGGGTGGGGAGCCCGTGACTCGGGAATCGCGCGGGCGAAGGCCAGAGCGGCGGCACCGATGGGGACGTTGATCAGAAAGCAGCTGCGCCAAGCCAGGCCGGCGATGTCGGCCTGCACGAGGATCCCGCCGATGAGCTGGCCTGAGACAGCGGCCAGGCCCATCGTCATCCCGTACGCCGACAGGGCGCGGGCGCGGTCGACGCCGTCGTAGAGGACGCCGATCAGCGACAGGACGTTTGGCATCAGCAGGGCACCGGCGCACCCCTGCATCAGGCGGGCCAGCACCAGCACCTCCGCCGTGGGGGCGAGGCCACAGGCCGCCGAGCTGAGCGTGAACAGCACCAGCCCGGCGCAGAACACGCGGCGGCGGCCGATACGGTCGCCGAGCCTGCCGGCGGTGATCAGGAACACGGCCGAGGTGAGGCCGTACCCGGCCACCACCCATTCGAGGGCGCCGCTGGAGGCGTGCAACCGCGACTGGATGGACGGCAGGGCGACGTTGACGATGAAGAAGTCCAGCACGACCATGAACGTGCCGGCGAGGACGATCGGGAGCGGCGTCCAGGGACTGGCGCCGGCGCGTCCGAGCCACCGCAGCGGCGCCGGACGCGGATGGGTGAATGTCTGTGTGCTCATGGCCGACACGGTCCCAGCGCCGGGGATCGGCGTCGATTACCTGCCGGGTAATGCCCACCGGTAACCGCGGCATTCCGGGGCATTTCGGCGATCGGAGCTATCCTCGCCGACCGATGGCCAGGAGTGGCTCACAGGAGGGCGGTGGACATGGGTACACGGCGTACGGCATCACCTTCGAGGTTCCGTTCCGATGCCAGGGCCTGACGGCCACCGAGCCCGGGATCGCGCCCCAGGTGGTGGCGAGACGCGGAAGCGTGCCGCGCGCCCTCGACGCGCCGGTGGTGAGCGATGAGCGCTGGGATGCCGAGCCGGGGTGCTTCCTGCTCCGCGGCGGTCGCCGCGCCGGCCGCTTCCTGGTGCGCGACGGAACCGTCACCCTGGAGCGCAATCCGGGCGCTGAGGAGGACGTCCTGGCGCGGTGCTTCACCGAGGAGGTGCTCCCGGCGGTGCTCCGGCAGCGCGGTCTGCTGGTCCTCCACGCCAACGCGGCGGTGACGCCACGGGGCGTGGTGGCGATCGCGGGCGAGTCGGGGGCGGGCAAATCGACCACGCTGGCGTCACTGCTGCAGCGCGGCTGCGCGATGCTGGCCGACGACATCACCGCGCTGGATCTGAGCCCGGAAGGGGACCTGGTGGTGCGGCCCGGCGTCGGGCGAGTGAGCCTCACCGAGGCGGCGGTGAACGGCCTCGGCTACGAGCTTCACCCGGGACTGGACCGCTCCTGGCGACCGACGAAGGCGGCGCTGGCCACCGGCCCGAGCATGGCCGGCAGCCCCGGCCGGCTGTCGGCCGTCTATGTGCTGTCAACGCACGACGGGTCCGAGACGCAGGTCCGGTCGGTGACCGGGCTCGAGAAGTTCGACGCCGTGCAGCGCTGCATCTACGGGCCGATGCTGCCGGGCGAGCATCCGGGTGCCTTCCCGTTGATCGAGGCCGTGATGCGGACTGCGGACGTGTACCGGCTGCAGCGACCGGCGGACCGCTGGACCGTGCCCGAGGTGGCCGACATCATCCTCGGGACCAGGGACGCGCCGCGCTGAGGCGCTGAGCCCGCTTGGGGAGCTGGCGTGAGCGCGATCGTGTGGCTGGCCTCCTACCCGAAGTCGGGCAACACCTGGGTCCGCGTTCTACTCGCCAACTACCTCAGCGACGCCCGGGAGCCGGTCGACATCAATGAGCTCATGGTTTCCGGGATGGCCAGCGCCCGCCGGCCGTTTGACGAGTGCTGTGGCATCGAGGCATCCGCCCTGGATGACTCGCTGGTGGATCGCCTGCGCCCCGCGGTCTACCGGCGGCTGGCCGCCGACTCATCAGACGATCTGTTCATGAAGGTCCACGATGCCTGGAGCGAGGTCGGCCCCGGGCTGCCGATGTTCCCGCCGGACGTGACCCGCGCGGTCGTCTACATCGTGCGCAACCCCCTGGACGTGGCCGTATCGGCCGCCTCGCATTGGCACGCCGAGCCGGAGCAGGTGGTGGACTGGATGTGCGATCCCGACTACCGCCACAACGCCGCCGAAACCAGGCTCCCCGACCAGCTGCGGCAGTTCCTCGGCTCCTGGAGCGACCACGCTCGCTCGTGGCTGGACCGGTCCGCGATGCCCAGCCACCCAGTCCGCTACGAGGACCTCCGCGCCGATCCCGAGCACGCTCTGACCGGCGTGCTGGACGCCTGCGGGCTGGCCTGTGATCCCGGACGGGTGCGCACCGCGGTGGAGTTCTCGGACTTTCGCGAGCTGCAACGCCAGGAGCGAGCCCAGGGCTTTCGCGAGCGTCCCCTCAAGGCCCGTGAACCGTTCTTTCGCCGCGGCCAGGCCGGAGCCTGGCGCGACGAACTGCCGCCGCCGCTGGCCGACCGGCTGGTGCGGGCGCACGGCGAGACGATGACCCGGTTCGGCTACCTCGAGGAGACCGCACGATGAACGACGACGCCCTCGTGACCCGCAACGACGAGATGATGTCGGCACCGGTGGATCGCGAGATCGTCTTCCTCAACCAGTCGACTGACAGCTATGTCGCGCTCGACGAGGTGGGACGCCAGATCTGGGACCTGCTGGAACGCCCGCGGCGCGTCGGGGAACTGATCGACGTTCTGTGCTCGGAGTTCGACGGCCCGCGAGAGAAGATCACCGCCGACGTGGCGGCGTTCCTGGCCGAGCTTGACGGTGAGGGGATCATCCGAATCGATGACGGTGGCGCTGGCTAGATTGCGCAGGCGCTCGCCCGAGCAGCGGCGCCTGCTGGTGCGGGCGGCGCTGATGCTGGGAGTGATGCGACTCGCGATTCGCCTGCCGTTCCGGACCGTGTCGCGCGCCGTCGGATTGCATCGGGGGGAGACGCCGGAGTCGCTCACCCCCGAGGCGGTGGCGCGCGCCGCGGCGATCGGGTGGGCCGTGCGCGCGGCCGCCTCCTATACCCCGTGGGAGAGCACGTGCCTGATGCAGGCGCTGGCGGCGACGGCGCTATTGCGGCGCCACCGAATCGACGGCACTCTCTACCTCGGCGTGGCCAGGGCCAACGACACACCGGAGGGCCTGAACGCGCACGCGTGGCTTCGCTGCGGAGAGCTGGTGGTGACCGGCGCGGCCGAGCGGGCCCGCTACACGCCCGTGGCCAGCTTCGCGACCAGCGGTGTCTGAGAGCACGGCAGCGGCGGTCGTGCTGCCCGAGTGGCTCGGCGACGTGGCGGTGGTCTACGGCGATGTCCCGCCGTCGCTGGACGGGGCGACGGGCGGGGGTGTGCTGTGGGCGGCGGCCCCCGGGCGGTTCTGGTTCGAGGTTCCCGGAGTCGGCCGCTACCTGGCCGCCGGCGGCTCGGAGCTGACCGTCGAACCGGCCGTGGGGTCTAATCCCCGCGACGTGGCGCGGTTTGCTCGCATGACCCCGCTGGCCGCCCTCCTGTTTCAGCGCGGGATCGTCGCCTGGCATGCAGCCACTGCGGTCCGCGACGGCCAGGCGGTGATCCTCGCCGGTGACTCGGCCACCGGGAAGTCGACGCTGCTCGCCGCGCTGCTGGCTCGCGGCTGGGGGATGCTCGGCGACGAGTTGGCGCCGATGACGGTGGCCGCGGGCGGTGTGGCCGGGGGCGGGGCGGTGATGGTGCTGCCCACCGGCGGCGAGGTCCGGCTGTGGCCGGACGCGATCGAGCGGCTCGAGGGTCAGGGCGTGCAGTTACCGGCGGCGACGAGCCGGTTGGCGGGGAGCCGGTTGGTGTCAGGACCCGTTCCGGTCAGGTCGATCTGGCGGCTGGCGCTGCACAACGAGGGCGCCACCGAGATCGCCACCGACGACGGCTTTGACCGCTTTGACGCCGTCGGCAAGCTCGTGTACCAGGGTCGCGTGGCGCACGCCCTGCTGGACCGCGGCGCGTATCTGAAGCTCGCGGCGGCGGTGGCCTCGAACATCCCGCACTACCGCCTGCGCCGCCCGCGCGGCGCCTGGACCGTGACCGAGCTGGCCGACATGATCGAGCGCGACTTCGAGCGCTCGGCGCCGGGCGGCGGATGAGCGGGATCTTCGGCGTCGTCAGGCGTGACGGGGCGCCGGCGGCGGATGCGCTGGCGACGCTGCGAGCGGCGATGCCACGTTGGGGGCCTGACGGGTTCAGCGAGTGGTCAGACACGCGGGGCGGGGCTCGGGCAGGCCCGTCTTTTCTCTTTCCCGGAGTCGCGCTTCGAGGACCTCCCGGTCGTCGACGATGAGGCGGGATTCGCGTTCACGGCGGCGGGGCGGCTCGACAACCGGGATGCCCTGGTCGCCGAGCTGCGTCTCCCCGACCGCGGCCACGGAATTGGTGACGGCCGCGTGATGATGGCCGCGTATCGCCGCTGGGGGCGCGACGCCCCGCGGCGCCTGTTCGGCGACTGGTCGTTCGCCGCGTGGCATCCAGCCCAGCGGCGACTGTTCGTGGCTCGCGACCAGATGGGCAACTCGGCGGTCTACTACCACTGCGACCGCGACACCGCCGCCTTCTGCTGCTCGTATCGGGCGCTGCTGTCGCTGGGGCTGACGCCGGTCGAGCTCGACGAGCTGTACCTGGCGCAGTATCTGATCTCCTGGCCACGGTACGTCGGTGAGGGAACCGCGGCGTCGGCGATACGCCGGCTGCCGCCGGCACACACGCTGACCGTGACGCCCGAGGCGGTGCGCACGAGCTGCTACTGGCGTCCCGAGGATGAGCCCGCCGCTGCGGCTTCCATCCCGGTCGGACTATGTGCTCGCCCTGCGTGAGCGGTTCGAGCGAGGGGGTCCGCGACCGCTTGCGAGCCGATGGTCCGGTGGGTGTCATGCTCAGCGGCGGCTTGGATTCGAGCGCGGTGGCGGTGATCGCCGCGGGGCTGTTACGGGAGCGGGGGGAGAGGCTGACGGCCTACACCTCGGTGCCGATCGGACCCGTGCCCGACGACCCGCGCCGGTTCGGCGACGAGCTGCCGGCCGTGCGCGCGATTGCCGACGCGGCGGGCAACATCGACGTCGTTTCAGTGCCCGCTGGCACGCTGAGTCCGATCGCCGGGATCCGGTGGGCGCTAGCGGTCTACGCCGCGCCGATCCATGGGGCATCGAACATGTTCTGGATGCTCGATCTCCAACGGCAGGCCCGGACAGCTGGATGCCGGATCCTGCTCAATGGCGCTCGGGGGAACGCGAGCATCTCGTGGCCGGGGCATCCGCTGTCACAGCCCTTGGTTGCTCAGGTGCGCACGCTCGGGCTGGCCCCGTGGCTGCGCCGACGGGCTTGGCGTGCGCTGCCAGCGCTCCGGTTGCAGCTGAGCAAGCGCCGGCTCGACCCCGAGTGGTACCGGGCGTCGGCGATCGCGCCGGCGTTCGCCCGGCGGCTTGACCTGCCCACGGCGTGGCTGGAGGATCCCGAGACGCGGCCGCGCCTGCCCCGCGACGCGCGGCTGGCGCTGCTGAAGCCAGGCCGCAACATCGCCGGGTCGAATATGGCCGAGCTGGGCGCCTGGTTCGGGATCGACCTGCGCGATCCCACCGGCGATGCCCGCGTGGTGGCCTTCACGATGTCGGTCCCTGACAGGATTTTCCGGAGCCCTGACGACGGCTCGTACCGCTGGCTGATCCGGGAGGCGATGCGCGGGCGGCTGCCCGACGAGATCCGACTCAACCAACGCCGGGGCCTGCAGGCCGCCGATCTGGTCAGCCGGCTGCGGCACTGTGCCGAGGAGGTCGACGACGCCCTCGAAGAGCTCGAGACCGGACCGGCCCGCGCCTACCTCGATGTCGGACACATGCGTGACAGCTGGAGGACGATCCGGCGCCAGGACACCACTGACACCCACCGGCTGGGGGTCTCGGTCCTGACCCGTGGGATCATGGGCGGCCTATTCGCCAACGCCGTGGTCCGCGGCGAGCTACCCGGCGAGCAGGCGCCGGATGGAGCCGGCGTCCTTGAGCGGATCCGGCGCAGGGACTAGACTTGCCCGCCGTTGGACCGGAAACCAATCACCCGCTAATGCCAACAACCCAGGAGGCAGTCCGATGACCTCTGGACCGCGAGAGGTTGTAGGAAGCACCCCAGTGGACCGAGCTTTGGACGGACAGCTCCCGGATCGACCGCGCAGTGCTTGGAAGCCGCCGGTCATCACCCGGCTCACCGTCGACCACACGCTGAACGGTGGCGGATCCAAGGTCGACGCGTCGGCGCCGTCCGGCACGCCCAGCTGATCAGGCGCACGAGCACCGGAACCTGAGCGAGTAACGGGAACATATGTCCCGTTTTACGACCAGCCTCGGGGCAGGAGCTTCGTAGGAAGGTCAGCCGCGGCGGGAGTCGAGCGCGTCGATCAGCAGCTCGAGCATCCGAGGCCAGTGCTCGGGCTCGACCTGACGAGCGGCGTGGGTGGCCGCGAACAGCAGCCGCATGTCGAGCGTGGTGGCATCGGCGCGCAGGCGACCCTGCGCCCGGGCCGCGGCCAGCACGCGATCGAGGGCGTCGGTGGCGCGCTGGGTGGCGAGGATCACGTCGCGGTGACCGGCCACCGCCGCTCGCGCCTCGCCGAGGAAGTCGTCGGCCGACTGACCCTCGACCAGCGTGTGCAGCATCTCGGTCAGCGCCCGCCAGCGATCGCCGCCGCGCCGGCGCGCCACGCGTGCCGCGTCGGTGATCTGATCCAGGCGCTGGACCACCAGCGCCGCCAGCAGTTCGTGCTTGGAGTCAAACCGGCGGTAGATGCTGGCCACGCCGGATCCGGCGGCCTCGGCCACCTCGCTCATCGGCGCGTCGAGTCCTTGGCGGCGCGAACACCTCGGCGGCGGCGGTCAGCAGGCGCTCGCGCTTGGCCTCGGGGCTGAGCGTGGCCCACTCGTCGGCGCTGGCCGCGAGCGGGCTGAGAGGTCGAAGGCCGGAATGATCATTCCGCTAGAGTAGCCAGTGATGCTCGGTGACGGTGGCACATCCGATGGGATCGACGTGACGGCCGTCGGTACCGGCGAGCGAACACACGGGGTCAATCCCAACCTGATCCTGGCCGTCACCGCGGTGGCCGGCCTGGCCTACGCGATGCTGAGCTCGGCGGTGATCCCCGCCCTGCCGTCGATCCAGCACAGCCTCAACACCACCGAGACCGGGGTGACCTGGCTGCTGACCGGCTATCTGCTGTCGGCGTCGGTGGCGACCTCGATCATCGGCCGGCTCGGCGACATGTACGGCAAGGAGCAGCTGCTGCTGATCACGCTGGGCATCCTCGGCGTCGGCACCGTGGTCTCGGCGCTGTCGACATCGCTGGTCCCGATGATCGTCGGGCGCGTCATCCAGGGCGCGGGCGGCGGCATCTTCCCGCTGGCCTTCGGGATCGTGCGCGACGAGTTCCCCAAGGAGCGAGTGGCCGGCAGCATCGGGATCCTGTCCTCGATCCTCGGCGTCGGCGGCGGTATCGGCATCGTGATCGGCGGCCTGATCGTCGAGCACCTCGACTACCACTGGCTGTTCTGGATTCCGCTGATCGTCACGGTCATCGCCGCGATCTGCACCTGGAGGTTCATCCCCGAATCTCCGGTCAAGGTTCCCGGCCACGTCAACTGGCTGGCCGCTGCGCTGATGACGGCCGGCTTCTCCTGCGTGCTGATCGCAATCTCCGAGACGACCACCTGGGGTTGGGGCTCGGCCAAGACGCTCGGTCTGCTGGCCGTCGGCCTGGTTCTCTGCGCCGCCTGGATCTGGGTCGAGGTGCACAGCCGCGAGCCGCTGATCGACATGACGATGATGCGTATCCGGGGCGTGTGGACGACCAACCTGGTCGCGTTCCTGCTCGGCGCCGGAATGTACGCGTCGTTCCTGGTGTTCCCGCAGTTCGCACAGCTGCCCACGAGCACCGGGTTCGGGTTCGGCGCCTCGGTCGTCGTGGCCGGGCCTGTACCTGTTGCCGGCCGCCCTGTTCATGAGCCTGCTGGGCAGCTTCGCCGGCCGCTTCGCCCGTCGCTTCGGATCCAAGTTCGCCGTCATCCTCGGCAGCGCCATCACCGCCCTGTCGTTTGCCTGGCTGGCGGTCGCGCACGCCCACCCCTACGACATGCTGATCAGCGCGGCGCTGCTGGGCATCGGTATCGGACTGGCCTTCGCCGCGCTGGGCAACCTGATCGTGCAGGCGGTGCCGCCTGAGCAGACCGGCGTGGCCACTGGCATGAACACGGTGATGAGGACTCTCGGCGGCGCGCTCGGGGGGCAGATCGTGGCCACCTTTCTCGCCAACAACGTCGCCCATGGGCTGCCCACCGTGACCGGGTTCACCACGTCCTTCGTGCTCGAGGCGGTGTTCCTGTTAGGGGCCACTCTGACCGGGTTCCTGATCCCGGCCCGCGCGCGCGAGAGCCGTGGCGCCGGCGTTCGAGCCCGAGCTGGCGCAGGCCGCAGGAAGCCGGCTAGCTCGACGCCAGGCTCAGCCCGCGGCCGCCCCGGCGCGTCAGAAATCTCGCCCGTGCTGGCCAGCCAGCCAGTAACATCAACGCGGCTCGTAGTCTGCGTCAGGAGGAGACCGTGACATCAACTGGGAGCGACCTCCGCCAGGTGCTCGTGACCGAGCGCGAGAACTGGCTCGAGGGCCCGCCGCACGAGCTGTTCGCCCGGTTGCGCGCCGAGTGCCCGGTCCACTGGACCTCGCACATCACCGAGTACCCGGAGGAGGCCGGCTACTGGTCGGTCACGCGCGCCGACGACATCCAGACCGTCAGCCGGGACTGGCGCACCTACTCGTCCGAGCTGGGCGGCGTCACGGCCATGACCGACGTATTCCCGCTCGAGCTGATGCAGGCGATGTTCATCGGCATGGACCCGCCCAAGCACGACCGGCTGAAGGTGCTGTTCCAGGCCGGATTCACGCCCAAGCGGATCGCCGCGCACGAGCCGGCGATCAGGCGGATCGTCACCGACGTGCTGGACCGGCTCGAGGGACGGGACACCTGCGACCTCGTCACCGACGTGGCCCAGCCGGTCGTCTCCCGGGTGATCGGAAGCTTCATGGGCGTCCCGCCGGACGAGGACGAGGAGTGGGCGCGGCTGATGAACACCGCGCTGGCGGTCGGCGATCCGGACCTCAACCCCGAGGGCATGCAGAGCATCCTGGAAAACGAGATCCCCGAGATCTTCTCCCGCTGCGCCAGCATGATCGCCGACCGCCGTGAGCACCCGACCGACGATCTGACCAGCGTTCTCGTCCACGCCGAGATCGACGGCCAGAAGCTGGAGGAGCACGAGATCGTGATGGGCTTCTTCCTGCTCATGGCGGCCGGCAACGACAGCACCAAGGCGACCTACTGCAGCGGCATGCGGGCGCTGATGGAGCATCCCGACCAGCGCCGGCTGCTGCTGGACGACCCGGCGCTGATCCCCGGCGCGGTGGAGGAGTCGCTGCGCATGTTCCCGGCCTTCGCCCACTTCCGCCGCACCGCCACCCGCGACACCGAGCTCGCCGGCCAGCCGATCAAGGAGGGCGAGAAGGTGGTCATGTGGTACGTCAGCTCCAACCGCGACGAGGGCCGCTACGAGGATCCCGACCCCTTCGACGTGGCGCGCAACCCCGAGCATCAGGCGTTCGGCGCCGGCGGCCGGCACTTCTGCCTGGGCGCGGCCCTGGCCCGGCTCGAGCTGCGAGCGCTGTTCGAGGAGACGCTGGCCCGCTATCCGGAGATGGAGATGGCCGGGCGGCCGACCTGGGTGCGAGTCCGGCTTCATCAACCAGCTCAAGACGCTGCCGGTCCGGCTGGCGCCACGCGAGTAGTCCGTCCGGCTGGCGTCACGGGAGTAGCCCTCAGCTCGGGCCGCGCCAGTCGGACCAGGGCGACGTGCGGGCCGCCTCCTCCTCGTCGGCGCGGATCACGTGCATGACGGCGTTGATCAGCGCCAGGTGCGTGAACGCCTGGGGGAAGTTGCCGAGATGCCGGCCGGTGTGCGGGTCGACCTCCTCGGCGTACAGCCCGAGCGGGCTGGCGTAGCCGAGCAGCCGCTCGCACAGCCCCCGGGCGCGGTCGAGCTCGCCGATCTCGCACAGCGCCGAGACCAGCCAGAACGAGCAGATGAGGAACGTGCCCTCGCTGCCCTCCAGCCCGTCGTCGGTCTCGTCGGTGCGGTAGCGCAGCACCAGGCCGTCCTCGGTCAGCTCGTCGGCGATCGCGAGCACGGTGGCGACGATCCGCTCGTCGTCGGGCGGCAGGAAGCGCAGCAGCGGCATCAGCAGCAGGGCGGCGTCGAGCGCGTCGGTCTCGTAGTGCTGGACGAACACCCCGCGCTCGTCGACGCCGTGCTCGCAGATGTCGGCGTGGATCTCGTCGGCCGCCTCGCGCCAGCGCTTGGCCCGCTCGGCGTCCTCGCGCAGCTCGGCCAGCCGGGCGCCGCGGTCGCAGGCGACCCAGCAGAACATCTTCGACGAGGTGAAGTGCTTGGGCTCGCCGCGCACCTCCCAGATCCCGCGATCGGGCTCGCGCCAGTGCTCGATCGCCTCCTCCACCTGGCGCGAGAGGATCGGCCACACGCGGTCGTCGAGCGAGTCGCGCGAGCGGGTGTGGAGGTAGACCGAGTCCAGCAGCGCGCCCCACACGTCGTGCTGCTCCTGCTTGTAGGCGGCGTTGCCGATCCGCACCGGCCGGGCGCCGCTCGTAGCCCTCCAGGTGCTCGAGCACGTGCTCCTCGAGCTCGCGCTCGCCGTCGAGGCCGTACATGACCTGGAGCTTCTCCTCGCCCGGCGGCGACGTCGGCGATGAAGTAGAAGAAGTCGTTGGCCTCCCAGTCGAAGCCCAGCGACAGCAGCGCCCACAGCATGAAGGTCGAGTCGCGGATCCAGCTGTAGCGGTAGTCCCAGTTGCGCTCGCCCTGCGGGCGTCTCGGGCAGCGAGGTCGTGGCCGCGGCCAGCAGCGCGCCGCTGGGCGCGTAGGTCAGCCCCTTGAGGGTCAGGGCGCTGCGCTGCAGGAAGGTGCGCCACGGGTGGTCGGGGAAGTTGCCGCGGTCGAGCCAGTGCTGCCAGTGGTGGGCGGTCCACACCAGGCGCTCGTAGGCCTCGTCGAGGTCTGGCGGCGGGGCGTGCTCGCTCCAGGACAGCGCGCAGTAGACCTGGTCGCCCTCCTTCATCATGTGCCGCGCGGTGGCCCGCGCGCCCTCGAACCCGAGCCGCAGGTCGGTGGTCAGCCTCAGCTCGACGCTCGCCGTCGGGCGAGCTGGCGATGCCCTGGTGGTAGCCGTCGCCGGTGTAGCGCCACGCGGCCGGCTCGCGGCCGTAGTCGAACTTGGGCTCGCAGTCGAGCAGCAGCTGGACCTCGCCGTTGACGCAGCGGACCGTGCGCAGCAGCACGTGGTCGGCGTCGTAGTCGGTCGGCGCGCGGCGGTGGGTGTGGGAGCGCTCGTCCTCGTGGTGCCACGGGCCGATCAGCAGCACGTCGCGCACGATGATCCAGCCGGAGCCGGTGCCCCAGCTGGTCTCCAGGACCATCGTCCCCGGCAGGTAGCGCCGGGCGGCCGGGACCGTCATGCCGTCCGGGCCCGAGGCGAAACGCGCCGGCGTCGCGGTCGAGCATGGCGCCGAACACGCTCGGCGAGTCGACGCGCGGCAGGCACATCCACTCGACCGCGCCGCTGGGCGCGACGCAGCGCCACCGTCTCGCAGTCGGACAGGAACCCGTAGTCGGCGATCGGCGGGAACGAGCTGGCGCCCAGCCGAGCTGCCGGCTCGCGCCGCGGACCGCCCGGTCGGGGCCGGCTCGGCGGTGGCCGGCGTCGTCCTGCGTGGCTGCGTCCTCGCGCAAGGGCGAGTATCCGCCGGCTCGACCGTCAAAAGTCAAACGTGCTGGTCGGCCGATGCAATCAGCGCGAGGCAGCGGTAGCTCGGTCCATGGCGGCGCCTACGATAGGCCCGCATCTGGAGCCGGATCGGTGAGGCCCAGCGCCGGCGGTCGACTGGCGACTCAGCCGCCGAGGCCGCCGAGCCAGGCGAACGGGCCGGAACGGCCGCTCGTCGTAGGTGGCGCGGTGGTTGCCCTCGACGGTGACCTCGCTGCCCGGCGGCGCCTCGGCCGTTCAGCCGCTCGGCCAGCGCCGGCCGCTGTCCTCGTCGAGCGCGCCGACCAGCACGTAGCTCCAGCGGTGCACGATCGGGATGCCCTCCTCGCGCAGCCGGTCGGCCAGCTCGCCGGCGGTGTGCCGGTGACGCACTTGATCCGCACCTCGAACTCGGGGTAGCCGTGCTGGGCCGATTCCTCGCGCTCGGACTCCATCAGCTCGGCGTGCTCGCGGCTCTGGTCGGCCTCGGTGGTCGGGCAGCGGCGCGTCGGGGTCCTCCCACTCCTCGGCGGTGGGATGCCAGTGGCGCAGCTCGAACTCGAGCTTCCAGCCGTGCTCGGCGGCGAGCTTCTGCGATCTCGCTGCGGGCGCCGTCGGGCTGCTCGCGGTTGCCGCGCGTAGCAGAACACCTCGGCGCCATCGACGGAGACCACCACGCGGTCGTGAAGGTCTTCTCCAGGTCGTGTCTCGATCTCGTGCGCGTCGAGGCGCTCGCGCCAGCTGTGCGCAGCGTCCTCGTCGCCGCAGCTGGTGATCCTCAGGCGCCAGTCGTCGTTCATCGCCTGGGAGGGTAGTGGTCTGGCGGAGGATCAGCTCGCCGCCGTCAACCGAAGCCCGAATGTCTCGCGCAGCCCTGCCGCTCCCTCGTCGCTGACGCGGACGGCGCGGGTGCCGCGGCGCGCGGCTCACCCAGCCGAGCTCGAACATCCGCTCAGCCAGCGCCGCGCCCAGCGAGCCGGCCAGGTGGTGGCGCTGCTCGCTCCAGTCCACGCAGTAGCGGACCAGGGGCCGCGGGCTTGGCGACCAGCGCGTCGAAGTCGATGCCGAAGGCGCCGAGCTCGGCCACGCCCGCGCTCGGTGACGCCGGTAGTCGATGGTCGGAGCCGGGCGCCGACAGCCGGTCGTGGCGCGGCGGCGTGCGCGATCGAAGCGCGCCGTCGCCGCCGCGCAGCAGGTCGCGCTCGATCATGCGCGCTCATCAGCCCGGCGCCGAGCACCCCGGCCAGGTGGTCGTAGCAGGTGCGGGCGGTGCGCAGCGGCCTGCGCGTTGGTGCCCTGGCGCAGCGAGCGGACCGGCGCCGGCGGGGCCAGCCGGGCCAGCGCCTCGATCAGCTCGCCGACGCGGGCATCGGCCAGGGCGAAGTACCGGTGGCGGCCATGGCTCTCGACCGTCAGCAGGCCGCCGTCGACGAGCTTGCCCAGATGGGCGCTGGCGGTCGAGGCGGCCACCCCGGCCTCGTCGGCGAGCACGCTGGCCGGCAGCGCGCGGCCGTCGCCGAGGGCGAGCAGGATCCGGGCCCGGGCCGGGTCGGCCGACCAGGGCTCCGATCTTGGCGATGTCGGCGTCGCCTTGCATCGTCGCCAGCAGAGCCTAGCGGCGGAACGCTTCGATCCAGACCGAACTATGCTCCCGGCCGGTCGGGCAGTCGGACCCGGGGCGTCCGGCGGATGACCGCAAGGGGTGCGTCATCATAGGAAGACGATGAGTTCAGACGGACGAGGATTCGCGGCTTCACAGGCGCTCGGCGCCCGGGTGCGATGCGTTCGCTGCGCGGCGGTCCGACGCAAGAAGCCGCCGCCGCTGATGGACCCGACGCGCGAGCGCGACGCCAGCGGATCCTGGCGCTGTTCAGGCCCTACCGGGTCCGCCTGACGGTCGTGCTGGTGATGATCGTGTTCAGCGCCGGGCTCGGCATGCTGCAGCCGTTCCTGCTGCGCGGCGTGCTCGACAAGGGCATCTTCGAGCACGACACCACGCTGCTGACCGGTGCTGGTGCGGCGATGATCGCGATCGCGATCGTCAACGCGGCGTTCAGCGTCTGGCAGACCTACCTGTCCAACCAGATCGGCCAGCGGGTGATGCACGACCTCCGCGCCGCCGTCTACCGGCACCTGCAGCGGATGTCGCTGGCCTTCTTCACCCGGACGCGCACCGGCGAGGTGCAGTCGCGGATCGCCAACGACATCGGCGGCCTGGACAACGTCGTCACCACCACCGCGACCACGATCGCCCAGAACGCGACCACGGTGATCGCCTCGCTCGTCGCCATGTGCATCCTCGACTGGCGCCTGGCGGTGATCTCGCTGGTGTTCGTGCCGCTGTTCGTGTGGCTGACCCGGCGGGTGGGCAAGATGCGCCGCAAGATCACCACCGAGCAGCAGCGGCGCCTGGCCGACCTGTCGGCGCTGGTGGCCGAGTCGCTGTCGGTGTCCGGGATCATGCTCGGCAAGACGATGGGCCGCGGCGACGACCTGGCCGAGCGCTTCACCGGCGAGTCCCAGGGCATCGCCGACCTCGAGGTCCGCTCGCCGGATGGCCGGCCGCTGGGTGATGTCGACGATCCAGATGACGTTCGCCATCCAGCCGGCGATCATCTACTGGCTGGCCGGCCAGAGCTTCATCGGCCACACGATCTCGATCGGCACCGTGGTGGCGTTCACCACGCTGCAGACCCGGCTGCTGTTCCCGATCCAGTCGCTGCTCGGCGTCGGGCGCCGACGTGGAGGCCTCGCTGGCCCTGTTCGACCGCATCTTCGAGTACCTCGACCTGCCGGTCGACATCGTCGAGGCCGACGATCCGGTCCAGCTGCGCCCCGACGAGGTGCTGGGCGAGGTCAGGCTCGAGGACGTCTCCTTCCGCTACGGCGTCAAGAGCACCGACGGCGAGGACGAGTGGACGCTGCGCCACATCGACCTGGTGGTGCCGGCCGGGACGCGGACCGCGATCGTCGGCGAGACCGGCGTCGGGCAAGACGACGCTCGGCTATCTGGTGGCGCGCCTGTACGAGCCCCAGGAGGGGCGGGTCACGATCGACGGCGTCGACGTCCGCGAGGTGTCGCTGGCCTCGCTGGCCGCGACCGTCGGGGTCGTCTCCCAGGAGACCTATCTGTTCCACGCCAGCGTGCGCGAGAACCTGCGCTTCGCCCGGCCGGACGCCACCGACGAGGAGATCGAGGACGCGGCGCGGACGGCGCGGATCCACGACCTGGTGGCCTCGCTGCCCGAGGGCTACGACACGATCGTCGGCGAGCGCGGCTACCGCTTCTCCGGCGGGCGAGAAGCAGCGCATGGCGATCGCCCGCACGGTGCTGCGCAACCCGCCGGTGCTGGTGCTCGACGAGGCGACCAGCTCGCTCGACACCCAGACCGAGTACGCCGTGCAGGCCGAGCTCGAGCGCCTGGCCGAGGGGCGCACCACGATCACCATCGCCCACCGCCTGTCGACCGTCCGCGACGCCGACCAGATCGTGGTGCTCGACCACGGCGAGATCGTCGAGCGCGGCACCCACGAGGAGCTGCTCGAGCGCGGCGGCGCCTACGCCGCGCTGGTGGCCCGCGACGTCACCGAGGAGCGCGTCGAGGGCTGACCTCGAGCGGCCGGGCGGCCGGGTTCCGGCCATCGTGGGCGCTCGATGAGAAACTTCTTACCGACGCGGGAAGGAAGCTGCAAAGCTGGCGTCTAAGCGGATGTAGACCACGCATGCGGCTCGGCTGACCACAGACTGGGGCGCAGGCGTGGGCGGCGGTCAGCACCGGGTCGCCGCCCACTGAGTGCCGCAGACGCGGGCGGCGACCAGCACCGGGTCGCCGCCCGCTCGCGCTTAAGACTCGTCCTGAGATCACGCCAAGAACTTGGGAAGAGATGCTGGCCCGCCGGCGTCTTGGCGGGTGAAGGGGCCACTCGCGTGCAGATGGGAGTCAGATATGAAGACCCATGCCTCGACCACCGTCCCGGCGAAGCCGGGGTCGACCAGCGGTCCGACGAACGGTCGCACCAGCCGTCGTACGTTCCTAGCCGGCGCGGGCGCGGCCGCCCTCGGCACTACCGCCCTCGGCCTTGCCCCCGAGGCCTTCGCCAGCGGAACCCTGAGCACAGGGGACGCCGCCATCCTCCGCTTCCTGGCGGCGGCGGAGATCCTCGAGACCGACCTGTGGCAGCAGTACAACGAGCTCGGCGGCATCCAGGATACCGAGGTCCCCGGCGGCGAGCGGCAATCCCGCCTACACCAAAGCGCTGTCGCAGCTTGACTCGGACATGGCGCAGTACATCCACGACAACACCGACGACGAGTTCACCCATTTCACGTTCATCAACGCCTACCTGGAGTCCCGGGGGGCACAGCCGGTGAACCTGGACATGTTCCGCACGTTGCCGGGCAGCACGGCCACACGGCGCCAGCATGGGCATCCTGCGGCTCACCAACCTGATGGAGCTGACGGTCGACACGACGCTGGTGGACGCGCTACCGGTCCCCGAACAAGAACCCGGACCTCGGCGACAGCTTCCCGCCGGCGGTCCCGGGTCTGCTGAAGGGCCGCTTCCCGGCCATCCCGCGCTCGAATGCCGACCTGACGCCGCCCAAGCACCTGCAGGCGATCGCCAATACCGCGGGCTTTCACTTCGCCACCATCGAGCAGGGCGGCACCAGCCTGTATCCCTCGCTGGCTCAGCGGGTCAGGGACCCGGAGGTGCTGCGGGTCCTGCTCAGCATCGGCCCCACCGAGACGATGCATTTCCAGACCTGGAGCGACAAGGCGGGCAATGCGCCGCCGCTCACCGACCCCACCAACGGGCTCGAGTTCCCCGACCTCAACAAGCCTCCGTTCGGCGGCCGAGTTGTTCCAGACCAACCTGATCATGCCCGAGCCGACGGCATTCCTGAACCGCAAGTTCCCGGTGTGCTCGATCATCAGGCCGACTGAAACGAAGGGTGCGGCCATGGGGGCGGCCACGTTCCTGACCAAGATGGGTCTGTTCCGGGGCCAGCCGCCGGCCTTCTTCACGGCCCTGACCACGCTGGCGCGCCAGGCTGACGCAGCGCATCCCTGAGTACCAGGCTCTGCGGACCGCGGGCGGGCGACCAGGATCGGGCGCCGCCCGCTCGCGTCGCCGCTAGCGCAGCAGCGCCCGGGAGATCACCAGCCGCTGGATGTCCGAGGTTCCCTCCTCGATCTCCTCGAGCTTGGCGTCGCGCATCCACTTCTGCGACCGGGTACTCGCGCGAGTAGCCCCAGCCGCCCAGCGTCTGGACCGCCGCCCAGGTGCACCACATCGCGGTCTCGGAGGCGTGCAGCTTGGCCATCGCCGCCTCGCGTCGGTGGCCCGCTCGCCGCGGTCGAGCATCGTGCGCCGCCCGCCAGGTGAGCAGCCGGGAGGCGTCGACCCGCAGGGCCATGTCGGCCAGGCGGAACGCGACCGCCTGGTGCTCGGCGATCGGCTTGCCGAACTGGGTGCGCTCCTTGGCGTACTGCGACCGCGAACTCGAGCGCCGCCCGGGCCAGGCCGGTGGCCGAGGCGGCCAGGGTGACCCGGGAGCGGTCGAAGGTCTGCATCAGCCCGGCGAAGCCCTGGCCCTCGTCGCCGAGCCGGCGGTCCTCGGCCACGAACACGTCGTCGAGGAACAGCTCGGTGTTGGGGATGGCCCGCTGGCCCATCTTGCGGATCGGCGGGCCGCACGAGAAGCCCCTCGTCGTCATCCTGGACCAGGAACGCGGTGATGCCGCGGTGGCCGCTGCCCGGGCTCGACGGTGGCGAACACCACGTAGAAGCGCGACACGCCGCCGTTGGAGATCCACGCCTTCTGGCCGGTGAGCACGATAGCCGCCGTCGGCGCGGCGGGCGCTGGGTGCGGATCGAGGCGGCGTCGGAGCCGCTCTCGGGCTCGGTGATGGCCAGCGCGGTGAACGGCGGGTCCGTCGCCGGCCAGCGGCGACAGCCAGCGCTCGCTGCTGCTCGCGCGTGAGCCCAGCGCCAGCACCGGCTCGGCGAAGAAGCCGTTGGAGGTGATCAGGTTGCCGATCCCGGCGCAGCCGTGCGACAGCTCCTCCTGGACGATGCACGCGGTCAGGCAGTCGGTCATGCCGGCGCCGCCGTATTCGGCCGGGCAGCATGAACGAGGTCAGCCCGAGCGTGGCCGCCTTGCGCCAGACCTCCCGCGGCACCTCGATGTCGGCCTCGTCGACGGCCAGCGAGATCGGCCGGATCTCGCGGGCGGCGAAGTCGCGGCACACGCGCTGGATCTCCACCTGCTCGTCGGTCGAGAGCTCGCCGGGTCGGCGCTCATCGCTCCCACCGCCCCGACAGCGCGCCGTCGGCCTCGCTCGGTCTGGGCGAGCATCCCGTAGGCGAGCCGCTCCAGGGCCAGGCCGGCGGTGCGCGAGGCCTCCGGCATGGCATCGATCACCTGGCCGGTGACGCTGACCGCCAGCGGCGGCAGCGACGCCAGCCGCTGCGCGTGGCGCCAGCGCCCGCTCCAGCGCCGTGCCGTCCTCGGCACCACCTCGGTGACGAGGCCGATGCCGGTGCGCGCTCGGCGGCGTCGATGCGCTCGTGCAGCAGGATCAGCTCCTTGGCCCGGGCGGGGCCGAGCAGGCGCACCAGCCGGTGGGTGCCGCCCCAGCTGGGGAGGATCCCCAGAGCCGACCTCCGGGAGCCCGAAGATCGCGCTGGGCTCGGCGATGCGGAAGTCGGTGGCCAGGGCCAGCTCGAAGCCGCCGCCCAGGCAGTAGCCCGAGATCGCGCTCAGCGTCGGCTGGGGGAGGTCGGCCACGCGCTCGGCGAAGTCGCCGGTGCGCCCGGTAGGAGGCCATGATCGCGCCGGGATCCAGGCCCCACATCTCGTTCAGATCCGCGCCGGCCGAGAAGACGCGCTCGCCGCCGGTGAAGCACCACGCACGGCGGCGTCGCGCACCTCGGGCGCTCTCGAGCGCGTCGCACAGCTCGCGCTCCATCTCGGCCGAGATCGCGTTGAGCTTGGCCGGGCGCTGGAGCGCGATGACGCACGGCGTGCTCGCGCCGCTCGATGGTCAGGACCTCAGGCACCGACCGCCTCCCGGTCCGGAATCGCGGCGCCGAACTGCAGCAGCTGGTCGAGGCCGCGCTTGGCGGCCTCGTTGGCCACGATCATCCGCTGGATCTCCGAGGTGCCCTCCCAGATCCGGTCGACGCGGATGTCGCGGTACAGCCGCTCGACCGGGTTCTCGCGCATGTAGCCGCGGCCGCCGAAGATCTGCACGGCGCGGTCGATCACCCGGCCGGCGGCCTCCGAGGCGGTCAGCTTGACCATCGCCGCCTTGGCGTGCAGGAGCTTGCGCGGCATCCCGTTGTCGGCCTCCCAGGCCACCTGGTGGGTGAGCGCCCGGCACAGCGCGATGTCGCACGCGCTGTCGGCGATCATCGGCCGAGATCAGCTGGTTGGCGGCGATCGGGCGCCCGAACTGCACGCGCTCGTTGGCCCAGTCCGAGGCCAGGCGTCAGCGCCCGCTCGGCGGCGCCGGTGGCGCGGGCGGCGATCATCAGCCGCTCCTCGACGAACCACTCGCGGGTCAGCTCGTAGCCGCCGCCGACCTCGCCGAGCACGCGGTCGGGACCGACCTGCACGTCGTCGAACACGAACTCGGGGTGCTCGAACACGAACGTGTGCATGTAGGCGGGCGTGCGCTTGACGCTGACGCCCGGCTGATCCTTGTCGACCAGGAACAGCGTCGGCGCCCGCTCGGGGCCGGCCAGCGCCTGGACGATCAGGAAATCGGCGACGTCGCCGACGGTCACGAACCACTTCTCGCCGCTGATGCGGTAGCCGTCGCCGTCGCGCTCGGCCACCGTCTCGATCAGCGACGGGTCCGAGCCGGCCTTCTCCTCGGTGACGGCGAAGCAGTCGCGCCGGTCGCCGTTGATGGCCGGGATCAGGTAGCGCTCGCGCTGCTCGGGGGTGCAGTGGCGCAGCGCGTTGGCGGGGCGCCAGACGGCGTCCCACAGCGCGTTGGTCAGCTGCCCCAGTCGCTCGGAGACGATCACCTGGTCGAGCACCGACAGGCCCTGGCCGCCCCACTCGGCGGGCATGTTGATCGCGTTGAGCTGGTGGCTCGAGGACGAGGTCGCGGATCTCGGCCAGCGACTCGCTCCGGCAGCCCGCGGCCGGCCTCGCACGGCTCCTCGTAGGGGATGATCGCGTCGGTCAGGCGGCTGGCGCGCTCGCGGAGGGCGAGCTGCTCCGGGGTGTAGGTGAACTCCACGGTTGGCTCCTCGGCTAGTGATCGGTGTGTGGTCTACGGCTGGGGGACGGTCATTGGCGGTGTCGCGCTCGATTGCGACGGCGCTTGCACCATGCGCGCGTCCAGTGCCAGCGCGCCGCTGGGCGTGACCAGCAGGGGGTTGACCTCGAGCTCGGCGAGCTCGGGGTGGGCGGCGGCCACGCGCGACAGCGCCGCCAGCGCCGACGGCCGCGGCCGGCCACGTCCAGCCGCGGGCGCCCGCGGGCGCCCATCAGCAGCGGCGCCAGCGCGCAGCGAGCGCGCAGCATCGACTCGGCCTGGGCGCTCGGTGATCGGCGCCAGCGCGACCGCGGTGTCGCGCAGCACCTCGGTGTAGACGCCGCCCAGCGCCGGCCAACACGACGGGGCCGAACCGCGCGTCCTAGCGGGCGCCGATCAGCAGCTCGACGCCGTCGCCCAGCGGCGCCATGCGCTCGACCGAGCAGCGCTCGGGCGCCAGACGGCGTTGCAACGTCGGCGTACGCGTCGTCGAGCTCGGCGTCGTCGCGCAGGCCGAGCACGACGCCGCCGGCGTCTGATTTGTGCAGTGTCCCCAGCGCCTTGAGCACCACCGGGTAGCCGAGCTCGCGCCCGGCGGCCAGCGCCTCGCGACGCGCTGGTCACGCCGCGCTGGGCCGACGAACGGGATGCCGGCGTCGGCCAGCAGAGACCGGGCAGCCTCGTAGTCGCTGTCGGTGACGGGGGCCGGCCGGCGCCGGCAGCGAGGGGATGTGCAGCGACTGGTGGCGCGACCGTCGCCGACAGCCGCGCCAGCGCGTCCGACGGCCTGCTCGACGGTGGCGTACACCGGCACGCCGGCCTCGCGCAGCGCCGTCGCCGCCGGCCCGAGCGGGTACATGGTGTGCACGACGGCCGGGCGGCCGGTGGCCGCTGGCCGCCTCGCCGATCAGGGCAGCGGCGCGTCGAGCTCCTCGGCGCGCCATCTCGGGGCTGTACTCGGCGTAGCCGCCGAAGTAGCCGGTGATCAGCAGCGCGTCGACCGCGTCTGAGCCCAGCAGCTGCAGCGCGATCCGGTCAAACGCGTGCACGTCCTGCTCGGCCCCGCCGGCCAGGTCGACCGGATTGTCGACGGCGGCGCCGTCCGGGCAGCTGCGAGCGCAGCGAGCTCGGCGGTCGGGTCTGGCAGCTGCGGCAGCATCGAGGCCCCGGCGCGCCAGCCACCGCGGCGGCGATGCTGCCGTGACCGCCGCCGTCGGCCAGCACGGCGAGGCGCCGTCCGCGCGAGCGGTCGGGAGCGCAGCAGCGCCTGGGCGGTGTCGAGCAGCTCGCGCGGGGTGTGCACGCGCTCTATCCCGGCGGCGGCGAAGGCGGCGTCGATGGCCGCCGCCGTCGCTGGCCAGCGCGCCCGGTGTGGGAGCGCACGGCGCGGCTGGTGGCGCCGCCGCGCTCGATGGCCAGGGCCAGCACCGGCTTGCCGGCGGCGACGGCGTCAGCGGCGGCGCGGGCGAACGCGCGGCCGTCGCGGAAGTCCTCGACGTACAGGGCGATCACCTTGGTGTCCTCGTGCGCCGGCGAAGTCCTCGCATCAGGTCGGTGGCGCTCAGATCGGCCTGGTTGCCCAGCGAGGCAAAGCGGCTGAAGCCCAGCCCCTCGGGCGCGGCCAGCAGGCCCAGCTCCAGCGCCAGGTTGCCGCTCTGGGAGATGAACCCGATCGAACCCGCCGGCAGCGGGTTGGGGATCAGCTCAAGCTGTTGGCCGGAGTCCAGCACCCCGAGGCAGTTGGGACCGAGCAGCACGGCGCCGGCGTGACGGACCCGCTCGGCGAGCACGGCGTCCAGACCGGTGGCGGCGGTGATGGCCACGATGGCGCGAGCCCCCGCCTCCAGGGCTTCGTCGACCGCCTCCTCGAGCGCGGCGGCGGGCACCGCGATCACGACCAGGTCGGGCCGCTCGTCGAGCTCGCGCAGCGAACGGTGGCGCGACGGCCCAGGACCTCGCCGGCGCGGCGGTTGACCAGGTAGGCGGGCCGCCGACTCTCGCCGCGCAGAGCGCCCCGGGCCAGCCAGTTGCCCCACTTGCGCTGATCCTCGGAGGCGCCCACGACCGCCACCGACGTCGGCGCGAACAGGGCCTCGATCGGACGGCCGGTCATCGCGGCGGGGGCTCGGCCAGCCCCCAGGCGTCGGTGCCGCCGTCGACGGCGATCGTCGTGCCGGTGATGTAGGCGCCGCCGGGGCTGGCCAGGAACGCGATCAGCGACGCGACCTCCTCGGCGCTGCCGAGCCGTCCCAGCGGCACCGCCCGCCGCCAGCGTTCGATCTCCGTGTCGCCGTACTGCTGCAGGCCCTCGGTGGCGATCGTCCCCAGCGCCAGGCACACGCTGCGGATCCCGTGCACGCTCCACTCGAGCGCCAGCCCGCTGGCCAGGTTGGCCACCGCCGCGCGCGCCGCGTAGGCGTGGGCGAAGCCGGGGCTACCGCGCCGCGGGCTGAAGCCGATGAACACCACCAGTCCCTGGCGGCGGGGGATCATCGAGCCGGTGGCCACCGCGCGCGTCACCGTCCAGGCGGCGTCGACGGCCAGCCGGTGCACGGCCCGCCAGCCGTTGTCGGAGATCTCCTCGGCGGGCGCCGAGAACTGGCCGCCGGCGTTGTTGACCAGGACATCGATCGCGCCGAAGCGCTCGAGCGCCGCCTCGACGACGCGCTGCACCTGGTCGGGCTCGCGCACGTCGGCGGGGACGGCCAGGCATTCGCCGCCGCCGGCGGCGATCGCGGATTCGGTGTCGCGCAGCGGCTGCTCGCCGGCGCCCGCAGACGACCACCGCCGCCCCGGTGGCGGCCAGCTCGAGCGCGGTGGCGCGCCCGACGCCGCTGCCGCCGCCGGTGACCAGCGCCACCCGGCCGGCGTTGGCATCGGCTCGCAGGGGAGAGGAGTAGGAGGGCATCGCGTGTGAAATACTAAGTTGAAATGACCGTTTCAGGAGGCTCAGGTCGCACCGTATCACGTCCGCGGCGGCGGTTGGATGACATTCGCCGGCCGCAGATCCTCGCCGCGGCGCTGGAGGTGATCCGCGAACGCGGGCTGTGGGACGTGCGCCTGGTCGACGTGGCCAGGCGGGCCGGGATCAGCGCCACCAGCGTCGTGTACTACTTCGGCACCAAGGACCAGCTGTTCGCGCTGGCCATCGCCGAAGCCGACGACGCCTTCTACGAGCCGCTGCTCGCCGAGCTTGACCGTCTGGAGCGGGGCGTTGACCGCATCGCCCGGCTGTTCGTGAGCTCCAGCACCAGCGACTGGCCGTTGTGGATGGACCTGTGGGTGTACTCGCGCCATCACCCCGAGACTGCGGTGGCGCAGCGTCACTTCCACGAGCGCTGGCGCGAGACGATCGCCGACGTGGTGCGCTACGGGTGCGACCGGGGCGAGTGGCGGGTGCCCGACCCGGCCTCGGTCGCGCTACGCCTGTCGGCGCTGACCGACGGGCTCGCCGTGCACATGGTGCTCGGCGACCGCGACCACACGCCCGAGGCCTACGTGGCGATGTCGCTGGCGGCCGCCGCGCTCGAGCTGGGCTGCGAGCCGGCCGAGCTCGAGCGGGCCGCCGGGCGGGCCAGCGCGCCGTAGGGCTCGCGACCCTCGAGCACCGCGGCCACCGCCTCGGCGGCCATCCGGTAGGGCGCCGTCGCCGAGTCGGGCGAGTAGTAGGCGGCGTGGGGGTTGAGCAACGTCCGCGGCCAGGTGAGGGCGGGTTCGTCGGTGCGTGGGGGTTCCACCGGCAGCACGTCGAGCGCGCAGCCGCCCAGCCGTCCCGAGCGCAGCGCCTCGCCGAGCGCCTGGTGGTCGACGAGTGCCGCCCGGGCGCAGTTGACCAGATAGGCGCCGGGGGCCATCAGGCCCAGCTCGGCGGCGCCGATCATCCCGCGGGTCTCAGGGTGCAGCGTGGTGTGCAGGGTGATCACGTCGACCCGGCGCAGCAGCTCGGGCAAGGGCACCAGCTCGACCCCGTCCGCCCTGGCCGGATCGACGTGGGGATCGTGGGCGATGACGTGCATGCCCAGCCCCTGGGCGCGCCAGGCCACCTGACGGCCGATCCGCCCCAGCCCGACGATGCCCAGGGTGGCGCCGGCCACCCGCCGGGGCTCGACGGCGAACTCGTTCCACTCCCCGCCGCGCACCGAACGGTCAAGCAGCGTGACGCCGCGCAACAGGTCAAGCGCGAAGGCGATGGCGTGCTCGGCGACCTCGTCGTCGCAGTAGCCCGGGCAGTGGGTGGCCCAGGCGCCGGCGGTGGCGATCGCCTCGAGGTCGAGGTGGTCAAAGCCGGTGGCGGGGGCGGCCGCGATCCGCAGGTCAGGGAAGGTGTTGGAGCTCGGCGGCCGCGACCGGGATCTCCGGCGGGACGATCACGGCGATGATGCCCGGCCCGCGGGGCAGCCGCTGGGCCCGCTCGATCTCCAGGTGGGGGTGATCGGCCAGCGCGGCGCGGATCGTCTCCAGCTGCCCGGCGGGATCGAGCAGGACGACACGGCTCACCGGCTCACCGCGCTCGCGATCTGCGCGCCCACCGAGTCCATCAGCTCCTCGTCGCCGGTGGTCACACGGATGAAGCCCGGGAGCCCGAACTCGGTGCCGGCCCGCACCAGCACGCCGCCGCGGGCCAGCGCGTCGGCGACGCGGAGATCGTCGTCGCCGAGCTCGAGCAGCACGAAGTTGGCGTCGGACTCGTAGGCGCGGATGCCGTGGGGGGCGAGCCGGGCGGTGAGCCGCCGGCGGGCGCGATCGACCTGCGCACGGCGCGCGGGCAGAAGATCGGTCCGGCGCAGGCTGGCCAACCCGGCGGCCAGCGCCGAACAGTTGACGTTGAACGGCTCCTGAACCGCGTCCAGGTGGGCCGTCAGCGACTCGTCGGCGAGCAGGTAGCCGAGTCGCAGTCCGGCCAGGCCGAAGATCTTGGAGAACGTGCGCAGCACGATCAGCGGGCGTCCGGCGCGGATGTCGGCGAGGCGATCGAGGCGTCGGCCCGGTTCGATGTAGTCGCCGTAGGCCTCGTCGACGACGGCCACGCAAGTGTCGGGCAGCGCGGTCAGGAACTCCTCCCACTCCGACGCGCGCAGCCGCAGCCCGGTGGGGTTGTTGGGATCGCAGATCCAGGCGAGCTTGGCCCCGGTGTCGGCGGCGGTCCGGGCCACCGCCTCGAGGTCGAGCGCCAGCGAGGGCTGGTTGTCGACCCGGTGCACCCGGGCGCCGGCCACCGCGCACGCCTGGGCGTAGAGACCGTAGGTCGGACGCGGGATGACCACGGCGTCGCCGGGGTCGACGAAGGCGGTGACCAGAGCCACGGTCAGCGCCTGGATCCCGTGGCCGAGGACCAGCTGGCGGGGATCCGCGCCCGACCAGGAGGCCAGCGCGCCGCGGAGCTCGGCGTAGGCCTCCTCGGGGTAGGCCCACGCCGAGCCCAGCGCCGCGCTCGTCTCCTCCAGTACTCCGGGCAGCGGCCCGAACAGGTTCTCGTTCCAGTTCAGGCGGACCATGTCCTGGCGGCCGAAGCGAGCCTTTGTCTCGCTGGCGCTGGCTCCGGGGACGTAGGCGCCGACGCCGATCACCGACGGACGCAGGAGGTCCGGTAGCGCCGGCGCGGTCATGGCGTGGGCTGGGCGGCGACCAGCCTGGCGCGCAGCACGACGGCGGCCGGCCCCGGCTGCGCCAGCGCCCATCCGAGCCGCTCGCCGAGATCGTCGGGCGTGGCGGTGGCGACGGGCACGCCGAAGGCCTGCGCCACCGCTGCGATGTCGGCGCCCGGCAGCTCGACCGAGGTGGTGTGGCCGAAGGCGTCGTGCTGATACTCGCGCAGGATGCCGTAGCCGCCGTCGTCGACCACCAGCAGCTTGGCGGCGATCCCGTGTTGGGCGGCGGTCCCGAGCTCGGCCAGGGCGTACTGCAGGCCGCCGTCGCCGACGACGCCCAGCACCGGCCGGCCGGGGTTGGCGATGGCGGCGCCGATCGCCGCCGGCCAGGCGTAGCCCAGGGTTCCCGAGCCCAGCGGATACAGGAACTGCTGGCCGGGGCCGAGCGGCAGGTGGGGGGCGGCCCAGTAGGCGAGGATGGTCATGTCCCAGGCGGTGATGGCGTCGTCTGGCAGCGCGGTCCGCGACCGTGTCCAGCAGCCCGAGCTCGAACTCGCGCCCCTGGTCCTCGAGCCCCCGTCTGATGCGGGCGTGAACCGCGGCCACGCGCTCGGCGGCGTCGGCGGGCGCCCGCGGCGAGACCAGCGGGGTGAGCGCGGCCAGCGTTGGCTTGGCGTCGCCGATCAGGGGGGTGGCGGCGTAGGTGAGCCCGATCCGGGCCGGGTCGGCGTCGAGGTGGATCAGCCGGCCGCCGAGCTTCAGCTCGTACTGCCCGGTGGTCTCGGCCCCCAGCTCGGTGCCGGCGCACAGCAGCACGTCGGCGTCGCCGAGCAACTCCTGAAGGGCGGCCTCATCGCAGCCGCAGCCGGCGGCCAGGCGGTGGTCGCCGGGAAACGCGCCCTTGCCCATGTAGGTGGTTGCCACCGGTGCGTCGAGGCGCTCGGCCAGCGCGCGCAGCTCATCCTCGGCGCCGGACCTGACCACGCCGCCGCCGGCCCAGATGACCGGACGCTGCGCCTCGTCCAGCAGCCCGGCGGCGACCTGCAGCGCGTCGGCTCGGGCAGCGTGGCGTTGGGGGGCGGCGGCGAGCGCGGTGACTGGGGACCCGCCAACGTCGGCGCGGAGCAGATCGACGGGGATCTCGACGTACACCGGTCCCGAGGGCGGCGTGACCGCCACCTGCCAGGCCCGGGCCAGCAGCTCGGGGATGGCGTCGGCGCTCCGCGCTCTGACCGCGTGCTTGACCAGGGGGCGAAACGAGGCCAGCTGGTCAGGCAGCTCGTGCAGGTAGCCCCGCCCGGCGCCGATCAGGGGGGCCGGAATCTGGCTGGAGACGGCGACCACCGGCACGTGCGAGCTGGCCGCCTCCATGATCGCGGTCAACGAGTTCAGCGCGCCCGGCCCGGTGGAGAGGAGCAGCGGAGCCGGCTTGCCTGAGCTGCGGGCGTAGCCGTCGGCGGCAAACCCGGCGCAGAGTTCGGTACGGGTGCCGTAGGCCGTGACGGGGCCTGCCCGGAGCCCCTCCCAGATCGCCAGCGCGTGAACCCCCGGGACCCCGAAGGCGGCCTCGGCCCCGAGCGCGGCCAGGCTTTCGGCCACCAGGTGGCCGCCGATGCGTGTCGTCGCCGTGCCCGACGCGGTCATTCGCCGTTCACGACCGCGAGAGTACCTTCGAGCACCGCCTCCTCGAGCGTGCGCGGGCCGAGCACGTCGCCGGCGCGGACCGCGTCCGGGTGCGACTCGAGCTGGGCCCACAGCTCGTCGGCGGGAACGCGACCCTGGGCGAGCACGAGCGTGGTCGCCTCCGGCAGCGGGGCGGTGCGGCCCGAGAACACGTGGCGCAGGCTGGTGCCGGCGAGCTCGTGGTGGTGGAGGATCTCGATCCCGAGCTCGTCCAGACGTCCCAGATAGAGGTTGCGCTGGTACTGGTGAAGCGTCTCGCCGGGGACGGTCGCGGCGCAGGCCAAGGTGACCTGGACGCCGGCGCCGGCCAGGCGCTCGGCGGCATCGAGACCGTCCCAGCCGCCGCCCCAGTCGGCGATCAGGGCCGGTTGCGGCGATCGGTTCGGGCGCCCGGATCACATCCCACGCCTGCACGGCCGGAGGTGCGTCGGGCGGTGTGTAGGGACGGGCGCCGGTGGCCAGCACGACTCGGTCGTAGTCGCGGGCGGTGTCGGCGGTGGCCTCGGTGTTCAGCTGGACGTCGACCCCGGCGGCACTCAGGCGGGCGGTGGTCGAGCGGTGGTAGCGCTCCCAGGTCTCGGCGTGGGCGGGGGCGTGGCCGGCAAGGCGGAGTTGACCTCCAAGCTCGGGCTCGCGCTCGAGCAGGGTCACCTGCACGTCTTCGCCGGCCGCCTCCAGCGCCGCCGCGCATCCGGCCGGCCCGCCGCCGATGATCAGCACCCGGCCCTGAGGGGAGCGGTGTCGGCGAGGCAGCGTGCGCTCGCGCCCGGTGCGGGGGTTGACGGCGCAGCCGATCGGGACACCGGCGTGGTAGTGCCCGATACAGGCCTGGTTACAGCCCACGCACTCGATCACCTCGTCGGTGCGACCCGCCCGCGTCTTGTCGACCAGGTCGGGGTCGGCGATCAGCGCCCGCGTCATCCCCACCAGGTCGGCGATGCCGTCGGCGACCAGCTCGTCGGCGGCGGCCAGATCGACCACCCGGGTGGTGGTCAGCAGCGTCGCCTCGGGCACCGCGTCGCGGATCGCCTTGGCCGGCAGGGCGATGGCGTTGGCGGGGACCGGCGGCGGTGGGGCGATGAAGGTGGAGGCGGCGGGAAACGCGGAGTGGCCGAGCACGAGCGAGATCAGATCGACTCCGCCCTCGCGGTGCAGGCGGGCGGCGATCTGCGCCGACTGCTCGAGGTCGAGGCCGCCGGGGGTGAGCTCATCGGCGGACAGGCGCACGCTGACCGCCAGGTGGTCGCCGATGGCGGCGCGGACCGCTCCGAGCACCTCGAGCGAGAAGCGCAGCCTCGCCTCCAGCGAGCCGTCGTAGCTGTCGCCGCGGCGGTTTGAGAGCGGCGACAGGAACTGTGCGGGCAGATACCCGTGGGCCATCGAGACCTCGATCCCGTCCAGCCCGCCCTCGGCCGCCAGCCGTGCCGAGTCCCCGTACCCGGCGATTATATTTTTTATTTCATTCAGGGTCAGGGCGCGCGGCTCCGACTTGAAGCGCAGGCTGGGCACCGCCGACGGGGCCACCGCAGGCGGCTTCGGTGAGCTCGCGATCAGCTCGCGGCCCCCGTGCAGCAGCTGCACGAACAGCTTGGCGCCGTGACCGTGGACGCGGTCGGCCAGGCGCTCGTAGACCGGCACGATCTCCGGGTGAAAGCCGGCGATGGTGTGGCCGGTCAGCAGGCCGGTGGGGTCAACGGCCGTGGCCTCGACGAAGATCGCGCCGGCGCCGCCGCGGGCACGGGCCTCGTGGTAGTCGAGCAGGTCCTCGGTGGGCAGGTGGTCGTGGACCAGCCCGGTCTGATGCGAGGTGGAGACGACGCGGTTTCTGAGGGTGAGCGGGCCGACGTCGACGGGTGCCAGGAGGTGCGCGAGCTCGCTCATCCGCTGGCCACGGCGATCCGCTCGGGATCCGGTTCGGCAGCGTCATCGTCGGCCGACTGCTTCGCGTGGGGGGGGCCCAGGCGCGCGCCGCAGGACCGGGACCAGCGTCACCACCATCAGCGCGGCCAGCAGCAGCAGCGGCACGGCGTCGCTGGTGGCCTGGGAGATGCTGGCGGCGGCGGGGGCGCCGATCGTCTCCCCGGTCGCCCAGGCGAGGTTGAGCAGGAGCGTCGCCATCACCACCGGGATCGCCGCACGCTCGGCCGAGTCGGTGATGATGGTCATGGCCGGGATGGCGTAGGCGGTCAGCGGACCGCCGAGGGCGATCACGCACAGGATCGCCAGCGGAAGCACCGTCTGCGGGATCGGCAGGATGGCCAGCAGCACGGCGGTGGTGGTCAGCCCGAAGGTCAGCAGCACCCCGGATCCTCGGCGGTCGACCACGCGTCCGAACGGCGTCGCCAGGAACGTGCTGATCAGCGCGGTGAGTAGGAAGACGAGGCCAATGGCCACGCCGGAGGCGCCGAACCGCGACAGCCGCAGCGGCAGCAGGGTCCCGGTGGCCCCGACCGTGCAGGCCTCGAGCAGGATCAGCCAGGCGCCGAGCATGATGCGGCGGTTGGTCACCAGCGCCCTGATCGGGGTTCGGGTGGTCGCCTCGAGGGCGGGCGGATCAGGGAAGCGAGCGCTCCAGACGGCCAGGGCAACCGAGACGGCGGCGACGAGTGAGAACACCAGCTTGGTCCCGGCGGCCACGGCCAGCGTGCCGAGCACCGGCCCCAGCAGGGTGCCGAAGATCGCCCCCGCGAACACGGTGCCGATGATCTCGCCGCGGCGCGCGCGGGGGGCCACGCTGATCACCCAGGCCAGGCCGCCGCCCCAGATGAAGCCGCAGGCCATGCCCTGGACGAAACGCAGGGCGTCGAGGGTGAGGATCTCGGTGCCGAACCCGAACGCGAACACGGTGACGGCAAAGGCCAGCAGTCCGAACACGGTGGTGCGGCGCACGCCGATGTGAGTGGCCAGCCAGCCGGCCAGGAGCGAGCCGGGGATCAATCCGGCTGCGTAGGAGGCGGCAAGCACCCCAATCGCCGGCTTTGACGCGTGGAGCAGGTGCTGGTAATGGGGCAGCACCGGCGTGACCGCGGAGTACATCGAGGACTCGAACAGCAGCAGCGTGCGGATCAGGACCACGACGCCGTGCTCTTCGCTTCGCTGGCGGCGGGCGGGGAGCAGGCCGCGGTTGCGCAGGGCGCTCATGGCTGGCCCACCAGGGCCTTGGCCAGACGGGTCAGCGGCGCGCGCAGGTCGGAGGCGCCGCCGGTCGCCAGCTGCCCCAGCAGGAGGCCATCGGACGCGCCGAGCAGCAGCTGGGCGTCCTCGCGCGGGCGCCGGGAACCGGCGCGCTCCAGCAAGTCGCCGAGCGTGTGCAGGTACGCCTCGGTCCAGCGCTCGGCGATCTCGCGCAGCGCCGGACGCCGGGCCGCCTCCAGCAGCATCGAGTACGTGGCCATCAGCGAGCGGCGGCTGGCGGCCAGGCCCGCGTCGCACGACTCGACGATGGTGGCCACGGCGGCCTCGATCAGGGCATCCGGCGTGTCGGCGTCGCCGGCGCGGGCGGCGACGTCCTCGAGCAGGCGGGCGGTGTCGTGCTCGGCGGCCATCTCCAGCGCCGCGGTCAGCAGGTGCTCCTTGGAGTCAAACCAGTAGGTGGTCGAGGCCAGGGGAAGCCCCGCCTCCTCGGCCACCTTGCGGTGGGTGACGGCGTCGGCGCCGACGTCGGCCACGATCCTCAGCACCGCCTCGAGCAGGGCCTCGCGGCGGGCTGCGCCCCGGGGGCGCAGCGACTTCTGGCTGCTGCGCTGGCTGGGCGCGCGCGTGGTTCCTGTGGCGGTGGCCATAGTGGTACAAATGTACCAGGCATTTGGTACGCCTGTACCGATTTCCGGCTGAGTTGGTCGCGGCCGGCTGGGTTGCTCGCGGCCGGCTGGGTTGCTCGGGCCGGCTGGCAGCAGAAATCCGTCAAAGTTGGCGGGAAAGTGCTGCCGGCTGGGTTTACACACGGCCAGCTGGGCTGGGGGTTCGAACTGCAACTGGGGAAGGTGACGGCGCGCACGAACCTGCAGGCCTTGCCCGGTGTGCCTCATGGTGCCGGTCGACTGGGGAGTTGACCAGGACATTTAGGGTCAACTTCCCAACGGACCTCTCCGGGCGCGCGCGGGGCTCGTTTCCCCTGTCGGCAGCATTTTTGCGGTCTCTGCCGGCGGGAACGCGGTGGGCTGGAGGCCGAGCGGGCGGCGCGGGCTAAACGGCGGCGGGCTAAACGGCGGCCAGCAGGCGCTCCAGCTTGGCGACGGTGTCGCAGTCGGGCAGCGGCGAGTACAGGGCCATCCGCTGCTCGGGCGCCTCCTGTGGGCGGAACACCGCGTGTTCGAAGGCCATCTCGCCCACGACCGGGTGGCGGACCACCTTGCGGCCCTGGCCGGACCGGGCCACCTCGTGCTTGCGCCAGGCCGTGCAGAACTCCGGGCTTGACTTGCGCAGGGTGCCGATCAGCTGCTCGAACTGGGGATCGCCGATGTGGTAGGCGCTGTCGGCGCGGAACCGGGCCACCAGCAGGCGGGAGCTGCGGTCCCAGTCGGGGAACATCTCGCGGCGGGCCGGGTCCATGAAGTGAAGCCAGACGTGGTTGCGGGCCGCCTTGGGGACCGCCCCCAGGTCGCCGAACAGGGCGCTGGCGGCGTCGTTCCAGGCCAGGTAGTCCCAGCGGCGCCCGATGACAAAGGCGGGATTGGACCCCAGTGCCTCGATCAGCCGCTTGATGGTGGCCGATACTCGCTCGTCGGTCTTGCAGGGCGGCGGTTCCTCGCCGCGGCCGAGCAGGACCAGGTGGGTGCGCTCGGCCGGGGTCAGGCGCAGCGCGCGGGAGAGCGCCTCGAGCACGTCAAGCGAGGCGCGGACGTCGCGGCCCTGCTCGAGCCACGTGTACCAGGTGGCGCCGACGCCGGCGAGGTGGGCGACCTCCTCGCGGCGCAGGCCCGGGGTGCGGCGGCGGCCCGCCGCCGGGAAGGCCGACGTCCTCGGGCTTGAGGTTGGCGCGGCGCTTGCGCAGGAAGTCGGCGAGCTCGGCCCGGCGGCGTTCCCCGTTGACCAGAGGAGTGGGGGAGGGAAGGTCCTCGGAGGCGATGGGGGGAATCTCTACTACCAGGATAACTCCTTCTCTTGTACCTGGATAACTACGGGCGCAGACTACCACCCATGAACGCTTTCCGAAACCTCTTCATGAACCGGGGAAATAACTCCAACCTGGTGCTGGTCGTCGTCTGCCTCGCCCAGTTCATGGTCATCCTCGACGTATCGATCGTCAACGTGGCGCTGCCGTCGATCCACAATGGGCTGGGCTTCTCGACCACCGGCCTGCAGTGGGTGGTCAACGCCTACACGCTGACCTTCGCCGGGCTGCTGATGCTGGGCGGCCGGTCGGCGGACCTACTCGGTCGCCGCCGGGTGTTCCTGGCCGGGACCACGATGTTCGCGCTGAGCTCGCTGGCTTGCGCGCTGGCCGCCTCGCGCGGGCTGCTGATCGGCGCCCGGACCGTGCAGGGGATCGCCGGCGCGGTGACCTCCCCGGCCACGCTGGCGATCATCACCAGCACGCTTCCCGAGGGCCCGGAGCGCAACCGCGGCCTGGCCCTGTGGGGCGCGCTGGGAGCGCTGGGCGCCTCCTCGGGTGCGCTGCTCGGCGGCGCGCTGACCCAGTGGATCGGGTGGCAGGCGATCTTCGCCATCAACGTCCCGCTGGGGCTGATCGTGGTGGCGCTCGGGTTGCGGGCGATCCCGCACATCGACCCGATCCAGCGGACCCCGACACTTCGACGCGCTCGGCGCGACGCTGATGACCGCCGGCCTGATCGGGATCACGTTCGGGATCGTGCGCACCGACACCCTCGGATGGGGCTCGCCGGGCGTGCTGAGTCCCCTGGCCGCCGGCCTGGTCCTGCTGGCGACGTTCGTGTACGTCGAGGCCCGGGTGGCACGCGTGCCGCTGGTGCCACTGTCGATCTTCCGCGTCCGGCGCCTGCGGGCCGCCAACCTGATCGTGCTGCTCATGTACGCGGCCAACTTCCCGGCCTTCTTCTTCATCACCCTGTACCTGCAGCAGGTGCTGCACTACGACGCGATCGAGGCCGGACTCGCCTTCCTGCCGATGACCCTGTCGATCTTCGCCGGGTCCTCGCTGGCGCCGCGGGTGGTAGCGCGCTTCGGCGCCCGACGGGTGATCCTGGTCGCGATGCTGTCGACGGCGGCCGGCATGCTGGTGTTCAGCGGCGTGCATCCCGGCGGGACGTACGTGAATACCGTGCTCGCCGGTGCACTGCTGTCCGCGCTCGGGATGGGCTTCGCCCTGGTGCCGTCGACGATCGTGGCCATGCAGGGCGTGCCGGGCAGCCAGAGCGGGCTGGCCTCGGGACTGCTGAACACCTCGCGCCTGATGGGCGGCGCGCTCGGCCTGGCGGTGCTGAGCACGATCGCCGCCAGCCAGACGCACGCTCAGATCGGGGTCAGCGCGGGCCGCGCGCTGACCGACGGATTCGACCTCGCCTTCACCGTCGCCGCCGGATTCGCGCTGGCGGGGGCGGCCATCGCCGCGGTGGCGCTGCGCCCGCGGGCGTCTGAGTCCGCCGACGCCGAGGTGGTGGCGATGCCCGAGCGGGCTGAGGCCGACCGCGACGTACTGGCCGCATAAGTGGCTGCCGCGAAGGTGGCCGCCCAGCCGGCCGCGTAGGATCCCGCCCATGGACGCTCGGCGGACCGCCCTGCTGATGATGGACGTCCAGGTCGGGATCGTCGAGCGCCTGGGCGATGCGGGGCTGCTGGAGCGGCTCGCCGCCGCCGGCGACGCCGCCCGGGCGGCGGGGGGCCGGGTGATCTACGTCACGGTCGGCTTCCGCGACGGCTATCCGGAGGTCAGCCCGCGCAACCGCGCGTTCTCGCGCATCTCGGGCAGCGGGGCATTCACGGGGGGCGCCCACAGCGAGATCCATCCGGCGGTGATGCCCCAGCCCGGCGACCTGATCGTGACCAAGCGCCGGGTCAGCGCCTTCACGGGCAGCGACCTCGATGTGGTGCTGCGGGCCGGCGGGATCGAATCGCTCGTCCTCACCGGGATCTCCACCAGCGGCGTCGTTCTCTCCACGCTGCGCCAGGCCGCCGACCTGGACTTCGACGTGATCGTGCTCTCGGATGGCTGTGCCGACGCGGACGACGAGGTCCACCGGGTTCTGACCGAGAAGATCTTCCCTCGGCAGGCCGAGGTCCTCACCGTGGGTGAGTGGACCTCGTCGCTCGGGTAGGCGCTAGGCGTCCACGCTCAGCTGCGTACCGGCTCGGGAGTGGCCGGGAGATCCTGCGGGACGCTGGGCGGCTCGTCTTTGCCCGCTCCCTCGATATTGAGCTGGGGCAGCAGCCGATCGAGCCAGTCCGGGATCTTCCAGTTGGCGTCGCCGAACAGGATCATCAGCGACGGCACCAGGACCGAGCGGACGATCAGCGCGTCGAGCAGGACGGCGCTGGCCAGGCCGATCCCGAACAGCTCGATGATCCGCTCGCCGCCGAGCATGAAGGAGCCGAACACCAGCACCATGATCGCCGCGGCGGCGGTGATCGTGCGGCCGGTGGCGGCCAGCCCGTGGGTGACCGCCTCGCTGTTGTCGCGGCGGCGGTGCCACTCCTCGTAGATGCGGCTGATCAGGAACACCTCGTAGTCCATCGAGAGCCCGAACAGGATCGGGAACATCAGGACCGGGAGGAACGCCTCGATCGGGCCGGTCTTGTCGATCCCGATCAGCGAGGCGCCCCAGCCGTTCTGGAACACCGCGGTGACGACCCCGAAGGCGGCGCCGGCCGACAGCAGGTTCATGACCGCCGCGGTGAGCGGGATCAGCAGGCTGCGGAACACCGCCATCAGCAGCAGGAAGCTGAGCAGCGACGACGATCCCGATGAACAGCGGCAGCTTGCGCGACAGCACGTGGCTGAAGTCGTCGAAGATCGCGGTCGTCCCGCCGACCAGCACGTTGAGGCCGGTGCCGTGCGTGGCCGCCGGGATCACCGTCGTTGCGGACGTGGTGCAGCAGATCGGAGGTGGAGGCGGCCTGGGGCGAGCCCTTGGGATAGACGTTGGCGATCGCCACCGTCGGGCGCCCGTCGGTGCCCTTGATGATGTGCGGCGTGCGTCGAGCCGACGACGCCCGGCGTGGCGGCCACCGCCTGCTCGGCGCTGGATGAAGGCGGCGACCTGGGCCGGGCTGTTGATCTGGGCCACCAGCTCCAGCGGGCCGTTGTAGCCGGGGCCGAAGCCCTTGGCCAGCAGGTCGTAGGCCTTGCGCGTGGTCGTGTTCGCGGGATCGGTGCCGGCGTCGGCCGAGCCCAGGCGCATGCGAGAAGAACGGGATCGCGATGCAGGATCATGATCACCGCGGCGACGGCGGCGAACACCGCCGGGCGCTTGCTCATGGCCTGCGTCCAGCGCGCCCAGCGCCGGAGACTCGTCGGTGTGGCGCTCAGCTTGCCCTCGCGGACCGCGCGGCGCTCGCGGCGCCGCGGCACCCAGTTGCCCGAGCGAAGCCGAGCAGCGCCGGCAGCAGCGTCAGCGCGGCCAGGACCGTGAAGGCGACGGTCACCGCCGCGGCGACGGCGACGCCGTAGAGGAAGCTGACGCCGAGGGCGAACATGCCCAGCATCGCGATGCACACGATCAGCCCGGCGAACAGGACGGCGCGGCCGGAGGTGTCGAGCGACTCGACCACGGCCTCCTCGCGGCTTCGGCCGCGCAGCAGCGCCTGGCGGTAGCGGGTGACGATGAACAGGGCGTAGTCGACGCCGACCCCCAGGCCGATCAGCAGCGCCAGCTCGTTGGAGAACGTGGCGATGTCGATCACGTGCGAGAACAGCCCGACGACGGCGATCCCGCGGCCGAGCGAGAGCCCGGCCGTGATCAGCGGCAGCACCATCGCCGTGAACGAGCCGAAGACGATGAACAGCACGATCGCCGCGGCGATGAAGCCGAACAACAGGCCCGCTGCCCTGGTTGGTCGGGTTGCCGGCCTGGGCGATGTTGCCCTCGACCTGGAACTGGACGCCGTCGCCCGAGGCCGAGGTGATCGTCGTTGACGAAGTGCTGGGCCTGCGGCGGCGGTGATCTTGTTGTGGTTGGCGGCGTTGTCGAACGTGACGTTGGCGAATGCGACCTGGCCGTCGGGCGCGATCTGCTTGCTCGTCTCCGGCCGTGTAGGGGGAGGTGACGCGCGGCGACGTGCGGCACCTGGGCGACCTTGGCGAACAGCTGCTCGGCGCGGGCCTTGACGGCGGGGTCGGTGACCTTGCCGTGCTTGACGGCGATCACGAGCTGGTCGGTCTCGCCCGAGGCCTTGGGCGTGGCGCGCTGCAGCAGGCGGATCGCGTCGAAGCTCTCGGTGTGGGGGAGCTTGAAGTTGTCGGTGTAGGCGCTGCCCGACCGCTCCGTGGATGGCGTTGAGCGCGATCAGCACGACCACCCATGCGGCGAGCGCGTCACCATCCGATGTCTGAAGCACCAGCTGGCTAGTTTTCTCATTCGCGTCGTCTACCTCCGGATCTTCGAACGCCGCCTCGGGTCTACCCGGCAGCGTAGGCCGGCGGCGGCCTGGCAAAAGTGGCCGTTGGCCGATTGACCATGACAATTGTCATGCGACATTGCGCGTCTGACGACGCGATTGAACAGATGATCGCTGACATTTGGCTGACAGCCGCGCCGAGGCCGACGCTGAGCGCTCGGACGCCCGCGCGGGCCATCCTGCTCCACCGCGCGCCGCGGCGGGCCTCGAGGTGCTGCTGGTCCACCCGGCGGGCCCGCTCTGGGCGCGCCGTGACCCGGGCGCCTGGTCGATTCCCAAGGGCGAGTACGCCGACGGCGAGGATCCGCTTGGCGGCGGCGCGGCGGGAGTTCGAGGAGGAGCTCGGCATCGCGCCGCCGCCCGACGGGGATTCGCTCGACCTCGGCGAGATCCGCCAGAAGTCGGGCAAGCGTGGTGCGCGCGTGGGCGCTGGCGGGCGACCTCGATGCCGACGCGGTCACCAGCAACACGTTCGACGATGGAGTGGCCGCCGCGGTCGGGCCGGATCCAGGAGTTCCCGGAGGTCGATCGGGCCGAGTGGTTCGATCTGGAGAGGCGCGCGAGAAGATCAACCCCGCCCAGGTGGCGCTGCTCGACCGGCTCGAGCGAGCTGCGGCCCGTGAGCGATCGTCCGACGCGATCAGCCCGACCGCCCACTACACCGGCCAGGTGTGGGCGCGCAACGGGCTGTCGCACCCGCGGCTGGGGACGCGCGAGGGCCGGGTGCTGTTCGAGCCCTGCAGCCGCTGATGCGGGTCAGCGGCGTCGCTCGGCGGCCCGTCGCTGGAGGCCTATCTGCTGGCCCGCCACCGGGCGATCGATGCCCTGCTGGAGCGCGCGATCGAGCACCACGGCGTCACGCAGGTGGTCGAGGTCGCCGCCGGGCTGTCGCCGCGCGGCTGGCGCTTCAGCCAGCCGCTACGGCGACGCCTGACCTACGTCGAGGCCGACCTGCCGGCGATGGCGGCGCGCAAGCGGCGGGCGCTGGCGCGGATCGGCTCGCTGTCGGACACCACCGGGTCGTCGACCTCGACGCGCTGCGGGACCGCGGGCCGGGCAGCCTGGCCGCGCTGGCCGCCGAGCTGGACCCGCGACGGGGCTGGCGATCATCACCGAGGGCCTGCTCGGCTATCTGGACCGACGCGGTGAGCGGGCTGTGGCGCCGGTTCGCGCGCACGCTGGAGGAGTTCCCCGCCGGGCGCTACATCTCCGACCTGCACCTCGGCAGCGTCCAGGACGCTCGCCGTGCGCGGCTTCCGGGTCGTGCTGTCGGCGTTCGTGCGCGGGCGCGTGTACCTGCATTTCCGCGACGCCGCCGAGGCGGAGGCGGCGCTGCGCGCGGCGGGCTTTGCCAGGCCGCCGAGTCCGGCGCTTGCCGGCGTCGCGGGCAACGGGGATGGGCCCGCCACGGAGCCGACGACCGCGGAACTCGGCTGGCGCATATACTTGAGGCATCAACCGAATGATCTCCGCGACCCTCTACAACGATCCGGCCTGTCCCTGGGCCTACTCCGAGAGCCCGGCGCTGCGGGTGATCGAGTGGCGCTACGGCGACCAGCTCGAGTGGCGGCTGGTGCTCATCGGGCTGACCGAGGACGCCTCCCAGTACGCGGCGCCGCGGCTACACGCCGCTGCGCGGGCGCGCTCGGCCAGCTTCGCTTCCGGCCGCTACGGGATGCCGTTCGCGCCCGCGCCCAAGGCGCGGCTGAGCGCGACCGCGCGGGCCTGCCGGGCGGTCGTCGCGGCGCGGCTGCGTCAATCCCGGCAGCGAGTGGCGGGCGTTCCGGGCGATCCAGCTGGCCAACTTCACCACGCCGCTGGTGCTCGAGGACGATGAGGAGCTGCGCGAGGTGCTCGCACGGCGTGCCCGGCGTCGACGCCGCGCCGATCGTCGCCGCAGCTCGACTCGCCCGAGGTGACCGAGGCCTACGAGCGCGACAAGGCCGAGACGCGCAGCGCGGCCGGCTCGCCGCCGAGCTTCAGGGCAAGACGGCCACCACCGACGGGCCGGTCCGCTTCACCGCGCCATCGGTCGTGTTCGCGCTCCAACGGCACCGAGCTGGTGGCCGGCGGCTTTCAGCCCGTCGAGGCCTACGACGTCCTGATCGCCAACCTCGATCCCGACGCTCGACGCGAGCCGCCGCCCGAGACGCCGGCGCCGCTGCTGGACGCGCTTCGCCGGCGGGCTGACCACCCAGGAGGTGGCGGCGCTGATGACCCACGGCAACGACGCGCCGGACCGCGCGCGCGGCCGAGGCGGCGCTGATCGAGCTGGTGGCCGCGGGGCGCGGCGACGCGGGCGCCGCTCGGCGACGACGCGCTGTGGCGCGCGCCTGCCTGAGCAGCGCCAGCGTCAGCGCTCGAAGCCGAACCGGCAGCGACTCGAGCCCGTAGATCCCGGACGGCGTGCCGAACTCCGGCTCGCCGTCGAGCTCGACGCGCGCTACCCGCTCGGCGAGGGCCGCCAGTCCCTCCTGCATCTCGGCGCGGGCCAGGTTGGCGCCCGACGCAGTAGTGGATCCCGGCGCCGAAGGTCAGCACGCGCGCGCCGCCGCGGTCGGCGGTGATGTCGAACTCGTCGGGTCGATGCCGTCGCGGTTGGCGTGCCAGGCCGACACCAGCACGACGAGTCCGGCGGGGAAGATGACGCCGCGGTGCTCGACCTCGGCCGTCGTGATCCGCGCCGTGAACGGGGTGATCGGCTCGTAGCGCAGCGCCTCGTCGACGGCGGCCAGCGCCAGGCCGTGCGGGATCGGCGCGCAGCCGCTCCCACTGGTCCGGGTGCGCGGCCAGCAGCCGGACCGCGTGCGCGAGCTGGCTCTGGCTGGTGTCGACGCCGCCGACGAGGATGTTCAGCACCAGGTTGCGCAGCTCGTCGTGGCTCGAGACGATCGCCCGCTTCCTCGGCCGCGATCAGGTCGGTGATCAGGTCCTCGCCCGGCGACGGTGCAGACGGCGGTCGGCGATCAGCTCGTCCGCCTACTCGTAGAACTCGGCCACCGCCGCCTCGATCCGCTCGCGCTCGTCGATCAGCGAGGCGGCGTCGAACTGGCGCTGGATCCAGTTGGACCAGTGGTGCAGCTGCGGCGCGTCGCGGTGGGCGACGCCCATCACCGCCGCGATCACCAGCGACGGGTACGGCTTGGCGAAGTCGCGATGAACTCGAGCGGCCGTCGGCTCCGAGCGCGTCGAGCAGCTCGCCGAGGAAGTCGCGCATCGCCGGGCGGTAGCGATCGACGGCGCGCGGCGCCAGCGCCGGGTTGACGAGGTTGCGCAGCCGCCGGTGGTCGTCGCCGTTGATGTTGATGATGTTCTTGACGATCTCCTCGTGCAGCGGGCCGTCGGTGATCCCGAACAGGTCGGCGATCGTCAGCCCCGGGAAGACGGCGTCCTTGGTGCGCAGGAAGAACTCGCCGGACTCGCGGTCGAGCACGGTGAACCCGAACGGGTTCGCGCGCGAGCCAGCCGTCGTGGCCCTCGACGCGGCCATCGCCGCGCGGTAGCGATCGCCGCGCAGCGCGGGTCGGTGTGGTCGAAGCTCGGCAGCTCGAGCTCGGTGGCGAGCGGCATGGGTCAGACTCCTCCGATCCAGGGGTTGGCGGCCAGCTCGCGCGCCACCGCCTCGGTGACGGTGAGCGCCTGGCGCACCGTTCGGTAGTCGACGTTCTCCGGGGTGTCGCTCATCAGGTGGTAGTTGGACAGCGCCTTGTAGCGGTCCACCGAGGCCAGCGTGGCGGTGGGGTAGCCGGCGCGGCTGGGGATCACGGCGTCGGTCGAGGTGCGGGACGCGCAGACCCCGCAGCACCGGCGCGCCGGCTCGCTCGGCGGCCCGCGCGACCAGGTCCCGGAAGCTGCGGTCGGGGTAGTCCTCCATGACCAGAACCCCCTCGCCCTCGAGCAGGATGAGCTTCGGCGAGCCGACGGTCTCGAGGTTCAGGAACCACGTGTGCCGGCGGTCGAGCGACGGGAAGTGGCGCTCGGCGAAGCCGTAGATCCCGCCCTGGAGGACCTCCTCGGCGCCGCAGGAGACCAGCAGCACCCGCAGCACCGTCAGCCGGCTGCTCGGCGCAGGCGCTCGGCCAGCGCGACCAGGACCGCCACCGCGGTGAGGTTGTCGTTGGCGCCGGGCACCACCGGGCTGTGGGCGATGTCCTCGAAGGCGGCCAGAGCGAGGGCCGAGGCCGCCGATGCCGGCGGCGAGCAGCCCGCGGCGATCGCGCCCGGCGCCCAGGGCGACCAGCAGCGGCCCGCCCAGCACCAGCCACCACAGCGGCAGCGAGGTGTCGTTCCGCTCGAGCAGGCCCGGGAAGCGGTCTCCGAACCAGCGCTGGGCCCGGTCGTCGAAGATCCGCCCGGTGGGGGCGGCGTCGTGGTGGGCGAGCACGACGAGCGTGCGGGGCGCATTCGGGTCCCCGCAGGCGCCGACGACGTTCCAGGTCGGCCTCGGCGCGCCGGCGGCGCGGCGAGCCAGCCGCGGTCCGTTGGAGACGTCGTCGGCGATCGCGGCGGCCGCGGCGGCCGCCACGGCGGCCGCGAGCCTGCGGGCCGTCCGGCCCCGGCTGGCCAGCGCGGTCACCCCGGCCACGGCGCCGGCGCCCGACAGCGCACTCAGCAGGCCGCGGGTAGCCCTCGCGAAACTCAGCCGGCTCAACCTGGCGGGTCGATCCGGCCGCGGTCAGCCGCGCCGCGATCCACTCGGCCGCCTGGCGCTCGCCGTCGGAGCCGGCCCGGCGCTCGAGCGGCGCCAGCGCTTCGATGACCTCGCGCAGCGTCTCCTCGTCGCGCCCGGCCGGCGTCACGCCGCGGGACGTTCTCGAAGATCGCCGCCAGCCCCTGGCCGCCGCCGATGCACATCGTCTCCAGCCCGTAGCGGCCCCCGCGGCGATCGAGCTCGCGCAGCAGCGTGGCCAGGATCCGGCCGCCGGTGGCGCCGATCGGGTGCCCAAGCGAGATCCCGGAGCCGTTGACGTTGACGCGCTCCAGCCCGTCGGGCAGATTCCACTCGCGCAGCACGGCCAGCGCCTGGGCGGCGAACGCCTCGTTGAGCTCGATCAGGTCCATCTGCTCCATCGTCAGCCCGGCGCGCGCCATCGCCTTGGCGGTGGCGGGCACGGGGCCGATGCCCATCGTCTTCGGCGGCACCCCGGCCACGGCCCAGCTGACCAGCCGGGCGTAGGGCCTGAGCCCGAGCTCGGCGGCGCGCTCGGCGTGGGTGACGATGCAGACGGCGGCGCCGTCGTTCTGGCCGCTGGCGTTGCCGGCGGTGACGGTGGCCTCGGGGTCCTCGCGGCCCATCACCGGGCGCAGGGAGCGAGAGGCGCTCCAGGCTGGCGTCGGGTCTCGGGTGCTCGTCACGCTCGATCGTGCGCGCGCCGTGCTTGCGGTCCGAGACCTCGACGGGGACGATCTCCTCGGCGAAGGCGCCGCGCTCGTGGGCGTCGACGGCGCGCTGGTGGGAGCGCAGGGCGAGCTCGTCCTGCTCGTGGCGCGGGATCCCGTACTCGCGGCGCAGGTTCTCGGCCGTCTCGATCATCCCGCCGGGCACCGGATAGTTGGCGCCGCCGGCGGTGACGCGACCGCGGACCAGGCGGTCCTCGAGCATGGCGCCGCCCGAGCGCGCTCCCCAGCGCAGGCTGGTCGAGTACAGCTCGGTCTGGCTCATGCTCTCGGCGCCGCCGGCGAGCACCAGGTCGGCGGCGCCGGTCTGCACCTGCATGCTGGCCTCGATCACCGCCTGCAGGCCCGAGCCGCAGCGCCGGTCGATCTGCAGGCCGGGGACCTCGACCGGCAGCCCGGCGTCCAGCGCGGCCACGCGGCCGAGCGCCGGCGCCTCGCCGTTGGCGTAGCCCTGGCCGAGCAGGACGTCGTCGACCTGGTCGTGGGGCAGGTGGTTGCGCTCGATCACCGCCTTGATCACGGTGGTGGCGAGCTCGGTGACCGGCACGTCGCGGAACATGCCGCCGAAGCGGCCGACCGGAGTGCGCAGCGGTTCGCAGATGAGGGCATCACGCATAGCGCGCCAGCTTATCTGCCAGCGCTTGGGCACCCTCCCCTTGACCCTCACGCGGGGACAGGCTCTACGGTCCTGGCATGCGCACCGTGGGCGAGGTATCCAAGCTGGCGGGCGTCACCGTGCGAGCGCTACATCACTACGACGAGATCGGGCTGCTGAGCCCGAGCGGTCGATCCGAGGCCGGTTATCGCCTCTACGACCACGCGGATCTGGCCCGGCTGCAGGAGATCTTGATCTGGCGACAGCTTGGCTTTCCGCTCCCGGAGATCCAGCGGCTGCTCGACGACCCCGCTCACGATCGTCGGGTGGCGCTGACCCGCCAGCGCGAACTGGTCGGTCACGAGCTCGAGCGGCTTCGCGCCACCGCGCGGGCGCTGGACCGGGCGCTGGCCGCTTACGAGCAGGACACGCGAATGAAGGAGGCAGAGATGTTCGAGGACTTCGATCCCGCCGAGTACGAGGACGAGGCGCGCCAGCGCTGGGGAGACATCGACGCCTACCGTGAGTCGGCACGGCGGACGGCCGCCTACGGGGAGCGCGAGTGGGCCGAGGTCCGCGCAGAGGCGGAGGCGATCGTGGGCGAGTTCGCGGCGCTGATGAGCGCGGGCGAGCCCGCCACCGGAGAGCATGCCCGGGCGGTCGCCGAGCGCCACCGCGACCACCTCACGCGCTGGTTCTATCCGGTGTCGGCCGACATGCACCGCAACCTGGCGGGGCTATACGTCGCCGATCCGCGCTTTGCCGCCGGCTACGACAAGGTCGCGGACGGGCTGGCCGGGTACGTACGCGACGCCGTGGTGGCCAACGCCGACGCCCAGGAGGCGGTCAGTCGGTGATGGCGATGTGGCCGGGCTGGGTGGCCACGCGGGTGAGCCAGCTCCGCACGCACGGGTAGGGCTCCAGCTCGAAGCCGCCCTCGGGGGCGACATGGGTGTAGCCGAACAGGGCGATATCGGCGATCGTGTACCGATCGGCGACCAGGAAGTCCCGCTGCGAGAGAGCGCGCTCGAGCGCGTGCAGCGCGAGCTCTCCCGCCTTGCGCTTGGCCTCCAGCTCGTCCTCCGGTGGATGTACCCCGGCCAGCGTCCAGAACCGGACCACGGCGATGTTGGGCTCGAGGTTGTACTGCTCGAAGAACAGCCACTGGAGCGCCTGGGCGCGCTCGAACGGGTCGCTGGGCAGGTACTCGGTGCCCTCGGCGAAGTGAAAGAGGATGGCGCCGGACTCGGCCAGTGCCCGGCCGTCGTCGAGCACCAGCGTCGGCACCCGCAGCGCCGGGTTGAGATCGCCGAGCACCTCGCGGCGGTCCGAGCGGTCGAAGGCGTCCATCTCGCGCCGGTCGTACTCGATCCCGAGCTGTGCGAACAGGAGCCGGACCTTGTAGCAGTTGCCCGACCAGGAGTTGTTGTAGAGCAGCACGGCGCTGCAAGTTACTGACTGGCGAGGAGCAGCCGCCGGCGACGGCCCTCCAGGACAGTCCGGCTGGCAGCAGAAACCCGCCAGACTTGGCGGGAAAGGGCTGCCAGCCAGCCCGTTCGCCGTCACGCACGGCCGGCCGGCAGGCCCCCAGCCCGGCTGGCAGCGCAAATCCGTCAGATGTGGCGGGAAAGTGCTTCCAGCCGGGCTTGCTTGAGGCCGTTCTCAGGCGGATGAAAATTCGTGGTGACCTGCTCAACATCCCGAGTCCGATGGCATAGATCCGATTCGGGATGGAGAGCACGCGAGGCATGTCGGATCTCCCAGATCCCCGCGGCGGTCCCAAGGTTGGGTGATCGAGCAGGTCCCGCTTCGGCCGTCGACAGGCGGATGGAAATCCCGTCGCAGCGCTTTTGTGTGCGGCTACTTTCCTGTCAGCCGCCGGGTAATTTCATCCACCCGAGCCGCGTGGCGCCGTGGCGCGGTGCGCCGATCAGCCGCCGTTGAAGCTTGAGAGGAAGCGCTTTTGTTTTTTGTGTCCGCGGGTGAGGCTGCGGTTGGCCAGGCCGATCTCCTGGATCACGCTGTGGCGGACTTTGAGGACGGCGGTGGCTTTGCCGGCGCTGGCGAGGTACCAGTCGTTGAGGCCGATCTTGAGGCGCTTTGACAGCTTGAGCCGGCGCTGGGCCTGTTTGAGCGTGTCGCCGGGGGTGATGCGTTTGATGGCGTAGAACGGGTTGGCGGTCAGCGCCAGCACGATCTTGCCGGCCAGCTGCGGCTTTGGACGGCGGGCAGTTCGTGCAGCAGCTTGGTGGAGGGGTAGCCGACGCGGATGCCCCAGCCGGCGAACAGGCAGAAGTCGTCAAAGCGACGGTGGCTGACCGCGAAGCGCTTGAGCACGTGGCGGGCGTGGCCGCGGGTCATCCCGAGCGCCAGCGGTCCCAGTCGGCTGCCGTTATGCGTCCGCTGGGTTTGGGGCAGTGCAGCGTGCCCTTGACGGCGACGAGAACCCCGGTGCTGGTGGCCGGCGCTCCGGCGCCGGCCGAGTTGGATGCGGTGACGACACAGCTGAGCATCTTGGCCTCGTCGAGGATCTGGACGGTGTAGCTGGAGCTGCCGGCGCCGGCGATCACGCTCGAGCCGCGCCGCCACTTATAGGAGAAGTGGTTCGGGCTGTTGGTCCAGCTGCCGGTCGAGCACGACACGCGCTTGCCCGGAAGCGGGGTACCCGAGACCTTCGGCGCCACGATGTTGACCGGAAGCGTGCCCCCGGTGCCGCCACCAGAACCACCGCCGCTACCGCC
>CAVWFX010000017.1:0-72151 GCA_963754375.1 uncultured Solirubrobacterales bacterium
TGACCACGCGCAGCCGTGGCTTCAACAACGTGGGCATGGCTGGGCGTGGGTACGCGGTCGTCACCTACTCGGCGCGCGGGTTCGGGCGCTCGTGCGGAATCGCGAGCTCGCGGGTGGGCAAGGGGTGCGCCACAGGATGGATCCGCCTCGCCGACCAGCGCTACGAGGCACGCGACACCCAGTACCTGCTCGGGCTCCTCGTTGACGAGGGGATCGCCAAGCGCACCGCCCTCGGCGTCACCGGCGCTTCCTATGGTGGGGGTCAGTCGCTGGAGCTGGCCTTCCTGCGCAACGAGATCCGCCTGCCCAACGGCCGCTTTGCCCCGTGGCGCAGCCCCAAGGGCAAGCGGCTGTCGCTGGCGGCCGCCTACCCGGTCGTTCCGTGGTCGGATCTGACCAGCGCACTCGAGCCCAACGGCCGTGGGACCGGCTTTGCCGACCCCATCGGCGTGACCATCAGCTACGTCAACGCCCTCTACCTCGACGGCCTGCTGAGCGGCTGGGTGGCCCCGGCCGGCGTCGATCCTCAGGCCGACCTGACCACGTGGAACAACGTGACCAAGGCGGGGGAACCGTTCGGCCCGCAGGCGCGTGCGATCGCCGGCCAGCTGAGCCAGTACCACGGCGCCTGGTCGCTGATCAAGCGCACGCCGACGCCGCTGCTGATGGCCTCGGGCTGGACCGACGACCTGTTCCCGCCCGTGCAGACGCTTCGCGTCTACGACGCACTGAGAAAGCGCGATCCGTCGGCACCGGTGTGGCTGCAGTACGGCGACTTCGGGCACCCGCGCGGGGGCGACCACGCCAACGAGCAGAACGCGATCGCCGCTCAGGGAATTGCCTTCTTTGGCCGCTACCTGCAGGGCCGGAAGACCCGGAGCCTGGGTACGCCTGGGTCAATCCTCGCCTTCGGCCAGACGTGCCCGCGCACCACGCCAAACGGGCTCGGCCCGTTCCGCGCGCGGTCGTTCGACGCGCTCTTGGGCACGAGGACGACGACGCTGACGGCGGGCCAGACACAGACCGTCAGCTCCAGCGGTGGCGACGCCGCCCTCTCAACGGCGCTTGACCCGATAGTCGGAGCGGGCGGGAACGCCTGCTCGACGTACCCGGCGTCGATCGCGCCCGCGACGGCCGTCGCCCAGACTCACCTCTCCCGGACCGAGACGTATCTGGGAATCGGTCAGATCTCGGCAGGGATCGCGACCACCGGCACCGACGGTCAGCTCGACGCCCGGCTATGGGACGTCAACGGCGCCCAGCAGACGCTGGTTGACCGCTCCGTGTACCGGCTGACCCCCAACCAGACCGGGACGATCACGTTCGCGCTGCACGGCAACGGCTACCGATTCGCGGGGGGCCACACGATCAGGCTCGAGCTTGTGGGCGACGACGCGCCGACCCACCGTGCCTCCAACCTGCCGTTCACGGTGGCCGTCTCGAACCTGAAGGTGAGCCTGCCGACGCGCCGCTAGCGGCGGTCTGCTCGTGGGATCCCGAGTTCAGTTGCTGAGGTCCGACAAAGGAGGAAGGCCTGTGACGAGCACCCAACCGCTCTCCGAACACGAACGCCAGGCGCTGGCCGGGCTCACTCAGTTCCCGCTGGTAGACGCGCTGTTCGGCCGTCGCTCGCGGCGGTTTCCGATGGGCGGCGAGATCCCCGACGGGCCGCTGGCCTACAAATCCAGCCACGATCACATGCCGCTGTCAGAGCTCGAGACGCTGCTGATCCTGACGGCGATGGGCGGCACCACCGGCTGGCACTACGGCATCACCCGCCATGCCCGCTATGCGCCGGCGCTGGCCAACTACAACGGCGGCGCGGCGGGGCGGACGATCCCGTCGGCGGCCGGCTTTCACACCTCCGAGCTGTTCTACACCGATGACTCCGGGCTCTACTTCTTGCCCACGCGGGACGCCGGCGCCCTCGTCGATCCCGCCGAGGAGGAGGTGACCATGGAGCTGATGCTCGAGCGCCACCGCGATCGCGCCGTCAAGCTGTCTGACCAGCGGCTGTATCTGCCCCGGGAAGAGCCCTACCTCGAGGGGCACAACACTTGGATCGCCAACGAGCCCGGCTCGCTGCTGGCCATTCCGGTGGCCGACATCGCCCAGCACCACATCGCCAACATCTGCTTCTTCACCCAGAACGGCTACTGCGTCTACGACGACATCAACCAGCGGCCGATTCCCGGCATCGACGAGTTCTCAGACCTGGTCGACACCGAGGAGGCGATCCCGCTGACCTTCGTCGAGCAGTACTCGTTGACCGAGGCCACCGCCGAGCTGATGACCTCGAGCTACAACGGGATGCTGCTGCTCCAGGCGATGGGCCTGGGTGGCTGGTCATTTGACGGCATCGAGCACATGTCCCTGTTCGGCGCCTCCGGCAATCCGGACGTGCCGGGGCTCGGCTTCCGCTACGACACCGATCCTCGCTGGGGGACGCCGAACCCGACCGGTCGCACCGACGGCACCTTCCATGCCTATTGCCCGCCTCATTTCGCGACCATGGCCGACGCCGTCGAGGCGTTCGCCGAGCGCAAGTTCGGCCCCGGCGGTCCCTACCACCCTGACACCCCGGGCGCGTGGCGCGAGTCAGGCAAGGTGCGCGCGTCGGCCCAGCCTCACGACGCGCGCTTCAAGGCCTGCGTGACCCTCCAGTGCCAGTACACGCTCGACACCTGGGGCAAGTTCCCCGGGACCGTGCCGAGCGTGTGGGTCATGAACTTCCTTCAGGCCCAGCACCTCGACCTCGACTTCTACGACCACTACTTCCGGCCCGGGGCGTACCTCGACACCCACCGGCGCCACATGGAGACCTGGCACGGCGCGGCTTGATCTCGTCGTGGGGCCGGTGTCGAGGGAAAGAGCTGCCACCCGGCCCAAGCCCGCGGTTCGGACCTCGGCGCTGCTCAGGCGTAGGCCGCGGGCGCGCGGTCGGCCCAGGGGAGGGCCTGCTCGAGCTGGGCGGCCACCCGTAGCAGCACGACCTCGTCGGGCGCGAACAGCTGGACGCCCACCGGCAGCCCGTCGACCTCGCCGATCGGCAGGGTGATCGCCGCCCAGCCGGTGGCGTTGGCGACCGCGGTCCAGCCGGTGGCGGCGAACTCGCGTCAAAGAAGGCGTCGACGGTGCCCCGCGACGCCGACAGCGAGCCCGGGGGCGGGGGCAGCATGTTCAGAGTGGGGGCCAGCAACACGTCGGCGGACTCAAACGCGACCGCCGCCCGGCGCGTCTGGGCATGGAGGTCGTCGATGGCCGCCGCGTGGTCGACGGCGGTCAGCTCGAGCCCTTCACGGAGCATGTCCCAGGTGACCGGGTCGAGCTCGTCGGGCTCGGGCTCGCGGCCCAGCTCGTCGCGCAGCCAGCCGAACGTGCCCGGCATTGTCGACGGCGTGGATCACCGAGATCGACCGGCGCACGACCTCAGGGTCGAAGTCCGGCCCCGGCCCGGCTCGACGTCATGGCCGAGCTCGTCCAGTGCCTGGCCGGCGCGGTCGGCGACCTCCTGGACCCGGGGGTCGACCTGGCCGGGGAAGCGGCGGACCGGAGGCGTGGATCACCCGCAGCCGCCCGGGATCGGCGCCCACTTCGGCCACGAACGGCCGCTGCCGGCGGCGGGGCCGTGTAGGGATCACCGGGCGCCGTGCCGGCGGTGACGTCGAGCAGCAGCGCGCTGTCGCGCACCGTCCGGGTGAGCGCGTGCTTGTTCACCAGCCCGTCGAGCATCTGGCCCGCCGAGGGGGCGAACGAGCTGCGCCCCGGCGCGGCTTGAGCCCGACCAGGCCGCAGCACGAGGCCGGCATCCGGATCGACCCGGTCCCGTCGCCGCCCGAGCGCGGCGCCGACCAGGCCGGCGGCGACGGCGGCGGCCGAGCCTCCGCTGGAACCGCCCGGCGACACCTCCGGGTTCCACGGGTTCAGGGTCGGCCCGAACAGCGACGGCTCGGTGGCGCAGTGGTTGCCGAACTCCGGCGTGTTGGTGCGCCCGCAGATGATCAGCCCGGCGGCCTGATAGCGCTCGCACCGTCCACGCCGTCTCGGTGGCGACATGGTCGCGCAGCGCGCGCGAGCCCATCCGCTCCGGCATGCCCGGCCTGGGGCTCGGCGAGATCCTTGAGCAGGAACGGGCACCCCGGCGAGCGGGGCCGTCGGCGAGCGGGCCGGCGGCGGCCGCGCGGGCGTCATCGAACTGCCCGGTCGACGAGGACGTTGAGCTCGGGCGCGCCCTCGAGGCGGGCGATGGCGGCGTCGACCAGCTCCAGCGCCGACACCTCGCCGCCGCGGACCAGCGCGGCCTGCTCGGTGATGTCCTTTCGCATCAGTTCTGCGCCAGCGGACATAGCGGCCGAGAACCCTAGCTAAAGCGAGTGGTCGTGGCGAGCGGCGGGGCGGTGAGCGCACCGACGGCGGCGGTCGGCGCCGAGGCCGAGGTCGGAGTCGACGCGCGCGGCGTTGCTGGGCTGGGGAAGGGTGGCTGGTCTGCGAAAAGCAGGCGTGGCGCGACGTGGGTCGTCTGGCTTACCGCATGAGTAAGTGGATCGCGCCACGTCCCGGGTGGGGTCCCGAAACCGGTCGGACCGTGCCCAGGGAGGTGGCTATAGATCGCCGCGCTCGGCCAGGAGCGCCTCGAGCGCGTCGAGCCAGGAGGCGTAGTAGGCGGTCGCGGCCGACTCACCCTCGATGTCAGGGCGGGCCGCAATCGCCGCCGCCAGGTGGCGGCGGAACTCAGGCCAGGAGGCGCCGGTGCGCTCCAGGGCGACGACGCCCATGCCCAGCGCGCGGCCCTGCCAGGGCTCCTCGAACACGAGCTCGCCGTTGTCGCGCGGGAGCGCCGCCGCGTCGCCGAGCTCGCGGTCCACGGTGCCCAGCGCGGGGGTGCCGGCGCTCATGCGGGGGCCGACGCGCGCACGGCCGGGAGCCCCGTGCCGATCATGCAGTCGCGGCTGACGATCGTCGGCCAGCTCGCTCTCGCTGAAGCCCTCGGTGCCACTCGGGCGCATCGGCAGCACCAGGTAGCGGACCTCGGCGCTGGAGTCCCAGACCCGGATCTCGATCTCGTCGCCGAGCTCGAGGCCGAACTCGCTCAGCACCGCCCGCGGCTCCGATACCGCGCGGGCCCGGTACGGCGCGCTCTTGTACCAGGTGGGCGGCAAGCCCGAGCACCGGCCACGGATAGCAGGAGCACAGCGTGCAGACGACCATGTTGTGGACCTGCGGGGTGTTGGCCACCACCACCATGTTGTCGCCCTCGGTGCCCTCGAACCCGAACTCGGCGATGGCGGCGTTGGCGTCGGTCAGCAGTCGGTCTCGATAGGCGTCGTCGACCCACGCGCGGGCCACCACCTTGGCGCCGTTCTGCGGGCCGACGTCTGCTCGTAGAGCTCGACGACGGCATCGATGGCGTCGGTGGATACCAGCCCGCGTTCGGCCAGCAGGGCCTCAAGGGCGCGAGCCCGCAGCTCGACCTCCGAGGCGGGACGCGGATGGTGGTGTATGGTCGTGTCTCGTGTCTGCGCCTCCAGATAGCTTTCCCACAGGTCGAGGGCCACCGTCCAGGTGCCCTCGTCGCTCGGCCCCCACAGATCATCGGACGGAAACATGACCGAGTAGACGGGCTCGGGGTCCACCCGCTCGCCGTACATCGCCCGGTCAGGGAGGCGGTCCGCTCCCGCACCGCCTCGACCACGCCCACGACGCCGCGGGCGTAGCGCGGGAGAGCGCGTGTGGCCAGGTGGGTGCATCCGCTTGACGCGCACGCGCTGACCGGGGGCGAAGCGCGCCGTCGGTGGCGGCGGTTTCATCGGATGCGTCGGACAGGAGATCGGTGACGGATCCGCTCGGCCATCGCCGGGTCCGATGGGTCGGCTCGGCTCGCCCGCCTGCAAGCCGCTCGCATCATCGCCTCGACCTCCCCGGGCGTGATCGTGCCCTTGCGCTCCAGGCGCCGCTCGACGCTGAACAGCCACCGCTCGTAGTAGGAGGCGGCCAGGTAGTCGGCCGCGTCCATCTCCTCACGGGTCGCGCCGGCCGCCTGGTCCGGCGCCCAGCTCCTCAAGGCCGACGAGCATCTGGATAGCGAACATCCGCGGCTCCCAGCGATCGTGATAGGTCGGCTCCGCCGCCGGGCTCGACGACCGGGCCAAAGCCGTGCATTCCGCCCATGTCGTGCACGCCGTCCACGGGCCGCCAAGCCTAGTGCAGACGGCCATGATTGGCAGCCGGCTGATGCGATGACAGTCTGCGACGCTAATCGCCGTGCCCACCGCGCGACCAGCGCCGAAGCCCGGCGCGATCCTCCGGGTCGTGGTCGTGCTGGCGGTGTGTGCGCTCGGGGTGGTTTCGGCGATCGCGCTGCTGAGCCCGGCCAGTGACGCGCCGGCCGCCACCACCAGTCGCTCGATGCGGCCGCTGGAGTCGATGTTCCAGGACGATCGCTACCTGATCGACAGCCCGACGCGCGACCGTGCGCAGGACGCTCGACGCACTGCGCGCGCTCGGCGTGGACCGGCTGCGGATCACCGTGCTGTGGTCGGCGATCGCCCCTGCCGCCGGCTCGCGCCGCGATGCCGCGCGGCTTCGACGCCGCTGACCCGGCCGCATATCCACAGCGCGGGTGGGCCCCGTATGACCGGGTGGTGGAGCTGGCGCGGGCGCGGGGCTTGCCGTCGACTTCGACCTCACCGCGCCCGGTCCGCTGTGGGCGATGCGCGCTCGGGCGCCGGCGGCGCGGCTGGCCAATCACTACGCGCCGCGGCAAACGCCTTCGGGCGCTTTGCGCTGGCCGTGGGTCGGCGCTACAGCGGCACCTACGTCCCCCGCGGGGCGCGGTCGCCGCTTCCCGCGGGTCTCCTTCTGGTCGATCTGGAACGAGCCCAACCAGCCGGGCTGGCTGGCGCCGCAGCGGCGAGCGCCGCCGGGGCGACGACGGCGGTCGAGTCGGCGCGCCTGGACCGCGACTACATCGACGCGGGCGTGGCCGGGCTTGATGACAGCGGCCATCGGAGCGACACGATTCTGATCGGCGAGCTCGCCCCCGAGGGCTCGGAGAGCACCGCCGCCGAGGCCCCGGTGCCGCCGATCCCGTTTCTGGACGCGCTCTACTGCGTGGCGGCCGATCAGCGGCCGCTGTCCGGGGTCGCCGCTCGGGCGCAGGGGTGCCCGGTGGCCGGCACGCCCGCGGCCTTCGTCGCCGCCCATCCGGGGCTGTTTCATGCCACCGGCTTCGCCCACCATCCGTACTCGTTCTTCCTCGCGCCCGGGGCCTCGATGAGCGACCCCAATTTCGTCCCGCTGTCGGACCTCGGCCGCCTGGAGCGGACGCTCGACGCGATCTTTCACACCTACTCGGTCGCGCGCCAGCTGCCGTTGTACCTGACCGAGTACGGCTATGAGACCAACCCGCCGAACCCGTTCCGCGGAGTCAGCCCGGCCACCCAGGCTGCCTATCTCGACGAGGCGGCGTACATGGCCTGGCGCGATCCGCGGGTGCGCGCCCTGTCGCAGTTCCTGCTCGTCGACTCCGCCCCCGACGCCGCCTATCCGCGGGGCAGCCTGCGCTACTGGTCGACGTTCCAGACCGGACTGGTGTACCTGCGCGGCGCTCCCAAGCTGTCGTTCTACACCTACCGGTTGCCGGTCTTCACTCCCCACCCGTCGTTCGCACCCGGCGGCGCGGTCACCGTGTGGGGGATGCTGCGCTCCGCTCGCAACGCGACGTTGCAGCAGGCCCGGATTCAGTGGCGGGCGGCCGCCGGTGCGAGCGGGTGGCGGACGCTGGCCACGGTCAGCACCCGAAACCCGACCGGCGTCATCCAGGTGCGGGTGGCGCCGCCGGGCTCGGGATCGATCCGCCTCGCCTGGACGCCGCCCACCGGCGGGTCGCCGTTCTACAGCCGCACGGTGGCGGTCACGCAGACCGGCGCCGCCTAGACCTCCGGCGCCGCCGCCTAGCGCCGGGCCCGGGAGCGCGCCAGCAGGGTCCAGGCGCCAAACAGCCCGGCGGCCAGCGCCAGCACGGCCATCGCCGCCAACGGCGCCGGGATGCCGGCGCTGGTGGCGGCGGTGACGGAGCCGAAATGAGCCGGAGGCTCGGGGACCCCGCCGACGGGCGCCGCTGCCGCCGGCGCCGGCGCCGGCGCCGGCGCGCACGCTCCGGCGGCCCGCGCGCTCAGCGCCGACTGAACCGCCTGGGTGAAGTCGGCGAAGTACTGGGCGCCGTAGGTATCGACCCCCTTCAGCGCGTCGGCCAACTCGACCCCCGAGAACCGGCAGGCGGGAACGGTGCCCTGGCTCTGGTAGACGCGCAGGACCTGCTGGTAAGCGCTCGGTCCCGCGGCTGCGGCGGGGGACGGCATCGCCAGCGTCGAGGCGAGCGCCGCGAACACGACCCCGACCGAGAGCAGCCGTCTCAGCACGGCGCGGAAGTCTAGGCGGCGCGGCTGACCGGCTGAGGCGCGTCCACGTCGAACACGCCCGCCACCGGCGGCGACTCGTCGTGGTCTTCGCTCGCCGTCGGGAAGGAGGCGAGCTCGGCCGGCGCCAGCGGCGACCCTGGATCAAGACCGACCGACCGCGCCGCGGCGGCCAGCGTCCGTGCCGCCGCCCTCAGTTCTTCCTCGGCGTGGGTGGCCATCACCGTCAGCCGCACGCGCGAGCGCTCCGGCGCCACCGTCGGCGGCCGCACCGCCTGAACGAACACTCCGCGACTCAAGGCCGCCTCGCACAGGCGCCCGGTCCGCACGGCGTCGCCGACGTGCACGGCCATGATGTGCGAGGTCGAGCCGGTCACCTCGAAGCCCTCGGCCGTAAGCGCAGCCCGCAGCGCGTCGGCGTTCGCGGCCAGCTTCAGCATTCGGCGCGGACGCTGCTGTAGCTGATCCAGCGCCGCCAGCGAGGCCGCCACCGCCGGCGGCGGCGGGGCCATCGACAGGATGAAGCTGGGGGCGGCGTTGGCCAGGTACCGCGCCATCGCCTCGTCGCAGGCGACAAACCCCCCGTAGGCGCCGAGCGACTTGCCCAGCGTGCCGGCGATGGCGTCGACCTGATCCTCGACCCCGGCGTCGGCCAGCGCCCCCCGGCCGCTCGGTCCCAGCGCACCCACCGCGTGCGACTCGTCGACCATCGTCCGCAGCTCGAAGCGCTCCGCCAGTTCGACGATCTCGGCCAGCGGAGCGACATCTCCATCGGTGGCGAACACGCTGTCGGTCACGATCAGGGCGCCGCGCCCCTCCGCCTGGCCGATTCCCCACTCGAGGTGGTCGAGGTCGCCGTGGTCGTAGACGAACACCTCGGCCTGGGACAGCCGGCAGCCGTCGATCACCCCGGCGTTGTTGGCCTCGTCGACGAAGATCACGTCTCCCGGCCGGGCCAGGGCGGCGACGGTGCCGGTGACCGCGTGATAACCAGAGCCGAACAGGACCGCGCGCTCGCGCCCGACGAACTCGGCCAGCCGCTCCTGCAGCCGGCGATGCACGGTCATCGTGCCCGACTCGACCCGGGAGGCGCCGGCCCCCACGCCCCACCGCCGGGCGGCCTCGGCACTGGCCTCGCGCACCCGCGGGTGGTCGGCCAGACCGAGGTAGTTCTCCGAGCACAGCAGGAGGGCGGGCTTGCCGTCGACGAGCACATGAGGCCCCTGAGGGCCGCTGACGAGGCGGGTGCGCCGCTCGAGCCCGAGGGCCTTCAGCTCACTCAGCCGCGCCTCGATGTCGATCATCGCGCAGGCAACATATGTCACGCAGCGGACGGCTAGCGGCGGCAGAACGCCGGGGGCACCGGGGCGACCTCCCGACGTCCGCCGTCAGCGCCGGTGGCGACGCGCGGTCCTGAAGCTCCAGGTGCGTCTGAGCGTGCCGGCGCCGTCCCGGACCACCACGGACGCGGTGTACCTCGCGTTCGCCTTCAGCGGCCTGACCGGGATGATGATCGCGCCGGTGAGGTACGGGCCGACGGTTGCGGTGGAGTTGTCGACCCAGCGCACCCGTACGGGATGCCGGCCCCTGGACAGCGTGGCCGAGACGACCGACACCGACGCCTGCCCGGTCTCGCCGGCCCGGTTGAGGTAGACGAACAGCTCGCGCCCGGCTGTGCGCCCGGCGCGGATGCCGACGAACTGGCCGGGCACGAACGGTGACTCCTCAGCGTTCTCACTTGGGGGCACGCCGCGCGCGCCGTTGGCCGGATAGGTGGTGATCGTGTCCCGCGTGGGCGCCGGGCGCACCATGCCAGGCCAGGTTGTCGCGCACTGGCGTCCGAGGCTGTCGTCGATGCCGATCACGCTGAGACTGGGCGAGAACAGCTGGATCAGATGGATCGGGGCGTTCTCCCAGGGATTGGCGTTCCGGGTCCACGCGTACTCGGCGAGGATGCTGTTCAGCCCCGCCCAGGCGCCGCCCACAGACGCACCGTTGGCCTGGGGGTTCTCCTGATGCTGGATGACGTTGTTGTCGCGCTGGTAGACGTTATGCGCCGCGCATTCGAGCGACCAGCGCTGGTTCAGCACGATGCCCGCCGGGAGCCCGAGCCGAGCTCGCTCGGCGTTGAGCCACGACAGGTCGCGCTCGGCATTGCGGGCCCTGGCGACCTCGGGCACCGGGGCCGGGCCAAGGCGCACGTTGATGGTGGCCGTGCCGCCGGCGGTCACGGTGACCGTGCCCTCGTCGACCGCCCGGCCGGCGTCCATGACCTGCAGGTCGTAGCCGCCAGCCGCCAGGGCCCCGATCGTGTACCCGCCGCTGTCGCCGGTGGCGCTCTCGGGACCGCAGACGTAGCCGGACGGGCACGGGAAGCCCGCGGGGATTGCCTCGATGACCATCCCGGCCAGCGCCTGCCCGTCGTGGTCGGTGATCACTCCGGTCACGCTGGCCGGCAGCTCGACGAGGATCGCGTCCGCCTCGGTCGACACGTCCGGCGTCACCTCGATGCCGGTCAACGTCTTGGGCCCGTAGCCGGATGGAGGCGCGAAGGACACCGTGTAGGTGTCCGGCGCCGGCAGGTTGTCGATCTCGTAGTCGCCGTTTGCGTCCGTGGTCGCGGTGGCGGTGGCGCCCGACGGCGCCGTCGCGGTCACCACCACGCCGGCCAATGAAGAGGTCGAGCTCGGCTGGGTGGCCAGGCCGGCGGTGACCTCGCCGAACAGCGACCCGGGATCAGCCGCCGACGCGGGCGCCGGCCACATCCACAGACACAGCGCGGACAGCAAGGCGACCAGGCCTCCGGGGAGGAGCGAGCTCCGATGGTGCGCAGACGGCATCTCTTGGTACTCCCCGGCGCGGTGGCGGCAAGGGACGGGGCGACTCTATACCAGCGTCAGCCGGCGGCAGCGCCGGACAATCGCCCGAGCCGCTCGCGCAGGATCGGCCACGCCCGCCCGCCGGGGTCGACCAGCTCGAAGTGATCGCCACCGGGCAACTCGGACAGCTCGCACTCGTCGCCCGCCGCCCGCGCCGCCGCCAGGTAGTCGCGACTCTGCGAGATCGGCACCCGGTCGTCGGCGTCGCCGTGGATCAGCAGCACCGGCAGCTTCAACGGCAGCCGGCGGATGGGGCTGGCCTCGGCGTAGCGATCGGGGTCCTCGTCGGGCCCGGCACCGAGAAACTGGACCACGGCATCGTCGCCGATGCCCTCCCGGGCCCCGGCTTCGAGGTCGCACACGCCGGCCAGGGACACCACCAGCGCCGGCGGCTCGTCGTGGGCCGCCCACAGGGCCAGATGACCACCGGCCGAGTGGCCCACCAGCGTCAGGGGGCGGCTGCCGGCCGCCTCCCGGGCCACCGCCACCGCCTCGCGCACCGCCAGGGCGGTGCCCGGCCACCCGCCTCCCGGCATCCCGACCCGCGGGTACTCGAGGTTCCACACCGCGAAGCCCGGCTCAGCGGCGCAGGCCCACGCCAGCGGCTCGATATGGTCGGCTCCGAACCGCGCCCGCCAGAAACCGCCGTGGATGAAGACGACGAACCGGTCGCCGTCGAGGTCACCCATCCGCTGGGCGGTCCACGGTGGGGGACCATGGCGCAGACGCTGGGCGGCCCATCTTGGCGAGGGCTCGCTCACGCGCTCAACGCCCCTTCCACTCCGGCGCCCGCTTGGCGGCGAACGCGCGCACGCCCTCCTTGAAATCCTCTGAGGAGAAGCAGGCCCGCCGCAGCTCCAGCAGCTCCTTTTCGACCGCCGGATCCAGCTGCGCCCGCGCCTCCAGGACGGCCCGGATCACCTGCTTGTTACCCATCAGCGAGAGGGGTGCGTTGGCGGCTATCTCGCTGGCCAGCTGGACCGCCTCGTCGGCGAGGTCGGCCGGCGCCACGATCTCGTTGACCAGTCCCCAGCTCAACGCCCGGGCGGAGTCGATCCGGGCTCCGACCAGGAACAGCTGCCGCGTGCGCGGGGCGCCGATGGCGTCGATGAACTTCTGGATGCCGGTGTGCGAGTAGACCAGCCCCAGCTTCGCCGGTGGCATCGCGAACTTGGCCGGGGCGACTGCGATACGCAGGTCGCACGACAGCGCCAGCTCCAGGCCGCCGCCGATGGCGTGGCCATTGAGCGCCGCCACGGTCGGGTACGGGTAGGCCTCGAGTGCGTCGATGGCGGCGTCGAACGGGTGGGCCACCAGCCGCTCGGCCGCGTCGGCGAACATGATTTGGTCTCGCCCACCCAGGCCGCCGATGTCGTAGCCGGCCGAGAAGATGCGCCCCTGCCCGGTGATGATCAGGCAACGGGCCTCCAGCTCCGGGAGGGTGGAGGCAAACGCGTCGAGGATCGCGTGATCGAGGGCGCCGCTCTTGTCCGGATTGGAGATCGTCAGCCGCGCCACGTGGGGCGCGGGCTCGTCGATCAGTAGCCGCCCGGCGGTTGAGCTACTCGAGGACAACGAGCGTGTCGCCCTCGGAGACCGACTGACCTTCCTGGCAGAGGATCTCCTTGACCACGCCCGGATCCTCGGCCTCCACCGGCATCTCCATCTTCATCGACTCGAGGATGACCACGGCATCGCCCTCGTCGACCCTGTCGCCGACCTCGACCTCGATCTTCCACACCGTCCCGGTGATATGAGCTTCGACCTCGGGCATTGAGACCGGTCCTCCTGGGGGTTCGCGGAGAGCCGGAGGATAGAGGGCGCGAGCTCAGCCTGAGCGGCGCGCCCGCCGGCGCCGGCGCAGCTCGGAGGCGACCAGCGCGCCCAGCGGCCGGCTGGTGCTCAGCTCGTAGCGCCGCTCCGAGCCAGTCCCCTTCTGCGCCCAGCCATACCAGGCGTCTTCGCGCACGAAGCGGGTGAACGATGGGTGCTGCTTGACGATCAGTTCGAACACGGCCAGGAGGTGTGGTTCGGTGCGCTCGCTGTCGGACAGCGGGCCCAGTGGACGACCGTCCTCATGGGGCAGGATCCACGGGTTGCGCTCGTAGGTCCACTCCAGGTCGTCCATCAGCAGCCACCCCTGCGGGCGCAGCAGCTTCTCGATCAGGAGTACCGCCAGCCCGTCGATGTTCCAGTTCTTGGATCCGTCGAGGTAGCAGAAGTCATAGCGCGGGCGACAGTTGCCGGCTTCGTCGGAGGCCCGCTCGATCTCCTCTTTCAGAAACCAGTTGTAGGAGCTGTGGCGGCGCACAATCGTCACCCGATGGGCCAGCCCGGCCTGTTCGAGCACCTGCTCCGGGGAGGGCTCATAGGCGGCGCCGCCGTGATCGACTGTCACCACCTGGCCCCGCCCCTTGGCCTCCAGCGCCGCCGCCATGTAGGCCGCCGAGACACCGTGGGCGGTGCCGAGCTCGAGCACGTTCTCGACATTGCCGGTACGGATGTGCTCGTACACGCGGCGGCCCAGCTCCGGGCTCATGAACGGGATCCCGTGCACCGCGGCGGCTACGGTTTCGAACTCCACGCGCTGATCTTGACAGGGAGGCGGTGAGGCGTCGGCCGACGCCAAAAAACCGCGTGAGTGCGGAATCCGTCCGCGGCGGCCGCTTGACTGTCAGGGCGCTGACCGATTGGATCGCCGGATGCCAGACCCCGCACCCCAGTCACGGCTGTTCATGAGCTCGATCTCACGGCGTGATCTCGCCCGGCGTCGTCCGGGGCGCGCCTTCGGTCGCGTCGGACTCCTGCTCGTGCTGCTGGTGATCGCCATCGCCGCGGCCGCCTACCTGTTCGGCCGCGGGATCCTGTAGACGCGTCCGGACGCGGTTAGGCCACCGCGAACTGGTTCGGATCGGGCCCGGTGCGCTCGCCGGCGTCAAGCTCGGCGATGCGGCTCAACCGCTCGGGACCGAGCTCGAAGTCGAAGAGCTCGAAGTTCTCCTCGATTCGCGCCGGCGTCACCGACTTGGGGATGACCACGTTGCCCAGCTCGATGTGCCAGCGCAGCACTACCTGGGCCGGGGTGCGGCCGAGCTCTTCGGCGATCTCCCTGATCACCGCTTCGTCCAGCGCCGCGCCCTGGCCGAGCGGGCTCCAGGCCTCGGTGAGGATCGAATGCCGGGCGTGGAACGCGCGCAACTCACGCTGCTGAAGCTGCGGATGCAGCTCGATCTGATTCACCGCCGGCGTCACACCGGTCTCGTCGATGATCCGCTCCAGGTGCGCGATCTCGAAGTTCGACACGCCGATGGAGCGGGCCCGCCCCTCCTGATGGCATTCGATCAGCGCCTTCCAGGTCTCGACGTAGAGGTCGCGCGACGGCACCGGCCAATGGATCAGGTAGAGGTCGACGTAGTCGGACTCGAGCCGGTCGAGGCTGCGCGCAAACGCCCGGCGGGCGTTGTCGTAGCCCTGATCGCCGTTCCACAGCTTGGTGGTGATGAACACCTCGTCGCGGTCAAGGCCGCTGGAGCGGATGGCTTGGCCGACCTCGGCCTCGTTGCGGTAGGCGGCGGCGGTATCGACCAGCCGGTAGCCGGTGGCCAGGGCATGGCGCACCGCTTCGGCGGTCTCCTCGGGCGGGATCTGGAACACCCCGAAACCGAGTTGGGGGATGCTTCCCGAATCGGACAGCTTGAGTTCTGGGACTGTGTTGGTCATTGCTTGAGGATCGCCCGTCCACCGGCCCGGCAAACCGTGATCGTCGCGGAGCCCGCTGCGCTTGGTCAGGCCGAGGCGTAGGCTGAGCAGCTGAAAATGGAGGCCGAGGGATCAGCGCTCGATATCGAAATGATCACCGCATCGCTGCGGGCCGATTCCGGTGACCTGCGCTCGTTCGTCGAGGCGTTGGCGGTCAAGCTCGAGGACGCGGTGCCCGGCGGCGTGCGCGTCGAGCGCGGCCGCGAGGGGATGTTCGGCCCCAAGCGCGTCCGCAAGATCTCGCTCGATGCCGGCGACCAACGGCTGGAGCTGGCCGTTTCCGGTGGTGATGTGCAGACTCGCTGCGCACGACTTTCCGGTGGCATCGTGCTCAAGTCCGAGCAGCTCGACACCGACGCCTGGCTGACGCTGCTGGGCGAGGCGCTCGCCGTCCAGGCGAGGCGAAGCGAGACAACTCGGCGGGCGCTCGACCGCCTGCTAAACGGATAGGAGACGACGAATGGGCTTTCTCAAGCGCGACGACGGCGACTCGCAGCAGCGGCAGGTCCAGGCCGCCGATCCAGTCGAGGCGCCGCACGCCGCCACCTACGAGTCGGGCTCGCTGGCCGGGATCCCCGATTCCGGACTGGAGCGCATCGAGCGGATGAAGAAGGAGGTCGAGCGCGGCTTCTTCACCTCCGATCTCTCCGTCAACGAGTTCCTGCTCGTCAAGCAGTCAGGGTTCGAGCCGCTGGGCCTGGTGCTGGGCAGCTCGATCTACCACATCGGCTTTCAGCAGGCGATGTGGAACCAGAGCCAGGAGATGGGTGTCCTCACCCAGGCCATGTACCACGCGCGCGAGCTGGCCATGACCCGCATGGAGGAGGAGGCCGACGCGCTGGGCGCCGATGGGATCGTCGGCGTGCGCCTCGACATCGGGCGGTACGAGTGGGGCGCCGACCTGGCTGAGTTCATCGCCGTCGGCACCGCGGTCAAGCACGCCGGCGGCGAGCTTCACCGCGCCCCCAACGGGCGGCCCTTCACCTCCGACATGACCGGCCAGGACTTCGCCACCCTGCTGCGGGCCGGCTACCGACCGGCCGGCCTGGTGATGGGCAACTGCGTCTACCACGTCGCTCGCCAGGGGATGCTCCAGTCGTTGCGTCAGATCGGGCGCAACGTCGAAATGCCGAACTTCACCCAGGCGCTTTACGAGGCCCGCGAGCTCGCCATGGAGCGGATGCAGAATGAGGCCGACGAGCTCCAGTCCGAGGGGATCGTGGGAGCCAGGATCATCGAGCGCAGCCACGGCTGGGGTTCGCACGTGATCGAGTTCTTCGCCGTCGGTACCGCGGTGGTCTCGACCAGCGCCAGCCACGAGATCGACAAGCCGGCGCTCGTGCTGCCGCTCCAGGGCTAGGACGGAACACGATGGGGTCGGGCGACGTTCAGATCAAGGAGCAGCGCTACCGCGACGACCGGCCCGCGGAGCACTTCCAGCCGTTCCACGAACGCGTCCGGGCGGCGGAGCCTGAGACCCGCGTCTACGAGACGACGCGCGTGCTCACCGTCCTGCATGCGCTGATCACCTTCCGCGCCCGGAGCATCGATTCAGAGAACGTGCCCGGCGGACCGGTGATCATCGCCCCCAACCACGCCTCATTCATGGACCACTTCTTCGCCGGGGCGTTCGTCCGGCGCCGGATCCACTTCATGGCCAAGTCTCAGCTGTTCTCCCCGGGATTGCCGTCGTGGTGGTTCAGTCACGGCGGGGTGTTCCCGGTGCGGCGCGGCAGCGCGGACGAGGAGGCCTTCATCACCGCCTATAAGGTCCTCGAGCGCGGTGGTGCCATCGGCATGTACTGCGAGGGTGGACGCTCGCGCAGCGGCGAGCTCGCCGCCGAGGCCAAGCCGGGCATCGGGCGGCTGGCGCTGGAGTCAGGTGCGCCGGTGGTGCCGGTGGCGATCCTCGGCTCCCATCAGGTCCGCAACTGGAAGCGCCTGCAGTTCCCGCGCGTGACGGTGCGATACGGCGAGCCGTTCAAGTTCGCCGTCGTCGAGCATTCCAGCCGCGAGCAGCAGCAGGAGAGCGCCGACTACATCCTCGAGCGGATCCGCGAGATGCACTCCGAGCTGCAGCGGTTGGGACACAGGGCGGCGCGCCGCGCGGGCCGCGAGCATCCAGCCACGTGAGCTTCCGCGACGGGCTGCTGGACGGCCGGCGCCTCGCCGTGGCCGGCGGAAACGGCGGGCCGGGTGGCGCACGGCGCGCAGGGCGCGCCCGTCCTTGACCGGCTCTGTGACCTGGGGGCCTGGGCCGAGCCGCTGTCCGCCGGCGTGGTGGTCGACGAGGGGGCGGCCACGGCCTGGGTCCGCGAGCGGCTGCCGCTGCACGGCCTCGTGGTCGACACCCGCCCGGCGTTTGGAGACGGGGGCCGCGCCGGCCTGAGCGAGTCCCTGCGGGTGGCCTGGCTGGCCACCCGGACGGTGGCCACGGGTGCCCTGATCCCGGGCGAGCAGCCGGCCAAGGTGACGCTGATCGCGCCGGGCGCGGATGCCGGACCGCACTGTCGAGGCGGCCCGATCCGGGCTGGAGAACCTGGCCCGAACCCTGTCGGTGGAGTGGGCGCGGTTCGGCCTCACCTCGGTGGCCATCTGTCCCGGGACGGAGACCCGCGAGGAGCAGATCGCGGAACTCGTCTGTTTCCTTCATTGCGTTGCCGGCGAGTACTTCAGCGGCTGCCGGTTTGACCTCGGCGCTGTCGCCCACGGGCCGGTCGGCGCCGCCCCGTCCTCCCTCTGACGCTTTACGAGCTTCTTAGCGATCACTCACGGGACTGCTACCTAAGCGGGCGATCCTGTCTGGTGCCGGACCGGTCCCGATCCTGATCAAGGAGTCTCGATGGCACCGACCACCACCCCCGATCCTCGCGCCCCTGGTGCGTCGATCCGCAGTGCGCGCCTGGCTCGCGTGCGGATGATCCGTCGCTCCGTGGTGGGCGGCGCGGTCGCCCTGTTCGTCGCCGTCTGGATGCTGCTCGCGGTGACTCTGATCAGCGGTCATGATCCCGCGCTGGCCAAGCGCAGCACCGGTGGCTCGACGAGCGGCTCGGGCACGACGGCGACGCTGACCAGTTCCGGGGACAGCACTTCTTCGAGCGCCGGCCTCAGCGCGGTGACGACCAGTCAGTCATGAGCCGGCGGGAGCGCTCGCACCGACGCTCTGCCGCCCGGATTGAGCATCGCTATCGGTTTGAATGCTTCGGCGGCCGGTGCACGGTGTTGATCACCGATGCCCGCCGACTCGCCGACGCGGCGGCCGCCGCCTCGGCGGCGAAGCAGACGCTGCTGGAGTGGCATGCGCAGTTCTCTCGCTTCGAGCCTGACAGCGAGCTGTCCGAGCTCAACCGCGACCCCCGCTACAAGGTGCCGGTCAGCCCGATGATGCAGCGTCTGATCCGGGCCGCGGTGCTGGCCTCGCGGCGGACCGGTGGGCTCGTCGACGCCACCCTGGGTGACGCGATCGCCGCCGCCGGCTACGCCGCCAGCATGGACTCTTCGGAGGGGATACCGCTCGGCGCCGCTCTGGCGCTGGCGCCCCCGCGGATGGCGGCCGCGCCGGACCTGGCCGACCGCTGGTGCCGGATCTCCATCGACCCCCGACAGGGAACCGTGACTCGGACCCCGGGCACCATCATCGATCTGGGCGGCATCGCCAAGGGCGTGTTCGCCGACGAGCTGGCGGCGCGGTTGAGCGGCTTTGAGGCCTTCGTGGTCGACTGTGCCGGTGACCTGCGCCTGGGCGGCCGCGGAGGCCTGCACCGCGACGTCAACGTCGCCGATCCCTTCGGCGGCGGCCATCTGCACCGCTTCTTGCTGGCCGGCGGCGGCGTCGCCACCAGCGGCATCGGCCGGCGCAGCTGGCTGACCGCCGACGGTCGCCCCGCTCATCACCTGCTCGACCCGGCCAGTGGCGCGCCCGCGTTCACCGGCGCGGTTCAGGCGACGGCACTGGCGCCGACCGCGACCGAGGCCGAGACCCTGGCCAAGGCCGCGGTCCTGGCCGGCCCCGATCAGGCGCCCCGGTGGCTACCGCACGGTGGTGTGATCGTGCGCGACGACGGCGGCTACGACGTGCTCGAGCCGGCGGTGTCGAGGTCCGAGGACGAGGCGGCGGACGTCCGCGTGCGAAGCCAGCCCCGGATGTCGGCCAGCACCTCGTCGCGCTCGGGCTCGTTGAGGATCTCGTGGTAGAGGCCCTCGTAGGCCTTGATCTGCTTGTCGGAGGCGCCGATGCGCTCATAAAGCATCGTGCTCCCGGCCGGTGGGCATAGCCGATCGGCGGTCCCGTAGAGGATCAGGGTGGGCACGGTGATGGCCGGCACCTCGTCCGGAAAGCGGTCGATGGCGGCGGCCAGCTCGGCGACGGTGCGGGCCGGGAGCTTGCCGTGGTGCACGAGCGGATCGGTGCGGTAGTCCTGCACCACCTGGGGATCGCGGCTGACCGCCGAGGCGTCGATGGCGATCAGCGGCAGCGTGGGGGCGATCGCCGACAGCGCGCGTCCGACCAGCCGCAGCGGCGCCGGGGCCGCGTCGAGCGCGGCCAGCGGCCCGGACAGGATCAGGCCCCGCAGGCGATCCTGATGCAGGATCGCGTAGCGCACGGCGACCGTGCCGCCCATGCTATGGCCGAGCATGAACACCGGCAGGCCGGGCTCCTCGACCCGCGCCCTGAGCACGAGCTGATCGACGTCGCCGACGGCGTAGTCGAGCCGGTCGATCACGGCTCTCGGCCCGCTGGAGCGCCCGTGCCCGCGATGGTCGAGCGCGTACACGGCGTAGCCGTCCTGCACCAGGGCGGCGGCGGCCTGGCGGTAGCGGTCGCTGTGCTCGCTGGCGCCGTGGACGATGACCACCACGGCGCGTGGGCGCGGTTTCGGGCCGCCACCGCTGCCAGAAGATCCGCCGTCCTCCGACCCCGTCGAGGGAGCCGGTCTGGTGGCTCACAGGTCCTCCTCGGCCCAAGGCACCACGACCGCGTCCTCGGTCGGCGAGTCCCGCGCCACCACATAGTCGGCCGGCTCGGTGTCGGAGATGTTCTGCAGGATGTGGGTCTCTCGCGGCGGCACGTACACCATGTCCCCGGGCTCGAGCTCGATCTCCTTCTCCAGGTGGTCGCCCCACCTCACCCGCAGCCCGCCGGACAGCATGTACACGGCGCTCTCGCAGTTCTCGTGGTAGTGGGGGCGTGACTGCGCTCCCGGCGGCACCCGGAAGCGCCCCATGTAGATGTGCAGCGCGCCCGCGGTCCTCTGGGAGACCTCGGCGCCGCCCACCACTCCGCGCGGGACCTCATGGTCGGGTCCGGGCTTGACCACCTTCATCGGTCGGCGAGTCTACGCCTGTGTTCGATAGGCCCGGTGGTGGCCGGACTCCCGGCGGTAAAGGCAGCAGGGGAAGAAGGGGTGGGCGAGGTCCAGGCCGTTGCGGTTTGTGCACCCGGCGGCGCAGTTCCGGCGACCTTCCCCTCGGCTGGCAGCAGAAACCCCACAACTTTGGGGGGAAGTGCTGCCGGTCGCCGGCAGTCAGCCCTTCTCAAGCGGTAGTTCGAGCCCGGCGAGAGGCCCGCACCCGACCGGACCTCTACTCCCGTGCCGCGCCCGGCACCTCGATCTGCAGCGGCGGCTGGGGCGCGGCCTCGTGGTCGACCTGGAGGGTGGTGTGGTCGATGGCGAAGCGGTCGTGCACGACCTGCTGGAGCTGGCGCCGGCGCTCGTGGCAGTCATCGCCGGCGCGCACGACGACGTGCGCCGACAGGGCCGGGAAGCCGGAGGTGACCTCCCATACGTGCAGGTCGTGGACCTCGACCACGCCCGCCTGGGCGGCCAGCACGCGGCCGATGTCCTCGGGGTCGAGCCCGGCCGGCGCGGCCTCCATGAAGATCCGCCCCGAAGCCTTGAGCAGGCCGTAGGAGGCGTGCAGCAGGACCGCGGCGATGAACAGCGAGGCGATCGCGTCGGCGCGATTGAAGCCGGTGGCGATGATCACCACGGCGGCGATGGCGGTGGCGATGAAGCCGTAGAGGTCGGTGACAATGTGCCGGTAGGAGCCCTCGACGTTGAGGCTGCGGTGCTCGCCGCGGGCCAGGATCCGCGCGGCGGCGAAGTTGACCACGATCCCGGCCAGCGCCACCACGAGCACGGTCACGCCGTGCACCTCGGGCGGCGACACCAGCCGCTGCACGGCGTCGATCACGATCAGCACGCCGAGGATCAGCAGGGTCACTCCGTTGGCCTGGGCGCTGAGGATCTCGGCCCGGCCCAGCCCGTAGGTCATGGCCCCATGGGCCGGGCGCTCGGCCAGTCGTGACGCGGCCAGCGACACCCCCAGCGCCACCGCGTCGGTGAGCATGTGGGCGGCGTCGGACAAGAGGGCCAGCGAGGACGCCAGCGCGCCGGCCACCACCTCCACCAGCATGTAGGCCACGATCAGGATCAGCGCCGCCTTCAGCGCACCCCGCTCGGTCTCGCGCGACGGTCCGTGGGCGTGCTCGTGGGCCACGATTCGCCTACCTAGTTCACAGATGGGTCCGGCGGCATCCGCGCCACCAGGGCGTAGCTGCCGCCCTTGCGCGTCAGCACCGCCTCCCACAGCTCTCCCGGCTCGCCGGTGAAGGCGTCCTTCGCCTGGGCCGGCTCGACGATCCAGTCACCGCGCTCGAGCTCGGAGTCGAGCTGGCCCGGGCCCCAGCCGGCATGGCCGACGAAGGCACGGCCGCGGCGGACGCCCGGCGGGGGATCGTCAGGGGCGCCGCCGGCCAGCACGCCGATGTCCTCAAAGGCGATCAGCGCGGCGTCGCTGGGGTCCTCGAACTCCCCGAGCACGATCAGGGCCGACGGCTGCACCGGTCCGCCGATGTACAACGGGTCGTCAAGATCGAGCAGTTCCTCGAGCTCGGACACCGCCTCGCCGACGGTCGTCTCCGACGGACGGTTCAGGACCAGACCGAGCGCGCCCTCCTCGCTGTGCTCGACGATCAGCACGACCGTCCGCCAGAAATTGGGATCCAGGAGTCCGGGGCCGGCGATCAAGAGCTGCCCGCGCGTCGAGTCCATGTCCCGCGAGCGTAGCTAAACGCCGACTGACTACAGCCCCAGCGACCTCCCGAGGATCTCCTTCATGATCTCGTCGGTGCCGCCCCCGATCGGACCCAGGCGGGCGTCGCGCAGCGCCCGCTCGAGCTCCTCCGGGGCGTCGAGGCCATACAACTCCAGGCACGCGTCGATCACGTCGAAGGCGGCTCGCTGCGTGCGCAGCTTGGCGATCGTCACCTCGCGGACGGCCTGCTCGCCGGCCAAAAAGCGGCGCAGAGCGGCGTAGGTGACGTCGCGGCCGGCCTCGACCTCGACCGCGATCTCGGCCAACCGGTGGCGCACCGATTGGCTCACCCGCTCACCGCGCCCCAGCACGTGGCGAAGGGTGAGCTCGAAGCAGGCCTGCATCGCCCCCACAGCGCCCAGCGCCATCACCAGCCGCTCCCACTGGAAGTTGGCCATGATCAGGTAGAAGCCGCCGTGCTCGGCGCCGAGCAGGTTCTCGCGCGGCACGAACACGTCGTCGAAGGCGATCTCGGCGGTGTCGGAGGCGTGCCAGCCGAGCTTGCGCAGTGCGCTTGAGGAGACGCCCGGCCCGCGCTCGATGATCAGGAACGAGATCCCGTGGTGGCCTCCCTCCTCGGTCGTCTTGACCGCGGTCACGAGCACGTCAGCGCGGACGCCGCCGGTGATGAACGTCTTGGAACCGTTGACCACCCAGCCGTCGTCGACCTCGCGGGCGTGCGTGCGCAGCGCGGCCACGTCAGACCCCGCCCCCGGCTCGGTGATGGCCAGGGCGGCGATCTTCTCGGCGCGCAGGCCGGGGACGAGATAGCGCTGCTTCTGCTCCTCGGTCCCGAAGGTCCAGATCGGCGGTAGCGCGATGCTGGTGTGTGCACCCAACCCGGCGGCCACCCCGCCCGAGCCGCACCGGGCCAGCTCCTCACACCACACGGCGGCCGCCACCGGGTCATCGCGGCCGCCGTACTCGGCCGGGAACCGCAGCCCGAGATAGCCCGCCTCGGCCAACCATCCGAACAAGTCGTTGGGAAACCACTCCGCCTGCTCCCACTCGTCGGCGTGCGGCCGCAGCCGGGTCTCGACGAACTCGCGCATCTCGGCGCGCAGTCGCACGTGGTCGGCGGTGAAGGGCGGGATCGGACGCTCACCGGCCGCGGCCGGCGCGCCCGCCTTGGCGGCCAGGTCAACCATCTAAAACCGCACCGTGCGCTCAAACGCCCCGGCCAGGCGCTCCAGGTCGATTCCCTCCTTGCGCACGCGCAGGTCGATGTAGATGACGGCCACCACCGCCGCCACGAACGGCAGCGCGATCAGGTCGGTGATCATGCTGCCGAGCCAGTTGAGCCCCAGCCACAGGCCCACGCTCGAGACCTTCAGCCCGCTCTCGACCGCGTGAAACAGCAGCCCGACCACGAGCAGGACCACGAACAGGGCCACCAGGGCGACCAGCAACGCGGCGAACGTCGCCCACCACCGTCCGCGGGTGAGCTCAAAGGACCGAGCCAGTGCCCGGAAGCCGCCGACATGCTCGAACATCAGCGCCGGAACCGACACCGCCCAGGCGACGGCCAGCCAGATCCCGGGGATGACGACGATGAAGGCGACCCCCACGATCACGGTGTAGAGGATCGAGAGCCACAGCAGGCCACCGAGCCGCTCGACCGCCTCACCGAGCGGATGAGTCCAGCTCCGGGGCCGCCCGACGTAGGCGTCGACCAGGCACAGCGAGATCGCGCCCTCCAGGACCAGCGCGGCCAGGACGCTGAGGGCGATCTCGGTCACCACTCCCCCCGGCGGCGTGCCCAGGGTTCCGGTCGGCGTGTACAGGGTCCCGTTGGACACGAACGCGCCGCTGGGCAGCGAGGCGCCGATCACGACCTGGTTGATGATCCCCACCGGGACGATCACGATGCCGACGATCTTCCATAGCGTCTGGGCGTTGCGGGCGTACAACGACATCGCCGCGCTCAGGACCTGCCCGATGCCCAGCGGGCCCAGCTGCCCGGGAGCGGGCGCCGGGTCGTCGGTGGGGTGGACCCCGTCCGTCACCGGCGGCCGACGTCAGAGCCCGTAGGAGCGTCCGATCACGTCGAGCATGATCTCATCGGTCCCGGCGCCGATCCGGTTCAGGCGCAGGTCGCGCCACGAGCGCTCGATGCCGTACTCCTGCATGTAGCCGGCGCCGCCGTGGATCTGGATGCACTCGTCGGCCACCTCGACGGCGATCCGGGCCGCGTACAGCTTGGCCATGGTGATCTCGCGCACGGGGTACTCGCCGTTCTGAAACCGCCAGGCGGTGGTGTAGACCATTTGCCGGGCGGTCTCGATCTTGGTCGCCATCTCGGCGAACTTGTGGCGGATGACCTGGAAGTGGCCGATCGAGCGGCCGAACGCCTTGCGCTCCTTGGCGTACACCAACGTGCGGTCGAACACGTGCTGGGCGCCGGCCACCGCGCCGGCGGCGCCGATCAGCCGCTCGCCCTGAAGCTCCCACATGATGTGGTAGAAGCCCTTGCCGACCTGGCCGAGCACCGCCGAGGCCGGCACGCGGACGTCCTGGAAGGCCAGCAGGGCGGTGTCGGAGGCGTGCATGCCGAGCTTCTTCAGCCGCTTCTCGCGGATCACGCCCTCGCTGTCCATCGGCACCAGGAACAGCGTGAAGCCGTCGTATCCGGCGTCGGGGTCGGTCTTGGTGACCAGCACGATCGCGTGGGCGCGGTGGCCGTTGGTGATGTAGGTCTTGGATCCGTTGATCACGTACTCGTCGCCGTCGCGGACCGCCCGCGTCTTGATCCCGGCTACATCGGACCCGGCGTCGGGCTCGGTGATGCCGATGCTGAGGATCGCGGTGCCCTTGATGGCCGGCGCCGCCCAGGCCTGCTTCTGCTCCTCGGTCCCGAAGGCCAGGATCGGCGGCATCGCCATGTCGGTCTGGACCGCCACACCCATGGCCAGGCCACCGCAGTGGGCGTGGGCCATCTCCTCGGCCAGGACCAGTGCGCTGTAGTAGTCGCCACCCTGACCGCCGTACGCCTCGGGCTTGTCGAGGCCCAAAAAGCCGAGCCCGCCCATGCGCTCGAACACCCAGTCCGGGAACGTCTTCTCCTCCCACTCCTCCGCGTGCGGCTGCAGCTCCTTGATCACGAACCGACGGATCGACTCCCGCAGCTGCTCGTGCTCGTCGGTGAAGATGAAGTGCTTGCGCTCGGTGGCGAAGTCAGGCTTGAGGACGTCGGCGGTGGCCATTTCGACAGCTCTCCTGGTCGCGGATCTCGCCCCGGACGCTACCGGCCCGACCTCCAGAAGTAAACAGTAGAACTTCTCACTTACCACTTCGGACGCCCTGCCGTAGGCTTGTCGCGATGCCCTACGACACCATCACCTATGAGGTCGCGCAGACCGGCGTGGCCACGATCGCACTCGACCAGCCCGAGACCCGCAACGCGCTGTCCGACGAACTGCTGTCCGACCTGATCGCCGCCCTGGAGGCGGCCCGCGACGACGACGCCGTGCGTTGCGTGGTCCTGACCTCGACCCACGACCGCGTCTTCTCCAGCGGCGGCAACCTCGGCGGCTTCGCCGCCGACCAGGCGCTGGTCCACAAGCACTTCGAGACGGCGAAGTTCCCGCGCGTCTTCTCCCTGCTGGGCGAGCTTGGCAAGCCCTCGATCTGCGCCGCCAACGGTCACGTGCTGGCCGGCTCGCTGGGGCTGGCCCTGGCCTGCGACCTGATCGTGGCCAAGGAAACGGCACGGTTCGGCACGCCTGAGATCAACGTCGGCCTGTTCCCGTTCATGATCATGGCGCTGATCTACCGCAACGTCTCCCGCAAGAAGACGGCGGAGATGATGCTGCTCGGCGAGCAGATGTCGGCGGCCGAGGCTGAGCGGATCGGGATCGTCAACCGGGTCGTGCCGGCCGAGGAGTTTCAGGTGGTGGTCGACGAGTGGGCGGGGAAGCTGGCGCGCAAGTCGCCGGTGCTGATGAAGCTGGGCAAGGACGCGATGTTCCGCCAGCAGGACATGGCCTACGCCGACGCCATCGACTTCCTGCGCTCCCAGCTCACCATCGCCTTCTCCACCGAGGACATCCAGGAGGGCGTCAAGGCGTTCTTCGAGAAGCGCGAGCCCGAGTGGCGCGGGCGCTGACGGGCTGCATCAGGACGCGCGAGGCTCTCTCGATTCTGGACAAATAGTGCAATGAATCGAGAGACCCCGAGCCGCCTGTCGCACCGGCCACGTCCCAGAACTCAGTCGCAGCTGTTCTTGACGCTGGTGCCGCGTAGCTGACAGAGTGAGGAGTAGCACGTCTCACTTTCGACGTCGCTCTGCGCCCGAAGCTTGTCCACCGACACCCCCACCACCAGCCTGCTGCGCCCGCTCGCGGAGGATCTCCGCGCGCGGCGCGAGCAGATCAAGCTCGGCGGGGGCGAGGAGAAGATCGCCGCCCAGCACGCTCGCGACAAGCTCACCGCCCGCGAGCGGCTGGCCCTGCTGATCGACGAGGGCACGTTCGTCGAGCTGGGGATCCACGGGCGGCCCCACTTCTCCCAGCGGGCTATGGAGGGCCGGGAGGCTCCGGCCGACGGGGTCATCACCGGCTACGGCAAGGTCAACGGCCGCCTGACCGCGGTCGCCGCCTATGACTTCACCGTCATGGCCGGCTCGATGGGGATGACCGGTGAGCTCAAGGTCTCGCGGCTGCGCGAGCTGGCGCTGACCAAGCGGATCCCGCTGGTGTGGCTGCTCGACTCCGCCGGTGCCCGGATCCAGGAGGCGGTGGGGTCGCTGTTCGCCGGCTCCGGTCACCTGTTCCGCGAGGAGGTGGTGATGAGCGGGGTGATCCCCCAGGTGGCGGCGCTGATGGGGCCGTGCGCAGCCGGCACCGCCTACATCCCCGGGCTGGCCGACTTCGTGCCGATGGTCAAGGGGCGGGGCTCGATGGCGCTGGCCGGGCCGCACCTGGTGCGGGCGGCGGTCGGCGAGGACGTGACCCAGGAGGAGCTCGGGGGCTCGCGCGTGCACTGCCGCAAGTCGGGCGTCGGCGACCTCGAGGTGGCCGACGACCAGGAGTGCATCGAGCGATCAAGCAGTACCTGAGCTACTTCCCCCAGAGCTGCGAGGAGCCTGCGCCGGTGACGCCCACCGACGATCCGGTCGACCGCGGCGACGAGGAGCTGCTCGACGTGCTGCCCGAGTCAAACCGCAAGCCGTATGACATGTACGAGGTGATCCGGCGGATCGTCGACCGCGGCGAATACTTCGACCTCAAGCCACAGTTCGCCAAGACGATCATCACCTGCCTGGCCCGCTTCGGCGGCCGGCCGGCGGGGATCGTGGCCAACCAGCCGCGCCAGCTCGGCGGGATCCTGGACAACGACTCGGCCGACAAGGCGGCCCGGTTCATCAACCTGTGCAACGCCTACGGGATCCCGCTGGTCTACCTGATGGACGTGCCCGGGTTCATGGTCGGCACCAAGGTCGAACAGGCAGGGATCATCCGCCACGGCGCCAAGATGCTCTACGCCACCGCCAACGCCACCGTGCCCAAGATCACCGTGGTCGCTGCGCAAGGCCTACGGCGCCGGCTACTACGTGATGTGCGGCCGCGCCTACGAGCCCGACCTGATCGTGGCCTGGCCGAGCGCCGAGATCAGCGTGATGGGCGCCGAGGGCGCGGTGGAGATCATCTTCCGCAAGCAGGTGGAGGCGGCGGAGGATCCCGACGCCACCAAGCGGGAGCTGATCGAGAACTTCCGCAAGATCATCGACGTCTACGTCGCCGCCGGCAACGACATGATCGACGACGTGATCGACCCGCGCGAGACGCGGGCGACGATCTGCCGGGCGCTCGAGATGTCGGCCGGCAAACGCGTCGAGCGGCCCTGGAAGCGCTCCGGAGTCGTCCCGGTCTAGCCGCGATGATCGACGACCCCGCGATCATCACCTGCTCCATCTCGGGCGCCATCGCCAACCGCGACCAGTGCCCGGCGATCCCCTACACGCCGCAGGAGTACGCCGCCGAGGCCCGGCGGATCGTCGACGAGGGCGGGAGTTCACATCCACATCCACGCCCGCTCGCCCGACGGCGCCCCGAGCTACGAGGTCGAGGACTTCAGGGCCATCCGCGACGCGATCGTGGCCGAGATCGGCGACGCCGCGATCATCAACTTCTCCACCGGGACCGTGGGCGTGCCGGTGGCCAAGCGGATCGCCTACCTGGAGGCGTGCCCGCCGGAGGTGGCGGCGCTGAACATGGGCTCGATGAACTACGCCAAGTACTCGCGCTCGCGCAAGGACTTCGTGTTCAAGTTCGTGTTCGCCAACCCGTTCGACGAGATCATCGAGCTGCTGGAGGCGATGCGCCGGCTGGGCATCAAGCCCGAGCACGAGTGCTTCGACCTCGGCCACGTCGGCTCGCTGGCGCCGCTGGTCGACATGGGCCTGCTGCAGGCGCCGCTGCACGCCGACTTCGTGATGGGCGTGGTCGGCGGCGTGCCGGCCAGCGCCCGCAACCTCGCCGCGATGGCCGACAACATGCCTGCCGGCAACCACCACTGGGGCGTGATCGGGATCGGGCGCGACCAGTGGATGCTGGTGGCGGCGGCGCTGACCCTGGGCGGGTCGATCCGCGTCGGGCTGGAGGACAACTTCTACCTTCCCGACGGCGAGATGGCGCGCTCCAACGGGGACCTGATCGCCAAGGCCCGGCAGCTGACCGAGGACTGCGGCCGGCGGCCGGCCACCGTCGCGGAGGCGCGGGAGCTGCTGGGGGTCCCACCCAGCCGTCCGCCCGTCGCCGCGCCGCCGGCCCAGGAGGCGCCGACCGGGTGAGCGCCCGCCCGCTCGCCGGCCTGACCGTCCTCGATCTCTCGCGGCTGCTGCCGGGCGGCTTCTGCTCGCTGCTGCTGGCCGACTTCGGCGCCGACGTGATCAAGGTCGAGGACACCGGCATGGGCGACTACGTCCGCTGGTCGCCGCCGTACTACGAGGGCGTCGAGCCGACCTCGCGCGGCGCCCTGTTTCTGTCGCTGAACCGCGGCAAGCGGTCGATCCGGGTCAACCTGAAGTCCGACGCCGGCAAGGAGGTGCTGGTGCGGCTGGCCCGGGACGCCGACGTGCTGCTGGAATCGTTTCGGCCCGGCGTGCTCGATCGCCTCGGGGTCGGCTACGAGCGCCTGCGGGCGGAGAACCCGGCGCCTCGTGTACTGCGCGATCACCGGCTACGGCCAGGACGGGCCCAACCGTGATCGCTCCGGTCACGACATGAACTACCTGGGGCTCAACGGGCTGCTCGGGCCTGACCGGCGAGCGCCGACGGCCCACCGGTCCAGGCCGCCGGGCAGATCGCCGACCTCGGCGGCGGGGCGCTGATGGCGGCGGTGGGGATCCTGATCGCGCTGCGCGAGCGCGAGCGCTCCGGCGAGGGCCAGCTGGTCGACTGCTCGATGTTCGACGGCGCTCTGTCGTGGCTGGCGATGCTGGCCGCCGAGACGTTCGCCACCGGGCGGGCTCCCCGCCGCGGCGAGCTCGGCCTGGCCGGGCGCTACAACTGCTACCGCCCCTACGAGTGCGCCGACGGCTACGTGACCCTGGGAGCGCTGGAGCCGAAGTTCTGGCAGACCTGGTGTGACGGGCGTGGGGCGGCCAGGACCTCGTGCCCCACGCCTACGACTCGCCCGGCTCGGAGTCCCACGCCGCGGTGTCCGAGATCTTCCGCCAGCGCACCCGGGAGCAGTGGCGCGCGTTCGCCTCCGAGCACGACTGCTGCCTGGAGCCGGTGCTGGGACTCGACGAGGCGCTGGAGTCCGAACTGGTGGCGGCGCGCGAGATGGTCGTCGAGCTGGCCCAGCCCGGGGCCCAGCGGCCGGTCAAGCTGCTGGGGGTGCCGATCAAGCTGAGCCGGACCCCGGGCGATCCCACCCGGGCCCCGGGCCCGGCGCTGGGCGAGCACACCGACGAGGTGCTGTCCGCGGCGGGGTTCGAGTCCGAGCAGATCGCCGCGCTGCACGAGTCGGGCGCCGTCGCCGGCGCCGGGGACGCGGTGCCCGGCTCGTTCCTCTCGAGCTGACCATGGGCGCCTCAACCGACGGCAGGCTCAAGATGTCCGAGCTGGCCGAGCGCTCGGGGGTCAGCGCCGGCACGATCAAGCACTACCTCCGCGAGGGACTGCTGGGCTCCGACCGCGACGTCCTGCGCACCAGCCGCAACATGGCCTACTACCCCGAGGACTTCGTCGAGCGGATCCGGCTGATCAAGCGCCTGCAGGAGGAGCGGTTCATGCCGCTGCGGGTGATTCGCGAGGTGATGGCCGAGGACCCCGACCGGGCCGCCCGCGTGATCGAGCTCGAGGACCGCATCCTCGAGCGCGCGATCGAGGCGGGGGAGACGGGGCGCGTCTCGCGCACGGCGGTGCGCACCACCTACGACGTCCCCCGCAACGTGCTCGACCGGCTCGAGGAGCTCGAGGTGCTGACGCCCAACGCCCGCGGCTACGACCACGACGACGTGGCCATCATCGAGGCCATCTCCCGGTTCAGAGCCGGGGGGTATGAGGAGGCGATCGGCTTCACGGTCTACGACACCCTTCGTTACCGCGAGGCGCTGGCGCCGCTGGTGGCCGAGGAGGTACGCGTGCTGCTCGACCGGCTGGCCGGCGAGGTCGAGGTGGAGCGGGCGGTGGAGATCGTCTCCTCGGGCGCCGAACCGCTGCGCGAGCTGATCGGCGCGGTGCATTCCAAGCTGCTGCTGGCCGAGCTGCGGCGTCAGCGGGGCGCGCGGGGCTGAGCCGGTCCCGGAGTCACCAGCGGACGTCGTGGTCCTCCATCACGCCGAAGCCCCGATCGAGCGCGACGCCTCCGATCTCGCCTGAGAAGGTGCCGAACGGCTGGCGGTAACGACTGCGGATCAGCACCAGATTCTGCTCCTGCTCGCGGGTGGCTTCGGCGCTGAAGCGCAAGCTCGCCGACGCTGGTGAGGGCGGCGTCGAAGGTGACCGGCGCCAGCTCTCGGGGCTCGCCGTCGATCCACAGCGTGCGCTCGCTGGCTCGCGGCGGATCGTTGACGCCCTGGACCAGGTTCCAGGCCAGCGCGCGTCCGTCGGCGGCGTGACCCGACCCCCGCGCTCCAGCGCCATGCGGTGTGACGCTGGTAGTAGGCGGCGGTGTCGTCGATCACCGCTCGCGACTGCACCGGCCGGCGGCGTCCGTCGATCGAGATCCAGCCGCGGGCCGGGATGCCGCCCTGCTTGCGCGTCCAGGCGTAACTGCCGGCGCTGGCGCAGACCGTCTCGACCCCGTCGGTCTCCTCGAGCGTGAGGTCGAACTCCACCTCGCGGTCGGTCAGGCGCGCGCGGCCGGGCGACAGCTCGACTCGCCCCTTCCCGATCACCGTCCGCTCGTAGAGCCGGCCGGTGGTCCGGTCCCACACCGCCCAGAACGCCTGGCGGGCGGGGCCGATCCTCACCGAGGCGACGCACACCATCAACTCCGGGCCGTAGACGCCGACGTACCGCCACGCCTTCAGCGGGCGAGACCCCTGACGCGAAGGCATCGGGTCCGGCGGCAGGGCGAGGTCGGACAGGCCGGGCGGACGCCGCCCGCCATAGGTGCCACGATACGGAAGAGATTCCTGGTCTTCCGACGGCGTTATCCTGAGGCTGACTGACCAGTCAATCGGGAGTGAGAGAAGCAGTGCGCGTAGGCGCCATCCAACTGAACGCGAACGAGGATACGGATCGGAACCTCGCCACCGCCGACCGCCTTGTCCGCCAGGCGGCGGCGCAGGGCGCCGAGCTGGTCGCCCTGCCCGGAGAAGTGGACCGTGCTCGGCCGGCGCGAGCACATGGAGGCGGGCGCGCAGACGCTGGACGGGCCGGCGATCTCCTGGGCGCGCCAGCTGGCGCGCGGAGCTGGGGATCGATCTGCTGGCGGGCTCGATGTACGAGCGCGCTCCCGGCCGCGAGAAGGGCTTCAACACCAGCGTCCACGTCGGCCCCGACGGCGAGATCAAGTCCGTCTATCGCAAGATCCACTTGTTCGACGTCGAGATCGACGGCGCCGTGTACGCCGAGTCCTCAAGCGAGGATCCCGGCGACGAGATCGTCGTCTCCGAGCTCGCCGGCGGCACCAGGCTGGGGCTGAGCGTCTGCTACGACCTGCGCGTTCCCGGAGCTGTACCGGATCCTCGCTGTCCGCGGAGCCGACGTGATCACGGTGCCGAGCGCGTTCACGCTTCCCACCACCCGCGATCACTGGGAGGTGCTGGTGCGGGCCCGCGCGATCGAGAACCAGTGCTTCGTGATCGCCCCCAACCAGATCGGCCACCACCCCGGCAACCTGCGATCCGGCGGCCGCTCGCTGATCGTCGACCCGTGGGGCCTGGTGCTGGCCTGCGCTCCCGATCGTCGAGACCGCGATCGTCGCCGAGCTTGACTTCTCGGCGCAGCGACGACATCCGCCGCCGCCTGCCCACGGTCGCCCGCCGGCGCCCCGAGGCCTACGCCTGGGACGCGCCGTGACCACGGCGGCCGTCGACAAGCGCCGGGTGATCCTGGACGCCGCGGTGCGGGTGTTCGCGCGCCAGGGCTTTCACACCTGCCGGGTGTCGGACATCGCCGACGAGGCCGGGGTCGCCTACGGGCTGGTCTATCACTACTTCTCCTCCAAGGAGGAGATCCTCGACACCCTGTTCCTGGAGCGCTGGGACGTGATGCTGGCCGCGATCGCCGACGCCGATGCCTCCGAGCGCTCGCCGCGAGACAAGCTCTACGCGGTCGCCGCGTTCATCATCGACTCCTACCGCCACGACCCGGAGCTGATGAAGGTGATCATCGTCGAGGTCACCCGGGCGGCCAACACGTTCGGCCTCACCCACCTGGACAAGATCCGTGAGGCCTACGACGGCATCGCGGCGATCGTCGCCCAAGCTCAATCGGAGGGGGCGTTTCGCTTGGAAATCACCCCCGAGTTCGCCGCCCAGGCGTTCTACGGCTGCATCGAGCAGGTACTGACCGGCTGGATCTTCGCCACCGATGCGATCGGCACACCCGAGTTCGAGCGAGCCAAGACCCTGATCGTCGAGACGATCTGCCTCGGTCTTGAGCGCTGACCCGCTCGTCGGGCGCCGGCGGTTGGTAGCTGCCCCCGCGGCAGGGGACGAGTCTGATTGAATCCCGCTCGATGACTGAGAGCCCTTTGGTCAAGCGCCTAATCTGGTCCGGCCTGCTCGCGGGGACAGGCGCGCTCGCCAGCCTGCTCGCGACCCGGCTCGCCGCGGTGATCTGGATGCGCTTGTTCGGCGAAGAGCCGCCGGAGTGACCGACCAGCCACAGAGCGAGACGCCCGCCCAGGAGGAGGCGCCGGACCAGCCGGCCGCGCTCAAGCCTGACGGCGAGGCGACCGCTCCCGCGGACCCGCCGACGGCGGTTGAGCCGGCGGACCCGCCCACGGCGGTTGAGCCGGCGGACCCGCCGCCCGCCGCCGCCCCCGCTCGACGCCGCCGTTCCTCCTCCGCCGCCCCCGCCTCCGCTCGCGTCGGATCCCGACGGTGCCTCGGGGGGCCTCGCCGCCACCATCGAAGAGCGGCCCGAACTCGCCGCCGGCGCCGCGTTTGCCGGCGGTCTCATCCTGGCCCTGATCCTCAAGCGCCTTGCCCGCTGACGACGAAAACAACGTAGCCACTGCACTGACAGCGGTCAGCGAGCAGCTGTCGCTGCTCGTGCGCGAGGAGATCGAGCTCGCCAAGGCCGAGGTCACGGTCAAGGCGACCAGCATCGCCCGGGGGGCGGTCGCCGGCGCCGTCGGCGCCGTGTTCGGGGTGTTCGCCCTGATCTTCATCCTCGGGACGATCGCCTGGGCCATCAACGACGCCACCGGCGATCTGTGGCTCGGCTTCGCCGCCGTGTCGGTCGTGCTTGTCGCCCTGACCGTCATCGCCTTCCTGTTCGCCTGGCGCAAGTTCCAGGTGGGCGCCCCGGCTCCGACGATGGCCATCGACGAGGCCAAGAAGATCCGGGCCACGGTCACGCCGGGCGGCGGTGCCTGATGCCGCCTCCCGCACGGACGCGCTCGCCCGAGGAGATCCGCGACTCGATCGAGCAGCACCGTTCCGAGCTGGGCACCGCGGTCGAGAAACTCCGGGTCGAGGTCGTCAGGCTGACCGACTGGCGCGCCCAGATGCGCCCATATGAGCAGCAGATCATCATCGGGGCCGGTGTGGCCGGCTTCGTGCTCGGCGGCGGGCTCGCCGCCCTAGGCGCGCTGACCTTCGGGCGCCGCCGGCGCCGGCGTGAGCGCGGCTGACGCCGGCCCGGCGGGTCTGAGCCGCCGAGTGCGGCTGACGCGGTCCGGCGGTCTGAGCCGCCGACCCAGCGGCTCAGGCCAGGAACGAGCTGGGCAGACCCCCGGCACCGAGCAGGCCGGGCCCCACGTGAGTCCCGATCACCGGCCCGATCTCGGAGATCACCCGCGGCGGGACCCCGAACAGCTCGGTCCCGCGGGCGGCCAGCTTCTCGGCCTCCTCGGGCGCCTGGATGTGCTGCACCATCCAGGCGTCGGCGCCGTCCTGGCTGCGGCTGCGAAGCAGGTCGACCATCTTCTCGAAGGCGCGTTTGGAGGTCCGGACCCGCTCCACCGGGGTGATCTCGGACTCCACCGTGAGGATCGGCTTGATCCTCAGCGCCGAGCCCAGCCAGGCCTGGGCGCCGGCGATCCGCCCGCCGCGGCGCAGGTACTCGAGCGTGTCGATGGCGAACCACATCTTCAGCTGCGAGCGGGCCTCGCGGGCGTGCTCGGCCACGGCGGCGCCGTCGGCGCCCGAGCGCGCGGCCGCCGCCGCCGCCAGGGCCACCAGCCCCTCGCCCCCGCAGGCGGTGGCGGAGTCGATCACGTGCACCTGCGGCGCCCGCTCGCCGAGCTGATCGCGCGCCTGCTCGGCGGCGCGCACGGTGCCGGACATGCCGCCGGCCAGGTGGATGGAGACGATCTCCTCGCCGGCGTCGAGCAGCGGCTCATACACGGCCAGGAAGTCGCCGATCGAAGGTTGGGAGGTGGTGGGGAGGTCGCTGGCGGCGCCCAGCCGTTCGTAGTAGGCGTCGTAGTCGGCGATCTCGCTCTCGCGCTGGGAGCCGTCAGGCCAGTGCACGTACAGGCTGACCTGGTGGATCCGCTCGCGGGCGACGATCTCGGCCGGGAGGTAGTGACAGGTGTCTGAGACGATGGCCACGCCCATGACGGCGGCACCCTAGCGGGCTGCCCGGCGGGGCGCCGCATGGGATCTCTACACTCGCCGCCGCAATGCCGAGGACGCTCGTCACCGGCGCGACCGGATTCATCGGCTCACACGTCGTCCGCCTGCTGGTGCAGCGCGGCGACGACGTGGTGGTCACGGTGCGCCCGAGTTCGCGCCTGCAGGGGCTCAAGGAGCTCGACGTCAGGACCGTGCGGGCCGACATCCTCGACCGCCGCTCGATCCGCCGCGCCATGCAGGGCGTGGAGCGGCTGTTTCACATCGCCGGCGACAACGACCTCAACGCGTCCCGGGCGCGGACGTTTCAGGTCAATGTCGAGGGCATGACGATCGTGCTGGAGGAGGCACTGCGCGCACGGGTGCAGCGCGCCGTCTACACCTCGTCGGTGGCCGCCATCGGTCCCGCCGCCGCCGGCAAGGTGGCCGATGAGGCGACCGTGTGGGAGGCGGGCCGGTACGCGATCGCCTACCTGGACGCCAAGCACCAGGCCGAGACCGCCGCGCTGCGGCTGGTGGCACGCGGGCTGCCGCTGGTCATCGTCAACCCCGCCCACACGCTGGGCGCCGGCGACCCCGGGCGCTCGTCCACTGCCCTGGTGAGGCGGTTCATGCGACGCCAGATCCCGGCCTATGTCGACGGCACGCTGAACATCGTCGGCGTCGAGGACGTGGCCCGCGGGCATCTGCTGGCCGACGAGCGCGGCGCGGTCGGCGAGCGCTACATCCTCGGCAACCGCAACTTCACCATGGACCGTCTGTTCGCCGACCTGGGGCGACTGTCGGGGATCGAGCCGCCGGCGGTCAAGCTGCCGCTGCCGGCGGCCCTGGCCCTCGCCGAGGCCGGCCGCCACCTGCCCGGTCCCGAACCTGCCCACGCCGGCCGAGGTCAGGGCGGCCTCGCTGCGCTGGGCCTGCACCAACCGCAAGGCCAAGCGCGAGCTCGGCTGGACGACCTCACCGCACGAGGATTGCCTGGAGGAGACGATCGCCTGGTATCGCCGGCGCGACCGGACCCTGGCCCCATCCGGGGCGCGCCAGCCGCTCGGCCTGCGCCTGGCCGGCGGGGTGTTGCGTCGGGTGGGCCTGTAGCCCCGGCCGCGTATCGTCTGGGCGGACGTGGCCACGCTGTATCGCTGCAACACTCCCACCGACTGGCTGTGCCCGTGCGGCAAGGTCGCGCGGGCGCTGCGCCGCGAGGGGATCCCATTCGAGGCCGTGGCGGTGCCCCAGCGCCGCGCCCGGCGGCCCGAGGTCGAGGCCCTGAGCGGTCAGCGGCGGGTCCCGCTGCTGGTGCTCGACGGGGAGGCGATCTGCGACTCGCGGCGGATCATGGAGCACCTGGAGTTCCGCCGGGACGGGGCCGCTGCTGCCAGTGCCGCCGCCGGCGGGGGTGCGACCGGCAGTCCGTCGGGTTAGCTCAGCACCTGGAAAACGACAGCCAGGAAGAGGAGGGGACCCGTCGGGACCCCCAACTCGGCGCGAGCCCGGGCGGTTCGGGGGATTCGACATGTGGGGCATGACGGATCACCCGATTCCGGCGGGCGCGGGCGGCTTTGGGATGTTCGACAGCTCGTGGTGGCCGCTGCCCGTCTTCCTGGCTGTCTTTTCCGGAGAACGCTGCGGCTCAGGCCAGCAGGGACAGAACAGACTCCCCGGTGGCCGGCTGCACGACCCCGCGCTCCGTGACCAGCGCCGACACCAGCCCCGCGGGCGTGACGTCGAAGGCGGGGTTGCGGCACCGGGTCCCCTCTGGCGCCAGGGCGCCCAACCCGCCGACCGGGCCGAACCGAGCCTGGCGCACCTCCTCGCCGTCGCGCTCCTCGATCACGATCTCAGAGCCCGACGCGCACGCAGCATCGATGGTCGAGGTTGGGCCCGCGACCACGAACGGGATCCCGGCCGCGGCCGCCGCCAGCGCATGGGCGTAGGTGCCGACCTTGTTGGCCACGTCGCCGTTGGCGGCCACCCGGTCACAACCCAGCACCACCGCGTCGACCTCGCCGGCCGCGATCAGCCCGGCCGCGGCCCCGTCGACCACCAGCTCGTGTGGCACGCCCAGGCGGCGCAGCTCGTAGACGGTCAGCCGCGCGCCCTGCAGCAACGGTCGCGTCTCGGCGGCCAGCACTCCCGCCAACCGACCGCGCTCGGCCAGTTCGGCGATCACCGCGAGCGCCGTTCCGCGTCCCGGGGCGGCCAGCGCGCCGGTGTTGCAGTGGGTCAACACGCGCAGCGCATCCCCGGCCAGAAAGTCGGCCCCGCGCCTGGCCATCGCCGCACTGGCGGCGACCTCGCCGGCTTCAACGGAGCGCGCCTCGTCGAGCGCGACGGCGGCCTCCTCTCCGGGCTCGCAGCCGCGGACCGCGGCGCATACCCGCTCCACCGCCCAGGCCAGGTTGGCCGCGGTCGGCCGGGCGCCGATCAAAAGCTCCCGGGCGCGCTCCAGCGACCCCGGATCACGAGCGAGCTCGATCGCCAGCGCCGTAGCCGGCGGCCACCCCGATCAGCGGCGCGCCCCGGATCGACAGGCGCTTGAGCGCCGCCGCCACCTCGGAAGCCGACCGCAGCTCGAGTTCGGTCTCGACCCACGGCAGGACCGTCTGGTCAAGCGCCCACAGGGCCCCGTCCTCGAAGCGCAACGCTACGACGGGGCCAGCCTCGCGCTCCGAGGTGGACGCCATCCGGCCGGCGCCGGCGCCCCAGCCGTTTACAGGCGGTTCTCGATGCTCAGCGGCGGCGAGTCGACGGCCGCGACCTCAGGCTCCTCCTCGACCGGCGATGCGGTCTCGAGTCCCAGAGTGTCGGCCAGTTCGCCGGACTGGTACATCTCGACCACGATGTCGCAGCCGCCCACCAGCTCGCCGTTGACGAACAGCTGCGGGATGGTCGGCCAGTTGGAGATCGCCGAGAGCTCCTGGCGGATCCGGGGGTCGGGCAGGATGTCGACGGCGGCGAACTGGGTGCCGAGCGACTGCAGGACTGCCACCGTGCGGGCGGAGAAGCCGCACGCGGGGGCATCCGGCGTGCCCTTCATGAACAGGATCACGGGGTTCTCGGAGATCGCCTCCTGGATCGCCTCGCGCATTGGGTCTTTCGCTTGGTCGGTCATTCGGTGTCCTCCGGTTCGGAAGTCTTGGTCTGGATTGAGAGTGCGTGGATGCGGTCACCCACCTCGGAGCCGAACACGTCGTAGACGAGCCGGTGCTGGGCCAGGCGGGGCAGGCCCCGGAAGGCCGGCGCGCTGACGACGGCGTTAAAGTGGTGGCCGTCGCCGGAGACCGTGGCGACCGCCCCCGGGATCCCGGCCTCGATCCGGGTTTTCAGCTCCTCTGGTGTTGCGGACACGCTCTCTAGCGTATCGAGGTGCCATCGCTATACTTCGTGAAGCAATGATCACCGTTACCGACAAGGGTGCCGAGAAGGTCCACCAGTTCCTGGCCGCGCAGAACGCGGTCGCTGAGACCGCCGGCCTGCGGGTGGGCGTCAGGGGCGGAGGATGCTCCGGCTTCCAGTATGCGCTCGCGTTCGACGAGCAACGTGAAGGCGACGAGGTGTTCGAGGACAAGGGGATCCGCCTGCTGGTGGACCGTCCGAGCCTGCCGTATGTGCGCGGCTCGGTGATCGACTTCGTCGACGGCCTCCAGGGGGCCGGCTTCAAGGTCGAAAACCCCAACGTTGTCGCGGCCTGCGGCTGCGGTTCCTCGTTCCGGGTCGCCGAAGAGGAAGAAGTCTCCGCCGTCTAGCGACCGGCCCTCCGGTGCAGTGGGGCTGGGAGTACGGCTGGGACGTCCATGGCCGAGACCAACTGGTCGGGTAACTACACGTATCGGGCGACTGCGGTTCGCCGCCCCCGGGACGTCGACGAGCTGCGCCGGTTGGTGTCAGGCGCGGACAGCCTGCAGGTTCTCGGGACCCGTCATTCGTTCACGTCGATTGGGGACGCAACCGAGCTGATCGCGCTCGATCGGCTGGCCGGGGCCACCGAGATCGCGCTCGACCGGTCCGCGGGAACCGTTTCGGTCGGTCCAACGGTGACCTACGCCGATCTCGCCGCGGTCCTGAACCAAGCGGGACTGGCACTTGCCAACCTCGCTTCCCTACCGCACATCTCGGTCGTCGGTGCAGTGACAACCGCCAGTCATGGATCCGGTGACCGCGAGGGCAACCTGGCCACATCGGTAGTCGGGCTGCAACTCGCGACCGCGGCGGGAGAGGTGATCGATTTCACTCACCGCGACGCACGGTTCGACGGGGTCGTGGTGAATCTGGGCAAGCTCGGGGTCGTGACCCGCGTCACCCTGGCAGTCCAGCCCTATTACGAGCTGCGCCAGTACGTGTATGACGGCCTCGAGTGGGACCGCCTGTTCGAGCATTTCGACGAGATCACCGCCGCCGGTAGAAGCGTCAGCATCTTTCACCGCTTCGGCGAGCGCACTCGGGAAGTCTGGGTCAAGCGCGCCGGTGACGATGGGGACGGCCCCGCCGGGAGTGCGGCGTTGTTCGGCGCGCCGGCGGCCCGTGAGCCGCGCAACCCGGTGCCCGGTGCCGACCCGGCCAACGCCACTGACCAGCTCGGCGAGCCGGGCCCGTGGTCAGAGCGACTGCCACATTTTCGCTCGGGGTTCACGCCGAGCTCCGGTGAGGAGATCCAGTCGGAGTTCTTCGTCGCCCGGCCGGACGCGGTGGCCGCCATCCAAGCGTTGCTGGGGCTGGCCGCCGAAATCCGGCCGCTGCTGTTCATCGCCGAAGTGCGCACCGTCGCCGCCGACTCCCTGTGGCTGAGCCCGCAGTACGGTCGCGACTCGGTCGGGCTGCATTTCACCTGGCACCGGGCCCAACGCGAGGTGGAGCGAGCCGTCGCGCAGGTGGAGCGGGCGCTGTCACCGTTCGGTGCCCGCCCTCACTGGGGCAAGCTGTTCACGGAGCCAGCCGGATCGATCGCGACACGTTATCCGCGCATGGATGACTTTCGGCAGCTGCGCGCGGAACTGGACCCCCGGGGGGTGTTCACCAACGAGTGGGCCCACGAACACTTGATCGGGTCTCTGAGCCGACCGCCCCACTGGCAAGCGGAGCCGGCGGCGAAATGACGCCTCCCTAGACGGGCGCCGCTCCGAGCGAGCGCCACAGGAACTGACAGGCGATCGTTCGGTAGGGGCGCCACGGCTCCGCGATCCGCTCCATCTCCGCGGGGTCGGGCAACTTGGGTAGGCCGTAGAGCTCCATCATCGCCTTACGGATGCCGAGGTCGCCGACGGCGAGCACATCCGGGCGCTCGAGCTGAAACATCAGGAACATGTGCGCCGACCACTGGCCGATGCCCTTTACCGCGACCAGCTCGGCAATCACCTCGTCGTCGGGGAGATCGCCCAGCCGGTCGAGCGGTAGCGAGCCGTCGAGGATGTGCTCGGCCAGCGACCGCAGGTACCTGACCTTGGCGTGCGACAACCCGGCGGCGACTCGCAACTCGTCCGGATCCTCGGCCAGCACCTGCGCCGGTGTCGGCGGACGGCCTCCGAAGCGCTCGGTCAGCCGCGCGTGGATCGCCCGCGCCGATTGGGTGGAAAGCTGCTGGCCGACGATTGAGCGCACCAGCGCTCCGTAATCCTCGCCCGGAGCCGCCACCCGCCATTCGCCGATCCCGTCAGTCCCGACGCGGTCGATCAGGGACCGCAACACCGGGTCCGACGCGCGGAGGGCGGCAACGGCGGTCTCGATCTCCGCCCGTCGTTTGGCCGAGACGGGCACCGGTCAGGCGAGGCTGGCCGGAGCGCTCAGCGCAACGCCGTCGAGTGCTCCCAGCGCCCGCTCCAGCGAGCTGGAGATGCAGGTGAAGGTGGGAGTGTCGCGCAGCGTGTAGGAGCTCGACTCGCTGGTGCGCAGCCGCTGCACGAGGTCGAGGAAGTCGGCCGGGTTGTCGGTCTCGAAGGCGACCACGAACTCCTGGTCGTCGAGGCCGAACGAGTAGCTCGTGTTGAGGTCCACCGACGGGTACTCGCGTCCGATCCGGATGTGCTCCTGCATGATCCGCCAGCGCTCGTCGGCGGACAGCAGATACCAGGCGCGCGTCTTGACGAACGGGTAGACGAACAGGTACTTGCCATGCGCGGGTCGAACTTCCAGGCGGGACTCATCCGAGTACTCCGACGGCTTGGTCATGGCCAGCATCGAATACGGAACCGTGCACCACTTCATCAGCCCGCTCTGCGCCAGCACCACGTGAAATTCGTGGATGCGATCGAGGTTCTGGGCCTGGCTGAGCAGCATCATGTCGGCGTCGCCGCGCGTGCCCACGAGAGAGAACGAGCGCAACAGGTGACCCTCGGCGAAGTCCTCGCAGGCGGCGGCGAACTCGCGCTTGTCCGCGGCCCGGCGCTCCTCATCCAAGCGCCGCCACGCCGGATCGACGCTGAGGAACGTGTACTTGACGAAATGCCGCACCGGCATGCGCTACCGATGATAGGTCACCGAAACCAGGATTCCGGGCAGGGGTACTGAGTAGAATGAAACAGATGCGGATCGCCCTGGTGTCCCCGTACTCCTGGACGTATCCCGGAGGGGTGACGAGGCATATCGAGGCACTCGCCGAGCGCTTCATCGATGACGGTCATCACGTCCGGGTGCTCGCGCCCTACGATCCGGCCGATACCTTTGCGGCCGTGCTGCACAAGGGCGCTCGCCCGCAGCACCTGGATCCGCCCGACTACCTGGTCTCGCTGGGCCGCACGGTGGGCTTCAAGGCCAACGGCGCCGTGTCCAACCTGACGATCACCCCCCACGGGGTGGCCGCCCTGCACCATGAGCTGCGCACCGGCGGCTACGACGTGGTCCACATCCACGAGCCGGTCGCGCCGCTGGCCGGTTGGGTGGCCACCGACTGGACCCGGCTGCCGCTGGTCGGGACCTTCCACTCCTACTCGGCGAGCCGCGCCGCCAACGGGCTGGCCAACCTGATGGGCGCCCGCCGGGTGCTGAACCGGCTGCACGTGCGGATCGCCGTCTCGGAGGCGGCGGCCTGGACCGGCCGGAGGTGGTTCGGCGGCCACTACCGGGTGATCCCCAACGGCGTCGCCGTCGATCCCGCCGTCCTGGCATCGGCCGGCACCGATGTCTCCACCGACCGGCTGCGGATCGTGTTCGTCGGCCAGGCGGTCGAGCGCAAGGGCCTGCCGCTGCTGCTGCGCTCGTTTGAGGCCCTGCGCGAGCACATCCCGACCGAGCTGACGGTGATCGGCCCCACCGCCGAGGAGCTGGCCCCGATGATGCTCGACGATCGCGACGTCCGCGTGCTCGGCAAGGTCGACGATGAGCGCAAGCACGAGGAGCTTCAGGCCGCCGATGTCCTGTGCGCCCCGTCGCTGCGCGGTGAGAGCTTCGGCATGGTCCTGACCGAGGCGTTCGCGGCCGGCACGCCGGTGGTCGCCTCCAACATCGCCGGCTACCGCGACGTGGTCCGCGACGGCGTCGACGGGATCCTCGTCCCGCCGGCCGATCCGCAGGCGCTGGCCGAGACTCTGCGCGACCTCTGGGAGGAGCCCGAGCGGCTCGCCGACATGGCCCGCGCCGCCGCGCACGACGTCGAGCGGTTTGCCTGGTCACGGGTGGCCGCCGAGGTCATGGAGGCCTACGAGGACGCCGTGGCGACGCCCCAGCCCCAGGGAGCCGCGCAGCGCGCCGCCGTCGGGGTCGGGCTGCGGTCCGCTGATCTAAAGCCGTCCGTCCGGGCGCGGCGGCTGCCCAGTCTCGAGCCCCCGCTGGCCCGCAAGCACTCAGCCGCAGTGACGATCGCCCGCCGCGCCGCCCTCGCCGCGGTGTCGCTGGGCGGGATCGTGCTGGCGGTGCTGGCCCTGCAGAAGATCGGCCTGGACAACATCGCCTCCGCGCTGCTGAACTCGAGCCCCTCGTTCGTGCTGCTCGGACTGGCCCTCATGTGCGGCGCGATGGCGCTGCGGGCGGTCTCCTGGCACGCCATCCTGCAGGCGGCGATAACCGTCGGGCGCCCGGTCAAGCTGTCGGACGCCATGCAGGGCACGTTCATAGGCGTGCTGATGTCCTCGACCCTGCCGGCGCGCCTCGGTGAGCCCTCGCGTGCGCTGGTGGTGGCTAGACGGACCGGGCGACCACGGGAGAACCTCCCGGTGGTGCTCGGGACCCTGGTGTCGCAGACGCTGCTCAACATCGTCGCTCTAGCCGTGTTGGGCGCGGTCATGTTCTCTTCGGTCGACCTGTTCAGCGGCCATCAGAACGCGCTGCTGGTGGCGGCGATCGCCCCGCTGGCGCTGCTGTTGCTGGTCCTGGGGGCCCCGCTGGTGCTGCGGCATGGATCGGCCAGCGCGCGGTTCGGGCGCCTGTACACGGTGATGGCCCAGATCCGGCGGGGCATGACCAAGGTGCGCGCCGGGCTGAAGGTGTTCCGCGATCCCAAGCTGGGCGCGATCGCGGCGCTGGCCCAGCTCGGAGCCTGGGCGCTGCAGTGGCTGTCGTGCTACATCCTGCTGGTCGCGCTCGGGCTAGGCCACCAGACCGGGCTCGGTGCCGCCGCCGCGGTCCTGTTCGCGGTCAACATCACCGCGGTGCTGCCGGCGACACCGGCCAACCTGGGCGTGTTCCAGGCCGCCTGCGTGGCCGTGCTGCACACCGGCTGGCACGTCGGCTTCGGCGATGCTGTGGCCTACGGCGTGATTCTGCAGGCGGTGGAGGTCTCGACCGCGATCCTGATGGGAACGCCGGCGCTGCTCAAGGAGGGCATGTCCTGGCGCGAGGTGCGGCTGCGGGCCATGCACGCCGCGCCGGTCAAGCTGCCGGCCCGCCCCCACCGCAGCTCCACGCGCCGCAAGGGCACCGTCGACGTCCAGAGCTGACCGGGGCCCACGCCTGCCGCGTTGGGGGGCAGGCTCGGCGCTGTCGCGGACCGCCCACGTCGCCTCGGGACCGGCGGGCCGTTGAAGTTCCGGCGCGCGCCGTGACATGTCGTCACGATTCGCCGCGCTGGCTCGGTTGACGCTGGCGAGCCGGGAGCGGACGCCGCAATCTGCCCGTCGACTGGGGAGTTGACCATGACATTTAAGGTCAACTTCCCAACGGACCTCACGCCGCACGGACTGTGGCTAGGCGCCAGCCGCGACCGGCTCGCCGGCGGCCGCCGGATCGTCGTCGCTCAGCGCTCCGAGCTGGGTCGGGTCCTTGCCGGTGCCGGCGATCAGGTCGTCGGCGGCTTGGCGCTGGTTGCGCGGCAGCGTCCCCGACTTCATCCCGAAGTAGACGGCCTGGGGGTGATGGGTGACGATGGCCAGGGTGGACTGCTCGGGCTCGACGGCGTAGCCGCCGGACAGAGTGAGCCCGATCGAGGGAGCATCGAGGAGGCGGAACACCTTGGTCAGCTCGGACTGCTCCGGGCATGACGGGTAACCCCAGGAGTACCGCCGGCCCTGCGTCGGCTCGATTCCAAGGTCGCTGCGGACCCTGGCGTGCAGCCACTCGGCCATAGCCTCGGCGGTCTGGACGCCCAGCCCGTGCGTGAACAGCTGCTCGGCGAATTCGCCGTCTGCCTCCAGCGAGGCCATCAGCTCGGTCACCTCGCTGCCGGCGGTGACCGCCTGCAGCGCCACCACGTCGTAGTCGCCGGATCCGACCGGACGGTAGAAGTCAGACAGGCAGATGCGGTCGTGCCTGGGCTGGCGCGGGAACACCAGACGCTCAAGCTCGCGCGGGTCAGCGGGGTCGAAGTCCACCGGATCCCACACGATCAGCTCGTTGCCGTCGGAGTTGCAGGGGAAGTAGCCGAGCAGCGCGCGGGGACGGAGATAGTCCTGCTCGCGCCACATGCGCTCCAGCCGGGGCTGGAAGTCGTCGCGCACCAGCTCGGCCCACTGCTCACCCTTGACGCCCCGACCGCCCCAATGGAGCTTGAACAGCACGTGGGTGTCGAGGTGGCGGTAGACCTCGTCCATCGGGACCTCGAGCTCGCGCGCGCCCCAGAACGGCGGCTCGGGCACCGGGTTATCGGTCGCCGCGGCGCTGCGCACCGACGCGTCGGTGACCTCGGGACCGTCGTCGGGTGCGGCGGCGGGCTGGTCGCGCAGCCGCTGGGCCGCCGTCCGCGTCTTGGCGACCAGGGCCTCGCGCGCCTCGGCGTCGACCAGCTCATCCATCCGGGCGAGGCCCTCGAAGGCGTCCTTGCAGTAGAAGACGCCGGGCTCGTAGACCTCGTCTGACCCGCTGCCGTTGGGATAGAGGATCCGCAGGCCGAAGTTGCGGTTGATGGCGGCGCCGCCGATCAGCACCGGGAACGGCAGGCTGCGCTCGTGCAGCTCCTGCACGCAGGCCGGCATCTGCTTGGAGGTCGACACCAGCAGCGCCGACAGTCCGATGGCGGTGGCGTCATGCTCGACGGCGGCGTCGAGGATGGTGGAGATCGGCACTTGCTTGCCGAGATCGATGACGGTGTAGCCGTTGTTGGTCAGGATGGTGTTGACCAGCGACTTGCCGATGTCGTGGACGTCGCCGAACACGGTGGCGATGACCACGGTGCCCTTGGTGTAGCCCTCCAGCTTGTCCAGGTACTTCTCCAGCTGGGCCACGGCGCGCTTCATGACCTCGGCCGACTGGAGCACGAACGGCAGGATCAGCTCGCCGGCGCCGAACTTGTCGCCGACCTCCTTCATCGCCGGCAGCAGCACGCCGTTGAGCGTCGGCACGGCGCCGATCTTGTCCACGCTGGCGTCGATCCAGTCCTCGACGCCCTCCTTCTTGCGCCGCAGGATGTGGAAATGCAGCGCCTCCTCGGGCTCCATGCCCTCGGTGGGGTTGGCGGCGGCCGTTTCGGCGTCGTCGTCGGCGCCCTTGGCTTCGAAGTGGGCGATGAAGCGCTCCAGCGCGTCATCGCGGCGGTCGAAGACCAGATCGTCGGCCAGCTCGCGCTCGGCCTCGGGGATCTCGGCGTAGGGGGTGATGTGGTTGGGGTTGACCATGGCCAGGTCAAGCCCCGCCTCCACGCAGTGGTGCAGGAACACGCTGTTGAGCACCGAGCGCGCCGGCAGGCCCAACGCCGAAGGACACGTTGGAGACGCCCAGCGAGGTCTTGACGCCGGGGATCTGCTCCTTGACGAGGCGGATCCCGTCGATGGTGGCGATCGCGCTGGGGCGCCACTCCGGGTCGCCGGTGGTCAGGGTGAAGGTCAGGCAGTCGAAGATCAGGGCCTCGGGGTCGAGCCCGTGCTCCTCGCAGCACAGCTGGGTGATCCGCTGGGCGACCTCGAGCTTGCGCTCGGCCGTCTTGGCCATCCCCACCTCGTCGATGGTCAGGGCGATCAGGGCGGCGCCGTGGGCCTTGGCGATCGGGACCACGCGGTCGAGCTTGGCGCGGCCGGCCTCCAGGTTGATCGAGTTGACGATGGCCCGGCCGGGGATCTGCTCCAGCGCTCCCTCGATCACCTCGGGCTCGGTGGAGTCGACCTGGATCGGGGCCGGCTGGGTCAGCGAGATCCGTTTGACCACCTCGCGCATCTGCACGTCCTCGTCCTGGCGCTCGGTCAGGGCGACGCACACGTCGAGCACGTGGGCGCCGCCGGTGACCTGGTCCTCGGCCACCACCGCCAGTCCGTCGTAGTTGTCGGACAGCAGCAACTCCTTGGCCTTGCGCGAGCCCTGGGAGTTGACTCGCTCGCCCACGAGCGTGGGGCGGGGGTCCTGAACCAGCGGGGTGGCGGCGATCATCGAGCTGACGTGCGGCGGGCGCCGGGCGGGACGCGGCGGGGGCGGGCGGTCCTTGACGCGTTCGGCCAGAGCGCGGATGTGATCGGGAGTGGTCCCGCAGCAGCCGCCGACGATCGAGATGCCGTAGCGGTCGACGAATTCCCCCAACACGTCGGCCAGAGGCCCGGGCTGCTCGGGGAAGATCGTCTCGCCGTTGGGGCCCTGCAGCGGCAGCCCGGCATTGGGGATGCAGTGGACGGGAACCGGGCTGAACTCGCCCAGGAAGCGGATGGCGTCGCGCATGTCCTCGGGCCCGGTCGAGCAGTTGAGGCCGATGGCATCCACGTCGAGCGCCTCCACCGTGGCCAGAACCGCGCTGATGTCGGTGCCCAGCAACATCTTGCCGCCCTGCGGCAGCAGCGAGACGCTGCACTGGATCGGCACCTGGCGTCCGACCTCGGCGCCGGCGCGCCGGACGCCGAACACCGCCGCCTTGAGCTCGAGGATGTCCTGCGTGGTTTCGATGATGACCAGGTCGACGCCGCCCTCCAGCAGCCCGGTGGCCTGGTGGGCGAACACCTCGACCAGCTCGGCGAAGGTGATCTGTCCCAGGGTGGCGTCGTCGCTGGCCGGGCAGGAACCCGGTGGGGCCGATGGCTCCGGCCACGAACCGGTGCTCGCCGGCCGCGCGGCGGGCGATCTCAGCGGCCTTGAGGTTGATCTCGTGGGTGTGCTCCTCCAGGCCCCACTCGGCCAGCTTCAGGCGCGAGGCCTGGAACGTGTCGGTCTCCAGCACGTCGGCACCGGCCTCCAGCATCGAGCGTGTGCACGCCTTCGATCACGTCGGGGCGGTTGAGGACCAGGACCTCGTGGCAGCGCCCGGGCAGCTTGTAGTCGCGCTCCAGCGAGAGCTTTTCCAACTGCTCCAAGGTGGCGCCCATGCCGCCGTCGTAGACGATGGTGCGCTCGCGAACTGCGGCCAGGAAATCTCGCATCGGGGGCATCCTACTAAACCTTGACACGGTTGTGGCAAGGTTGCCTCGCTACGCTCGAGGCGGGGGTCGTCCGAACACAAAAACAAGGAGGTAGGGGTGACCGGGAGCAAGCGCATCGCGCTGGCCACGGCGATTACGGCCGCGATCGCAGGTGGGGTGGGTACCGCCGCCAGCGCCAGGCCCATTGACCTGGGTACCGCCGCCAGCGCCAGGCCCATTGACCTGGGCGCCCAGTTCCGCGCGCTCGTCCGCATGCCCGGGGGGCCGCCCGGAGCGATCGCGCTTGTCCAGCGCGGTCGCCGTCTCACCGTCTACCGCGCCGGCGTGAGCGATGTGCGTTCCCGAGCGCCGATGCGTGCGAACGACCGCATGCGTCTCGCCAGCACCGCCAAGGCCTACAGCGGCGCTGTGGCGCTGGCGCTCGTCAACCGCGGCCTCCTGTCGCTGAACTCGACCATCGGCCAGCTGCTGCCGACGCTACCGGCCGCCTGGGGGCAGGTGACGCTCGGCCAGGCTTTGGCGCACACCTCCGGTCTGCCTGACTTCAGCGGGACCGAGGGCTTCCTCAAATACGTTCCCGGCCACCTCCACGCTCGGCCGTCGCCGGGCTTCCTGCTCAGCTTCATCACCTCCCCCCAGCTGAATTTCAGGCCCGGCTCGCGCTACGTCTACTCGAACACCGACAACGTCGTCGTCGCCCTGATGGCCCAGGCGGCCACCGGCCTGAGCTACGACCAGTTGCTGGCCCGGTACGTGTACAAGCCGCTCGGCGCCAAGCGGACCTCGCTGCCCAGCGGGCCCGGGCTGACGCGGCGGTACATACACGGCTACGCGGTCAATCCCGGCAAACGACCCGAGGATGTGACCACGCTGGTCAGCGCCGCCTATGCCTGGGCTTCGGGTGGTCTGGTCTCGACGCCGGCCGAGATGAACCGCTTCATCCGCGCCTACGTTGGCGCACGCCTGTTCAGCCGGGCCACGCAGCGGGCGCAGTTTCGGTTCCGGTCCGGTCACTCTGACCCGATCGGCCCGGGGGCCAACATGGCCGGGCTGGCTCTCTTCCGCTACCGCACCCGGTGCGGCACGGTCTACGGCCACACCGGCAACATCTTCGGCTACACCCAGTTCATGGCCGCCACTCTCGACGGCAGGCGGTCGGTGACGGTGTCGATCAACGCTCAGATCACCCAGGATTCAAAGGGCAAGATGCTGGCGGCGTTCCGGCGGCTGCGTGACATCGAGGACGACGCCGTCTGCTTGGCCCTGCGTTAACGACGACGCTCTGGGTCTAGCTGCTAGCGGGCGGTCCAGCCCTGGTCCATGGTCACCGGCACCCCGGTGAACGAGCGGCCGCCGGGGCCGGCCAGGAAGGCCACCACCCCGGCCACCTCGTCGGGCTCGATCAGCTGCTTGACCGCGTGGGGGGCGAGGATCACCTGGTCCAGGACCTCGTCCTCGGAGATGCCGTGGGCCCGGGCCTGATCGGCGATCTGCTTCTCGACCAGTGGCGTGCGGACGTAGCCAGGGCACACCGCGGTGGCGGTGATCCCGGACTCGGCCCCCTCGAGGGCCAGGGTCTTGACCAGGCCGATGACGCCGTGCTTGGCCGACACATAGGCCGCCTTGTAGGGGCTGGCGACCAGGCCGTGCACCGAGGCGATGACGATGAAGCTCCCGTGCTCGGCGTCGGCCAGAGACGGCCACGCCTCGCGGGCCAACACGAACGGGCTGGTCAGCATCAGCGAGATGAGCGACTGCCAGCGCTCGATCGGGAAATTCCTGGATCGGGGCCACATGCTGCACACCGGCGCTGGCCACCACCACATCGAGGCGGCCGAAGCGCTCGAGCGCTGCGGCGACCGCCTCGGCGTTGGCCTCGGGATCGGTCAGGTCGGCCTCGTAGGGGCTCCCGGGGCCGTCCGGATCGGGGTTCAGATCGACGGCCAGCACCTGATAACCGTCGCGCTGGAAGCGATCGGCGATTGCCCGTCCGATGCCGCTGGCGGCACCGGTGACGAGCGCGGCAGCGGGTCCATTGACCATGGCGGCTGAATATAGACGCCGTGCAGCGTTGGGCCTGGCGCGGCCTGCCGTTGGGCTTGGCGCGGCCTGCCGTTGGGCCCGGCGCGGCCTGCCAGCGCGCGTGCGCGGCGGCCGGCTTGCGTAACCTCGTCACCAAGCGGGTATTTGGTGCGGTATGCGGAGCCTGGCTCGCAACATCTCTGAGAGCTTTCCTGCCGTGCCCGAGTCGGTTGGACGGGCGCGGCACCTGCTGGCCGACTTCGCTGCGGCCGCCGGCGCCAGCGAACGCAAGATCGAGGACGTTCGCCTGGCCAGCTCGGAGGCGCTCACCAACGCGGCGCTGCACGCCTACCGAGGCGAAGACGAGGGGATGGTCCACGTCACGGCGGCGCTGGTGTCCAACGATCTGTGGGTGTTGATCGCCGACGATGGCTGCGGACTCGAGCCGGTGGCGCGGCGGCCAGGGCTGGGGCTGGGGCTGGGGCTGATTGCCCAGCTCAGCGACCACCTGGCGATCGCGCCGCGGTCCGGCGGAGGCACCGAAGTGCGGATGCGCTTCACGCTCGTGGGGACGGGGTGCGGCGCCTCCGGGCAGGCGGCGACGAGCTCATTACCGGCGTCCGGGGATGCAGATGACAGGCCCCGGCGCGCACGGCCCTGGGCATTAGGCGGCCCAGCCCCGATCTACGACCGCGGATCGGAGGCCTCGGCGCGCTCGCCGGCCTCGTCGCGCTTCTCGACGATCACGCAGCCGCGCAGCGTCTGGACCACGGTCTCCACCGCCGGCAACTCGTGGCCGTCGATCATCACGAAGCGGCGGGGGTCCGAGCGGATGTGCTCGTACTCGGCGAGCGTGAGCCGAACCAGGGCGTTGCAGCCCAACCGGGCGCATTCGCACCGGAAGCCGACCGGAGCATCCGGCTCGCCCGGCCACTGCCCGCGCTCAATTCCCTCGTTGAGGTCACGGAAGATCACTTCGTTTGCGCTCAGCCGCTGCTGCACGCGGTCATCCATGGGCAGGGGAAACCGTACGCCCGTTCTGTGCGGATTCATAGAGCGCCGCGATCGCGCGGGCCTGACCGATGCTGTCCTCGCGGCTCAGCAGCGGCTCGGCCTCGCCCCGAATCGCCCCCGAGAAGTTGTCGGCCTCGAACATGTAGGAGTTGACCAGCTCCGGGTTGATGCGTTGCACTCCGTCCGGGCCGATGCAGCTCGATCTCCGGCGTCAGGCAGTGCCAGGGATCTCCCAGCACGAGCCGGCCATCGCTGCCCACGACCTCGAGCGCCGAGCGCGCCGCTATGACGATCCCGGCGTCGAAGTGCGCGATCACGTCGTCGTCGAAGCGCATTGCGTCCCGCGAACACCACATCGACCCCGTCGCCGCCCAGCAGTTGTTCTCCGGTCACCGATCCGGCTCGCCGGCGAGCAGGCGGGCGGCGCTGACGCAGTAGCAGCCGACATCCATCAGCGCTCCGCCGTGCAGCCCGGCCTGGAGGCGGACGTTGACGGCGTCCGAGAGGGGGAAGCTGAACGCCGCGCGGATCAGCCGCAGGCGGCCGATAGCCCCGCCCGCGACCAGCTCGGCGACCATTGCCGTCTGGGGATTGTGGCGGTACATGAACGCCTCCATCAGCAGCCGCCCCTCGCGCTGCGCCACGTCGAAGGCCGTCGCCACCGCATCGGGATCACGACCCAGCGGCTTCTCGCACAGGACGTGCTTGCCGGCGCGCAGCGCCCGTTCGGTCCACTCCAGGTGCAGCGAGTTGGGCAGCGAGATGTAGACGGCCTCGATCACCGGGTCGTCCAGCAGCTCCTGGTAGCTGCCGTAGGCGCACTCGATGCCATGGCGTCGGCGTACTGGCGGGCGCGGCGGCGGTCACGGCTGGCCACGGCCCGGACGTGCACCGCCTCCGCCAACGCCGCCCCGGCGAGGAACTTCTCGTTGATCCGCGCCGTCGAGAGGATGCCCCAGGACACCGGGTCCGCCACCGACCGACCCTCCGAAGCAGCGAAACCCGTCTCCATCAGCGTAACTCTCGCAAAGCCGGATACAGCGCGGCATAGCGCGCGTGGCCCTCACGGTAAGCGTCGATCCACTCCGGCACCGGTTCGACCGTCTGACGCCGGCGCACGGTCGCCGCGACACCCTCCTCGACGTCATGCCAGACGCCGGCGGCCACTCCGCCAAGGATCGCGGCCCCGAAGGCGGCGCCCTCCTCTACGACCACCCGCTCGAGCGGTATCTCGAGCACCGAGGCGACGATCTGCAGCCACAGGTCGCTGCGCGCGCCGCCGCCGGAGACGCGACCTCGATCGGCCTCGATACCGAGCTCGGTGACCAGGTCAAGCGAATCGCGCAGCCCGTAGGCGACGCCCTCGAGCACGGCGCGGATCAGCGCGCCGCGGTCGTGGCGCAGCCGAGGCCGACGAGGGCGCCGGCCGCGTCAGGGTCGGCGTGCGGGGTGCGCTCGCCGGCCAGGTAGGGCAGGAAGGTCAGAGCCCTCGGCGCCCGGTGCCCAGCGCTCGGCACCGCTGAGCAGCGTGTCGAAGCTCGACGCCGGGCGCCAGCACCTGCCGAGCCCAGCGCAGCGAGCCCGCCGGCCGACAGCATCACGCCCATCACATGCCAGCCACCGGGACGCGCGTGGCAGAACGCGTGGACGCGTCCCATCGGGTCGGCGAGAAACTCGTCGCAGGCCGCGAACACGACTCCCGACGTTCCCAGGACGATCGAGACGGGCCGGATGGCCTGGCCACGCCAACGCCGAGGGCTCCGGCGGCCTGGTCTCCGGCCCCGGCGGCGATCGGCACGTTGGCGCCGCCCAGGCGGGCGAGGCCGGATACGGCCGGGCTCTCGAGCAGGGTGGGCAAGGTCGCGAGATCGAGCTCCAGCGCGTCGAGGACCTCGGCGCTCCACGCGCGCTGCGCCACGTCGAGCAGCAGCGTCCCGGATGCGTCGGCGACGTCGGTGGCGCGCTCGCCGCACAGGCGCAGCCGCACGTAATCCTTGGGCAGCAGCGACGTGGCGAACTCGGCTCCACACGTCCGGCTCGTGGCTGCGCAGCCACAGCAGCTTGGGTGCGGTGAAACCGGGGAGGGCGCGGTTGCCGGTCAGCTCGATCAGCCGTCGCAGGCCGACCGTCTTCTCGATCTCCCGGCACTCGGCGGCGGTGCGCTGGTCGTTCCAGAGGATCGCCGGGCGCAGGACGCGATCGGCCGAATCAAGCGCCACCAGACCGTGCATCTGGCCGCGAGAGCCCGATCCCGTCGGGCGCTCCGGCGCGGCGCGAGCTGCGCCAGCACCGACTCGGTGGCTTGCCACCAGTCCTCGGGGTCCTGCTCGGCCCAGCCCGGCCGTGGCGTCGACAGCGGATAGCTCGGCCTCGGCGCGGGCCAGCACAGACCCGTGCTCGTCGATCGCGATGCCCTTGACCCCGGAGGTGCCGACGTCGATCCCGACCAGGCATGGCTCAGCTGTCGGCACCGAGCGCGGCGTAGACGAGCTCGTAGGCGCGCACCGCGTTCTTGGCCTGCTGGGCTTCTCGCAGCGCCTGCGTCGTCGATCTTGGCCGCCACCGAGTCGATGAATCGCCATTGCAGGACAGAGCGGCGCACCGCGCCGACCTGGTCCTCGGTGTAGGGGTAGAGATCGAAGCCGAGACGCTCGCCGGCGGCGCCGTAGCCGCTGCGGCGAAGCTCCAGGGCGAGCTCGAGCGTCTCCATGAACGCCGTCGCTCCGACCATGTTGTCGTCGTCGAAGGTCCCCCAGCCCGAGTTCGCGTGCAGGTGGCCGAGCAGACCCTCCGAGGCCAGCAGCGCGGCGTACTCCGGCAGGTGCTCGCCGTTCATGATCAGGTGCTGCCAGTCCATGTTGACCTGCACGTTGTCGATCCCCTGGGCCGCAGCTTGTTCGCCACGTACAGGCACATGCCGATGTTGCGCATCAGGATCTTCATCGCCGGCTCCGAGTTCTTGTGCTCCAGAAACAGCTTGACCCCGTGGGTCGCGCACTCCGAGGCGGCCTCGGCCATGCCCTCGATCAGCCATCCCCACGAGTCGGCATAAGGCGGTCTGGAACGGGATAGTTGTAGCCCTCGACCACCCGGCCAGATGATCAGGTGCGCGCCGAGTGACCCGGCGAAGTCCGCCGCGTCGACGAGGATCTGGCGGGCTTCACGGCGCAGCCCCGGATCCGGGTTCACCAGGCCGCCGCGGCCGAACCGCGGGTCGAGGTGCAGGCCGCCGGCGATGCAGTAGATGTCGTGCTCGCCGAGGGCTGCCTGTACGGCCGGCAGGTTGTCGTGCGAGAGCTCGTCGGGGTAGTGGAACTCGTAGCCGTCGATCAAGTCGCCGAGTCCCCGCACGGCGCGGTGGACCTTGTCCGCGACCGGCTCCGCCTCGTAGCTGTGCTGGGGCTGATAGCCGGCCGGGACGAAGCGCGTGATCATCGGCCCGAACGCCCAGATACCGATGCTCGTCTTCAACATGGCGTAAACGTTAACGCTAACATCGCGTCGGGGCGGGCGCGCGGATCGAGAGGAGGGCGTGTGGACGTCGAGGACCCGGGGAGCGTGACCGTCCAGTTGCGCCGGCCGCCGGTGATGTCGGATGTCGGCAGGCTCGCCGGGGTCTCGCACCAGACGGTCTCACGGGTTATCAACGGCAGCCCCAACGTCCGCCCCGAGACCCGCCGGCGAGTGATCGCGGCGATGCGGGAGCTGGGCTACCGACCCAACTCGGTCGCCCGCGCGCTGGTTACCGGCCGGACCAACACGCTCGGGGTGGTCGGCTTCGACACCACGCTGTACGGCCCCGCCTCGACCCTGTTCGGGATCGAGCGCGCGGCCCACGAGGCGGGCTACTTCATGATCGTGGCCAGCCTCAAGGCGCTCAACCGCACCTCGGTCGCCTACGCCGTGGAGCGCCTGCGGGCACAGGGCGTGGACGGGATCCTGGTGATCGCTCCCGCACCTGGAGGCCGCCGATGCGCTCGGGCACACCCCACTCGACGTCCCCCTGGTGGCGGTGGAGGCGGGGCCGGCCGACCTGGTCCCGGTGGTGGCCGTAAACCAGTACTCAGGCGCCGTCAGCGCCACCCAGCATCTGCTTGACCTCGGTCACGAGACGGTGTGGCACATCTCCGGACCCTCGGACTGGCTCGAATCGCGCGAGCGGGTGCAGGGGTGGCGCTCGACGCTCGAGGCCGCCGGTATCGAGCCGCCGGAGCCGCTGCCCGGCGACTGGAGCGCTCGCGCCGGCTACGACCACGGGCGGCGTCTGAGCCGGGATCCGGCGGTGACGGCGATCTTCGCCGGTAACGATCAGATGGCGCTGGGGGTGCTGAGAGCCATGCACGAGGCCGGCCGCGACGTCCCGGGTGATGTCAGCGTGGTCGGGTTCGACGACGTTCCCGAATCGCCGTACTTCACCCCGCCGCTGACCACCGTCCGTCAGGACTTCATCGAAGTCGGCAGCCGCAGCCTGCGCCTCCTCGTCAGGACGATCGAGTCAGGGCGGATGGTCTCCGGGTCGCTGGTGCAGCCGGAGTTGATCGTGCGCGCGAGCACCACCGTAGCCCCATCGAAGCGTTGACAGCGGTTGCATGTGATCGCTAACATCGCGCCCGCGGAGTCCCCAGAGGAGAGGAGACATCGGTTGGGGTCACGGCTGTCCCGAGGAGACGGCCGAGCCCGATACACCCCCCGGTTCAGGTCAATGGACCTCCGGCGCGCTCGTCTGAACACGCTTGCGAGCGGGGCCGGGGAAGTCCGGATAGAGGAGGACCCAAGCATGTCCGACGAAGATTTCGTTCACGACGCCATCGAGCGACTCGAGTGGAACGAGCGCAAGGAGGACGACACGCCCCAGAAGCGCTGGCGCCAGATCACGCGGCGGTCGGCGCTGACCGGTGGCGCGGCGGCGATCGCCGCGACCGTGCTCGAGGCCTGCGGTTCGAGCAAGAGCACGACCTCGAAAGCGGCGACGTCGGGCGGGAGCGGGGTCTTCGGGACCAGCGCGAGCCACCACTTCGTGATGGTCAACCACGTGACGACGAACTCGTTCTTCACCGCGACGATCTATGGATGCCAGGACGCCTGCGCACTGACAGGCAGTTCGTTCCAGTGGACGGGCTCTAACAACTCGATCGTCAGCGACATGGTCTCGGCGTTCAACACCGCCATCGCCGCAAAGGCAAACGGGATCGGGTGCGCCCTGATCGACAACACCGCGTTCAACACACCCGTCAACACCGCGCTGAGCCAGGGCATTCCCGTGATCGCGTACAACGCCGACGTCTCGGCGGGTAGCAAGAACAACAGGATGGCCTACGTCGGCCAGAACAACCTCACCGCGGGCGCCGCGGTCGGGCAGGAAATCCTCAAACACGTGAAGTCGGGCGACCTCGTCGCCGGGATCATCGCGACTCCGGGGACGGGGAACATCCAGCCGCGGATCGACGGTGCGAAGCCCATCCTGACCGGCGGCGGCGTCAAGTTCGTGGAGGTCGGGACCTCGGCGACCGAGGGCGCGCCGGAGTACAACAAGATCTCCTCGTGGTACGCCGGCAACAAGGACGTGAAGTGGATGATGGCCGTCGACAGCGGGGACAGCAACGCGGTCGCGCAGTTCATCAAGAACGAACATCTGGCAGGGACGGTCGGCGCGTCGGTCTGGGACGTCGGACTGCCGGTCGCGCAGGCCATCAACGCCGGCTACGTGACCGCCACGATCGACCAGCAGGCCTACCTGCAGGGCTTCGACACGATCATGCAGCTGTTCTTGTGGAACGTCTCGGGCGGGCTGATGAGGCCGACGGACACCGACACGGGAATCGGCATCGTCACCAAGGCGAACGTCGCGCCCTACCTGGTGGCGAATAGGTTCGAGGGAACGTCGGCAGCGAAGAAGGCATTGACGCCGCCGTCCTCGATCTCCGTCTAGTCGTCCGCTAGCGCGTGCCACCGGACGCTCCAACGTCTGCTGCTGCGCCGGAGGCTAGCCCGCCGGGGCAGCAGCCTGAAGCCGTGTCGACGGGGCGTCGGGTTCTGCGCCTGTTCCTGTACCAGCGCGAGCTGACCCCGATCGTGATCACGATCGGGCTGTTCGTGTACTTCACGATCAGAGCCGGGTCGACGTTCACCGGCTCGCTCAGCCTCAGCTCGGCGGCCGGATATGCGGGGCCGATCGGCGCGATCGCCATCGGACAGGTGCTGCTGCTCGTGCTCGCCGAGATCGACCTGTCCGCCGGCCAGGTGTTCCTGTTCACCCCGTGGATGATGTACTGGCTCCACAACGACGGTCTGCCGTTCGTGCTCGCCATCCTGATCGCGCTCCTCGCCGCGTGCCTCGTCGGCGCGATCAACGGGCTGATCACCGTTCGGCTGAACGTGCCCTCGTTCGTCACCACGCTGGCGATGAATTTCATCCTCTACGGGGTGGTGCTCGTCTACTCGAATGATGCCGAGGCGTCGCCGATCCCACTGAGCGGGCAGACGAGCTTCGCCAGCCAGTTGATGGGGGCCTGGAAGTGGTCCGAGATCCTCTGGGTGCTCGCGCTCACGATCCTCCTCAGCGTTCTGCTCACGCGCACGCGCTTCGGCGTTCGGATCATCGCCACCGGCGGCAACCTCGTCGGCGCGGCCGAGGCGGGCGTGCCCATCCGGCGCGTCAAGGTGTGGTGCTTCGTGATCTGCTCCTTCGTCGCCGGTCTCGTCGGGATCATCGACGCGGTCAAGTACGGGAGCCTGGACCCGGGCAACTTCGGCGTCGACTACATCCTGTACGCCGTCGGCGCCTGCGTGATTGGCGGCACGGCACTTACCGGCGGGCGCGGGACGGTGGTGGGGGCCTTCATCGGCGCGATCCTGATCGGCGTTCTCGAGGACGGGCTGACGCTGGTCGGGGTCAGCACCAACGAGTTCTTCATCTGGGTCGGCGTGGTAATCATCCTGGCGATGGCGCTGAACGTCCAGTTCGACCGGCTACTCGCCCGCTCGAGGAGCAGATGAGCGCCGGCCCGGAGCCCGCCGCCCCAGGCCCCCCGTCCGGGCCGGGGCGCCCGTGCTCGAGGTGCGCGGCATGACCAAGCGCTTCGGCGCGCTCGCGGTCCTCCGCGGTATCGATCTCGTCCTGGGCCAGGGCGAGGTGCTCGGGCTCGTCGGGGACAACGGAGCCGGCAAGAGCACGCTCGTCAAGATCTTGAGCGGCTTCCACTCGCAGGACGGGGGAGAGCTCCTCCTCGACGGAGAGCCCGTGAGTTTCAACTCGGTCGGGGCCGCCCGAGCCCACGGGATCGAGACGGTCTACCAGGATCTCGCGCTGATTCCGCAGCTGCCCGTCTACCAGAACCTGTTCCTGGGCCACGAGATGACGAGTTTCGGAGCGCTTCGCTTCCTCGACAAGCGTCAGATGCGCAAGCTCGCGCGTCAGTACCTCGACGACATCCACGTGCACGTGCCGAGCGTGGACGCCGAGGCTGTCCAGCTCTCCGGCGGGCAGCGACAGGCGATCGCGGTCGCCCGGGCCGTGCGCGCCGAGCCGAAGATCCTGCTCCTCGACGAGCCGCTGTCGGCCATGGGGGCGCGCGAGTCGCGTCTCATCATCGACCTCGTCAAGGACCTTGCCTCGAGCGGCCGAGTCTCGATCATCGTGATCGACCACAACTACGCTCACCTGTTCGAGTTGTGCGAGCGCGTGAACGTCATGGAAGGCGGCCGCATCACTCTGGACCAGCAGGTGCACGAGACATCGCTGGAGGAGCTCACGGAGCTGATGGTCTCCAGCTACCGTCGTCAACTGGAGGAGGTGCAGAACGCCGGCGCCTGAACCCGGCCGGTGAGCGCATACGCGATCGGCGTCGACTTCGGTACGGAATCGGGCCGGGTGGTGCTGCTCGATCTCGACTCCGCGCAGGACGTGGCGACCAGCGTGGTGCGCTACCCCAGCGCGGTGATCGACCAGCAGCTGCCCTCCACCGGCGAGCGGCTGCCCCACGATTACGCGCTGCAGGATCCCGAGGACTGGGTGAAGGTTCTCGAGCGCGGGATTCCCGCGGTGATCAAGGAGAGCGGGGTGGACGCCAAGCAGGTGGTCGGTCTCGGGATCGACTTCACCTCGTGCACCGTGTTGCCGACCACGTCCGAGGGCGTGCCGCTGTGCACGCTCGACGACTGGCGCGAGCGCCGGCACGCGTGGCCGAAGCTGTGGAAGCACCATGCGGCTCAGCCGGTGGCCGACCGCCTGAACGAGGTGGCGCTCGAGCGCGGGGAGAGCTTTCTCGCCCGCTACGGCGGGCGTATCTCCTCGGAGTGGTACTTCCCCAAGCTGATCGAGATCTGGCTCGAGGACCGCGAGGTCTATGACGCGTGCGCCGCCTTCATCGAGGCGACCGACTGGATCGTTTGGTGGTTGACCGGCTCGCAGTGCCGGCAGACGGCCACCGCCGGGTTCAAGGCGATGTGGTCCCCGGAGGAGGGCTTGCCGCCAACCGACTACTTCACCGCCGCCTACCCCGGCTTCGACGACCCAGGCGAGAAGCTGGGCGACACGTTCGTGCCGCTGGGCTCGCGGGCCGGCACGCTACGTCCCGAGGTGGCCAACAAGCTCAAGCTGTCCGAGTCGGTGGCGGTGGCGGTGGGAAACGTCGATGCCTGGGTGTCGGTCCCGGGGGTGGGCGTCGAGGATCCCGGGACGTTCGTGATCGTGATCGGGACCTCGATCTGCGACATGATCGTCCACCCCGAAGAGACACGGCTGCCCGGCATCACCGGCGTGGTCAAGGACGGAATCCTGCCCGGGCTGTACGGCTACGAGGCGGGCCAGGCGGCGGTCGGCGACATGCTGGCCTGGTTCGTGGGGGAGCTGGCCCAGGACCCGGACAGCTACGGCAAGCTCGAGAAGGCGGCGGCGAAGATCGGGCCAGGCGAGACGGGTCTGGTGGCGCTCGACTGGTTCAATGGCAATCGCACGATCCTGGCCGACGCCGACCTCACCGGCGCGATCCTCGGGCTCACCCTGCAGAGCACCCGCGAGGACATCTACCGCGCCCTGCTCGAGTCGATCGCGTTCGGGAGCCGCCGGATCATGGACAACTTCGAGGAGCACGGGCTTGTGCTGTCGGAGATCGTGGCCTGCGGGGGCATCGCCGAGCGCAGTCCGCTGATGATGCAGCTGCTGGCCGACACCAGCGGACGCCGCGTCCACGTTCCCGAGGTGAGCGAGATTCCAGCCCGGGGCGCCGCAATGTTCGGGGCGGTGGCAGCCGGCGTGTTCGATGACATCGGCGCAGCGATCGCGGCCACCCGCCCCAAGAAGGTCCGCACCTACGAGCCCGACCTCGAGGCCAAGACGACCTATGACCGCGTGTACGAGATCTACCGGACGCTGTACGAGTTGATGGGCCGCTCGCAGGCGCGGCTGCTGCACGACCTGAAGCGGATCGGTACCGAAAGGAGCGCAGCGTGAGTGGCAAACCCCGAATCGGACTGCTTGGGATCATGCAGGAGCTCTACGACGACATGATCCCGGGCATCACCGAGCGCCAAGGCCGCTATGCGCAGTCAGTGGCCGAGCGCCTCGCCGACGTGGCCGAGGTTCGCTTCCTGCGCCCGGCGCGCGACCGCGAGGACGTCGAGGCGATCACACAAGAGCTGGTTGCCTCCGACGTCGACGGGATCGCGATCGTGATGCTCACCTACGCCCCGGCGATGCGCACGATCCGCGCGCTCATGGACCTTCGGCGGCCGCTGCTGCTGGCCAACATCCAGCCCGAGCGGTCGATCACCCCGGAGTGGGACATGGACTCGCTCACCTACAACCAGGGCATCCACGGCGCTCAGGATCAGGCCAACGCTCTCGTTCGCGCCGACATCCCGTTCTCGGTCATCACCGGGGATTGGCGCTCGGAGCAGTTCGAGCGCCAGTTCGAGGATTGGGCCCGGGCCGCCCAGGCGGTGACGCGCCTGAGAGGGAGCCGGATCGCCCTGCTCGGCTACCCCATGAACGGGATGGGCGACATCCGCTACGACCCCGAGGCGATGATGAGACGGATCGGCCCGATGGTCCTGTCCGAGGACCTCGGCCACTTGTACGACCGGCTCGTGGCCGCGCCCGAGGCGGCGATCGAGGCGGTCATGGCCGAGAACGAACGGCGATTCCAGATCGATCCCGAGCTGAGCGCCGAGCAGCACGCTTACGCCGCCCGCCTGGAGGTCGCGCTCAAGGACATGCTCGAGGACGGCAGCTACGCCGGCTTCTCGTTTCACTTCGACTCGATTGGCGGCGACGGCCGGTTCCAGCAGCTGCCGCTGCTGGCGGCCTCGAACCTGATGGCCGACGGGTACGGCTACGCCGCCGAGGGCGACACCAACACCGCATCGCTGATGTGCGCCGCGCAGATCATGATCGGCGACGCCCACTTCAGCGAGATGTACGCCATGGATTGGGAGCTCGACTCGGTGCTGATCAGCCACATGGGTGAGGGCAACTGGAGGATCGCGCGCCAGGACCGGCCGGTCCGCCTGATCGATCGGCCGCTCGGAATCGGCGGGCTGGAAAACCCGCCCACTCCGGTCTTCTCAGCGGCGCCGGGACCGGCTACCACCGCTGCCCTGATCCCGATCGAGGGCGAGTACTACCGGCTTCTGGTCGCCCACGGCGAGGTGCTGGATACGACCGAGCTCCCGAACGTCGAGATGCACTATTTCCACTTCCGGCCCGCGCGGGGAATGGAGAGCTTCATGGACGAATGGCTGCGCTACGCCGGGCCTCATCACTTCGTCACCACGCTCGGCGACCACGCCGCGCGGTGGCGGCGATTCGCCGAACTGCTCGAGCTCGATTACCAGGAGATCTAGCCCGCCGTGCTCGAGACGCTTCGCGAGGAGGTCCGGTTGGCAAACGTGGCCCTGGTCACGCACGGGCTGGTCAAGCTGACGTGGGGCAACGTCAGCGGAATCGACCGCGACGCCGGTGTGGTCGCGATCAAGGCCAGCGGCGTGTCCTACGAGGGGATGACGGTCGACGACGTCGTCCTGGTCGCGATCGACAGCGGTGAAGTGGTGTCGGGCCGGCGGCGTCCCTCCACCGACACGCCGACCCACCTGGCCCTGTATCGCCGCTTTGACTCCGTCGGCGGCATCGTGCACACGCACTCAACCTGGGCCACCGCCTGGGCGCAGGCGCAGCGCGAGATCCCCGTGCTCGGGACCACCCACGCCGACCTGACCGCCGAACCGATCCCGGTGGCGCGAGCGCTGACGCCGCTCGAGGTCCGCAACGGCTATGAGGCTGCGACCGGAGCGACCCTGATCGAGGCGATCGACGGCCGGCCCGACGAGCGTCCGTGCGTGCTGGTCCGCAGCCATGGAGTGTTCTGCTGGGCTGGCACCCCCGCCGGCGCGGTGGAGACTGCGGTCACGGTCGAGGAGGTGGCGCGGATGGCCACGCTTACGACGATGCTCAACCCTGCTGCCGAGCCGTTGAACGCCGTGGTCCGCGACAAGCACCACGAGCGCAAGCACGGGCCTCGCGCGTACTACGGCCAGAGCTGAGTCAGAGCACGCGGTCCGCCGGCTCGGCGGCCGGCTTGGCGCTCTCCGAGCTCACGACGCGCTCGACAGGCTCGACGGGCTCGGGCTCCGCGCGGTGCTCGCCGTTGAGCGCGCCTCTGAAGTCATTCAGTGAGCGCCCGACCGCGCGTCCCACCTCCGGCAGTCGCTTCGGGCCCAGCACGAGCAGCGCAACGACCAGAATCAGGAGAAGATGCGTTGGCTGGAGAATGTCACCGACCATCGTGAGGAGAGTACAGGGTGGCTGAGACTCTGAGCGCATTTGCCCCCGGCCGGGTGAATCTGATCGGGGAGCACACCGACTACAACGATGGCCTGTCGCTGCCGTTTGCGATCGCCGACGGGGTCACGGTCCGGGCGACCGCCCGCGACGACGACCGCTTCGAGGTTCTGGCCGCCGACTGGATGCTCACGACCAGTTCGCATTGCCGGACCCGAAGCCGGTGCGGGGGTGGCGGGCCTTCGCTCGCGGAGCCGCCGCCGAGCTCGGCCGGTCCGGGTTCGAGCTCAGGGGGCGCAGCTTCAGATCAGCGGCACCGTGCCGCGTGGGTCGGGGCTCTCGTCGTCGGCCGCGCTCGAGGTGGCGCTGTGCCTGGCCATGCTGGCGATCAGCGGCATCGAGGCGGGTGATCGACTCGAGCTGGCCCGGATCTGCTCGCGGGTCGAGAACGACTGGGTGGGGGCCCAGACCGGCCTGCTCGACCAGATCGCGTCACTGTCCGGAGAGCGCGGCAGCGCGCTGCGGGTCGACTTCCGATCGCTCGAGGTGACGCCGGTGCCGTCGCGCTTGGCCGGCTGGGTGCTGGTCACGGTCGACTCGGGCGAGCGTCACGCCAACGCCGGGCCCGGCGACCCCGGCGACGGCGCCCAGGAGGCGCCCGGATACAACCAGCGGCGGGCCGAGTGCGCGCGGGCCTGCGAACTGCTGGGCATCGAGAGCCTGCGCGAGGCGACGCTCGAGGCCGCGTCCGACCTACCGGCCCCACTCGACGCCCGCGCCCGCCACGTGATCACCGAGAATGAGCGCGTCGAGGGGACGGTGGCGGCGCTTCAGTCCGGAGATTCGGCGCGTCGGCGAACTGCTCAACCAGTCGCACGCCAGCCTGCGCGACGACTTCGAGATCTCGACGCCGGCGGTCGAAGCGACGGTGAGGCGGCTGCTTGACGCCGGTGCGGTGGGGGCCAGGATCGTCGGCGGGGGATTCGGCGGCCACGTGCTCGGCCTGTTGCCACCGGCCACCGCCTCCCCCTCGGACGCGATCGTGGTCGAGCCGGGCCCGGGCGCGCACCTCGTCTGAGGACTCAAGACCGGCGGCGCATGAGACCCGGATCGGTAGTGTCACCGTGTCGCGCGACGCCAAATCCACCGATGACCGCCGTTCCCCAACTCGCTGAAGCCCCCGCCCCGCCGTCGCTGGTGGAAGTCTCTGCGCTGAACGTCAGCTTCGGTCCGGTGCGAGCGCTGACCGACGTGGAGCTGGTGATCGGTCGCCGGCGAGCTGGTGGCGGTGGCCGGCGAGCCTGGCGCCGGCAAGACCACTCTGGTCCGCTGTATCGGCGGGAGACATCGCTCCCGAGCAGCGGTGAGGTCGTGATGGGCGGTCTGGAGGTGCCCACCGAGCCGGGCGCCGCCAGGCGGCGCGGGATCGCCGTGCGTCTGGCAGGACCTGGCGCTGTGCGACAACCTCGATGTCGCCGGCAACGTCCTGCTGGGACAGGAGACCCGCAGGCTGTTGCTGTCGCCGTCGCGGTTCCATGCCGCCGCTGCCGAGCTGCTGGCCGAGCTCGAGATCCCGCTGGGCGACACCAGGCAGCTGGTCGGGCTCGCTGTCAGGCGGGCAGCGGCAGCTGGTGGCCATGGCCAAGGCGCTCATCCCGACGCCGCGGCTGCTCGTGCTCGACGAGCCCACGGCTTCGCTGGGCGCCAAGGAGACCGCCCAGGTAGAGGGGCTGATCACGCGGCTGCGCGATCAGGGCAGCTCGATCCTGCTGGCCAGCCGCGACAACGATCAGATGCTCAGGCTCGCCGACCGGATCCTCGTGCTGCGCCACGGGCGTCTGGTGGCCGAGCTGGATCCCGCGCAGCACCCATCCCGACGAGCTCAGCGCGGTGCTCTCCGGCCAGCAGGTGGACTCATCGGCGCGCCGCCAGCTGACTCGTCTGCACGGACTTGCCGACCGGCTGGAATCGGCCGATCCGTCGTCGAGCCTGTCGCTGATCCTGTCCGCGCTCGGAGCCGGCACTGGGCACGGAGAAGGTCTGCATCCACGTGGTCAGCGACCAATGGCTGGTGTGCGCCGCCTCGCTCGGCTTCGCCGCCCCGGAGATGGCGGCCTGGTCGCGGCTGCCGCTCGGAGCCGCGGGCGGGCCCGCCGGCCTGGCGGCGCTCGCGTCAGGAGCGGGTGATCGAAGGGGACCTGCGCTCCAATGGCGCATGGAAGGGCTTCGACGAGCTCGCCGAATCGGCGTCGATCGCCAGCTCGTGGTCGGTCCCGGTGACCGGCCCGGCGGGCGTCAGCGCGGTCATCACCGTGTTCCGTGCCGATCCCGGCGAGCCCCCAGCGCGACGAGCTCGATCTGCTCACCCTGTACGGCGGTTACGCGGCGAGCGCGGTCGAGCGTGACCGGCTGCTCGACCAGGTGACCTCGCGCAACCGGGTGCTCGAGACGATCCGCGAGATGCTCCAGACGCTGGCCGGGCCGGTGACGGTTGCCGACGGATTGCAGACCGCGCTCGACTCGCTCCGGGGCGGCCTGCAGGCCGACGAGGTGGCGCTGCTGACCGCACTGGCGGACCAACGCCTCGGGATGGCGGGCCTACAGCGGGCCGCAGGGGACCGATCCGGCGGCGATGTCCGACCTGCTGGCGCGCGGACGTCGTTGCGAGCGCTGTCGGACGAACGGCCGGCGACGGGCTCGCGCGCGGCTACGACAACGCCGGGCGCCGTGCTCTCGCGGTGCCCTTCCTGGCGCCGGCCGGCCCCGCCGCGCTGGTGGCGACCTGGACCGGCCCGCGCGTGAGCCCGAGCAGGAGACGGCGCTGATCGAGGACGCGGCCCATTCGCTGCGGCTGGCCCTGGAGCGCGAGAAGGCCGCGCTGGCCCATCAGGAGGCCGCCGCGCTACGCCGCTCGCGAGAGCTGCAGCGCGGATTTCTGTCCCGTCTCAGCCACGAGCTGCGCACCCCGCTGACCGCGATCAGAGGCTACGCCTCGAGCCTGATGCAGCCCGACGTCACCTGGGACGGTGACTCCCAGCAGCGGTTCCTGGACCGGATCGCGGCCGAGTCGGCGCGACTGGGTCGCCTGGTCGACGACCTGCTCGACTTCTCGGCCATCGAGTCCGGGGTCATGCGCCTCCAGCGCGATTGGTGCGACCTGCGGCTGGTCGTCGAGGCGGCCGTGTCCTGCCTGCCGATCGACCAGGCCGCCGCGGTGACCGTCGACTGCGATCCGGCGCTGCCGGCGGTCTGGGCCGACCACGACCGGCTCGAGCAGGTGTTCGTCAACCTGCTCACCAACGCGCTGCGCCACAACCCGCCGGGGACGGCGGTCAGCGTGAGCGTCCGGGAACGGTCCAGCTCCACTCCGCCCGCCGCTCTCGGTAGCGGCGGCGGCCCAGGCGGCGCCCGCCGAGGTGGAGATAATCGTCGCCGACGACGGAACCGGCTTCCCCGCCGAGCTCGTCTTCGCTCCCTTCGACACCGCCCGCCGCCAGCGGTCGCCGAGCTCTGGCGCCGGCCTGGGGCTTTCGATCACGCGGGGGATCGTCGAGGCGCACGGCGGCCAGATCGCGCTGGTGCCGACCGCCACCGGCACCACGTTCCAGATCCGGCTGCTGGTCGAGGCGGCCGCGGCGCCCGCGGTCGATGGTGAGGGTCCGCCGATCCCAGCGGCGACGAGGAGCGGGCCGCTTCATTGGCCGGGGTCCTACCGCCCGGGATGGCTCCCGGTGCCGATGGCTGACCGGCGCGGCCACGACCCGGGCCCTGGTCGTCGAGGACGATCCGAACATCGTCGACCTGGTGCGCTCCAACCTTGCCGTGCGCGGATTCGACACCGTGGTCTCCACCGACGGCGAGCTGGCGCTCCAGCTGCTGGAGACCGAGGAGCCGGACATCGTCCTGCTCGACCTGATGCTTCCGGCGGTCGACGGCTTCGAACTGTGCCGGCAGATCCGGGAGCGGTCTGCGGTCGCGGTCATCGTGGTGTCGGCCCGCGGCGGCGAGCGCGACAAGGTGACCGCGCTGAACATGGGCGCCGACGACTACATGACCAAGCCGTTCAGCGTCGAGGAGCTGCTGGCGCGGATCACCGCCAACCTGCGCCGCACGCGCGCCGACGGCGCCGCCGAGCCCGCCCCGCCGGTGCTGACGGCAGGGGACGTGGTGATCGATCTGGCCAACCAGCAGGTGACCAAGGCGCGGCAGCCGGTCCACCTGACTCCGACCGAGTTCGCGCTGCTGCGTGAGCTGGTGACCAACCGCGGCAAGCTGCTCAGCCACGCGCATCTGCTGCGACGCGTCTGGGGCCCCGGCTACCAGACCGAGACCGAGTACATCCGCGTCTATGTCCGGCGCCTGCGGGCCAAGCTCGAAGCCGACGATGGCCGAGCCGCTGATCGTGACCGCGCCGCGCGCCGGCTACCGTTTCGTGGCCGAGTGAGATTGATTGCGCGGGGTCGTGGAATCGCCGCCATTTCATCTGCAACTGTTTACGGCGGCTGAGAGCCACGGAATGTTAACGCTTCTTTCACGGCTCCAGCGGCCGTACGTGGTTCGGCGCTACGGTTCAGGGTCATCAATGACACTGCGACATGCGCTGGGCAGCCGAGAATCTGGCGTCGCGCCGGCGATGTCGCTCGAGGAGGAGGAGGTGAATCTGTGCGCTTGCTGAAAAGCAAGTCCATGCTGTCGCAGCCGCTGTCTGCCGCCAGCATCGTCGTCGCTGCGTGCGGCAGCTCGAGCTCAGAGCTCGTCGAGCTCCAGCCAGCTCGGCCGCGAGCTCTGCCCCGAGTTCGAGCTTCGAGCGCTGCGGCTTCCGCGCCGGCGCCCAGCGTCTCGGCCGAATCGTTCACCAACGACTTCACGCGCAATGGCCGCGCTGAAGTCGCTGGCGGCCGAGGGCAAGGGCAAGATCGCCGCGATCCTGCCCGACACCACGAGCTCGACCCGCTACGTCGAGTTCGATCAGCCGGACATCAAGAAGGCGCTGCTGGCCGCGGGCATGCCGGCTCGGACATCATCATCCAGAACGCCCAGAAGAGCGACTCGACGTTCCTGACCGACGCCCAGTCGGACATCACCAACGGCGCATCGATCATCCTGAGCGACCCGGAGGACTCCGGCACCGGTGCCTCGGTGGAGAAGTACGCCGCCGCCCACGGCGCCAAGGTCATCGACTACGACCGGCTGACGCTCGGCGGCAGCCGCCCGTACTACGTCAGCTTCAACAACGTGACCGTCGGCAAGGTCATGGGTCAGGGCCTCGTGTCCTGCGTCGCCGCATGGCACGTCGCCAAGCCCCAGGTCATCGTCATGCGCGGCGATCCGACCGACAACAACGCCACGCTGTTCTTCACCGGGCTACCACGGCGTCCTGCAGCCGCTGTTCAGCGACGGTAAGTGGACGGATGTCGCCAACCCCGCCGGCACGTGGACGCCGCCCACCGCGGCGACCGAGTTCGAGGCGGCCTTCACGGCGCACACGAACGCCAACGCCGCGCTGATCCCCAACGACGAGAACGGCGCGCCGATCATCACCTACCTGAAGAGCAAGGGCGTCAAGCCGGACACGTTCCCGACCACCGGCCAGGACGCGACCCTCACGGGCCTGCAGAACGTCCTGTCGGGCTATCAGTGCGGGACGGTGTACAAGCCGATCTACAAGGAGGCTCAGGCCGCGGTCGCCCTGGCCCTGTACCTGCGGGCCGGCAAGACGCCGCCGGCCTCGCTGCTGAACGGCACCACCGAGGACATCAACGAGCACAAGCCCGGTGCCGTCGGTGCTGCTCCAGCCGGAGTGGGTCACGCCGGCAGAACATGAACGCGACGGTCATCAAGGACAACTTCGTGCCGGCCAGCCAGCTGTGCGCGGGTCCCTACGCCGCCGAGTGCAAGAAGGCAGGGATAAGCTAACCCCGTAGCGAGCCAATAACACGAACGGCGCAGTGCACCCGCCCGCTCTGAGAGCGGGCGGGTGCCATGCCCAGGATGGCCATCACATGAGCACTTCGCAGAGCGGGCTCGCCACCGCCGAGGCGCCTCGAGAACGGCGACGGCGCGCTGCTGTCGCTGAGGGGGATCACCAAGACGTTCGGACCCGGTGCGCGCGCTGACCAACGTGGACCTGGAGGTGCCACCGGGAAAGGTGACCGCTCTGGTCGGCGACAACGGGGCCGGCAAGTCGTCGCTGATCAAGACCGTCTCCGGCCTGTGGCCCCCGGATGGCGGCAGATCCTGTGGGAGGGGAGCAGGTCCACCTCCACGGACCCAGGGACGCCGAGGCGCTCGGCATCACGACGATCTACCAGGACCTGGCGCTGTGCGACAACCTGGACATCGTCCAGAACATGTTCCTGGGCCACGAGCTGCTGAGCCAGCGGCTGCTCGACGAGGACGACGATGGAGATCCAGGCGCGCGACACGCTCAAGGAGCTCCACGTGACCACGGTGCGCTCCATCCGCCAGCCGGTGGCCTCGCTGTCCGGCGGCCAGCGCCAGTCGGTCGCGGTGGCCAAGGCCGTCATGTCGCAGGCCAAGCTGGTGATCATGGACGAGCCGACGGCGGCGCTCGGCGTCGCGCAGACCGGGATGGTGCTCAGCCTGATCAAGACGCTGTCCGGCGCGCGGCGTCGCGGTGATGGTCGATCTCGCACAACCTGGTCGACGTGTTCGAGGTCGCCGACCGGATCGCCGTGCTGTACCTGGGGCGGCTGGTGGCCAGCGGGCCGGCATCGGAGTTCGATCGCCAGAGCGTGGTCGAGTACATGACCACCGGAACCGCCGAGCCGGCAGCCGGGCGACGGCGCCCCGCTAGACTGCGGCCGGAGAGGAGGACAGACACGTGGCCGATCCCGCAGACAGCCACTGCCGGCGGCGACCGCAGCGCGCCAGAACGGCGACCACGACGTCGACGGTCGACCCCGACACCCCGGCGCTCGAGCGACGCCGAGCTGACCACCGTCGCGCCGGAGATCCTGGCCGGATCGCTCGGCGAGTACTTCGGCGCCTGGGGCCGGCGGATCCGCAACGGCGAGAGCGGCGCGCTGCCGGTGCTCGTCGGGCTCATCGTCATCGTCATCTTCTTCCAGATCGAGCAGTCCCGTTCCTGTCCGCGGGCAACCTCGTCAACCTGTTCGTCCAGGCGGCGCTGTTCATCATGTTCGGCGCGGCCGAGATCTTCGTGCTGCTGCTGTCGGAGATCGACCTGTCGGTCGGCTACGTGGCCGGCTGTCGGCGCGTTCGTCATCGCCGAGCTGATCGCCGCCGCCGGTCGACTTCCCGTGGTGGCTGGGCATCATCGGCGGTCTGCGTCGTCTGTGCCGTCCATCGGCTTCCTTCAGGGCACGCTCATCACCCGGCTCGGGCTGCCGTCGTTCATCGTCACGCTGGGCGGCCTCCTCGGGTTCGAAGGCGTGATGCTCGAGCTCGCCAACATCGACAAGACGGCCGTCGGCGGCGTGATGTCGATCGACTCCGAACAGCCCCGTCTACAAGCTCGTCAACGCGAACATGAGCGTCGACGCTCAGCTGGATCGTGCTGGTGGTGGCCCTGGCCGTCTTCGCCGCGGTGATGCTCACGGCGCGCGGCCCGACGACGACGGCACGGGCCTGAGCGCGCCCCCGATCAGCATCACGATCCTGACGATCGGCGTCACCGCGATCGGCGGCATCGTGCTGTTGCTCATCTGCAACGCCAACCGGGGCCTGCTGACGCCGCTCGAGGGCGTGCCGTGGGTGATCCCGTTCGTCCTGATCATCGTCCTGGTCTGTGGTTCTTGCTGCTGGCGCGCACCGCGACTCGGCCGCTACATCTACGCCATCGGTGCCAATCCCGAGGCCGCCCGCCGGGCGGGCATCAACGTCACCCGGGTCCGGACCATCGGCTTCGTCATGTGCCGCGCGTCACCGCGGGCATCGCCGGCCTGGTCTACGAGTCGACGCCAGGGCTCGATGTCGACCGACATCGACGGCGGCAACTCGTGCTGTACGCGCGTGGCGGCGGCGGTGATCGGCGGCACGAGCCTGTTCGGCGGCCGGGGCAAGATGCTGCACGCGCTGCTCGGCGGCGATCGTCATCGCGGCGGTGTTCAACGGCCTGGCGCTGATGGGCATCAGCGCCGCCGGTCAGGACATCGCGACCGCGATCGTGCTGATCGCCGCGGTCACGCTCGACTCGCTGGTCAGGCGCCGGGCCACCGCTCACTGACCCAGCACCAGGGCCGCCGGGCCGCGCCACCCTCCGTCGATGGTGGCGCGCGGACGGGGTGAGCGAAGTGGGGCATCTGCGCCCGCCGGTGCCGGCCAGGCAGAATGACGGGCATGAACGAAGACGGGATGCAGGCCGCCACCGACAAGATGCGTGAAGCCGGAGCCCATGAGGAGGCGATCCGGGCGTTTGAGAGCGCCTACCGCCGCCTGGCGTCAGGCGACGCGGCGACCGTACCAAGCTCCGACCTTGAGCCCGCCGGCGATGTGCCGGCGCTCGACGAGCTGCCCGACGCCGACCCGGCGAGGCGCTGGCCGAGGTGGCGGTGATCAAGCTCAACGGCGGCCTGGCCACCACCATGGGGCTCCAGCAGCCGAAGTCACTGATGGAGGCGCGTGACGGGCGCTCCTTCCTGGAGATCATCATCGGCCAGACGCTGGCGCTGCGCCGCCGCCACGGGGTCCGGCTCCCGCTCGTCCTGATGGACTCGGAATCCACGCGCGCGCCGACGCTCCGGGAGCTGGCGCGCCACATCCCGAACTGGACCACGAGGGACTGGAGCCCGACTTCCTGCAGAGCGTGATCCCCAAGCTCGACGCCGAGACGCTTGCGCCGGTGAGCTGGCCCGCGGCGCCCGCCCTGGAGTGGACGCCGCCCGGCCATGGCGACGTGTACGGCGCGCTGCGCCGCTCCGGCATGCTCGCGGCGCTGCGCCGGACGGCTATCGGTACGCGATGATCTCCAACTCCGACAACCTCGGTTCCAAGGTGGACGCCCGCATCGCCGCGCACCTGGCCGCTGAGCGGATCCCGTTCCTGATGGAGGTTGTCCAGGGCACGGAGGCCGACCGCAAGGGGGGGCACGTCGCCCGCCGGCGGGCCGACGGTCAGCTGGTGCTGCGAGAGACGGCTCAGACCTCAGCCGAGGATCAGGAGTCGTTCCGCGACTACCGCCGTTGGCGCTACTACAACACCAACACCCTGTGGGTGGACCTGGAGGTGCTGGACGACACGCTGGACCGGCCGGTGGGGTGCTGGAGCTGCCGCTGATCGTCAACGACAAGACCGTCGACCCTCGGGACTCAAGC
>CAVWFX010000018.1:0-63451 GCA_963754375.1 uncultured Solirubrobacterales bacterium
CGCCCGCATTCGTGCTCGCGGGCATTAGAGGCGCGGGCGGCTTCCCGATCGGCATGCGATTCGATTCCGCCCCCGATCATCCGCTTGGCCAACGCCAAACCACTCCACCTGGGCCACGCCGCCCGTGCGGACGGCGCGTGCACGACCAGTCTTCGCCGACCTGCACGACCCAACTGCCGACGAGTCGCGGGCCGCAAGCCGCTTAGGTGGCGAGCGCGGTGATCGCGTCGCCGATCAGCTTCGCGCCGATTATCAGGCAGATGACCGCGATCATCGTGGCGTTCTCGCGGACCATCCAGTCGTGCAGCTCGTCGAGGATCCGGGTCGCGCGGTCACCCATGAGAAAGTAGATCGCGACCGGCGCGCCCACGCCGAGCGTGGCGAGCACGATGAACACGATCAGCGCGACGGCTTGGCCTACGGCGCTCGCTCCGGTCTGAGCGATCGCCGCGGCGGCGCCGACGACGAGCAGCAGGTTCTTGGGACTGACCGCCGATAGCAGTGCTCCCATCCCGGCCGACTTGAAGGGCGTGAACGTGTCGATCCTCTTCATCCATGCCGGCAGTTCAGGCTCCCTGCCGCCGCGAGGACGTCCGCGCCACTGCCTAACCGCGAGCAGCCACAGCAGGACGCCGAGGAAGATCTTGACGATGCTGACCCAAGTCGCTGGGCTGCCGTTCTCGCTGGCCGACGCGCCGCTCGCGATCAGCAGCACGATCGTACCCAGGACGGCGATCCCCAGTACCCATCCCGTCAGGAAGGCCGGCCCGTTCGTCCGGCCTTTGGGCGTGGCGAGCATCAGTACCACGGCGATGATCGGCAGCGGGCTCAGCGCGACGCCGACGCCAAACGAGAGGACCTGGCCGATCGCCTGGCCCGTCACCGAATCCTCCCCCGATCGGTCTCCACCCACCCATCATCTCCCCCGACGGTTGGGTGCCTATCACCCGATCCGGATGAAAGGCACACGTCCGTCGTCGAGGGACGTCGACCGCTGTGCCGCGGACGGGGGACACTATCGCCAGGCACCGCCAGGATCAGTAGTTGAGAGCCCTGGTCGCGGACGCCCAATTGAGGGGCTGGTGCACGCATGGCGTGGACGGGGTGATCTGGCGTGGGCTTGCAGCGAGTGCTATCGAACGTCGACGAAGACGACCTCGATCGCGTTGTTGCCGTAGCCGAGCCGGTTCCAGATTGGAACTTCGGGCTGCACGTTTCCTGCCGCGTCGGTTGCTCGTGCGCGCAGCGTCCTTCGGCCGCGTTCGTCCGGTTGCCATTCGAACGACCAGCTCTGCCACTGGTACGGACCTCTCGGGGTCTCTAGGTGCGCCGGTAGCCACTCGGCCTCCCCGGTTAGGCTCAGGTCGACGTTGGTGACAGGGCCGGTGCCCGACCATGCCTTGCCGCGAACGACGTATGTGCCACCGAGGCGCACGACGGCGCCCGGGCTGGGGTCTGTTATCCGCGCCCGCGGTCGCATGACCGTCACGCGCTCGGCGGGGCGGTCGTGCCACTGGTACATGTAGTGGCCGGTCTCGAACTCGCCGAGGAAGGGCGTTGTCAGGATTTCGATGTGCTTCAGCCACTTGACAGAGGCGACGCCGTACCAATGCGGGACGATAAGACGGAACGGTGACCCGTGGTCGGGATTGAGCGGCTCTCCGTTCATCTCGTAAGCGATCAGGATCTCGGCGGATGGGTCGGCGGCGTGGACGAGCGTCAGCGATCGCTCGAACGACAGGTCGGAGGCGTCGATGTTCTTGAGCACTGGGTTGAGGATGTATGACCCGTGGTCGGCACCGGCGAAGCGCACTTCGACGCCGGTTGGATGCGGCTTCGCCCGCTCGAGTATCTCGTGCAGGAGCGCGCCCTTCCATCGTGCTGTGGAGACTGCGTAGTCGCCCCAGGGCTCACCGGCTGGAAGCGGCCTCATCGCGAGTCGACCGTTCCCGGCGCATTCGAGCGTGACGACGCGCTCGACTGGCGGCAGTGCTCGGAGGTCGTCGAGCGTGAGCGTGAGGGGGTTCTCAACCGCGCCGGCGATCTCGAGCGTGCCGTCGTGATCGGGTACGGGAAAGTTGCTGCGCACGTAGTGCAGCGCAGTCGGGGTAACGTCACCCTCGAGTGCCTCGGGCGGCGCCTCGGCGTTGAACGGCTCGGCATGGATCATGGTCAGCGCTGCGCGCTGCCGTTCCAAGTCGTCGGCTACAGCCATCTCGTGAGCCTCCTCAATCGAACCTCGTCGATTCAGTAGTCGGGGTCGTTAAAGCTTGGGTCGCGGTTCTCGTTGAATGCGCCGATCCCCTCAATCCGGTCTGGATGCACTGCGGAGCGCCAGTGGGCTTCCATCATGATCGCGATCGCCTGTTCGGTCGGTTGTCCTTGCCCGAGCCGGACTGCCCGTTTCACGGCTTGAACCGCCGTCGGTGAGTTGCTCGCGATCTTTTCCGCGATCCGGTGCGCGGCCTCCATCAGTTCGGTCTGCGCGTAGAGCTCGTTGACCATGCCCAGGCGATGCGCCTCCTGGGCGCTGATCGGATCCCCTGTCATCAGCATCTGCAGCGCCCTGCCCGGTGGGAGGACGCGCGGCAGGAACACCGGTGAGCCGCCGCCCGCGGCGAGCCCGATCATTGCCTCTGGCTGACCGAAGGTAGCGTTCTCCGACGCGATGATGAAGTCGGTGCTCTGCGCGATCTCCGACCCGCCGCCGTACGCGACACCGTTGACGGCAGCGAAGATGGGCTTCCGCAGCTCGCGCAGGGTGTACAACGTCCGGTCGAAGTCCTGGCGCTGCCGAAGCCACCCCTCCTTGGTCATGTTCTTGCGCTGCCGGAGATCGCTTCCGACAGAAAATGCGCGGCTCCCAGCACCGGTGATGATCACCACCCGCACTGCTGGGCGGACGGCGATCGTCTCGAGGACCTCGGTGAGGCTCGCACCCATCTCCGTTGTGATGGCGTTGTCAGCGTGTGGCCTGTTCAGCGTGATCACGGCGATCGAGTCGCCGGCCGCGTACTCCAGGAGCACCGGGTTGTCGGGCTCCTCGCCCTCGGCAGGCGGCGGCCCGAAGTCGAGCGCTTTCCACCGTTCTGTGTTTGTCGAGCTTGCTGCCACGGCGCCTCCGGTCTGGGTCGATCGTCCTAGGTGGTGAGTTCGGAGAGCCAGCGCAGCCCACGAAGGCCGGGCGCGAAGCAGTACTCGCCGCCGCGCGTAACGACGAACGGCGGCATCTCCTGTAGCCGGCGCCTGATGGGTTGCTTGGGGATGGTGAAGACTCCGTTCCCGGCCGGTCTTCCAACGAGCGGATCCTGCTCCTGCGGCGCACCGATGAAGATGCCGTCGTTCAGCCACTGGGTCTTGACGAACTCGAACTGGCGCTTCAGATGTGAGCCGGCGAACACAAAGATGATGCCGCGGTCTGCGCCGTCATCCTCGAGCACGCCGTCCGGGAGTATCGGGCCGTAGCTGGTGCCACGCCGGATCATCCGGTGCAGGCGGACGTCCACGCTACCGTCCTCATCAAGCGCATCCCGGGGGTTGGCGCGCCGAGCGTGCGCACCGGCAGGGCACTTCAGCCCGCGGCGATCGTGGCCGTAGAGGAAGGCGTTGTTCCGGGTGTCGTCGCCGCCGAGTTCCGGGTCGTCATGGTCAGGCGCCAAAACCAGAGGGGCCCCGCTTTGCCAGCGGCCGACCATCTTGGCGCCAAGCAACGCCTCCTCCTGGCGATCCGCCGCCCTGTCTCGGAGGTAACGGCGGTACGCAGCGACACGGGTGTGCAGCTTCCGAAACACGATGTACGTGCCGTTGCGCCCGAGCACTGTCGGGGTGGGCATGGGCGGAAGATCTCCGGTCTCGTCGGGGTAGCCGAGGATGAACTCGCCGGCCTTGATCGGCCGCTCCAGCGGATTGGACGCCGGGATCCCGCTCCCCTCGATTGCCGGTTGGCCGATCCCGTCCTTGAAGCCGAACGACGTCCGGCCGGTCGGGAGCTGGTAGCAATCCTGGCGCCAGATCGCCTCCACTCCGGATAGATCCTCGACCGCCCGGCGTGCGCGCTCGAGCCTCGCCTCCAACCGCGCGGCGTCGGGTGACAGGCCCGCCAGCGCGACGTGGACCTCCGGGGTACCGAGCGGCTTCTCCCAGTTCTCGGGGCTGCTCTCGCCGCGATCACCCAACTCGGCCGCGCGCGCCGCCATGCCCTGCCGGAACTCCGGCGCGAAGCTGTCGAGCGAGGCTTTCGGCATCCCCAGCGCCTTGAACCCCTGATATGTGAACGCAACCGTCACCCAGGCGTTCTGCGCCGGGTCGGACGACGCGCTGGCGGAGCCGACCGCCGGCAGCAGCCGCCGGATGAGCTCCCGTCCTGCCCGTCGATCGTCGATGCGAAGCAGCAGGTAGGTCCCGACGTACGGGGACGGTCGTTGGTGGAGCACGCCGCCTTGGATGTCGTCCAGCTCGAGGCGTCAAGCTTTCCGTCGCGGTCGGGGCGCTCATGACTCGAACCTCTACAGGTGCTCGGGAGGTTTGGGGGGATCCGGGTTCGGGGGCGCCAGGTAGGGAAACGTCTGCGACGCAGGCCGCGTAGCTTGATCGACGCCATCGCGGATCGTGGGTCCGTTTCCGGCGTTCACCAGCAGCGTGAAGATCGTGTCCATCACGTCGTCGTTCAGCGCTCGGCCGCCACAGGTCTGATGCGCCTCGCCGCGCCGAGCCGCCATCTCGATCTCGAGGAACGAACCCTGCTCGGCGTACGGCTTGGCCACGTCGACGACGAGATAGTCGGCGAGCAACAACTCGGTCAGCGGGTGCGTCCCGTCCTCGCTGATCGGCCAGTCGATGTTGCCGTCGAGGCTGTCCCAGAACGCAAGGTTCGCGTTCAGCCTCGCGCGGTACGCCCCCACGTAGGGCTGGGCAAGGTGAAACGCGTCCTCCATGTTGTAGAGGTCGCGGATCTCGAGATCGCGGTTCACAGGATCGAACTCCTTGGGCGCCAACATCAGGTTCGGCACCTCGGGTCGGCCGACCCGCTCGAGCCGGACGTGGAGCTTGCCGCGCGTCAGCGTCTCGCCGACCACGCCGAACAGCTCGCCGCCGTCCAACAGGCGCTTGCGGTCGACCTCGACTACCAGGCTGAGCACGTTCTTGCCGTCGAGATAGATCGAGCCCGGGTCGGTAAACGCCAGCTTCCGCGTCGCGATCGTCTTGAGCGCCGCCGGCGCATCCAGGATGAACGGGTCCCACCGCACGCCAGCGAACACGCGGACTCCGTGCGCCCGGGCACCCCGCTCGTCGTGCACGCTGAACGGAACCGTCTCGCCAGCCGGCGTCGAACACGTGCCCTCCTGCTCAAGCGCGGGCGCGCCATCGCCGCCCCCGGGCTCGGAGAACACACAATCGAACACGAGCTCCTCGCCACCTGCGGCGAACGGCGCGGGATCGTCGCGACCGGCCGCGGTCAGCGGGCGCAGCCGGAAGCGGTAGATCAGCCCGTCCGAGAACTGCGCCGACGGCGGCGCGAACGGCAGCGTGTTCAGCACCAGCACGAGCGAGTCCGGACGCTCCGGGCTCGGGAACGCGTACAGGTCGGTGATGTCCGCGATCGGCTCGGCTACCGCTCGGGGCCCGGAGATGTGGTGGGACATTGCGTGTCCTCGTCGGCTGGTGCTGTGCGCGCGCCGGGCTAGTCGCTGGCTTCGTCGAGCAACGGCTTCAGCGCCGGGTGCTGCAGAGCCTCGGCGGCCGCGGGATCGTCGAGCACCCGTTGGAACGCGTCGTTCACGCGCAGGGCCTTGCGGATCTCTTTGACGGTGCCGGGGTAGTTGCGGGCGTACGCGGCGGCGGTCCGCTGAGCGCCGAGAATGAACGCTTTCAGGGCGGCGAGGTCGGGAAGCCCCTCGTACCCCTCGACGTGCTGGAAGACCGCGTCGAACAGCGCCAGCGTCGGCCCCGACGTGAGGAAATCCTCCATATAGGCGTCCCACGGGCCATCGAAGCTCGTCGCGAACAGCAGCCGGCTGTCGTCGTCGAATGGCACGAACCGAGCCTCGTGAATCGTGGCAACGGCCATGTTGTAATCCCCCGACTGATAGCCAGGGGTGTTCTGCAGTGCTCGCAGCGCCTCCCGCAGGGCAGTCGCGTGTCCGGGCTTGATCCGGAAGAACAGGCTGAACTCACTCGTGGACCCGACGGTGACACCAGGTCGGGATGTGTTTGTCGCAGATGTTGCCAAGACCGCCTCGTGTATCGCTCGCTTGCGCCGTGAACCGCCACCCTGAAGCCAAGCTTTTGAGACGACCACCTCGGCGTCATCACCCGAATCGGATGAGCGGCACGCCAGCGGAGGTCCGTTGGGGTGGAGCAGACGGCTGCAGTACACGGCGTGACGCCTAATGGATCGACCGGTCCTGGTGTTGGCCCCGATACGGGAGGCATGGGAGGCCGCGGACGCCGAGTCCATCGATCGCGAGCACTCGGCCCGCGTCGGGCTGGCGAGCGAGGGCGAGTTCGTCAAGATCGGCGCGAGCGGTGGTCACAAACAACGTGGCGAGCTCGGGTCCCCCGAACGCGCAGGAAGTCGGGCGCTCCGCCGGGAGCGGAATGCTCGCGATGAGGGCGCCGTCAGGCCCGTATCGGTTCACGACCGCGCCGCCCCACAGCGCGACCCAGATACCACCCTCCTCGTCGACCGTCAGCCCGTCGGGCACCACCGCGGGCTGGTCGATATGCACGAGCGTGCGGCGGTCGCTGATCGCGCCGGTCGAGCTGCTGTAGCGAAACGCGTCGACGCAGCCGGTGCCGCTGTCGTTGAGGTACATCGTGCTGGCATCCGGACTCCACCCGATGCCGTTGGAGATCGTCAGGCCGGTGAGCACGGTTGTGCAACTTCCATCGAGTTCGAGGCGGTACAGCGAGCCCGCCCCGGGCGACTCGTCGTAGGCCATCGTCCCGGCCCAAAAGCGCCCCTGCGGGTCGCACGCCCCGTCGTTCATCCGCACGTCGGTGCGGCCGGCTTCCGGCTGGGCAAGCTCGTGGATCGACCCGGCGTCGTCGACGAACAGAAATCCGGGTCCGGCGGCGAGCACGTAGCCACCTCCGACCGCCGGCGCCACAGCGCCGATGTGCCGGTCGATCGAGATCGTCTCCAAGCGCCCTAAGGCGCCGTCGGCCGCCAGTGTTCCCCGGTGCATCTGGCGCCCCAGGATGTCGACCCAGAGCAGCTGCTGGCGTTCTTCGTGCCAGCGAGGGCCCTCGCTCAGTAGCCCCGGCGTGGTCGACCACGCCCTAACTTCCGGGCCTGTCATGCCGTCAGGTCAACCACGACCTTGATGTCTTCCGGCTGCCGGTCGAGCGCCTCGGTCCAACGAGCGAGGGGGGACGCGGCGCGTGATGAGCGGAGTTGACCGTCCCGCGGGTCCGGCACCTCTTCGACGCGCGCGCTCCCCTCACGGCCCGGTACGACGGTCATCGCACGCACACGCGCATCTTTACTCAGCGTCGCCCCGGGCGCCTCACCCGATACGGACGATGACGCCCGGGGCGGCGGTTCCGATCATCGTCTCAATGGCTTCATCGCCGACCGACATGCTCGACGTGGTGGTCGTCGGTGCCGGACCCGCAGGTGTCATCGCGTCGCTCCGGGCGGCCCGGCTCGGAGCCCGCACGGCGCTGATCACCCGCGATGAGTTCGGGGGCATGGCCGCGAACGACGGGCCCGTCCCGGTGCGCACGCTCGCCCAGGCCGCGCGGCTGATCCGCGAGGCGCGACAGCTCCCACGTTACGGGATCGCGGCTACCGAGCCCTCGCTCGACTACGTTCGCCTGCTGGCTCGCGTCGATGAGGTGACCGAAGACGTGCGGGAGCACTCGCTGCTACGCAGCGATCTTGACGCCGCCGGAGTGACCATCCACGAGCAGGCCGGCACGGCACGCTTCATCGACCCCCACACCATCGAGAGTGACAACGCGCCGCGCCTACGAGCGGACAAGATCATCGTCTGCACCGGTGGAACCTCGCGGCAGCTGGCGGTTGCTGGCTTCGATCTGACCGCGACGCACAGCGACGCGTGGCACCTTTCCGCGGTTCCACCGTCGCTGCTTGTGATCGGCGCCGGCGCGACCGGCGTCCAGGTGGCTTCGATCTTCAACGCGTTTGGCTCACACGTCCACCTCGTCGAGGTTGCGCCGCGCATTTTGATGAGCGAGGACGAAGACGTCTCCAATGCCGTCAGCGCCGCCCTGGCAGCGTCAGGCGTTCAGATCATGGAGGACGCCGGAACGATCGAGCGGTTCGAGCGTTCTCCGAGCGGCGTACGACTCATCCATTCAGCGAACGGCGCCGTGAACGGTATCGACGCCACCGTCGCTGTGGTCGCGGCCGGATGGGTGGCAGCAACAACCGGGCTGGACCTCGACCGGGCCGGCGTGCAGACCGACAAGCGCGGGTACGTCGAGGTGGACAGCCAGTTGCGGACCACAGCGCCGCACATCTTCGCCGCCGGCGACGTCACCGGGCGCGCGATGGTCGTACACGAAGCCGTCCGCGAGGCCGTAGTGGCCGCAACCAACGCCGCCCACGGAACGACAGCCCCGCTGCCCGCGCGGGTGAGCCCGATCGGCAGCTTCACCGATCCCGAGTACGCGTCCGTCGGCCTAACCGAAGCTGCAGCCCGGGGGGGCCACGACGTGGCCGTGACCACGGTGCGATTCGACTCGCTCCCGCGGCCGATCATCGACGGTCGTCCGACCGGGTTTTGCAAGCTGGTCGTCGATCGCGAACTTCACAGCATTCTGGGCTGCCACATCGTGGGGGAACGGGCAGTCGAGCTCGCACAGTTGGCCGCGACGGCGATGGCCGCGGAGATGCCCGTGGAGCAACTCGCACTCGTCCCCTATTCATTTCCCACGTACGCGAACGCGCTCGGCCGCGCGGCTATCGCCGCCGCCATCGAACTCGACCAGACCGGAAGCTGGGCGGTCGACCACCTCGCCGACACGGAGCAGATCGGCCTCGAATCGCGCGCCGCCGTGGCGCCTCACGGCGCCCCCGAGGACCACTTCTGACCAACAGAAAAGCCCCGCCTGAGCAGGGCTTTTCTCGAATCGGGGCGCCCGGATTTGAACCGGGGACCTCACCGACCCGAACGGTGCGCGCTACCAGGCTGCGCCACGCCCCGAACCTCGCCAGTATCCCACAGCAGTGCCCAACCAGGGGCCCTGCGTGGGTATTAGCCCAGGCCGCGCGGTCAGGCCCTTGGTCGCGGCGCTGGTGAGTCCGCCGGCTGTACCGGCTAACCGCCGAGCCCGCCTTGCCGGTCACGCCGCCGACCGCCGAGCGGCCTTGCCGGTCACGCCGCCGACCGCCGAGCCCGCCTTGCCGGTCACGCCACCAACCGCCGAACCCGCCTTGCCGGTCACGCCACCGGCGGCACCGCCGACGGCGGAACCGGCCTTGCTGGTCACGCCGCCGACGACCGAGCCCGCCTTGCCGGTCACGCCACCAACCGTTGAGCCGGCCTTGCTGGTCACGCCGGTCACCGTCGAGCCGGCCTTGCTGGTCACGCCGCCCACCGTCGAGCCGGCGTTCGGGAGCGCTCCCTTCACTGTTTGCGTGACCTTCTTGACGGTCGAGGAGACGGTCCCGGACCCGGTGTGCACGGTCTTTCTCACGACGCTGCGAACGCGGGACACCGTCGACTTAGCCGCGCCGGTAACGGTCCGGCCGGCCGCACCGGTCACCGACGGGATCGAGGGCTGATGGGTGGCACTGGACTTGGTCGCCGTCGAGCCGCCGCCCGGTCCGCCCGAGCCGGCCACGTGCGTCGAGCCACCCGGCGTGGTGGCGACCCGGCCGCCGGGCCGCGTCAGCGCGCGTCCGGAGTGCGACAGCGATCGTTTCGACGCCGACCCGGAGGCACCCCGGGCGGTGGCGCCGCGCGCACCCGCCCCGCCGGCCGGAACCGACAGCCCGGAGCGGCTCGACTTCGCGAACGAGGCGCTGGAGCCGGTGCTCGAGGCCGGGCGGGCGGTGAGCGCCGGGCGAGTGGCGTGGTGACCGCTCCAGACGCCGGCTACCGCGCCTCCGCCGACCCCGGCGACCGCCAGCGCGGCCGCAGTGAGCGGCGGCCTGGCCGAGGGTCACTCCGGGCGCGGCTGTGCCGCGCGGCTCCGGCCGCGCTCTTGACGGCGCCGGCCTTCGTGAGCGAGCGCGATCCGCGCGCCGCGGCCTTCCCACCCCCGCCCCAGGGCCAGCGCAGCAGCGGGAACGGCAGCAGCGCGGCGATCTTGGCGGCGATGCTGCGCGGCTTGACGAACGACTCGTCGACACCGGCCAGGCGCGCCTTGCGCCGACACGGCTGGCAGTAGGCGAGGTGGCGGGTCAACTGCCGCGCGCTGGCGAATCCCGCAGGCCCGGGCCGACTGGGCGCGAGCCTTCCTCGATCAGCGCCAGCACCTGCTCGCAGCGGCGCCCGCTGGCAATCTCGTCGTATTCCTCGGTCAGCTTGCGCCGAGCCCGGAACAGGGTGCTCTCCACCATCTGGCGCGACATACCCGTCCGCGCGCCGATCTCGGTGTAGGACAGCCCCTCGAACTCGCGCATCACCAACAGCTTGTGGTGGTTCTCGGAGAGCACTCCGAAGGCGCCCTGCAAGTCGTCCAGGCGCTGTTTGCTCTCGACCGCTGCCGGCGGCGTCGGCGCCAGCGACAGGAGCGCCCGGTGATCCCCACCCGTCTCGTCGTCGACGTCGAGCGACACCTCCCGCGCGCGCCTGGCCCGCCGGAACTCGTCGATGCACGCATTCTTGGCGATCTCGTAGATCCACGGCTTGAAGATGATCTCCTGCTCGCTGGCCCGCAGGCGTCTGAGCGCGGAGATGAACACGTCCTGCGCGATGTCCTCCGCGCGGGCGTGATCATGGACCTTGGACATGATGAACGCGGCAATCCGTTCCCGGTAGCGCGAGTACAGCTCCTCGAACGCGCGGTCGTCGCCGCTCCGGGTTGCGGCGACCAGATCGTGCTCGCTGCGCGCGGGAGCCAGCGGGGTCAGACTCAGCGTCAGTGCCATATGACCAATCTGGGGGGAGAAGTGGACGGGTACGCGCTCTTTACCCGTCTTGAGTGAACTTTATCGTTTATTTGACGATTTTCCGCCGCTAGAGAGGCAAAACCGACCTCGGGAGCCGAAACGACCCCGAGAGCACCGAAAAGCAACCTAGCCGCGGCTCGACTCGCACCGGGTGCGCCCGGTCGCCGAATCGTCGAAGGCTGGCTGCCAGAAGCGTTGAAACCGAGCCGCGGCGCGATCAAAAAACGGCCAGGAGCGTTGTCTGCGTCCGGACTTCACGGCATACTTGGGGGCATGTAATGAGCGGCAAAGGAGAGCGAAATCCAATGGCCATTCACCTGACGCCCACCGAACTCGCGCGCGAAGCCGGACTTGAGCGGCGAGACGTGATCGCCAAGTGCGTCGAGTTGGGCGTCCCGATCTTCAACGGTCGGATCGACAAGACTCTGTTCCTCTCCAGTCTGCGCGAGATCCGGGGCTCGACAGTCCCGCAGCCTCAGGCGGCTAGCGCCTAGCGCGCTCCGCCAGCTCCGGCGAGCACCGCCCCGCTCGCGCTCATAAGCCGGTCCCGGGGTTGGTGGCGGCTCGACGGGCCGATGGCGCTGGACCGGCGCGGTGACGCTACTGCTCGGCGGACTGGCGCAGCAGCGTCGACGTCGTCTGCTCCAGGATCTTGCGCCAGGCCCGAGTCGACTCGCGCTCGGCCTCGAAGTGCTTGACGACCTTGCGCACCCGCGTGGCCGAGATCTCGATTCCGTGGCGCGCACAGATCCGCTTGAACCGCGGGTAGTCCTGGGCCAGCTTCAGCGTCACCGACTGGAAACCGTGGCGGGCGATATCGATCGCGCGAGGTGAAGTTCATGATGCTCGTCTGGAACATCAGCTCATCGCTGTCTCGGGCTCGATCAGGATGATGTCGACGCCGGGGTAGCGCTCCTCCCAGCGCTTGGCGACCTCATGCAGGCGTTGGTGCGCCAGCAGCTTGAACGCCTGGTAGCCGATCGCGGGGAAGCCCATGTCCGAGACGCGCCGGGGTCGGGAGCCGCTGAGCGTCGGGATCCGCTTCTCGAACATGTTGACGTACGGCACCAGGGGGTTGACGACGACGATCAGCTTGGCGCCTGCCTCCACCGCGATATCGAGGTTGGTGGTCGAGACCAGACCGCCGTCGACGATCTCCCGTTCGCGTACCTTGACCGGCTTGTAGATCATCGGCAGCGCACTCGAGGCGGCGACCGCCTTGGAGATCGGGATGTCGTCCCAATCGCCGGCGCCGAACACGATCCGCTCGCAGCGTGTCAAGGTCGGTCCCGACCAGGTAGAGCTCGCTCGACGAGCATCCGGAAATCGTCGCTGCGATCCGGATCGGACAGGATCCGCCGGACGTAGGCCTCGATCCCCTCGCCCGAGTACAGCCCGGTCGGCAACGCTTCGGCGAGCCCCAGGACGATGTCAACCGCGGAGATCTGACCCACGTCGCGGGCCAGCGTCCGCAGCACCTGGGCCAGCCGCAGCGGGAACAGCGCGCCGCGGGTGACGAACTCCTTGTAGTTGGGCTTCAGCAGCGAACTCACGCGCGCGTCGGGAAACGGCGTGGGGACCTGCTGGACGATGACCCGCATCATCTCCTCGGGCGTGACCCCGTTGGCCACCGAGGCGGCGACGAAGGCACCGGCGCTGGTTCCGACGTACACGTCGAACTCGTTGACCGTGCGGTTGACCGAGAGCAGATCGAGCGCCCGCAGCGCTCCCATCTCGTAGACCCCGCCGGTCAGGCCGCCGCCGCCGAGGACCAGCGCGGTCTTGGAGCGCCGGGGGCGGCGGGCCGCTAGCGGTCCGTGACGAGGCCGACGCCCGGTCCGAGGCGGAGGCATCGATCTTTACGACCTTGCCCATCTAGCACCGGATTCTAGGCGGTCGGGGGGCTCGAACCGCCGCCCCTAGGCGCGCCGATCGGACCGCCACCGCAGCTTTCGCCGGTCCTCGATCGGTTACATACCTTCGATGCGAGCCATCCCCGCCACGCTCGCGGCGTCCCTGGCCCTGCTCGCCGGCGGCCTTCGCCGCCGCTGGGCCCGGTCGCTCCGGCGGTTGCGTCGCCGCGCCAGGGCCTGGTCACGGGCGCTGAACAGCGGGATGCGCGCGGCCGGGAGTTACAGCGGCGCCTACGTCCAGGATCTGACCACCGGGCAGGTCCTCTACAACCACAACGCCAGCACCCCGCGGCTGCCGGCCTCGGTCGAGAAGCTGCTCACCACCTCCACGGCGCTGCTGAAGTTCGGCGCCGGCGCGACGCTCACCACCTCGGTGCTCGGCGTCGGCCAGCTGAGCGCCGGCACCTTACCGGGCACGCTGTACCTCCGCGGCGGCGGTGACCCCACGCTTCGGCTCGGCGTCGTTTGACCACGCCAACTACGGGGCCGGAGCCTCGATGCAGCGGCTGGTGGCGAACCTGATCTCGGCCACCGGCATCAACGCTCTGTCCGGCAGCGTGGTCGCCGACGAGTCGGTGTTCGATTCGCGGCGGGGCACGCCCGCGACCGGCTACGCCCCCAACATCGAGGTCGAGGGCGAGCTGAGCGGCGCTTGCCTACGACCGCGGCTGGGCCAACAGCGACGGCACCGTTTTCTTCAAGCACCCTGCGCTGGCCGCCGGCCAGCAGTTCGACACCGCCCTGAAGGCGGCCGGAGTCAAGGTGCCCGGGCCTGGCCAGCGTCACCGCCGGCCGCACCCCGGCCGACGCCCAGCTGCTGGCGGTGGTGCACTCGCCCGGCATCGCCACACCTGATCGCGCTGACCAACACCCCCTCGGACAACTACTTCGCCGAGACGCTGATCAAGGACCTGGGTGCCCGCTTCGGCGCCGCCGGCACGACGGCGGCCGGGGCCGCGGTGGTGCGCACGGAGATGGCCACGGTGTTCGGGATCCATCCGCGACTCAACGACGGCTCCGGGCTGTCGCGCTACGACCGCGTCGACACCGCTCGACATGGTCGTCTCTGCTGCGCCAGCATGGCCGCCAACGCCAACTTCACCAAATCGCTGGCAGTGGCCGGCCGCACCGGAACGCTGGTCGACGAGATGCGCGGCACCCCGGCCCAGGGCCGCTGCCGCGGCAAGACCGGCAGCCTGCACGACGTCTCCAACGTCGTCGGCTACTGCCTGGCCCAGGACGGGCACACGCTGGCCTACGCCTTCATGATGAACGGAATAGTTCCCGATTACGCGCATCCGATCCAGGACCAGATGCAGGTGGCGCTCGCCACCTACGACGGCTGAGCTCGCCCGGGACATCCGGGCCCAGCCGGGCTAGTCGCGGCGAAGCAGCTCCAGCAGCCCGGCCTCGTCGACCACCGCCACCCCCAGGCGCTCGGCCTGAGCCAGCTTTGACCCCGGCGAGTCGCCGGCCACCAGGTAGTCGGTCTTGCGCGACACCGAGCCGGTGACCCGCCCGCCGGCGCCGACGATGCGCTCGGTCGCCTGCTCGCGGGTCAGCTCGGGCAGCGTCCCGGTGAGCACCAGCGTCTTGCCGGCCAGCGGCCCCTCTCCGGGCGGCGGTCCCTCCTGCTCGAAGCGCAGCCCCTGCTGGCGCAGGTCGGCGATCAGCGACTCCATCAGCGGCTCGTGGAGCTGGTCGTGGATGGTCACGCGCCATCTTCGGCCCCACGCCCTGCGTCTCCTGGATCTGCTCGGGCGAGGCGGCGAGCAGCGCGTCGATGGTGCGGAAGTGCTGGGCCAGGTTGCGCCCGGTCACGTATCCGACCTCCTCGATCCCGAGCGCGAACAGGACCCGACCGAACGGCTGCTGCTTGGAGGCCTCGCACGGCGGCCACCAGCTTCTCGGCCGACACCGTGCCGAACCCGCTCTGCTCGGCGATCTGTTCGGCGTCGAGCCGGTAGAAGTCGGCCGCCGTCCTCACCCAGCCGAGCTCCATGAACAGGCTGACCTGCTTCTCGCCGAGCCCGTCGATGTCCATCGCGCCGACGAAGTGCGTCAGCAGCTGCCAGCGCCGGCCCGGGCAGTCGCGGTTGGGGCAGCGGGTGAACACCGAGCCCTCAGGCTTGACGGTGGCGGTGTCGCATACCGGGCAGCGCTCTGGCGGGTGCGGGGGCGGCGGGCGGTCGCTCTGCTCGGCGACGTGGGGCGCCGGCGAGAGGACCTGCGGGATCACGTCGCCGGCGCGCAGGACGATCACGTCCTCGCCGATGCGGAGGTCCTTGCGGGCCAGGTCCTCCTCGTTGTGCAGCGTGGCCTGCTTGATCGTCACCCCGGCCACGTGCACCGGCTCGAGCATCGCGTACGGGTGCAGATCGCCGAACTTTCCCGGGTTCCAGCCGATGTCGTTGAGCCGGGTCACCGCGGTGGTGGGCGGGAACTTCCAGGCGATCGCCCAGCGCGGCTCGCGCCCGACCACCCCGAGCCGGCGCTGCAGCTCGACGTCGAGACCTTGACCACGGCGCCGTCGATCTCGAAGTCAAGCGAGCCGCGGCGCTCCTCCCAGGAGCGGCATTGCGCCACCACCTCATCCTCGGTCCGCAGCTTCTTGACGTCGGGATGGACCGGGAACCGATGCTCGCGCAGCCACTGCAGCGCGTCCCAATGCGCGGCGAACGAGATCCCCTCGGTGGCGCCGATGGCGTAGGCCCAGAACGACAAGGGCCGGTCCGCGGTCAGCTTGGGATCGAGCTGGCGGATCGTGCCGGCGGCCGAGTTGCGGGGGTTCATGAACGTCGACAGGCCGGCCTCGGCGCGCCGCTCGTTGAGCGCCGCGAAGTCCGACAGCGACATGTACACCTCGCCGCGCACCTCGACCAGCGCCGGCGGGTCGTCGATGTCCAGCTTCAGCGGGATCGACGGCATCGTCCGCAGGTTGTGGGTGACGTCCTCGCCGATCTCGCCGTTGCCGCGGGTGGCGCCGCGCTCGAACACTCCGTTGCGATACAGCAGCGAGATGGCCAGCCCGTCGATCTTGGGTTCGACCACGTAGTCGAACTCCGGATCCTCGATCCCCTCGCGGGCCAGGTGGTTGCGCATCCGCGAGATCCACGCCCGCAGCTCCTCGCCCGAGCGTGCGTTGGCCAGCGACAGCATGGCCTGGGGGTGGCGGACCTTCTCCAGGTCGCTGACCGGCTCGCCGCCGACCCGCTGGGTGGGGGAGTCCGGGGTGACGCAGCTCCGGGATGCTCGGCCTCGATCGCGCGCAGCTCGTCGAGCAGCGCGTCGTACTGGTCGTCGCCGATCTCGGGGTCGTCGAGGACGTAGTAGCGATAGCCGTGGTGGTCGAGCTGCTGGCGGAGCTCTGCGGCTCGCCGCTCGGGGTCGGCTGGGCTTGCCGGCGGCGCTCACGACTCGCTCACCTCGTCGGCAGCCGGCGCGATCAGCCGGGCCAGGTCGTAGCGCTGCAGCGCGTCGAGCCCGTCGCGGTCGGTCAGATCGAAGTGGATCGGGGTGACCGCGATCCGCCCGGCGGCCACCGCGGCCAGGTCGGTGCCGGTCTCGTCGCGCTCGAAGCTGGCGTCGCCGTAGATGCGGTAAAGCCGCCGGCCCGCCGCTGGCCTCGTCGACCAGCGCCAGCTCGTCGCGGTAGACGCGCTTGCCCAGCCGGGCCACCGCGACGCCGTCGGGATGCGCACCCGGCACGTTGATGTTCAGCAGCGTGCCCGACGGCAGCGGCACATCCTCGAGCTCGGCCACCAGGCGGGCGGTGAAGGTCGGCCGCGACCTCGAACTCGAACCCCGAGCCGACCCGGAAGTCGAGCTCGAGCGAACTCGATTGCTGGGAGACGGCGATGCCCGGCAGGCCCAGCACGATCGCCTCCAGCGCCGCGGCCACCGTGCCCGAGTAGGTGATGTCGTCGCCCAGGTTCGAGCCGTGGTTGATCCCCGAGACCACCAGCTCGGCCTCGAACCCCTCGACCAGGCCGAGGTTGGCCAGCCTCACGCAGTCGACCGGCGTTCCGTCGGTGGCGTAGCCGACGGTCCCGTCCTCGAAGTCGACCTCCCGCACCCACAGCGGCCGCCGGGTGGTGATCGAGCGCGCCATCGCCGAGCGGTTGCCGTCGGGGGCGATCACGGCCAGCTCGCACCGATGGCAGCCGGAGCAGGGCCCGCCGCAGCGCCTGGAGCCCGGCGGCCTCGATCCCGTCGTCGTTGGTCAGCAGAACGCGCATCGGCGTGAATGCTAGGCGCAGCGAGGCGGCCGAAGCGCGCCCGGGCCGACGATCGACGGCTTGCGATCACTCCGCAGCGCGGCCGGACCGGAAACGCACGCAACCGCGGCCCGAGTGGTGAATCCATTTCACCGCTCGGGCCGCGGCCACCCCCATGCGCCTGCGCCCCTTCGATGCAGGAATAGTACGAGTTGAGTAAGAAAATCAACATCGAACATTCGTCCAGATGTTGATTAATCACTATGGATTCGGGGAACAGCCCTGCGCCCCTGGTACCCGACCGCCGCGAGATAGAGCCCGGACGGCGGCGCCGTCGGCCCAGCCTCGTGACCGCGGGCAGCCGTCGAGCAGCCTGGTGAAGTCCTCGAAGCGATCGCCGGGACCCCGCGACCTCGAGCATCGTTCCCACCAGCACCCGGTTCATGTGGCGCATGAACGCGTCGGCCTCGATCCAGAACTCCAGCAGGTCCGGGCCCGGCGACCGCCAGGCGGCCGACACCACATCGCGCGAGAAGCGGACGTGCTCGGTCTCGGTGGGCGTGAACGCCGTGAAGTCGTGGGTCCCGACCAGTGCGGCCGCGCATGCTCGCAGGGCACCGACGTCGATCTGATGCGGCCAGTGCAGCGCCCGCCCGTGCTCGTGGGCGCTGCGCGCCGGCCGGGTCAGCACCCGATAGCAGTAGGCGCGGCTGGTGGCGTCGCGGCGGGCGTCGAATCCGTCGGGGCCGCGGCCTCCGAGGCGATCACCGCCACGTCGTCGGGCAGTAGCGCGTTCAGCGCCTGGATCGGCGCCGGCTCGCCCTCGTGGCTGGCCACCTGGCCCCAGGCGTGCACCCCGGCGTCGGTGCGGCCGGCCACCGTCAGCGGGACCGCGTCGCGGCGCAGAACCACGCACAGGGCACGCTCCAGCTCGTCTTGGACCGTGCGCCGGCCGGGCTGGCGGCCCAGCCGGAGAAGTCCGTGCCGACGTACTCGATCAGCAGGCGGGCCGGTCACCGCCGCCACGACCGCCAGGCTCAGACCAGCTCGAGGAGGACCATCTCCGTCGAGTCGGAGCGGCGCGGACCCAGCTTCAGGATTCGGGTGTAGCCGCCCGAGCGCGCGACGTAACGGGGCGCGATCTCGTCGAACAGCTTGTAGACCACGAACTTGTCCTGCCCGAGCGCCGACAGCGCCTGCCGGCGGGCGTGCAGATCTCCGCGCTTGGCCAGGGTGATGAGCTTCTCGACCTCGGGCTTGACCGCCTTGGCCTTGGCCTCGGTGGTCTGGATGCGCTCGTGGTCGATCACCTCCTTGGCCAGGTTCATGAGCAGCGCCTTGCGGTGCGAGGCGGTGCGGCTGAGTTGATATCGCTGGCGCTGGTGACGCATAAGTGGCTCCGGAGGCTCCCCTGAACCTTAGCCGTCGCGAAGCCCGAGACCGCGGGCGTGCAGGGTCTCGATCACCTCGTCGATCGACTTCTTGCCGAAGTTGGGGATCGCGTTGAGCTCGCCCTCGGTCTTGGAGACCAGGTCGCCGACCGTCTGGATGCCGGCCCGCTTGAGGCAGTTGTAGGACCGCACGCCGAGCTCGAGCTCCTCGATCAGGATGTCGTCCATCGCGTTCGGCGGCCGCGAACCGGCGCCGACCTGACCGGCACCGACCAGCCGGCGTCCAGCGAGCCGGGCGTTCCCACCTCGCGCAGCTCGACCACCCGGTCGGCGTCGGTGAAGATCGCCAGCTGGGAGATCAGGATCTCGGCCGCCTCGCGCAGCGCGGCATGAGGATCGATCGAGCCGTCGGTCTCGATGTCGAGGGTCAGCTTGTCGAAGTCGGTCTTCTGGCCGACACGCGCCTGCTCGACGTTGTAGGCCACCCGCCGCACCGGCGAGAAGATCGAGTCGATCGGGATCACGCCGATCGGCTGGTCAGGAGACTTGTTCTCCTCGGCCGGGCGATAGCCGCGGCCGCGCCCGATGGTCAGATAGACCTCGAGCTTCGTCTTCTTCTCCAGCGTGGCGATGTGGGCGTCCGGGTTGAGGATCTCGACCCCCGAGGGCAGGTCGATGTCCTTGGCGGTGATCTCCCCCGGCCCGGTCACCACCAGCGGGGCCTCGATCTCGGTGGCGTCGGAGTGCATGCGGCAGACGACGCCCTTGAGGTTCAGCACGATGTCGGTCACGTCCTCCTTGACGCCCCGGATGGTCGAGAATTCATGGGCGACGCCCTCGATCCGCACGCTGGTGACGGCGGCGCCGGCGAGCGAGGAGAGCAGCACGCGGCGCAGCGAGTTGCCGAACGTGTAGCCGAAGCCCCGGTCTAGCGGCTCGATCGTGAACGAGCCCCGGGTGTCGTCTACTGACTCGCTGGAGATTCGGGGGACTTGGAAGTCAAGCATCGGGGTCCTAACGTCGTGGGTTCCTGGCCGCCCAGAAGGCGGCGGCCTGAGCCGCGCGGAGCCGTCCGCCCGCGCAGCAAAGCTTTCGTGTTACTTCGAGTACAGCTCGACGATGAGCTGCTCCTGCACCGGGGCGGCGATCTCCCGCCGCTCCGGCTTGCGCAACACCTTCGCCGTGAGCGAATCGTGGTCTGCCTGCAGCCATGCCGGCACCTGGCCGGTCAGCTCGGTCGCATCGCGGATCACCTGCGTGGCGGTCGAGCGGGGATGAATGGCGATCACGTCGTTGTCCCGCAGCTGATAGCTGGGGATGTTCACGCGGCGGCCGTTGACGGTCCAGTGACCGTGCAGGATCAGCTGTCGGGCCTGGCGCCGCGAGGCGGCGAAGCCGAGGCGAACGAGAACGTTGTCAAAGCGGCACTCGAGCATGCGCAGCAGGTTCTCGCCGGTCACGCCCTGCTGGCGCGAGGCCTTGTCGTAGTAAATCTGGAACTGCTTCTCGAGCACGCCGTAGTAGCGCCGGGCCTTCTGCTTCTCGCGCAGCTGGACTCGATACTCGCTCTGGCGCTGGCGACCGCGGCCGTGATCGCCGGGCGGGTACGAGCGGCGCTCGACGCCGCACTTGTCGGTCAGGCAGCGCTCGCCCTTGAGAAACAGCTTCTGTCCCTCGCGTCGGCACTGCTTGCACTGAGGTCCGGTGTCTCTGGCCATGGCTAGACGCGCCTGCGCTTTCTCGGTCGGCAGCCGTTGTGGGCCTGGGGAGTCACGTCCTTGACGCCGGTGACCTCCAGGCCGGCGGCCTGCAGCGAGCGGATCGCGGTCTCGCGGCCCGAGCCGGGTCCCTTGACGAACACCTCGACCTTCTGCAGGCCGTGCTCGATGCCCTTGCGGGCGGCGGCGTCGGCCGTCACCTGGGCGGCGAACGGGGTCGATTTGCGTGACCCCTTAAAGCCCGCTCCGCCGGCTGACTCCCACGCGATCACGTTGCCCTCGCGGTCGGACAGCGACACGATCGTGTTGTTGAACGAGGTCTTGATGTGCGCCTGCCCGATCGGGATGTTCTTGCGCACGCGGCGACGGCCGCGCTGAGGTCGACGAGGTGCGGGCATCTACTTCTTGGTCGCCTTCTTCTTGCCAGCGACCTGCATCCGCTTGGGGCCTTTGCGGGTGCGGGCGTTGGTCTTGGTGTTCTGACCTCGGACCGGCAGACCGCGCCGGTGCCGCAGGCCGCGGTAGCTGCCGATCTCCTGCAGGCGCTTGATCGCCTGCGAGCGCTCGCGGCGCAGATCGCCCTCGACGCTCAGCTCGTTGTCGATCAGCTCACGCAGCTGGACGACCTCTTCCTCGGTCAGATCACGCACCTTGCGGTCGGGCTCGATCCCGACCTTGGCGAGCAGCTCGTTCGAGGTCGAGCGGCCGATCCCATAGATGTATGTGAGGCCGATTTCGACCCGTTTGTTGAGGGGGATGTTGACCCCTGAAATTCGTGCCATCTGCCTATCCCTGTCGCTGCTTGTGCCGCGGATTCGAGCAGATGACGAGGACCCGCCCGTTCCGACGGATGATCTTGCACTTCTCGCACATCGGCTTGACCGACGGTCGTACTTTCACGCTGGCTTCGTCTTTCCTATTTGAGACTCTTGGGTGGTTCCTTCGGCGGGGCTCTGGAGACCGGTACGGTCGCCGCTACCTCACCGAGGAGCACGTGCAGCACCAAACCGCGGCGCTTGCAGGCGCACCGGGGGATGTTAGCAGGGGCTCTCGGGAGCGTCCGGGGCGCCTGCTAGGCCGGGATTCGCGCCGGTCAAGCGGCGGCGCGCCCGCCCGTCGCCTCGTGCCAGGGGGTCAGAATCCGTTGCCCCTCGGCGGTGATGGCGATCGTGAACTCGAAATGGGCCGCCAGCGAGCCGTCCTGGGAGAAGATCGACCAATGATCGTCGGCGACGCGGACGCCGTGGCGGCCGGCGGTCACCATCGGCTCCACCGCCAGCACCATTCCCTCCTCCAGCGGGACCCCCACGCCGGGAGGCCCGTAGTTGGGGATCTGTGGGTCTTCGTGCATGTCGCGTCCGATTCCATGCCCGACCAGCGAGCGGACCACCGACAAGCCTTCGGCCTCCACGGTCTCCTGGATGGCATGCGAGATGTCGCCGAGCCGGTTGCCGACCCGGCACTGAGGCACGGCCGCCAGCAGCGACTCCTCCGTCACCCGCAGCAGCTTCTGGGCCACCGGGGAGATCGGCCCGACCGGGAAAGTGCGCGCGGCATCGGCGACCCACCCATCGAGCACCACCCCGATGTCGATCGACAGGATGTCCCCGCGAGCCAGCTTGTAGGGCCCGGGGATGCCATGCACGATCATCGAGTTGGGCGAGGCGCAGATCGACCCAGGGAAGCCCCGGTAGCCCTTGAACGCGGGCGTCGGCCCCCTGCGAGCGGATGAAGCGCTCGGCGGCCTCGTCGAGCTCCTTGGTGGTGACACCTGGTCTGACCTTGCCGGCCAGCAGGTTCATGGTGCGAACCAGGATTTCCCCGGCGGAGGCCATCCGGTCGATCTCCTCCGGAGTCTTCTTGATGATCATGCTCAGACGTCCTCCTCGAGGCGGAGCGTCGCGATCACCGCCCGGATGTGGTCGTGGACCTCCGTCGCCGGGCGGGTGCCGTCGATCCGCCGCATCAGGCCCTGCTCGTCATAGTGCTCCACCAGCGGTTCCGTTTGCTCGTGATACACGCGCAAACGGTTCTCGATCACCTCGGGCTTGTCGTCATCACGCTGGATCAGCCGCGAGCCATCCTGGTCGCAGACCCCTTCGTTCTTGGGTGGATCGAAGTCGACGTGATAGTTGTGGCCCGACTTCACGCACACCCGCCGGCCGGAGAGCCTGCGGATCAACTCTTCGTCCGGCACATCGATCAACAGCGCCGCGGTCACCCGCCGGCTCAACTTGGACAGCTGCTTGTCCAGGGCCTCGGCCTGAGCCAGCGTGCGCGGAAAACCGTCCAGGATGAAGCCGTCCGCGGCGTCCTCCTCCTGCAGGCGATCGGCCGCCATGGCCACGATCAGCTCGTCGGGGACGAGGTCGCCGGCGTCCATGTAGGACTTGGCCTCCGTGCCCAGCGACGTCTCCTCCTTGACGTTCTTGCGCAGCATGTCGCCGGTGGAGATGAACGGGAGCTGGAAGTCCCCCTGCAGTCGCTCGGCCTGGGTTCCTTTGCCCGCTCCGGGCGGTCCGAACAGGATGAGGTTCAGCTGCTGTGCCACGGGTCCGACTCTATCGGGCAGACGGGGTCATAGGCGCCTCGGTAAGCCAAGTCCGCTGGTGCCCGGGATCCGGGTGCAGAACGGTGGCTGGCCGCGATTTCACCCGGATAGAGGGTGTCGCGTAAATGCGCGGCGCAATACGAACGCAATGACCAGCGGGAGCGCTGGACTCTCCGTTGGCGGCGACCAGCGAGCGGACTGCTTGCGCTGGCGCCGTTCTCGGAAGGCGCGCCGTAAAACCGGCCATATATTCCGGTTTCACGGCGGGGTTCAGGCGGCGGGCGACGGGTCGTCCGGCCCTCGTCCTGCGGGCCCAGCCGGCAGCACAAACCCCCCAAATCTGGCGGGAAACGGCTGCCAGCCGACCGCTACGCCCTCACGCGCGACCGGCCCGCCGCGGCCAGACCCAGCCGGCAGCACAAACCCCTCAAAGATGGCGGGAAACAGCTGCCAGCCGGCCGGTACAACGCCACGACTCGTTCTCAGACACTGATAGGGAGCCGGGCGCGCCGCACAATTTGCGACACCCTCATAGCGTGGTCGATCGCGGCCAGTCGGCGGGCGCGACGGTCTGTCGCCGTCTCGGGCCCTGGCCGATGAGCAGCGCGGGCACCGAACCGCGACCGCCCGGTTTCACGGTTGCGGTCCCAGCCGAGGCCGAAGCCCCGGCCTACTTTAAGAACCCCTCGTAGTTGCGCATCATCAGCTGCGCCTCGAGCTGCTTCATCGTGTCCAGGGCCACTCCGATCACGATCAGGATCGAGGTGCCGCCGAAGAAGAAGTTGGCGTTGGTCTGGTTGATGAGGATGGTCGGCAGCGCGGCGATGGCCGCCAGGAACAGTGCTCCCGGGCAAGGTCAGCCGGGCCAGGATCCGATCCAGGAATTCGGCCGTGGGTCTGCCTGGCCTCACCCCCGGAATGAAGCCGCCGTACTTGCGCAGGTTGTCGGCCTGGTCGACGGGGTTGAAGGTGACCGCCGTGTAGAAGTACGTGAACACGATGATCAGCAGGCTCTCGCCCAGCACGTAGTGCCAGCCCTGGGGGTTGAAGAAGCTGGCCAGGTGGGTGGCGAAGTTGTTGCGGTTCTGGCCGATCAGCTGGCCGATGGTGGGCGGGATGGCCATCACGCTGGCGGCGAAGATGACCGGGATGACGCCGGCCATGTTCACGCGCAGCGGCAGATACGTCTGGCCGCCCTGGGTCATTCGTCTGCCCACCACGCGCTTGGCGTACTGGATCGGAATCCGGCGCTGTCCCTCCTGGACGAACACGATCGCGGCCACCACGCCGAGAACGATGAACGGCATCATCGACCTTGAACACCTGGTCGGGGTTGTTCCACCAGGAGTTCACGCCGCTGGGGATCCGGGACACGATGCTGGCGAAGATCAGCAGCGAGATCCCGTTGCCGATCCCGCGCTGGGTGATCAGCTCGCCCATCCACATCAGCAGGACGGTGCCGGCGGTCAGCGAGATCACGATCAGTAGGACCTTGAAGATCGTGAAGTTCGAGATCAGCGTGGTCCCGGCCTGCTTCTCGAAGCTGCGGAACAGGAACACGTAGCCGATCGACTGGGCGAAGGCCAGGCCGACCGTCAGATACCGCGTGTACTGGGTGATCCGCGCCTGACCGACCTCGCCCTCCTTCTGCAGCTTCTCCAGCGAGGGCACCACCACGGTCAGCAGCTGCAGGATGATCGACGCCGTGATGTAGGGCATGATCCCCAGCGCGAAGATCGCGATCCGGCCCAGGCCGCCGCCGCTGAACAGGTTCAGCAGCCCGAGGATGCTGTTGCCGCCGAAGTTCTTCTGGATCGCGCTGACCGCCTGGGAGTTGATGCCCGGCGCCGGGATGTGGGTCCCGAGGCGGTACAGGGCCAGGATCATCGCCGTGAACAGGACCTTGTTGCGGATCTCGCCGACCCTGAACGCCCCAAGGATCGTCGCGATCACGACTCCGTCACTCCTCGATGGTCTGGCAGGTGCCGCCGGCGGCCTCGATCTGCTCGCGCGCGGCGCGGCTGAAGCCGTGGGCGTGGACGGTGAGCGGCTTGGAGATCGAGCCCTTGGCCAGGATCTTCACCGGCACGCCCTTGCGGGTGGCCAGGCGCTTGGCGGTCAGCTCCTCCAGGGTCACGGCGGCCCCGGACTCGAAGCGCGCCTCCAGGTCGACGAGGTTGACCGGCTGGGTCTGGGTGCGGAAGGGCTCGAACGGCATCGACTTCTTCATGTGCGGGCCGCGCAGCTTGCGCATCCGCATGTGGATCGGGTTCTGGCCGCCCTCGAACCGTGACCGCTGCTTGGCGCCCGACCGCGCGCCCCAGCCCTTCTGGCCGCGGCCGGAGGTCTTGCCGGTGCCGGAGCCCTCGCCCCGGCCGACGCGCTTGCGCGCGTGCCGTGAGCCCGGCGCGGGACTGAGGTTATGAAGGCCGATGCGCTCCTGGCGCTCGTCGGTGGCGCTCACGGCTCCTGCACCTCGACCAGGTGACGGACCTTGTGGATCATCCCCCGGATCTGCGGGGTATCGGAGACGTCCACGGTCTGCCCGATCCGCCGCAGGCCCAGCGACCGCAGCGTGTCGATCTGCCGCTTGTCAGCGCCGTTGCGCGACCTGCGCTGGGTGACCCGGATGGTGCTCATGAGCCGGCTGTGTCCGGCAGCCTCGGCCTCGCCGGCCCCGGCCGCTTCGACGGCGGCGTCGGCGTCGGCAACCGCGCCGTTGGCCTCGGCGGCACCGTCGCCAGTGTCGCTGGTCAGCCCGAGCACCTGGTTGATCGAAAGCCCGCGCAGCTCGGCCACCTCGTCGGGGGTGCGCAGCGACTCGAGTCCCGCCATGGTCGCCTTGACCAGGTTGATCGGGTTCTGCGAGCCGAGGCTCTTGGAAAGGATGTCGTGGATCCCGGCGAGCTCCAGCACCGCGCGGACCCCGCCGCCGGCGATCACGCCGGTACCGGGCGAGGCCGGCTTGAGGAACACCCGGCCCGCCCCGAACACCCCAGTGGTCTGGTGGGTGATGGTGGAGCCGTGCTTGGGCACGCGGTAGAGGTTCTTCTTGGCGCGCTCGACGCCCTTCTGGATGGCCACCGGCACCTCGTTGGCCTTGCCGTAGCCGATCCCGACCACCTCGCGCTCGTCGCCGACCACCACCAGGGCGGTGAAGGAGAAGCGCCGGCCGCCCTTGACGACCTTGGCTACGCGGTTGATCTCGACCACGCGCTCCTGGAGGTCCAGGCCGGCAGATGAAACTGTGCGATCTCGAGCCATCGAATGCTCAGGGTAGCTAGAAGTTGAGCCCGCCCTCGCGGGCCGCGTCGGCGAGTGCCTTGACTCGTCCGTGGTATTGGTAGCCGCCGCGGTCGAATACAGCCGACTCCACGCCCGCGGCCTTGGCGCGCTCGGCCAGCAGCGCACCCGCCTTGCGGGCCTGGTCGGACCCGCGCAGCGACTTGCAGGTCTGCCTCGGTCCAGTTCACCGCGGCCAGCGTGCGGCCGGCGTCGTCGTCGATGAGCTGAGCGAAGATCCCGCGGTTGGAGCGGAACACCGAGATCCGCGGACGCTCGGCGGTGCCGCGCACCTTGGCGCGGACCCGGCGGCGGCGCTTGAGCCGGCGCTGGGGCTTCGTCAGGACGGTCATGCCCGCTTACCGACCTTCCGGGCGACGTACTCGCCCTCGTAGCGGATCCCCTTGCCCTTGTACGGCTCGGGCTTGCGCTGCTTGCGAATGTAGGCCGCGACCTCGCCGACCTGCTGCTTGGACGCGCCGCGGACGACGATTCGGGTCGGCTGCGGCACCTCGAACTCGATTCCGTCCGGAGCCTTGACCGGCACCGGATGCGAGTAGCCGAGGGCCAGCTCCAGGTCGCGCCCGCGCAGCTGCGCGCGGTAGCCGACGCCCTGGATCTCGAGCCGCTTCTCGAACCCATCGGTGACGCCCTGGACCATGTTGGCCACCAGCGTGCGAGTCAGGCCGTGCAGAGCCCGGTGCTCGCCGCGGTCGGTGGGACGGGTGACCAGCACCTCCTCGCCGACCTGCTCGACGCCGATGTCGCGGTTCACACGCTCGGAGAGCTCGCCCTTGGGCCCGTTGACGGTCACGCGCTCGGGCTCGATCGCGACGGTCACGCCGCTGGGCACTGGGATGGGTTGTCTGCCGATTCGGGACATCGCAGGTGAAGGTGTTACCAGACCCGAGCCACGACCTCGCCACCGACGCCCTGCTGGCGGGCCTCGTGGCCGGTCATGACCCCCTTGGAGGTCGAGATGATCGCGGTGCCCATACCGCCCTGGATGCGCGGGATGTGGCCGTGGTCGACGTACGTGCGCTGGCCCGGCCGCGACACGCGCTGCATCCCGGAGATCACCGGGCGGCGCTCGTTGGTGTACTTGAGCGTGATCGTGATCTGCTCGCCGGGGCGCTCAGCCGTCGGTGGCTCACCTGGTAGGCCTCGATGTAGCCCTGCTCCTTGAGGATCCGGGCCAGCTCGCGCTTGAGCTTGGACGACGGGATCGCGACGTCGTGGTGCTGGGCCTTGGCGGCGTTGCGCAGGCGGGTCAGGAAGTCGGCTACGGGATCGGTCATGGACATGGTCGGTCACCAACTCGACTTCGTCATCCCGGGGACGTAGCCGTTGTGGGCCAGCTCGCGCAGGCAGATCCGGCACACGCCGAACTTGCGGTACACGGCGCGCGCGCGGCCGCAGCGGCGGCAGCGGGTGTAGCCCCTGGTCTTGTACTTCGGCGTCCGCTGCTGGCGGACTCGTTGTGAAACCTTGGCCACGGTCTCCTTCTAATTCTGGGTTGCGGTCGCCGGCGAACGGCCGTCCTTCGAAAATGGCATCCCGAACGCCTCCAGCAGCGCGAACGACTCCTCGTCGTCTGTCGCCGAGGTGGTGATCGTGATGTCGAGACCGCGCACCTGATCGATCTCGTCGTAGTCGATCTCGGGGAAGATGATCTGCTCGCGCACGCCCAGCGAGTAGTTGCCGCGGCCGTCGAAGGCGCGCGGGTTGAGCCCGCGGAAGTCGCGGATCCGGGGGATCGCGATCGACATCAGCCGGTCCAGGAACTCGTAGGAGCGCTCGCCGCGCAGCGTCACCGCGACGCCCACCGGCATGCCCTCGCGGACCTTGAACTGGGCGATCGACTTGCGGGCGCGGCGGACGCTGGGGCGCTGGCCGGTGATCGTGGCCAGCTGCTCGGTGGCCGCCTCCAGCACCTTGGAGTCCTGCTTGGCGTCGCCGCAGCCCATGTTGACCGTGACCTTCTCCAGCCGCGGCGCCTGCATGACGCTCGAGTAGCCGAACCGCTCCACCAGCGCGGGTCGGATCTCCTCCAGATATCTGCTCTTCAGTCTTGCTGTCGCCATCGTTGCACCTAGTCCAGTTTCTCGCCCGCTGCGCTTGGAGACCCGCAACCGCTTGCCGTCCTCGATCTCGATCCCCACCCGCGTCGGCTTGCTGTCCTTGGGGTCGATCAGCATCACGTTGGAGACATGGATCGGGCCCTCGCGCTCGATCACGCCGCCGGGCGTGCTGGCCACCGGCGGTCTGCGCCGGGCGCTGGTGGCGCTTGACGATGTTCAGGCCCTCGACGTAGAGCCGGTCCTTCTTGGGCTCGACGCGCAGCACCTTGCCGCGCTTGCCGCGGTCCTTGCCGCTGATCACGATCACCTGGTCGTCGGTCTTGATCCGTGCCGGCATGGTCACAGCACCTCCGGGGCGAGGGAGACGATCTTCATGAAGTTGCGCTCGCGCAGCTCGCGGGCCACGGGCCCGAAGATGCGGGTCCCGCGCGGGTTGTTCTGGGCGTCGATCAGCACCGCGGCGTTCTCGTCGAAGCCGATGTAGGTGCCGTCGTCGCGGCCGTAGGACTTCTTGGTCCGCACCACGACCGCGGTGACCACCTCGCCCTTCTTGACCGAGCCCTGCGGGCTGGCGGTCTTGACGGTGGCCGTGATGGTGTCGCCGACGCCGGCATAGCGGCGCCGGGAGCCGCCGCGGACGCGGATCACGAGGATCTCCCGCGCGCCGGTGTTGTCGGCCACGCGCAGCCTGGTCTCGTTCTGGATCACTTGGCCCGCTCCACGACCTGCACCAGCCGCCAGCGCTTGGTCCGCGACAGCGGCCGCGCCTCGCGGACGATCACGGTGTCGCCGATGTGGGCGTCGTTGCGCTCGTCGTGGGCGTGCAGCGTGCTCGAGGTGCGCACGATCTTCTCGTAGCGCCGATGACGGCGGGCGATGTCGATCCGCACGGTGATCGTCTTGTCGGCCTTGTCGGAGACGACCACGCCCTGGCGGACCTTCTGCACGCCGGGATTGCGCTCGCGAGGCGGCGTCGCCTGGGCGGTCCCGGTCGGCGCCTTGGCCTTGGCCTGGCTGCGCTCCAGCCCGGCGCAGCTCGGCCTTCTTGCGGCGGGTGGCGTCGCGCTCCTGCTGACGCTCCTCGGGGTGCGAGGCGCCCGCGGCTTGACCCGCGCGGCCTTGGCCGCCCGGGCGCGCCGGCGGCGCTCCTTGGGAGCGAGGACCTCCTGGGGCTCGCCTCGCGGCGCGGGCGCGCTCGGCGCGCTCCGGGCCTCGGCGGCCTGCCGGTGCCTCAGCGGTCTGTGGGGTCGTCGCTTCGATGTTCTCGGTCGTGTCTTCTTGTTCAGCCATGTCCTGAGCCTGTGCGTGGTAGGCGTCGATCTCACGCTCGCGCTGAACGGTCAGCGCGCGTGCGACCTCTTGCTTGGCGCGGGCCAGGCCCGCCGTGTTGTCGAGCTCACCGGTGGCGTGCTGAAAGCGCAGGCCGAACAGCTCGCGCCGGGCGGTGGCGATGTGCTCGTCGAGCTCGACATCGGTGAGGTCGCGCAGATCGGAGGCCCTCATCATGCGTCCTCTCGCATCACGAACTTGGTGCGAACGGGCAGCTTGTGGCCGGCCAGGCGCATCGCCTCGCGGGCCAGGTCCTCGGGCACGCCGGCCAGCTCGAACATCACCCGGCCCGGCTTGACGACCGCCACCCAGCCCTCGGGCGAGCCCTTGCCGGAGCCCATGCGGGTCTCGGCGGGCTTCTTGGTGAACGGCTTGTCGGGATAGACGTTGATCCACACCTTGCCGCCGCGCTTGATCTTGCGGGTCATGGCGATACGAGCAGCCTCGATCTGGCGGTTGGTGAGCCAGCCGGCGTCGAGCGCCTTGAGGCCGTACTCGCCGAACTGCACCTTGACCTGCCCGCGCGAGAGCCCGGCCCGGCGACCGCGATGCTGCTTGCGGTGCTTGACGCGCTTGGGGGACAGCATCAGCCGCGGCCTCCACTGCCACCGGCACCACCAGCACCGCGTCCGCCGCCGGAGCCACCGGAGCCACCGGAGCCGCCCGAGCCACCGGACCCGCCGCCACGGCGACCACCCGGACCACCGCCACGGCCACCCGGACCACCCGACCGCCACCGCGACCACCAGGACCACCGCCACGGCCACCAGGACCACCCGGACCGCCGCCGCGACCACCAGGACCACCGCCACGGCCACCAGGACCACCGGGACCGCCACCGCGACCACCAGGACCACCGCCGCGACCGCCAGGACCACCAGGACCGCCGCCACGGACCACCAGGACCGCCGCCGCGGCCACCAGGACCGCCAGGACCGCCGCCACGGCCACCAGGACCGCCGCCACGGCCACCAGGACCACCAGGACCGCCGCCGCGACCACCAGGACCGCCAGCACGACCGCCGCCGCGGCCGCCACCGCGACCGTCGCGGCCGGAGCGCCCGTCGCGACCGCCGCGCTCGGGCGCCTGCGGCGAGGGCTCGTCCATGATCGTCAGGTCGGCGCCGGTGTAGCCCTCGGGCATGATCTCGCCCTTGTTGATCCAGCACTTGACGCCGATCCGGCCGAAGGTGGTGCGCGCCTCGTGGAAGCCGTAGTCGATGTCAGCGCGCAGCGTGTGCAGGGGCACCCGGCCGTCCGAGTAGCCCTCGGTGCGCGCCATCTCGGCGCCGCCCAGGCGGCCTGAGACCTGGACCTTGACGCCCTTGGCGCCGGAGCGCATCGCGCTGGTCAGCGCGCGCTTCATCGCCCGCCGGAAGGCGACCCGGTTCTGCAGCTGCTCGGCGATCGACTGCGCGACCAGGCGCGCGTCGAGCTCGGGGCGCTTGATCTCCAGGATGTTGACCTTGACCTGCTTGCCGGTGATCCGGTGCAGGTCACGGCGCAGCTGGTCGACCTCGGAGCCCGACTTGCCGATCACGATCCCGGGCCGGGCCGTGTGGATGTTGACCTCGACCTCGGTGGCGTTCTTGCGGATCGTGATGTCGGACAGGCCGGCGTGCGAGAGCCGCCCGACGATGTGCTCGCGGATCTGCGTGTCCTCGTGCAGGTAGTCGGCGAAGTGGCGCTCGTTGAACCAGTTCGACTTCCAGTCGTGGATGTAGCCGACGCGGATCGACTCGGGATGAACTTTTTGACCCATGTTGTGCGGCTAGTCCTTTGGCGTGAGCAAAATCGTCAGATGGCTGGTGCGTTTGCGGATCCGGGTGGCGCGACCCATCGCGCGCGGCCGGAACCGCTTGATCGTCGGACCCTCGTCGGCGTGCACCGCCTTGACGTACAGGTCCTCGCCGACGAGCTCGTGGTTGTGCTCGGCGTTGGCGACCGCTGACTCGAGCAGCTTGCTCCAATCCTGCGCGATCGCCCGCGGCGTGAGAGCGAGGATAGCTCGCGCCTCCTCCACCGACTTGCCGCGGATGTGGTCGCATACCAGTCGGGCCTTGCGGGCCGACGAGCGCACGTACTTGGCCTGCGCCCGCACCACCGGCGGCGGCAGGTCCGGATCGCGCTCGCGGGAGCGGCGCCGTGCGGGCGCCGGCGCGGGCGCCCTGCGCCGGAGCCGCCGGGCTCGACCGCGGCCTCGGTGTCCTCATCGGCGTCCGCCTCAGGCTCCTCATCGGCCTCAGGCTCCTGATCGCCCTCGGGCTCCTCGTCGGTCTCCGGCCTCGGCTTCGGCGTCCGCCTCTTCGTCGGCTTCCGCCTCGGCCTCGGGAGCGGCCTCGGCGTCGGTGCTCTCGTCAGCCTCAGCGGCGGGCTCGGCGGCACGACGACGACGGCGCCGGCGCTTCGGGAGCAGGCGCCTCCTCGGCGTCGGCGGCAGCCTCCGGCTCGGCCGGGGCCTCGGGCTCGACCGGGGCCTCGGGCTCGGTGTCCTCGGAGCGCTCTTCGGGCTCTTCAGTCATCGCCTCTTACCCGTACCGGCATGACCGCGATACAGACGCGTGGGCGCGAACTCGCCCAGCTTGTGACCGACCATCGACTCCGAGATGAACACCGGCACGTGCTTGCGCCCGTCGTGAACGGCGATCGTGTGCCCGACCATCTCCGGGAAGATCGTCGACGTCCGCGACCAGGTGCGGATCATGCGCTTCTCGCCCGAGGAGTTCATGGCCTCGATCCGGTTCATCAGCCGCTCCTGGACGAACGGCCCCTTCTTGCTCGATCGGCTCATCGCTTCTTACCCCTTCTCCGGCCACGCACGATGTACTGGTCGGACTTCTTGCCCTTCTTGCGGGTGCGGTAGCCCAGGGTCGGCACGCCCCAGGGGGTGACCGGATGGCGGCCCGGCGTGGTCGAGCCCTCGCCGCCGCCGTGGGGGTGATCGACCGGGTTCATCGCGGTGCCGCGCGTCTGCGGCCGCACGCCCATGTGGCGCTTGCGGCCGGCCTTGCCGATCTTGACGTTCTGATGGTCGGAGTTGCCGATCGTGCCCACCGTCGCGCGGCATTCGGCCCGGACCATGCGCATCTCCCCGGAGGGCAGCCGCAGCGTCACGTAGTCGCCCTCCTTGGCCAGCAGCTGCACGCCGGCGCCGGCCGAGCGGGCCATCTGGCCGCCCGCGCCCGGGGGTCAGCTCGACGTTGTGGACCACGGTGCCCGGGCGGCATCCGGCTCAGCGGCAGGCAGTTGCCGACGCGGATGTCGGCCTCGGCGCCTGACATGACGGTGGCTCCAACCCGCAGTCGCTGCGGCGCCAGGATGTAGCTCTTCTCGCCGTCGGCGTAGTGCAGCAGCGCGATGTAGGCGGAGCGGTTGGGGTCGTACTCGATGTGCGCGACCTTGGCCGGGATTCCGTCCTTGCGGCGCTTGAAGTCGATCTTGCGGTACAGCCGCTTGGCGCCGCCACCCCGGTGGCGGGAGGTCTTGCGCCCGTTGGAGTTGCGGCCGCCGGACTTCTTGAGCCCTTCGGTCAGCGACTTCTCGGGCGTCGAGCGCGTGATCTCGGCGAAGTCGGCGTAGGAGACGAACCGCCGTCCCGGCGAGGTCGGCTTTGGCTTGCGGATCGGCATCAGTTCTCCGGAGTCTCGAAGGCGGTGGAAGATCGGGATCGTTTCGCCCTCAGCGCACCTGGACGATGGCCTTCTTCCAATGGCGGGTGCGTCCGGCGGTCTGCCCGCGGCGCTTGGGCTTGCTCTTGACCGAGGCCGTGCGGACCGCGACCACCTTGACGTCGAACAGCTCCTCGACGGCCTGGCGGATCTGGGTCTTGTGCGCGCGGTCGTGCACGCGGAAGGTGTACTTGCCGGCCTCGGCGAGCACGTAGGACTTCTCGGAGACGACCGGCCGGATGATCACCTGGCTGGGCTCCATCAGCCCTCCTCGCCGTCTGGCCGCGTCGGCGCGCAGCCGACTGGCTCGTGCGACCAATGCCGGCAGGGCGGCCTCGGAGACCAGCAGCGAAGCGGCTCCGATCACGTCGGCCACGCCCGCGTCGCCGACCGGCATCGCGTGGACCCGGTGCAGGTTGCGAAACGAAATGCCGGCCACAGCCTCGGACTCGGTCGAGCAGCACCAGCGTCGAGCCGGTGGCGCCGGTCTCGAGCCACTCGTCGAGCAGCCCGACCGCCTGCTTGGTCGAGGGCGCGTCGAACACCGAGGCGTCGAACACGGCCAGCGACTCGCGCTCGGCGTGAACCGAGAGGGCGCTGCGCAGCGCCGCGCGGCGGGCCTTGCGGTTGACCTTGACCGTGTAGTGCCGCGGGTGGGGGCCGAACACGACGCCGCCGCCGGTCCACACCGGAGAGCGCGAGGATCCGGCCCGGGCGCGCCCGGTGCCCTTCTGGCGCCACGGCTTGGCGCCGCCGCCGCGGACCTCGCCGCGCGTCTTGGTGGACGCGGTGCCCTGCCGGCGGGCGTTCAGCTCGGCGCGCACGGCCTCGTGCACGAGCGGCATGTTGAAGCTGGCCTCGAAGGCGACGGCGTCGAGCGTCTGCGAGCCGCCGCCGAGCTTGGGGGCCGTCCTAGCCATCGGTCCGCACCTCCACCGTGCCGCCCTTGGGGCCTGGGACGGCGCCCCGAACCAGCAGCAGGTTGCGCGTGGGCATGATCTCGACCACCGTCAGGCCGCGCTGGGTGATGCGCCCGCCGCCCATCCGGCCCGGGCCGCGGATGCCCTTGAACACCCGCGACGGGGTCGCCGAGGCGCCGATCGAACCCGGCGCCCGCACGTTGTGCGAGCCGTGCGACTTGGGGCCGCTGGCGAAGTTGTGGCGCTTGATCGTGCCCTGGAAGCCCTTGCCCTTGGACTTGCCGGAGATCTTGACCTTGTCGCCGACCTCGAACGCGTCGACGGTGACGGTCTCGCCGACCAGCAGCTCGCCGGCCTCGTCACGGAACTCGGCCAGGTGCCGGTGGGCCGAGGCGTCGGCCTTCTTGAGGTGACCGAGCTCGGCCTTGGTCAGGACCTTCTCCTTGCAGGGGCCGAACGCGAGCTGAACGGCCTCGTAGCCGTCGCGCTCGACCGTGCGGATCGCCGTCACCGGGCAGGGGCCGGCCTCGAGCACGGTCACGCGCTCGACCTTGCCGTCCTCGAGGAACCGCTGCGTCATGCCGAGCTTCTTGGCGAGGATCGCGGCCATCGACGGGCTAGGAGGCGAGGCGGATCTCGATATCCACGCCGGCCGGGAGATGGTCGAGACGCTGGAGCGAATCGACCGTCTTGGGGGTCGGCTGGTGGATGTCGATCAGTCGCTTGTGGGTGCGGATCTCGAAGTGCTCGCGGGAGTCCTTGTCCTTGAACGGCGAGCGGATCACGCAATACACGTTCTTCTCCGTGGGCAGCGGCACGGGACCGGAGACGGTCGCGCCGGTGCGCGTGGCCGTCTCGACGATCTCCTTGGCCGCCGTCTCGATCGCCGTGTGGTCATAGGACTTCAGGCGAATGCGGATTTTGTTTTGGGCGATTGTTGCCACTTTGGTTTACGTAAGCCGTTTCGTCTTTTCTCAGTGTTCAGGGCGAGCCCCGGGTTCGGGGCCCGCCCCAGAAGGTCGTATCTGTTGATTATCGGTGAGGGCTGGCCCGTCGGCTCCCCGGGAGTTCGCCGCCAGGCGAACTCCCAATGCATTAGGGCTCTGCCCTATTGCACTAGGGCTCTGCCCTATTGCACGACTTCGGTTACAACCCCCGAGCCGACCGTCCGGCCTCCCTCGCGGATCGCGAACCGCAGACCCTGATCCATGGCGATCGGCTGAATCAGCTCGATCTCCATCTGGACGTTGTCGCCGGGCATGACCATCTCCGTGCCCTCGGGCAGGTTGGCCACTCCGGTGACGTCGGTCGTGCGGAAGTAGAACTGCGGCCGGTAGCCCGTGAAGAACGGCGTGTGACGGCCGCCCTCCTCCTTCTTGAGGACGTAGACCTCGGCCTTGAACTTGGTGTGCGGCGTGATCGAGCCGGGCTTGCACAGCACCTGGCCGCGCTCGATGTCCTCGCGCTTGGTGCCGCGCAGCAGACAGCCGACGTTGTCGCCGGCCTGACCCTCGTCGAGGATCTTCTTGAACATCTCGACGCCGGTGACGACGGTCGTGGTCGTGGGCTTGATGCCCACGATCTCGACGGTCTCGCCGGTCTTGATGATTCCCTGCTCGATCCGTCCGGTCGCCACCGTGCCGCGGCCGGTGATCGAGAACACGTCCTCGACCGGCATCAGGAACGGCTTGTCCAGGTCACGGACCGGCTCGGGGATGTAGGTGTCGAGCGCCTCGGCGAGCTCGAGGATCTTGCCCTCGTACTCCTCGTCGCCCTCGAGCGCCTTCAGCGCCGAGCCGATCACGAAGGGGATGTCGTCGCCGGGGAACTCGTACTCGGACAGCAGGTCGCGAATCTCGACCTCGACGAGCTCCAGGAGCTCGGGGTCGTCGACCATGTCCGCCTTGTTGAGGAACACGACGATGTAGGGCACGCCGACCTGACGGGCGAGCAGGATGTGCTCACGCGTCTGGGGCATGGCGCCGTCGGCGGCCGACACGACCAGGATCGCGCCGTCCATCTGAGCGGCGCCGGTGATCATGTTCTTGACGTAGTCCGCGTGACCGGGGCAGTCCACGTGGGCGTAGTGCCGGTTGGCGGTCTCGTACTCGACGTGCGAGGTCGCGATCGTGATGCCGCGGGCCTTCTCCTCGGGAGCGTTGTCGATCGAGTCGAACGACCGCACCTCGGTGCCGCCGCCGAACTTGTCGTGGAGCACCTTGGTGATGGCCGCGGTCAGCGTCGTCTTGCCATGGTCGATGTGACCGATGGTGCCGACGTTGACATGGGGCTTGTCGCGCTCAAACTTGGCCTTCGCCACTTTGGTGTCGCTCCTTCTTCTTAATCGAATTTCGTTCGTCTCGAGGACGAACCTGTACAGGGTATAAGTTTTCCGTCCGGCCGCTGAGTGCTACGGCGGCGCTGCTTGGTCGCCGCTGATCTTCTCCGCGATGTTAGGCGGAACCTCGTCGTAGCGCTCGAACTGCATCGTGTAGGTCGCCCGTCCCTGGGTGGTGGAACGCAGGTCGGTGGCGTAGCCGAACATCTCCGCCAGCGGGCACGTGACCTGAGACCACCTGCGCGTTGCCGCGCTGCTCCATGCCGCTGATCTGGCCGCGGCGGCGGTTCAGATCGCCGATCACGTCGCCCATGAACTCCTCGGGCGTCACCACCTCGACGGCGAACACCGGCTCGAGCAGGACCGGCTTGGCCCGCTGGACCGCGGCCTTCAGCGCCAGGCTGCCGGCCACCCGGAAGGCGATCTCCGACGAGTCGGTGTCGTGGTACTTGCCGTCGGTCAGCGTGACCCGCACGTCGACCAGCGGGTAGCCGGCGCGGGGACCGTTGTCCATCGCCTCCTCAACGCCCTTCTCCACCGCCGGGATGAACTCGGTCGGCACCGAGCCGCCCTTGATCTTGTTGACGAAGTCAAAGCCCTCGCCGGGAGCCGGCTCGACGTTGATGTAGACGATGCCGTACTGGCCCGAGCCGCCGGTCTGGCGCACGAAGCGGCCCTCGACCTTCTCGGCGGTGCCGCGGATCGTCTCGCGGTAGGAGACCTGCGGCCGGCCGACGTTGGCGTCGACCTTGAACTCGCGCAGCATGCGGTCGACCAGCACCTCGAGGTGCAGCTCGCCCATGCCGGAGATCTCGGTCTGCCCGGTCTCCTCGTTGGTCTGAACCTGGAAGGTCGGGTCCTCCTCGGCCAGGCGGCCGAGGGCGATCGACATCTTCTCCTGATCGGCCTTGGTCTTGGGCTCGATGGCCACCTTGATCACCGGCTCGGGGAACGTCGATCGTCTCGAGCTTGATCGGACGGTCGGGCGCGGCCAGCGTGTCGCCGGTCACGACCTGCTTGATCCCGACGCCGGCGGCGATGTCGCCGGCGTAGACCTCCTGGAGCTCCTCGCGCTCGTTGGCGTGCATCATCAGGATCCGCCCGATCCGCTCGGTGCGACCGGTGGTCACGTTGAGCACGCGCGAGCCCGGCGGTCGAGCTTGCCGGAGTAGACGCGGAAGTAGGTCAGCTTGCCGACGTAGGGGTCGGCCATGATCTTGAACGCCAGCGCCGCGAACGGCTCAGTCGTCGGAGGCGTCGCGACGGTCGGCTGCTCGTCCGCCGTTGCGCGAGCCCTTGGCCGGCTCCAGGCCCTCGACCGGCGGCACGTCGAGCGGGCTGGGCAGGTAGTCGAGCACGGCGTCGAGCAGCGGCTGCACGCCCTTGTTCTTGAAGCTCGAGCCGCACAGCACGGGGGTCAGCTGGATGGCCAGCGTGGCGGCGCGGATCGCCTGCTTGAGCCGGGCGGCGGGATCTCCTCGTCCTCGAGGATCATCTCCAGCAGCTCGTCGTCGTAACTGGGAGACCTCCTCGAGCAGGTGCTCGCGGGCCGCGGCGGCGCGCTGCGACTGACTCGGCCGGGATCTCGACGATCGTCCTGCTCCTTGCCGAGCTCGTCCTTGTAGATGATCGCGTGGTTCTCGACCAGGTCGATGATGCCGCGCGAACTCCGACTCGGCGCCGATCGGCAGCTGGATCGGCACCGGATGCGCGCCGAGGCGGTCGATCATCGTCTGCACGCCGCGGTCGAAGTCGGCGCCGATGCGGTCCATCTTGTTGATGTAGGCGATCCGCGGCACGCGGTACTTGTCGGCCTGGCGCCAGACGGTCTCGGACTGCGGCTCGACGCCGGCGACGGAGTCAAACAGCGCGATCGCGCCGTCGAGCACGCGCAGCGAGCGCTCGACCTCGACCGTGAAGTCGACGTGGCCCGGCGTGTCGATGATGTTGATCCGGTGGCCCTTCCACTCGGCGGTGGTGGCCGCCGAGGTGATCGTGATCCCGCGCTCCTGCTCCTGCTCCATCCAGTCCATGACCGCGGCGCCCTCGTGAACCTCCCCCATCTTGTAGGTCCGACCGGTGTAATAGAGGATGCGCTCAGTCGTCGTCGTCTTACCGGCGTCGATGTGCGCCATGATCCCGATATTGCGAGTGTTCTCGAGGGTGAACTTGCGTGGCATGATGGAATTTCGAGTCGTTCGGTGGCAGGTCCCGGCTCGTCGGCTGCGGTCATGAAAAAGGGCCCAGTGGGCCCGTTGTACGACGCAGCTGTCGGCTACGGGCAGTTGTCTAGTGGGTCGGCGTCTCCATGGGGTGGATCCTCCGCGCCCGGGAGCGAGCACAGATGAACGCAACCCGACCCGAGGCGGACACCGAATATAGCAGAGCCCCTGAGGCCTCAAGCGGCGATTCCGCCGCAGTCTGGCCGGGCCCAGCTCCAGGACGCGAACGACTGCTCCGGATCGGGCGTCCTGACCGGCGGCCTGGCCGGGGCGGTGCTGCTGCTGGTGGCCGAGTTCACGCCGCTGCTCGCACGTCCACTCGAGCGCCTCCAAGCAGGTGATCAAGACCGTCACCACCGGGCTCCATCACACCTACGCGCTGGTGCCGGTGGCGCTGCTGGCGGCGGCGCTGGCGGTCGGGAATCTGGCGGACCCGCAGCCGCCAGGCGCTGGTGGCCATCGGGCGTTCTCGGCCTGGTGGTGCTGGGCATCGCGCTGCTCGGAGATCTCCCCGACGCGCAGGCCAGCGGCCTGATCGGCAGCGCCACCACCCGGTTCGCCACCGCCAGCGTCGAGCCCCAGCATCGGCCTGTACCTCGAGACCCTGGGCGCGTTCGTGCTGCTGATCACCGCGGCCGCCGGCCTGCTCCTGCTGCCCGGCCCTCCCCGAGCCCCCGCAGCGGCCGGCGTCCACGCACCGCATCTTCCCCGAGGCAGGCCCTCGACCCACTACACGATCGGCGGACCAAAGTCAGCAATGAAAGCCCTATCCGGTCCGCTGTACTGACCGCCCCGCAAACCCAACCCTTTGCCAACATACGGCCCGTTACATTTACTGAACGCGAGGGTTGTCCTACCGCAGCCCCCGGTCCCGTGCGGTAGGCAGCCCTCGCGTTTCTTTTAGTAGCGCAGGGGTTTTGTGCCGACCGCCGCCTAGCCTGGCGGGGTCCGGGCGGTCAGGCGGAAGATCGACACCATGCCGCCGTTGCCGATGGCGAGCAGGCGATCGTCGGCGCCGTGCCTGGGTCCGAACGTACGAGCGGACGGCTGTCGGGGCACGCCGGGACGGTCTCGGCACATCTGGGCCTGCCGTTACAGAGTCGTCACGGTCGATTGGGGAGTCGACCACGATATCTAGGGTCAACTTCCCAGGCGACCGCCGACTCGGGGCATGCGCTAACCGCATCGGCCGAGGCCGCCGCTCCGCCACTCTCGTTAAGCCGCATGTCCGAACCCCGGCGAACGCCGGGAGCTCGTCTACCAGCGGTAGTGGGCGAAGGCCTTGTTGGCCTGCGCCATGCGGTAGATGTCGTCCTTGCGCTTGAAGGCGTTGCCCTGCTGCTGCTGGGCGTCGAGCAGCTCGTTGGCCAGGCGCTGGGACATCGTCTTCTCGCGGCGGGCGCGGGCGAACTGGACCAGCCAGCGGACGGCGAGCGTGCGGGCGCGGCGGGCGGGGACCTCGACCGGCACCTGGTAGGTGGCGCCGCCGACCCGGCGGGGGCGAACCTCGAGCACCGGGGTCAGGGCCTTGATGCCCGCCTCCAGCTGCTCGACGGCGTTCTTGCCGCTGCGCTCGCCGAGGATGGCCAGCGCGTCGTAGACGATCTTCTCGGCTACCGACTTCTTGCCGTCCAGCATCACCTTGTTGATGACCTGCTGGACGAGGCGGTTGCGGTAGAACGGCGTCGGGCTCGATCGGCCGGACCTGGGCTGCGGCGCGGCGGGGCACTAGGAGCGCACCTACCTACTTGGCCTTCACGCCGTACTGCGAGCGGGCCTTCTTGCGGTCGCTGACGCCGGCGGCGTCAAGCGTGCCCGCGGATCACCTTGTAGCGGAACCCGGGCAGGTCCTTGACGCGACCGCCGCGGACCAGCACCACCGAGTGCTCCTGGAGGTTGTGGCCCTCGCCGGGAATGTAGGCACCGACCTCCATGCCGTTGGTCAGACGGACACGGGCCACCTTGCGCAGAGCCGAGTTCGGCTTCTTCGGCGTGGTCGTGTACACGCGCGTGCACACGCCCCGGCGCTGGGGCGCCGCGACCTTCTTCTTGCGGCCCTTGCCGGACTTCAGGCCCGGGGTGGCGAGCTTCTTCTTGGGCGCGGTGCGTCCCTTGCGGATCAGTTGGCTGGTGGTCGGCATGCGGTCGCAGAGCGTAGCAGGGGGCGGTCGGATCGCCGACCCCCTACGCCGCTACCCCCGCCAGCGCCTGGTCGACGTCGACGACCGGGACTCCGACCGCCTCGGCCACCGGCGCGTAGGTGACCTCGCCCGCCGCCACGTTGACGCCCAGCTTCAGCCCCGGGTTGTCGGCCACCGCCCGGTGCACCCCCGCCGTGGCCACGTGCAGCACGTAGGGCATGGTCGCGTTGGTCAGGGCGTAGGTCGAGGTGATCGGCACCGCCCCGGGCATGTTGGCCACGCAGTAGTGGGTGATTCCGTCGACCTCGTAGGTGGGGTTCGAGTGGGTGGTCGGGTGCGAGGTCTCAAAGCAGCCGCCCTGGTCGATCGAGACGTCGACCAGGACCGCGTGGCGCTTCATGATCCCCAGCTGCTCGCGCGTGATCACGTGCGGGGCGCGGGCGCCGTGGACCAGCACCGCCCCGATCACCAGGTCGGCGGTCGGCAGCCGCTCCTCGATCGACAGCGTGGTGGCAAAGCAGGTGTCGGCCCGGCCGCCGAAGGCGATATCGAGCTCCCGCAGCCGGTCGATGTTGCGATCGAACACGTACACCGTCGCCTCCATGCCGACGGCGATGAAGGCGGCGTTCATGCCGACCACGCCGCCGCCGATGACCATCACCTCGGCCGCGGCCACGCCGGGCACGCCGCCGAGCAGGATTCCCCGCCCGCCGAGCGGCTTCTCGAGCATGAACGCGCCCGCCTGGGTGGCGATCTTCCCGGCCACCTCGGACATCGGGGCCAGCAGCGGCAGGCGGCCGCGCGCGTCCTCGACGGTCTCGTAGGCGATGCAGGTGGCGCCGGACTGCATCAGGCCGCGGGTCAGCTCGGCGTCGGCGGCCAGATGCAGGTAGGTGAACAGGATATGGCGCGGCTCCAGGCGCGCGACCTCGGGAGGCTGGGGCTCCTTGACCTTGACGATCAGGGTGGCCTCGCCGAACACCGCGTCGGCGTCGGGCACGATCGTGGCGCCCTGGGCGGCGTAGGCCTCGTCGGAGATCGACGATCCGTCGCCGGCGCCGCTCTGCACGAACACGCTGTGGCCGGCCTCGGCCAGCTCGCGGACACCGGCAGGGGTCAGCGCGACCCGGTACTCGTCGGTCTTGACCTCGGTGGGGACGCCGATCTTCATGCCACCAGCTCCCGGCCGCGCAGGGCCAGCCAGAACTCGATCCGGTCACGGGCGCTGCCCAGGTTGCGCCCGGTCAGATCCTCGACCCGCTTGATCCGATAGCGCAGCGTGTGCCGGTGGCAGTAGAGCCGTCGGGCCGCCCGCTCCCATTGGCCGTTCTCCTCGATGAACGCTTCCAGTGATCGCATCAGTTCACCTCCGTAGTGACCCTCGCTGGCCTCGATCGGCCCCAGGATCGAGTCGCAGAACAATCTCAGAGCCTCATCCTCCTGCAGCGACAGCAGCAGCTGGAACGACCCGAGGTCCTTGTAGGTGGCCAGCCGCGCCAACGAGTCGGCATGGCCGTTGCCGTTGGGCTGCCCGCCCACCCCGAGCGCGATCGCCTCGACGGCGCATCGCGCCTCGTGGAAGCTGCGGCGAGCGTCGCCGGCCGCCACCGGGCGGCCCACCCCGACCTGCAGCGGTTCGCCCAGCCCTTCGCCCAGGCGCTCGGAGACCCGGCCGGCGAGCGCGAACAGCTCGTCCTCGGTGACCCCGGCCACGAGCGCGCAGGTCAGCTGGCCGGCGGACGCCACCAGTCCCGGCGCCGCCTCCTCGCGCAGCGCTGCCGACAGCGCGTCCTCGACCGGGCTCGCCGACCCGCGTGCATCCGAGCGGCCGCTGCACCACGATCGCCGCCACACGGTCAGACAGGCCGAACGGCTCCAGCCGGCGAGCGAGCTCCAGACCGCTGAGCTCGCCGGCGACGATCCCGGCCAGAACGTCCCCGGCCAGGCGGCGCTCGGTATCGCCGGCCACCCGTCCGCGCAACAGCTCCAGCGCCACGATCGTGACCGCCTGGTGAAGGGTCAGGCGGTCGAAGTCAGACAGCGGCTCGGAATCCTTGATCGCCACCAGCCATGCCTCGGCAACCCGCTCAGCGGCCCCGTTGCCCGAGCCCGGGGGTCGCCGTCGGCGGCCACCGGGAGGGCCAGGGCTGCGGTTGGCGTGCTCGCTGTGCCCGGGCAGGAACGCCCTCGCCTCGCGCCGGCGCAGGCGCTCGGCGAGTTCGATGCGCAGGCCGGCGACGGTGTCGGGCTCCACCGCTCGCCGGAAGGCGCGCTGCACCAGCGGCTCTCCGCGCGCGTCGAACACCAGCACGGCGGCGCCGATCAGCGCCGCCAGCGTCCCCGCCAGCGCGTCGAGGCCGCGCTCGGACAGCACGATCCGCTCCAGCCGCTCGTGGGCCGCGATGGCCCGGCGCAGCACCGCGTACTGCTCGTTGACCAGCTTGCTGAACGCGGCCTCGGTGACGGCGATGAACGGCACCTCGTAGGGGACCTCGAACACCGGGAACTCGCGCTCGGCGGCGGCCGCCAGCAGCGCCGGTGGGACCTGCGCGTGGCCGAAGCCGACGCCGAAGCCGAGCCCGGCCAGCTGGTGGTCGGCCAGCCGGGTCACGAACTCCCGTTGCTGCTGATCGGAGCCGAGCTGCATGCCGGTGGTGAGCAGCAGCTCGCCGCCCGACAGCCACGGAGTCGGATCCTGCAGCTCGGAGATGTGCACCCAGCGGACCGGCAGGTCGATCGCCGCCTCGCCGGTCAGCAGCCGGACGTCGAGTCCGTTCAGCAGCTCACGAACCGTCAGCATCTGCGCCCGTTCAGCCGTCGACTAACCGTCGAGGCCGTGGCGAGTGGCCTCTATCGGTCCGAGGCGCTCGCTGGTGTCGCGCGCGCCGGCGTGGGAACGCATCCGCTCGCCGGCCTCGGTCAGCACCGGCCGCAGGATGGCCTCGATCTCCTCGAACTGCTTGGGGCCGGCGATCAGCGGCGGCGACAGCTGGATCACCGGATCGCCGCGGTCGTCGGCCCGGCAGATCAGCCCGCGCCGGTAGAGCTCGCCGGACAAGAAGCCGCGCAGCAGCGTCTCGGACTCCTCGTCGGTCCACTGGTCGTCTGAGTCCTGGTCCTTGACCAGCTCGATCGCGTGGAAGTAGCCGGTGCCGCGGACGTCGCCGACGATCGGGATGTCGCGCAGCGACTCCAGCATGTCGCGGAAGGCGCCCTCGTTGGCGCGAACGTTCTCGAGCACGCCCTCGCGCTCCATCGCGTCGATGTTGGCCAGCGCGACCGCCGAGCAGATCGGGTGTCCGGCGAAGGTGAACCCGTGCGTGAACAGGTGATGGCCCTGCATGAACGGCTCCGCCACGCGGTCGGTGGCGATCACCGCCCCCATCGGCGCGTAGGAGCTGGTCAGCCCCTTGGCGGTGGTGATGATGTCGGGCACGTAGTCGTACTTGTACGGCCCCGAACCACTCGCCCGAGCCGGCCCCAGGCGCAGATGACCTCGTCGGAGATCAGCAGCACGTTGTACTCGTCGCAGATCTCGCGCACCCGCTGCCAGTAGCCCTCGGGCGGTACGAAGCAGCCGCCGGAGTTCTGGACCGGCTCCATGATCACCGCGGCCACGGTGTCGGGGCCCTCGAACTCGATCCGGTGGGCCACCGACTCGGCCAGGTCTGAGACCGTCAGCCCGTGGGGCATGCGGAAGGTGTTGGTGTTGGGGACGTGGCTGGCGCCGGGGGTCAGCGGCTCGAACGGCGTGCGCAGCGACGGTGATGCCGGTCGCCGACAGAGCGCCCAGGCTGGTGCCGTGGTAGGCGATCTCGCGGGCGATGAGCTTGGTCTTGTTCGGGTTGCCGGTGAGCTTGTGGTACTGGCGGGCGAGCTTGAGCGCCGACTCGACGGCCTCGCTGCCGCCGCTGGTGAAGAAGACGCGGTTCAGATCACCGGGCGCGAGGCCGGCGACCCGGGCGGCGAGCTCGATCGCGCGCGGATGCGCGTAGGACCAGTTGGTGAAGAAGCCCAGCTCCTTGGCCTGATCGGCGCCCGCCTGGGCGATGTCGGCCCGGCCGTGGCCGATGTTGACGCAGAACAGCGCCGACAGACCGTCGAGGTAGCGGTTGCCGTGCTCGTCGTAGACGTAGCAACCCTCGCCGCGGACGATGATCGGGATCTCCTGGTCCTCGTAGGCCGACATCCGGGTGAAATGCATCCACAGGTGGCGCCGGGCCAGCTCCTGGAGGGTCCCCTGCTCGGTCCCGGTTGCCTCTTGGGTGCTCGCCATATGCTCTCTCCTCTGACCTCTGTGCCGTTTTGTACAACGGTACTTGGCCCTCGCTAGCAACTCAATTGGCCACCACGTACAACCATCGCCGCGGTGTTGTACACCGGCTCCGATCGGAATAATTGGCGACGTGCAGCTCAACTACTACCGTCGCGGGCAGGGCGAACCCCTGGTGCTGATCCACGGGATCGGCAGCCGGTGGCAGATGTGGGAGCCGGTGATCGACAGCCTGGCCGCCCACCGGGATGTGATCGCCATCGACCTGCCGGGTTTCGGCGCGTCGCCGATGCCGCCGGCCGGTACCCCGGCCGGGGTCGACAGCCTGACCTCGCTGGTCGCCGAGTTCCTCGATGAGCTCGGGGTCGAGCGTCCTCATTTCGCCGGCAACTCGCTGGGCGGCCTGATCGTCCTCGAGCTGGCCAAGCGCGGCGTCGTCCGATCGGCCAACGGTGTCTCCCCGGCCGGGTTCGCCAACCGCCCTGAGCGCCTGCTGGCGGAGGTCGAGCTGCGTCTGGCGGTGAGCTCCGCTCGCCGGCTGGTCGACCATGTCAAGCCGCTGGCGGCCCGGCCGCGGGGTCGCAAGCTGCTGCTCGAGCACCTTCGTGGCCCATCCCGAGCGGGTGACCCCCCAGGACGCAGTGGAGAGCGCGCGCGCTCTCGCCCACGCGCCCGTGGTTCGACGACACCCTGGCCGCCATCGACCCGGCCGGCTTCAGCGGCGGCGAGCAGATCGCGGCGCCCGTGACCATCGCCTGGGGCGACAAGGACCGGGTGCTGCTGCCCCGACAGCAGCGGCGCGCCGCCGAGGCGATCCCCGGCGCGCGGCTGGTCACGCTGACGGGCTGCGGCCACGTTCCCACCTACGACGACCCCGAGCAGGTCGCGCAGGTACTGCTGCGGGGAGCCCGCGGGCTGACGGCCGGCGCTACGGGCTGTCGCCATCAGGCGCTACGGGCCTGTGGCCACCGGCCGCTGCGGGTCGCAGGATCCACTCGCTCCACGACCCCGGATACAGGGCCGCGGTGTAGCCGGCCAGCTCCAGCGCCAGCACCTGGTGGGCGGCGGTGATCCCGGAGCCGCAGTAGGCGCCGACCTCGGCGCCGCCGTCCACGCCGACGGCCGCGAACGCCTCGCGCAGCGCGGCGGGGTCGAGGAACCGGCCGCTCGGGCCGACGTTGAGCGCGGTGGGCCGGTTGCGCGCGCCGGGGATGTGCCCGGCCACCGGGTCCATCGGCTCGCTCTCGCCGCGGAACCGCTCCGGGGCCCGGGCGTCGAGCAGGACCCCGCCCCGGCGCGCCAGCGCCGCTGCGCCGGCGGCATCGAGCACCGGCATGCCCCCGGCCCGGGCGGCGAAATCGCCGACGTCGCCGGCGCGGCTCTGCGGTCCGCCGGTTTGCAGCGGCAGGCCCGCGCCGTTTCCAGGCGGCAAGCCCGCCGTCGAGCACCGCCACCGCCGGATGGCCGAAGTAGCGCAGCAGCCACCAGGCGCGGGCCGCGGCCATCGAGGTCCCGCGCGTCGTAGACGACGACCGGCCCGGTCGGCGTCCACACCGGCCGCACGCATGTCGGCCTCGAAGTCGGCCGCGGCCGGGAGCGGGTGGCGGCCGCCGGCGCCCGGCGGCGCCGCCAGCGATCGCGTCCAGGTCGACGAACACCGCGCCGGGGATGTGGCCGGCGGCGTAGTCGTGACGCATCGGGCCGGCGGCCAGCTCCCAGCGAACATCGAGGATCGCGGGGGCCGCGCCCGGGTCCTGCCGGCAGCTGCTCGAGCGTGGCCACCGATACCAACGGGCCGGTCGCCATAAGCGAGTTCTACTGGGACTACGCCGGAGCGGCCGCGCCGACGGTGCGGGCCGCGGACCGGCGCCGGGGTCAGCCAGGCGGCGAACAGCACCAGCGCGAAGGCCAGGCACTCGGCCAGCAGCGTCAGCGGGTGACCGGAGAGCGGGTCGCCGAACACGATGATCCCGCCGACGATCCCGGCGACGTTGGCGGCGGTGCCGGTGACCGCGATCACCGGAACCGCCTCGCCGTCCTGCAGGCCCTTGGCGGAGGCGTAGAAGGCGGCGACCGAGGCGACGATGGTGACCAGCGGTCCAGGGACTGACCAGCCCGACGACGCCGTGGGCGCCGACCATGCCCGAGATCGCCTTGATGGCGACGTCGGAGACGCCGAACAGGATCCCGGAGGCGGCGCCGAGCATGAAGCCGTGATGCTCGGTCGGGGCGCCCCGATGCGCGGGCCCATGATCAGCAGCGTCCCGGCCAGCGAGCAGGACGGCCTCGAAGCGCGATCATGCCCGGGACCGAGAAGCGCGAGTGGGCGCCGTGGACGGCCGGCAGGCTGAAGCCGAGCAGGAGCAGGCCGACCGCGGTCAGGCCGATCCCGAGCCACTGGCGGCGGGAGATCGGCAGGCCGAACATCCGCTCGGCCATGATCGCCAGCAGCACGACGCCGCCGGCGAGCACGGCCTGGACCACCGACAGCGGCGCCATCGCCATGGCGGCGACGTGGAAGATCCAGGCGCCGGTGGCGATCGCCATGCCGATGGCGAACAGCTTGCGAGGCGAACAGCGCAGCGGCGGTCCGCAGCGGATGGCGGATGTCGACGGCGGGCGCCGCGCAGGCGCCGCGATGCTTGAACAGGAAGCCGACGTTGGTCGCCAGAGCGCAGGCCAGCGCGAGCAGGATGCCGAGGATGAGAGTCAGTTAGTTCAGAGGGATTGGGACCGGGGGCTACGCGTGGCGCAGCTGACCGCGCTCTCGCAGCTTCTCGGCATCCGCTGGTTTGTCTTGAAGTCCTTCGGCCCTGCGTCCAGCAGACTCTGGACGGGCGTCGGGGGCACGACCCTGCACCGGGCCTCATACCCTGGCGAAGCCAGATAAATGCAACCTATGTGGGGTTCTCGACTTTGGTTATGTGCCGACCGTTACTACTGATCGACATCGACGGCGTGATCTCGCTGTTCGGCTTTGACCCCCACCGCCGGCCCCCGGGCCGGTTCGTGATCGTCGACGGGGTCGTGCATTTCCTGTCCGAGGAGGCGGCCGCGCGCCTGCTGGCGGCTCAGGTCGCAGTTCGAGCTGGTGTGGTGCAGCGGCTGGGAGGAGAAGGCCGACGAGTACCTGCCCCACGCGCTGGGGCTCCCCGCGGGCCTGCCCCACCTCGCGTTCGCCGGGCTCCCCGGACGACGACGATCGCCACTGGAAGCTGGCGGCGATCGACGTCTACGCCGGGCCGGACCGGCCGCTGGCCTGGATCGACGACCAGCACGACGACACCTGCCGGGCTGGGCGGCCCAGCGCGCCGGCGCCACCCTGCTGGTGGCCACCGAGCCGGCCGTGGGGCTCACCGCTGCTCAGGCCGGCCAGCTCGAGCGCTGGGCAGCCGCGCTCTAGCTGGATCCGCCGCCTGCGGCTGACTCGGCCGGTCGTTACGGAAGCTGCCGTGGCGGCCCTCGCCGGCGCGGAAGCGCTCCAGCCCGGCCTGCACCTCGGCCAGCGAGCGCCGGCCGTGGTCGAGCTCGTTGGCCATCGCGGCCGCCTCGCTCAGGCCCTCCTGCTCGAGCACCGACAGCCGGTCCTCGCGCAGGCAGGTCTGCGGAAAGCGCGCCAGCTCGGCGGCCAGCTCCTGGGCGGCGGCGCGGCTGGTGCCGTCGGGCACCACCCGGTTGACCAGCCCGATCCGCTCGGCTTCGGCGGCCTCCACCGGCCGGCCGGTGAGGATCATGTCCATCGCGCGGCTGGTGCCGATCAGCCGCGGCAGCCGCACGGTGCCGCCGTCGATCAGCGGCACGCCCCAGCGCCGGCAGAACACCCCGAGCACCGCGTCCTCCTCGGCCACCCGCAGGTCGCACCACAGCGCCAGCTCGAGCCCGCCGGCGACCGCGTGCCCGGCGATCGCGGCGATCACCGGCTTGCCCAGCCGCATCCGGGTCGGGCCCATCGGCCCGTCGCCGTCGGCGTCGACGCGGTTGCCGGTCTCGGTCCCGACCGCCTTCAGGTCGGCGCCGGCGCAGAACACGCCGCCCTCGCCGTGGAGCACCGCCACCGCCGCCTTCGTCGTCGGCGTCGAACTCGCGGAACGCGTCGGCCAGCGCCGCCGCGGTCGGCCCGTCGACGGCGTTGCGCCGCTCCGGGCGCGACAGCAGCACGGTGGTCACCGGCCCGTCGCGCTTCACGCGCACGGCGTCGCCACCGCCGCTCGGGACGCCCTCGCCGTTCATGCCGCACCCGCCGCGCGGCGCACGAACATCCGCAGCGCCTCGACGATCTCGGCGGGCCCGGGGGCGTCACGGGCCAGCGGCGACAGCGGGCCCGACCAGCGCCTCGCCGCAGCCGCCGACCAGCGCCGCCGCGGTCAGCGCGACGTTCTGCTCGGGCAGCTCACCGGCGGCGATCCCCTGCTCCAGGCTCTCGGCGATCAGCGCGGCGTAGCGCTCGCGGTAGGCCAGCCGCTCGGCGTCGACGAGCGGATCGACCGGCTCGGCGATCAGCGCCCAGGCCAGCCGCGGGTTGCGCAGCGCCCGCTCGCGCGAACGTGGCCAGCACCGTCTCCAGCCGCCGGACCGCGGGCGCGTCGTCAGGCATCTCCGCCGCCGCGGCCCGCATCGCCCGCTCCTCGCGCGCGCACACCGAGCGGAACACCTCGACGAACAGCTCCTCCTTGGAGGCGAAGTGGCGGTACAGCGTGCCCGCCGCCACCCCGGCGCGCTCGGCGATCGCGATCACCGAGGCGGCGCCGTAGCCGCCCTCCTCGATCAGCTCCTGGGCGGCGGTCAGCAGCCGCTCGCGGGTGCCGATGGTCGTTGCCTGCACCGCGATCAGCCCTTGAACGTCGAGGGACCGGGGTCTCCGAAAGGTTCGTCGCGGGCGCGAACCGCGGCCCGGAACCCCTCGCGCGCCGCCAGCCCCTGGAACGCGTAGCCCTCGCGCGTGTGGCGGGCGATCCCGTCGAACACCGTCCCGAGCATCTGGGTGGCGTGCAGCCCCTGCGAGTACAGCGACTGGTTGACCAGCAGCTTCATCATCTGGAGCTGGTTGATCGGCATCCGGGCGATCCGCCGCACCAGCGCCTCGGTGCGCTCGTCGAGCTCGGCGGCCGGCGGCGCCTCGATCGCCAGGCCCCACTCGAGCGCCTCGGCGCCGGACAGCGAGTCGCCGGTGAACAGCAGGCGCTTGGCCCGCTGCGGCCCGAGCCGGTAGGCCCACATGCGAGGTCGTCGGCGAGCCCCACACCCGCGCCGGCGGGTAGCCGATCTTGGCGTCGGCGGCGATCACCAGCAGATCCGAGCACAGCGCCATGTCGGTGCCGCCGGCGACGCAGAAGCCGTGCACCTTGCAGACGACCGGCTTGCTGCAGTGAAACAGCGACATGAACGCGCGGACGTTGCGGCTCATCATCGCGTAGTCGACCATCGGGTCCCACGCCGATCCGGGGTCGTGGTTGGCCACCATCACCCGCGGGTCGAGCGGGGACCCGGGCGGGGGCGGCGCATAGCCGGGGCCGTCTGCGCCCTCGTCGCCGTCTCCGTCGAGCCGGCCCTGACCCTCGGCGCTCTCGACCAGGTCATAGCCGCCGCAGAACCCCTTGCCGTTGCCGGACAGCAGCAGCACGTGGACGGCGGGGTCGAGGTCGGCGCGCTCGACGCAGCGCTCGAGCTCGGTCACCAGCGCACGGTTGATCCCGTTGCCGCGCTCGGGCCGGTTCAGCGTGAGCCGGGCGACACCGTCGCCCGTCTCGATAGACCGACTGCACGTCATGCCGGCAGCGCGCGGTCGATGATCGCCCTGGCGTCGACCCCGCCCGGCAGCGTCCCGTACACGCGGCCGCCCTCGCCCCCGAGCCGCGCCGCGCAGAACGCGTCGGCGACCGCCGGCGGCGCGTGGCGGACCAGCAGCGAGCCCTGCAGCGCCACCGCGAGATCCTCGACCAGCCGCCGGGCCTCGAACTGGCTGTCGTACAGGCGCTGCTCGGGGCTGTCGCCTGGGCCGCCTTCGAACAGCGACTGCAGCCGTTCGCGCGTGCGGATCAGGTGCTCGTCGAGCCGACGGTCGCCGCCGGCGGCCAGCTCGCACTCGGCCAGGAACGCCGGCAGCCCGTCGGGCTCCTTGACGATCGCCCGCAGCACGTCGAGCGCGGCGACGTTGCCCGAGCCCTCCCAGATCGAGTTCAGCGGCGCGTCGCGGTACAGCAACGGCAGCCCCGAGTCCTCGACGAAGCCGTTGCCGCCCAGGCACTCGAGCGCCTCGGCGGCGTGGCCCGCCGCGCGCTTGCACACCCAGTACTTCATGACCGCGGTGGCGAAGCGCCGGAAGGCCGCCTCTCCGGGCTCGTCGTAGCTGCGGGCGACCCGCATCGCCGTCGACGGTGGCCGCCTCGGACTCGATCGCCAGGTCGGCGAGCACGTTGCGCATCGCCGGCTGGTCGACGAGCAGCGCGCCGAACGCCGAGCGGTGACGGGCGTGGTGGATCGCCTCGAGGGTGCCCGCGGCGCAGGCCGGTGGTCGAGCCCAGCAGGCAGTCGAGCCGGGTGTGGTTGACCATCCGGATGATCGCCGGGACGCCCCGCCCCTCCTCGCCGATCAGGCGGCCCTCGATGCCGCGGAACTCGACCTCGGAGGACGGCAGCGACCGCGTCCCGAGCTTGTCCTTGAGCCGCTGGAACTCCATTCCCGGGCCGCGCTCGACCAGGAAGCACGACAGTCCGGCCGGGGCCTGGGCGAGGACCAGGAACACGTCGCACGGCGGATAGGAGCAGAACCACTTGTGGCCGTGGATCTCGTAGACGCCGTCTCCGGCCGGCTCGGCGCGGGTGATGTTGGCGCGCACGTCGGAGCCGCCCTGGCGCTCGGTCATCGCCATCCCGGCCAGCGCGCCGTGCTCGTAGTCGGGCTGGTCAGCCGCGGCTCCCACTCGGCGGCCAGCTCGGGAGCGCCGTCGCGCAGCGCCGGGATCGCCGCGTAGGTCATCGACACCGGGCACATGACGCCGTCGTTGGCGTTGCCCCACAGGCTGAACATGGCCGCCCGCACGACGTGGGCTCCGGGCTGTGGCTCGCGCCACGGCAGGCTGTGGATCCCGCGCTCGACCGCGCCGGCCAGCAGCCAGTGCCACGACGGGTCGAGCTCGACCTGGTCGATCCGGTTGCCGTAGCGGTCGTGCGTGACCAGCAGCGGCAGGTTGCGCTCGGCGCGCCGGCTGTGCTCCAGCGCCTCGGCGCTGCCGGCGACCGCGCCCGCCTCCCGGACCGCGTCGGCGCCCCAGCCCCCGCCCTCGCGCTCAAGCGCCTCCTGCAGCGCCAGGTCGGCGTCGAACAGGTTGATCGGCTGCAGCGGCGGGGCCTGGTTGAGCACCTCGCGAGCGGGATCGCGGGTTTCGATCGTTGTGGTCATGAAGGCACCTCCTGCGGGCCGGCGGACGGGCGCGTGAATCGCGATTCACAGGGTAGTGAATCGCGATTCACTACGCAAGGCCGCCCGGCCACGGCCGCACTAGGCGCGCCGGGCCAGGACCGCATGGTGAGCGACCCCATCGTTGCCGGTCAGCCAGCGGCGAGCCTCGCTGCGCGCCAGCCACCGGGGCGACCGGGGCGGCACCGGGTGGGCCGGCCCGTAGGGGATCGAGTACAGCCGTGACTGACGCTCGATGGCAAAGCCCGCGGCTCGCAGCATCTGCCGGTGCCCGGAGGCGTTGGGCAGCCACCACTGGGTGATCCCGCTGGTGCCGTCAAGCCGGATCAACGGGCTTCGCGGCGCCCACAGCGACCGCCGCAGGTCGACCTGGTTGGCGCACAACAGCTCGCCGGCACACACCGACCGGATCGCCGCCAGCGCCCGCAGCGGGTCGCGCAGGTGAAGCAGCAGGCTGCCGCAGACAACGACGTCGAACTCGCCGACCGCCTCTGGCCGTAGGTCATAGACGCTCAGCGCCTGAAAGCGCACCGACGATCCGAGCAGTCCGTGGGCGACCCGGAACCCCACCCCGGGCTCGGGGCCGACGACGTGACGCAGGTACCGCACTCCGCCGTCACCGATGTCCGGCTCCCAGTCCCAGCCCTCGTGCAGGGCCAGATCGACGGCCACCACCTCAGCCGCCCCCCGGCGCTCGAGCTCGTAGGCGAAATAGCCATCGGCGGTGCCGACGTCCAGACAGCGCCGGCCGCGGACCTCGGGCCAGGGCAGCCGGTCGACCACCGGACGCAGGTCGAACAGGCCGGGCGTGACCACGCCCGGCGCAACCTCGAGGCAGTGATACCAGCGCCGGACGCCGGCCACCGCCGTGCGCGCGTCGGTGTCACCCGCGAGCGCGCTCACGCGATCTCCCGGCTCAGGCCGCGGCGGCCCCGGCCATCGTTTTCTCGGCCACGCGATCGGTGGCGTCGTGCGTGCCGCCCAGCAGCCGCCGCGACAGCTCCGCGCGGCGGAAGAACAGCGGCGCATCGTGCTCCCAGGTGGCCCCGATGCCGCCGTGGACGTTGATCATCGATCGGGCGGCGAAGTCGAGCGCACCTCCAGCCGCCGACCGCGCGGCGCTGGCCGCCAGCGGGAACTCGTCCGGAGCCTCGCCCCGGGCCCAGCCGGCGTAGTACTGCAGCCCGCGGGCGTTCTCGAGCCGGCGCAGCACCTCGGTCAGCTCGTGCTTGATCGCCTGATAGGAGCCGATCGCCCGACCGAACGTGAACCGCTCCTTGGCGTAGGCGACGCTCACGTCAAGGCAGGTCTGAACCGCGCCGATCGACTCGGCCGCGATCAGCGCCTGAGCCAGATACCAGGCGTCGGCGGCCACGTCGGCGCCGACCTCGAGCCGCCGGCCCCGGGCCCCGCTGAAACTCACGTGGCCCAGCGACCGGGTGGCGTCGTAGCGCATGACCGGCTCCACCGATACGCCGTCGGCGCCGGCTGGCACCGCGGCCACCACCGCCTCGCCGCCGGCGTCGACGCCGACGACCACGAGCAGTTGCGCCCCGGGAGCGTCGGGCACGAACGCCACCGACCCCTCGAGCGTCACGGTGTCTCCATCCACCTGCGCGCTCGGAGGATCGGCCCGGGAGAACCCGGCAGCCGGCTCGACCGTCCAGCCGGGCTCGTGATCTCCGGGCGGCCGGGCGGGGACGTAGGCCGGGCGCAGCTCGCCGGCGGCGACCGCCTCGAGCGATTCGTCGCCGGCGGCATCGAGGATGGCGCTGGCCGGCAGCTGCCCCAGCAGCGGGACCGCGGCCAGCACCCGCCCGCACTCCTCGGCCACCAGCAGGGCGTCGAAGGCGCCCAGCGCGGCGCCGCCGTGCTCCTCTGAGATCAGCAGCCCCGGCCACCCGGCCTCGACCGCGGTGGGCCACAGGTCCGGTAGCGCGGCCGGATCCTCGAGCGCGTCGCGGGCGGCCTCGACCGTCTTGAATCGCGACAGCGAGCCGCGGGCGGCCTCGCGCAGCAGGACCTGCTCGTCGGAGAGCGCGAAGTTCATTTCGCCACCGCCTGCTTCTCGTTCGCCCGCAGCTCGCTGAACGGAACGCCCTTGTCCAGCCGCGGTTCGGGTGGCAGCCCCAGCACCCGCTCGCCGATCGTGTTGCGCAGGATCGACTCGGTGCCACCGGCCGACTTCAGCCCCGGCAGGAACGAGATCAGGTAGCTCCACTCGTTTTCGGCCTCAAGCGCGTCGGGCCCGATGACGTCGGCGACGAGGTCGGTGGCGGCGATCGCGGCGTTGACCATCGTGACCTTGGCCAGCCCCGCCTCCGGGCCGGGGATCTGCCCGCGGGCCAGCACGGTCAGGGCCCGGTAGCCGTTGAAGCGAACGGCGAGCAGCTCGGTGATCACCTCCCCCAGGCGCCGGCGGGTGTCGGAGTCCATGCGGGCCGCGGGGTCTTCGGCCAGCGTCTGGGCCAGCCGCGCCGGTGATCCGAAGTTCTCCGAGCCGAAGCCGATCGTCAGCCGCTCGTACATGAGCACGGTCAGCGCCGTGCCCCAGCCGTTGCCGACGCCGCCGACGACCGCGTCGGGCTCGAGCACGACGTCGTCGAAGAAGACCTCGTTGAACTCGGCCTCGCCCGAGATCTGGCGCAGGCCCCGCACCGTGACGCCGTGAGCGTCCATCGGCACGATGAACATGGTCAGGCCCTTGTGCTTGGGCACGTCGGGGTCGGTGCGCGCCAGCAGCAGTCCGAAGGAGGCGAACTGGGCGTTGGTGGTCCACACCTTCTGGCCGTTGAGCGTCCAGCCGCCGTCCTCGTTCTCACGCGCGCGCGTCTGGACGGCGGCCAGGTCCGAGCCGGCGGCCGGCTCGGAGAACATCTGGCACCAGACCTCGTCGCCGTGCAGCATCGGACCGAGGTAGCGGCTCTTCTGCTCGTCGGTGCCGTGGGCGATCAGGCACGGGCCGAGCATCCCGATCCCGATCACGTCCAGGATCCCGGGCACCTGGGCGCGCGAGATCTCCTGGTTGACGGTGACCTGCTCGATCGGCCCCAGGCCGCGGCCCCCCACTCCTTGGGCCAGGTGACCGCCGCCAGGCCGGCCTCGGCGAGCTGGCGCTGCCAGGCGCGGCGGGAGTCGATGTAGGCGGTGTCCTCCGATGAGCCGGAGCGAGGCGGCGCCTGCGCCTTGTGCTCTTCGAGCCAGGCTCGCGCCTCGGCGCGGTAGGCAGCTTGCTCGGGCGTGTCGTTCAGGTCCACCGTCGTCTCCTCAGCTGGGGCGTGAATCGAGATTCACGATCTTACTTGGCGGTGTTGTCCCGTGGGGGGTGTGCGGGTAGGCCGACGCAAAACGACAGCTTTCGAAGGTAAGGCCGAACGGCCGCCTTGGCACGTGCATAACGTGACCCTGTGCATGTAGACCCCGGTCCCGATCCCGATGGCCACCTCCTTCGCGGCTGTCGTTTTCGGTCAGGGCAGCCGCCGCCGCTGGCCGCGCCGGCGATCGAGCCGCGACGGGCGCCGCACCCGGCGCTCACCGCCGCGCGTGGCCCGCGCCGCCCGCGCCCGGACCCGGGCCTCGCGGTCGAGGTCGCGGTCCTCGCTGAACCCGATCTCGGCGAACACCATGCTCACGGCGGCGACCAGACCAACGCCGATGAACGCGATCGCCAGCACCGGCCCGGTGCCGCCTGAGACGAGCACGGCGCAGAGGACCCCGATGACGACCAGGGCGGCGGCGCCCCCGTAGCCGACCCATCGCGCGCCGCGGGTCATGGCCTACCCGTAGTCATACGGGTCATAGGTACCAAACGACCACAGGTTTCCCTCCAGGTCGCGGACGCTGTACTCGCGGGAGCCGTAGTCGGTGTCCTCCAGCTCGCGGACGACCTTGGCCCCAGCGGCGGTCGCGGTCGCGCAGTGCCGGTCGGGATCGCCGACCACCACGTACAAGCTGACCGTCGAGGCCAGCGGCTGGGGCGTTTCGCCGCCCAGGAAGCCATCCTCGGAATAGCCGCCGAACATGACGATGCCGGCCCCGAGCCGCAGCTCGGCGTGGTGAATGGTGCCGTCGTCGCCGCGATAGACCGCCTTCTCCTCGGCGCCGAAGGCGGCCTTGAGGAAGTCAAGCGCGGTGTTGGCGTCGCGGTAGCGCAACGCCGGGAAGATATTGGGGCGCAGCTCTTCAGTCATTCGGCGGTCCTCTCGGTCGGGTCTAAGACGACACGACCAGCCTAAGCTCGCCTCTCCCAGTCAGTCTTGGACAAATGGGATCTCGTCGCCGACCACCCCACCGCCGGGGATCTGGCGGGCCACGAAGTCCGACGGCGTCGTCCCGCACAGCTCGCGGAAATCGCGGTTGAGGTGGGGCTGGTCGGCGTAGCCGGCGTCGTACGCGATCTGGGCCCACTGCGGCGGGTCGAGCTCGATCCGCCGGCGCACCTGCTCGAAGCGGAGCACCCGCGCGGCCACCTTCGGCGATAGGCCGACCTGCTCGCGCAAGCGCGTCTGCAGATACCGGCGGCTGCAGCCCAGCTCGGCAGCCAGCGCCTCGACGCGCACCTGCCCCGAGGTCTCACACAGACGCTGCCAGGCGCGGGCCACGACGGGATGGATCGGCGGCGCCCGATCAAGCCGGTCCAAGAAGAACTCCTCGAGCCAGTCGCGGATCCGGCGGGCGGCGCGCCCGCGACCAGGCTCCGAGCTGGTGCTCGTGCCGGGTCAGCCGCGCGTGCCGCCCACCGGATGCGCTCACATCAGTCGTCCGACGAGTCTCCGTTCTCGGAGGGGAGATCCAGGTCGGCCAGTTCCTCGGCGAAGCCGAGCGACGACCCGCCGCTGGAGATGTTCTCCAGATCTGACAGATCCGGCTCGATGCCGCCGCCGAAGCCGGTCAGGCTTTCGCCGTCGGTCAGGCCCAGCTCGGCGGCCAGGTCGTCGTGATCGAGCAGGCCGACCTCGTCGATCCCGCGGGGCAGCGGCTCCGCCGGCTCGATCTCGATCCGCCGGTAGCGCTTGAGCCCGGTGGCGGCCGGGATCAACTTGCCGATGATCACGTTCTCCTTGAGCCCGTTGAGCCGGTCGATCTTGCCCTCCAGGGCGGCGTCGGTCAGCACCTTGGTGGTCTCCTGGAAGGAGGCCGCCGACAGGAACGAGTCCGTGTTCAGCGAGGCCTTGGTGATCCCGAGGATGATCTCCTCGGCCTGGGCCGCCTCGCCGCCGGCGTCCATCACCGACTGGTTGAGCTTGGCGTACTCGTTGCGGTCAACGAACTGACCGGGCAGCAGGTCGGTGTCGCCCTTCTGGTCGACCCGGACCTTCTTCATCATCTGGCGCACGATCAGCTCGATGTGCTTGTCGTTGATGTCCACGCCCTGGGACTTGTAGACCTCCTGGACCTCGCGCACGAGGTACAGCTCGGTCTCGGTCCGTCCGCGGATCGCCAGCAGCTCGTGCGGGTACAGCGACCCCTCGTTGAGCTGGGTACCGGGCTCGATCTTCTGGCCCTCCTCGACGTAGAGCAGCGTCCGCCGCGGGAACGTCGTGCGGTGCTCCTCGCCTGAGTCATCGGTGATCACGACCGTCACGGACTTGTCGCCGTCCTCGATCGACACCTTGCCTCCGACCTCGGAGATCTTGGCCAGACCCTTGGGCTTGCGGGCCTCGAACAGCTCCACCACCCGCGGCAGGCCGTGGGTGATGTCGGCGCCCGCGACGCCGCCGGTGTGGAACGTCCGCATCGTCAGCTGCGTGCCCGGCTCGCCGATCGACTGGGCGGCGATGATCCCCACCGCATCCCCGATCTGAGCCAGCGCGCCGGTGGCCATCGAGCGGCCGTAACAGGCCTGGCACACCCCGGTGGGGGCCTCGCACTTGAGCACCGAGCGGACCTTGACGGTGATCACGTTGCCCTTCTCGGAGTCCTCGCGCCAGGCATCGTCCAGGTCGGCCAGTTCGGCCCGATCGATCTCCTTGCCCCGCTCGACGATCACGCGACCGCGCTTGGTGGTCAGGTCGACCGCGGCGATGCGGCCGATCAGGTCGGTGTTGATCTCCGCGGTGGGACGCAGCTTGCGCGTCTCGGGGTCGACCTCGAGCTGGAACACCGGGCTCTCGATGTAGTCCTCGGTCCCGCAGTCGTCCATGCGGATGATCACGTCCTGAGAGACGTCGACCAGGCGGCGGGTCAGATAGCCCGAGTCCGCGGTGCGAAGCGCGGTGTCGGCCAGACCCTTGCGAGCCCCGTGGGTGGAGATGAAGTACTCCAGCACGGTCAGGCCCTCCATGAAGTTGGCCTTGATCGGACGCTCGATGATTTCCCCTTTCGGGTTCGCCATCAATCCGCGCATGCCGGCCAGCTGGCGGATCTGCGAGAACGAGCCACGGGCACCCGAGTTGGCCATCATGAAGATGGGGTTCATCTCGTCGAGGTGGCTGGACAGGGCCTCACCGACCTCATTGGTGGCCCGATCCCACAGGCTCGGTGACCGCCTCGTGGCGCTCCTCCTGCGTGATCTCGCCGTCCTCGTACTGAGCCTCGATGACGGTCAGCTGCTCCTCGTACTTGCCCAGGATCTCCTGCTTGTTGGGCGGAGTCTGGACGTCGTTCTTGGAGATCGTCACTCCGGCGCGCGTGGCGTACTGGAAGCCGATGTCCTTGAAGGCATCGAGTACCTGCGAGATCGACGGGGCCCCGTAGCGCTGCACGAGGTCGTCGACCAGCTTGGTGGTGTCCTTCTTGCGCATCGAGCGGTTGATGAACTCGTAGGAGCTGGGGTCGAACTCGGCGCCCAGGGCCTCGTCCAGCGCCCGCTCGATCTTGTCGTTGTAGATGATCCGCCCGACGGTGGTCAGCAGGTGACCGCCCTCGAGACCCAGCGGCCGGTACTCGGCCAGGTCGTGCAGCTTGACCACGCCGTGCTCGTAGGACCACTCCGCCTCCTGGGCGGTGCGGAACACGTGCGGGCGCGGGTCCTGCTGGGAGGGATCGATCTCATCCAGCGCCTTGGCATCCGGACCATAGGTCAGGTAGTAGGCGCCGAGCACCATGTCCTGGGCCGGGGTGGCCAGCGGCGCACCGTGCGCCGGCGACAGGATGTTGTTGGCCGACAGCATGAGGATCCGCGCCTCGGCCTGAGCCTCCGCCGACAGCGGCAGGTGGACCGCCATCTGGTCACCGTCGAAGTCGGCGTTGAAGGCGTGGCAGACCAGCGGGTGGACCTGGATGGCCTTGCCCTCGACCAGCACCGGCTCGAACGCCTGGATGCCCAGACGATGCAGCGTCGGCGCCCGGTTGAGCAGGACGGGATGCTCGTGGATGACCTCCTCGAGCACGTCCCACACCTCGGGGATCATCGAGTCGACCATCTTCTTGGCCGCCTTGATGTTCTGCGCCGACTTGCGCTCGACCAGCCGGGCCATGATGAACGGCTTGAACAGCTCCAGGGCCATCAGCTTGGGCAGACCGCACTGGTGCAGCCGCAGCGACGGACCGGAAACGATCACCGAGCGGCCCGAGTAGTCCACGCGCTTACCGAGCAGGTTCTGGCGGAACCGGCCCTGCTTGCCCTTGAGCATGTCGGACAGCGACTTCAGGGGGCGGTTGCCCGGACCGGTGACCGGGCGGCCGCGGCGGCCGTTGTCGAACAGCGCGTCAACCGACTCCTGGAGCATGCGCTTCTCGTTGTTGACGATGATCTCGGGGGCGCCGAGGTCGAGCAGCCGCTTGAGCCGGTTGTTGCGGTTGATGACGCGGCGGTAGAGGTCGTTGAGGTCCGAGGTGGCAAAGCGACCGCCGTCCAGCTGCACCATCGGGCGCAGCTCCGGCGGGATCACCGGGACCGCCTCCAGCACCATCATCTCCGGCTTGTTGCCCGACTGCAGGAAGGCGGAGACCACCTTCAGGCGCTTGACCGCGCGGGCCTGCTTCTGGCCCTTGGCCGTCTTGACCTGGTCCTGGAGATCGGCCGACTCGGCATCCAGGTCGACCTGCTGAAGCAGGTCGCGCACCGCCTCGGCGCCCATGCCGCCGCGGAAGTACTCCCCGAAGCCGTAGGGCGAGCCGAACCGGTCACGCAGCTCACGGAAGGTCGTCTCGTCGTTGATGACGTCCTTGGGCTTCATCGACTTGAACAGGTCCCACACCTGACGCATGCGCTCGGCGGCGTCCTCGATGTAGGCCTCGGTGTCGTCGATGTCGGCCTGGAAGGTCTTGCGCAGGTCCTTGAGCATCTTCTCGCGCTCGTCATCGGACAGCTTGGCCACGTTGACGTCGAGCGTCTCGGCCCACAGGTGGTCCTCGTCGGAGAAGTCACGGCCGGTCTTGGCCGAGTTCAGGTACTCCTCGCGGCGGGCCAGTGACTCCTTGAGCTCGAGGACGCGCTCCTCCTTCTCGGCGGCGTACGCGTCCAGCACCTTGTTGACCTCGCCCTCCAGCGACTCGACGTCGCGCTCGCGGGCATCGTCATCGACCCACGTCACCATCGACGCGGCGAAGTACAGGACCTTCTCGAGCTCCTTGGGAGCCATGTCGAGCAGGTAGCCGATCCGGCTCGGGACGCCCTTGAAGAACCAGATGTGCGAGACCGGAGCGGCCAGGTCGATGTGACCCATGCGCTCGCGGCGGACCTTGGAGCGCGTGACCTCGACGCCACAGCGCTCGCACACGATGCCCTTGTAGCGGACGCGCTTGTACTTGCCGCAGTAGCACTCCCAGTCCTTGGTGGGACCGAAGATGCGCTCGCAGAAGAGTCCGTCCTTCTCGGGCTTCAGCGTCCGGTAGTTGATTGTCTCCGGCTTGGTGACCTCGCCCGAGCTCCACGAGCGAATCTGCTTGGACGAGGCGAGGCCGATCTCGATTGCGTCGAAATTATTGATGTCGATCAAAGTGATTCCTTAGCTGTCTTGAGATCTTGTGGCTGGGGCCGGGAGTTCGCCCTCAGGGCGAACTCCCAACGTAATGGCGCCCTGCGCCATTACGCCTCGTCCCCTTCGATGACGCCTTCCGCCTCACCGGGGCTGATGTCGGCCGCGAGTATCGGGTCCTCGCCGTCGCCGGCGAAGTCCTCCTGTTCGAGCTCCTCGCCTGACGCGATATCCGGGTCATCGGCTCGGTCCTCGGCTTCGGCCTCGGGCTCGGAGGCCTCGGCCTTCTCGCCCTCGGCCTCCTCGGCCTCGTCAGCGGCTTGGCCGTCAGTGGCGCGAACGCCACTGAGATCGATGCCGAGCTCTTCCGCCGCCCGCAGGAGGTCGTCATCCTCCTCGCGCATCTCCGCGCGCTCGCCCTCCTCGGAGACCACGTTGACGTCGAGCGCCAGCGACTGCATCTCCTTGAGCAGGACCTTGAACGACTCCGGTATCGACGGCTCGGCGATGTTCTCGCCCTTGACGATCGCCTCGTAGGCCTTCACGCGGCCGACGGTGTCGTCGGACTTGATGGTGAGCATCTCCTGGAGGGTGTAGGCGGCGCCGTAGGCCTCCAGGGCCCAGACCTCCATCTCGCCGAAGCGCTGACCACCGAACTGCGCCTTGCCGCCCAGCGGCTGCTGGGTGACCAGCGAGTACGGACCGGTCGAGCGGGCGTGGATCTTGTCGTCGACCAGGTGCAGCAGCTTGAGGATGTACATGTAGCCGACCGTGACCTGCTCCTCGAACGGCTCGCCGGTGCGGCCGTTGAACAGCGTGGTCTTGCCGGACGCCTGCTCGCCCTCACGACGGGACTTGTCGACGTCCATCTTGATCAGGCCGTTGTTGGCGTCGTGCTCGTCCTGCCACCTGACCAGAGCGGTATCGACGTCGGCCACAGTGGCCCCGTCGAACACCGGTGTGGCCACGTAGACCTTGCCGGCCGTCCCATCGGCACGCGAGCCGCCGTTGGTGGCGTGCTTGCGGGCCTCGGAGCCGTCCTCGTACCAGCCGTTGGCAGCCACCCACCCGAGGTGGGTCTCGAGGATCTGACCGACGTTCATCCGGCTCGGCACGCCGAGCGGGTTGAGGATCACGTCGACCGGGGTGCCGTCTTCCAGGAACGGCATGTCCTGGACGTCGACGATCTTGGAGATCACGCCCTTGTTGCCGTGACGGCCGGCGAGCTTGTCGCCCTCGGCGATCTTGCGCTTCTTGGCCACGAACACCCGTACCAGGTCGTTGACGCCCGGCGGCAGGTCGTCGCCCTCGTCGCGGCTGAAGGTCTTGACGTCGATGACGACGCCGCCCTCGCCGTGGGGCACCTTGAGCGAGGTGTCGCGGACCTCACGCGCCTTCTCCTTGAAGATCGCGCGGATCAGCTTCTCCTCGGCGGTCAGCTCGGTCTCGCCCTTGGGCGTGACCTTGCCCACCAGCAGGTCGCCGGAGGCCACCTCAGCGCCGATGCGGACGATGCCGCGGTCGTCGAGGTTGCGCAGCGACTCCTCGGACCGGTTGGGGATGTCGCGGGTGATCTCCTCGTCGCCGAGCTTGGTCGTGCGAGCGTCGATCTCGTACTCCTCGATGTGGATCGAGGTGAGCTCGTCGTCGGCGACCAGCCGCTTGGACAGGATGATGGCGTCCTCGAAGTTGTAGCCCTCCCAGGACATGAAGGCGACCAGCAGGTTCTTGCCAAGCGCCATCTCACCCATGTCGGTGGCCGAGCCGTCGGCCAGCACGTCGCCCTCCGTGACGCTCGTGCCGACGTCGACAATCGGCTTCTGGTGGATCAGCGTGCCCTGGTTTGAGCGCATGAACTTCTGGAGCTCGTACTCCTCCTGGGCGCCGTCCTTGCCGTCGACCACGATCTGCTCGGCGTCGACGTAGGACACCGTCCCGGGAGCCAGGGCGATGCTGATGTCGCCGGTGTCGACCGCCGCCCGGCGCTCCATGCCGGTACCGACCAGCGGGGCGTCGGTGACCAGCAGCGGCACCGCCTGTGCC
>CAVWFX010000019.1:0-114696 GCA_963754375.1 uncultured Solirubrobacterales bacterium
CGCCGCAACACGCCAACTGGCGGGTCCGGTTCGACCGACGGTTCGGGGGTGATGCCGACTAGGTTGTCAGGGGCGGGATGCCTTTGGCGATGAGGTTGGCGCCGAAGACGAGGAAGAGCACGGTCATCACCGCGCCGTTGTGGACGGCCAGCCAGGCTTTGACGGTGTCGAGTCGTGTTTTCGCGTCTTCGCCGCCGACGAGGTAGTAGACCACGGGCCCGGCGATCGTGAGGCTGCCGATCACGACGAACACGATCAGCGAGACGACCGCGTCGGAAGTGGACAGGCCGAGTTGCGCGAGTCCGGCAGCGGCGCCGGCGGTCAGGATGAGGTTTTTGGGGTTGATGCCGGCGAGTAGCAGCCCGAGTCCGAGCGCTTTGCCAGCGGTCAGCTTGTCGATCCCGCTCATCCATTTCGGCACCGGGGCTTGATCGCGCGGTCCGGGTCGCCGGCGCCAGGTACGCGCGGCGAGCACGAGGAGCAGGACGCCGAGCACGATCTTTCCCCAGGAGATCGTGTCGGACGCCGAGCTGTTGGTCGACGCGTCGCTCGCGTCCGAGAGCGCATAGACGACGGCGCTCACCGCGCCGAGCGCGACCACCCAGCCGAGCAGGAACACCGGCCCGTTCACCCCGGCGCGTTGTGAGAACAGCATGAGGATGACGGCGATGATCGGGACCGGGCTGATCGCTACGCCGACTGCGAACGTGAGGATCTCGCTGATGCCCTGTCCCATGATTCGCTGTTCCTCTCACCGGCGCGCGGTTGGCGTAGCGTGCTCTTCGTTGTTGGGAAGTGCTCAGGCTTTTCGTGACGGCGGGCGGAGTCCAGGTGCCCTCGAGCGCTTTCGGGCCCTGGGCCGTACAAGAGTGCAGCGTAGTGCCCAGCGGGCGCACGGGTGTGCGCCTCCACCCCAACACCCGGCTCGATCGTGACCCTGACCATTTCGCTCCTTAGATCGATCGCTCCGACGCCTTGCGTCAGCACCCGACCGGAAGGCTCAGCCTCATGTCCAACCTCAACCTCGATGTCCACATCGCGCCGATGAGGCCGATGAAGGGCGCGCCACCGCAGGGGCCCCGGCGATGAGCCGATGTGATCTCCGATGAGCGCAACGCTGATCCGCGGCCGGCAGGAGGCGGTGCTCGTCGACACGCTCGTCACGTTCGGTCAGGTCGACGCGCTCGCTGACTGAAGGCGGGGTTGGGGTGCTCCACTGTGAGGAGGACTCCAATTTCGGAAAGCCCTGCTCCCGCGGTCCTTTCCGCCGTTCAGGAGGCGGAGCGGTGGTCGACAGGCGGCGGCCCTCCGGATGAAACCATCATGGTCCCCAGGCGCCCGCCGCGATTAGAACACGCTCGTGTGTTCCCGCCGCCAGGTGCCCGGTCGCCGGCGCTTCGCCGGTCGGCGCGGATGATTTCGCAGACGTTAGCGTTTCTGCAGGAGCGATTCGAGCACGCCGGGGCGTCGGGACGGCTCGCAACCGTGCGGTTCCGACGTGCGTTTGCGGGCCGATAAACCATCAAATAGCAGCGACTTCGCGCTAACGAGACGCGCTCACGATGGTGTATAAAAACATCATCGTTTGCACCCACGGACCGGGGCTAAAACCTGTGCCTGGCACACGGCCAGGGCGTCGGTTCAGCGTCGCGATCCTTGACTTTTGGGAACGTTACTGTTATTCGTCCCAGCGCTGTTGAGGAATAGCGGTGTGTCTTGGGTTGCTGGCCGGTGCGGTCGGGCGCCAATACGAGTGGAGGGCTCAAATGAGGGACCAGCTGCTGCCGGTGGTCAAGCGTCAGGCCGTAGAGCACGTCGCCTCACCCCTGCCCCAAGGACGCGCGCGCCGCTCATGGGTGGTCGCCGCACTGTGCGCGTTGTGCGCGTGTGCGTTGGCCGCTCTGGCGCTGCCGATGGCGGCAATGGCACTACCCGACGGCCGGGCCTACGAGATGGTCACGCCCCCCGACAAGAATGGGGTTGAGACCGGGGCGGGAATCCCCTCGGTCGACGGCAACACGGTCAACTGGGAGGCCATCGGCGGCTGCTGCGGGGCCACCGGCTCCGCGGTGCAGCTCTACCAGAGCACTCGCTCGGCCAGCGGTTGGCAGACCAGCGACCTGACCCCCAAGCCGCCCACGCCGCTGGTCGGGCTGTTCGCCGAGCAGGCGCCGCTGTGGTGGAGCCCTGACCTCAGCCAGACGATCTTCACCACCCCGGCGTCCTACGCCGCCGGCGACCAGCGCCCGCCCGCCCCCGGCGCCGGCGTCTGGCTCGACTTGTATCTCGAGCGCCCCGGGGGCTCACTGACCTGGCTCTCGCAGGGGCCGTTCGCGGGGGCCGGCACGGGCGCGTTCACCGCCACCTTCGAGGCGGCGACAGCGGACGGCAACCACGTCGGCTTCACCAGCCAGGAGCGGCTGACGCCCGACGCCACCGGGCTGGCCGACCTCAACACGCCGCCCCAGTTCGTGTACGAGCGCAACGTCGACACCGGCACCACCGACCTCGTCAACATCGCCACCACCACGCTGAGCGCCGACGCCGCCGCGGGCGACACGTCGATCACCGTGGCCAGCACGTCGGCGTTCGCCGCCGGCCAGAGCATGACCATCGGCACCGGCTCCGGGCAGGAGACGGTCACAATCGACTCGGTCACCGACGCCACGCACATCGCGCTGAGCTCGGCCCTCACCCAGGCCCACGCCGCCGGATCGGCGGTGGAGGCGCTGATCAGCCCGGACGGGGCGATCCTGGGCAACGGCAACTACTTGGGGCAAGGGTTCCTGGCCGGCAATTACTTCGGCACCACCACCAACTCGATCTCCAGCGACGGGACCAAGCTGTTCTTTGCGAGCCCGCCAACCTTCCCCGGCGGTAGCGGCTCAGCCGAGGGTGTTGGTTCGGCGCACCTTTACATGCGCGACGAGGCCACCAACACCACCACGCCGCTCGACAACCCCGCATCGCAGAACGGGGCCCAGTACGAGGGCGCCTCCACCGACGGCTCCTTGGTGTTCTTCACCAGCAACGAGGGCCTGGGCGGCAACACCAACACCGACAACGAGCTGTACGAGTTCAACACCACCAACAGTCCGATCGGCCCGGCCCAGCCGATGTCGGTGTATCCGGTGTCAGGCGGCAGCGACGGCACCGCCGACGGCAACGTGCTCGGCGCCACCGCCATCTCCAACGATGGCTCGCACGTTTACTTCGCCGCCGAGGGCGTGCTCGCCGGCAACGCCAACGCCCAGGGCGCCACCGCCACCGCGGGGCAGCCCAATCTCTACGAGTTCAACACCCAGACGGGCCAGACGACGTTCATCGCGCCGCTGGACGAACGCGACGTCGCCAGCTGCATCCCCAACTGCGACACCTCGCGCGGCGAGGTGCTGGCCGGCGAGCCCGACATCGCCCGTCCGGCGATCACCACGCCCGACGGCAGTGTGCTCGTGTTCGACTCGCGCGGAAACGAGACCAACCAGAACCCGTCGGGTCCGTCGACGACGCTGACCGCTGACGTCAGCTCCGGCGCCAATACGATCACGGTCGCCTCCACCGCGGGCATCGTTCCCGGGCGTGCCGTCTTCATCCAGAGCCCCACCGGATCCGATCAGGACGCGGTCACCGGGGTCATCGACGCCCACACGCTGCAGCTCTCCGGTACGTTGATCTACGGTCACTCGGCGGGCGAGAGCGTCTCGCAGCTGGCGCCGTACGAGCTCTATCGCTTCTCCAATACCGACGGCTCGCTGGCGTGCATCTCCTGTCCGCCGACCGGGGTCCCGGCAACCGGGAGCGCCACCCTTGGCGCGACCGGTGGCGGTAGCTACATGCCGCCGGGCCAGGGCACGGCGATGAGCTCCGACGGCTCGAAGATCTTCTTCAACACCCCCGATCCGCTGGTCCCGGGCGACACCAACACCGGCATCTTTGCCACCGGCATCGCCGGCGGGCTGGCTCAGGGCGTGGACGTGTACGAATGGGAAGGTGGCACCACGTCGCTGATCTCCGACGGGCACAGCACAACGGGGTCGTACCTCGGCGGCACGACGCCGAGCGGCAACGACGCCATCTTCACCACACAGTCGCAGCTGGTCGGCTCCGATGGGGACGGCTACGACGACATCTACGACGCCCGTGTCGGCGGTGGCTTCCCGTCCGGCTCCGGGGGCGGTGGCGCCGCGTGCAGCGACCCCGCCAGCTGTCGCACCGGGGTGGCGCCGACGGTGTTCTTCTCTGTCCCCGGCAGCGCCACACTGATCGCTCCCAACGTCCCGTCACCGACGTTCACGGTGGCCTCGATCACCGCCAACCAGCGAAAGCAGGCCGCCAAGACGGGCAAGCTGACACTGAAGGTCACCACCAACGCCCCGGGCCAGGTGCGAGCCGCGGCGTTCGCCCGGTTGCACGGCCTCATGGACCGGATGAGCTACGAGTCGCACACCTTCTGGGGCGTGAACGGCGGGTCCGCGAAGATGACGGTCAAGCTCGACAAGAGCGGGCGCAACACGCTCAAGAAATCCCACAAGCTGACCGTGCGCATCGAGGTCAGCTTCTCCAAGAACCCCAATGTGCTGATCGCCTATGCGGATCTGAAGACCAAGAAACCAAAGAAGAAGAAGAAAAGCCACAGCGTGAAGGGGTCGCTCGTGCGATCCGCCCACGGCGACTACGTGCGGGGAGCGTGAGGACGCGATGAGAACCCACAGAGCCACCACCATCATGCATTCGCTCTCCCGCAACGCCAGGCTGCTGGTCCTGACCACGGTCTCGGCGATCACGCTGGCGGCGGTCCCGGCCACCGCCGGTGCCGCGATCGGCTTTCAGTCGTTCAGCACCATGTCTCCAACACCCAGGCCGGCGCTCACGCCGATGTGTCGACCTCGTTCAAGTTCACCACCGATCAGATGGGCAACCCGGTGGAGCAGGCCAAGGACGTGACCGTCGACCTGCCGTCCGGGGTGATCGGCAACCCGCAGGCGATCCCCAAGTGCACCGACGCTGACTTCCAGAACTTCAACTGCCCGGCCGACTCCCAGGTCGGCACGCTGAACGCCACCTTCATCACCACCCCGGGGCGGCAGACCCCGCTCACCCATCAGGCGCCGGTGGGCGCGACGCTGACCGCCAACGCACCGCCAGGCAACAAGCCGACGATCACCGTGAGCTCGACCGACGGCATCAACGTCGGCGACTACATCTCAGATCGGCGACGTGCCGCCGACCTCCGACACGCTGATCGTCTCCGAGGTCGATGCTCCGCACACGCTGGTGTTTGGGTACGACGGCGACGTCATAAACAACAACCATCCGGCCGGCACGCCGATCGGCGATGACACGATCGTCGTCGGCAGCACCAACGGGTTCGAGGGCTACGCCGGCGGCAACAACATCGTCGTCGGCACCGGCGCCAGCGCCGAGAACGGACACCGTCGCCTGGGCCCCGTCCGACGCCACGCATCTGGTCCTCAGCCACCCGCTGAAGATGCTCCACGCACCAGGCACGCCGGTGTTCAGTCTCGCCGCCAGTGCCACCGCGCCCATCCCGGTGTTCAACATGCAGCCCAACCCGGGCCACGTCGCCACCCTGGGGGCGTCGTTCACGGTGGCCACCATCATGATCAACATCGATGTCCGCAACGACGGCACCTACGGTCTGCGGGCGTCGCTGAGCGACATCTCCAACCTGCTTCAGCTGGCCGGTTCAGACCTGATGCTGTGGGGCGTGCCCGGCGATCCCAGCCACAATGCCCTGCGCTGCAGCCAGACCCTCAACTGCGGTCTTGCGGGCGGTGGCGCGGCCGCGTTCATGACCAATCCGACCAACTGCCCCGGGCCCCGCTGACGACGTCGATCTCGGCCGACTCGTGGCAGACCCCGGGCGTGTTTGCGACCGCGACGGCAAGCCAGGCTCCGCCCACCGGATGTTCGGGGCTGGCCTTCTCGCCGACGGTCTCGGTCGCGCCCAACAGCTCGCAGGCGGACACGCCGTCGGGCTACGACGTCGACCTGAACGTGCCTCAGAATCCTGACCCCTATGGCCTGGCGACCCCCGACGTGCAGAACGTGTCACTGGCGCTGCCGGCCGGCACCGCGCTTTCAACGCCGCGGTCGCCAACGGGCTGGCCGGCTGTTCAGACGCACAGTTTGCCTCGGCCGCATGTCCGGATGCCGCCAAGGTCGGCAACGTCACGATCGACGACGCCGTTGCTGCCCGATGCGCTCACTGGCTCGATCTGGATCGGGTCGCCGATTCCGGGACAGCTCTACCGGCTGTTCATGACGGCGACGGCCGACAACGTGACCATCAACCTCTCCGGCAGGTGCAGGCCAACCCCAGCAACGGACAGCTGACCGCTGTGTTCAACAACAACCCGCAGCTGCCGTTCAGCGCCCTGAACCTGCACTTCTTCGGTGGTCCGCTGGCCGTGCTGTCCAACCCGGAGGGTTGCGGGACGTTCACCGCCTCGGCTGACATCGCGCCGTGGGGAGCTCCGCCGTCCGCAGATGCTCTGCCGCGCTCGAGCTACAACATCACCGGCTGCAGCCCGGCGCCGTTCGCCCCTCGTTCACCGCGGGTACGACCAACCCGTCCGCCGGCGCAGTTCTCGCCGTTCTCGCTGACCTTCGGGCGCTCGGACTCTGACCAGGAGCTGTCGAGCATCACCGCGACGCTGCCTCCGGGCCTGTTCGCCAAGATCGCCGGCGTGCCGCTGTGCCCGGATGCAGCCGCCAACGCCGGTACCTGCAGCGCCGCATCCCAGGTGGGTACGGCGACGGTGGCGCGGGCGCGGGCACCCATCCGCTGTATCTGCCGGGCCGGGTATACCTGACCGGCGCGCTACAAGGGCGGGGCCTACGGGCTCTCGACGGTGGTCCCGGCGGTCGCCGGGCCCTACAACCTCGGGCACGGTGGTCGTCCGCCAGTCGCTGCAGATCGATCCCAACGACGCCCACGTGACGGCGGTGTCGGACCCGTTCCCGACCATCCTCGCAGGGGACACCGCTGCGGATCAAGACGATCAATCTGACCCTCGACCGGCCCAACTTCATCATCAACCCGACCTCGTGCTCGCCGTTGAGCATCACCGGGCAGGTCCAGTCGGTCAGCGGTGCCGCTGCCAACGTCTCGTCGCGGTTCCAGGTCGGCGACTGCAACGCGCTCGGGTTCACCCCCCAGCTGAGCATCAACCTCAGCGGCAAGGGGCAGACGACCAGCGGCAAGCATCCGACCCTGACCGCCACCCTGAGCGCGCCCAGCTCCGGGCAGGGGAACATCCAATCGGCCCGGGTGCAGCTGCCGCTGAGCCTGGCGCTGGATCCCAACAACACCGAGACGGTGTGCTCGGTGGCGGCCGCGGCGGCGATCAACTGTCCCAGCAATACGATCGTCGGCCAGGTGACCGCCATCTCGCCGCTGCTGCCTGATCCGCTGACCGGCAACGTCTATCTGGTCCAGGGAATTCGCACCAACTCCAAGGGCCAGCAGATCAGGACGCTACCGTCGCTGCTGGTGCCGTTGCGGGGTGACATCGCGCTCAACCTGCGCGCCCAGACCAGCGTCGACGGAGCCGGCCGCCTGATCACGACGTTCCCCGCAATCCCCGACGCCGCCGTGTCCAAGTTCGTGCTCACCATCAACGGCGGCAGCAAGGGCATCCTGGTCGTCACCGGCAAGAAGAACCTGTGCAAGGCGACGCAGAACGGCCAGTACACGCTCTCGTCGTACGCGGGCCAGAGCAACACCAACGGCGTGACCCTGGGAACTCCATGTCCCAAGAAGAAGAAGAAGAGCACGCACAAGACCAAGCGGGCCAAGCACAAGCACGCGAGGTCTGAGCGGCAGACCAGGTCCGTGCGATAGTGAGGCCCGCCGCGGCGGTCCGCACGATGCCACGGCGGTTTCTCCTCGCACTGTTGACGGCGGCGGTCACCACCGTCGCCCTCAGCGCTGCGCCCGCCTGGGGCGCCACCTCGCTGACGTGGTCGACGCCCAAGCTGATCGATCAGACGCGGCCGTGGGCGCGGACCAACGAGATCAACGGCATGTCGTGCCCGACGTCGTCGCTGTGCGTGGCCGCCGGCGACGACGGCAAGATGCTCACCAGCACCGATCCTCAGGACGGGACCACCGCCTTGTGGTCAGAGAACGAGGCCGACACCAACCAGCAGCTGGCGGCGGTGTCGTGTCCTTCGACAACGCTGTGCGTGGCCGTCGATGGCGCCGGCAACGTGATCACCACGCTTGACCCGGCCGACGGGACCACCGCGACGTGGGCGTTCAAGAACGTCGACGGCACCAACCGGATCAGAGCTTTGTCCTGTCCGTCGTCGGAGCTGTGTGTGGCCGTCGATGAGGACGGCGACGTGATGACGTCGACCGATCCGGCCGACGGTGCCAGTGCGCACTGGGTGGTTCAGACGGTCGACGACAACGGCTTTGTGATTATCAGCGGCGTGTCGTGTCCGAGCACGTCGCTGTGCGTCGCCGTCGACTGGGACGGCAACGACCTGGTATCGACCAACCCCACCGCCGGCGCCGCCGCCAAGTGGAAGATCACCGACATCAACCAGGGTGTGCGCCTGCAGGCGGTGTCCTGTCCGTCGGTGACGCTGTGCGCGGCGGCAGATACCCAGGGTGGCATCACCATCTCCAAGGACCCGGGCGACGGCGCGGCCGCCACCTGGGCGGGTCAGGACGTCGACGGCAACGCCCAATTCCGGGCCATCTCCTGCACCTCCGGCAAGCTCTGCGTCGCGGTCGACACCAAAGGCAGAGCCGCAACTTCCATCAATCCGGTGGCCGGCGCCGCCGCCAAATGGAAGACCGCGACGATCGAGAACACCGGCATTTTCGGATTCCAGTTTCCGGTCAGCCTGTCCTGCGTGCCCACGGCCTCGGCGGTGATGTGCGTCGCCGGCGATCTGTCCGGGCGCACCATAACCACGCTCGATCCCGCCGACGGCGCCACGGCCACGTGGGCGCTGGAGCCCGGGGTGGCGGGCGAGAACGCGCTGGTCGGCATGTCCTGCCCGCTGGTGTCCGAGTGCGTCGGGGTCGACGACTCGGGTAACGCCTTCCGTTCGTCCGATCCCGCCGACGGCGCCAGTGCGACCTGGGCCGTCGATGCCGGAATCGACGGCTCCAGCCACCGCCTGAGCGGCATCTCGTGCCTGCCCGATGCGACCGGGCAGGATCCTGGGCAGGTGTTCTGCGTCGCCTCCGGTCAGGGCGGAGCGGTGGTGACGGCCACCATCGCCACCGGGGCGACTCCCACCTGGACGCTCGACGACGTCGACGGCACCGCCACGCTGACCGGGATCTCCTGTCCGAGCTTGAGCCTGTGCGTCGCCGTGGACGAGAACGGCAACATCCTGACCACCGAGAATCCAACCGCCCCGCACCCGTCGTGGAGCACCGCGGACGTCGACGGCAGCACGGAGATCAATGCCGTCTCGTGTACGACCGCTCCGCTGTGCGCCGCCGTGGACTCCGCCGGCACCGTGTTCATCTCCACCGACCCGGCCGATGGAGCCAGCGCGGTGTGGAAGAGCAAGGCGATCGACGAAGGCGGGACACTCAACACGGTGACCTGTCAGGCGTTCTGCGTCGCGGGTGACGGCGACGGCAATATCTTCGCCAGCAGTGATCCGGCCAAAGGGGCCAGCTCCACCTGGACCGACGCGCAGCCCGACGGCCAGACCTCGGTCAACGGTGTGTCCTGCCCGTCGTCGTCGCTGTGTATCGCCGTCGACGACGCCGGCAACTCGATCGTCTCCACCGATCCGGGAGCGGCCAGCCCGGGCTGGGCCGTCGACACCGCGATCGACTACCTCGACAACCAACTGACGAGCGTCTCGTGCTTCTCGGCACTGATGTGCGTGGCCGGCGATGTCGTCGGCAACGAGATGGCCGGGGTCGGCCACACGCTCGACATCACCGTCAACGGCAACGGCACCGGCAAGGTCACCAACGGCACCGGGACGATCTCGTGTTCGACTGCCTGCAGCGCGAGCTATGGCGACGGGACCAGCGTGACCATCACTGCCACCGCGGCCCCCGGATCACGCTTCACCGGGTGGGGCGGCGCCTGCTCGGGGACCGGAAACTGCACGGTGATAATGAGCTCCGACCAGTCGGTGACCGCGACCTTCGAGCTGGTCAATACCCTCACGGTGACCCTGGGGGTGACGGGTCCGGCAAGGTGACCAGCGCCGACGGTGAGATCGTGTGCCCCGGGAGCTGCTCGAACTCGTTCCCCTCGGATACCACCGAGACGCTGACGGCCACGGCTTCGTCCGGTTCGACCTTCGTGGGCTGGAGCGGAGGTGGGTGCTCGGGCACCGGTGATTGCACCGTCGCCATGAGCTCAGACCAAAACGTCAGCGCCAGCTTCGCCAAGAACCCGACGCTCAGCGTCGGCTTGGGCGGAGCCGGCGCCGGGTCGGTGTCCAGCGGCGACGGCACGATCGTGTGTCCGAGCGCCTGCGATGCCGCCTTCACGCCGGGGGCGACGGTGACGCTCACCGCCGCGGCCGCGTCCGGCTCCACGTTCACCGGCTGGAGCGGAGGTGGATGCTCCGGCACCGGAACCTGCACGGTGACGATGAGCGGCGATCAGTCGGTGACCGCCAACTTCGCCCTGAACCCAAGGCTTACCGTCCTGCTCGGCGGCGGCGGGGCCGGCGCGGTCACGGGCCCGGCAATCTCGTGCGCCCCGACCTGCTCGGCGACCTACGCCCCCGGCACCGTGGTCACGCTGACGGCCAACCCGGCCGCGGGGTCGACGTTCTCGGGCTGGAGCGGCGCCGGCTGCACGGGCACGGGCACCTGCAGCGTCACGATGGGTTCCGATCAGACGGTGACGGCGAGCTTTGCCGGCACGCCGCCGGTGGTCAAGCCCTCGTGCACCCTGAAGACCGGAAGCGATCGAGTGTCGGCCTTCAAGTCGGTGCGTCGCGGCAAGCACGGTAAGCGCATCGTGGTGGCGCCCAAGCGGACACTGACCCTGACCGCCGGTTGCAACCAGTCGGCGACGCTTCGGCTGACCGGCACGCTGAAGTCGGTGACCACCACCAAGACCAAGGGCAAGCGCCACCAGCACACGCGTACCTTCCATGTGCGATCCGTGACCGGCCACGTGATCGCCGGGAAAGTCACTGCGTCTCACGGTCAGGCTACCCGCGGCCGGACTGGCCCGTGGGGCAAAGGATTCCGCGTCCTTCAGCGTGCTGGCCACCAACGCCAACGGAACCGCCACCGCTCCGGTCACGTTCCGCCACCTGGTGCTGTTCTAGCCGCGCTAGCCGCGCTCGCCAGCTGCCCGAGCGGCAGCGATGCACCGCTTTGGTCAGGCGGCGCGTCTGCTCGCGCCGGTCTGCGCCAGGTCGGCAATGAGGTCGGCGAGCCGGTCGGGTTGGTCGATCATCGAGAACGTTCTGGCGTTCTCGATCACTTCGAGCCGACCATTGGGTAGGGCTTGCGCCAGCCGGTGGCCATCCTCGCGCGGGAAGAAGGCGTCATCGGCGGACCATGCGACCAGCGCCGGCTTGGTGAACTCCGGCAGCTGCGCTGCCGCCCGGACCGTCGTCTCGCGATTCAGCGAGACCGTGAAACGCCGCAGGTCGTTGCGGACCCGACGGTCGGTGAGTGCGGGCTCGACCCACTCCGCGACGAGGTCATCGATGTCGGCATGAGCCAGCGCCCCGAACCCGCGCTTGCGTCCGAACCGGGTCCGGAGCGGTTGGATCGCCGCCGTCGTACGCCGGGCCCAGCCTTCGCCGCGACGATGAGCGGCTTCAGGATCGGCGGCGGGAAGTGCTCGAAGGCGTCGCAGCTGGTCAGCACCAGCGCGCCAAGCCGCTCGGGCGTGGTAGTGGCGACGAGCTGGGCGATCGCGCCGCCGGTGTCGTTGCCGACGAGCACGACATCCTCGAGCGCGAGCGCATCGAGCAGCTCTCCGACCATGGCCGCGATGCCCTCCATCGTCAGCTCGGTGCCGTCGAGCATCGGCTCGGTGTGCGCCCCCAGCGGCCATGTCGGCGCCAGACAGGAAAAGCCGCGCGTCGCCAGTCGCTCGCTCAGCGGCCGCCACAGCGATGAACCCATCGTGTAGCCGTGGATGAAGACGACCGGGCGGCCATCCGACGGTCCTGCTTTCTCATAATGGATAGTTCCTGCGTTGAGCGTGACGGTCGGCATGAGATCCTCCAAGAGCGTTTGATTTACATGCAGGCTGTCCGTAAAATACCAACAGGCTGTCGGTAAGTCAACAGGTGCACTCAAATGGCGCGAACCCAGGCACAACGATCGGCCGCGACCCAGCAGGCGCTCCTAACCGCCGCCCGGCGGCTGTGGGGCGACCGCGGCTACGCCGCCGTCTCGACACCAGAGATCGCCCAAGCCGCCGGCGTCACCCGCGGCGCGATGTACCACCAGTACCCGGACAAGGCGAAGCTCTTCCTCGCCGTCCTGGAAGCCGTCGAGACCGATGTGATCGAGCGGCTGTCGGCCACCGTCGTCGCCAAGCAACCAAAGACGCCGGCCGCCGCGCTGCGTATCGCCGCCGACGCATGGCTGGATATCGCCAGCGAGCCCGAGGTTCGCCAGCTGGTGCTGCTCGATGCGCCCAGCGTCCTCGGCTGGGCCGGCTTCCGCGAGATCTCGCTGCGTTATGGGCTTGGCATGACCGAACAGCTTCTGAGCGCCGCCATCGACGCCGGCGAGATCAAGCCTCAGCCCACCCGGCCTCTAGCCACCGTCATGATCGGGGCGCTCGACGAGGCCGCCATGAGCATCGCCAACGCCGACGACCCCGAGCAGGAGAAGGCCGACGTGCGAAACGTGATCCACAACCTGATCGACGGACTGCTGATCAAGCCGCGTCGCCCGGCCTCGGCACGAAAGCGGCGTTAGCTGCTCTGCGTCAATCGGACCCTCACAGGATCGGCCGCTCTCGGCGCCTGGCCATTTGGCCGCCACCGATTCCGCAGATCACAACCGTCACCATCGCCGCGGTGAGGATCGCGCCCGCGACCGTCGAGCTGATCACGTGATCGGCAAGGCCCAGCGCCACCATCGCGCTCGGGACACCCAGTTGGGCGCTGGCCATCAGGGCCGCGGCCGGCCGCTGCGCCGTGGCCGCGCCGGCGAGGAAATGGATGACCAGCGTGGCGACCACCAGCGGGCACGTGAGCACGATCAGCGCCGGGCGTTGGACAACTCCTCGCAGTTCGATCTAGGCGCCGAGCACGACGAAGAACAGCGGCACGAAGAAACCTCCCGCGATGCCGAGCACCTGGGTTGACAGCCGCTTTGGCCCGCCGATTGCCGCCACCATCAGGCCCGCGCCGAAGCCCGCGATCAAGACGCTGGCACCGGTCCGCTGGGCGACCCAGGCCAGGGTGAAGAGCGCGATCAGGGCAACGCGAAGGTCGAGCGCCCAGTTACGGCGCTTGCCCTCTTCGCGCAGTCGCGGGACCCATGCTGAGTCGCGCAGGAGCCGACTGAGCAGGAAGGCCAGCCCCACGCAGGCCGCGGTTACCACCGTCCCGACCGCCGCACGCCCGGCCGCGCTGGGGCAAGGACGAACGGGATGGCCAGCGTGGCCAGGACGTCGGCGACCGTGACCTGCGTGATCAGGACGAGCACGCCCTCGCCCTTCAAGCCACGTTCCTGGATCACCGGTAGGACGATTGCCGCCGAGCCCGATGCGAGCAGAATCACGTAGACGGCCGGGTGCCCCACACCCGGGAGCAACGACAGCAGGATCCCAGCGGGGACGGCCAACACGGCCACGATCGCCGCGGCGGCGGCTCCACGCCCGAGCGATGCGCGGAGGCCGCCGTCGGACAGCGGCACCCGCATGCCGGCGCTGAACATGAGCATCGCAAATCCCACCTGGCTCAGAAACACCAAGGTGGAGTTGCTCACGTCGAGCCAACCGAACCCTGTCCTGCCCACCACCGCGCCGGCGGCGATCTCGCCGGCTACCGCCGGAAACAGCCCACCGGATACAGAAGCCAGGAGAGGCCCGACCAGCCCGCAGACTCCGATGAGCGCCAGGGTGCCGATGCTCCTGCCTCCCGCAAGCGGAGACCCTCAGACCGCCGGCCAGTCAGTCTGAGAGAGCTCGGCCAGCACGACGGCAAGCGCCTGAGTTCCCTTGCTGCCCCAGGCCGTGGCTGCGGGCGGCGACGTAGAGCTGCTCGGCGAGCGCAGGCCCGGCAGAGCGACGTTCATCCTGCGCGCCTCGGTCAGGGCGATGCCGAGGTCCTTGATGAAGTGGTCGATCTTGAACCCGGGCTCGAGGTCGCCGCCGCAGAGCGCGCGGGCCGTAGTTGGACAGCGACCACGAGCCGCGGCACCACCGCTGATCGTCTCGAGCGTCTTTCCAGATCCAGGCCCGCGCGATACGCGTAGAGGAGTGCCTCGCACACGCCGATCATGCCGGCGGCGATCGCCAACTGGTTGGTCATCTTGGTGTGCTGGCCGGTCCCGGCCCCACCCTGGAGACGATCGTCCGGCCCAGCGGCTCGAACAGCGGTCGCGCTCGCTCGAAGGCCTCCGCGCTACCCCCGACCATGATCACCAACGTCCGTTGCGCGCCCCCACGTCTCCGCCCGATACCGGTGCGTCGAGGGCATCGACGTTCTTTCGTTTCGCAGCCTCGTAGATCTCCTGCCGCGAGCGAGGGCTCGCTCGTGGTCATGTCGATCAGCAGCGATCCCGCTCGGATCGCCTCGAGCACGCGACCCTCGCCGAGCACGACCTCGCGCACATCCGTCGGGGTACCGAGCATCGTGAACACCACGTCGGAGTCCGCGGCCAGCTCAGCCTCGGATTCGCACCAGCGCGCGCCTTGCTCGACCAACGCGTCGGCACGGCTCCGGGTGCGGTTGAAGACAGACAGCGGGTAGCCGTCCTTCAGGAGATGACCCGCCATCGGTGAGCCCATGACGCCCGTCCCAATCCGAGCCAACCTTCGGTTTCGTCGTCATGTTCGTCTGAGCAATGACATGGGGAGGAGCCCGAAATGCAGTCGTGGCTGCCGCAGCATGGTAGGGAATGATGTGGCGCCTTGGCTACGCGCCGTGACGAGAAGAGCCAGCCGGTTCCGCAGACCTGAGCCCATTCGCGAAAGGCCCTCCATGATCGATCTCGATTCAAGTGTGCCCTCACGGGTGTTCATGCCCCGAGTACTGACCGGTGATCGCCCGACCGGCCAGCTGCACCTCGGCCATCTTTTCGGGACCTTGCAGAACCGGGTCCGGCTCCAGGAGCAGGGCGTCGATCTGATGGTGCTCGTCGCCGACTATCAGACGATCACCGACCGCGACAGTCCGGCGTCGCTGCCCGATGACGTCGAGGAGCTGGTCGCCGACTACCTCGCCGTCGGGATCGACCCGGCACGAGCGACGATCTTCGCTCATTCGCTGGTGCCCGAGCTCAATCAGCTGCTGTTGCCATTTCTGAGCCTGGTCACGCTGCCCGAGCTGCTTCGCAACCCGACCGTCAAGGACGAGGCGGCTGCGTCCGGGATGACCGCGCTCAACGGGCTGATGCTCACCTATCCCGTCCATCAGGCGGCCGACATCCTGTTCTGCCAAGCAACGATCGTGCCTGTCGGGGCTGACCAACTCCCGCACGTTGAGCAGACCCGTGCCATCGCGCGACGGTTCAACCGGCGATACGCGCCGGAGTGGCCCGTCTTTCCCGAGCCCGATGCGCTGCTCAGCGACGCCCCCGTTCTGTTGGGAACGGACGGGCGCAAGATGAGCAAGAGCCGCAACAACGCAATCGCGCTCGCCGCCAGCGCTGATGAGACCGCGCGTCTGCTGCGCCAAGCCAAGACCGACTCTGACCCGAACATCACCTACGACCCCGACAACCGGCCCGAGGTCGCCAACCTCGTTCTGCTCACCGCATTGTGCGAGGACCTCGACCCTCACCAGCTCGCCGAGCAGATCGGCAGCCGAGGGGCCGCCGAGCTCAAACGCCGCGCCACCGAGGCCGTCAACGAACGTCTACGACCAATCCGTGACCGCCGCGACGCGCTCATCCGTGATCGCGGTCACCTCCGACGGATCCTGCGCGACGGGAGCGACACGGCTCGAAGCATCGCCCAGGACACGCTCGCCCAGGTGACCGCCGCCATGCACACCAACTACTGACACCGCCCACCGTAGTGGCGACGTCTTGACAGGCAGCCGGATGGCTGCATATCATAGGCAGCCAAATGGCTGCCTATTCGCACATGGACGAGGTCTTCAGGGCGCTGGCCGATCCGAGCCGGCGGCTACTGCTCGACAGCCTGAACGAGCGCAACGGCCAGACGCTGCGCGAGCTGGGCTCGAGGCTGGACATGGCTCGCCAGTCGGTGAGCAAGCACCTTGCCGTGCTGGAGGCGGCCAATCTCGTCACGACCGTTCGCCGCGGCCGGGAGAAGCATCACTACCTCAACGCCGCGCCTATCAACGAGATCGCCGAACGCTGGATCACGCGGTACGAGCAGGACCGCGTCCACGCGCTCGCCGATCTCAAAAGAGCACTGGAGGACACCCCCGTGGAGAAGCCCTCGTTCGTCTACACCACCTACATCCAGACCACGCCCGAACGGCTCTGGCAGGCGTTGACCGAGCCGGCATTCACCGAGCGCTACTGGGCAATCACGTTCGATTCCGACTGGAAGCCCGGCTCGAGCATGACCTGGCACACGCGCGGCGTGGCGATCGCCGACCCCGAGCAGGTCGTGGTCGAGTCCGAGCCCTACCGGCGACTCTCCTACACGTGGCACACGTTCACCCCCGAATGGGCCGAGTCGCTGGATCTCACCGACGAGGCCCGCGACCGCCTGGCCGCCGAGCCGCGCTCGAAGGTCACCTTCGAGATCGAGCCGCTCGGCGAACAGGTCAAGCTGACGGTGATCCACGACGACCTCGAGCCCGGCGGCATGACCGGCTCGCTCATCAGCCAGGGCTGGCCGCGCGTCGTGGCCAACCTCAAGACGCTGCTCGAGACCGGCGAGACGCTCCCGGACCTACAGCTGGACTCGCCGGCCAGGCTCGGGCTGACGCATGACCAATGAGCATCGCCGCACCTGAACCAACAAGGAGACAACCCATGACCACCCACACCACCGCCAGTCGCGAGCAATGGCTCGCCGCCCGCCTCCAGCTGCTCGAGGCCGAGAAGGAGCTGACCCGCCGCAGCGACGACGTGGCCCGCCAGCGCCGGCAGCTGCCCTGGGTCCCCGTCGAGAAGGACTATCGCTTCGAGACCGAAGCCGGCGCCGCGTCGCTGGCCGACCTCTTCGGTGGGCGCTCGCAGCTCCTCGTCTACCACTTCATGTTCGGACCCGAGTACACGGGCGGCTGCCCGTCGTGCTCGGCGATCGCCGATGGCTTCAACGGCTTCGTCGTCCACCTGGAGCACCACGACGTCGGGATGATCGCGGTGTCGCGCGCCCCGATCGCCGCGCTGGAGGCCTACAAGCGCCGCATGGGCTGGACCTTCCCGTGGGCCTCATCGCTGGACAGCGACTTCAACTTCGACTTCAACACCTCGGTCACCGAGGACCAGCAGCGGTCGGGGAGCGTCGACTACAACTACCGCCCGAAGGACACGACCTGGCTTCGGGAGGCCGGCGAAGGGGCGCGCTGCCGAGCACGCCGCGATGGCCGGCACCGACACGGCCACGTACCTCCGCGAGCAGCCCGGCATGAGCGCCTTCGCCCTCGAGGACGGGGCCGTCTACCACACCTATTCGGCGTATGCGCGCGGCCTGGACGCGCTGTGGGGCATGTACCAGTGGCTGGACGGGCGCCGAAAGGGCGCAACGACAGCGGAGCGTGGTTCCGCCAGCGAGACCAGTACGAGTAGGCGGTCGCGCCGGGCGAGGGCCCTGCCAAATTGCCACCCTGACTGTGACAGGCCGGTTCATCCGCCTCGGACGGACTCGTAGACGAGGTGGACGAGCTCGTCGCCGAGCGCGGCCGTCGACGAGGCGCAGGGGCGTCCTGTCGGTGGCCTCGCCGAAGAGGCGATCGCCATCGCCGAGGACGACCGGGAAGACGATCAGCCGCAGCTCGTCGACGAGATCGTGCTCCATCAGCGTTTGCACCAGGGGACGGCTTGCGAAGACGAGGATGTCGCCGTCGAGCTCTCGTTTGAGCTCGGTGACCGCGCCGACCGACGTCCCCGTCAGGACGGTGGAGTTGCTCCATTGCGGCGTGGTCGAGCGTCGTGGACACGACGTACTTGGGCATCGTGTTCAGGCGGTCCGCCCACTCGCCACTCCGGGATAGCCACCGGTTGGCGAACTATTCGTCGCTGCGCCGACCGAGCAGCAGGGCTTCTGCACCCAGCGCCTCCTCGGTCTCGAGCTTGGCCCACGCCTCGAGGTCGCTGCCTCCGAACTGGCCGAACCAGCCGCCGTGTCTGAAGCCCTCCTCACCGCCGGGTCCTGGATCACTCCGTCGAGCGAAACGTTCGTGGTGATCACGATCTTTCCCATTCGGTTCTCCTTCAGTCGCCGATTGGGTGCTGTGTTGGATGAGGCGTCTGCCGCGAGGGAAATTGATCGGCGAATTTCGCGCCGCCGCGACGTCATTAGCCGTGATGGCCAGGGCGCGACAACCGATGCAAGGATCCAAGCGTGAGTGAGCAGAGCCTCGCTCGCGCGCGCGCCGGCGACGGGGACGCGTTCCGGGAGCTGACCGACCCCTACCGGCGCGAGCTCCAGCTGCACGTCTACCGGATCGTCGGCTCAGCGCAGGACGCCGAGGACCTGCTCCAGGAGACGCTGCTGGCCGCCTGGCGCGGGCTCGGGCAGTTCGAGGGACGCTCATCGGTCCGCGCCTGGCTGTACCGGATCGCCACCAACCGCTCGCTCGATGCGCTGCGGGCGAGCCGCCGCCGTCCGGAGAGCGGCCGCGGATGAGCGGCTGCCCGAGCCGACGCGCTGGACCGAGCCGATCTGGCTGGAGCCCTACCCGGACGTCCTGCTCGAAGGGGTCCCGGACGAGGCTCCCGGACCGGAGGCGCGCTACGAGGCCAAGGAGGCGATCGCGCTGGCGTTCATCGTCGGCCTCCAGCATCTCCCGCCGCAGCAGCGCGCAGTGCTGGTGCTGCGCGACGTGCTCGGATACCGCGCCGGGGAGGTCGCCGAGATGCTCGAGACGACCAACACGTCGGTCAACAGCCTGCTGCGACGCGCGCGCGCGGCGTTCGAGTCGCGCCTGCCGGCCGCCGGACGCGAACGGGCGCCGCTCCCGAACTCCAAGCTCGAGCGGGATGTCGTCGGCCGCTTCGCCGACGCCGTCGAGAGCGGCGACATCGACGGTATGGTCGCGCTGCTCACCGACGACGCGTGGCTGACGATGCCGCCGCTCCCGCACGCGTATCAGGGGCCGGCCGCGATCGGCGAGTTTCTTCGCGAGGCGAGGTCAGCGTCGCGGCGCCGCTGCGGCTCATGCCAACCCGTGCCAACGCCCAGCCGGCGTTCGGTTGCTACCTCCCGGCACCGAAACCGACATTGCGCAGTCCGTACGCGCTGTTCGTGCTCGACGCTGGAGGGCGACCGGATATCCGCGATCACCTGGTTCGCCGACAGCAGCGCTCCCGCAGTTCGGCCTGCCGCGGACACTGCCGTAGAGAACGTTGAGTTCCGTCAGTGGGGGAGCGGTGCTCCGGCGAGCGCGGCGATCACGCCGACCGCGCCGGCGGCGAGCAGCGTCTCCAGGATCCCGCGTTTGAGAATGAGGAGCGCGATCGCGGCGGCGGCGAGGATCGCGAACTGCCAGGCCTCCTGCAAGGCACTCGCCAGCACGACCGCGGCGCCGAGGATCGCGCCGATCGCCGCCGGCCCGGCGCCGTCGAGGAACGCCTGCGCGCCTCGGTTGTTGCGCAGCTGCTCGAAGCGGCCGCCGCCCAGCAGGATGAACAAGAAGGACGGGGTGAAGGCGACGAGCGCCGCCAGCAGGCCGCCGGCGACGCCGTGGGCGGCATAGCCGACTGCGGCGACGGTGGCCACGACCGGCCCCGGGGTGATCTGCCCGAGCGCGACGGCGTTGAGGAACTGGCGCGTTGCTCATCCAGTGGTAGGTGTGCACGGCGTCGCCCTGCATCAGCGGGATGATCACGAACCCGCCGCCGAACGACAGCGCCCCGACCTTGAACGCCGTCCACGCCAGGGCGCCGATCCCGCCGACGGACAACACCGCCGTCGGCAGTACTGCGAGCGAGGCCGGGGAGCCGTCCCCCGCGGCGGTCGATGAGCAGCTCGAGCAGGCCGCAGGCGAGCAGTGCCAGCACGACGTAGGTGCCCAGCAGCACGGCGGCGGCCGCTCCGATAAGCAGGTAGGCGCCCCAGCGCGCGGTTCGCGCGCGGCGGTCGCGGACGTGTTCAAAGCTCGGGCCGATCAGGCCGCGGGCGGCCTGGACGGCGACGGCGGCGACCGCTGCTCCGGCGCCCGCTCCGGCGCCGTGCACCCAGAGCGGCGGCGAGTGCGCGAGGAACAACAGCGAGAGCGAGAGGATCGAGAGCACCGCCGGCACGATGAACCCGAGGCCGCCGACGATCGCGCCCGCGGGACCGGCGACCCGGTAGGCGCAGAAGATCGATAGCTGGGTGGACGCGGGGCCTGGCAGTAGTCCGCAGGCGGCGTTTGCGTCCTGAAACTCGCGCGCGTCCATCCAGCCCTTGCGCTCGACGACCAGCGCGCGCAATAGCGCGATGTGCGCCGGAGGACCGCCGAATCCGGTCACACCGATCCGGATCCATTCCCGCGCCACGGTGGCGAGCCCGACGTGTCCGGCGGTCGGCTGCGTCTGCTCGTCGACTCCGGTCACAAGAGCTCGGCGGGTTGCGAGCGATCGACCGGATGCCCGGACATCTGGGTGCCGTCGATCAGCTCGAGCAGGAAGGGGATCCGCCCCGCGAGCTCCGCGGCGGTGCGCTGGAACGCGGGATACGTCTGCTCGTCGGTCTCGCCGGCTCGCGCGGGGTCGGGGATGCTCCAGTGGATCAGCTCTGGGTGTGATGGGAACTCGGGGCACACCTCACGGACGCGATCGCACAGGCTGATCACGTAGTCAAACGACCTACCGGCGAACTCATCAAGGTGCTTGGAACGCCGCCCGGCGATGTCGATCTCGCGTTCGCGCATCACCCGCACGGCGTTGGGATGAAGCGGCTTTGGGTGGCTGCCCGCGCTACGGGCCTCAAGCGCGCCGGCTCCGAGCTGCTCTGCGAGCGCCTCGGCGATCTGAGATCGGCCGCTGTTGCCGGTGCACAAGAACAACACGCGCACCCGGCGCCCACCGGCGCGGGGCGGCCTTGATCGCCCCGAGGCGGGCACGAGCCGCAGTCCCGGATGAAGCGTTTCGCCGGTGCTCGCCAGCAGCGACCGGCAGCGATCGAGCTCGAGCAGGTAATAGGAGTCGCGCCCGTCCGCCGAGCTGCGCCGGCGCGAGACCACTCGCTCGGCCCGCAGTCGTCCCAGGTGGTAGGAGACAAGGTTCTGCGGCTGCTCCAGCAGGTCACACAGCTCACCCACGCGACGATCGCTGCGCGCCAGCTCGCTCAATAGCCGCCAGCGGACGGGATGCCCAGCCAGCTGCAGAAACCTCGGCGGCGAGACGTCAGGACGGCCTCTCGTGCCAGCCACGGGTCGAAACGATACATCAAGCTGGTTTGATGGACCTTCCAGCCGACTCGCCCGGCGGTGCTGGTCGCCGCAGCGAGAACACCGACGCGGGGTTGGTCGCAGATACCCTTCGGTCGCGACGAGTCCGCCTTGCATGAGGCGGGCGCGATGCCACTCCGCGGAGGTAATCCTTGCTTGCCCTACGCCCAAACTGCGAGCTGTGCGACGTCGATCTTCCGCCCGACGCGTCAAACGCGCGGATCTGCAGCTATGAGTGCACGTTCTGCGCCGACTGCGTCGAGAACGTGCTGCGCAACGTGTGCCCCAATTGCGGGGGAGGGCTGGTGCCTCGACCGATCAGACCACGCCAGGAGTGGCGCCCCGGCGCGGGCCTCGGACACCAGCCGCCCGACACCACCCGCCGAGGCCTGAGCTACACCATGGAGGAAGTTGCACAGCTCACCGACAAGCTGTGCGATGTACCGCCCGCGCAACGGTGATCTTGACTCTCAGTCCTCCCATTCCCGCCCCGGAAGCCGGGTGAGGATCTCCTGGAGCAGCCAGCCGTTGCCATCCGGGTCCTTGAACGAAGCGTAGGCGAAGTACGAACGGTCGGTTTGTGGGTCGGAGTCCGGGGGTCGAGTGTCGTCCACCTCACCGACGTCGACGCCGCGGCTGATGAGGTCGCTGCGCGCGGCCTCGATGTCCTTGACGGCAAGGATCAGCCGGTCAATCGATCCGGGCGCAGCCGCCGTCAGGCCCTTGCCGATGTGGATCGAGCACTGCGAGTGGGGTGGGGTGAACTGCACCACGCGAACGTCTTCGCCGCGCGCGATGTCGGCGTCCAGCCGCCAACCGAGGCTCTGATAGAAGCGCTTTGCCCGATCGACGTCGGAGACAGGCAACGTCACGACTTCGAGCCCCATGTCGATCGTGCCCGGCTCCGCCATCTCTGCCGAAGTGCCGTCGCCTACGTTGTTGCTGGCCATGTTGACCTCCGTCGATTGCCGTTGGCAGCATAGTCGCGCGCCTGGCCCGGCTCGCGCCCGTCGAGTCCCTGGTCATCACCCTGGGCTCTGTGAGAGGCTTCGGTTCATGCCGTGGTTTCCCGACTTGTTTTCGGCCCCCGCGCTCGAGCGAATTCGCGGCCAGGCCGCCGACGCTCGAGCCGCGGCACCGGTGCCGTACTTCGCGGGCGTGACGTCTGGGGAGACCGACGCACTCGTGCAATCCTTTGCCGGCGAGCCGGAGATCCATCACCCGATCCGTGGCCGAGTCAAGGGACGCCCCGCCTTCGAGCGGTTCCTGGCCGACACCAACGCATGGCTGACCGAGGCCAACGTTGTCGTCGGCGAGGTGGCGCGAATCATCACCCCACGGCGCGGGGTCGAGGAGACGGTGCTGACGCTCGACGCCGACGACGGTCGCATCGAGCTGCCGGTTGCGATCGTCGCTGATCGTGACGACGACGGGCGCATCATCGAGCTACGCCTCTACTACAGCACCTGGCCACTGAGAGGCAGGCGCGCCAACCGCCCGCCGGTGCTGCAGCCCGACCAGGACCTCCAGGAGCCAGACGTCGTCGGCGAGTATCAGCGCGCACTCCGGGCAGGCGACGTCGAAGCCGCCGTGGCCGCCTTTGAGCCCGACGCCTACGTCCGCGAGCCCGCGGGTGGGAGGTACGTGCATCGCGGCCACGACCAGTTGGTCGCCCTCTACGAGCGGTTCTTCTCCAACGGCGGCGGCATCGCCTGGGAGGACTGTGCCATCACTGACGACGGCCGGTCGTGCGCACTGGAATACAACGTCGTCGGATGGGGCCGGACCGAGCTTCCGCCCGAGGCAGGCATCGCCGTGTACGTCCGAGGCAGCACCGGCAAGCTCGCCCGTGCCCACATCTATGACGACGCCGACCCGCCACTCGGTCAAACTGGGGGCGCCACTTTCAACCCCGCGGGAGGTAACGATGAGTCCGAGCAATGACTATGACGTGATCGTGCTCGGCGGCGGCGCCCCGGCGAGCACTGCGCCGCGGCGCTGGCGGCGCGCGGACTGCGCGTGGCGATCGTCGAGCGAGAGCTGGTCGGCGGCGAGTGCTCGTACTGGGCGTGTATCCCGTCGAAGTCGCTGCTGCGTCCCGGGCGAGGCGGTGCACGGCGCGCTCGAGGCCGGGGCGCACGGCCGAGGTCGACGTTGAGGCGGCGCTCGCGTGGCGCGACTTCATGGTCTCCAACTACTCCGACACCGGCCAGGAGCGGTGGCTGGCGGACCGGGGGATCGATCTGCTGCGAGGCACGGGCCGGCTGGCCGGCACGGCGCGGTCGAGGTCGACGGCGTCCGGCACACCGCGGAGCACGTCGTCGTCGCGACCGGCTCGGATCCGATCGTGCCCCCGTCGCCGGACTCGCGCGAGCTCGAGGGCGTGTGGGGCACGCGCGAGGCGACGAGCATGAAGGCCGTGCCGCGCCGCCTGCTGGTCCTGGGCGGCGGGTCGGCGGGCGTCGAGCTTGCCCAGGTCGTGCGACGGCTCGGCGGCGAGGCGGTGCTCGTCGAGGGCGCCGACCGCGTGGTTCCCCGCGAGGCCGCGCCGCTGGGCAAGGCGCTCGGCGAGGCGCTGCGCCGGGACGGAATCGAGCTGCATGCTCGGGATGCATGCGATCGGCCGCGCGGCGCGACGGCGACGAGTACGTCCTGCGAGTTCGAGGGCGGTGCGGACCTGCGGGGCGACCGGCTGCTGGTGGCGACCGGCCGGCGTCCGCGCGTCGAGGGGATCGGCCTGGAGACGGTCGGCGTCGAGGCCAACCCCCACGGCATCCAGGTCGACGAGCACCTGCGCGCCGGCGAGCGCCTGTGGGCGATCGGGGACGTCAACGGCATCTGGCCGCTCACCCACGTCGGCGAGTACGAGGGCGACGTGGTCGCGGCGAACATCGCCGGCGATCCGCGTCCAGCGAACTACGAAGCCGTTCCGCGAGTCACCTACACCGACCCGCAGGCCGCGGCCGTGGGTGCGCTCGAGGCGCAGTACAGCGGCACCGCGCTCGTGTCGGAGGTGCCGAAGACCGCCACCTACACGCACGCCTACGCCGAGTCGAACGGGTTCTTGACGCTGCTCTCGGACGGCGAGCGACTGACCGGCGCCTATGCGCTCGGGCCCGAAGCCGGTGAGTGGCTGCAGCAGGCGACGCTGGCGATCCGCGCCCACGTCGCGCTCGAGGTGCTGGGCGACACGATCCAGCCGTTCCCGAGCTTCTCGGGGATCTACGACGCGGCGGTGATGGAGCTGCGGATGGCAGATCGCCGACATGCCGCGCCCGGCCACACCGATGGACGCGCGAATCGCAGGCCTCTCCAGCTGAGGAGCGACGGGCAGGGGTTCGTCTGAGCGCCGCCTCAGCGATCGGCCGCGCCGCGGCTGCCCATCAGCTCGGGCGCTGATCGAGCGCGCGGCGCAGCAGTGAGCGCAGGGTGGCGCGCTCGTCCTCGCTCAATCCGCCGAGGACCTCGTCCTCGAGGCTCTCCTGGGCCCGCTCGGCGCGCTCCAGCGCCTGCCGGCCGTCGGTGGTCAGCTCGACCATGTGGCGGCGGCGGTCGGTGGGATCGCGGCGCCGCTCGACGTAGCCCATCTCCTCGAGCTCATTGAGGAGCAGCACGCAGTTGTTGGGGTCGAGCCACAGGGACTCGCACAGCTGCTGCTGTGGGAGCCGGGGCGACCGCGCGCAGGTAGCTGAGCAACATCATCTGGCGCACCGTGATCCCCAGCAGATCTTCGGTACTGCGCTTGTGCACGGTCTTGGCCAGCCGCAAGCAGCATGACGATCGTCCCGGGAGAGGTATCTATCGCCATTGCAGTTTGCAGGGTATCAGGATGATCATCTTGATGTAGAGTGATAGTCCATGCTACATTGACGATCTTCGTACATGAGAACGACCATCGAGAGGGGATGATCACATCTCAAGCTAATCAGCGGAGAGCGGCGGCGGTGGGTCACGCTGGCCGTCGTCTGCCTGGGCCAGCTCATGATGGTCCTCGACGCGACGATCGTGAACGTCGCGCTGCCCTCGCATGCAGCACGAGCTCCACTTCTCGCAGGCCAACCTCGCCTGGGTGATCGACGCCTACATGATCGCCTTCGGGAGCTTCCTGCTCCTGGCCGGCCGCCTTGGCGACCTGCTCGGACGCAAGCGGCTGTTCCTGACCGGGCTCGTGGTGTTCACGCTCGCCTCGGTCGCCTGCGGACTCGCCGACGATCAGGTCCTGTTGATCGTCGCCCGCTTCGTTCAGGGCCTCGGCGGCGCGCGTCGCCTCGGCGGCGGTGCTGGCGCTGCTGGTGACGGAGTTCCCGGAGCCGCGCGAGCGCGCCATCGCCATGAGCGTCTACACGTTCATCATCGCCAGCGGCGGCTCGATCGGCCTGCTGGCCGGCGGCGTCCTGACCCAGGCGCTGAGCTGGCATTGGATCTTCTTCATCAACGTGCCGATCGGGATCGCGACCTTCGTCCTGGGGCGGGCGCTGATCAACGAGACCGAGCGTGTCGGCCTGGGCCAGCGCATCGACGTGCTGGGCGCGGCCCTGGTCACGGTGGCGCTGATGCTCGGGGTCTACGCGATCGTCAAGGCGACCGAATATGGCTGGTTGTCGGTCCACACGCTGGGCTTCGGAGCCGTGAGCCTCGCGTTGCTGGCCGTGTTCGTCGCGCGTTGAGTCGCGGGTGGCCAACCCGATGTTCCCGCTCCGGATCCTGCGCGTCCCGGGACTCGTCGCCTCGAGCGTGGTGCGCGGCTTCCTGGTCACCGGGATGTTCTCGACATTCCTGCTCGGGGTCCTGTACCTCCAGCACGTCCACGGGTACGGCGCGCTGGGCACCGGCCTGGCGTTCCTGCCGACCACCCTGGTCCTCGGGGCGCTGTCGGTCGGTATCACCGCTCGGCTCATGGCTCGCTTCGGGCCGCTGCGGGTGCTGCTGGCGGGGCTGACGGGATTACGGCGGCGCTGGTGCTGCTGTCCCGCCTGCCTGCTCACGCCGACTACTTCCCGACGATCTTCGTCCCGTTCGCTGCTCCTGGGGCTGGGCGCCGGGTTGTCGTTTCTGCCGCTGACCATCGATCGCCATGGCCGAGGTGCCGCCGGCCGACGCCGGCCTGGCCTCCGGGATCGTCAACGCCTCACTGCAGATCTCGGGGGCGATCGGAATCGCCGCCCTGGCCACCGTGGCCGCGCAGCGCACCAAGGTGCTCGCCGGCTCGGGCCAGCACCATCTCCAGGCGCTCACCGGTGGCTTTCACCTCGCGTGGACGTTGGGGGCCGGCGCCGTCGGTCGCGGGCGCGGTGGTCGCGCTCGTGTGGCTGCGCCGTCCGCCGGCCCAATCTGAGCCGGTCGCGGCCGAGCGACCAGCAACAACCTGCGACATTCGAATTGGAGGCAGCATGACCAAGCAGGCAACGCGGATACCCCTGCGCCGGTCCCTGGATCGATCCCGGCGGCGCAAGCCGCTCAGGCTCGGCATCAGCCGTCACGTCGCCGGTCGCCGCGACGGTCACGGTGGCTACGTGACCCAGGTCCGGGTGGGGCGCAAGAGCGCCGTCCTGGTCCCCTTGAACCTCGCACCGGCAGCGCAGCGCGACCAGCTCTGATGCCGACGACCGGTGCGCGTAGGATCGGGCGTGTGGAGTTGCCACCTGGTCCGCGCGCGCCGGCCGTCTGGCAGACCTTGGCGTGGATGGCGCGGCCGGCCGCCTTCATGCGCGGCGCGCACGAGCGGTTCGGCGATCCGGTAACCATCCGGACCTACTGGACCGAGGAGCCGATGGTGTTGTTCTCGCACCCGGAGCGCGGTGCGTGAGGTGTTCGCACTCGATCCGGAGATCGCGCCCGCCGGGCAGAGCTGGGAGTTCCTGCGGCCGTTCGCCGGGCAGCACTCGATCCTGCTGCTCGACGGAGAGGAGCACCTGCGCGAGCGCCGGCTGATGGCGGCGCCGTTTCACGGCGAGCGGATGCGCGCGCTGGCGCCGGTCGATGGCCGAGCTCGCCCGCCGCGAGCTGGAGCACGTGGAGCGGTCGGGTGGTCGCGCTGGAGCGGATGCGCGAGCTGACGCTCGAGATCATCCTGCGGGTCGTGTTCGGCGCCGGCAGCGAGCCGGAGGTCCGGCGGCTGCGCGACGCCATCGAGACCACGCTGGAGGGCGTTCGGTCGCTGCCGCGGGTGCTCGCGATGGTGCTGGTGCGGCGCGATCTCGGGCCGCGGAGCCCGTGGGGCCGCTTCCGGATCGAGGTCGAGCGCTTCGACTCGCTGTTGCTGGATCTGGTGGCCCGTCGCCGCGGCCAGCCCGGCGACGACTCGGTGCTGTCGGTGCTGCTCGAGCAGCGCGACGAGGACGGCAACCCGCCGACCGACCGGCACATCCGTGATCAGCTGGTGGCGCTGCTGGTGGGCGGCCACGACAGCTCGGCGGCCTCGCTGGCGTGGGCGTTCGAACGGCTGGCGCGCCATCCCGCGGTGCAGGCGCGCTGCGCGAGGGCGAGCCCGCCTACCTCGATGCGGTCGTCAAGGAGGTGCTGCGTGTCCGTCCGGCGCTGACGATCGCCCCCCGACGGCTGCTGGCGCCGGCACGGATCGCCGGCCGGACGCTGCCCGCCGGCGTGCAGGTCGCCGCCTGCCTGTGGCTGGCGATGCGGCGAGAGGACCTGTGGCCCGACGCCGCGGCGTTCCGGCCCGAGCGATGGCTGGAGGGCCCACCAGCCCGACCCGATGTCGTGGATTCCGTTCGGCGGCGGCGTTCGCCGGTGCGCCGGGGCGCCGTTCGCCGAGATGGAGATGCGGGAGGTGCTGCGCGCCGCGGCCGGACTTGGACATCCGGCCGGCGCGGCGCGAAAGCGAGCGCGCCCGCCGCAGCATGCTCGTGGTCGTCCCGGACCGGGGCGCCGAGCTGATGGTCAGTGGCTTAGCGCCCGGGTGACGTCGAGGCGGCCCGGCGTGCACCTCATAGGGGTTGGCCGCATACCCGAGGCGGAGATAGGACAACGGCATCCTCAGCGGGTGGTGCTGCATCTGCCACACGTGGCAGAGCTCGTGGCAGATCAGATCCTCGTCGCCAACCATCCCGGGCACGCGGACGAGGATCAGATTCCACATCGCGTAACCGTCGAAGCGGCGAAACCACGGCAGCCTGAATAACCAGGGCGCGCTCACGACCCTGACGCGGTCGATGCTCACGGGCCGGTCGTAGAGCGCGAGCGGATCCAGACGCGCCTTGGCCCGGGCCAGCGAGCCGGCTGCTTGGAGACGTGAAACGGCCGCCAACTGCATCGTGGCGGCTGTAGGCAAGCACACAACGCAACTCGAGCAGCCGACCCGGACCTGTTCAGGCGGCGAGGATCCGCGCCTTCTGCGCTGCGAACTCCTCCTCGGTCAGGATGCCCTTGTCCCTGAGCTCCGCCAGGTCTTTCAGCTGCTTGATCGGGTCTGTCGCGGCCGCCGGTGCCGCCGCGGGCGCGGCCTGCGGGGCGGGGGCGCGCTGATAGTACTGCTGCTGGTCCTGTTGAGCCCATCGATTGCCCTGACGCCTGCTGACGCGGTTTGAGACCGCCGTCCATGTACCGGCGGCGACGGCGGTGCGGGCCAACCCGCCAAGAAGTCCCATGCTCATGTCCCCCTTTTGATCACGCTGCCGCTCCGGCGGCGTCGAGTGCGTCGAGGATCGCCTGCACCCCGATGCGCTGATTGGCTATCAGTTCGCCCCCGTTGCGGCGCACCGCGGCAACGAATGGCGCCGCCCATCGGTTCTCGTACACGATCATCACCGCCGCGCTCCCGGGCTCGATCTTCGCTGCCACCAGCGCGGCGTCGTCGTCGTCCAACATCCCGGTTGAGGCCCCGGCGAAGACGGTCAGGTCGCCCGCCGTCGTCTTCGGTGCCCTGCATATTCGATACCTCCGGCTGGGCGTGTGACCGTGCCGAGAACTAGATCAGACTCGACCGGTCCGCGCATCACCCTCCGCGGATGACCCGAACGGGCCGTTGGAGCTGTGCGAAGATGGCGTCGCCGTGGGCGCGATCCTTCTTCTTGCCCTCGCCGCGGCCGTCTATCCGCAGCTGTTGGCCGTGGTCGTGATCATCCTCACGCGCCCCAACCCTCAGCCGCTGCTGTGGGCCTGTTACATCGCCAGCGTCGTCGTCAGCGTCGGCAGCAGCTTGCTGATCCTGGCCGTTTTCCGCTCCCGCGGCAGCATCGCCGGCACCACCTCTCACCGGCTCGGGCCGGCGACCTATCTTGTGGTCGGCGCGATCGCCCTGCTGCTCGCGGTCCTGATGGTCACGGGTCGCGGCCGAGCGCTGGCGACGCGGACCGCGTCGGTGCGCCCTCGACCCCGGCGTCGCGGACGCGACAAGCCGACCGCACACGCGAACCTGCGCGCCCGAGCCGAGGGGGCGCTCCGCGAGGGGTCACTGATGGTCGCCGCTCTGATCGGGGTGCTGCTGGCCATTCCCGGGCCGTTCGACTTCCTGGCGGTGGGACGGCTCGCCAGAGGCGGTTATGGGGCGCTCGTCGCCGCGGTGGTGATGGTCGGCTTCGCGCTGGTCAAGTTCGTCCTCATCGAGATCCCGATCGCCGGCTACACGATCGACCCCGACGGCACCGCCGACCGGGTCAGCCGCTTCTCGCGCTGGATGCAGGCCAACAAGCTTGCCGCCGGGGCCGCCATCGTCGCCGTCGTCGGAATCGTGCTCATCGGCCGCGGGATCTCGGCCCTCGGGTGAGTCGTCGGCGCCGGTTCGATTTCGCTCATGGCGGACGTTCCCGGGCCGGCGGCGGAGGCGATCGATCCGATCACGCATCTCCTGCGTGCGCAGCCGGAACCCGTCGACCAACGCGTGCCACTCCTGGCTCACCTCGTCGTCGGGTGGACGCTGTCCCTGCCGGATCCGCTCGAGCTCCTCGGAGATCTCACGCCCGGCGGCCGCGGCGGCAACAAGCACGACCATCAGCACAAACAGAACCGAGATCATCGCCAGCACCGCCCCGATGACGCCGTAGCGCGACGCATACGTGTTGAACAGGTGCGGTATGTAGACGGCGGCGAAGGTCAAGCAGACCGCGACCAGGACCGATCCCAGGACCGAGAACGGAACCAGGCCTCGCCATGAGATTCGCCTCGCGCTCAGGACCCGGCCGCTCCAGGCCAGAAACAGCGCCGACAGCGGCATGACGATCACGTTGGCGGCAACCTGTACCCGGCTGCGGTCGACGAGGTCGTGCACCCCCCAGCTGACGGCGAGGTAGGCCACCACGCCCGCGATCCAGAGCAGGTCGTTGACCGTGTTGCGGACGCTGAGGGGCTTGAGCTCCCACGTCTGCTCAAACAGGCGCTGGACTCCGCGGGAGAAGCTCAAAACCGCGATCAGCAGCAGAAACGCGCCCACGACGCTGATCGAGGTGCTGGTCCCGCCCGCGGGGGACAGCACGTCTCGCACCGCCTGAGCGCCTCCGCCGGTCAGTCCGTAGCGGGCGATGATCCTGCCGGCGGCCGCGTTGGCATCGGCGCTGGGGACGAGCGCTCCCACCAGGATGATCAGCGGGATCAGCGCGGTCAGCGTGCTCGACGCGAGCGCGATGGCGCGGTCAAAGCCGGCCACCCGCTGGAAGCCATTGAGCGTCCGCAGAACGAACGCCGGCCGAAGCCAGAACGTCAGCTGCCGTCGGATCCGGCCGCTGTCAGGCCGTGTGCTGGTGGTCATCGGGCCAGGCGCACGAGCTTACATGGCCGGTGGCGGCCCTCCGGCACCGGACAGGTCACATCCCAGGTGCGTCGCCTGGTGCCGGCAGCTAGCGGCGGCCCCGAGCGAGGTCGATGAGCCGGCCGAGGATGTGCTCACCGGCCACCCGCAGCCCGTTGTGGTCGTACTCGCTGGTCACCCACGGACGCAGACCGCGGATCTGGGCCGCCGTCTGCTCGGAGAAGGCACGCTCCACGTACATGTCCTCGGTGTAGATGGCGGCCGCCGCCGGGACCTCGTTCTCCCCCAGCACCTCGGGGTCGTAGAGGCGGGGCCATTCATGCTCGGCGAGCAGGCCGGCGGCCTCGCGCAACGGGGTCAGGGCGCCGTACTCCTCGAACATCCACGGGTAGACGTGCTCGCCGGTGAGCAGATCTTCACGCTCGAAATCGGCGCCCAGCAGGCGGTCGGCCGACCAGCGAGTGGCGCCACCATCGGCGTAGCTGGCCTCATGGAGGATGGCGTAGATCGGGTTGCGGGCGAAGAAGGTGGCGTTCTCGACGTCGTGGAGGAAGGCCGGCGAGTCCCACGGCCGCTCCAGGATGTAGTGCAGGGCATCGGCGCCGTCGCTCATGCCGAGCATCGCCCCCAGTTGCCGAAAGCGCCGCCAGGTCAGCCGGTCCCCGGCCGGGAGCCTGATGTCCTCCTCGTCGAGCCGGAGGCGTAGCGCTCGTAGCCGGGCCCGGTCGGCTGGGTAGCGCTGCAGGTAGCCGCGGTTGCGTTTCCGCACGCGCTCGTAGGTGCACGTGTACACGTCGTCGATCGAGCCGCGCAATGGCGGCAGGCCGCCGGTGAAAAACGCCTCCCGCAGCCCCTCCGGAGCCAGCGACAGGTACGCGGTGACACAGAAGCCGCCAAAGCTCTGGCCGAGCACGCTCCAGCGCTCCACGCCGAGATGCCGGCGAATCAGCTCGGCGTCGCGCACGATCGCGTCGGCTCGGAAATGTGTGAGGTAGTCCGCCTGCTCGGCCGGGGTCATGCCGTGGAGCGTGCCGACCGGGGTCGAGCGCCCGGTGCCGCGCTGATCGAGCATCAGCACGCGATAGTCCTGCAGAGCGCGGTCAAGCCACGCCGGGCCGCGGGGGATCGCCGACGGCCGGTTCGCCTCCATGCCCGGACCTCCCTGGAGGTAGACGAGGAACGGCCGGTCTCGGCCGTCGGGGTCGGCCACCTCACGGGCGAACACCTCGATCTGGCGTTCTCCCAGCATGTTCGTGGTCGAGCGGAACCGTGAGCACGTGCTCAGTCATGACCAGGCCGGGTGCGGAGCCGGCAACGGGGGCTTGCGATGGCTGGATGTCGGGGGTCATCGCCGGATCGTCTCACCAATCACTGCTGCGGCGGCTCGTCGGCTCCGCTTGGCACCTGGTGACCCAGGCGGCGCAGACGCTTCAGACGCCGGCGCTCCTCGCGCGGCGGTCGCAGGGTCAGCGGCCGGTTGCGGGTGCGGCGCAGGATGAGGAAGGCGACCGTCCCCCACATCGCCGGGACCCACAACGCGATCGCGTGGTAGACGACGGTGGCCGCGGTGGCGAGCGTGGCCGAGACGCCGAACAGGGCGAACATCCCGACCAGGCTGCCGTCGAGGATGCCGATGTTGCCGGGGATCGGGATCAGGTTCGACAGGTAGCCGATCTGGTAGGCGAGCACGATCACGGCCAGCGGCGGGACCGGGCCGGCGGCCGCGAAGCACGCGGCCAGCACGCCGATGTCGCACCACAGGAACGCGACCGCGCCGATCAGCCGCCAGTCCGGCGTGACCAGCAGCTGCTCGGTCTGGCGGATGCTGGCGGCGATCTCGATCAGCAGCGTCCGGATCTTGCCCGGCTTGCGGCCGGCAGCCAGGCGCTCGCTGAACCGGGGGAGCAGGAGAAAGAACACCAGCGACAACCGTGGCCGCCACCGCGGGCGCCAGGCTCAGCAGCGGGTCCGTGGGACCGGGGAGGAGGCCGAAGTACAGGCCGAAGCCGACCACCATCAGCGTCAGCACGTTGACCGCGCTGGTGAGCAGGAACAGGACGGCGGAGCGCTCGGCGACGCGGGTCGGTTCGCCGCCGCGCTCGACCAGCAGCCAGGCGCCGACGGCGATGCTGCCGGCGCCGCCGAGGGACACGGCGGCGCCGAAGGCCAGCTCGCTGAGCGCGACGCGCGCGCCGAAGCGGATCGGGGCGCGGTCGAACACCTGCAGGAAGGCGAGCACGTAGCCGAGGCAGGACAGGATCTCGAGCCCGACACCGATCAGCAGCCAGCCGACGCGCATGTGCCGCACTGCGTCGGCGACGCCGCGCAGCCCCGGGACCGCGAGCAGCAGCCCCACGACCATCGCGACCAGGATGCCCAGCGAGATCAGGCCCTTGGCCAGGTTGCGCCCCGGCTGCATCTCGGTGGTCCAGCTCCTCGGATGGCCACGCCGGAGGTCCGTGCACCTCTCGGTGGTCCCCGAATCGTCGGACGTCGCCGCCATCATTGATCATTCAAGCAATGGCACGCGTCGAGGTTCCCGGGTACGACGTAATCGGGCGTGCGGGCCGACAACCCCGGGCCATTCACGCTGACCGGCACGAACACCTGGGTGGTCGGCCGGGATCCGGCCTGGCTGGTCGATCCCGGGCCGGCGCTCGACGCCCACGTGGACGAGCTCAGCGGCGAGATCGCCGACCGGGGCGGTCTGGGCGGCATCGCCCTGACCCACGATCACGGCGACCACTCCGCAGCGGTCGCCGCCATCCGGGCTCGCTTCCCGCACGCGCCGCTGGCGGCGGCGCCGGGGCGCGGTCGACGTCGCGCTCGGCGATGGCGGGCGCTTCGGTCCGCTGCAGGTCCTGGCCACCCCCGGGCACGCGCCCGATCACCTGGCCTTCCTCGCCGGCCCGGTGGCGCTGACCGGCGATGCCGTGCTGGGGGAGGGAAGCGTGTTCATCGCGCCCGATCCGGGCGCGCTCGCCGGCTACCTCGAGGGCCTCGCGCGGCTGCGGCGGCGCGATCCCGAGGTGCTGTGCCCCGGCCATGGGCCGGTGGTTACGAGCCGGACGCCAAGCTGCGCGGAGTACATCGCGCACCGGCTCGACCGCGAGCGCCGGCTGCTGGCGGCGCTGGCGGGGCGGCGCTCGCTCGGTTTCCGAGATGCTCGACGCGCGCCTGGGACGACGTCCCGGAGCCGCTGCGGCCGGCGGCGGCGGTCACGCTGGCCGCGCACCTGGACAAGCTCGCCGACGAGGGCCGGCTGCCCGACCGGGGTGGAGCGTCCGGCGGGCTTCGCGTTGCGCGAGCCGCGCTCACGGTTGATCAGGCCGGCTGGGCCAGAGCGACCGTCGGCGGCAGCCAGGCGTCGCGCGCCAGCGCCATCGCCGCCGACAGCGCCGTGGTGTCGCCGCTCTCGGCCTGGGCGAAGATCTCGCGCAGCGTGTCGCCGATCCCGCGGACCCGCCGGCGGGCGGCGGCGGCGTCATAGCCGCCGATCTCCTCGGAGATGTTGATCAGGCCGCCGGCGTTGACGACGAAGTCGGGGGCCCACAGGATGCCCCGCGCCGCCAGCAGCTCGGCGACGCCGTCGTCGGCCAGCTGATTGTTGGCCGCACCGGCGATCACCCGGCAGCGGAGGCGCGGGACCGTGTCGTGGTCGAGAAAGCCGCCCAGCGCACAGGGGACGAGCACCTCGGCCTCGCTCTGCAGTGCGTCGGTCGGGGTCAACCACGCGGCCCCGAGCTGGTCGGCCAGTGCGCGCTTGCCTCCGTCGACGTCGGCGACCAGTCAGTCGCGCGCCCGCTCGGGCGCAACGCTTGGCGACCCGCGATCCGACGTGGCCGAGCCCGATCACGCAGACCGAGCGATCGCGCAGCGAGCGATCCGCGAAGACGCGCTCGCAGGCGGCCTCGATCGACGCCTGCACCCCCAGGGCGGTGAATGGGCTCGGGTCCCCGGACCCGCCGCGCTTGCGGGGCAGCCCGGCCACGTGCGTGCGTGCGCTCGCGCGAACACGCTCATGTCGCGGCTCGACGTGCCGACGTCCTCGGCGGTGATGTACCGACCGCCCAGCGACTGCACGAGGTCGGCGAAATCGAGCAAGCGCCGCGTGGCGGCGCGCCGAGGACAGGCGCCCGGCGGCGGGCGTCATGATCACGCCCTTGCCTCCGCCGAGCCGAAGGTCGGCGACGGCGGCCTTGAACGTCATCGCTCGGGAGAGCCGCAGCGCGTCGCGCAGCGCCGACGCGAGCATCGTCGTAGGACCACATTCGGCAGCCCCCGAGCGACGGCCCCCGGACGGTCGAGTGGATGGCGACGATCGTGTAGAGACCCGAGCGCGAGCCGCGCTGCACGTGCAGCTCCTCGTGGTCCAGCGTCTCCAGGTAGCGATCGATCGTCGTCTGGCCACTGGTCCGGTTCACCGCGGCAGCGGCGACGACCGCCTCACCGGCTCTGCTATGAACGAGCTCAGGTTCCCCGCGCCTGTCGACGAGGTGCCGGCGCCGACGGATGCTGCGCTAGCGCCGGTGCCCGCGCTCGTCGTTCCGGCCCCGCTGCCAGAGGTCCGCCGACCGCCGGGCGCCCCTCCCGTGCCGGTGCTGCCGCCGCCGGCGCCGGTTCCGGTTCCGAGCTACCGATGGTCGTCCGGAGGTCCCGGTCGCCGTCCCGGTGGTGCCGGTCGTCCCGGTGGAGCCACCGCCGTGGTGGTGCCGGCCGTGCTGCTTCCGGTCGTGCCGCCGGCGGCCCCGGAGGTGCCGCCGGTGCTGGCGCCGGTGGGCGTCGAGGAGCTGGTGGCGCTGGAGCCGGTGGTGGAGCCGTCGTCCCGGTGCCGCCGGCGGATGCCGTTCCGTTGCCGGCGTTGGGCCCGTACATCATGTTGTCCGGGTCCAGCGTCTCGGCGATCGGCAGCGTCTTGGTCCGGATCCGGCGTGTGGCCGCTGGACGCGTTGGCGGTGGACGACGGGGACCGGAGGAGCCGCCGCGCGCGCGGTGCCGGCCGGCGCGCTGGAGCCGGGTCGGCGCTGGGCGCTGGGCGAGCCGAGCGTCGGAGCGGCCTGCGCCGTGGCCGCGGAGACGTGACGACGCGAGGATGAGGACTGCGAGGAGGACGACGGAGCCGTCGAGGCCGCCGAGTGGCGTCCGGGTCGGCCTGGCGCTCGGTGACGACGCGGTGGTGACGGGCGCGGTGCGGATCGGCGTGGCCAGCGTGTGCTGGATCTCGACTGCGCCGCCGGTGGCTACCACCGCCGCCGCCAGCAGGGTCACGACGTGGCCGGTCGCCGCCGGCAAGCACGCCCGCCGAGGCCGCCGCTCCGGAGCCGGCGCGCCGCGGTGCCGCGCTGCCGACGGCGCCGCTGCCCGCCGCCGCGCCGCCGCCGCTGCCCCAGCCCAGCAGGTTGGCGACCACGCCGATCGGCCCCAGCGTCGGGGTCAGCGCCGCAAACCGGCGGCTCACGCCGCGGACCTCGGTGCGGAACTGCGCGGCAGCTGGCGCAGTCGCGCATGTGACGCCGGGCCAGGCCGCTGGCGCGCACGCCGCGGTCGTGCGACGCGATCAGGTCCTCGCGGATCTCGGCGCAGGCGGTGTCGCGCGCCTCGTTGGCCTGCGCCAAGCCCAAGCGCGCCCGGACCAGCAGCGACTTGACGGCCGGAACCGATACGCCGAGCGCGCCGGCGACGTCGGCGTAGGCCATGCCGCCCATCTCGCGCATCAGCAGCGCCGAGCGCTGCTGCTCGGGGAGCCGCTGGACATCGGCGATCAGCCGGCGCAGCGAGTCTCGCTGCTCGACCTTGGTGACGGGGTCGTGCGCCGCCGGGATCATCGAGTCGATGGCCTCGAGCGCGATGGCGTGCGGCCGGCGCAGCTCGTCGACGCAGCGGTTGTGGGCGATGCGGTACAGCCACGCCCGCAGCGCGAGCTCGCGGCGATTGGCGCGCAGGCCCGCAGTAGGCGCGCACGAAGATCTCCTGGACCGCGTCCTCGGGATCCTGAGGGGAGCCGGCCAGCATCTGGCGCGTGTAGGCGAGCATCCGCGCGCGGTACCGGTCGTGGATCACGCGGAACGCCTCGTCGTTGCCGGCGCGGAACAGCGAGACGAGCTGTTCGTCGGATCGAAGGCGGAGAAGAGGGGCCCCGATCGCAAGACGAGTCCGCGCCAGGCCTACAGATGCTGGGAGAGCGGAGGCTTCCACTTAATGACCCTTGACCAACTCTAACGGCTCGACCGGGTGAAAGTTACGACTTGGCTAATCCTGCTGGTCGCGTGCCCGGCCGCCGCCGCGCCGATGTCCGGCGAGGCGCCGCCATCACGTACCTGGCGCCAAAGTGTAGTCCTCTGGGGCGCGGCCGGACGGGGGATCGTCGATGGCGCGGCGCCGGCTCCGTGGTCGGCGGCGACCGCTACCCTCCGGGCCAGGATGGACGCAGCGTCGGGCATCGGGATTCCGGTGGCTTTCGGCGCGGGACTGATCTCGTTCCTGTCGCCGTGCGTGCTCCCACTGGTGCCGGGCTACATCTCGGCGGTGGCGGGCGGCCAGCCCGGAGACATCAAGGCCTTGCGAGTGCTCGGCCCGAGTCTCGCGTTCGTAGCCAGCTTCTCCTTCATCTTCATCACGCTGGGGCTTCTGGGCCAGCGCGCGCTGCGCGGCGCGCTCACCGGCCCCGCCGCGCTGAAGATCTCGGGCGCGGTGATCATCGGCATGGGGATCGTGTTCGTGGCCGCGCCGTTCGTGCCCGTTTCTGAGCCGCGAATGGCACGTCGGACCGCTGATGCAGCGGGCCGGGCGCGGCGGCCCGGTGCTGACCGGGGCGGCGTTCGCGCTCGCCTGGACCCCCTGCACCGGCCCCACCCTGGGGGCGATCGTCACCGCCGCCGGGACCTCGTCGTCGGCCTCACGCGGCGCCGTGCTGCTCGCGGTCTACTGCGCCGGGCTCGGGGTCCCGTTCCTGATCACGGGCCTGGCCTTCGGGAGCGCGACCGCCGGCGTTCGCCGTGATCAAGCGCCACTACCCGGTGGTGATCGGCGTCGGCGGGGCGGTGCTGATCGCGATGGGCGTGCTGATCTGGACGGGCGAGTTCACCCAGCTCAACATCACCGTCAGCCACTGGCTGCAGTCGCTGGGCCTGCCGGACTTCAACGCCGATACCTAGTCGCGCTTGCGGCCCCGGCCGTGTGGGGCGTGGTGCGACTGGCTGAGGGTAAACGTGCCAGGTCCCGGATCGGGGCCTCACCGACTGACTACGTCCCGCGCGATAGACGCCCAGGCGATTCGGTCCGGCTACCCGTCGGCCGGCAGCACTTTCCCGCCAGACGTGACGGGTTTCCGCTGCCAGCCAACGCGACGACACACGCCGCCACAGTTTCGCCAGGTTTCCGGCCCGGATCGGGGACGTCACAGACTCGTCACGGTCAGCCCCGGATCCGGGACGTGGCGCGACTGACTGACTAGCGCGCGGCCCGGCGGCACAGGGCCGCCGCCATGATCAGCACCCCGGCGCCCAGCAGGACCTTCCCGAGCACCGAGCTGACCGCGCCCCAGGCGCTGCCCGAGACCAGCCCCACGACCACGAACAAGACCGCCCACAGCGCGCAGCCCAGCGTCGTCAGGAGCACGAACGGTCCGAGCGGCAACCGCCGGGCGCCGGCGGGCAGGGACACGAACGTGCGCGCCAGCGGCAGCAGGCGGGCGACGAACACCGCGCCCAGACCGCGCTCGTCGAGCATTCGTTCGGCGGGGCCGAGCACGAGCCGGCCCGCCGGCACCCGCGCCAGCAGCCCGCTGGCCCCCACGGCGTAGGCGATCAGCGACCCGACCAGGTTGCCGGCGGTGGCCGCCAGGACCGCCGCCGGAAGGCTCATCCAATGCTGGCTGACCGCGAACCCGGAGAAGATCAGCGTCACCTCGCTCGGCACCGGGATGCAGGCGCTCTCCGGGACCATGAGCAGAAAGACGCCCACCGCCCCGAAGCTCTGGATCAGCGCGGTCACGGCTCGGGATGCGGCTGCTTGGGCCCGCCGGCACCCGGACGCGCCGGGTGCGGGCGCGTGGGGCGCTCGGGGTGCGCGCGTTCGGGGTGCGGGCGTTCGGGGTGCGGTCCCGCCGGCGGGGGAGGGGGAGGGGGGCCGGGCCCCGGTGGGCGCGGTCGCCGGTACCCCAGCGCCGACTGGACGCTCGACGCCCGCCAGCTCGAGCCGCCCCGGGGGGTCGGGATCCCCTCGGCGTTCAGGCGGTCGGCGATCGCCCGCAGGCTGAGGCCGTCGGCGCGCAGCTCGGCGATCCGCTCGGTCAGCTCCGGGGCGCCCGCCCTCAGCCCGGGACGCCCCCGCGGGCGGCGGCGGTGATCGCCCTCGCGCCCCCAGCGGTCGATCTCCCGCAGCAGCGCGCTCGCGCGCCGGCCTGAGCGCTTGCCGGTGTCAAGCTCGACGTCGGCGGCCACCAGCGAGGCTCCGGCCTCGTCAAGCCACCGGAGCAGGCGCAGGAGCTCGCCAAGCGACGAGGCAACATAGGCCAGCCGGGGCACGAACAGGGTGTCGGCCTCGCCGGCGGCGACGGCGGCCAGAGCGGCCTGCAGACCGTCGCGCTCGTCCGGGGTACGGTCGGCAAACGACGCGACTGGGGTCAGCCGATCCGGGACGGCGAGGTCGGACGCAGCGGTGTCAGAAGGACCGAGATAGATGACGGCAGAGCGGCTCACGACCTCGCAGTATACGCAAATGATTTGCGTACAGCCCACCCGACCCGGGGTCGCGAGTCCGTCACCGCGGGTCAGCCCGGGAACGCGGCCCCGTCACCGCGGCTGCTCAATCGTCGTAGCCGGCTTCGCCGGGCAGCACGATCCGGGCGGTCTCGCCGGTCATCAGCACCCGCGGCTGCACCGGGCGCACCGTGCGCGAGCGGGCGTGCTCGATCACCGCCGCCGCGGAGGCGAACCCCGACAGCTGCTCCAGGTGCTTGATGGTGGGGAACACCAGCAGGATCTCACCGTCGTCGGCGGCCTGGAGCGCGCCGGCGGGACTGAACCAGCGCGCGTCGACCATCTCCTCACCGTCGACGCGAGGCTCTGCCGCGCCGGGCAGTGGGGCCAAGAAGAACCAGGTGTCGTAGCGGATCTTCACCTCCGGCGGTGTGATCCAGCGCGAGAAGGCGAGCAGCTCGCCCGGATCCGCCAAGCCGATCCCGGCTTCCTCGCGCAGTTCGCGCACGGCGGCCGCCCGCAGGGCCACCTCGCCCTCGCCGTCCTCGGCGCTCACCGCTCCGCCGGGAAACACCCAGGCGCCACCCATGAAGCGCGCGCCGGGGTTGCGCTGGGCGAGCAGCACCTCCAGCGCCTGATCGCCGCCGCGCATCAGGATCACCGTCGCCGCGGGCCGCGGGACGGTCTCCTTGCCGGTGTTGAGCATCGCGCCCGGCTCGGGCTGGGCGTTCTCCATGCGCCGACCCTACACCTCGGGTTGATGCTGGTGTGGCGTCGGGCGTCGCGGACGAGGCTGCACTACATTTGGACGCGTGAAATACATGTGTGAGTCGTGCGGCTTCATCTACGATCCGGAGGAGGGCGACCCGGACGGCGGGATTCCCCCCGGAACCGAGTTCGAAGACATCCCCGATACCTGGTTCTGTCCCGTCTGCGGGGCTCGCAAGCAAGACTTCACGGCCTACGAGGAGTAGCCCTCAGGGCAGCAGCACGATGCGGCCGCGAGCCTGCCCCGAGCGAATCAAATCGTGAGCCGCCTGGGCCTGCTCGAGCCCCATCGTGTCGATCGTGTAGTCCAGCCGCTCCCGTCCGGCGAGCTCGATCAGCTCCGCGAGCTCGTCGCGAGAGCCCCAGATGCTCGACATGAAGTGGGCCTCGTGTGGGACGGCGCCGAGGCCGAACGGGATCCGCCCCCCGAACAGGCCGATCACCATCGAGATCCCCTGTCGGTCGACGAGCCGGGCGGCGTTCGCCAGCGAGTCCTCGGCGCCGACGAAGTCCAGCACGGCGGTGTAGGGACCGTCCAGCTGCTCCGGCGCGGCGGCCTCGTCGGCGCCGAGCGATAGCGCGAGCTCGCGTTTCTGCGCCGACGGATCGCCGACGTGGACGGTGGCGTCGGTCATCAACCGCAGAAACTGGATCCCGAACTGCCCGAGTCCGCCGGCCCCGAGCACCAGCGCGCGGGAGCCGGGGCGCAGCCAGGCGGCCGCCTGCTTGACCGCGCGGTACGGGGTCAGGCCTCCGCACCCCAGTGGGGCGGCCTGCACCGGGTCCAGGTCGCCGATCGGGTAGAGGTAACGGCGCGCGGGCACCCGCATGTACTCGGCGTAGCCACCGTCCTGGAACAGGCCGGCCTCGCGCCCGTCGGGACAGATCATCTCCTCGGTGGCGCGGCAGAAGCGACAGTGGCCGCAACCCCAGGGGGCGTAGACGAGCACGTTGCCGAGCCGCTCGTCGAAGGCCACGATCTCGTGCCCCAGGACCAGGGGCAGCTCTGACCCGAACAAGCCCTCGGTCACATGCAGGTCGGAGTGGCAGACGCCGCAGGCGAGCACGCGCACGATGCTCTCATCTCCGTTGTGCGCCGTTGGCAGGTCCCGTTCCTCCAGCTCGAGCGGTGCGTGAAAAGCGCGAAGGACCACTGCGCGCATCTCTACCTCCTGAGGGCGCCGGTTGGTTGCGTACTCCGTATACGCAAGATCGTTACGATAACCGCCCGCCTAGGAGGAGAAGAAGAGATCGCACAGGTGACCGAAAGCCCAGTCGACATCGACGCCATCCGTGAGTTCCTCGACCGCGAGCGAATCCACACGGTCGAGTGCATGTTCGCCGATACCTGGGGCATTCCCCGCGGCAAGCGGCTGTCCGTGCCGCACTTCTGCTCGGTGGCCAAAGGCGACGGCTTCGCGATCGCCAACTGCGCGTTCACCTGGGACATGCACGGCGTGCTGTTCCCAACCAGGTTTGTCGACGACGTCACCGGCTACCCGGACATGCACGTGATGCCGGACACGTCGACGCTGCACGTCGCCCCCTGGAAGCAGGGAACCGCTTTCTGCTTCTGCGACACGATCGACCCGGAGACGCACGAGCCGATCCCCCTGGATCCCCGCGCCATCCTGCGCCGATCGGTGGAACGCGTCCAGCGCTCCGGCTATGAGCCGGTCGTCGCCACCGAACTCGAGTTTCACCTCTGCACGCCGGACTGGCAGCCGCTGTACACCGGCACCCACTGCTATTCGATGCAGAAGGGTGCCGAGGTCGAGCCGCTGGTGACCGAGATCAAGCAGGTGCTCGAGGACTCCGGGATCATGGTCGAGGCCTGGAACGTCGAGTACGGGCCGGCCCAGGTCGAGGTCAACCTCGGCCATGGGTCCCCGATCGAGGTGGTGGACGCGACCATCATCCTCAAGTACGTCGTCAAGCAGATCGCCCAGCGGCACGGCCTGCGGGCCACGTTCATGCCCAAGCCCTACATCACCGAGGCGGGCAACGGGCTGCACATCCATCAGAGCCTGCTCGGCCCCGACGGCCGCAATGCCTTCGCCGAGGAGGATGAGGACTCGGCGCTGCGGTCAACGCTGATGCGCCGCTACCTGTCCGGGCTGCTGGCCCACCAGGTCGAGCTCCAGGCGGTCAACACCCCCACCATCAACGCCTACAAGCGCGTCGAGGACTACTCGTTCGCCCCCACGCAGGTGAGTTGGGGCATGGACAACCGCCTCGTCGGCGTGCGCTGCGCGGTCGGCCGCGGCTCGGCCACCAGGCTCGAGTGCCGGTGGGCGTCGGCCGAGGCCAATCCCTACCTCGTGGTCGCGGGCTGCCTGATGGCCGGCGCGGAGGGGCTGGAACAGGAGCGTGAGCTGCCTCCGATGGTGACCGGCGACCCTCACGCCGATGCCTCGCTGCCCCGGCTGCCGACGCAGCTGGAGGAGGCGATCGAGCTCCTGGACAGGAGCCGCTTCGTCCGCGAGGTGTTCGGCGACCTTTGGGTCGACGTCTACGTGGTGATGCTCCGCCACGAGCTCGAGCTGTTCTCCCGGCACGTGACCGAGTTCGAGCGCGAGCGCTACCGCGAGGTCATGTAGCGCCCAGCAACTCGGCGATGATCGCCTCGATCTGAGCCGTCTCGGCGGCGGTGATGCCCCAGGCGTAGTGGCCCCAGACGCTGTCGATGACACGGAAGCTGCTGCCGGCGATCAGCTCCTGCTCGGCTCGGCAGTCGGCGACCGGGAACCAGCTGTCGTGTGAGAAGGCGGCGACAACCGTGCGGGCAGTGATGCGGTTCAGCGCGGCGGCAAGGTCTCCGTCCGCGTGCCGCGACGCATCGGCTCGGCGCCACTTGGCCAGCTGGGCCTGAAGGTCGCCCGGATCCAGGCTTGCGTAGTCCTCCTCGAACAGGCGGGTCACGAGATCGGCGACCGAGGTGAAGCCGGCGTCGCGCCAGGCCTGGCGTCGGAAGAGCTCGGCCGACAGGCCGGTGGCGGCCCAGAAGTGGGCGTGCTGGGCCAAGCCGGCGGCGAGGGACTCTGCCGCCGCCGCGACCACCAGGTCGTTGGCCGGCGTCGTGCGGGCCAGCCCGGCGAACACCGCCAGCCGGTCGACCATCGCCGGGAAGCGCACCGCCCACTCGTAGGCCTGCTGTCCGCCCATCGAGAAGCCGAGCACCAGCGCGAGTCGCTCGATGCCGAGATGCTCGAACACCAGCCGGTGCTGGACGGTGACGTCGTCTCCGATCGTCAGCTCAGGCAGCGCCCCGGCGACCGTGCTGGGGGAGGAGGAGACCCCGCCGCCGAGCTGCCCGGGGCAGACGATGAACCAGCGCTGGGGGTCGAGCGGGTGGCCGCTGCCGATCCACGGATCGAGCGACGCCGGCGAGCCCGAGTACATATGCGGGAACAGCACAGCGTTGTCGCGCTCCGGCGCCAGCGTCCCGTGCGTCCGGTAGCCGAGCCGCGCGGCCGGGATCACACCCCCGCGCTCGAGCTGCAGATCGCCGAGCTCGAGTATCCCGTCCACGCCCACCTGATCACAACTCGTGCCAGTCGTGCATGTGCGAGCGCACGTGCCCGGGCAGCGCCTCCGGCGGGTAGTAGCGGTCGTAGAAGTCGATGTCGAGGTGGGCGGCCTGGTACCAGACCGTCATCAGGAAGGGGTCGATCGTCGCCGGGAAACGCCCGTAGGTGTTCCAGATGTAGCGGCACAGGGTCTTGGTGGCCTCGATCGCCTCGTCCGACGGGCGCGGGACGGCCCGCACCACCTCGGGTGAGCGCCACGGGATCGGCCGCCGCTGCGGGGCGGAGAAGATGCCGTTCTCGCCCCAGCGCTGATCGAGGATGAAGTCCACGGCGGCGTCCATGTCGGCGTGGAAGGGAGGGCAGGCGCCTTCGAACACACCCTCGAGCCCGACCGGGATCTCCTCGCCGGGGCCGACCGGAGCATCGTCGGGCACGCGGTGAAAGTCAAAGCCCAGCGAGCCGCAGGGTCCCTCGCCGCCCATCTCGTGCCAGTAGCGCTCGCCGCCGAGAGTCACGCGACCCTTTCCCCCCGAGAACGGGTGGCCGCCGATTCCCATCGTCTGGGTGGCGATCATGAGGTTCTCGACCATGAGCCCCTCCTCGACGCCGTTCATGTCGACCATCTGCCAGCGCTCGAAGTCCCACAGGTCGACGGGGTGCGCGGGATCGAGCAGCCCGGATTCGACGTACGGACGCAGCGGGTCGTGGCCCAGCTGCTTGTCGACAACGTAGTAGCCGTGCGGCCGGTCGAAGTACAGCAGCATGGCCGAGATGCACTGGCGTGTGACGTCGGACACCGGGATGAACAGCGTGCTGCCCTCGGTGTTGACCAGCCACTCGTTGAACTTGAACAGGTTTGGACGCCGCCGCGGGACGTCCAGGCGCCCGTCCTGGAGCTTGATCGCCTGGCGATAGAGCGCGCTGCGCTCGTCCTGGGTCTGTAGCTGGAGGTAGCGCTCCGGGACAACGTCGCGCTGCGGCAGGACGAACACGCCCTCGTCGTTGGTCCAGAACAGTTCGGTGCCGTGGATGGCCAGCGGGCTGGGGAAGCTGCGCCCGGTGAACGAGGCCAGCTTGTCGGCGCTGGTGGTGGCGCCGTCGCTGGTGGCAAACGGCCACTCCTCGCGCACCACCCCGGTGATGCCGGTGGCGGCGGCAACCAGGATCGCCTCCTCCTCGAGCGCCAGCGGGACCGGCTCCTTCTCCGAGCGGAAGGCCAGCGGCCCGGTCAGGGTGGCCCCGAGCGCGAACCGCCGCGCCCGCCGCGTGAAGATCGCGTCGAGTGCCGGGAACGCGAATGCCGCCTCCAGGGCCTGCGGGCGGACGGTCGGACGCATGCTGTGAGGGGTGACGGCCATCGCGCGACTCTACACTTCGCGCGTGCCCGGACTCCAATCCCGTGTCGCCTCGTGACCGCCGTCGCCTCCGAGTCGCTGTCCGACGTCGACCTCACCGACCTTGACCGCTGGTCCCAAGGAGCGCCGTACGAGTGGTTTGACCTGCTGCGGCGCGAGGCTCCGGTGTTCTGGCAGGACGAGCGCCACGGCCGCGGCTTCTGGTCGCTGACGCGCTACGAGGACATCCTGGCGGCGTCCAAGGACTACCCGACGTTCTCATCTGCGCTCGGCGGCACCTCGTTGATGGACCTCGCGCCCGAGCACGTGCAGTCGCGGATGTCGATGCTCGACAGCGATCCGCCCCAGCACCGACGGCTGCGCAACATCGTCAACAAGGCGTTCGGGCTGCGCGTCGTCAACGCCTACGAAGATCGCATCCGCGCCATGTTCTCCGAGGTGCTCGACAGCGTCTTCGCCGTGCCCGAGCTCGACTTCGTCGACGCGGTGGCGACCGAACTGCCAATGCGGATCCTGTGCGAGCTGATGGGGGTGCCGCTCGAGGACCGGCGTCACCTCGTCGATCTGGGCAACCGGATGCTCGGCAACACCGATCCCGACCACGCCGGGGAGTTCACCGCCGGAGAGGCCGATCTCTCCCAGTACGCGCATCTGCCCTTCTCAAGCCCGGCGGCACCGGAGATGTTCGCCTACGCCCACTCCCTGGCCGCCGAGCGGCGCCGCGCCCCCCAGGACGACCTCACCACCCGGCTGATCGAGGCCGAGATCGACGGCGACCGCCTGTCCGAGCACGAGTTCGAGCTGTTCTTCCTGCTGCTGGTGACAGCCGGAAACGAGACCACGCGACACGCCATGTCAAACGGGCTGCTGGCGCTGCTCGAACATCCGGCCCAGCGCGACCGGCTCCTCGCCGACCCCGGCCTGATCCCCACCGCGGTGGAGGAGATCCTGCGCTGGGCGCCTTCCCTGCTGCACTTCCGGCGGACCGCCGCCCGCGAGGTGGAGCTGCGCGGCCAGACCATCAGGGCCGGGGACAAGGTCGTGCTGTGGTACGTATCGGGCAACCGCGACGAGGACCAGTTCCCCGGCGCCGCCCGCTTCGACGTCGCCCGCCAGCCCAACCGGCATCTCGCTTTCGGGCTCGGCGGCCCGCACTTCTGTCTGGGCGCCCATCTGGCCCGGCTCGAGCTGCGCGTGTGGCTGGAGGAGATGCTGCCCGTGCTCGGCCGCCTCGAGCTTGCCGGAGAGCCCCGCCGGCTGCGCTCGAACTTCTTCAACGGCGTGAAGAGCGTCCCGCTCCGGGTTGCCGCCCGCTAGCTGCAGATAGCTAGCGGCCGTTGCTGGGCTGGGGAAGGGTGACTGGTCTGCGAAAAGCAGGCGTGGCGCGACGTGCGTCGTCTGGCTTACCTCATGGGTAAGTAGATCGCACCACGTCCCTGATCCGGGGCCGAACCGTGACGAGTCTGTGTCGGCGTGTGTCGAAACCGTGACGCCGCCCGCCCGCCGCCTTTTCCTGGCTGTCTTTATTCCGGCGCGCCGGGCGGGCGCGGAAAACGAGCGGCAAGGCGGTTCCGTGCACGTATCGCCGCGGAATCAATGGCTAGCCGTCGCGCATCGCGGCGCGGCGCCGGCGGTAGGTCCTGAAGCCCAGGAAGGCAGCCACGATCACCAGGGCGGCCAGCACGTAGGAGATGTCCTTGATGACTGGGTCGCCCTTGGGCTGGGCCGTGACCAGGATCGAGCCCGCCGGGTAGAGACCGGCGACGCCGCCGCTGCCGCATCGCGGACACGACACCACCGTCTCGTAGACACCCGCAGGGATGTCCGGGATCTTGATGCTCACCTGATCCGAGACTTGGCCCACGCCCACCAGGTTGCCGTGGTCGGCCGGCACGTAATCGGCGACCAGCGGCAGCCTGACGAGGCTGATCGACGCGCCCTTTACCGCCGGCACCAGCGATCGGTCGCTGCGCCCGACCACGGTCAGGCCCACCTCGTTGCCGGGCGGGTCAAACGTGTACCACACGGGGCTGCGCAGGCAGCGCAGCAGGTTGTCGTATTGAGGGTTGTTCGAGAACCCGGAGTACGGACACGCGCGGGGATTGAGAAACGCGGTGCTGGGCTGGCCGGAGATCCCACCGCCAGTGACGGGTCGACGCCCTGGATTCCGCGCACCGTGACCTGGCGGCCCTGGTATTGGGCGGTCCCGATCGCGGGGCCCAGCGGTAACGTCCGCCGTGGCAGGGGCGTCAGCGGGTAGCCCGTGGCGGTGAACTGCTGACCTCGGAAGACCATGGGGTGCAGCAGGCAGTTCCAGTAGGCCGACCCCGGAGAAGCCGCCGCAGCGGTGTCCGATCACGAACAGCAGCTTCGGGCGCGCGCGCACCAGCACCGCGACCTGCGGCTGGATCGATCCGACCGCCTGGACCTGGATTGAGTTCTGCGCCCGGTGGCAGCCGTTGCTGCTGGTCGGCTCGTCGATCGTGCCGCTGCCGAGCGGTGGCGCCCGGCCGGGACCTGGACGGTCGACGGGATGGCCGTCGCCTCATAGGCGAGGTGGCCATAGCTCAGAAATGTCTGCGTCGGGCAGCTCGACGCGGCGGCGGCCGGCGCGGCCGAGGCGAGGCCGCCGGCGGAGAGGACGCAGAGGACCAGTACCGAGGACAGGGCGAGACGACGCAGGAGGATCGGAATGATGCCCGGACTCAGTCTGGGGGAGTTGCGACGCACCAGCTCGGCTTCGCGAGTCTCGCCGGGCAGCGGCAGGTCGTCGGGGCGCCGGGCTTCGAAGGCGACCGAGCAGGGCCGCCTGACCCGCCGACCTCGTCTTCAGCGCGCCACTCGAGCAGACGCCAGGTGCCGATCGGGGACGTCTCCACGCGCACTACCGGGAGGTTCTGCGTCTCGATCAGCAGCAGCGGGCAGCGGAGGTGTGCTCGGTGCCCACGCGACGGGCGCGCCGGGCCTCGATTCGCCAGCGGAAGGCGACGAATGTCCCCTCGAGCGCCCGCGGGAGTCGCTTCCGGGAGATCGAACGAGAACTGTCGCCAGTTGTCCTCCTCCAGCGGGCCGAGCTCGAGCCTCGGCGCGGAACAGCGCCTCGTCGAGCCAGATCGGGAACGTGGCGGTTGCGGATCTCGGCGAACGTGGTCCAGCTCGACGATGCGCTCGCGGCCGACCAGCTGGGGGGCGATGTCAACCCAGCACGCATCGCAGCGCACCCCCACCGAATACCGGCCGTGGGTCACGGCGCTGGTTGAGCCGCTCCACCCGGCCGGCGATGCGCCCGCCGCCCTGTGGGTGCGCCTCGTCGAGGGTGATGGCGAAGCCACGCGCCGGGAGCGGCGGCTCGATCCCCCGGAAGACCAGGGCGTCGGGGACGGCGGTGACTAGCGACACGCCGGACGCATTCGTCCTAGCGGCAACCGCGACTCGCTCACAGCCCAACGGTAGCGCTCCGGTCACCGCCGCCAACCGGGGGCGACGGGTGAACCGTCGCCCCCCGTAACACTTCAGGCCGCCGGCCTCACGCCTCGTCGTGGACGAACTTGCCGATGGCGTCGTAGCGGGCTTTCGACCACCGCTTATAGCTGACTCCAACCAGCAGCCCGAAGACGAACACCCCGAGCGCGATGAACGGCGAGGCGAATACCCAGCCGGTGTTCTGCCCGGTGGTCAGCGCGGCCCGGTTGGAGATCATCAGGTAGACCGCGAACGCGATGCTCAGCGCGGCCAGGATCGGCGCTATCAACGTCTTGAATGGATGGAACCCGTCCCTGGCGTCTCGTAAGAAGTAGACCAGGATGGCGATGCTGCACAACGCCATGATCGGGAACAGGAGCAGGTTGCCCTGGAACGGCAGCCAGGTACCGATCTGCGACAGCGCCACCAGCGGGTTGGACACCCCGATGCCGAGCGCCTGAGCGCTGGGCGCCGCCGGCGAGGCCGGTGGCGAAGATCAGGCTCAGGATGACCACGAAGGCGAAGGTGCAGATGGTGGCCACGAACGGGCTCTTGTGGGTCGAATGCGTCCGCCCGAGGATCCTGGGGAGGATCCCCTCGCGCCCCATCGAGAACAGGTAGCGGTTGGTGGTGTTCCAGAAGGCCAGCGAGCAGGCGAAGGAGCCGGTGATGATCAGCAGCTCGAACAGGTCCTTCATCCAGGTGCCCACGAAGTGCTGCGCCACCGGGTAGTAGACGCTCGAGTAGTCGCCCTTGGGCAGGCCGACGCTGGCCGGTGCCGTTTTGATCCCGTACTGGGTCGAAACCGCCCATGGCCACTGGTTCTTGGACGATCCGTAGGCCGAGACCAGCATCCAGGACCAGAACGTGTAGACGACGCCGAGCCCGATGCAGGAGATGTAGATGGCGTAGGCCATCATCTTCTTCGGGTTACGGGCCTCCTCGGCGTAATTCGGTGCCATCTCGAAGCCGACCCAGGACCAGTAGGCCCCGAAGAAGCCGACCCCCGCGGCCGATGCGCCGAACACCTTGGCGGCGCCGCTGACGCCGGCCCCGTTGCCCAGGATGCCGAACGGGTTCAGCGCCCCCCACACGATGCCGTTCGGGCCGCCGCCCTTGAACAGGACCGCGAACGAGAAGATGAACAGGATGACTAGCTCGCCCAGCAGGCAGATCCCGAGGATCCGGGCCACGTTCTCGACGTGGAAGTAGGTGATGACGAGCAGCAGGACGATGAAGATCGCGCAGTAGATCCGCCAATCCATGCTGATGCCGAACAGATTGTTGAGGCTGGTGTTGGCGAAATACGTGGTCACGCCGTTGACGCCAACGGCGAACAGGGCGTAGGCCACCACGATCCCGATCGCCGTCCCCAGGCCGATGATCCGCCCGAAGCCGTACGAGGTGTAGGAGTAGAAGCCTCCCGCGGTGGTCACCCGCCGCGCCATCTCGACATAGCCGACCGAGAACAGCGTGAATGAGATCGCCGACACCCAGAACGCCGCCGGGACCGAGATGCCGATCCCCAGACCCGACAGCGGGTCGTTGAACATCATCGCGGCGAGGGGCGCCGATCCCGTGACGATGCAGAACAGAATCTGCGGCAGCCCGAGCGCGTTTCGCGCAAGCTCGGTTGAACCGGTCAGCCTGCCTCTGCCCTCCGGGCTGACTGTCGGGACGCTGCTGACTTCCATTGGCCCTCTCCTCCGTCGGTTTCCCGCCCGGCGCTCTGAACCGAGACGAGCACGTTATACGGCCTGACACGGCGATATGCAACTTACGGAGCTTTAAGATGTGGCTGGCTCCTGCGTCGACGGTATACAAACTCGGCGGCTCAGGGGGTATGGCCAAATGGCGAAACTCCAGGGAATACGCGCCCTCGTCACGGGCGGAACGTCGGGCATCGGGGCCTCGGTCGCGCAACGACTGAGTTCCGAAGGAGCGGCGGTGGTCTGCACCGGCCGCGATCAGGCCCGCGGAGCGCGAGGTGGCGGCGCGGATGGGCGCCGGCTTCGTCGGGGCCGACGTGCGCGACGGTGCCGCGGTGCGCAGTTCGGTGCAGGCCGCGGTGGCCAAACTCGGCGGCCTCGATGCGTTGATAACCAACGCCGGGGTGCTGCACGAGGCCCCGCTGTCGCAGACCGATGATGAAGCCTGGGACACCGTGCTCGAGACCAACCTCGTCGGCTACATGCCGCTACGCCGTCGCCTGTCTGCCCCATCTCCGGGCCGCCGGCGGCGGCTCGATCACGATGATCTCCTCGGACGCCGGCGTCTGGGGAGAGACGTCGATCGCCGCCTACTCGGTGTCCAAGCGCGCCGTCAACATGCTGGTGCAGACGCTCGCGGTGGAGGCCGGTCCGCACGGGATCCGCGTCAACGCCGTCTGCCCCGGCGACACCGCTCCGGGAATGGCGACCTACGTCGCCGGCCGCGACGAGAGCGCCGATCCCGCCACCTGGACGCTGCCGCCGCTGGCGCGAGTCGGAACCGGCGCCGACGTGGCCGGTGCCGTCGCCTTCTTCGCCTCGCCGGACGGAGCGTTCTGCAACGGGTCGATCCTGCTCGTCGACGGCGGCATGCGCGCGGCGCAGTCGACGCGAACTCTGTGGCTCGACAGGCCGGGCGCCGATGACGCGCCTCAGGGCGGTGCGGCATCATCGTCGGCGCAGCGTCCGACATCGGAAGCGCCTGCGCAGAGCGCCTGCGCGACCAGGGCATGGAGATCGTCGAAATCGGCGGGGCTGGCGACGGCGGCCGCACCCGCGCCGATCAGGCGATCGAGCAAGCGCTGGCGGCCACGGGCGGCCAGGTCGATGTCCTGGTGACCAACTCGGACGTGACGTTTCGAGGGGTCGATCGAGGCCATCGGCGAGGAGGAGTTCGCCGGCGTGATCGAGGCCAATCTGACCGCCGTGTTCAGGGTCGGGCGGGCGTGCTTTGCGCCGATGCGGGCAAGCGGAGGGGGCTCGATAATCCACGTCGCCTCCGACGCCGGCATCCGCGCCGTCCACGAGACCGCCGCCTACTCGGTGGCCTGCGCGGGCGTGATCGCGGTGGCGGAGTTGTTCGCCGCCGAAGGCGCGCCGCACGGCATCCGGGCCAACGCCGTCTGTCGGGGCGGCGTGACGAGCGGCGAGGACGTCGCCTCGGTGGTCGCGTGGCTGGCCGACGCGGAGTCCGCGCCGATGAGCGGCGCCACCCTCAGGGTTGACGGTGGCGCCGGCGCGGCCATGGTGCTCGACACCCGCGCCTAAAACCGGACACCGTCGACGGTGTGGCGTCGACAAAACTCGTCACCGCGCTTGACATTGACCACCGCCGCCCATAAGGATTGCCGCCATGGAACGAATCGTGGTTGGCTTCGACGGATCGGAACACTCGCGCAAGGCGCTCGAGCGGGCCGCTGACATTTCCGAATGGTGCGACGCTCGCCGTGGTGAGCGCCGCAAACGTCACTCGGTACCTCCGCGACCCAGGGCTCCGACCTGTGGACCCGGCCGACGCCGAGGCGCGCACGAAGGCGCTGGCCGAGGCGCGCAAATATCTCGAGGGTCGCGGCATCAACGCGCGTCTACATCGAAGGGCATGGCCGACCGGCCGACGTGATCGTGCAGGAGGCGCAGGAGTCCGGCGCCGATCTGATCGTCGTCGGCACGCGCGGCCACGGCGCGGCCGCGCAGCTGTTCATGGGCTCGGTGAGCACCAACGTGGTGCACCACGCGACCCCGACGTGCTCGTCGTGCGCTGACCTGAGCTGACTGACAGCCTGACTCAGACCGACTGCCAGAACTCAGTCCAGGAGCCGGTTGTAGTCGTCCGGCAACTCCTGGAAGGGCTGGTGCCCGGCGGCCGGCGATCACCTGCAGGCGGGCGTTGGGGATGCGCTGACCAGCTCCTGCGAGAAGCGTGGCGGCAAGCGCCAGGTCGAGCTCGCCGACGGTCACCAGCGTCGGGGCGTCGATGCCTTCGAAGCCGGTCGGCGGTGTCGTGCTCGATCAGCGCCTGGGCCGAGCGGCAGAAGGCATCGACCGATTGCGGCGTTGGGGCTGGCCTCGGCGGCGTCGATCCAGCCGTCCATCGATCCCCTCGTTCCAGATCCGGGGCGAGAAGCACCACAGATTCACCGTGACCAGGAAGTCGCGGATCGAGTCGGCCTTCTGCGCCGACCACATCCAGTTGCGAAACACCTCGTTTAGGAACCGGTCGCCGCGGCACCAGGTCCCGTTGAGAACGAGGCTGCGGACCCGGTCGGGATGCGCCAGCGCCAGCTCCTGGGCGATCGCGCCCCCCATCGAGGACCCCACCACGTGGGGCGTTTGCAGGTCCGAGGGCATCGATCAGCGCGGCGGTATCGGCGGCGAAGTCGGCGATCTGGAAGGGCCCGTCGGGCGTGGATGACCGGCCCACCCCGCGGTTGTCGAAGGTCGTCATCCGGTAGCCGTCCTTGAGGCCGGCGACCTGGTCGACCCAGCACGCGCCCTCATCGGCGAGGCCCGGAGATGAATAGGACGTCGTCGCCGGCGCCCTCCTGCTCGACCCACAGGTCGACGCCGTTGGCGGAGATGGTTGTCATGGCGCGAAATCCTAATCGCGTGTCAACGGTCGCCGGGCGGCAATCCGGGCGGCGTCATGTCCGAAGGCACGGGCGGCGCTCGCCGGGGCCTCGAGATACGGCCGCGCCGGGGCCCCGGCCAGGACCAGGGCCAGACGCTCGCCGTCGCCCCCGATACCGATCCCCAGCAGCGCCCGTCGGGCTGCCTCGCGGGCCAGCGCCTCGGGGGCGCCCGCGGCCGTCAGCACGGTCACCGGCACGCCCTCCTCCTCGAACCCGGCCGCCAGCCGCGCGCCGGTCCCGGCGTCGGCGATCAGCGCCAGCACCAGCGGCTCGCTCACCGCCCGCCCTCGCGCGCGAAGGTGAGCACCAGCCCGACGGCGACCGCCGCGCGCGGGCCGTGGCGGCCGAGCACGTCGCCGCGGGCGACGGCCAGCTCCTGCCCCTCGAGCTCTCCGGCCACGACGTCGACGACCTCGTCATCGGCGGCGCACCCGCCCACCAGCAGGACCAGCTCGCCGCGCGGGGCGCCCGCCGACCGCCGCCAGCGCGCGCCGCACGTTGAATCCGAGCACCTCTCGCTTGGCCGCTCGTCGCAGCCTCGACCACACCTCCGGGGCGAGCTGCGGCCGGCACCGGGACGAGCCGCCTGCCCGTCCAGCGCGCACAGGCGAGCCAGGGTGTCGGGCGGGGCCGGCTCGCCGAGAAAGCTGCGGCTGCCGTCCTCGTGATGGAGCGTGAACGGCGTCTCGACCCGCGCCGAGCGATGGCGTTTCGCGCGCTCGGCGAGCGCCGAGCTGGGACGCCGAACAGCGAGGCGCAGATGCGGGTGACAAGATCCCCGGCGCCGGCGGTGGCGACTGCTCCCTGCGCCCGGTGCAGATCGACCGTGCCCCCCGCCGAGGTCGAGGATGAACGGCGCCCGGCCCGCGCCGGGAGTGGTGGCTGCCCCGAGCATGGCCGCGTCGGACTCGCGGGCCACGACTCGCGCCCCACGCGGGCAGAGCTCCGACAGCGCCGTCACCAGGTCGCCACTCTCGCCCTCGGCCAGGAGCGCGATCGCCACGGCTCGTCTGCGGGCCAGCCGACGGGCGAAGCCGGGGTCGTCCGGGGGCTCTGGCAGCGGGCGCCAGATCACATCCAGCAGATGATCGTGGTCGCCGGCCGCGCCCCGGATCGCCGCGATGCGCCCCGGGTCGTGGTGGGTCGGTGCGCTCGTCCAGCGGCCGCTGCGCCCCATCGGCGCCGACCAGCAGGACGGAGCGTTCGCCGTCCTGACGGCTGCGCGCCGGCGCGTCCGGTGCGGACCACGATCGCCGCCCGGTAGCCGGCCACGGCGCGGGCGGCGGTGCGGGCCGCGCGGGCCTCGTCAGGATCGAACCCGAGCAGGACCCCGAGGCGCAGCGGATCCGACAGGACCGCGGTCGGTCGCACCGGCGGTCGGCGACCTCGACGGCGGCCAGCGCACCGAACGGCAACCGGTCGGCCTCGTCGAACTCGTCGACGATCGGCATCGACCGGTCAAAGCGGTTACCGATGAGGACGCCGTCGTCGCCGTGCACGATGGCGGCGGCGATCCGCCAGCCGCCGGCGCGCGCGTCGCGCAGCCGCGCCGCCGCCGCGTCGAAATCCATGCGGGGAACGACCGCGATCGACCTCCCCGGCGGGGGGTTGGCCGGTCAGGTCCTCGAGCCTGGTCAGCCGCCCGGAGCCGACTCCCGCGCCCGACGGGGTCTGGCTCCCCGGGCGTGCGATCGCGGTGCGCTCGGAGCGCGAGCTCCTCGATGCGGCCGAGCTCGAGCAGGTCGGTCTGGACCGGGTGAAGCTCGGCCAGCAGCCCGAGTTCGGGTCGAGCGCCCAGGCGCCGCTCGGCTCGGGCCAGCACTCGGCGATCCCGTCGATGCATTCGGCCGACCCTTTGGTGCCGGTGGTGGGGCACCGCCCCACGAACAGCCAGCTCGGCTCACGCCCGGGTTCGACGCGGGCGACTGCTACCTCGGTCGTCGAGTTGCCGACATCGATGCCGGCGACCAGCACCCGTCAGGTGGCCGTCAGGCGTGTACTGGCACAGGCTCAGGCTCGCCGGCGTTGGCGGCCAGCGCGTCGACCAGCAGCCGCTGGACGGTGTCGCGCCAGGCGTCCTCGTCGAGGCTCGCGGGTCAGACCCTGGCGGCGCACGAACTGGTGCTTGCCGAGGCTGTCCAGCGCGCGGATCGCCTCCATGACCAGGTGGAAGTCCTCCTCGGGGACGAGGTCCTTGATCTCCCGGCTGGCCGGCTCGCTGGTGTCGAACGCGCCCTCGGCCACTCCCTGCCAGTAGGCGTGCTGGAACACGCAGCCCGAGACGCCGCCGCCCGGCTTGACCCAGCAGCCGATCGTCAGGCCGCGGCCGGACGTTCGGATCCCTCGCAGCGCAAGTTGCAGAAGCTGGCGACCACGCTCCTCACTCCGCGAGCGTTTCGAGCTGGTGGCGGGCGATCGTCTCCTGGCGTGTCATCTCGACCTCTCCTGGTCAGGCTGTACAGACTCGGGCACCGATGTTAGGCGATGAGTCCGCGCCGGACATACGCAGCGCGGGCCTCGCGGACTAGTTCGGCGCACCGCTGCGCGCCGCGCTCGGCGAGCCCATCGGCCAGGGAGTCGAGCTCCTGGGCCGACGAGCGCCCCGGGACGCAGCATCTCGTAGAAACGCAGCAGCTCGTCGTCGTCGAAGGCGACGAGCTCGGCGGCGCGTTGCAGGTTCTCGCCGAGCTGGGGATTGCCGCCCTGCTACGGGCGAAGTCGGCCTGCAGGCGCAGGGTGTCGGCCGAGATGGTCACGTCGCGCGGACTGAGGCCGCCGGCGGCGACGGCGTCGAGCGTGATGTCGGCGATCGGCTTGCTCGCTCGCGGAATGCACCCCGGCGCGGTCGCCGGCGCCCAGCGGGTACTTCAGATCGGCCATTGCGCCTCCAGCTCCAGCGGGTCCGCGTCCTCGGCCAGGCGGCGCTCGATGGCGACGAGCTGGACGACGCGGGCGTGATAGCGGGGGCCGAGCGGCTCGCTGGACTCGGGAGCAGCAGCGGCTCGGGCGCCAGCCCCTTCGCGTACCGCGCCGCGTTGCGGCCCAGCCCGCGGTAGAGCTCGGAGGTGATGCGGGGGGCGATCGAGAACAGCTCGAGGTTGGCCAGCGGCGGCAGGTCGGCGCGGTGGATGAGCGCCGTGCCCTTGGCCTGCAATCCCACCGAGACGCCCGAGCCGGACAGGCGGGCGGCCGTCCAGCCGATCAAGCCGAGGTCGATCGACCGCCGCACGCGGACGAGCCGCGACTGCAGGCCCTCCTCCTCGATCCCGGCCATGACCTGGCGCAGAACTTCGGCCACGGTCATCTCGTTCAGCGCCAGCCAGATCTCCCTGGCGAACGCGGGCGAGACGCCGACGACGACCTCGTCGGGGCGCATCGCCGGGCTGGGCCGGGCCCAGGTCGCGCAGGTCGATGCAGCCCTCCGCGCGCGCCTGCTCGAGCGCGAGGTCCTCCGGGAACCACACCTGCCGGACGCGGGCGACTTCGCTGCGGCGCTTGGGCGACATGCGGTAGCCGGTGCCGGGTCCGGCGTAGTCGTTGGGATCGGTCAGCGAGGAGAGGACGTTGAGGTCCTCGTCGAGGATCGCCGACGTCTGGAGCACGTCGCCGAGCAGACGCTGGCGGATCATCTCCAGCACCCGCTCGGCCTCGGTCTCGAAGCCGCGCTCGACGAGGGCGCGCACGACGTCGAGCCCGGTGACGCCGCCGTCCATGATCCGCTCGGAGGCGATCCCGGGGAGGTCGGACGGCGGCTCGGCGGAACATCGAGGCTGCCGTGGGCGACCACGCACGCGTCGACGTCGACGTCGGTGAACTCGGCCAGGCTGAGCTCCTCGAACACGGCCCGGCACGCCTCTGCGGCGCGGCGGCGGACGGCGAGCAGTTCTCGCGTCCTCGCGCCAGCGCAATCCGCCCTCGAACCCCCAGTCGCGCTGGACGACCAGGTAGTCGTCGAGATCCTCGGCGTTCATGTTGGAGGGACCGAACGCGTTGTCGTAGGCCGGGATCGAGCCGAAGCCGGAGAACAGGAAGTCGGTGCCGGCCAGCAGCACCGGCAGCGTGTGGGCGGTGCGACGGATGTCCGAGGCCGACATCAGCGTGTCGTTGCCGGTGCAGGACTCGAGGTCGTGCAGCATCACGCACAGGTTCTCGGCGATCACCTCGCGCATGCCGTCGGGCACCGAGGCGGTCACGTTGACGCCGTCGATGCCGCCGTTCTGCACGCCCTGGGCGCCGGCCGCCCGGGTGACCGCGATGCACCGCGCCTCGAGGTAGAGCATCGACTTGCTCTCGCTGGCCCCCATCAGCACCTCGGCTCCCGAGCCCGACGTGAAGCGCATCTTCAGCCCCCGCGAGGCGTAGCAGGAGGCCAGGAACGCCTTGGACCACGGGAGTGTCGTCGCCGTCGACGAAGACCTGCTCGGTCCCGTACACCGAGACCGTCTCGGCGTAGGTGGTCAAGCCGCGCATGCCGAGCTCGAGCTCGAGTGGCCTCCTCAACCGAGCACTGGGTCAGCGCGCCCGGCTGCCCGACCTGGCTGCCGATCAGAAGGGCCAGCGCGTTCGGACGCGTGCGTCGCGCAGGACGGGCACGGTCGTCTCGAGCTCGCGGAAGCCGAGCGCGACGGCGGCGGCCGCGTCGGCGGCGATCAGCAGCGGGTGGTCGACGCGGTTGGTCACGTGCGCCTGGATCGACGGCGTCTTGCGGACGCGCATCTTCTGCATCGCCTGCAGGATCTCGACCGGCGTCAGCAGTGCCAGCGTGGCGGCGATCTTGGCCGGCGTCATACCGGCGGTCAGGCGCGTGACCTCGGCCCGCGGCACGCCTGGGTCGACGATCATCCGCGCGAACTCGACGGTGGGGATCGCCATCGCCTCGCTCGGCGACTTCGACGTCGATGGCGTGGCGCGCGATGAACTCGTCGAGCAGGTCGAACTCGGCCTCGGACTTGCCGTCGAGCTCGACCACTCGCCCGTCGGCGATCCGTAGGGACGGCTCGGGATCGAACGGGCTCGAGAAGGCGATCAGGCCCAGCGCCGGGTCTTCCGGCACCAGGTTGTCGCCACTGATCGGCCGGCTGGCCAGGAACTCTGACCGAGCCGATGCCCTGTCCTCCACGTACATGGTGCCGGGAAGCCTAAGCCCTGGCGTGCTCGGCGGCCAGGGTGGCCTCTTGCTCGTCGCGCTCGGCCGGAGACGTCGGACGCAGACCGCCGTCGGTGACCGCCGGCGGTTCGGGATCGCACTCGCAGGCGTGCTTATCGAGGGTCCGATCCAGGGCCGCCCACGATTTGCCCGAACAGCAATTGCGTCCGGCGAGACCGACGTAACGGTTTACGAAACCGATCACTGAGCCAGGTCTGCTCACGGTGCTAACGAGCGTACCACCCAGCGCCAGAGCCGCCCGACGCACTTGCATCGACGGCGTATGCTTCCGCCACTCGACGAGTGCAGTGGAGAGGGAGCTTTGTGTCGTGTCTCGGGGCTGGTGATGTTTTTCCCGACCGTTCGTATACGGTCGACGAAGCCGTGCGTGTCAGCGCGCGCGGCAGCTGAGATGCGGCTCGGTCTCGTCGTGAACCCGATCGCCGGGATGGGCGGTCGCCTCGCGTTCAAGGGCAGCGACGACGTCGCCCTGGTGGCGGCGGCGCGCGAGCGCGGCGCCGCCCGATTGCGCCGGGACGGGCGACTGAGGCGCTGCGACCGCTGGCCGCACTCGGCGACGGGGTCGAGGTGCTGGCCTACGCCGGCGAGATGGGCGAGCAGGAGGCCATCGACGCCGGCGTTGAGCCGACCGTGCTCGGCGCCACCAGACCGACGACCTCGGCGCGGACACCCGCGCGGCTGCGGTCGAGATGGCCGACCGGGAGGTCGACCTGCTCCTGTTCGCCGGCGGCGACGGGACGGCCGTCGACGTGCTGCGAGTCGATCGGCGATCGCGTTCCCGTGCTCGGCATCCCGGCCGGCGTGAAGATGCACTCGGCGGTGTTCGCGGTCAACCCCCGCAGCGCCGGGTGAGCTGGTCGCCAGCCTGGCGCAGGACGGCGTCCGCAGCCTGCGCCGGGCCGAGGTGATGGACGTCGACGAGGCCCTGCTCCGGGCCGGCTCGGTGTCGGCCCGCCTGCACGGCTTTCTCAACGTTCCCGACGCGCCGCCGTCATCTCCAGAACGCCAAGGCGCGCTCGCTCGGCAGCGAGACGGTGGCCCAGGAGGAGATCGCCCATCACCTGGTCGACAACGTGCCTGGGGGAGGGCACGTGGCTGATCGGGCCGGGCACGACCACGGGCGCGGTGCTGGCGCTGCTCGGGCTCGAGAAGACGCTGCTCGGCGTCGACGTGGTCCGGGCCGGGGACTGCGTGATCGCCGACGCCGACGAGCAGGCGCTGCTGGACGCTGCTGGCGGCGCAGCGATGCCGGCATCGTCGTGACGCCTGTCGGCGGGCAGGGCTTCATCTTCGGCCGCGGCAATCAGCAGCTGTCGGCGGCCGTGCTCGTCGAAGGTCGACCCGCAGCGGGTCGTCGTCGTCGCCACCGAGGCGAAGATCGGACGCCTCGGTGGAGCTCCGCTCCGCGTCGACACCGGCGATCCCGGTATCGATGCGAGCCTCGCCGGCTACACGCGCGTGACCGTCGGCTACAACCGCGAGCTCGTCTATCCGGTCGCCTGATGACGGACCACCAGGAGGTCACCACGTGAGCGATGCCCCGCCCGCCAATCCCTACATCCCGAACTCCGCCCCGGCCGTCAAGAGCGCGATGCTCGAGGCGATCGGCGCGGACACGCGTCGATGAGCTGTACGGCTCGATTCCGGAACGCCTCCGCGTGCCCGGGCTGCTCGACCTGCCCGAGCCGCTGCGCTCGGAGTACGAGCTGCGCCGGCACGTCACCGGCGTGCTGGATCGCAACCAGAGCTGCGTGGAACGGCTGAGCTTCCTGGGCGGCGGCTGCTGGCCCCATTACGTCCCCGCCGTGTGCGACGAGATCGTCAACCGGGGCGAGTTCCTGACCGCCTACTACGGCGACACCTACGGCGACCACGGAAAGATGCAGGCGCTGTTCGAGTACGCCAGCATGCTCGGCGAGCTGGTCGAGTGCGACGCCGTCAGCCAGCCGACCTACGACTGGGGCGCCGCCGCGGCGACGGCGATCTGCATGGCGGCGCGCATCACCGGCCGGCAGCGTCGCGCTGGTGCCCGACGTCGGTGGGCGCCGAGCGGCGGTCGCTGATCGAGGGCTACTGCGAGCCGTGGGTGCAGCTGGAGTGGGTGCCGTTCGACGCTGCCGACCGGGCTGCTCGATATCGACGCCGTCCGCGAGGCGCTGTCGGACGACATCGCCTGCCTGTACTTCGAGATGCCCGGCTTTCTCGGCGTCGTCGAGACCCAGGCCGAGGAGCTCGCCGGCGCTGGCTCGCGACGCGGGCGCGCTCGACGGTGGTCGGCGTCGATCCGATCTCGCTGGGCGTGCTCGAGGCGCCGCCGCGCTACGGCGCCGACATCGTCTGCGGTGAGCTGCAGCCGCTCGGGATCCACATGCACTACGGCGGCGGGCTGGCCGGGTTCATCGCCTCCGCCGACACCGAGCAGTTCGTCTCCGAGTACCCGATGTTCCTGATCGGCGTCGGCCCCACGGTCGTCGACGGCGAGTACGGCTTCGGCGAGGTCGTGTGGGAGCGGACCTCCTACATCCAGCGCGGCGACTCCAAGGAGTACACCGGCACAACCCAGAATCTGTGGGCGATCGCGGCCGGCGCCTACCTGGCGCTGCGTCGGGCCGGAGGGACTGGCCGAGCTCGGACGGGGCATCGTCCAGCGCGCCCGCTACGCCGCCGGCCGCCTCGACGCGCTGCCCGGCGTGCGGGCTCCGCGGTTCAGCGGGCCGTTCTTCAAGGAGTTCGTGGTCGACTTCAACGAGACCGGCCGCACCGTCGCCGAGGTGAACGCGGCCCTGCGCGAGCGCGGCATCTTCGGCGGCCTCGACCTGTCAGCGCAGTACCCGGAGCTCGGCCAGAGCGCACTGGTCTGCGTCACCGAAGTGCACACCAAAGCCGACATCGACCGTTTCGCCGACGAGCTCGCGGAGGTGCTCCGATGACGTTGCGTCCCTTCCATCAGGCCAGCTGGAACGAGCCGATCCTGCTCGAGCTGTCGAGCCCCGGTGAGCGCGGGGATCATCCCGCCGCCGGTGGAGGCGTCGCTGAGCGGCTCCGACGGCGACCCGCTGGCGGGGATTCCCGGCGGCGCTTCGCCGCTCGTCGCCGCCGGCGCTGCCCGAGCTGAGCCAGCCGCGCGTCCTGCGCCACTACCTGCGCCTGTCGCAGGAGACGCTGGGCAACGACGTCAACATCCACCTCGGCCTCGGGCACCTGCACGATGAAGTACAGCCCCAAGGTCAACGAGGAGCTGATCCGCTCGCCCAAGGTCGCCGATCTGCACCCGCTCCAGGACGAGGACACGGTGCAGGGGATGCTCGAGGTCTTCTACCGCTTCGAGCGCATGCTGTGCGAGATCTCCGGCCTGAGCCGGTTCACGTTGCAGCCGGCCGGCGGGTCCCAGGGCGTGTACGCCAACGCCCGGATGATGCGCGCCTACCACGACGCCCGCGGAGACGACCGAGCGCGACGAGATCATCACCACGATCTTCTCGCACCCGTGCGACGGGGCCGGGCCGGCCACCGCCGGCTACAAGGTGATCACCGTCTACGCCGGCGAGAAGGGCTATCCGGAGCCCGACGCGATCCGCCAGGCCGTGTCGGAGCGCACCGCCGGGCTGATGATCACCAATCCCGAGGACACCGGGCTGTTCAACCCCCACATCGAGGAGATCGTCGACATCGTCCACGAGCGCCGGCGGCCTGTGCCACTACGACCAGGCCAACGCCAACGGGATCCTCGGCATCACCCGGGCCGGCGACGCGGGCTTCGACCTGTGCCAGTTCAACCTGCACAAGACGTTCTCCTCGCCGCATTGCTCGATGGGCATGCCGGTGGGAGCCTGCGGCGTCACCGCCGAGCTCGCGCCGTTCCTGCCGGTGCCGACGGTCGAGTTCGACGGGTCGCGGTACCGGCTCGAGTACGACCGGCCGCAGTCGGTCGGCAAGATCCGCGCGTTCCTCGGCGTGCCGGCGACGGTCGTGCGGTCGTTCGCCTGGACGCTCAGCCTCGGCGCCGAGGGTCTGCGGGAGGTGGCCGAGACCGCCGTCCTGAACAACAACTACCTGGCGTCCCGGGTGGCGGCAGATACCGGGCGTCGACGTCTCGTTCGCGGACACGAACTCGGCGCGGCGGCTGGAGCAGGTCCGCTACAGCCTGGCGCCGGCTGCAGGAGGAGACCGGCGTCGAGCACGCTCGACGTGGCCCGGCGCACGGCCGACTTCGGCGTCGCCAGCTACTTCCCCAGTCACGAGCCGTGGGTGGTCGCCGAGCCGATGACGCTCGAGCCGTCGGAGTCCTACTCCCGCGCCGACCTCGACGAGTACGCCGAGATCCTGGCCGAGGTCTCGCGCGAGGCCTACGAGGATCCCGGAGGCGGTCAAGTCATCGCCGCAGCGCAGCACCGTCCATCAGCTCGACCAGGCGCCGCACGACGACCCGGAGCGGTGGGCGCTCACCTGGCGGGCCTATCAGCGAAAGCGGCGTGGCGCAGCCGCGGTGGCCGGTTCGTGAGGCCGGTGTTGACCACACAACTAGACTCCCGCCCGTGGCCGACGCGCTCGTCGTAATCGACATCCAGAACGAGTACTTCCCCGGCGGAGCGCTCACGCTCCCGGACGCCGAGGGCGCCGCCGAGCGCGCCGCCGAGGCGATCGAGGCCGCCCGCGCGGCGGGGATCGAGGTCATCCACATCCGCCACGAGGAGCCCGACAGCGACCAGTGGTTCGTGCCCGGAAGCCGCGGAGCGCAGACCCACGACACGGTGGCGCCGGCCGACGGCGAGATCGGTGATCGTCAAGCACTACCCCAACTCGTTCCTGGACACCGATCTGGCCGAGCGCCTGGCGGCCGACGGACGCCGGCGCGTCGCCTTCTGCGGGATGATGACCTCGATGTGCGTGGACGCGACCGTCCGCGCCGCCGCCGACCTGGGGCTGCAAGCGGTGCTCGTCGACGACGCCTGCGCGGCGCCGGACCTCGAGCACCGGGGTCAGAGCGTCCCCGCCGCGTCCGTGCACGCCGCCTTCTGTGGCGCGCTCGGCGACGAGATCGCGACCCTCGTGCAGGTTCGCGATTTCAGCGCCGGGCCAGCGGACGCCTGAGCGAGGTTTGCCGTGACGCCCGTGGCCGAGGATCTCGCCGAGATCGACGTCGCCAGCCCCCGGGTCTACGCCGAGGGCGTGCCGCACGAGACGCTGGCGGCGCTGCGGCAGTACGACCCGGTGCACTGGCACCCGTGGCCGGGCACCCGCGGTGGCTTCTGGCTGATCGCCAAGCACGCCGACGTGCTGGCGGTGAGCCGCGACACCAAGCGCTTCTCCTCGCAGATCGGCCACATCGCTCTGGAGGACCGCGAGCCCGATGCGCTGGAGGCCCGTCGGTCGATGATCGAGACCGACCCGCCCGACCACACCCGGCTGCGCAAGATCGTCAGCTACGCGTTCACCCGCAACAAGGTGCGGGAGTACGAGGAATACACGCGCCGGACGGTCCGAGAGCTGCTGGACGCCGCGCTCGCCAAGGGCGAGTTTGACTGGGTGACCGACATCTCCGAGCCGCTTCCGGTCACGGTGCTGATCTCGATTCTGGGACTGCCGCGGGAGGACGTCTCGACGCTGGTCGAGTTGACCAGCGAGATGGCGGCGGCGACCGATGAGGACTACAAGCCCGACCCGGTCAAGTACCCCAGCGAGGTCGACCCGCGGCTGCTGCCGTTCGGCACCCCGGCGGCGGCGTCGGTTTTCGAGTACGGGCGCCGCATCGGCGCCCTGCGGCGCGAGCACCCGCGCGACGACCTGGTCTCGCGGCTGGTGCACGCCGAGGTGGACGGCGAGCACCTGGACGAGCGCGAGTACACCAACTTCTTCCAGCTGTTCATCTTCGCCGGCAACGAGACCACCCGCACCGGCATCTCGCACGGGATCCTGGCGCTGATGAGCCACCCGGATCAGCTCGCGCGGCTGGCGGCGGATCCGTCGCTGGTTCCGTCGGCCGTGGACGAGATTCTTCGCTACGGCACGCCGCTGATCTACTTCCGGCGGACCGCGACCGTCGATACGGAGATCCGGGGCGTGCCTGTCCGCGCCGGCGACCGCGTCGCGCTTGTGGTACCTGTCGGCCAACTTCGACGAGGACGTGTTCGAGGAGCCGATGCGTTTCGACGTGGGGCGCCGGCCGAACCCCCACACCGCCTTCGGACGCGGTGGTCCGCACTTCTGCCTGGGCTCGTTCCTGGCCCGCCTGGAGATCGGGATCCTGCTAGAGGAGATCCTGGCGCGGGGCGTTCGCTTCGAGCTGACCGGGCCGCCGGTTCGCCTGAGCTCGAACTTCGTCAACGGGTTCAAGTCGATCCCCGTCCGGGTGGTCGCGTCAGGAGGCAGTGGTTGATGCGGGCAGCGGTGTTGCACGACTTCGGCAAGCCCCTGGTGGTCCAGGAGCTCTCGATCGATCCGCCCAAGGCGGGCGAGCTCGGGATCCGGATGGCGGCCAGCGGCGTGTGCCACTCGGACCTGCACGTCGCCCAGGGCGTCCATCCCACCTCGCTGCCGGTGGTGCTGGGCCACGAGGGCGCCGGCGTGGTGGAGTCGGTCGGCCCGGGCGTTGGCGGTTTTTCGCCGGGAGATCACGTCCTGCTGACCTGGCTTCCCTACTGCGGGCACTGCCGCGAGTGCGTCCGCGGCCGGCCGAACATCTGCGAGAACACCGCCTGGTACGACGCCACGCTCGAGGACGGGACCTGCCGGTTCAGCCTGGACGGGCAACCGGTCCATCACTACAACACCTCGTCGTTCGCCGAGCGCTCGGTGGTGCCGGCGCGGACCGCGGTCAAGGTCGACCCGTCGTTGCCGCTGACCGAGCTGGCCCTGATGGGCTGCGCGGTGATGACCGGGGTCGGGCGCGGTGATCAACACCGCGCAGGTGCGGCCGGGGGACACGGTCGCGGTCGTGGGCTGCGGCGGCGTTGGGCTGAACGTGGTCCAGGGCGCGCGGTTGGCCGGCGCCGGCGTGATCGTGGCCGTCGACGTGGTGGAGGCCAAGCTCGATCTGGCCCGTGAGCTGGGGGCCACGGCTGTCGTCAACGCTGCCTCCGGGGATCCGGTCGCCGCGGTTCGCGAGCTGGTGCCCGGCGGGGTCGACCACGCCTTCGAGGCGCTGGGCCGGCCCGAGACGATCGCGACCGCGATCGAGATGATCGGTCGCGGGGGCCAGGCGCTGCTGATCGGGATGGCGCCGCCCGACGCCCGGGTCGGGATCGACGCGCTCACCACCACGCTTGAGGAGCGCGCGGTGCGTGGATCCTGGTATGGCTCGTGCGTGCCGCTGCGCGACCTGCCGCTGCTCGTCGACCTCTACCGCGACGGGCGCCTGCGGCTCGATCCGCTGATCACGCAGATCGGGCTTGACGATGTCAACGACGCCTTCGCCCGCATGGAAGCCGGCGAGACCGCCCGCAGCGTCATCGTCTACTGAAGCGGGCCAGGATCTGTTTCAGGCGGCGGGCTTCGTTGGTGGGGGTCTCGGTGATGCGTTCCCAGGTGATGCGTACGGTGGGACGGCCGGCGGCGAGCTGGTCGGCGTCGCGGTCGCGGTCTGATTCGAACACGTGGCGGTCTTGATGGAAGTCCCAGCCGTCGAGCTCGATGAGGATGTCGTGTCCGGGGAAGCGGATGTCGGCTTCGTGGCCGTTGGTTTTGCGGTTGACGATCGGGGTCGGGAAGCCGTAGGTCTGGCAGAAGTGCAGGAAGGTGTCTTCGAGCTCTGAGCGGGTGGGCTGGTGGCCTGTGAACGCTTGGAGTAGCGGGGTGTGGCCGGGGTGGGTGGGGTTTCGGTCCAGGATGTCGTGGAGGGCTTGGGGTTTGAGGTGGCCTGAGCGGCGGGCGTCAGCGAACGCGCGGCGGAGCCGTTGGCGGGTCAGGGTGGGGGCGTGGTCGAGGAAGGTGCGGGCGGGGGTGGTGACTCTGATCGAGAGCTCGGTGCGGACGTCTTTTTTGGCGAGGGAAGGGAACTCGGTGCGTGACGATCCCGGGATGCTTGCGGCAGGTGGGGCTGCTGACGTGCACCGGGAAGCGCCAGTGCTTGTCAAACCCCCATAGCGTGAACGCCGACTGGTGCGACAGCGCCGCCTGGGGCCCGCAGGCCAAGACCGCCGCGCAGGCCCGCTCAAGAGCGGTCCGGGCCGGGCGCCCGACGGCGTAGACGCCTCGATACTCGCGGTGCAGACGCCCGGTACGCGCTCGGTAGGCGATGGCAGCCCGCCCGAGCCCCAGCCGGATCAGCTGTGCGTGCGTGATGTTGGCCTGCTGGCGGCGCGCGACCTCGGCGATCCGCTGGTCAAGCTTGTCCACGGGCCGGGCCTATCTGGGTTAGTTGCCGATATCGCAACTAACCCATAGAGGCTCCCAGCCGGACCCTCCCTCGATGCCGCCTTTCCCCCGAACCGACCACAAACTTTTGACACGTAGGTCGTCCCCGCCGTTAGCGTGTACCGAACTCGAAATACGACGAGGGATCGACCCAGATGGCGACGGAAGCCGAAGCTGTGGAGGGCTTTGAGACGCGGGACTACCGGGACGGTGGCCGGTTCGAGGAGATCGCCGGGTATGTCCGGGCCAAGCGGGTGGGGCCGTTCGTGTTCGTGGCCGGCACCACCGCGGTCGAGCGCTCGGGCCGCGTGCACCAGCCCGGCGACACGGCCGCCCAGTCCAGATTCACGCTCGAGCGCATCGGCGCGGCGCTTGAAGCGGTCGGGTCGAGCCTCGACGACGTGGTCCGCACCCGCGCCTACCTCGTCGACATGGCCGATGCCGGGGTTTTCGCCCGCGCCCATCGGGAGGCACTGGGGGAGGCGGCGCCCGTGCTGACCGTGGTGGGCGCTGAGCTGGCCACGCCCGGGCTGACGGTGGAGGTAGAGGTCGACGCCATCGTCGGCCGGAGAACTCCATCCCAATTTCCGGGCTGACGGTCTTTAGACTGCGGCAATGAGCGCGATCCAGCGGATCGATCGGTCGCACTCCCGGCTCGCCGGGGAGGTTTACGAGCGACTGGTCGAGGCGCTCGTCCAGGGGTCGCTGAACCAGGGTGACCGGCTGATCCAGGATCGCCTGGCCGAGGAGCTCGACGTCAGCCGCACCCCGGTGCGCGACGCTCTGCTGCGGCTCAAGGAGGAGGGCGTGCTGGAGCCGTCCGGACGTCGGGGCTACGTCGTGCGCAGCCTGTCCGAGCAGGACCTGCGCGACCTCTATGGGGCCCGCGACGCGGTCGAGGGCCATGCCGCCGCGCTCGTCGCCGAGCTGGGGCGCGACGCGCTCGACGATCTCCGGGCGGCGCTGGTCAGCGCCACGTCGAGAAAGCTGCGCTCGAGCCGGGAGTCGTTCGAGGCCAACCGCTCCTTTCACCGGGCGATCGTGGCCACCACCGGCAACGCGTACCTGCTCAACTTCTTCGACAACATCTGGGGGCGGGCGATCAGCGCTCTGGCCTACCACGACTTCTACATCCACTCGCCTCACGACCAGTTCGTCGCCGAGCACCAGAGCCTGATCAAGGAGTTCGCCGCCGGCGATCCCGTGCGCGCCCGCCAGGCGATGATCGAGCACATCGCCTGGGGCCTGGAGCGGACGTGAAGGCGGAGTCGGAGAAGCCCCGCGGCTCCGGCAACGGCCGCGGCCGAGGCCGTGCCACCCGCGCTGCCTGAGTCGTCCGTCTCGCCGAATTCGGGTCGGAATCGGCCCGTCCGACGCCGCGTCGGCGCCTGGCCTCCGGCGCGTCCGCGCGCCTTGTGAGCCTGTCGTGTTTCGTGTACGGTATGCGATAACGAAGGGAGAATGAGGTATGTGCGGGATCGCTGGCCGGACGCTCAATGAACCAGGCTCGATCGGCGCGGACCTGGTGGCGATGATGGCCGCCCAGCGCCACCGCGGGTGGGACAGCACCGGATTCGCGCTCTACGGCGAGCCGCTGAGACCGGCTACGTCGTCCGCGCCCTGCTCGCCGATCGGGCTCATCTGAACGAGGACCTCGAGGCCCTGCGCGCGGTCACCAAGGAGCACGGGGCGGACTTCGTCGACGAATCCACCTGGGACGAAAGCGGCCAGAAGCACGTCCTGGCCCGGTTCGTGGTCTCCGATCCGGAGCCGTTCTCGGCCTGGGTCGATGCCTGCGACGAGCTCGACCGGGTCGAGCTCCAGTCGGCCGGGCGGGCGCTGGAGATCGTCAAGGATCTGGGTGACTCCCACGAGGTGGCGGCCAAGCACGGGGTGCAGGAGTTCGTCGGGCACGCACGGCCTCGGGCACGTCCGCCTGGCCACCGAGTCCAACGTCTCGCCGGTGGCGGGCCATCCGTTCTGGGCGCGGCCGTTCCCGGACGTGGCCATCGTCCACAACGGGCAGCTGACCAATTACTACACCTGGCGCCGCCGCCTGCAGCGCAAGGGCTACCGCTTCACCACCGAGAACGACAGCGAGCTGATCGCGGTGTGGAACTCCGACCGGATGGCGGCCGGCGATTCGTTGCAGCAGTCGCTGGAGCGCAGCCTCAGCGAGCTCGACGGGGTGTTCACCTACCTGCTGGCGACCAGCGACGGCATCGCGCTGGCCAAGGACCGCTGGGCGATCAAGCCGGTGGTCGCGGTGGCCGCGCCCGACGGGGTGGCGGTGGCCACCGAGGAGCAGTCGCTGCGCACCCTGTATCAGGAGGAGATCGACGTCGAGGTCCACGACGGGCCGTCGATCGTCCGCATCTGGCCGGCGACGGCGCCGGTGGCTGCAGGGATGGCGGCGTGATCCGCGACGGCGCGACGATCCGCGCGGGCGATCGTCCCCTGCGCGAGGTCAACACCGAGATCCGCGCCGCCATCGAGGCCGGCGATCACGTCCGGGTGACCGAGCCGATGTCGCGGCACAACCTCGGCGTCGCCCTCCCCGCCGGTGGCGAGGTGACCTTCGAGGGCTCGGTGGGCTACTACTGCGGCGGCCTCAACAATGGCGCCACCATCACCGTGACCCGCAACACCGGCTGGGGACTGGGCGAGGCGATGGCCGGTGGTCTCATCACCGTCGACGGCAACGCCGCCATGAGCGTTGGGGCCTCGCTGCGCGGCGGCACCATCCACATCCGCGGCGACGCCGGACCGCGCTGCGGCGTGGCCATGAAGGACGGCCTGATCGTGGTCGAGGGCAATGTCGGCCACGCCTGCGGCTTCATGGCCCACGGCGGCAAGGTGCTGTGCCTGGGCGACACCGCCGACGCCGCCGGCGACTCGCTGTGGACCGGCGAGATCTGGGTGGCGGGCACCATCCACGGGCTCGGGGTCGACGCCCGCGTCGAGGAGCCGCCGGCCGACGAGATCGCTGAGGTCCGCGAGCAGCTGGCCGGCGTGGGGGTCAGCGACGAGGGGCGGGCCTGGAAGCGGATCGTCTCGGCCCAGGCGCTCTGGCACTTCGAATCGAGGGATGCACAGCAATGGCTGATGATCTGACCGGCCGCAACGGCGACGGCAGCGGCCTCACCGACGAGGAGCTCGTCGCCTTCGTCGACGGAGCCGATCCCGACCGTCCCGCCGGGCGTGGCCCGCTCCTACGTGGCCGGCGGCTCGGCGCGCTGGACCCCGGCGGCGATCGCCGACGTTCACGCCAAAGCGCAGCTGGGCCGCTACCAGATCCGCGGCTTCTCCACCTTCCAGAAACAGCTACCCACGTTCGACGATCTCGTCTTTCAGCCGGCCACCATGACGCGGCTGCCGCTGGAGGGCTATCGCGAGAAGTGCGACACCAAGACGGTGCTGGGCGATGGCCTGGGGCTGGTGGAGGAGCCGATCGAGCTCGAGATCCCGATCTACATCGCCTCGATGAGCTTCGGCGCGCTGTCGGCGAGCGCCAAGGCGGCGCTGGGCAAGGGCGCCTCGCGGGCCGGTTCGATGACCTGCACCGGCGAGGGGGGAATGCTCGAGGACGAGCGGGCCGCGTCCAAGACGCTGATCTACCAGCTGACCCCGTCGCGCTACATGCTCGATCTCGACCACCTGCGCCGCGCCGACGGCATCGAGGTTGTGGTCGGGCAGGGGGCCAAGCCCGGCACCGGCGGCCTGCTGCTGGGCATGAAGATCTCCGAGCGGGTCGCGCGTATGCGCTCGCTGCCGCTCGGGGTCGACCAGCGCGCCACCGTTCGCCACCCCGATTTCCTCGGCGCCGACGATCTGCAGATCAAGATCGAGGAGCTGCGCGAGGCCACCAACTACCGCATCCCGATCTTCATCAAGCTCGGCGCCACCCGGCCCTACTTCGACGTGGCGGTGGCGGCCAAGACCGGCGCCGACGTGATCGTGCTCGATGGCATGGAGGGCTCGACCGGCGCCTCGCCGGAGCTGCTGCTCGACCACACCGGCGTGCCCCTGATCTCGGCGATCCCCGCCGCGCGGCGCGCGCTGGAGGACTGCGGGATGGCCGACAAGGTCAAGCTGGTGGCCTCCGGCGGGATCCGCTCTGGTGTCGACGTGGCCAAGGTGCTGGCCCTCGGCGCCGACTGCGCGATGATCGGGACCGCCGGGCTGATCGGCCTGGGCTGCAATTCGCCGCGCTACCTCGACGACTACGCCGCCCTTGGCACCGCGCCCGGCTCCTGCCATCACTGTCACACCGGCCGCTGCCCGGTCGGCATCACCACCCAGGATCCCGAGCTCGAGAAGCGCATGGACGTCGACGCCGGGGCCGAGCGGATCCTGCGTCTGCTGACCGCCATGACCATGGAGGCGACGCTGCTGGCCAAGGCGTGCGGGAAGTCGTCGGTGCACAACCTCGAGCCCGAGGACCTGCGGGCGCTCACGCTCGAAGCGTCGGCGTTCACCGGCGTCGCGCTGGCCGGCATCGACCGCCCGTTCGAGTTCTAGAAACCAGCTACTGCGGGCGAGCGGAAACCGCCACCGCGGGCCGGTGGCCGAGGCTGAACCGCGGCTCGATCTCAATCTCGCCCAGCGCCAGTTCAGCGATGTGGTCGCCGACCACCGGCCCGTGCTTGAACAGATGCCCGGAGTCGCCGGCCACCAGCACGACGCGCTCGTGGGTCGGGTGACGGTCGATCAGGAAGTGGGTGTCGGTGGTGTTGGCGATCTGTCCGACCTCCTGGCCCACGATCGGCGCGTCGGCCAGCGCCGGGAAGCGGTGGGCCAGGTACCGACGGGTCCGGGCCACCGAGGTCTGCCCGATCAACCGGTCGTCGCGGTCGATGTCGATGTTGAGGCCGCGCCAGTTGATCACCGCCTTGAACCCGTGGCCGCCGGTGGCCGGAATGCCATAGGCGGGGTAGCCATGATCGATCCAGGCCGGGAAGTTCTCGGCGTCGTAGCCGGTCGACCCGGGGGGCGGTTCGACCATCATCACGTCCTGGCGGACGATCTCGAGCAGCCGCCCCAGCGAGCGGGGAAACAGCCCGCCCATCCAGGCACCGCAGGCGAACACGATCACATCGGCGTCGATCGGCCGGCCGTCGACCAGCGGGCGCTCCTGCCCGTCAGTGCCGCCCACACCGCGCTGCAGGACACCGCCCAGCTCGACGAACCGACGCGTGGTCGCCTGCGTCGCCCGCCGCGCGTAGACGAAGCCGGACTCGGGCTCCCACAGACCGTAGGCCAGGCCGCGCGGGTCGATCAGCGGCATGCGCAGCCGCAACTCGTCGACGTCGGCCACGAAGCTGGGGATCCCGAGCGCGGTCAGGGTGTCACGCGACGCGTCCTCCCAGGCGGTGTGCCCGGCGCGGGCGAGCATCACCGCCCCGGCCTGCACGAACAGCTCCTGTCCGACCTCGGCACCGAGCTCCATCCACCGCAGCCGGGCCTCCCGGCTCCAGCGCGTGTAGAGCTCGTCGGACCCGTGGCTGGCCCGCAGGATCCGGTGGTCGCCGGCGGAGGCGGCGCGCGCGTGGCCGGGCTCGCGCACGTCCACCAGAGTCACCGAGAGGCCACGGCGCCGCAGGGAAAGGGCGGTTGAGGCGCCGGCGATGCCCGCTCCGATCACGACCGCGTCGCTCATCCCGGCCATCGGCTCTCCTCCGGTGCACGCAACTTGCAATCCCTCAGGTCACCGTATACGGTACACGAACCTCATGATCGCGGAGAAACGGCCTCTGAGGGAGTCCCGCTGATGGAGCTTGCGCTCGTGCTCGGTTCGGTTACCGCCACCGCGAAAACCGAGAGCCTGCTCTCGCACACGCTGCTGGTCGTGCAGCCCCAGGACCCGGCCGGCTCCGACGCCCGGCCGGCCGAGGTCGCCGTCGACACTGTCGGTGCCGGGGCTGGCGATCACGTGCTGATCGTACGCGGGTCAGCGGCTCGACAGCCGCCACAGTCGCGCGCGGCGGCCACCGACCTGACGATCGTGGCGATCGTCGATTCAGTGGACATTCCCGAGCGGCCGTCGACCCGAGAGCGGACGACCCGGGCGTCGACCCGGCAACAGGCCCCCAAGACAAGGAGACGGTGATGGCGGAAACCCCGCAGGTAGCGCTCGGGATGATCGAGACCCGAGGCCTGGTTCCGGCGCTGGAAGCCGCGGACGCGATGGTCAAGGCGGCGAACGTCGACCTGGTCGCGACCGAGCGGCCCGGGGGCGGACTGGTGGCGGTGATCGTGCGTGGCGACGTCGGTGCGGTGAAGGCGGCGACCGATGCCGGCGGGGTGGCCGCCAACAAGGTGGGCGAGGTGCTGTCGATCCACGTCATAGCGCGCCCCCACAGTGATCTGGCGTCGGTCATCCCTGCCTCCGTCAAGAAATAGCCGGTGGGCGGATCGGCGGCGACGATGACCTCAGCCGGGGAATTCGAAGCGCTGCTCGCCGGCCTCAGCGAGGTCAACCCTGCGGCCGGGCCCCCGCCGCGCGACCCGGTGCGCCGGGTCGCGGTCCTGGGCGCCGGACCGGTGGGCCAGGCCCTGGCCTGCGAGTGCCTGGCGGCGGAGTGCGAGGTGACGCTGTACACGGCGTTCGAGTCAGAGCGCGCCGCGCTGGCGCAGCCCGGCGCGGTCACCGTCCGCGGTGAGCACCTCGTCGGCACCTACCGCCTGGCCGATGGCCCAGCGCCGGAGCCGGCGGTCGTCCTGCGCACCGGCATCGACGACGCCGTGGCCGACGCCGACGCCATCCTGCTGGCGATCCCGGCGGTCGCCCACGCCACCGCTGGCGGCCTCCTGGCCGCCCGGGTCAGCGCCGACCAGCTGCTGGTCCTGGTTCCGGGGCGGTCCTTCGGCGCCGTCGAGGTGGCTCGGTCGCTGCGCCGTTTCGGCGCCACCGCGCTTCCGACCATCGTCGAGCTGGCCGACTCGCCCTACCGGGTGCAATCGGCCCAGCCCGGCGCCCTGACGATCGCGGCCGTCAACCCGCGAACGCCGGCGGCGGCGCTCCCCAATCGCAAGACCGACGAGGCGGTGCAACGGCTGCGCGCCGTCCTGCCGACGCTGACGGCCGCCCGCGGGATCCTGGAGACGACCTTCTCCGACCTGTCGGGGGTGGTCGATGCCCCGCCCGCGCTTCTGCGCGACTCGGCGTCGGTAACCCGCAAGATCGACGACGAGCGCCGTCGGGTCGCCTTCGCCTACGGCGTGCGCGAGTTGGACCCCGCGCCCGTGCGCAGCCGCGATGACTCGACCCCCCCGCTCGATCCCGGCGATGCCCGCGTGCACGATGCGCTGTGCTGCTCGCTGGTGGCGCTGGTCAGCGCCGGCACCGTGGCCGGGATCCCGACCCGGACTGCGGCCGCACTGGTCGATCTGGGCTCGGTGCAGCGCAACCTCGATTACACCGGCCACGGCCGGACCCTGCCCAGCCTCGGTCTTGACCGGTTCGGCCCCGACGACATCCGCCGCGCCCTCGACGGCGGCGACGCCGGCCTGCTGGAGCAGGCGCTGGCATGACGCTCGCCTTCGCCGATCTGGACTCGATCGCCGAAGCGCGGCGGGCGGCCGACCGCGCCTACGAGGCGTGGCAGATCTTCCGCACCTGGGATCCCGCCGACGTCGACCGCGTCGTCGAGGCGATGGCGCGGGCGATCGCCCCTGAGGCGGCCCGCCTCGGCGAACTGGCTGCTCAGGAGACGGGGTACGGCAACGCGGCCGACAAGCGGCTGAAGAATCTGTTCAACACGATCGCCGTGTCCGACTGGCTGCGCAACGTCAAGACGCTGGGCGTTCTATGGCGTGACGAGGCGACCAAGGTGGTGGCCATCGGCGAGCCGATGGGCGTGGTGGCGGCGCTGATCCCGGTGACCAATCCGACCTCGACGGTCATCTTCAAGACGCTGTCGGCGGTCAAGGCCGGCAACGCCGTCGTGCACGCTCCGCACCCGCGGGGACGACGGTGCGGCGCCGAGACCACGCGGGTGATGGCCGAGGCGGCCGAGGACGTGGGGGCGCCGGCGGGCCTGATCCAGTGCCTGTCGGGCTCGAGCCTCGATGGCACCCGCGAGCTGATGAGCCACCGTCGCACCGCGGTGGTGATGGCCACTGGCGGCTCGGCGATGGTGCGCACGGCGTACTCGTCGGGTAAGCCGACGCTGGCGGTGGGGCCTGGCAACGTACCCGTCTACGTCGACCGCTCCAAGGCGCGCGACCTCGACGAGGTCGCCGACATGATCCTGTCCAGCAAGTCGTTTGACTACGGCACCGCGTGCGCCGCCGAGCAGGCGGTCATCGCCGATCGGCCGATCGTCGAGCCGCTGCGGCGAGCGATCCGCGAGCAGGGTGGTCACATCTGCACAGCGCGGGAGGCGGATTCGCTGGGCAACGTGATCTTCGACCGCAATCTCAACTACCGGGTCGAGAACGTCGGCCAGTCGGCCAGCCGCCTGGCGCAGCTGGCCGGGTTCGACGTGCCGCCCCGCACCCGGGTGCTGCTCGCCGAGCTGGGCGCGGTGGGGCGCACCGACCCGCTGTCGGCCGAGAAGCTGGACCCCGTGCTCGCCTTCTACGAGGTTGCCGACGCCGAGCAGGGCTTCGAACGTGCCCACGAGATCCTCCGCTTCGGCGGCGAGGGCCATACCGCCGTGCTGCACGCCTCGGATCCGGGCGTGGTGGCCCGGTTCTCGCGGCTGCCGGCGGGCCGGGTGCTGGTCAACACGCCCGCCCTGCACGGGGGCATGGGCTTCTCCTGTGACATCGATCCGAGCTTCATGCTCGGCACCGGCACCTGGTCGGGCTCGATCGTCTCCGACAACGTGACCGCGCTGCATCTGATCAACATCAAGCGGATCGCCTACGAGTCCCGGCCATGGCGATCGCTCAACGACCTCCTCGAACAAGGCGGCTAAGCACTGATGGACCTCCGCGCCCTCGTCCAGATCGACCGGCTCCAGCCGCAGTTCGCCGCCTATAACGGCGCCACCGTGCAGGGCTCGATTCCGCTCGCCGGCGACACCGTCCTGGTCGGGGAGATGGGCCCCGGCAACGAGGTCTTCCGCGTCGTCGACGTGGCCCTGAAAGCGGCCGACGTCCAGGCCACCTCGCAGATCGTCGAGAGAGAGTTCGGGTTCTTCATCCTGCGATCGTCGGCCAACGCCGAGGTCACCGCCGCCCGCGAGGCGATCCTCTCCCACCTGGGGGTACCCCTCACCGAGCGCCGCCGGCCCAAGGTCGAGTCGAGCCAGATCATCACCTCCGTCGAGCCCTACCAGGCGCAGCTGCTCAACAAGTGGCGCAGCGGGGCGCTGCTGGTGCCCGGTGAGACCCTGGGCATCCTCGAATGCGGCCCGGCGGCCTACATCGCGGCGGCCGCCAACGAGGCCGAGAAGGTGGCCACCATCAAGATCGTCGAGGTCCGAACCGTGGGGCGCTTCGGGCGCCTGTTCCTGTCGGGCTCTGAGGCCGACGTGGGGCTGGCGATCGAGACCGCCGCCGGCACCCTGGAGGCGCTGGAGGGCCGCGAGTGAGCGTCGTCGGCGAGGAGCACGTTCGCGACGCCTTCCGTCGCGGACGCCGCAAGGTGGTGGTGGCCAACGATGACATCGTCACTCCGCAGGCGCTCGATGCGGTGGAGCGGCTCGGGTTGCAGATCGTCCGCGGGCCGCTGGAGCGCCCGGCGCCGATCGGCTCGGACCCGGGCCGGGCCATCCGTCGTGGCCTCTATCGCCGGGGAGCGCGCTGGGTCGCCTCCGACCGGCCGCGCGGCCTGACTCCGACCCGCTTCGCGCGGCTGGGATTCATCGGGGCCGGAGGCGTGGGGGCGACGACGGCACACCTGGCGGCGGTCAGCGGGATGGCCGACGAGATCTGCCTGATCGACATCGTGCCCGGTCTGGCCGCCTCGGTCGCGCTCGATATCGAGCACGCCTCCGGGATCACCGGCTCGCCCACGCGGGCCCGCGGCGGGACCACGCTCGATCTCATCAGCGGCTGCGACGTGGTCGTGATCACCGCCGGCCGGCCGCGGACTCCGGGCATGGACCGCGCCGCCCTGTCGGCGATAAACGGCACCGTGATCAGAGGCGCCGCCGAGGCGATCGCCCAGTTCGCGCCTGAGGCGGTGACGGTCGTGGTCACCAACCCGCTTGACGAGATGACCTTTGAGCTGTGGCGCGCCAGCCAGCTGCCGCCGGAGCGGGTGATCGGGATGGCCGCCACCCTTGACTCCAGTCGCTTTCGCAACGCGATCGCCGCCGCCGCCGGCGTCCCGCCCCGCGACGTGCAGGCGATCACGCTCGGCAGCCACGGCGAGGAGATGGTCCCGATCGTCTCCAGCGCCACTGTCCGCGGGCGGCCGCTCACCGACGCCCTGCCCCGGGACCGCATCGACGCCTGCGTTCGCGAGACGATCGGCGGCGGCGGAGCGGTGGTGAGCCTGCGGCGGACCGGCTCGGCCACGATCGCGCCCGCGCACGCGACCGTCGAGTTGCTGGAGGCGCTGCGCGGGGCCCAGGCTGGCGCCGTCCCGGTGTCGGCCTACGTGCAGGGTGAGTACGGGCTCGAGGACCTGTTCATCGGCGTGCCCGCCGTCCTCGGCCGCGGCGGCGTGCTGGAGGTGATCGAGCTCAACATCTCCGATCAGGAGCGCTCGGCGCTGGCCGCCGCCGCGGCGGCGATCCGCGGGCGACTGCAGCGATGAAGCCCTACGTCCATGGGCGACTGCAGCGATGAGGCTCTACGCGCTGCACTGCGGCGGCGACCTCATGGACTGGGCCGCGTTTGACCCGTTCGACGCCCGCGCCGGGACCAAGGTCTACAACCCGTACTTCATGTACGTGATCACCCACCCCAGCGGCAACGTTCTCTTCGACAGCGGCGTGCACCCGCAGATGGGGACCGATCCGCAGGCCCGGCTGGGGCCGGCGGCGGCCGATTTCGACACCCGGGTGACTCCCGAGGATCACATCGAGCGGCGGCTGGAGACGCTGGGCATGAAGCCGAGCGACATCGACCTGGTCATCCAGTCGCACCTGCACTTCGATCACGCCGGGGGCCTCGAGTGGCTCAGCCACGCGCCCGTCCTGGTGCAGCGCGAGGAGCTGTCCTTCGCCTTCTACCCGCCGGTGTACCAGCGCTTGGTCTACGTCCGCGACGACTTCGATCACGGCCTCGACTGGCGTCCGCTGGAGGGCGACCACGACGTCTTCGGAGACGGGCGGCTGATCGCGTTCCCGACCCCCGGCCACACCCGCGGGCACCAGTCGCTGATGGTCCATCTCGACAGCGGGCAGACGGTGATCCTGCTCGCCGATGCCGCGTATCTGCTGTCGAAGATGCGCGACCGCGCCATCCCGGGGATCGTGTGGAGCCCCGATGCGATGATTTCGAGCTGGGAGCGGATCGAATCGATGGAGCGCCAGCACGACGCCATGCTGATCACCACCCATGACCTCGATTTTCGCGAGCGCCTGAAGCTTGCCCCCGACGGGTGGTACGAATGACGCCGGATAAGCAGCGGGTGCTCGACTTGACCCGTCGGCACGTGGCACCCCACCGGGTCGAGGTGTGGGATCGGTTCGGCACCCAGATCGTGATCGGCCGGCGCGAGGGCTACCGGCTGTGGGACCTCGACGGCCGCGAGCTGATCGACCTGCACCTCAACGGCGGCACCTACAACCTCGGCCACCGCCATCCCGAGGTGCTGGAGGCGATGCTGACCGCCGCCCAGACGCTGGACATCGGCAACCACCACTTCGCCAGCCTGGCCCGCGCGGAGCTCGCCGCTCGGCTTGCCGAGCTCACCCCCGGAGATCTCACCTACACCGTGTTCGCCTCCGGCGGCAGCGAGGCGATCGACGTCGCCATCAAGACCGCCCGGCGCGCGACCGGGCGCAAGCGGATCGTCACCCTGGCCGCCGGCTACCACGGTCGCACCGGCCTCTCGGGCGCCGCCGGCGAGGATGGCGGCGCGGCCTACTTCCTCTCCGACCTGCCCGATCAGTTCGCCAAGGTGCCGTTCGGCGACCCCGACGCCGTCGCCGCCGAGCTGGCCCGCGGCGACGTGGCCGCCGTGCTGCTCGAGACGGTCCCGGCCACCTACGGCTTCCCGGTGCCCCCGGACGGCTACCTGCCGGCGGTCAAGGCGCTGTGCGAGGAGAGCGATGCCCTCTACATCGCCGACGAGGTGCAGTCGGGACTCGGCCGGACCGGGCGGCTGTGGGGGGTCGAGACCTTTGGGGTGGAGCCGGACATCCTGGTCAGCGGCAAGGGCCTGTCCGGTGGCATGTACCCGATCGCCGCCACCGTGATGAGTCCGCGGGCCGCGGAGTGGCTGCACGAGAATGGATGGGGGCACGTCTCGACCTTCGGCGGCGCCGAGATCGGGTGCCGGGTGGCCGAGCGCGTGCTGGAGATCACCACCCGTCCCGAGGTGGAGATGCACATCGCCGGTCTGATCGAGCACATCGGCGAGGGCCTGGCCGCGCTGCGCGAGCGCCAGCCCTACCTGGTCGAGGTACGCCAGAGCGGACTGGTCATCGGCCTGCGCGTCGATCACCCCGACGGCGCCATCTACCTGCAGCAGGAACTGTTCGAGCTCGGGGTGTGGGCGATCGCCTCGGGCTTCGACCAGTCGGTGCTGCAGTTCAAGCCCGGCTTGCTGCTCGACCTCGCCATGGCCGACACCGTGCTCGAGCGGCTCGAGGCGGCGCTGCACCGCGCCAAGGACGTTGACCGGCCGGTTCCGAGCCGGCACGTGCGCAGCAAGCCGGTCTCGCGCTGAGCGCCTCGGCCGATCCGCTCCCCGCCGGCCTGGTCGCGGACGCGGTGGCTCGCTACGGGTTGGGTGGCGATGCCGAGATCACCTTCCTGCGCCACGGCGAGAACACGACGTATCGCGTCGCCGCCGGCGATGGCCGGCGCTTTGCCCTTCGCATCAACCGCCCCGGGTATCAGACTCCGGTGGCCATCCGCTCCGAGCTGGCCTGGATGGAGCACCTGCGCGACGGGGGCGTGAGGACCCCGGAACCGGTGGCCGGCGTCGACGGCGATCCGCTGCAGACGGCCACCGACCCAGGCAGCGCCGACTCGCGAACGGCAGTGATGTTCGAGTGGATCGACGGCGTTGCGCTCAGCGCGGTGGGGGAGGTGCAGCCATGGGAGAGGCTCGGCGATCTGATGGCTGAGATACACGCGCACGCGCGCGCGTGGGAACCTCCGGCGTGGTTCAGCCGGCCGGCGTGGGACGCCGAGGCGCTGGTGGGTGACGCTCCGCGGTGGGGAGCGCCGGACCCCGAGCACGTCCTGGCCGACGACGACCGGGCTGCTCTGGAGGCATGCCGGGCCGAGGTGCACGCCCGGCTCGACGCGATCGGCGCCGGGCCTGACCGGTTCGGCCTGGTCCACTGCGACCTCGCCTTCGAGAACGTCCTGGTGTCCGCCGACGGCGACGGGTCGGTGGTGATCATCGATTTCGACGACAGCGGACCGAGCTGGTATCTGCACGATCTCGCCGTCCCGCTGTACCCGTATGAGATCAGCGGCGGCCTCGACGACCGCCGTGACGCGCTGGTCGCCGGCTACCGCCGGAGCCGGGATCTCCCGGACGAGCTGCTCGCCGAGCTGCCAACGTTCCTGATGGCCCGCCGGATCCAGACGCTGGGCTGGGTGTTCAGCCGCGCCGAGACCGCCCACGCCCGGCGCCAGCGCGAAGCCCGGCTGCTCAGCACCCCCTCGGCGACGCGCGAGTTTCTGGCCTGGGCCCAGGACAACTCCCTCTGAGGAGGTCGTCAGGCGCCGCCGTTGTCCATTCTGTCCAACCAGACCGCCATCGAAATCGCCCGGGTTTGCGGGTGAGGTATCGTCGCCAGAGCACACCCAATCTTGTGTCGGAATCTAGGAGGGCTCCCGCCATTCATGCCTGCGGGAGCGAGAAAGGGAGGGTCACATGGCTCAGACTCAGGCGGCGGATTACGCGGTCGTAAATCCAGCGACCGGCGAGGTCCTCAAGGAGTACCCGACGATCTCGGACGACGACTTGAAGGACGCGATCGGTCGCGCCGATAACGCGTTTCATAAGTGGACTCCCTCGACCACGGCGGAGGAGCGCGCTGCGCTGATCCGACGCGTCGGGGAGCTTCACACAGAGCGGCGCCAGGAGTTGGGCGAGATCATCGTCCGCGAGATGGGCAAGCCGATCGAGCAGGCCCTGGGCGAGGTCGACTTCTGCGTCGCCATCTACGACTACTACGCCGACAACGGCCCCAAGCTCCTGGCCGACGAGCCGATCGACCTGCTCGAAGGCAAGGGCTCGGCATTCGTCCGCCGCAGTGCCTACGGGCTGCTGCTGGGCATCATGCCCTGGAACTACCCCTACTACCAGGTGGCTCGCTTCGCCGGTCCCAACCTGGTGATCGGCAACACGATCCTGCTCAAGCACGCCCCGCAGTGCCCGGAGTCCGCGGAGGCGATCGAGCAGATCTACCACGATGCCGGCTTCCCGAAGGACGCCTACATCAACATCTATGCCACCAATGAGCAGATCGAGTGGGTGATCGCCGACCCGCGGGTGCGGGGCGTCTCGCTGACCGGCTCCGAGCGGGCGGGCGCGGCGGTGGCCGAGATCGCCGGGCGCAACCTCAAGAAGGTCGTGCTCGAGCTCGGTGGCTCTGATCCGTTCCTCCTGCTGTCCACGGACGATCTCGACGCCTCGGTCGAGGCGGCGGTGGGCGCTCGGCTCGAGAACACCGGCCAGGCGTGCAACGCCGCCAAGCGGTTCATCGTCGTCGACGAGCTCTACGAGCCGTTCTTGGAGAAGTTCACTGCCGCTCTGACCGCGGTCAAGCCCGGCGACCCGACCTCCTCGGACACCACCATCGGCCCGCTGTCCTCGTCGACGGCGACCGACCGTCTCGAGGATCAGGTCAAGCGCGCGATCGACCAGGGCGCGACCCTGGTGGCGGGCGGCGACCACGAAGGCAACTTCTTCGAGAGCACGGTGCTGACCGGTGTCAAGCCGGACAACGACGCCTACCGGGAGGAGTTCTTCGGACCGGTGGCCCAGGTCTTCCGGGTCGGTTCCGAGGATGAGGCCGTCGAGCTGGCCAACGACACTCCGTACGGCCTGGGGTCCTACGTCATGACCAATGACCCCGACCAGGCGCTGCGGGTCGCGGACAAGATCGACGCCGGCATGGTGTTCGTCAACGCGGTCGGGCTGGAGGGCGCGGAGCTGCCCTTCGGTGGCGTGAAGCGCTCCGGCTTCGGTCGCGAGCTCGGCCGCTTCGGCGCTGACGAGTTCGTCAACAAGAAGATGATCCGCGTCGGCGGCTGAGCCGACCGGACCAGCGCGGCACGTCCGGTCTGTCCAGATCGGACGTTGCCGCGCGACCGGCCTTGCGCATAATGTATGCATACTGTTGATCGGCCGCCCCCTGATCCTGGTCACCAGCTGGCGCCGCGCACTGCCCACCTTCCTGGGCGAGCGCACCCGGCTGGACACCCTCGACCCCGCCTACGCGGAGCGGGTCAGCGACGCCGGCGGCCAGCCGCTGCTGCTGTCTCGCCCACCGGCCGGAGGCGAGCAGGCCGCCCGAGAGCTGGTGGAGATGGCCGACGGCGTGCTGTTGACCGGGGGCGGTGACGTGGATCCGCGCACCTACGACGCCGCCCGCGAGAACGTCTATGACGATGACGCCGCCGCCGACGCCTTCGAGCTGGCATTGATCCGAGCGGCCCGCGCCGCCGAGGTGCCGGTGCTCGCGGTGTGCCGCGGTGCTCAGTTGCTGGCCGTCGCCCACGGCGGCCGGCTGTCCCAGCGCCCACCGGCGGTGGCCGGCCACGCGGAGCTTGACGGCCTCGGACCGGAGGAGATCCTGGCCGCGCGCCACCCGGTGACGCTGACACCCGGCTCGCGCGTTGCCCGCGCGCTCGGCCGCGACACGGTGGCGGTCAACACCATCCACCACCACCAGATCGCCGAGCCCGGTGAGCTCGAGGTGACCGGGATTGCGCCGGGCGGGGTGATCGAGGCCGTGGAGGCGGGGACGGGCTGGGCCTGCGTCGGAGTGCAGTGGCACCCCGAGAAGATGGACGACCCCGAACAGCGGGGAGTCTTCGAGCAACTGGTGACCGACGCCCGCGCCGCCGTGCGGAGCGCGGCATGAGCCGGCTGCAGGGATACACGGGGCCACTATCGCCCGACGGCCGCGCGGGTCTGGTGCCGCCGCCGCCATGGCACTACTCGGGCGACTTCCTGATCGCCGAGTACCGCACCGACCCCGACGCCGTGGCCGCCCTGCTGCCCGACGAGCTCGAGCCCGCCGAGGATCCGGGTGCCGTGGCCGCCATCTTCGCCGACTGGCAGTCGTGCTCCGACGACCGGCACGAGCTGATCGACCCGATCCAGTCCCAGTACCGGGAGTTCTTCATCGTCGTCGGGGCGCGCTATCAGGGGCAGCCGGTGAGCCGCTGCGTTTACATCTGGGTCGACAAGGACTTCGCCATGTACCGCGGCTGGATCCAGGGCTTTCCCAAGAAGCTCGGCTCGATCCACATGACCCGGCTGTTCGCCGCCGGCCAGGCCACCCCGAGGCTGCACGAGGGGGCCCGCTTCGGCGCCACCTGCGCCGCCAACGACCGCCAGATTGCCCGCATGGTGGTGACGCTCGAGCACGTGTCGCACACGGGGCCGACCGTCAACGACCCGCCCATGCACAACACCCGCCACTTCCCGGCGGCCAGCGGTCCCCGCCCCGACGTGTTCGAGCTGGTCCGCGCCGGCGGCCGCGACCGCGACGCCACTCCGGTCTGGGAGGGAAGTGCGGAGCTGCGGTTCTACGACGACACGCTCGAGGACCTGCAGGCGATCGCGCCGCACCAGATGCTGCGCGGCTACCGCTTCAGCTTCGGCTACACCGTCGACGGCGTCGAGGTCGTCGCCCAGCACCACCAGGAGGCCTACGCGTGAGGCATGTCCGCATCGAGCACGAGGGCCGCCCTATCGAGGGCACGCTGGATACCGACACGGTTCGCGCCGACGGGTTTGAGCTTCCGGCCGCCGACGTCCAGCGGTGGCTGGCGCCGGTGACGCCGAGCAAGATCATCGCCACCCACCTGACCTATCGCTCCCGGGCCGAGGAGTACAAGATGGCGCGCCTGCCCCAGACGCCGTCTTACTTCATGAAGCCGCCGTCGTCGCTGTCGGCCCACCTGGAGCCCGTGACGCGGCCGGCCGGCTGCCGCTTTCTCAACTACGAGGGCGAGGTCGCGGTCGTGATCGGCCGCCGCTGCCGCGGGGTGAGCGTCGACGACGCGCTGAACTACGTGGCCGGTTACACAGTGGCCAACGACTGGGGCGTGCACGACTTCCGCCACGCCGACCGCGGCTCGATGCTGCGCGTCAAGGGTCAGGACGGCTTCTGCCCGCTGGGCCCGGTACTTGTCGACGCCGGCGACGTCGACCCCGAGGACCTCACCTTGAGAACCTATGTCAACGGCGAGCCGGTGCAGCATGGCCACACCGGCACCGACCTGATGTTCTCGTTCGCCTACCAGATCGCCGACCTGGCGCGGCTGATCACGCTCGAACCCGGTGACGTTCTGCTCACCGGCACGCCGGCCAACTCACGCCCCGTCGAGCCGGGCGACCGGGTGGCGGTCGAGGTGGACGGCATCGGGCGCCTGGAGAATCTCGTGGTCCAATCCGAAGAGGAGCTCGAACCCGTCGGCGAGCAGCCGGCGGTCACCGCCCAGACGCTGCACGTAGCGCTGACGATCCCCGAGGATCAGGCCGAACTCGAAGTGAAGGAGACAGCACGATGAGTGTCCCACAGGTTTTTCATCCGTTTGCGGCGCCGACCAAACCGGCTGAGCACTATCTCGAGGTTGTCCGGGCGGAGGGGTGCCGCCTGTGGGACGACGAGGGGCGCAGCTATCTGGACGGCACCGCGTCGCTGTGGTACTGCGCCGTCGGACACGGCCGTCAGGAGATCGTCGAGGCCGTCAACGAGCAGATGCGCGTACTCGCGGCTTACCACACGTTCGGCCGGTTCACCAACCCGCCCGCGCGGCGGTTGGCCGACATGCTGATGGAGCTCGAGCCGATTGCCGGAGCGCGGGTGCTGTTCGTCAACGGGGGATCGGAGGCGGTCGACAGTGCGCTCAAGCTGGCTCGGGCCGGACAGCGGGCCCGGGGCGAGGGCGGGCGCACGATCTTCCTCAGCCGCCACAACGCTTACCACGGTGTGATGTTCGGCGGTACCTCGGTCGGCGGCCTGCCCGCCAACCGGGCCCCCTGGGGACCGCTGCTGCCCGACACCTACCAGGTCCCCCACTCAAGCCTGCAAGGCGATGCGCGACGCCGTTGCCTACCACGGCCCCGAGCGGATCGCCGCCATCATCGCCGAGCCGGTGATCGGCGCCGGCGGCGTGATCCCACCCGTGGAGGGCTACCTGGAGGGGCTGCGCGACCTGTGCGACGAGAGCGGAGCGCTGCTGATCTTCGATGAGGTGATCACCGGCTTCGGGCGCCTGGGTTCCTGGTTCGGCAGCCACCACTTCGGCGTCCAGCCGGACCTGATGACGTTCGCCAAGGCGGTCACCAGCGGTTACCTGCCGCTCGGTGGAGTGGTGGTCGGGCCCGCGGCTGAGGGAATGGCTGGAGGCCGATGACGAGTACCTGTTCATGCACGGCAACACGTACTCCGGTCATCCCTCCTGCTGCGCCGCCGGGATTGCCAACCTGGAGATCCTCAAGCGCGAGCAGTTGCCCGAGCGTGCCGCGGCGGCCGGACGGCGGCTGCGCGCCGGCCTCGATGAGCTCCGCGGGCAGGAGGGCGTCAGCGAGGTGCGGGGCGTGGGTCTGATGCAGGCCGTCGTCCTGGAGCCCCCGTTGGCCGCCGCCACCGTGGTCGAGTCCATGCTCGCCCGCGGCGTCATCACGCGGGCCGCGCCCTACCCCAACGCGATCGCCTACTCGCCGCCGCTGATCGTGTCCGACGACGAGGTCGACGAGTTGGTCGAGGCCACGCGTGAGGCGCTGGGCGAGGTGGCCGCCACGGTCTAGGACCCGATGAGCCCCGCCGGCAGAGCCTCACGCACACGCGGACCCGGCTCCGCTGGCCATCGCCAGCGTCGTCGATCAGGTCTACGCGGCCATCCGCGACCGCATCATCCAGGGTGAGCTGGAGCGCGGCGCCCGCATTCATCAGGAGGACCTGGCCGAGGATCTCGGCGTTTCTCGGACGCCGGTGCGCGAGGCTCTGCGACGGCTGGCCGCCGAGGGGCTGGTGGAGATGCGCACCAATCGCGGGGCGCGGGTAGCCGACATCGGCCCCGGTGACATGCGCATGGCCTACGAGGCCCGGCTGGTGATCGAGCCCGGGGCCGCCCGGCTGGCCGGCGCCGCCCGGCCGACGGCGCCGCTGGCCCGGATGCGCGCCGCGCTGGCCGCTCAGCGCCGCGCCATCCCCAACGTCCGCCGCAGCTTCGAGGCCAACCGGGAGTTCCATATCGCCCTGGTCCAGGCGTCGGGCAACGACTACCTGCTCCAGTTCGTCCAGCGGCTGTGGGTGGCACGGATCGGCGAGGTGATCTACGAGCGCCAGAGCGAGACGCCCGAGCGCATGCGCCTCGATGCCGACGAGCACGAGCAGATCCTGGCCGCCATCGAGGCCGGCAACGGCCGTCGGGCCGAGTCACTGACCCGCCGGCACCTGGCCGACGCCATGCAGCGCTCCACCGACCTGTTACGGCGCGTAGCCGCGTAGCCGCCGGCGGTTACGTCTCGTCGACGACCGAGTTCGTCAGCGTCCCGACGCCGCCGACGTAGATGTCGACGGTGTCGCCGGCTCTCAGGTAGCGCGGTGGCTGCCGTGAGTCGCCGACGCCGCCGGGGGTACCGGTGGCGATCACGTCGCCGGGGTTCAGCGTGAGCCCCTGAGACAAATAGACGATCAGCTGCTCGACTCCGAAGATCAGATCGCGCGTGTTGGCGTCCTGCATCACCTCGCCCGAGACGGTGGTGCGGATGTCGATGTCGTGGAGGTCGACGTCCTCCATCGAGGCGATTGCCGGGCCCATGGGGGTGAAGGTGTCAAAGCTCTTGCCGAGCGTGAACTGGCGCAGCGGCGTCTCCAGCTGAGCCCGCCGGCCCGACACGTCGTGCACGGCCGAGATGCCGCCGATCGCCTGGCGCGCGTTGTCGGACGTGGCGCGGTAGGTGGGCCGCCCGATGACCACCGCCACCTCACCCTCGAAGTCGGGTCGTGTCTCCTCACGCGGGATCACGATGTCCTGGCCGGGCCCGATCAGCGACGAGGTCCACTTGGCGAACACCACCGGCACGGTGGGCACGTCGAGCTCGGACTCGGCGGCGTGGGAGCGGTAGTTGAGGCCGATGGCGAGGATCTTGTCCGGGACGACGGGGTGCAGGAGGGTGACCTCGCCGACGGCATGCTGCGGTCCGTCGGCGTCGCGCAGCTCGACCATGCCTCGTCGGTGGGCACGAAGCCCCGCGGCCCGGCCGGGCCGGCGTCGCGCACGGTGTCGTCCTCGAGCGCGCCGATGCGCACCTCGCCCTGGGGGTTCTTGAACCGGACCGCCTTCATGCCGCTTGCACCTCGTCCTTCCTTGACCGGCCTCGTGAGCGCGGATATTGTATCCAAAGTGGATCGCCCGGCTCGGCTCGCGTGACTGAAATGATCTCCCTGCGCCGCATCCATCACGTCTGCCTGACCGTGGACGACCTCGGTGAGGCCGCCGACCGGTGGTCGATTCAGTTCGGGCTGACCGTGCGTGAGGTGCGCGACGGGCGCGCGTGGCTGGCCTGCGACTACGAGCCCTACTCGCTTGAGCTGGTGTCCGGCGGCGTTCCCGGCTACGACCACAGCGGGTGGGAGCTGGCCCGTGGGGTGAGTCTCGAAGACGCCGCCGCCCACCTGGATCGGTCTCGGGGTGGGCTTCGAGCGGCGCGACGGCGCCCTGCACTTCCGCGATCCCGACGGCCACGGCGTCGAGCTGGTGCCGTTCGCCCGGCCGGACGATCCCCGCCCGCCCATCGCTCGCTCCAGCACCAGCCTGCCGGGCTTTCATCCCCGCAAGCTCGGGCACGTCAACTTCCTCACCGGCGACCTGGCCGCCATGACCGAGTTCTGCTGTGACGTGCTGGGGATGCGCGTCACCGATCGCCTCGGCGACGAGGGCACGTGGCTGCACATCAACTCCGACCACCACTCGATGGCGCTGGTCGGCAAGGGCTACGCCCACCTGCACCACCTGGCCTTCGAGCTGATCGACTGGGGGGAGCTGCGCGTCGCCCTCGATCACCTGGCCCAGCACGGGCGCTGGGTGGCGTGGGGGCCGGTGCGTCACGGCCTGGGGCGCAACCTGGCCGCCTACGTGCGCATCCCCGACGAGGAATGCTTCGTGGAGCTGTTCAGCGACATGGAGCAGCTGGAGCGCGACCACCAGCCCCGCGACTGGCCCGACGACCGCCACTCGTCCAACACCTGGGGCACGCTGCCGCCGCGCTCCTACTTCCGCTTCGACGCGGCGGCGGTGGAGGCCGAGCGCGAGGGGCTGGAGGCGCTCGGGCATCCACTACCAGCGATCGGAGACAGCTGATGTCAGTCACCCAAGCGACCGGCGCCCGCACCGGCGAGCAGTTCCTGGAGGGACTGCGGCAGGGCGGCCGTGAGATCTGGCTCAAGGGCGAGCTCATCAGCCACCCGCTCGAGCACCCCGAGCTGCGTGACGCCGCGCTGTCGATGGCTCGCGTGTTCGACGTCCAGCACGAGCACGCCGACGAGATGCTGGCGCCCTCGCCCGATGATCCCGACCGGCTGGTCAACGTCACCCACCTGATCCCGCGGACGATCGAGGATCTGCGGCGCCGGCGTCGCGCGATCGAACTGGTGGCGTCTGTATCGGGCGGCACCATGGGGCGCACGCCCGACTATCTGAACGTCACCTTCGCCTGCTTCGCCGGCCGGCCCGACGTGTGGGCGCGGCGCGGCAACGAGCGCGGGGCGGCGGCGCTGGTCGAGTACCAGAAGTTCATGCGCGATCACGACCTGTCGACGACCCACGCGCTGATGAACCCGCAGGTCGATCGCAACAAGCCCGAGGCCGAGCAGGCGATGGGACAGGTGTCGCTGCACAAGGTGGGGGAGACCGACGACGCGATCGTGGTGCGCGGGGCACGGATGCTGGCCACGCTGGCGCCGTTCGCCGACGAGCTGCTCGTCTACCCGGGGTCGGACATCCGCCCCCAGGACGGCCGTTACGCGCTGTCGTTCGCGATCCCGATCGCCACGCCCGGGCTGCGCTTCATCTGCCGCGACAGCTACTCGCGCCAGCGCGACCACTTCGACTACCCGCTGTCCTCGCGCTTTGACGAGATGGACGCGGTGGTTCTGTTTGACGACGTTGAGATCCCGCGCGAGCGGGTGTTCCTCGACGGCGACACCGTCGGCTACAGCGAGGTGATCACCGACACCGGGTGGCGGGGGCACATCATGCACCAGGCGTTCACCCGCGCCTATGTGAAGCTGTGCTTCGCGCTCGGGCTCGGCCACATGATCGCCAACACGACCGGGGTGGTCCGCTTCGACCACATCCAGGAGAAGCTGGGCCAGATGTGGGCGATGAGCGAACTGGCGCGGTCGGCGATCGTGTCGGCCGAGGCCGGCGCCTCGCTCGACGAGGCCGGGGTCATGTACCCCGACGACCGTCCGCTCCTGGCTCTGCGCGGCGAGATGCCGAAGTGGCTGCCGCGCTGCAACGAGCTGCTGCAGCTGATCGGCGGCGGCGGGTTCATGGCCACCCCGTCCAAGGCCGACATCGACGGGCCGCTGCACGATCAGATCGAGCAGTACTTCCAGGCTGCCGGCGCCGGTGCCGAGCAGCGCATCCGCCTGTTCCGGTTGGCCTGGGACTTCCTCGGCTCCGAGCTGGGCGGCCGTGGCGAGCTGTATGAGCGCTTCTATCTGTCGGATTCGTGGCGCATGACGGCGTTGGCCTACAAGATCGCCGACAAATCGTTCCCCGAGTCGCTGGTCACGCAGTTCCTGCGGGATTGACCCAGACCGTCCTCATCACCGGAGGCGGCACCGGCATCGGGGCCGCGGTCGCGCGGCGGATGGCCGCCGACGGCTGGAACGTATGCGTCGCCGGGCGCCGGCCCGAGCCGCTGGATGCGGTGGCCGCCGGCGTCGACGGTCTCGCCGTCGCCGCCGACGTGAGCGAGCCCGCCGGGGCGGCGTCTGGTGGTCGATCGTTGCCTGGAGCGGTTCGGCGGTCTCGATGCGCTGGTGATCAGCTCCGGCACGGGCGCGACCGGGGCGGTGCTGGATCAGACGCTCGAGCGCTTCGCGCGCGTGGTCCAGACAAACCTGATCGGCGGCTTCCTCGTGTGTCAGGCGGCTTTGGAGCCTCTGCTGGCGCGCGGCGGAGCGATCGTCACCGTGGCCTCGCTGGCCGCCCTGCGCGCCGATCCCGAGTCGGCGGCCTACTGCTCCTCCAAGGCCGGCCTGGTCATGCTGACCCAGTGCATCGCCCTTGACTACGGGCCGCGGGGAGTACGGGCCAACTGCGTCTGCCCGGGCTGGATCCGCACCGACATGGCCGACGCCGCCATGGACGAGCTGGGCGAGATGCACGCGATCGGGCGCGAAGAGGCCTACGCGCTTGCGGTGGCCGATGTGCCCGCCGGTCGCGCCGGCCGCGTGGAGGAGGCCGCTTCGGCGGTCGCGTGGCTGGCCTCGCCGGCGGCGTCCTACGTCAACGGAGCCGTTTTGACGGTCGATGGCGGCGCCTCGGTCGTCGACGCGGGTACGCTCGCGTTTGCCCCGCAGCGGCGGCCGGCCCCACCGGCAGGACCTCAAACCCCAGGAGAGTGAGAATGACCCCCGACTCGTTCGCCCGTGCGTCCAGCCCCGTCGGGCTCCCCGGCCGGCTCACCGAGCTGGCGGAGGTCGGCGTCCGCTCGGTCCGCCTCCAGTACGCCGACCTACACGGCATCTGCCGGGGCAAGGACATCCCCATCTCCGCCTTTCCCCATGCCGCCGAGGAGGGGATCGGGTTCGTGGCCGCGATCATGACCGTCGACCTGCGCCACAACGTGGTGGCGGGCTTCGAGGTCAGGCTTCCCGGACCTGCTGGCGCGTCCCGATCTCGAGACGCTGGTCCCGCTGCCGTGGCAGCCCGACGTCGTCGCCTGCCTGGTCGACCTGGAGGATCCGGCCACCCACGAGACGTCGCCCGTCGACCCCCGCGGTGCCCTCAAGCGCGTGCTGGCCGGCTTCTCGGAGTACGGCGTGTCGCCGATCGTGGGGCCCGAGCTGGAGTTCTACCTGTGCGAGCCCGATCCGCTGGCCCCCAACGGCTACCGCCCCTACGCCGTTCAGGACAGCCCGGTGTACACGGTGGGCGGCATCGCCGATCCCAAGGGCACGCTGTCGGACATGCTGGAGGCGGCGGTGGCCCTCGACCTCCAGGCGATCGCCGCCGCCCACGAGTACGGGCGCTCCCAGTACGAGATCAACCTGCGCCACGGCCCGGCGCTGAACTCCGCCGACCGCGCCTTCCGCTACAAGTCGATGGTCAAGGAGCTGGCGGCCCGCGACGGCCTGCTGGCGACCTTCATGGGCAAGCCGTTCAACGACGACGAGGGCTCGGGCCTGCACCTGCACCTCTCGTTCGTTGACGAGGACGGCAACAACGTGTGCGACGAGGAGGGCGAGCCCCAGGGCCTGGGCGCATTGACCCGCCATTTCCTGGCCGGGATCTTGGAACACGCGCCGGCGATGATGGTGTTCTTCAACCCCACCGTGAACGCCTACCGGCGGATCAGCGCCGAGGCCCTGGTGCCCACCCGGGTGTGCTGGGGCCACGACAACCGCATGACCCTGATCCGCGTGCCCAAGGAGCGCGGCGCCGCCACCCGCCTCGAGATCCGCCTCGGCGACGGCACGGCCAACGTCTACCTCGCCTACACCGCCGCCCTGGCCGCCGGGCTGGATGGGATCCGCCGCGAGCTCGAGCCGCCCGGGCCCCTGGAGGGCATGATCTACGAGCTGCCCGAGGAGCAGCTCGGCCGGCTGCTGCCCACCACCTTCCACGAGGCCCTGGCCGAGCTCAAGTCCGATCCCATACTCGTCGAGGCCATGGGCCAGGAGCTCGTTGACACCTTCGAGACCATCAAGATGTACGAGCTCGAGCGGTTCCGGGCCTGGGTCACCGACTGGGAGTTCACCGAGTACGCCCCCCGGCTGTAGGGGTTTGCGCAGGGCCTCAGTCGTGGGGCGGGCGCCTGCGTAAACGACAGCCAGGAAGGGGCCAGGTATGGGCGGCCGCGAGGGCCGATCTGGGTTTGCTGCCATATCGGCAGCTAACCCAGCAAGGCCCCTGACGGCGGCTCGTGCCTGCCCTCTTCCTGGCTGTAGTTCGACCCCGCGCGGGGCGGGTATCGGCCGCCGCGGGGAGGGTTGACTGATCCGGCTCGATATGCGTGGGAGCCCTATCGGTAAAGGCCCCCAACTGGCGTCCGGCACCCTCGTCCCTTCCTGGCTGCCTTTCCCGGGGTCGCCGCCGCCGAGCGGGGACCGCCCGATGCTGGTCTCGGGCGCCCCCCACTCTCGCGGTGCGGCGGCTCCCGCGGATTTGTCGAGCGTGCGCGCCCCGGGGCCGGCCGGCGGTCGGCTGGCAGCGCTTTCCCGCCAGATTTGACGGGTTTCTGCTGCCGGCCGACCCGAGCGCTACAGGACTGTGACGGCGCGTGCCAGAACAGCCGCCGGAGCTCCCGCCCCTCCTGGCAGCCTTTCCCACGCCGGGGCGTCGGCCAGGTCAAGGCCGGCCCGGCGACCGCCGCGGCCCGGGGCGCAATGCGCCACCATATCCCACCTAGAATGGATACATTACGCAGAATCTGGTATCGTCCCGCGCGATGGGAGCGAGCGCGACCGACGGGGTTTCCGTCACCCGGCTGGACCAGGTCAACCTGCTGGACCATGACCTGTTCGCCGACCACGAGCCGTGGGAGATGTTCGATCTCCTGCAGCGCGAGGCGCCGGTCTATTTCCATCCCGAGCCAGGGGGCCGGGGGTTCTGGGCGATCACGAAGTACGACGACGTGACGGCCGTGATCCGCGACGCCAAGACGTTCTCCAACCAGGTTGGAGGGTCGGCGACGATCGCCGACCTGCCGGAGGACGTGCTTGACGCACGGCGCAATTTTCTCGAGTACGACCCGCCCCAGCACGGTCGCTATCGCCGCCTGATATCGACCAACTTCACCCCGGGCGCGGTGGCGGTCTACGAGGTGTGGTTGCGCAAGCTGTTCAGCGAGATTCTGGATGGGATCGAATCGGGCGAGGAGTTCGACTTCGTCGAGCGACTGGCGGCGCCGGTGCCGATCCGCGTGCTGGCGCACATCCTCGGCCTGCCCGACGAGGACCTGCCGCAACTGATCGCGTTGGGCGACCGGCTGCTGGTCGACACCGACCCCGATTACGTCGGCGAGTTCGCCTTCGCCGAGGAGCGCCCGGAGGATCGCTACAAGCCGTTCGGCTCGCCGTGGGCCGACGAGCTGTGCGCCTTGGGCCGCACCTACTACGCCGACCGCCGCGAGTGCCCCCGCGACGACGTGCTCACCCTTCTGGCCAACGCCGAGATCAACGGCACGCCGCTGACCGAGGGCGAGCTCGACAACATGTTCGCGCTGCTGATCGTGGCCGGAAACGAGACCACCCGGCAGGGCCTGGCCCTCGGCACGCTGGCCATGGCCGAGCACCTCGATCAGTACGACATGGTGCGGGCGCAGCCGGAGCTGATCCGCTCGGCCGTGGAGGAGATGCTCCGCTACTCCTCGCCGGTGTGGTGGTTCCGGCGCACCGCGGCCAAGGACGCGGAAATGCGGGGCCAGAACATCGCTGCCGGCGACAAGGTGGTCATCTGGTTCGCGGCCGCCAACCGGGACCCGGACCATTACCCGGACCCGCATCGCTTCGACGTCACCCGCAATCCCACCGACCAGCTGACCTTCGGTCGCGGCGGTCCGCACCACTGCCTGGGCGTGCACCTGGCGCGGCTCGAGACCAAGGTGTACCTGGAAGAGCTGGTCAAGCGAGTCTCCAAGATCGAGGTCACCGGCGAGCCGGTGCGTCACCGCTCGAACTTCACCAACGGGCTCAAGCGGCTGCCCGTGCGGATGACCTTCGACCACTAACCGGTGCCGGTGAACGCACCCCGGCTCGTCCTCGTCCTGTCGGAGAACTGGACGATGACCTCGCCCCGCGACATGCGGGCGCTGGTCCGCATGGCCCAGGACGCCGAGGAGGCCGGGGTCGACGCCATCATGCTGAGCGAGCACATCGTGCTCGGCCCCAGCGCCGGCGCCAAGGGCCGTCCGGACAACCCGCGCGACTACGCCGCCCCCGGCAACCAGGATCCGGCCACCCCGTGGCCCGACTCGATCGTCCTGATGAGCGCCATCGCCGCCGCCACCACCCGCCTGCGGGTGATCGGCGCCGCCATCATCGCGCCGCTGCGCCACCCGCTGCTGCTCGCCCACCAGCTGGCCACCCTCGACCTGCTCGCCGAGGGCCGGCTCGTGGTCCAGCCGACGGTCAGCTGGCACCGCGAGGAGTACGAGGCCCTGGGCGTGCCATTCGAACGACGCGGGGAGATTCTCGACGAGCAGCTGGCGGCGTTCAGCGAGCTGTGGCGCGCCTCGCCGGCGAGCTTCGAGGGAGACTTCTTCAGCTTCCACGACGTCTACCTGGAGCCCAAGGCGTTCCGGCCCGACGGGCCGCGGATGTGGTTCGGCGGGATGTCGGTGGGGCCGTGGATCGTCCGGCGGCTGGTCGCCTACGGCCACGGATTTCACCCCTTCGGCCAGCCGACCGCAGACGAGATGCGGCCGCTCATCGAGGCGATGCAGGACGCCGGCCGCGACATGTCCGAGCTCGAGGTCGTCGGCGGCATCCGGGGCGAGCTGCCGCCGGGCGACGGCGTCGCCGACCTGGCCCGGGCCGCCGAGGCGATCCCGGCGCAGCTGGAGGCCGGCTACACCACGATCTGCTTCAAGCCGTCGCAGTTCACCGACGACCCGGCCGAGGTGGGCGCTCTGTGCCGGCGGCTGGTGTCGCTCAGCTCTCGCTGAACGCCGAGGTCCGCTCGCACACGGTCTTGACGTCGCAGTAGAAGTCGAAGGAGTGGCGGCCGCCCTCGCGGCCGATGCCCGAGTCGCGCGCGCCCCCGAACGGGGTCTCCAGATCCCGGACGTAGAAGCAGTTGACCCACACGGTGCCGGCGACGACGGCGGCCCCGACGCGGTCGGCGCGGCTCTCGGAGCCGGTGTAGACGGTGGCCGCCAGCCCATACGGGGTGTCGTTGGCCAGCGCGATCGCCTCGTCCTCGCCGGTGAAGGTCTGCAGCGTCAAGACCGGGCCGAACACCTCGTGGGTGAGGATCTCGGCCTCGGGTGGGATGTCGGTGAACAGCGTGGGGGCGTAGTAGAGCCCGCCCCGCGACTGGCCGCCGAACACCAGCCGCGCGCCGTCGGCCAGCGCGCGGTCGACATGGCCGGTGACCCGCTGCAGCGCCACCGGATGGATCAGCGGTCCGTAGGTCGTCGCCGCATCCCGCGGGTCGCCGACGACGATCTCCGCCGAGCGGGCCGCGAACCGCTCCAGGAACTCGTCGTGAATCGAGGCCTGCACGAGTAGCCGGGTCCCGGCCAGGCACACCTGCCCCGAGTTGTCGAACTGGTAGGCGGCGGTGGCCGCGGCGGCGTCGAGGTCGGCATCCTCGAATACGATGAACGGCGACTTGCCCCCGAGCTCGAACGACACCGGCGTCAGGTTGGCCGCGGCGTCGTGGTACACGGTGTGCGCGGTGGCCGGAGAGCCGGTGAACGCAACCCGGTCGACGTCGGGGTGCCCGGTCAGCGGCGCGCCCGCGGCGGCGCCGGTGCCGTGCACGATGTTCAGCACCCCCGGCGGCATGCCCGCCTCGTCGGCGAGATCGCCGAGCATCGAGCAGGTCAGCGGCGCCCACTCCGGCGGCTTGAGCACGACGGCGTTGCCCGCCGCCAGGGCCGGGCCGACTCGCCAGGTGGCGAGCATGAACGGCGCGTTCCACGGGGTCGACACCGCCACCACACCGCACGGGTCATAGCGGACGCGGTTGCGCTCGCCGCCATGCAGCACGCGGGCAGGCTCGTCGAGCCGCTGCACGGCGAACTCGGCGAAGAAGCGGATGTTGTTGGCCGCCCGGGGCAGCACCCGCAGCGACATCGCCTCAAACAGCGAGCCGTTATCGACGCACTCGACCTTGGCCAGGTCGTCGACGGCGGCGTCGATGGCGTCGGCCAGACGGGTCAGGACCTCCAAGCGCCCCTTGGGCCCGAGCGCTGCCCACGCCGGGAACGCGTGCCGCGCCGCCGCCACCGCGGCTTCGACCTCGGCGCTGCCGCCCGCCGCCACCTGGGCCAGCTCCCACCTGTCCCAGTCGATCGGGCTGCGGACGTCAAAGCGCTCGGCCGACGCCACTCGGCGACCGTCGATGTAGTGGTCGACGGGGACGCTCACGCCGAGCACCTCTACGCGCGCGCCGCCCCGGCTGCCAGTCTGGACACTCATATAGTCAGCATGATATTTCTCATGGCTCGGGACGCATGACCACCTTCTACGCCACCATGCCCAGCCCCGCCGGCCAGCTGCTGCTGACCGCCTCGGCCGACGGCCTGACCGGCGTGTACTTCCCCGGGGAGGGCCGGCAGCCCGAGCCCGACTGGCAGTTCGACCGGCCGCGGTTCGCCGATGTCATCGAACAGCTCGAGGAGTACTTCGCCGGCGATCTCGTTGAATTCTCGCTGCCGCTGGCGCCACCGGGCACGCCGTTTCAGCATCGGGTGTGGGAAGAGCTGGCGAGCGTCACCTACGGGACGACCATCACCTACACCGAGCTGGCCCGGCGCGTCGGGCGCCCCAACTCGATCCGGGCCGTCGGCGGCGCCAACGGACGCAACCCGATCTGCGTAATCGTGCCCTGCCACCGCGTGGTCGGCGTGAACGGCTCGCTCACCGGTTACAGCGCCGGCATCGACACCAAGCGCTGGCTGCTCGACTTCGAGCGTCAGATGCGACCCTCAGGCCAGCCCCATGAAGGTGCCGGCGTCGGCCAGTACCTCGCGTAGCCGCTGAGCCATGTCATCGAGCTGCTCGGCGGTGCTGATCAGCGGCGGCGCGACCTGCAGGACGGGGTCGCCCCGGTCGTCGGGACGCGCGATCAGTCCGGCCTCGCGCAGCCGACCGGGCAGGAATCCCCGCAGCAGCCGCTCGCGCTGATCGGCATCGAAGCGAGCCTCCGGCGATCCGCCGGCCAGCTCGAAGCCCCAGAAGAACCCGGCGCCGCGCACGTCGACGACGATCGGCAGGTCGGCAAGCTCCTCCTCGAGACGCTGCTTGAGGAACGGCTCCAGCGCCCGGACGTTATCCAGGACGCCGTCCCGTTCGAAGATCTCGAGGTTGCGCAGCGCCACCGCCGAGGCGACCGGGTGACCGCCGAACGTGATCCCGTGCAGCAAGGTGCTCTTGTCCTCGTACAGTGGCTCGGCGACCTTATCGGCGACCAGCACCGCGCCCATCGGCATGTAGGCCGAGGTCAGGCCCTTGGCCACGGTGATCAGGTCCGGCGTGGCGTCGTATCGCTGGGACGCGAACCACTCCCCGATGCGCCCGAAGGCGCAGATCACCTCATCGGCGATCAGCAGAATGCCGTGGCGGTCGCAGATGGCGCGCAGGCCCTTCCAGTAGCCCGGCGTCGGCGTCAAGCAGCCACCGGCGTTCTGGACCGGCTCGGCGATGAACGCCGCGACGGTATCGGGGCCCTCCTCGGCGATCGTATCCTCGATCTCGGCCAGCAGGCGTTCGGTGAGCGCCTCGCCGGAGAGCCCGTCGACGGGCCGGAACTGGTTGGTCCAGCTCACGTGGCGGACCGGAATCGCCGGTGTCCCAAACGGCTCCTTGAGGTTGGGGACGCCCGTGAACGACAGCGCCCCCAGGGTGACCCCATGGTACGCGCGGTCGCGGGCGATCGCCTTGGTGCGCTGCGGCTCGCCATGGGCGATGTGGTACTGGCGGACCAGCTTCCAGGCGGCCTCCACCGACTCGGACCCGCCAGAGGTGAAGAAGGCACGGTTGACGTCTCCGGGCGCCAGCTCACCCAGGCGCTGGGCCAGCTCGATCGATCCGGGATGGGCCACGCCCCAGTTGGTACTGAAGGCGAGCTTGGTCATCTGGGCGCCGGCGACGCTAGCCATCTCCTCGCCGTACGAGTAGCCGATCTGAGCGCAGAACAGGCTCGAGAGCGAGTCGAAGTGGCGCTTGCCATCGACGTCGAACACGTATGGGCCTTCGCCGCGCTCGATGACGAGCAGGTTCTCGTCGCGTGGTCCCAGGCCCCCGTTGCGGGCGAAGTGCAGCAGCAGGTGGTCGTGCGCGGCCTCGCGCAGCTCGGCCGGGTCAGTCTCGGTGCTCAGTGCCATGACGGTCGCCTCCGGTTCGCGGTGGAGCTGACTCCGAAATGTCAGCCCGCACGCTCATAGTGTTTCAGCGCGGCGGCCAGCCGCTCGGCCGAAAGCCCGTACGCCGTCATGCCATCGCGGCCAACCATGGTGTCGGCGGCCAGGATGGCGTTGACGATGGCCTCCTCGGTGCACTCGACCACGGCGTCGAACAGCCCGGTGATGTAGCTGTCGGACAGCATCTGGAGCGGCACCGTCACCGGGGGACTGGAGTCCAGATCGGCGGCGGTGGTGGCCTGGTTGCCGGTGGCGAAGCAGAAGAACAGATCGCCGCTGGTGTGCTCGCCGACGCCGCCGGTGCGCGCCACCCCGAGGCCGGCGCGCTGGGCCAGGCGGGCGCACTGCATCGGCAGCAGCGGCGCGTCGGTGGCGACGATCACGATGATCGATCCCGACCCCGCCGCCGGGCCCGCGGCGCTCGCCCCGGGCGTCGGGATCTGCTCCGGCCCGATCTCCCGGCCCACGGGCGCGCCGTTGACGGCAAAGCGCTCGCGACGGCCGTGGTTGGCCTGGACCAGTACGCCCACGGTGTAGCCGCCCTCGCTGTCGGGGCGCACCCGCGACGCGGTGCCGATCCCTCCCTTGAAGCCGTGGCAGATCATCCCGGTGCCGCTGCCGACGCCGCCCTCGGGCACCGGGCCGTCGCCGGCGGCGGCGATCGCGTCGCGGACGTGCTCGGGCCTGACGTGGAAGCCGTTGATGTCGTTGAGCATTCCGTCCCACGTCTCGCCGACCACCGGCAGGCTCCAGTAGTAACCGGCCTCGGGGCCGCGCTCCGCGAGCTCGTGGGCGACCAGGGCGTCGCGCACCACCCCGACGCTGTGCGTGTTGGTCAGCCCGATCGGGCTGGTCAGCATCCCGGACTCGCGGACCCATTCAAGCCCGGTCAGCTCGCCGTTGCCGTTGAGGCGATGACAGCTGGCGAACAGCGGCGCTTCCCAGACGTTCCCCGGCGGCATCACCACCGTGACGCCGGTCCGGACCGGTCCTCGTGCCGACCTCGAGCCCGCCCTCGCCCTCGATCAGCGTCGTGTGGCCCACCCGGACGCCGGGGACGTCGGTGATCGCGTTCAGTCGCCCCGGCGTTCCGTCCCCGATGGTGATCCCGGCTTCACGCGCGCGCATCCGCGTACCGTAGCTGCGCCCGGCTCAGCTCGCACGATCGTGTTGCGGCGATCTGCAGAAAGCGCCGGCACAGCTCGCGGCCGTCCCGGTTGGTCTGCTGCATCCGCTCGGCCACGGCGGCGGCCAGTTGCGCCGGGTCGAGGTCGACGGGAACCCCATCCACCGCCGGGATCGCAATCCGGGCCCACATCAGCGCCGTCTCGGCCCTCACCTCGGGGTGCCACTGCAGACCCCAGGCCCGGTCCCCGATGCGAAATGCCTGCAGGCAGACCGGGCTGCGGGCCAGCGCCACCGCCTGCGGCGGGAGCCCGAACGAGTATGAGTGCCACTGGTAGACGGGGAGGGTCCGGGGCAGACCGGCGAACAGCGGGTCATGGTGGCCGGCGTCGGTGAGCTGCACCTCGTCGAACCCCGCCTCGGCCTGCGGGGCGGGACCGATCGTGCCGCCGGCGGCGCGGGCCAACATCTGCCCGCCCAGGCACACCCCTAGCGTCGGGACCCCGTGCTCCAGGCCGTCTTTGAGCACATCCAACGCGGTGCGCAGCCACGGGTGGCGCTCGTCCTGGTCGGCCTGCATGCCGCCGCCGAACGAGATGACGGCGTCATAGTCGCTCAGCGGTCTGGGGAGCGGGCCTTCGCTTGGTTGCCACTCGTCGAATTGATGGCCGCCGGCGAGGGCTTCATCGCCGAACACCCCGGCGTCGCACAGCGCGTGATTGATGATGCTCAGGACCCTCATTCGCCGCCACCAATTATTGGCATGTGATCTTTTGGATAAATGGTCTTGGCTATTTGGGTGCTAAATGGTACGCTGCCCTCGCGCAGGGTCAGGCATGTACGACTACGGCTTCTTCTCCTACGACTCCAAGGCTGACTTCCTCCGAAAGTCGGAGGAGTTCTGGAACCCCGACAAGACGCGCTTCTGGCAGGAGGCCGGCATTGACCTGGTCATCGACCGGCGCGCAGGCTATCTGTTCTGGGACATGGCGGGCCGGCGTCTGATCGACCTGCATCTCAACGGCGGCACCTACAACCTCGGTCACCGCAACCCGGAGCTGATCGCCACGCTCGAGCAGGCCATGGGCCGGTTCGACATCGGCAATCACCACTTCCCGGCGCTGGCGCGGACGGCGCTGGCCGAGGCGCTGGTGGCGACCTGTGCCCCGAACATGCGCCGGGTCGTGTACGGCTCCGGTGGGGGCGAGGCCACCGACATCGCCATCAAGACCGCGCGCCACACGCGCCAGCGGCGCAAGATCGTCTCCATCCGCAAGGGCTATCACGGGCACACGGGGCTGGCCGTGGCCACCGGCGATGATCGCTTCTCCACCCTGTTTCTGTCCGACCGGCCCGAGGAGTTCGCGCAGGTCCAGTTCAACGACCTCGAGGCCATGGAGGAGGCCTTGCGCGGCAACGACGTGGCCGCGGTGGTGATCGAGACGATCCCGGCGACCTACGGCTTCCCGCTGCCCGAGCCCGGCTATCTGCAGGCGGTCAAGGCCCTGTGCGAGCGCTACGGGGCGCTCTACATCGCCGATGAGGTGCAGACGGGACTCATGCGCACCGGCGAGATGTGGGCGATCGCCAAGGCCGGCATCGAGCCCGACATCATGATCATCGGCAAGGGCATCACCGGCGGGATGTACCCGATCGCCTGCACGGTGGTGTCCGAGGAGTGCTCGCAGTGGCTCAAGGAGGACGGCTTCGGCCACATCTCCACCGGGGGCGGTGCCGAGCTCGGCTGCATCGTCGCGCTCAAGGTGCTCGAGATCTGCGGCCGGCCCGAAGTGCGCTCGATGGTCCACTACATCGCCGACCGCTTCCAGCGCGGCCTGCGGGCGATCCAGGAGCTGTATCCCGATTGGCTGGTCGGGATCCGCCAGGACGGGGTGGTCATGGGTCTGGAGTTCGACCACCCGCAGGGCGCCAAGATCGTCATGCGCCACCTCTACGAGCACGGGGTGTGGGCCATCTTCTCCACGCTCGACCCGCGGGTGCTTCAGTTCAAGCCCGGCATCCTGCTCGGCCCCGATCTGGTGGAGGAGATTCTCGACCGGACCGTGGTGGCGATTGAGCTCGCGCGCGCCGAGGTCAAGAACGGGTCACGGCGGCCGGCGGCGGCGGTGACCGCATGAGCGCTCGCGAGGGAGGGGTGGTAGAGGCTCACCGCGGCGAGACGCCGGGGGCGCCACGGGCGCGGATGATGCTCCAGCGGGCCCGGTGGGCGGCGAACGCATTTGCTCGCTTCGATGCAGACCGAACACGGAAAATAGTCCACTCAGTTGCTGAGCAAGCATTCCAAAATGCAGAAAGGTTTGCTCAGGAAGCGGTTGAGGAGACCGGCATGGGCGTCGTCGAGCACAAGCGGCGCAAGAACGAAACCTGTTCCCGGGGATTGGTGGAGCGCTATGCCCACCGGGACTACGCCGGCGTCCGCATCGATCCCGAGCGCAAGCTCGTCGAGGTGCCCAAGCCGGCCGGGGTGATCCTGGCGCTGACACCGTCGACCAATCCGATCGCCACCGTCTATTTCAAGGTGCTGCTGGCCCTGATGACCCGCAACGCGATCGTGGTGTCCCCGCATCCGATGGCCCGCAAGACCTCGGTCGACGCGGTCAGGGTGATGGCCCGGGCGGCGGTGCAGGCGGGCGCGCCCGACGGCTGCATCCAGGTCGTCGAGGAGCCCACCATCCCCCTGATCGAGGCGCTGATGGAGGACCCCGGCACCGACCTGATCGTGGCCACCGGCGGCACCGCCGTGGTCCGCGCCGCGTACCGGTCGGGCAACCCGGCGCTCGGGGTGGGGCCCGGCAACGTGCCCGCGTTCGTGGATGCCAGCGCCGATGTCGCCCGCGCCGCCCAGTGCCTGGCCGACTCCAAGTCGTTTGACAACTCGATCCTGTGCACCAACGAATCGACGCTGATCGCCGCGGAGCCGATCGCCGACCGGATCGTCACTGAGCTGGGCCGGGCCGGAGCGGCGGTGCTTGATGCCGAGGCCACCGATCGGGTCCGCGCCGCCTGTTACCCCGAGGGGCGCATCAACACCGGCCTGGCCGGCAAGTCGGCCGCGGCGCTGGCCGAGGCCGCCGGGATCCGAGTCCCGTCGGGCACCCGCGTGCTGGTGGCCCCGTTCGACATGGTCGTACCCGAGGAGCCGCTGGCACACGAGAAGCTGTTCCCGCTGCTGGGCATGGTCCGGGTACCGGATCCGCGGCGCGGGATCGACGCCGCCTGCGCGCTGTTGCGGATCGGCGGCGCCGGGCACTCGGCGGTGATCCATTCCCGGACCGCGGCGACGATCCTCGCCTACGGCGCGGCGGTGCCCGTTCTGCGCGTGAGCGTGAACGCGCCCGGAAGCACCGGCGCGTCCGGCCTCGACACCCACCTTCCGATCACGATGACGATCGGCACCGGCTTCTTCGGTCGCTCGTCGCTGACCGAGAGCCTGCAGCCCGATCATCTGGTGCAGTGGACGCGGGTCGCCTACGCGGTCGATCCCAGCCAGGAGTTCGGTGACTTCACCAGCCTCGATCCGTGGTCGGCGCTGCCCGCCACCGAGCCGGTTACGGCGCCGGTTGCGCCGGCGCCCGCGGCGCCGTCGGCCGGGCCGGCCGACGCCGGCCTTTCCCGCGAGGAGCTCCGCCGCCTGATCCTGGCCGAGCTAAGGGAAGTTGTGAGGGCCTGACGCGATGGCCGAGCTTCGATCCGCCATCTTCATCGACCAACTGCAGCCGCAGACGATGTGCTACCTGGGCACCTGGATCCGGGGCCGGCTGCCGCGCACGCGCATGGCGGCGGGCGTGGTCGAGATCGCTCCCGGACTCGACATCGAGCCGCTCACCGACGTGGTCCTCAAGCACACCGAGGCCCAGGCGGGGATCCTCGTGGTCGAGCGCCAGTTCGGCTACCTGGAGTTTCACTCGCGGTCCACCGCGGCGGTGCAGTCGGCCAGCCAGGCGGTGCTCGACTCGCTCGGCGCGGTTCCCTCAGACGCGACTCCGCCGACGATCCTGGCCGCCAAGCTGGTGTCGCGCCTCGACCACCAGCACGCCTTTCTCATCAACCGCAACAAGCTCGGCTCGATGGCGCTGGCCGGAGAGTCGCTGTTCGTGCTCGAGATGCAGCCGGCGTCGTACGCCATCGTCGCCACCAACGAGGCCGAGAAGGCGGCCCGGATCAAGGTCGTCGACTACCGGATGATCGGGGCCACCGGCCGCGTCTACCTCACCGGTCTCGAGGCCGACGTGCGTACCGCGGCCGAGGCGGCGACAGCGGCGCTCGAGGTGCGGCGATGACCGGCTCGGAGAACAGCGACGAGATGCGGGCTGCCATCCGCGAGGTGTTGCGGGAACTGACCGACGGCAACGGCAACGGCCATGGCAACGGCAGCGGCCGTGGCAACGGCAGCGGCCATGGCAACGGCAGCGGCAAGCGGTCGACCGGCGCCGACGACGCGGCGCCGGTGCCGCAGGTGCCCGCGCCGCCGGTGGCGGCCGTGATCCGCCCCTCCACCTGGGACCGGCCCCCGGCCCCGGGCGAGGTCATCGGAGGCGCCACCCCAGCACCAACGTCCGCGCCCGCGTCGGCGCCGACGCGGACGCCGGCGCCGGGCGTAGCCGAGCCCAGTCCCCGTCGCGAGGGCCTGCGCGCCGCGTTCAACGACGCCGAGTTCAGAGCCAGCGCCCCGCCGCCGAGCCCGAGCGCGCCGCCCGAGGTCCGAAGCTCCGCTCCGGCCCACCCCGGCGACGCCCGCCGGGAAGTGGTCACCATGAACAGCGACGAGGACCTCGAGCAGTTCGTCCGCGACCTGATGAGCCGGCTCGAGAACCCGCGGGAGCGGCTCGCCATCCGCACCGGCCGGTTGCGCTTCAGGCTGCACCACTCGCCGGCGCCGGCACCGGCGGCAGCGGCGTCGAGCGGTCCGGTGACCAGGGTGGAGCGAGGGGCGGTGACCGAACGGATGATCCGGGCGGCGGCCGCGGACGGCACCCGGCTGGTGCTGGCCCCCGGAGCGGTGCTGACCCCATTGGCCCGCGAGCAGGCCCGAGCGCGCGGGGTGGAGATCGAAAGGGAACGCAGATGCTGAAGGCCACGGTGACCGGATCGGTGTGGGCGACTCGGCGCATCGACGGGATTCCCCGCGGCGCCTTCCTCGAGGTCACCCCCGACGGCGGCTCGCCGCTGGTGGCCTTCGACGTGCTCGGCAGCGGGACCGGAGAGCGGGTCCTGGTCGCCACCGGGTCGGTCGCCTCCGGCTGGCTGTCGCCTGAGCACCCCCCGATCGACGCCCTGATCATCGGCTCGCTCGACCAGTCCTCCGAGGGTGGCGAGACCGGGTCAAAAACCACCCGTAGACGAAAGACCAAGGAGACATGAGATGAACGAAGCGCTCGGCATGATCGAGACGAAGGGATACGTGGCCGCGCTGGCCGGGGCCGACGCCATGGTCAAGGCCGCCAACGTCACCATCGTCGCCCGGCAGGAGGTCGGGGACGGACTCGTCGCGGTGGTGGTCCGCGGTGACGTCGGCGCGGTCAAGGCGGCAACCGAGGCCGGTTCGGAAACGGCCTCGACGGTCGGCGAGCTGATCTCCGCGCACGTGATCCCGCGCCCGCATCCGGAGCTGGATCAGCACTTCGGCGTCAACGGCTAACCCGCCCGTGCCGGCTCCGTCCGCGACCCCGGTCGAGCTCCGGGTCTACCTGCCGATCCCGGATCTGGCGCCGCAGTTCGCTGCCTACCTGGGCACGCCCACCCGCGCCCGCGGGTATCCGCCGATGCAGGGCGATCACGCGTTGATCGTCGAGGTGGCGCCGGCGCTGGCGATCGAGCGGATCATCGACCTGGCGCTGAAGGCGGTGCCCGAGGTCGAACCCGGGATTCACTACGTGGAGCGCCAGTTCGGCGTGCTCGAGGTGCACGCCGCCGACCCGTCGCACGTGGAGCGAGCCGGGGAGGCGATCCTGGCTGGGATCGGCGCCAGCGCCCAGGACACGCTGCGTCCCCGCGTCCTCTACACCGACGTGATCGAGGACGTCACCGACCAGCACGCGGTGATCCTGAACCGCGTCCGCGAGGCCTCGATGGTGCTCCCGGGCCAGACGCTGCTGGTGGTGGAGGTGGCGCCGGCGCTGTTCGCCGCCGTGGCCGCCAACGCCGCCGAGCGGGTGGTCCCGGGCCTGACTCTGGTCAGCGTCTCGATGATCGGCGCCGCGGGCCGGGTTTACCTCGCCGGCGAGACCTCGGATATCGTGCGCGCTCGGGAAGAGATTGGCCGAGTCCTGGACGCGGTCACCGGACGCGATCACTAGAGGGATATGAGCGAGGAGCAGGACCAGGACCGCATCGAGGAACTGGCGAAGGCGGCACTGGAGCCGTTCGGGCTCGATCCGGGGTCCGACGTGACCCTGTGCAACGTGTCCGAGAACCACACCTACCGTGTCGACGACGCCACCACCGGCAAGCGCTACGCGCTGAGGGTGCACCGGCCTACCTACCGCAACGTCGCTCAGATCGAGTCCGAGCTGACTTGGATGGACGCGCTGCGCGAGGACGACGTCGTCGAGACGCCGGGAGTGGTCACCGCGCGCGATGGCAGCCGCGTCGTCTCGGTGAACGTCGCCGGGATGGAGGCTCGCAACGTGGTGGTGTTCGAGTGGCTGCCCGGAATCCCCCCGGACCTCGACTCGGGCGATGCCGCGACCAGCCAGTTCAAGATGTTGGGGGCGATCTCGGCGCGCATGCACGGGCACGTCCGTGGCTGGCGCCGGCCGAACGGCTTCACGCGGCCGCGCTGGGACTACGACTACTCGATCGGGCCTCGCGGCCATTGGGGCGCCTGGCAGGACGGCCTCGGGATGGGGCCTGAGGAGCGCAGGCAGTTGGAGCAGCTTGACGCCACCATCGCGGCGCGTCTGGCCCGCTACGGCGAGGATCCAAGCCGGTTCGGGCTGGTGCACGCGGACTTCCGCCTGGCCAATCTGCTGATCGACGGCGATCGGGTCCAGGTCATCGATTTCGACGACTCCGGGTTCTCCTGGCTGATGTACGACTTCGCCACCACGGTCACGTTCATGGAGGACCATCCGCGCGTCCCCGAGTTACGCGACGCCTGGGTGGAGGGGTACCGCACGGTGGCCGAGCTGGAACCGGCCGCCGAGGCCGAGCTGGAGACGTTTGTGATGCTGCGACGGCTGCTGATCGTGGCCTGGATCGGCTCGCACCACATGTTCGCCCCCGAGGCGGTTGAGCTGGGCCCCGAGTACACGGCCGTGTCCTGCACGCTGGCTGAGAAGTACCTGTCAACCCATGCGATCTGAGAGAGAGGCGGCAACATGTTCACCCCCGTCACCGGCCGGACCGTCCTGGTCACCGGCGCCACCAAGGGCATCGGCAAGGGCATCGCCGCCGCCTTCGTCAACGCCGGCGCCCGCGTGGCCATCGTCGGCCGCGACCCCGAAGTCGGGGCTCAGGCCATCGCCGATCTCGGCGCCGACGGCGGCGAGGTGGCCTACGTTCAGGGCGACGTTGGCGTGGCCGCCGACGCCGAGCGGATGGTGGCCGAGACGGTCGATCGCTTCGGCGGCCTGGACGTGCTGTGCGCCAATGCCGGCGTGTTTCCCGATGTGATGCTCAAGGACATGACCGAGCACGACATCGACGCGATCTTCGCCACCAACGTCAAGGGCACGATGCTGACCGTCAAGGCGGCCGCGCCGGCCCTGGCCCGCAGCGGGCACGGGCGCATCATCATCACCTCGTCCATAACCGGGCCGATCACCGGCTTTCCCGGCTGGTCTCACTACGGGGCCACCAAGGCAGCCCAGCTCGGCTTCTTGCGAACGGCGGCGATCGAGCTGGCCAGTGACGCGATCACCATCAACGCCGTCATGCCCGGCAACATCGCCACCGAGGGGCTGGCCGAGATGGGCGACGAGTACCGCGAGCAGATGGAGTCCTCGATCCCGCTCAAACGGCTGGGAACCGTCGCCGACATCGGCAACGCCGCCCTGTTTCTGGCCACCGACGAGGCCGGCTACATCACCGGCCAGACGATCGTCGTTGACGGCGGCCAGATCCTCCCCGAGTCGCTGATGGCCCTCGAGGGCCAATAGCGGTGGCGGCGAGCTCCGGCGGCTCGCAGTTCCCGCTCTCCCTCGGTCCCGCGGCGGTGGCGGTGCGCGATCGCCTGGTGGCCGCGATCTCCTCGGGCGAGCTCGCCCCCGGACAGCGCCTCGGCGCCGAGCGTGAGATCGCCGAGCGTCTGGGCGTCTCGCGTTCGACTGTGCGGGTGGCGGTCGCCGACCTCGCCCGCACCGGGGTGGTGCGCCGGGCACGGGGGCGGGCCGGCGGCATCTTCGTGGCCGAGCGCAAGGTCGAGCGCGACCTGACCAGCCTGGCCAGCCTGCCGGCGTATCTCCGCCGCTCCGGGTTTCAATCCGATACCCGCGTGATCTCGACGGCGATGATCACACCCGACGCCGAGACGGCGGCGGCGCTCGGCCTGGGGCCTGGCGGACCTGGCCCACGAGGTCGTCCGCGTCCGCCTGGCCGATGGCGAGCGGATCTCGCTCGAACGCGCCGCGTTCCCGGCGAGCCGGTTCCCGGACCTGCTTGACCGCTCGCTCAGCGGATCCCTGTACGAACTGCTCGCCCGCGAGTACGGGCTCGACCCCGGCGAGGCCGAGGAACGGATCGAGGTGGTGACCGCGGGACCGTCGGAGTCGAGGCTGCTGGGCGTGCCCGAGGGAACGCCGCTGATGGCCATTTCCCGTACGGCCTGGACCGTGGACGGCGAGCCGTTCGAGTTCTCGCACGACCTGTTCCGCGGTGACCGGGTCCGGATCGTGGTCCGGGCGCGGTCGGCGGCGAAGACCCCCACCCTGGTGGCATCAGCAGTCGAGATCCGATGAAACCGTCCGTCCACCCAAGGAGGTGTCGTTCGATGCTGCGTCGCCTGACCGTGCCCGTCCTGCTGGTCGCCCTGCTCGCGCTGCCGGAGCTTGCCCAGGCCCGTGCGCCCAAACCGCTCGGGCATTCCTGCCAGGCCCGCTACGGGGTGCGTTTCTGCCCCACGACGACGCTGGCTCAGCGTGTGCCGTCGTTTGACGGAACGTCTCTCGACGTCGATGTGACGCTGCCGGCGCGGGGCTCCGGGCCGTGGCCGACGATCGTGATGCTGCACGGCTACGGGGGCAACAAAACCAATTACGAGGTAGCAATACCCTGACGCGTAGAGTACCGTATTGCTGTTCTACGCCGCAGGAATTGCGAGCCGATATTGTCGCCGCGGAAAAGTCGATCAAAATATTGTCGCGCGAGATGGCGAAGGCTGGCACTTTCTGCGGATCATCGTCCCGTAGTGCTGCTCGGCATCAGTTGGGCATTGTTTTTGGGTGCGATGGTCACGGGGGTGGTCGTCACTCCCTCGCTGAGTGACCGCGTGTTTCATGCCGGTGCAAAAGGTTACGGCTGGCTCAATGCCGGATGGGGCACAGGCGCCTTCGTCAGCGCTCTTTATGCACCCCTCATCATCGCAAAACTGGGCGGACGCCGGACCGTGGCGTTTTCTATGGCGCTCTTATCAGTCTCGGTTGCATTTGCTCCGATCTCAGGACTTCTGTTTCTCGCGATCGCAACCTACTTCGTAATGGGCTCGGCTCGAGGCGTCGGTGGCGTCGCGATGAATACCAGCCTGATGGAAATGGTGCCAAAACATCTGATGGGCCGCGTGCAGAACTCGTTCTACTTCGTCGGAACCTTCCTGCAACTTGTGCTTGCCGTGGTCGTGGGAGCAGTCGCACAGAAAGTGAGTCTCGTGGTCGCGTTTGCAATTCTGGGCTGCGTGTATGCGTTGTCATTCGTTGCTTCGAGCTTGCCGGTGGAAGCTAGAGTTCGCGAAGAAGTCGCCGCCGAATGAAATTGTTCACCATGAAGTTACGAAGCCACGCAGAAAACACTCTCACTTGCTCCATTTGTTGTTTTGCATTCTCAGTCTCCGTGTCTCCGTGGTAAAAACGCATCTTCGGCTGTTATTCTTTCCCATTCGCTAAGGAGCTGACATGTCCACTGATCTGCAGGGCCGGAATGCCGTTGTCTTCGGAGTCGCCAACAAACGATCGATCGCGTGGTCGATCGCGCAGGGGCTGCACGCCGCCGGCATGAAACTTGCGATCACTTACCAGAACGAGCGCCTTGAGCAGGAGGCGAAAGACTTGATCTTGTCTCTGCCAGGCGCCGAGGGCTACATGTGCGATGTCTCCAAGGACGAAGAGATCTCGCGTCTCTTTGCCACATTGAAAGAGCGCCACGGAAAAATCCATACGCTCGTGCACTCGGTCGCCTTCGCCCCGGCCGACGAACTGAAGGGCGAGTTCATCAACACATCGCGCGAAGGCTTCCGCGTCGCGATGGACGTCAGCGTGTATTCCCTTGTAGCAGTATCACGCGCTGCAGCTCCGCTCATGGAAGACGGTGGCTCGATTATGACCATGACGTACTACGCATCCGAGAAAGTTGTCCCGCGTTACAACGTAATGGCGGTGGCTAAAGCTGGACTCGAGTGCAGCGTGCGATATTTAGCTTTTGAACTCGGCAGGAAGAAGATTCGCGTCAACGCGATCTCCGCTGGGCCTATCAAAACGCTTGCAGCGCGCGGCATTGCGGGCTTCGGAGATATGCATAAAGGGCACGCCGAACGCGCCCCGTTGGGACGCAACGTCGAAGTCGCCGAAGTCGGCTCGACCGGAGTATTCCTCGCTTCCGACGCCAGCAGCGGCATCACTGGCGAAGTGATTTACGTCGATTGCGGCTATAACATCATGGGATTTTAACGGCAATATTCCGTACTCGGTTTCTTCGCTGGGCGCAGGCCACAACGACGTTCGGCTTGAGCTACCAAACACTGCCCTCGTATACTCCTCAGCCATGACTCGCGTCGGCAGAATTCTTCCTTCATTTCTTTTGGGCACTATTGCCTCGTCGTGGCTATTCGCTCCAACCATGGTTCTGAGCCAGACAGGGGCTCCGCGCGGAGCCGCCATTCTCGATTCGATGCCGCGCGCGCGGCGGATCCAGCAGGCGGAAATTTCCCCCGACGGGAAGCGCGTCGCCTACATCATCGATGGAAAACTTACGGTTGAATCGCTCGACGACAATTCTGCGAAGACGATTGAAGTCGAAGGCCAACTTCCGCTTCGCAGTGTCGCGTGGTCGGCCGATTCCAGACAACTCGTGTTCCTTGCCGACCTGCCCACCGACGCCCCCTCGGCGCAACTGTGGACCGCAGCGATTGACGCCGCCGCACCAATCAAGCGCGCGGATCTCAAGGGAAATGCCGACGCTCCCAGTTTTTCTCCTGACGGGTCGAAGCTCGCGGTTCTCTTTGTCGATGGAATGCCGCGAGCGGCGGGGCCTCTGCAACCGATGACTCCACTGACTGGGGTAGTGGGAAGTAACGTCTATGAGCAACGGGTTGCGGCCGTCGATCTCGCCTCGAACACGCTGACTCAAGTCACTCCTGCCGACATGTACATCTATGAATACGACTGGACTCCGGACGGGCAAGCCTGGATCGCTACGGCGGCCCATGGCTCCGGCGACGCAAACTGGTACATTGCGCACCTTTACCGCATCGAGACGCGCTCTGGAGAGATGCATGACATCTACGCGCCGAAGCTTCAAATCGCAGGACCACGTGTTTCGCCCGATGGCAAGAGCGTGGCATTCATCGAAGGCCTGATGAGCGACGAGGGCCCAACCGGCGGTGATATTTTTGTCGTGCCTATTGCGGGCGGTACATCGCGCAATCTGACTCCGAAAATTAATTCTTCGCCCTCGGCAATCGCGTGGACCGCGCCCAATCGGATTACGTTTGCAGAAAACATCGACGGAGAATCGGGCCTGGCTACCGTCAGTGCCGGCGGAGGCTCGGTCCAACATCTGTGGCATGGAGAAGAATTCATCGGCACCAGTCCCTCGCCCAGTGCGTCGTTCTCTCGCGACGGAACAATTACAGCTCAGGTGCGGCAATCAGGAGCGACTCCGCCCGAAGTCTGGGCCGGTTCGATCGGCCATTGGAAGCAAATCACAACGATCAACGATGGCATCAAGCCCGCGTGGGGCGAACTGCGAAATTTTCACTGGACGAATGGCAATACACGTCTCCAGGGCTGGCTCATGCTTCCCAAGGATTACGACGCTGGCCAAAGATACCCACTCGTAATCAACGTGCATGGAGGACCATCGTCGGCGTGTGGTGCGCATTGGGACTCTCGCACGATGGGGTCTGCGTCCGCTATGGGCTACTTCGTCCTTTGCCCGAACCCCCGCGGCAGCTATGGACAGGGTGAGGCGTTCACGCAGGGTAACGTCAAAGATTTCGGGGGCGGCGACTATCGCGACATCATGGCTGTCATCGACGCGATTGCGAAAGAATATCCGATCGACCAGCGGCGTCTTGGTATTCGCGGGCACAGCTATGGTGGCTATATGACCATGTGGGCTGAGACGCAGACTCATCGCTTTGCAGCCGCGGTTGCCGGAGCGGGACTCTCTGACTGGGTCAGTTACTACGGGGTGAACGAGATCGATGAATGGATGATCCCGTTTTTCGGTGTCTCCGTCTATGATGATCCCGCCGTCTACGCGAAGAGCGATCCCATGCACTTCGTCAAGAACGTTCAGACCCCAACGCTCATTCTGGTCGGAGACAGCGACGGCGAGGTACCGATGGAACAGTCCGTCGAGTGGTGGCACGCACTCACCACAATGAAGGTGCCTACGCAGCTGGTGGTCTATCCCAACGAGGGGCACGTGTTCGTCAAGGCCGCAGACGCGCGCGATTACTTCGTTCGTTCGCTGGACTGGTTCGACGAGTGGTTTGCAAAAGCTGGGAGGGAACCGACGAAGTAGGGTTTAACTAGTAATTCGAATCCGGCGGCTGCCTTCGCCTTGGCGCTCTAAGGAGATCTCGAGATCGCGCTCGCGCAGCAACCGAGGAAACTTTTCTCCCCACTCAATCAGCAAAATGCTGTCTTCAGAACGCAGATCGTCTAAGCCGAGAGTTTGCAACTCCCGCGCAGTATCAATGCGATACAGATCGATGTGGAAGAGGCTTGCCCGTGGCCCGCGGTACTCGTGCACCAGCGTGAAAGTTGGGCTGGTAACGTCTTCTTCCTCAGCGGCTTCGAACGTTGCTGCTATCCCCTTGACCAGCGTGGTCTTCCCCGCACCGAGATCGCCGCGAAGCAGCACAACCTTCGGGGGAGTAAGCAGTTCCGCAAGCGTTCGCCCGAAGGCAATCGTCTCCTCGGCAGAATGCGTGGTGATCTCTCGCAGCGTTCCTTTGATACCGACCTGCCCGTTCACAGAACCAGTATAGCGAGAGTCCACGACCAGACGAGCAGGAACAGCGGGCTTCGGCTGTCCGTCGGGCGCTTCGAGAGGGCTGGTCAGTTCGGTTGAGGCGCCGACACCGTTCAGTAGGTCGAGAACGCGCTCGTTTTAATCCCGAGCACACTCCGCGCCGCCACGTGCTCCAGAGAGCTGCGCAGACGCCGGTGATCGTCGTCTTCGATCGCGACGAAGCGAAACGGTTGCAGCACGCCATCCGTGATGTTTCGCATCGGGCTAAGGATTTCCGCCATCCCGTGTACTGGTCCCGCCTGCGTCTGAAAGGCAACTTCGACGAAATCGCCCTGACCCAGCGAATGGGACATGCGAAGCAGGCCGCCGGTGGCGGAAATGGCTTGGAGTTTGGCTTTAGTGCGGCGGCCGTCTTCTAACCGAATCGCAGCCAGGACGGAATCTCCTAGCTGGACCCGGGCCGCGCGCCGCGAAGGGTGCGGTTGGGGGAAGTGGGTCATAGGCAAGTTCAATATGTCACTCGCCCCCATTTAGTAATAGATTACTGAAGCCCGTCGTCCGGATTCCGCACTGCGCACGGGAAGTGGTGGGTCGCATCATCCGTTCTTCGAACGACTTAGCGTGATGTTAACTAAGTGATTAATGTACGAGCGGACGGTCGATCCGCAAGCCACAGCTCCATCTATTTTGCACAATGCGTCGGATTGTCTATTCTTACTTGGCTCAACGGAGGAATTCATGTACCGGAATCTGTGCCTCGCACTCATCTCTTCGATGTTTCTCTGCACGGCCTCTGTCGGCCAAACCGCGTCCGCTCCCACGCATGCTCCGCTTAGAGTTGGAATCGTCGGCCTCGTTCACGGACACGTCTATGGATTCCTCGACCAGTCGCGCAACAGTCCTGAAATCTCGATCGTGGGTATTGCCGAACCGGACAGGCAACTGCTCACTCTGGCGGGGGCCAGATACGGCTTCGATCAGGCGATGCTATTTTCGGATTTAGAACAGATGCTCGCAAAAGCACATCCGCAGGCGGTGCTCGTCTATACAAATACGTTCGACCACCGGCGCGTTGTTGAAATCTCCGCCCGTCACGGCGTGCACGTCATGATGGAGAAGCCGCTCGCGGTCAGCCTCGACGACGCGTTGGCGATTCAGCAGGCGGCTCGCAGCGGCAAGATTCACGTGCTCGTGAACTATGAGACTTCCTGGTATCCCAGTAACCATGCAGCCTACGACCTGGTTCACGGAGGTGATTTGGG
>CAVWFX010000020.1:0-560407 GCA_963754375.1 uncultured Solirubrobacterales bacterium
CTGATGCGCGGTGCCGTCCGCCGGCCAGCTCGACGAGGCGCTCGACGGGCTGGAGCGGATCGCCGCCTGAGGAGGTTCGAGGTTGCGCGTGCTCATGCTGCACAATCGCTACCGCTGGCCGGGAGGCGAGGAGCGGGCGGTCATGGACATCAGCACGCTGCTCCAGGACAACGGTCACGAGGTCGAGGTGCTCGAACGCTCCAGCGCCGAGGCCGGGCGGCGGCGGGCCGCGCGGGCGCTGGTGGCGGGCGGCGATGACCCCGATGAGGTCTCGCAGTGGATCCGCCGCTTTGAGCCCGACGTCGTGCACGTTCACAACATCCACCCGCTGTTCGGTGGCGGGCGCTCGCCGCGGCCAAGGCGGCGGGTGTCCGGACCGTGTTTCACCTTCACAACTTCCGGCTGTTCTGTGCCGTCGCCGTCGCCTACCGCGACGGCGCCATCTGCTTTCGCTGCCGGGGCCGGGACACGCGGCCGGGACTGCGCTATCGCTGCCGAGGCTCAACCGGCGAGGCCCTGACGTACGCGATCGGCCTCCACACCCAGCAGCCGCGGCTGCTGCAGTACACCGACCGCTTCATCGCCGTCAGCCAGGCTCTGGCCCGCGGCTGTTCGAGCTCGGACTACCGGCCGGGCCCACCCGGACGCTGAGCAACTTCGCTCGCGCCGGCGCCGTGGAGTCCGTATCGGGCGCCGGTGACGGGACCTACGCCCTGGCCAGCGGACGCCTGGTGGCGGAGAAGGGCTTCGACACCGCCATCGCCGCCGCACGTCAGGCCGAGGTGCCGCTCATCATCGCCGGCGAAGGTCCCGACCAGGATCGCCTCCGCGCCTTGGCCGCCGGAGGCGATGTGCGCTTCACCGGCCGGGTGGGCGAGCACGCGCTCGCCGAGCTTCGCCGGGCCGCCGCCGTGGTGCTCATACCGTCGCGCTGGGAGGAGCCGTTTCGTACGCCGGTCTCGATGCCCTCGCCGCCGGAGTGCCGGTGCTGGCCAGCGACCACGGCGGGTTACCGGAGCTGGTCGGCGATGACTCGGTGCTCGCCGCCGACGACGGTCAGGCGTGGGCGCATCGGCTCCGGCACCTCTGGGACCGGCCGCAGGCGCGCCAGCGGCTGGGCTCGGCGGGCCTTGAACGAGTGCGGTCGCGGTTTTCCGAACAGGCCTATCTCGAGGCCCTGATCCAGATTACACCGGAAACCTGTAGGCGACGGCCGCCGATCAGTACACAGGACCGCGGGCGGGCGGGGCGGCGGTGTTGAGGCCGTGCGCGACGCCGTGGACCTGCATGTACACGGCATATCCGAGATCGAGCACCAAGAACAGGGCCACCACCGCGACGGCCAGCTTGCGCCGCTGGGGCGGGGTGAGTACGTACGCCGCGGCGACGTAGACCACCGGGGCGCTGAAGAAGATCGCGCGGCCCCAGTCCAGGGCATAGGTCATCGACGCCACGGACAGGGCCACCAGCACCAACCCCCGGCGGGCGAACCGCAGTCGTGCCAGGGCGAACGGGGCAGCGAACCACAGCGGGCCGAAGGCGATGAACACCCGGCGCAGTTCGAGCTTCCAGCCACCGCCGCGCAGGGCATCGCGGACCACGTCGGAGCGCTCGGAGAACCACGGGCCGCCGTAGCCCGGCTGAAACTGCTCCCCCGGAGCGACGATCGCGTGGCGCAGGTAGAGGTAGAGGAGCACCGGCAGCACGGCCACCAGGGCGAGATCGCGCAGGGCGTCGAAGTCGAACAACCGCTGTGCCCAGACGGCGTAGGCCAGTGGGATCAGGAACAGGCATGACTCGTGGATCGTCGTGCCCGCCAGCAGGGTGAGCGCCAGGGCCATCCGTTGCCGGCGCACGATGAACAGCGTTCCCAGCGTGATGATCAGGATGGCGGCGGCATCGACCCCCCGGCCGTTGCGCAGGAGCACCACCAGCAGCGGCGGCGAGACACAGAAGCACACGGCCAGCCAGACGGCGAGACGCGGGTCGACGTCAAATTCGCCGAGCAGGGCGAACAGCGCGCCGGACGCAGCCCCGATCGCCAGCAGGGCCAGCAGCCCCCAGGAGAACGGATGCGAGAAGGGCAGTACATGGACCAGGTAGGGGACGCCGACGCGAAATGCGTAGGGGAAGTTGTGGGGACCCGAGGGATGAGTGGCCATCCGTTCGTAGTAGGGCTCGTCGCCCGACAGACCTCGTTGGTGCATCAGCAGCGCATCGAAGGCCAGAGCGACCAGGAAGCACAGTGCGCCAACCGCCACCGGCGAGCGCGGGTAGTGGCGGTGGCGCTGGAGCGCTTTCAGCTGCGAAACGGCGGCGGTCATCTATGGCGAAAACAGCGGTTGATCGGCGACTGTGGCGGGCGACCGGGGCGCTCACGGGCGGCGGTAGAGTCAGCACCCGTGCCCCGCGAACAGAAGCACCGACTTGCCCCAAAGGGCTGAGGAATCCTACGAACAGGGATCCGGGTCGGTCGGCTCCGAGCCGTATGTCGCGGAGAACCTGCTTGACCGCCTGAGCAGGACCGCGACCCTCCAGGTCCACTACGACCAGATGATGTCGCGCGAGCGCCGGCTGGTGCGCCAGGCCGGGATCGAGGGCGGCGACGTGCTGTCGGTGGGGGCCGGATGGCATCCGGGGCGCCACATGTTCCCGGCGCCGGCGTTTCGCCTAGTGGCCGTCGACGCCGATCCCGCTCGCGTGGCCGGCCTGAAGCAGAGCGGCCGCGCCGACGAAGTGCACCTGGGGTGGGCGGGCCGGCTGGCGCTGGCCGACGAATCATTCGACGTAGTCCTCTATCGGCTGGTGCTCCACCACATCGCCTACCGGGGTCCGCTGTCGTCATGCTTTGTGGAGGCGGCCAGGCTGTTGCGACCTGGGGGCTCGCTGATCGCGATTGAGCCGGGACTGTGGCATCCGGCCGGCCTCGGGCTGCAGGTGGCCAACCGCACCGGGCTGGCGACCTCGCTGCACGGAACGCCTGACGACATCCCGCTGTCGCCCCGCCGGTTGCGCTCCGAGGCCCGTGGCGCCGGTCTTGAGCCGGAGCTGCACGCGGTGACCTACACCTGGCGGCGGCTGCCGGCCCCGGTCCAGCGCCTCATCCAGCCACTCGACGATCTGGGTTCGCGACCGCGGGTCGCCGCGTTCGGTCACACGCTGATGCTGATCGCTCGCAAGCGAGCGGCGGGTTAGGAGACCCCGGTCAGCGTCCCCTGGAGGATGATCGTGCCCGGCGTCTTGGGGTTGGCCTGGGACTCGACGGTGACGATCAGCTGCTTGTAGTGCGAGGCGTTGGCGGGGAGGCCGCCGGCGGTCGAGAGGCGGCCGTCCTTGCTCACGCCGGGGTTGACGAACCCCAGGATGTGCGCGTCGGTGGGTGAGTTGTAGAGCCACACCGCATAGGCATTGGGGGGCTTGGTGGTGTTGGGGGGCACGTTCTGGGCCACGATCGCGATCCCGTTGTTGGCGCCCTCCTTGAGCACCTCGGCGATGCCAGCCGCCTTGCTGCCCGCCGTGGGCGGGGTCAGGTTGATCTGAGCGATCACGCGGGCCGCCGTGGAGCTGGTGGTGCTGGTGGGCGCGGTCGTCGAGGTGGAGCTGGTCGGCGTCTTGGCGGCGGTAGTGCTCGGTTTCTTGTTCGAGCTACCCCCGCTGAGCACCACGATCAGCAGCACGACGATCGCGACCGCAACCACGCCCCCGATCAGGATCAGGCCGCCACGCCGCGAAGTGGGCGTGCCCGGGACCTTGGGCCCTCTGTCGCCCGGCGGGGGCGCCGCCTCGGCCGCGGCCGGCTCTGTCCCCAGCGGCGGCACCGCGGCGGACACCGGCTCGCGCCGCGCCGACGACTCCTCGGCGCCGAGCGGCTCGGCTTGCCCGTGGTAGTCACCTTCGGGCTCGGAGGCGTCCTGCGCCGCGTCGGACTCGGGTTCGGCGACGGTGGTGTCGCCACCGGCGCCGTTGGCCTCGACCGGGATCTCGGGCAGGTGTTCCTTGGCCAGCGGGGCGATCTCGGAGGCGATCACGCGGGCCCACGCGCGCTCACCCGGGGTATCGGCCAGGCGGCTGCGGGTTTGGGCGCGCTCCTCATCGTCGAGCTGGCCGAGCAGGTAGTCGGTGATCATCGCCCGCCGCTCCTCGGGCAGCCGGGTCCGCGGTCCGATCGTGTCCATCGCGGTCAGCGCCCGCTGGCGCACCGCCGTCCGGTCGATCGAGAGCAGCTTGGCGATGTCCTCATAGCTGCGGCCCCGCTGGAGCACGAGCTGTAGGACCGCGCGCTGATCCGCGGGAAGGCTGTCCAACGAGGCCATCGAGCGATGTAGCGTAGATGAGCCGCGGGCGGAATGCGCATCCAGGCCAAGTCGTCGCCTGGCACGGCGGAGCGGCCACAACCTGGTTTATGGTGGCGCCCATGCTCGACGAGCTGCCATTCGCACTCGATGTCGGCTTTGACCGCCTTTACGGCCTCCAGGTGACCGAGGTGGGGGAGGGCTTGATGCGGGGCACGGTCGCCGTGCGTGATGCCATCAAGCAGCCCGCCGGGCTTGTTCACGGCGGAATCTACGCCGCCATCGCCGAGAGCCTGGCCACCACCGGCACGGCGCTGGCGGTGATCGCCAACGGCAACACCGCGATGGGGCTATCGAACCAGACCAGCTTCCTGCGCCCCGTGACCGAGGGCGCCATCCACGCCTCGGCACGAGCCCGTCACCGGGGGCGGACCACCTGGGTGTGGGAGGTCGAGTGCCTCGACGACGCCGAGCGGCCGTGCGCGCTGTCGCGGATCACGGTCGCGGTCCGACCGGCGCCGGCGCGGGTGCCAGGGTCCGGGCCCTAGCCGCCCGGCGCGCCCTTGCCGAGCCAAAGCTCGGCGAACCCCCGCAGCCGCGGGTCGCTGACCGAGGCCACGCTGATCGCCCGGGTCCAGGCGAGCCCGATCAGCCCGCGCAGACGGGGACGGCGGGCCAGGATCACCGCCTGGCCGGAGGCCGCCAGCGCCGGCGAGAACGGCCCCGCAACCTGACTGGCGAGCTGCGGCAGCCCCGGCGGCGGCTTCGGCGTCCCGTACATGAACACGACGTTGCCGGTCTCAAGCGCCTGCAGCAGCTGATCGTCGTTGAGCACGCTGTCGTCATGCAGCACCGGCTCGGGCACATGGGCGCCGCTGGTGGGCGGGTTGGTGTTGTAGACCGGGTGCAGTGATCCCGGCGCCAGGTGGGCGTGGCCCTGGTCGCGGTACTTGACGCCCACCGAGGCGCGCTGATCGGACACACCCGGGTTGTCGCGGCCGGCCAGCAGTCCGCCGGACAGCACCGCGATGATGCCGATCGCGATCGCCAGCGCCACCACCACGATGGCGATCCGCTCCAGCACCCGGGCCACTCGTGGACTGACCAGTTTGTGCCCCTGGGTGGCGGGAGCCCCGGGCGGCAAGCGGCTCACTCCGGGGCGGGCACCGCGTGCAGCTTGGCCCGCTCGGCACCGGACTCCGGGGTCTCACCGGCCACCGCGACCAGCTCCTCGATCGACGCGCGCAGTTCGTCAGCCAGCGCCTCGAGGTCGGCCATGGCGTCGAAGTCCGCGTTGAGGCCGAAGTTGAGCTGGCCGTTGTAGCTCATGATCGCGATTCCAAGCGCCTGGTTCTCGGCGAGCGGGACCATCGGGTACATGGCCTCGAGCTGGCGAGACAGCATGTAGAGCGGGAGTTGCGGGCCGGGCACGTTGGTGACCACGAGGTTGAACAGGCGCTGGCGAGCCTGCAGGCGAGCCGCCTGGGCCATGATGGTGGGCGGGGCGAAGCCGGTCACCTCGGTCAGCACCTGCGCGCCGACCGCCTGGCCGGAGTCCTTGAGCCCGTCCATCTCCCGCGCGATGGTCAGCAGCCGCTGGACAGGGTCGATCATGCCCACCGGCAGCCGCGCCCACATCGCCGCTACGCGGTTGCCGAGCGCGCCGCGCTCGACGTCGGCGCGAACCGACACCGGCACCATCGCCTTCAGGATCAGATCGTCGGTGTCCTCGCCGTGCAGCCGCAGGTAGCGCCCAAGCGCCCCCGCGACCGTGGCCAGGACCACGTCGTTGACCGTCCCGCCCAGCGCGTTCTTGACCGCCTTGAATTCCGCCAGCTCACCGCGGACCCAGGTGAAGCGACGGTGGGGACCGATGCGAACGTTGAACGGGCTCGCGGGCGCGGTCTGCAGCCCGGTCTTGGCCATCGCTCCCACGCCGCCCAGGGCGCTACCGACCCGCCCCGCGACCTGGCGCGGGCGGCGCATGGTGGCCCGCACGCCGCGGCCGATCTCGGCCGGCACCGTGGCCCGCTCCAGCAGGGCGTCGGCCAGCAGCTGCGCGTCGCTGGGCAGCGGACGGGGAACCCATTCGCGCTCGGGCGGCGCCACCGGCATCGGCTCCGGCGAGGTGTCGAACAGGACGGTGGCTATATCCACGCCGGAGACGCCGTCGACGAGCGCGTGGTGGGTCTTGGACAGCACCGCAAACCGGTTCTCGGACAGGCCCTCGACCATCCACAGCTCCCACAGTGGCCGGGAGCGGTCAAGCGACTGTGAGAACACCCGCCCGGCCAGGCGTTTTAGCTGCTCGTCGCCGCCCGGCGGCGGGAGCGCGGTGTGGCGGACGTGGAACTTGACATTGAAATGGGGGTCGTCGACCCACACCGGCCGGCCCTGACCGAGCGGCACGAAGGCAAGCCGCTGGCGATAACGCGGCACCAGATGCAGCCGGCTGACGATCTGATGCGCCAGCTCGTCGTAGCTGGGCGCGGTGCCCTCGAACACCATGCAGCCGGCCACGTGCATGTGCGCGGCGTCGCTCTCGAGGTGCAGAAAAGAGCTGTCGAGTCCGGTCAGGCGGTCTGGGTTGGCCATGGCTGGATTCTTGCAGTTCGGGCGATGTGTGATGAAGCGCACACAAGATGCCGCGACGGCCCTGCCACCCTCTCGCGGTTCCAAAATTCGACCTGCCGAATCGCCTCTGCTCGGTGCGGAGGCGAGCGGGGGACCCATTGCCGGGTAGTTGTAGCTTCACCATCCGGCTCGGGGCGAATCGGACGCCTGGCGCACAACCCGCGCGACCGTAGCGACCGCTCATGAAGCGCTGACCGCGCTTTGCAAGTGGCCGCGAGCCCGTCAGCTAACCACGCAGGCACCCGGTCGATGAACCCAGGAGGTCCTCGGTTTTGAGGCCTGAATTCATGCTGCGCAAGAAGCGCTCAGTAAAACTGATCATCGCTGCGACGACGCTGGCGGTTCCGACCTGCGCCGTCGCTCTGGCGGCTGCCGCGGCCCTGCCGGGGCAGTCCACTGATACCAATGCCGCCGTGTCCGGAAGCTCGCTGCAGTTGCGAGTCAGCGCGCGCCGGCCGAAGTACAAGCACCCCGTGACCGTGACCGGTACCGCACCGGCCTCGGCCGCCGGCCAGCAGGTCGAACTGCAGGCTGCCCCCGGCGTTGCCGGGGGGTGGCGCACGCTCCAGACCGCGAGCGTCGACCGTTCGGGCAGCTTTAGGCTCCGCGCCGCGCTGACCCGTTCGGGCGTGCTCCGGGTGGTGCAGGCGTCATCGCTGGCGACCAGCGTCGCGCGCCCGATCAAGGTCACACCGCAGTTCCGCGTTGCCCATACCTCACGCAGCGTGGTCGACGGCGGCCCGCTGCGGGTCCGGGGCCGGCTGCTGCCGGCAACGGCCGGGCGGGTGGTTCGCCTGCAGGCCCATGCCGGGAGCGGTTGGCACACGCTGGCCAGCTCGCGGACGGGCGCCGGAGGCGGTTTCAGCCTGCGCTCGAGGCCGGCGACGGGGCTGGAGCGCCGGCTGCGGGTGCTGTTCTCCGGCGATGCCACCAACGCCGGCGCGGCGGAGCCGGCGGGACGGTTCACCGTCTACAGCCCGAGCGTTGCTTCGTGGTACGAGGACGGCGGCAACACCGCATGCGGCTTTCACGCCGGGTACGGCGTCGCCAACCGCTCCCTGCCGTGTGGCACCAAGGTCCGCATCCGCTACGGCGGGCACGCAGTCACCGCAGTGGTGGACGATCGTGGCCCGTTCGTCGGCGGCCGCGACTGGGACCTCAACCAGAACACCGCCGGGGCGCTCGGCTTCGGTGGCGTCGGGACCGTGTGGACCAGCCAGTAACCCGGTGGTCTTGACGGTCCGGCGCCGCCGGTGGCGCCACTAGATTCCGCAGCATGGGCCGCTGCATCGCACACCTCGACATGGACGCGTTCTACGTGTCGGTCGAGCTGCGGCGGCGGCCCGAGCTGCGGGGTCGGCCGGTGATCGTGGCCGGGACCGGCCCGCGCGCCGTGGTCACCACCGCCTCTTACGAGGCGCGGCGCTACGGCGTCGGCTCGGCCATACCGGCCGCCCGCGCCCGCCGTCTGTGCCCCGACGGGGTCTACCTTCCGCCCGACTTCGCCTACTACCGCGAGGCCTCGCGCGAGGTCATGGGCCTGGTGCGGGCGTGTGCGGAATCGGTCGAGGTGATCGGTCTCGACGAGGCCTACCTGGATCTGAGCGGCATGCCGGCGCCGCACGCCGAGATGCGGCGGCTGGCCGTCGACATAGAGCGGGCCACTGGCCTTGGCTGCTCGATCGGGATCGGGCCCAGCAAGCTGGTGGCCAAGGTGGCCTCCGACGCCGAGAAGCCGCGTGGCTTCGTGGTCCTCACCCGCGAGCAGGCATGCCAGCGATTCGCCGCCGCCCCATGCGGCCTGATCCCGGGGATCGGTCCCAAGACCGCCGAGCGCCTGCGCGACTGTGGCCTGGACACGTTGGGCAAGCTGGCCGCGGCGCCGGCCGCCGAGGTGGCGGCCCGGTTCGGGACCCGCCTGGGTGCCGCCCTGCAGTGCCGAGCGCGCTTTGAGGACGACGCGCCGGTGACCGAGGAACGAAAGGTGGTCTCCGAATCCCGGGAGACGACGTTTGACTACGACATCGCCGGCCTGGCCCGGCTCGAGCCGATCCTGGCCCGACTGGTCGACGAGCTGTGCGAGACGCTGGGCCGACAGCAGCACCGCGGCCGCACGATCGGCATCAAGGTCCGGCTCGACGACTTCTCCACCCACACCCGTGCTCGCACCCTGCCCGAGCCGGTGGCGTCGCCGGAACGGGTCGGTCCGGTCGCGCTCGATCTGCTGCGCCGCTTCGCGCCGCCACGGCCGGTCAGGCTGCTCGGCGTCCGCGTGGCGGGGTTGGAGACGGCCGTGCCCGATGGCGCCGAGCAGCTCACGCTCGCGCTCTAGTACGGCTGACCGCAACCCCGGCCGCGGTGGCAGAACGTTCGATATGACAGACTAGAACCGGCCGGCCGCAGACGCGGGCCGGGTGGCAGCTCTTTCCTCCAGATTTGACGGGTTTGTCCTGCCAGCGCAGGACAGCGACTACGGCCTTGCTCGCTTCAGTACAGCGCGGAGGCCAGCCGCCGGCGGGACTCGCGCGCCAGCGGGCTGTCCACGCCGAGCTCGTCGAGGATTCCCACCACCACGCGGCGGATGTCGTCCTTGGCGCCGTCGGCACTGGGTAGTGCGCCGATGAGGAGATCGAGCGCGCGCTCCTGATCGCCGGCGTCGAGAGCCGTGAACGCGTCGGCGAGGCTGTCGGCGGCGGCCGAGCGATCCAGCGCGATGCGCGCAGCGAGACCGTCGGCGGCGAAGCTGCCCGGCACCTCCCGCACGACGGCCAGCGCGCCCTCGGGGTCGCCGCGGTCGTACAGGAGGCGGGCCAGCGGCACCGCCGCATCGGCCCGCGAGGGCTCGAGCTCGACGGCACGGCGCAGCGAGGCCTCATCGCCCTCGGCGACGAGGTTGTCGGCCTCGGAGGGCAGCAGCGAGTCAAGGAAGCTCTCGACCGCGGTCGGCGGCTGGGCGCCGACGAACTCGGCCACCACGCCTCCGTCGCGGAACGCCTTCACCGCCGGGATGCTCTGGATCCCGTAGGTGGCGGCCAGATTCGGGTTGGCGTCGACATCCAGCTTGGCCAGCTCGACCTTGCCGGCCCGCGCGGCCACGGCGCGCTCCAGCACCGGTCCGAGCTGACGGCAGGGGCCGCACCACTCTGCCCAGAAGTCGACCACCACCGGGACCGAGCGCGAGCGCTCGATCACCGCGGTTGGGAAGTTGTTCTCGGTCACGTCCATGGCTTCGATGTTAGCCACGTCCGGCAGTCGTCCTGGCGCGTCCAGGCGCGATGAGATAGACACCGCGGCGTGACCGAGTTCACCATCGAGCGCGACGGAGTCACCCTCGCCGGCGACGACACCGGAGAGGGCACCCCGGTGGTGCTGCTGCACGGGCTCACCGCCACGCGGCGATATGTCGTCATGGGGTCGACGGCGCTGCAGCGCTCCGGGCACCGGGTTATCGCCTACGACGCCCGCGGGCATGGCCGGTCGTCGCCGGCGGCGGATCCGGGCGAGTACGGCTATGACGACCTGGGGCGCGATCTCGAGGCGGTGCTCGACGAGTTGGAGATCGAGCGGGTCGTGCTCGCCGGCGCATCGATGGGCGCGCACACGCTGCTGTGGCTGGCGCTGCGGCACCCGGAGCGAGTGGGGGGCATGGTTGTCATAACGCCGGCCTATGAGAGTGGGGAGAACGACGACCCGCAGCGTCTCGCGCGATGGGATGCGCTGTCCGACGGCCTTCGCAGCGGCGGGGTGGATGGGTTCCTGGCCGCCTACGACACCGCCGAGATCCCCGAGAAGTGGCGCGACACCGCGGTCAAGGTGATGAGCCAGCGCCTGGCCCAGCACGAGCACCCCGAGGCACTGGCCGACGCGCTGCGAGCGGTGCCGCGCTCGCGCCCGTTCGGCGAGCTCTCAGAGCTGGCGGCGATCTCGGTGCCGGCGATGGTGGTGGCCAGCGCCGACGACGCCGACCCCGGCCATCCGCTGGCCATCGGCGAGGCTTACGCCGACGCTATCCCCGGCGCCCGGCTGATCACCGACGAGCCCGGGCGCTCGCCGGTGGCCTGGCAGGGCAGCCAGCTCTCCAAGCTGATCGCCGAGGTGGCGGCCGAGGCCGAGGGGGCGGCGTGAGTCCGACCGCGGCGGGCTACTCCAACACTCCGCTGGTCCGCAAGCTCGGGATCAAACCGGGCGCGCGGCTGGCGCTGATCGGCGCGCCGGCGGGCTTTGACTCCGTCCTGGGCGAGCTCCCGGACGGGGTCGCGGTGCGCCGGCGGGCGGGCGGCCAGGTCGATGTCGCGGTGGCGTTCTTCTCCGAACGCACGGCGTTGGTGCGGCGCCTGCCGCGGTTGTGTGGGGCCCTGGATCCGGCCGGCGGCCTGTGGATCGCGTGGCCGAAGCGAAGCTCCGGCGTCGCCACCGACCTGACCGACGGGGTGGTGCGGGAGCTGGGCCTGGCCGCCGGCCTGGTCGACAACAAGGTCTGCGCGATCGACGAGACCTGGTCGGGTCTGCGGTTCGTCTACCGGCTGGCCGACAGATCGGGTTTGAGCTCGTAGACCCGCGCGCAGCCGAAGTGAAGCTCGGTCTGGATCAGCGGTCTGAGCAGCCGGGCCAGGTTGCCGTGCTGGTTGCAGTCGGCGATCAGCAGCGTCGCCCCGGTTGCGCGCACGAAGGCGCGCGCCTGACCGGGGCGCATGTGGCCGCGAAACAGGGCGTCGACCTGACGGGCGCGCGCGGGGTAGTCAGGGCTCCAGTAGCCGTGGCCGACCCACACCGCGCGTCCGGTCTGTGACGGCACCACCGCCGCGAACGGGGTGGGGGCGAGGATCCCGCCGGGTGGAGCGGCAGACGAGGCGACCCACTTCAGAGCGTGGACGTCGGACCGGGGGAGGTAGTACTGCACCAGTTTGGTATTGCCGGCGGTGCGCACGAACTTCCGGGCGTCGTAGACCAGCCCCGGGATCGTGACCAGCAGCACGGCGACGGTGCCCAGCACCACGCCGAGCCGCAGGCGCTGCCACCCGCGCACCACCAGCACCGCGAGCGGAAAGCTGAGCCCCTGCAGGGCATGAGGCGAGAACTCGCCGTTGATGAAGTAGGTGACGAAGGCGCCTCCGATCCACAGCAGCAGCATCCGCTCGATCACCACCTCGCCTGGCTTGCGAAGCCCCACGGCGGCGAGCAGGAAGATCGGTCCGAGACCCGCCAGCAGCACCACCACCTGCAGCCGGCCGATCATCTCGTACTGGGAGGCCAGATGCCAGGCGGCGTCGTTGTGGCTGAGGAGGTAGTAGTAGAGCAGCGGCAGGGCGGCGGCGACCGCGGGGACGGCGAGCGCCCGCCAGTGGGCAAGCCGCTGCCACACGGCCAGGCTCACGAAGATCAGCACCAGCGTGATCCCCTGCCAGGGATGCAGCCACGACGCCAGACCAGCGGCCAGCGCGGCCAGGATCAGCGGACCAGGCTGGACGCCGGCCAGTTGCTGGCGGACCCGGTCGCGCCCCTGGTAGGGGTCGAGCGCGCGCTCGACGGCCAACAGGGAGAGCGGCACCAGCGCCACCCCGATCGCGCTCGGGAGGTATCCCCACAGCTTGGTGGCGGCCAGCAGCTCGTCGCCGAGGAGATACAGCTGGAAGCGAAACGATCCCGATCCCATCCCGGTCCAGCTGTACAAGGCCGCCAGCGGCGTGTACAGAAACAGGGCCAGCGTCATCGTGGCGGCGCTGGCGACGAACTCGTCCGGGAACATCCTGCGCGCCCACACCAGCGCGGCCACGAACAGGGCCACCGCGGCGATCGGCTTCCAGAGCAGGTAGGCGACCTGGAGCGACACCCCCAGGTGCCACAGCACGCCGCTGATGGCGAACATGGGCTGCAGGTAGACGTGGCCGTTGGGGGCCAGCGTGAACAGATCCGAGATGAGTCCGGGCGCGCCCGCATCCCGGATCCACGCCAGGTACTGAAGCTGATCGGCGCCCAGGACGCCGTCGGCACCGATCAGGCCGTCGGCACCCGTGAAGGTGGCGTGGGCGTGAGCTGCGTATGCGAGCTGCAGCGCGATCGGGAACATGCCCCAGGCGACCAGCGCCAGCAGCAGCACGATTTCCGCGCCCGACACCCGCGGCGGGCGGTCTGACATCGGGCGCAAACCTACAGAGGTGGGCCGCCAGCCGCGAGTCCGGCGGCCCACCTGCAAGGGGCCGATGAGCCGGCCCCTAACTCAAGTGCTACCCAGGGCTCACCCGAGCGTCACGTGATCGGTCTTCTCGGTCGTCTGCAGGTAGCCGTTGCCTCGGTAGAAGATCTTGACCTGCAGCGCGCTGCGGCGCCCGTTGACCAACCGCCGGAACGAGACCGGGGTCGAGAAACGGCAGTTGGAGCCGACCGGCACCAGTTCGAAAGCGACCTGCTTGCGGCCGTGGTAGTAGCGAATCCCGACCCGTCCGGTGCAGCGCAGCCACGAGGGGATGAAGTTGAAGCCGTGCAGGGTGCCCGCGGTCGTGAACGTGTACGGCTGGCGGCTCAGGCGCCGGGGCGAGGTCCGCGTGGTCATCGTCGGCGTGCGCTTGAAGCGCGGCTGGGTGAAGACCGCCACGTCGTTTCCGTAGGACGTCGCATGCGGATGGTGGGCGACGATGCGGTAGTGATAGAGCGTGCCTGGCGCCAGGCCGGCGATCTGTACCGATACCGGCACCGGCGTCTTGACCGGGGGGATCGCCGTCAGGCCGGTCGCCGACGCCGTGTACACGGTCGTGTTGCAGGGGGCCGGCAGGGTCGGGCAGGCGGCGTACTGCACCGTCCAGTTCGTGGTCGCGCCCTGGGGGTTGATGGTCCCGGTGGCGGTGGCGGCGTTCTGGGTCACGTTTACGGCCGCGCCGGTGACCACCGTGGCCGGAGGCTTGCCGGCGGTCTTGAACACCCGGCCGCCGCTGGTCGCGGTGCCCGAGGCGCTCAGGGCCACGATCCGGTAGTGGTAGACGGTGCCCGGGAGCAGTCCCTGGATCCCGACCTTGACCGGCACCGGCTTGTCGCCGGCTCCGGCGGAATGGCTGGTGCTCTGCAGCCCGTAGGCTGCCGTCGTCCCGTACTGGAATACGTAGCCGGTCTCGTGGCCGTTGGGGTTGATGGCGGCTCGGAGCACCGCTGCGGTCGTGGTGATCCCGGTCGCTGGGCGGTTGGACACAGTCGGCGACGCGGCCGCGGCGACCGCCGCGAACACGCATCCGACTCCCAGGACCGCCGCGAGCAGCCTTGCAAAACGTTTCATAGCATTCACCTCAGGTTCGGTTCTTGGGCCTTGTATACCGGCGGCAGAGCGGAAGTTGCGGCCCGGGATCAGCGGCCGGGTGGAGGGATAGCCTGTCCCGATGCACCTGCGCCCTGGCGTCGCCGGATTGGCTGCCGCGGCGCTGCTGGCCGGCTGCGGCGGCGCTCAGGCCACATCGACGACGGTGCGTTCGCCCGGATCGGCGACCACCGCGACAACAGCGACCACGCCGACGACGAAGCCGGCCGCACCGAGGCCGGTCAGGCTGACCGTCGAGGTCAACGGGGATCTCCTGATCCATGCGCCGGTGTGGGAGACCGCGCTGGCCGATGGTCACGGCCATTACGACTTCTTCGCGATGCTGCGCGAGATCGCCCCCTATATCAAGCACGCCGATCTCGCTATCTGCCACGTCGAGACGCCGATGACTCCACGACCTCCCCACGGCTATCCGGTGTTCAACACGCCACCGGCGCTGGCCCGGGCGATCAAGCAGACCGGCTGGCGGATCTGCGACACCGCCTCCAACCACTCGCTCGACCAGGGTCAGTACGGCATCGATCAGACCGGGCTGGCGCTCAATCGCGCCGGCGTCCTGCACACCGGCTCATTCGGTTCCCGGGCCGCCCAGAACCGCACCCTGATGGTGACCGTGAAGGGCGTGCGGGTGGCGTTTCTGGCCTACACCGAGATGACCAACGGGATCCCGCTGCCCCACCCCTGGTCGGTCAACATCGCCCGCGTCTCCGCCATCCGCCGGGCCGCCGCGGCGGCACGCCGGCGGGGTGCCCAGGTGGTGATCGTCAACCTTCACTGGGGCGACGAGGACGTGTCTGCGCCGAGTCCATTTCAGCTCAGCACCGCCCGCGCGCTGACCCGGGATCCGGACATCACCGCGATCGTCGGACAGCACGTGCATGTCGTGCAGCCAATCCGGCGCGTCCACGGCAAGCTGGTCGTGTTCGGCGAGGGTCAGCTGCTGTCCAACCAGACCGCCGCCTGCTGTCCGATCCAGAGCGAGGACGGGATGATGGTGTTCCTGCACCTCGTGGTCACCGGCAAGCGCTCAAAGGTGGCCGGCATCACCTATGTCCCCACCTGGAACCGCCATCCCGACTACGCCGTGCTGCCGGTCGGGGAGGCTCTGAGCCGTCACCAGGCTCCAGCCGACGTGTTACGCGCCTCGTATGAGCGCACCACCTCAGTGGTGGGGCGGATTCCGGGGGTCGTGGAGCCGAGCCCGCTTCACCTGCGCTGAGCTCACGTGGCGGGGGCCGGTGCGACGCCGGCGATCGCCGCTGCCGGCGCCTCTTCGTCTCGGACTCCCAGATCGAAGTACAGCAGCGTGCGCGCGATCTCGATGAACGGGATCAGCAGCGCGAAGATCACCGATCCGACCAGGTTCACGTCCACGACCGGTATCGACGTGAACAGCAGCGCGAATCCGATCACCGGACCCGGGATCTGGCTGATCAGCCACAAGATGCCGGAGTAGATGCCGGTGTGCCACCAGTGGTGGCGCACGCGGTGGGTGCTCGAGCGCATCGCGTCGCGGATCGAGCGGTCCTCGAACAGAACCTCCTGCTGGACGAACTGCCAGTCGATGAACTTCTTGAGGCCATAGGGGATGCCGATCACCGAGAACAGCAGGGCGAGCACCAGCAGGCCGGCGAGCCACTGCACGAACAGAAGGCGCCAGAAACGGCGCAGAACGGCCCGCCAGGCGGAGATGAACCCGGTGTCGTCGCTGCGATCGAGGTTGCACATGAAGGCGGCGATCGAGGCCTGAGCGATCGGGGTGATGAGGATGCGCGGTATCCCGGCCGGCGTTGAGACCTTGATGACAACGCTGTCCGGGTCGCCGAACGTCAGGGCGGGGCCGTTGATCTTCAGCCCGGCGCCGAGCAGATACTCGAGACCCTCGAAGGCGGCGAGCATCCCGAGGATGCTCAGCGCCAGGAGCACCAGCGGCCGCAGGTGGCGGCCGTACAGGCGCAGTGAGGTCAGGGCGAGCTGTCCGAAGGCCCGTCGCTGGTGAAGCTGATCGGGCTGCACCGGGCCCCACTTCGTGATCAGCAGCGGCACGATGATCACCAGGGCCAGCGCGGCGAGGATCCCGTAAGCCGGCGCCTCGTTCTTGGAGTGGAAGTTGAGGAAGCTCGTGACCTGGGCCACCGCACCGCAGAACGCACTGGCGATCGACGGGCCCATCAACGAACCGCCCGGAACCTGGGGACTATCGGTACGGGTCTTGCCCATCCACGTGAACGGATCGCGCCACACGACCTTGGTGTTCGGACCGGCGGGACCGTTGTTGAAGCCGGCCTCGAGCTGGCCCCAGCGCCCGGTGAAGCTCGTCCACGCAAACGGCCCTCTGCTCTCCTCCTCATCGGGCATCAGCACCACGCGAGGCCTGACCGTGGTCAGCGGCTTGGTGGTGTCGTCGCAGCCGACGCCGGAACCGTTCTGGCCGTTGCCCAGCCACAGCCCCGGGCTGTAGAAGGTGGCGTGCGACCCCGCCGCCGAATAGACGACCGGGTGGTTGCCCTGCTTCTCGACCTTGGGCTCGTCCCAGTCAGCTCGCTCACCGCCGCTGTGCTGGAACAGGACGATCTCGTCGGGCTCGCTGGACAGGGCCGCCTCGGGCGTGTCCACCTTGAAGGTGAGCTGCATGCCCTCCCAGTCGCCCTCGTGCAGATCATTGAAGTGGTTGAAGTAGTAGAAGAACCAGTACTGCAGGGCGAAGTACGGCTGGCCGGTCTCGCGGGCGATGTGCGCGTAGACGACCGCCGGGGCGTGGCCTGACTTCTTCAGCGCAGCGAAGTCCTTGGCGTACTTGCAGCCGGGCGACAGTGGATTGCCGGGAAGGTCTAGATACACGCCTTCCGGGCGTCTGGCCACGTCCGCCGCCGTCGGGGCGCTCTTGACGAGCACGATCGTCTTGCGGCCAACCGTCTTGAGCAACCGCACCTTCGGATTGCCGAGGACCGAGTACACCGAGGTGGGCGGCGAATACTGCTCTTCGGAGGAGTCGCAGATCCCGTTGGTCTGCTTGCGCACCATGACGATGGGGGAGTACTTGTCGGCCAGGCGCTGGGCCGCGCTCGGGGCCGCTTGAGCCGGCGATACCGGCCACAAGCCCATGGCCACCGGGAGGACGAGCATCGCGAATGCGGCCGCGAGCACCCGCGCAGCGCGGCGCCAACCGCCTCCCAGCTCCCTCCGCTCCCACCGAACGCTGTCCATGCTGAGCCCTAAATGTAAATAAGGCAGGCGACGGCGGCGCAGGAAGGTCACGGCGCGTATGGCGTCAAGAGTGATTAGGGTGCCATTAGGGTCCCCTTATTAGGGAACCCTAATTCCCCCCGACAGGAGCACTGCGCGTGATACATGATGATCGGAGATCGCCGGCGGCAGCGAGGGGTCGGCGGAGGTTTGGCGCCAGCGTCGCCTGGTTGGCGGTGCTGGCGGGCCTGTTGCCGGCGGCCTGTGGCGGCGGGACGCCCACGGCGGGCGCAGGCTCGTCGGACGGACCCGGCGGTGGGGGTCAGACGCTGACCATCTACAGCGCCCAGCATCCCGAGACCACGGCGGCGATGGTCAAGGCATTCACCGCCCACACCGGGATCAAGGTGCGGCTCAAAAGCGACGACGAGGATGTGCTGACCGCTCAGATCGAGCAGGAGGGAAGCCATTCCCCGGCTGACGTCTTCTACACCGAGAACTCCAACTGGCTGGCGCAGCTCGATGGGCGCGGCCTGCTGGCCCGGGTCGACAGCGCCACGCTGGCCCGCGTGCCCGCACGCGACAGTGCCTCCAACGGCGACTGGCTCGGGGTGTCGGGCCGGTTCAGCGTCCTGATCTACAACCCGGCCAAGATCAGCGCCTCGCAGCTGCCGCACACCGCACTCGCGCTGGCCAACCCGGAATACCGGGGCAAGCTCGAGCTGGCGCCCGCCGAGACCGACTTCTGGCCGATCGTGACGTCGGTCGCGCGGGCGCGGGGGAACGCCGCCGCTCTGGACTGGCTCAAGGGCCTGAAGGCGAACGCCGGGTCCGATGACCACGCCCCGGACAACGAGACCCTGGTCGGCGACGTCAACTCCGGCGACGCCGCCATGGGCCTGATCAACCACTACTACTACTTCCGCATCCGCCAGGAGATGGGGGCGGCCAACTTTCACGCCAGGCTCGCCTGGTTGGCGCCGCGCGACCCCGGGTTCGTGGAGGACATATCCGGGGCGGCGATCTTGAAGTCGTCACAGCATCAGGCGGCGGCCCAGCGTTTCCTCGCCTTCCTCGTGAGCCCGGCCGGACAGCGCGTGCTCGCCCACAGCGCCAGCTTCGAGTACCCGCTGGTCAAGGGGGTCGCCCCCAACCCCGAGCTCCCGCCGCTGGCGAGCCTGGAGCCCAACCCGATCACGCCGGCCGAGATCGGCACCGCCAGCGACGCCCACGACCTGCTGCAACAGGCGGGGCTGCTCTAGTGCCCCGATGCGCCGCCGGCGCAGACTCGGTGCGCAGCGCCGCCGGCCGCGCGGCGCCGGCCGACCGCGCCGGCGGCTGCTGGTGCATCGCCGGCGCGATCGCCCTCGCGCTGCTGTCTCCGCTGGCCCTGGTCGCGCTCGACGCCCACAGCGCCGGCTGGGAGGAGATCCGGAGCGTGCTGCTGCGCTCGCGGTCGGCGATGCTGCTCACGCATACGGTCCTGCTGGCGGCGATCGTGTCGCTGCTGGCCGCCGTGATCGGCACCGCCGCCGCCTGGGTGAGCGAGCGCGTTGCCGTCCCTGGGCGCCGCGTGCTGTCGGTCCTGCTCGTTCTCCCGCTGGCGATCCCCGACTTCGTCGTCGGCTTCGCGTGGCATTCGTTCGCACCGCGGCTGCCGCCGCTGCTCGGCGCCACGATCGTGATGACGCTCGGGACCTACCCGCTGGTCTACCTGCCGGTCGCCGCCGCGCTGCGCCGTCTCGACCCCGGCCTGGAGCAGACTGCCGAGAGCCTTGGCGTTCCAGCCTGGCGGGTGTTCGCGCGGGTGGTGGCGCCGCTGCTGCGCACGGCGATCGTCGGCGGCGCCCTGCTGGCGGCGCTGACCGTGATCTCGGAGTTCGGCGCGTTCGAGATCCTCGGTTATCAGACCTTCACCACCGAGATCTTCACCGAGTTCAAGTTCGACCCGCAGGCCGCGGCGGTGCTCGTGGTTCCGCTGGTCGGCCTGGGGCTGTTGATGCTCCTGCTCGAAGCGACCCTGCCCCGTCGCCGGCTGGGCGCCGGCGGCCCTCGCCGCGGTGTGCGCCGCGTGGCCACGCCGACGATGACGATCCCGGCGCTGCTGGGGCTGCTGGCCCTGATCGCGCTCGGCGTCGGGGTACCGGTGGCGACGATCGTCTACTGGATGACGCGCACCGATCACGCCACCCTTCCGGCCGCGGCGAGCGTCGCCTCGGCGACGTGGACGACCCTTCGCTACAGCGCGCTGGGCGCGATCGTGGCCGTGGTGGTGGCGCTACCGGTCTCGCTGGTCGGCTTCCGCCGGCGCAGCGTGTTCCGGGGCGCCCTGGAACGCAGCACCTTTTTGACCAGAGCGCTGCCCGGGGTGACGATCGCCCTCAGCCTCGTGTACTTCGCCACCCGGTATGCGTTCGGCCTGTATGAGACCGGGACGCTGCTCGTCGCCGCCTACACGCTGCTGAGCTTCCCGCTCGCGCTGGTGTGCATCAACGCTTCGGTGGCGCACCTGCCCCCGGCGCTGATCGACGTCGGCCAGTCGCTCGGCCGCCATCCGGTCGGGGTGTTTGTCCGCGTTGCCGTGCCTCTGATCGCCCCCGGCCTGGTGACCGCGTTCTGCCTGGTCTTCCTCGAGACGATCACCGAGCTGACGGCCACGCTGGTGCTGGCGCCGATCGGCGTGCAGACGCTCGCCACTCAGTTCTGGGCCTTCCAGCAGAACATCGACTACAGCGCCGCCGCGCCCTACGCACTGGTCATGCTGGTCATGGCCGCCGTCCCCGGGGCGCTGCTGGCCCTGTGGTTTGACCGGGAGCGTGCACGATGAGCGCTGACGCCTGCCTGCGCGCGGTGGACAAGGCCCACGGTGAGCGCTGACGCCGTCTGCCTGCGCGCGGTGGACAAGGCCTACCACCCGACCCGGGTGCTGAGCGGGCTGGACCTCGACGTCCCGGAGGCCACGATCACCGCTGTCCTCGGTGCCTCCGGAAGCGGCAAGACCACCCTGCTGAAGGTGATCGCCGGATTCGAGCGTTTGGATAGCGGCACGATCACCGTCTCCGGCAAGCTCGTCGATGACGGGCGCAACGCGATCGGCGCCCGCCACCGCGGATTGGGATACGTCCCGCAGGAGGGCTCGCTGTTCCCGCACCTGACCGTGCGCGGCAACATCGGCTTCGGCCTGCGACGACGCGATCGGGCGGTGATCGGCGAGCTCCTCGAGCTGATCGGCATGACCGATCTGGACCGGCGCTACCCCCACGAGCTGTCCGGGGGCCAGCAACAGCGTGTGGCGCTCGCCCGCGCCCTGGCGGTCGGGCCTTCGCTGGTGCTGCTCGACGAGCCGTTCGCCGCCCTCGACGCCTCACTCCGTACCGACCTGCGGCGCGAGGTGGTGCGGATCCTGCGCGAGCGCGGCACCGCGGCGATCCTGGTGACCCACGACCGGGACGAGGCGCTGGCGCTCGCCGACGAGGTCGCGCTGCTGGCCGGGGGTGCGATCGCCGTTCGCGCGCGACCGAGCGCCCTCTATCGCGACCCCCCGAGCCCCGAAGCCGCCGCCGCCGTGGGCAACGTCAACCTGATCGACGCGGTGATCGACGGGGGACGAGGGCAGTGCGTCCTCGGCGCCATCCCGATCCAGCCCGGCGGCCCGGAAGGCAACGGAGGACCGGTCCGGCTCATGATCCGCCCCGAGCAGCTTCAGGTCGCGACTGCCGCCGGCGAGGGTGCGACGCCCGCCGTCGTCCTCGGCATCGAATACCACGGCCACGACCTCCTCGCCCAGTTGGAGGTGCACGGCGCCGGTAACGGCCCGCTGCTGGCCCGGCTGTCGGGGGAGCGGGAGCTTGCCCGCGGCCAGCGGGTCTGGATCGCCGTCGCCGGGGCGGCTCGCGCCTGGCCATGCGCGCGGTCATGACCGAGCCGCCGGCTTATGCCGGCGTGAGCAGGTCGAGCACCGCCTGGTGGATCGGACCGTTGGTGGCGACGACGCGTCCGGTGTCGATCCGGTCGGTGCCCGCGAAGTCGGTGAGCCGGCCGCCGGCCTCCTCGACGATTACCTTCTGGGGGGCGTGGTCCCAGGCGGCACCGCCTAGATGCATGGCGACGTCGGCCTCACCGGCGGCGACGGCCAGGAAGCTGTCGTCCTGGTGGGGCCGCACCCGGGCGGCCCGCTGCGCGACGGCATGGAGGGGATGGTCGCGGGCGTCGTGCGCCAGGTCCTCGTACCACGTGTCGTTGACCACGGCATCCTCTAACCGGTCGCGAGCCGACACGCGGATCGGCTCGCCGTCGCGATAGGCGCCGCCGCCGCGGGTCGCCCAGGCACGGTGCCCCAGGGCGGGAACGTCAGCGATCCCGAGCATCACCCGGTCATCGTGAGCCAGCGCGATCAGCGTCATCCACTTGGGGTCGCCGGTCACAAACGATTGGGTCCCGTCGATCGGATCCAGATACCAGCGCCAGCTCGAGCTTCCCGACGTCCCGCGCTCCTCGCCGGTGATCATGTGATCGGGTCGTTCGCGCGCCAGACGCTCACGCAGCGCGTCCTCGACCTGCACGTCGACGTCGGTCACCGGAGAGCCGTCAGGCTTGATCGTGACCGTGAAGTCCTGGCGCCGCAAAGCGCGGCAGTGAGATCGAGGCGGCCATGTCCGCGAGTGCGAAGGCCAGCTCGAGGTCTGTCTCGAGGGTCAAGGCGTCACCAACACGGGTTCAGACATCATCCGACTCCTTTCAGATTGCGCCCGGTCGTCCGAGCGCGGCGTTCCCGGCAGCCAATCAGAACGCAGACCAAGGAGGAACTCTTGCGAATCGTCGTCCTGAACCACATCTCGCTCGATGGGGTCATGCAGGGCCCCGGCACGCCTCAGGAGGACACCCGCGGGGGCTTTACGCACGGCGGGTGGGCGGTGCCCGGCAACGACGAGGTCATGGGACAGAGGCTGGGCGGGTGGATGGGGCGCGAGAGCGGCGGCCTGTTACTCGGCCGCCGCAGCTACGAGGAGATGCTGCGCCATTGGAACGAGGAGGGTGGTCCGTTCAAGGACGCGCTCAACGCGGCCGCCAAGTACGTCGTCTCGGCCGATTCTGCGGCTGAGCTCGGGTGGCCGAACTCGACGCTGGTGTCCGGCGACGTCCCGGCCGCTGTCGCCAAGCTCAAACAGGAGTCCTCGTCAGGTGACCTGGTGATCATGGGCAGCGGCCAGCTGATCCGGTCGCTGCTGCCGCACGGTCTGATCGACGAGTACCTCCTGATGATCCATCCGCTGATCCTCGGCTCCGGCCAGCGCCTGTTCGAGCACGACGACCACCTGGTCAAGCTGAGGTTGGTCGACAGCACCGCCACCACCACCGGAGTGATCCTCGCGACCTACCAGCCGGCCACAGCGTGATTTGACCGGCGGGCTGGCAGCCCTTTCCCGCCAGATTTGACGGATTTGTGCTGCCGGCTGGGCTGGCCGGCCTGGATACCTGCCCGTTTGCCGCCGGCCGCGGTCAGTCGACCGGCGGATGACGGTCGGTCAGCCCGGTCGCCGCTTCCCAGGCGGCGGCGTGCTCGAGCAGGCGGCGATCGCCGCGGTAGCGACCCACGAGCTGGAGGCCGACCGGCAGGCCCTCCTGCGTGAATCCGGCCGGCACCGCCGCCACCGGGTGCGCGGAGACGGTGATGCGCGAGCACACCCGCATCCAGCCCAGGTAGTGAGGCATGGCGACCCCGGCGACCGCGAGCGGATATTCGCTCTCGACCGGGAACGGCGCCACCTGCGCCGCCGGAGCCGCCAGCACGTCGTAGCGCTGCAGGAGCTCGGCGACAGTTGCGAACACCGCGGAGCGTGCGGCGATGGCCCGCGCGATCGCAGGAGCTTCGAGCGCCAGCCCGCGTTCGATGTTCCAGATGATCGTCTCCTTCGCCGCCGCGCGCAGCGACGGCAGGCTGTCGGCGAAGCCGCGCGCGAACGCCAGCCCGCGCAGCGTCTCGAACGCGTCGTCGGCGACGGTGAGGTCAAGGGCCACGTCCTCGACGACGGCACCCAGTTCGGTGAGACGGTCGCGGGCCCGGCTCAGGACCTCCATGACGTCGGGCTCGATCGGGAGGCCGCCGAGGTCCGGGCACCAGGCCACGCGCAGCCCCCGCAGCGTGCCGCGCAGCGGCGCCGCGAACGACGCCGGGTCGCCGTGGGAGAGGGGGAGGCGGGGCTCCGGCCCGCTGATCGCGGTCAGCATCAGCGCCAGGTCGCCGACCGTCCGGGCCATCGGCCCCACCACCGCGGCGGTGTCCCACACATCCCCGCTGCCGGTGTCGGGCACCAGCCCGGGAGTGGGGCGCAGCCCGACCACGTTGTTGAACGACGCCGGGTTGCGGATGCTCCCGCCGTGGTCGGAGCCGTCGGCGATGGGGAGCAGCCCCGCCGCGAGCGCCGCGCCGGCACCGCCGCTGCTGCCGCCGGCAGAGCGATCAAGGGCCCACGGGTTGCGCGTGACGCCGAACACCTCGTTGAAGGTGTGCGAGCCGACGCCGAACTCGGGGGTGTTGGTCTTTCCGACCACGATCGCGCCCGCCGCCCGCAGACGTGCAACGACCAAGCTGTCGATCGCGGGCACGTGGTCGGCGAACAGGGTGGACCCGTAGGTGGTGCGGATCCCGGCGGTGTCCTCCAGGTCCTTGATCGCGATCGGCAGCCCGTGCAGGGGCCCGACCGCCCGGCCGGCCAACGCACGGCGGTCGGCGGCGTCGGCCTCGGCGAGCGCCTGCTCGTGCCGAAGGCTGACGATCGCGTTGATGCGCGGATTGAGGCGGGCGATCCGATCCAGATGCCAGGCGACAACCTCCCGTGCCGACAGCGCGCGGCGGCGGATCGCAGCGGCAAGCTCGCGCGCCGGCCACCAGTGCAGCGGCGTTGTGCTGAGTGACGATTGGCCGGCCAACTTCTCTAGATCTTCTCGCCCGGGCAGAATGCACGCCATGAGCGATGTGCCTGACCACCCCAAGCCGATGGACGAGCAGGATGTCGACGCCGATCCGCTGCGCCAGTTCGCCGACTGGTATGAGCAGGCCCAGCGGGCGGGCCTGAGGATGCCGGACGCGGCAGCGGTGGCGACCGCCACCGCGGACGGCGCGCCGTCGGCGCGGATGGTCCTGGTCAAGGCGTTCGACGAGCGCGGCTTCGTGTTCTTCACCAATTACGAGAGCCGCAAGGGTGAGGAGCTGGCGGCCAATCCGCGCGCCGCCCTGCTGTTTCACTGGGAGCCGCTGGGCCGTCAGGTGCGGATCACCGGTCCGGTCGCGCGGACGAGCCCGCAGGAGACCGAGGCGCACGTGCGCACGCGCGCACGCGGCAGCCAGCTCAGCGCGCTGGCCTCGCCCCAGAGCCGGGTGATCGCCACCCGCGAGGAGCTCGAGCGTCGCGTGGACGAGCTCGCGGATCGCTACGGGGAGGGCGAGCTGCCGGTGTCGGAGCGGTGGGGCGGCTTTCGCGTGTCGCCCGAGGAGATCGAGTTCTGGCAGCAGCGCCCCGACCGCCTGCACGACCGGTTGCGCTATCGCCGCGGCGCCGACGGCGGCTGGACGATCGAGCGCCTCGCGCCGTAGCGGTTTCTCGTCGTCGACGGGCGGGCGGGTGCGCATATTGGCCGAGCAAGCACTCGCCGAGTTCCACGCGCGTCGCCTTCAGCTCCTTTAGGGGCCGGGAGCCTGCTGCAGGGAGAGCGTGTTGCCATCGGGATCGGAGAACCAGGCGATGCGTCCTCCTCCCGGGGCCAGCCAGACACCGTTCTCGTCCTGCTCCATGCCCTCGTAACGTTTGAACTCCACCCCGGCACCCCGTAACTCGGCGATCGTCGCAGCGATGTCCGTGACCCGCCAGCCCAACACGGTGTATGGGGCCGCAGCCAGCGAATCCACGCGGGTCACCCTCAACTGCGTGCCGTCGACGTCAAACACGCGGGCAAAGTCATTGGCATCGACCATCTCGAGGCCGAGAACCGAGCCGTAGAACTGGCCCGCGGCCTCCAGGTCGCGGGTCGCGACGAACGCCACCAGATCGCCACCCTCGAGCACCGCCCCAGCCTATAAGGAGCCCGCATGTCACGATCAGGCGGGGTACGTCGTCACTTCGGCATACCACCGTCTCACTGAAGGAGCACTAGCCATGAACGAGATCATGGTGACCGCGCTGACGGCTGAGCGCAACGCGCGAGCTGTTTGAAGGCGACACCGTCGTGCTGCGCTTCGGGCTGTTCATGGGGCCCGACAGCGGGTCGACGCGGGCCGCGCTGGAGGCCGCGCGCGGGGGCGCCTCGATCGCGCCCGGACCGCCCGGCGCGTACCGGCCGACGCTCTGGCTCGATGACGCGGCGGCGGCCATCGCCGCGGTGCTGCGGGCCCCGGCCGGGACCTACAACGTTGCCGACACTGACCCGGCGACCAACGGCGAGATCGATGCCGCGCTGGCCGCCGCCGTCGGGGTGCAGGCATTACGCCCGTCGACGCCGCCGGACGGGCCGCTGGCGCGCTCGCAGCGCGTGTCGAACCGCCGGCTGCGTGAGGCGAGCGGCTGGGCGCCGCGTATGCGGGCGGCGACGGAGACCTGGCGGCGGATCCCTGTATGACCGTCACCGAGCACTTCGCGCAGGCACGCCCGCGGCTGCTGCGGCTCGCCTGCTCGAACAGCTCTCACCCGGTCGCCGTGCTCGACCCAGATGTCGTTTGGACATCGGACGGCGGCGGGCGCGCCGGAGCCGCGCGCAAGCCGGTGCGGGGCGGGGCGCGGGTCGCGCGGGCGTGGGCCGCGCTCAGCCGCAAGTTCGTGGGCGAGCCGCTCGAGATCAACCTCAACGGGCAGCTCGGGCTGATGCTCCCGAGCCAGGACGGCCATCGCGCGGCGATCTCATTCGTCGTCGGCGACGGTCACATCATGCGCGTCGACTCGATTCGCAACCCGGAGAAGCTGCGACGCCTCTAGCGCGTGCTGGTGGCGTTCTAGGGGGGACCGCGCTCAGCTGGCCGCCTGCTTCACAAGCCGGGCGATCTTCTTCTCCTCGGCAGCGGTCAGCTCTTTCAGCGCGAAGCCGGTGGGCCACATGTTGCCGTCGTCGAGGTTCGCCTTGTCGCTGAACCCGAACGTCGCATACCTCGCCTTGAATTTCGCCGCGCTCTGGAAGAAGCAGACGACCTTGCCGTCCTTGGCATATGCCGGCATCCCGTACCAGGTCTTCGCCGAGAGGGAGGGCGCGCTCGCCTTGACGATCGCGTGGAACCGCTCGGCCATGGCACGATCCGGTTCCGGCATCTCGGCGATCTTGGCGAGCACTGCGCTCTCCCCGTCCTCGCCGCGGGCCGCTGCCTTGCGCTCCTGGACGAGCTCCTTCATGGCGGCGCGCTCCTCGGCCGTCAGCGCAGGGGACGATTTGCGCTCCGCGGTTCGTTTGGTGCGCTTCTGTGTGTCGGTGCGTTGACTCATCTGACCCTCTGATGCTGTCTTGGCTTGTTGGCGGGCGCCTCGCGGGCTGGGCGGGGGTACTCGGCGACAATGGTACACCGCAATCATTGTGTTAGTCCAGTGAATCTGGGACACTTGAGCGATGGCAGAAGCGGTCTCGATTGACATCGAGGTGGCCGAGTTCGCCGGCCAGCTGTTCTTCCGGCTCTGGCGCGCGTCGCATACGCGTACCGCGCAGGCGTTGGGCGCAATCGGCCTCACGCCGACGGTGTTCGCGGTGCTCAACGTGCTCGGCGCTCGTGAAGGCACGATCCAGCAGCAACTGAGCACGGACATGGGCATCGATCCGAGCGCCATGGTCAAGCTGATCAACGAGCTCGAAGAGGCCGGGCTGGCCGAGCGGCGACGACGCCCGAACGACCGCCGCGCATGGGAGGTCAAGATCACGCCAAAAGGCCGGCACACGCTGGAGCAAGCGAAACAGCTGGCCGCAGACGTCGAAGACGAGATCCTCGGCGGCCTGACCGCCGCCGACCGCCGGCAGCTCCTGGCGCTCCTGCGCCGAGCGCTCGCCTCAGCGCCTCCTCAGCCCCTGTGGCGCGCCGAAGAGGGGGAGTGAGCCAGTCGCTTGCTTGACGCGGTCAGCTTGTAAGCATATGCTTACCGTGCGTGGAGACTTACCAACGTGACGGGTGGTCCGCGCTCGGTGATCGCACCAGGCGCGCGATCTTCGAGCGGCTCACCGATCGCCCGTGCGCGGTCGGTGAGCTCGCGCTCGGCCTGCCTGTGAGCAGGCCTGCCGTCTCGCAGCATCTGAAGGTCCTCAAGGACGCTGGTCTGGTCGTCGATCGAGGCGGCCGGCAACCGACGCATCTATCGGATCAACCCTGACGGCCTCGCCGAGCTCCGCGCCGAGCTCGACCGGTTTTGGCTGAGTGCCCTGACCGCCTACAAGGCCGTCGTTGAGCAACCCGAACCGGAGGTCTCATGACTACGCCGGCAGCAGCGACGTCCATCCGACACGAGATCGTTGTCGAGGCGCCGATCGCGCGCGCGTTCTAGGTGTTCACTGAGGGGTTCGGGAGCTTCAAGCCGCCCGAGCACAACATGCTCGGCGTCGAGATCGACGAGACCGTGTTCGAGCCGCGCGAGGGCGGCCGCGTGTTCGACCGTGGCGTCGATGGCAGCGAGTGCCAGTGGGCGCGGGTGCTCGCCTTCGAACCGCCGGAGCGCGTTGTGATCAGCTGGGACATCAGCCCGCAGTGGCAGATCGAGACCGACCTTGAGAAGACGAGCGAGGTCGAGGTGCGGTTCATCGCCGAGGCGCCGGAGCGGACACGGGTCGAGCTCGAGCACCGCAACCTCGACCGGCACGGCGATGGCTGGGAGGCCGTCCGAGACGCCGTCGACAGCGAGGGCGGCTGGCCGACCTACCTGCAGCGGTTCGCCGACGTCCTGGCCAAGGCGGGCTGATGGCGCCGCTCGTCTCAACGATCGACATCGCTCGTCCGCAGGAGGAGGTGTTCGCCTACGTCACCGATCCCACCACGTTCGCCGAGTGGCAGGCCGGCGTGGTGCGCGGCAGCATCGAGGGCGGCAAGACGCCTGCGATCGGCTCGAAGTGCCTGATGACCCGTCGAATCGGCGGTATGGAGCGGGAGTCGGCCTCAGAGCTGACCACGCTCGACCCGCCGAGCCGCTGGGCCGTGCATGGCATCGACGGGCCGATCCGGGCGATCGTCAAGGTCACCGTCGAGCCGCTGGATGGGGGCGCGCAGTCGCGCGTGAGGATCGCGCTGGAGTTCGAGGGCCACGGCCTCGGCAAGCTGCTCGTGCCTCTCGTCGTTCGTCGCCAGGCACGCACCGAGATGCCCGCCAACTGCGCCCGGCTCAAGCAACAACTCGAGGCGAGAGCGACCTCCGCGGCCGTGCCAACGGAAGGATCGCCGGCGAGCTCCTGAACGCCGAGCAAGGTGCGGGTGGCCGTGACGCAACGCGGCCCTCCGACGATCAGTCCGGGTACTCGTCCTTGCGCCACGTGCGAGGCTCGTCCGGCCCGGGCTTCGGCGTGCGGTCGAGCAGGAAGTTGTGGTACGGAGCGACGAACGGGTCGGGCGCCATCACTGTGTAGGTGTGGTAGACGGTCCCGTTCTCGCGCGCGAACGCGATCCAGCCCGGCCCCTCGCGCAGGCCGTCCTCGAGGCCGGCCCCGATCTGGCACGACCACTCCTGCAGCCAGTCCGGCGGGTGCTCGATCATCGCCTCGACCTCGGGGATCTGCTGTGCCTGCGCGGGGGTAAGGGCGAGCCCGAAGTCGAAGGGGAAGTCGGTGTCATAGGTCGAGACGTAGGGAAACTGCCAGCCCATGCGCTGCTTGTAGGCCGTGAGCCGGTCGATCGGCGCCCGCGAGAAGCAGATCAGCGTCACGTCAGAGTGGTTCAGATGGACGAGCCCGCCGTCGAGTCCGTCGCCCAGGCTCGTACACCCGGGGCAGGCGCCGAGCTTGTAGTCAGGCCCGAACATGATGTTGTAGGCCAGCAGCTGCGAGCGGCCGTCGAAAAGCTCGGCGAGCGTCTTCTTCCCGTCCTCGGTGTCGAAGACATACTCCTTCTCTACCGCAACCCAGGGAAGCTGACGTCGCTGCTCGGTCGCCTTCTGGCCAAGCTCGGCTTGTTCGGCCTCGAGCTTCGCGAGCTCGGCGCGGGCCGCCTGCCACTCCTCGCGGGTTCCAGTCTTGTGGTCGGGCATCGTGACCTCCCTTTTGGCGTTCGTCACGTTGGCGCAGCGGCCGTCACTCCTCGGCCGCCGTGCTGCGGTCCCACACGATAAGACCGGCGCGCCACACAGAACTCATCGCCCGCGCCCACGAATGCTCGATAATCGATCTTATGTATACCTGTATGGCGCAGCGCCCCTTGACGCCTCACCAGCGCCCCCGGTGGACCACCTCGTCGAACGGACGGCGATCCGGGCGGCGGACGTGACCACGTTCAGATCTGAACCGGTGGCCGGGGTCTTGCGCCGGCTGCACGCCCAGGCCGACCGCGAGGACCCGGAGGCCAAGCGGCGCGTCGATGCCCGTGAGACCGAGCTTGGCCGGCGCCTGCCGGCGGCCCAGCGCTATGAGCTGTACGGCGACGCACCGCTGTCGATCAGCCGCGAGGTCGGCGAGCTCTACTACGTACTCACCGTCACCAGGCGGCCGCATGCGGTGGTCGAGTTCGGGGCTTCGCACGGGATCTCGACCATCTACCTCGCCGCCGGACTACGCGACGCCGGCGGTGGGACGCTGGTCACCACCGAGATCCTGCCCGACAAGGCGCAGCTGGCGCAGCAGAACCTGCGCGAGGCCCGGCTCGAGGACCTGGTCGAGCTACGGGTCGGCGACGCGCTCACGACCCTGGCCGACGAGCCGCCGGAGATCTCGATGATCGTGCTCGACGGCCGCAACGACCAGTACGTGCCGGTGCTCGAACTCCTGACGCCGAGGCTCAAGCTCGGCGGCCTGGTAATCGCCGACCTCAACATCGACGACCCCGACATCCTCGCCTACCAACAGTACGTTCGCAGCCCTGACGGTCCCTTCTTCTCGATCGAGCTCGCGCTCGATGCGGGCCTCGAGCTGTCCGTCCGCGTTATGTAAACCCAATGGGGCCGGTAACCAGGCTCCGGGTCCTCGTCGTGGCCACGTCGCTGAAGCCACACGGCACAGAAACATCACAGCACGGAACGTTGCAGCGCCGGGCAACCGTGCTCCAATGCACCGATCCGGGGTAGCCTAGGCGCGCCGGCGGGTCTCCCGGCTCCCCCTCCCGCCTGGCAACCCGGGACCGCCCGCGATGAGCTACGGACAGCGTCGAACGCTCCATCTCGCCACCCTCGCCGCGGCGGCGCTGGTGGCAACCGTCGCCGCCGTCCTTGTGTGGGTGGCGCCGGGACACGCCCGGGCGACGTCGGCCAGCACCGGCGGTGCGCCGATCGGCGGTCTGGCGCCGTCGCGCCCGCCGCGGCAGAAGCTGCCGCCGGCGCCCAGCAAGAAGGCCAAGGGCCGGTGGCTGCGCGACGTCAACATCACCGAGTACTGGCCGGCGCCGGAGGCGTGGTTCAAGGGCAAGCTGGTGCAGGCGCCCGGCCTCCCCGGCGAGCACCGGATCGACTGGCTGTACTCGGCCAACGGTCTCTCGATGGAGGGCGAGGGGATCGGGCTCGACGGCCGCATGTACCACATCGACGACCTCGGCGACGGGGGCTGGGTGACAGCGTCAGGGGCGTCGACCTCGCCCTCGGACGGGTGGGGCGCCGGGGCGCCGTTCTGGCGTGCCGGCGGCTACTGGCGAAACCGCCGGGGCGGCGTCACCTTCCCACTGGCGGCCGGCGGCTGGTACGCGGGCGCCGGGCGCAAGTATGTGCCGCTCCCCGGCGTCAGCTTCGCCGCCGGGGCGTCGCTGCCGCTGCGCTACTACCAGTCGATCGCCGTCGACCCGAGCGTGATCCCGCTCGGCAGTCGCGTGTACGTGCCCGCCTACAGTCACGACGGCCACGGCGGGTGGTTTGTCGCCCAGGACACCGGCGGGGCCATCAACGGCGATCACATCGACGTCTTCCGCTCGCCGCCCGCCTCGCCGACGGCGTCAGGACAGGATCTCACCGGGCAGCGGATCTACGTGATCAAGCCCGCCCGCTGACACTATCCTTCAGGCCATGGCCAAGCAGCAGCGGATGAGGCGGATCGAGACGCGCAGCCAGCTGGCTGCGATCGAGCAGCTCGAGGGCCGCTCCGACGAGGAGCTCGAAGGCGAGACCAAGTACCGGGTGGCCGCGCAGGCGCTGCTCGGCGACCGCGCCGCGCAGCGCTACGACGCCAAGGCGGCGCGGGCCCACTTCCAGCGTGCGATCGCCGCCGCCCGGCCCCAGGAGCGGCTGCAGCTGCGCCGCATGGCCGACGCCTCGATCGCGCTGGCCGAGCGGCGCCCCGACGACCTCAAGCGTGCCACCGAGCGCCTCGGGGTCGAGGGGCCGACCGGCCGTCAGCTGCTCGGCCTGCGGTTCATGGGCCTGGTGGCGCCGCCGTCGAGCGCCGGCATGCTGAGGCGAATCCGCGGGATCGTGATCGTGATCGTGCTCATCATCGCGATCCTCGCCCTCGCCTTCGGGATCGTGAACCTGGTCGCGCTGCCGTTCGGCGGCGTGTCGCTCGACATCGCCATCTTCTACTCGCTCGTCCTGGTCGTGGTCGCGGTCGGAGTGCTTGTCTGGTTCGGCCGCCGGCGCCAGAAGGCGGCTCAGGCCAAGCGCGCCGAGCAGATCGCCGCACGCAGCCGCTGACCTGAGCGCGGAGGCAGCTTCGATGTGTGGTCGCTACACGCTCGCCGCCCCTGATCCGGCCGCGATCCGGGACCGGTTTCCGATCGCCGAGTCGATCGAGGTCCGCCAGCGCTTCAACGTCGCTCCCGGCGACGACGTGCTCGCGGTGACCACCGACAAGCAGGGCACGCCGCGCGGCGACCTGTTGCGCTGGGGGCTGGTTCCGTCCTGGGCCAAGACGCCCGACACCGGCCTGAAGATGATCAACGCCCGCCTGGAGACAGTCGCCGAGCGCCCGGCCTACCGCCGCGCGTTCGAGCGCTTCCGCTGCCTGATCGTCGCCGACGGGTTCTACGAGTGGCAGCGCCAGCCGTCCGGACCCAAGCAGCCGTTTCACATCACCCGCGACGACGGCGGCCTGTTCGCGTTCGCCGGGCTGTGGTCGATCTGGCACGGTGACGACGGCGCCCGGTTACGTACCTGCACGATCCTGACCACCGCCGCCAACTCGGCCATCGCCGGGCTGCACGACCGCATGCCGGTGATCCTCGCTCCCGACGCCGAGCGCGCCTGGCTGAGCGTCGATACGCCACCCGGCGAGCTTCACCAGATCCTCGCCGGCCTGCCGGCCGAGAGAACGTCTCTGGCCCCGGTCGGCTTCGCCGTCAACGACGCCCGTTACGACGGGCCCGAGTGCCTCGCGCCCCCGGTGCCTAGCGGGCAAGAAGCGCTGTTCTAGGCCCCGCGGACGCCTCGGCGCCCGAGGCCGCCACCGGCGCCGGATCGGGTGGCCGCGGAGCCGCCCGGCGCAGCCAGATGTTGAAGGCGTCGGGCGGCATCGGCCGGCTCAGGTGGTAGCCCTGGGCCAGGTCACAGCCGAGGGTGGCCAGCCGCTCCAGGGTGGCCCCATCCTCGACCCCCTCGGCGATGATGCGCAGACCCAGATCGTGCCCGAGATTGATGGTCGAGCGCACGATGATCAGGTCGCTCTCATCGCGGAGCATCGGCGACACGAACGAGCGATCGATCTTGAGCTCGTCGATGGGCAGGCGGCGCAGATTGGCCAGCGAGGAGTAGCCGGTCCCGAAGTCGTCGACCGACAGACGCACGCCGAGATCGCTGAGGCGGCTGACGGTGGTGAGCGCCCGATCGGGGTCGGACATGATCATGCTCTCGGTGATCTCGAGCTGAAGCGCCCACGCCGGCACCGAATAGGCGGACAGCATGCGCTCGATCTCCTTGGGCAGGTCCCGGTCGAGCAGGTTGCGCACCGACAGGTTGACGGCCACCGACAGGTCACGCCCGTCGCGGCGCCAGGCGGCGCACTCGGCGATCGAATGCTCGAGCACGCGACGCGTGAGCGGGCCGATGAGGCCGGTCTGCTCGACCGTCTGCACGAACGCTCCCGGCGGGATCAGGCCCAGCTGCGGGTGCTGCCAGCGGACCAGCCCCTCGGCCCCGCGCACGCTCAGGTCGTCGAGATCGACGATCGGCTGGTAGTGGACGACGATCTCGTCGGCGGCGAGCGCCCGCCGGATGTCCGAAATCATGCTCAGCCGCCGCACCGAGTGCTGATTCTGCTCGGCGGCGTAGACCTTGTAGTCGCACTGGGCCTCCTTGGCGGCGTACATGGCGACGTCGGCGCACCGCATCAGGGCGTGCGAATCGTGTCCGTCCTGGGGGTAGCGCGCGATCCCGATGCTGGCCCCGACCTCGAGTGACAGCTCGTCGACCGAGAAGGGCTCGTTGACGCACTCGGCCAGGCGGGTCACGACCTTCTCCAGGACGGCCACGTCGTCGGCGCCGGGCGGCGGCAGCACGCCGAACTCGTCGCCCCCGAGCCGCGCGATCAGGCCCTCGGGGCCGATCGCCGCCGCCAGCCGCGGGCCCAGATCGCGCAGCAGCACGTCGCCGTAGTGGTGGCCGACGGTGTCGTTGATCTCCTTGAAGCGGTCCAGGTCCATCAGCATCACGGCAAAGCCGCCGCCGGTCCTCTCGGCCTCGGCGGCGCGTTCCTGGACCACGGCGCGGAAGCGCTCGCGGTTGGCCAGTCCGGTGAGCTCGTCGGTGGTGGCCATTCGCTGCAGTTCCTCGCTGCGCTGCTTTGACTTCAGCAGCTCGCCGACCAGGTACTGGAAGATCACGAAGGTCAGGCCGAGCACCGCCAGCCCGACGGTTCCGAGCTGGAGCGCCATGTACACGGCCGCCATGGCCAACAGGGCCGAGAACAGCTGCGCCGGCAGCAGCGGTACGAACGCCTCGCGGATCAGCTTGACCAGCGAGAGGCGCTTGAAGTAGCACGCCGACCCCGCCACCAACAGGAAGTTGGAGGCCATGGAGACGAGGTAGGCGGCGAACACCAGCAGGTAGTAGCCGAGCTCGTGCTCGCCGGTGCCGGTCGCGTTCACCGCTCCCAAAAAGAACAGCCCCGTGATCAGCGGATACCAGGCGAAGGTGGCCAGGTTGTTGCGAAACGCGTTGGCCGATTCACGGGAGCTCAGCCACCCGACCACGATCGACACGACCCCGATGACCGCAGCCGGTCCTCCGCCGAGCAGGACCGCCGCCAGCAACAGGCCCAGACCAGTTCCGGACACCCGCAACCGCGCGGGACCGGTGACGATCGAGGTCAGCTCGCTGACGACGGTGAAGGCCGCGATGACCACCATCGCCCACGTATCCCAGCGATAAAGCGCAGCGGTGAGCACGATGACCACGGCGGCCACCGTGACCGCGCCCATCTGCACCGCCACCACCGCGTGCGTTATCGGGCGCTCGGTTGGTGACCGCTCGACGGGCAGCGCACCGGATAGGGGTCCAGGCTCCATCGGCCCAGCATCGGCCGAATGAGGGCCGTCCTCAACGAATGGCCAGTCCTGGTGGACACTGGTTAAAGCAGCCGTCGGGCCGCGCCGATCACGTCTCCAAGCGAAAAACTGACGGAGAGGCCGCGTCTACACGAACCCCTCCGCCGAGTCAGCTCAACCTTGCTTCCAGTGCACGTGTCCTCCTTGGGGCGCGTGTGGAGGGGAGGCGGGTTGTAGTGCGCGCGGTGCGAGGGTCATGACCTCGCGCCGCGCTTCGCTCCGTGATTCTCCCACCGTTGGCAAGGTCTCAAACGAGCCGGCGGCCGCCGGCGACGGGCCGCGGGCGCGTTGCTCGATCTGGTGCAATGTCCTCTCTGCCCGGCGATCGCGCGCGAGCCGGACACCCCCGCGACCGCCGCCTCCCATGCCCCTCTCTCCCCTGCTCCGCCCCTACGATCACGTGCTGCTCGACCTCGACGGCTGCGTGTGGATCGGCGACCAACTTGTGCCGGGCTCGCAGGAGGCGCTGGCCGAGCTGCGCAGCGCCGGCAAGACGGTGTGCTATCGTGACCAATGACGCCGCGCGCTCACCCGAGGAGTTCGTGCGCAAGCTGTGGTCGCTGGGACTGCAGGCCTCGCTGGAGGAGGTGGTCACCGTCGGTCGGCGCCATCCAGTATGTGCTCGCTGAACGCCGACCCGGGACGCTGGCCTACGTGATCGGCGCGCCGGCGATCTTCCGCCACGTTGCCGACGCCGGGTGCCGCATCGTCAACGGCACCCCCCGCGCCGTCGAGGCCGAGGTGGTCGTGGTGGCCGGCCACGACGACTTCAACTTCCAGGAGCTGCAAGATCGCCACACAGGCGGTGCTGGCCGGAGCCGACATGATCGCCGCCAACCGCGACCGCACCTTTCCTGCCGCCGACGGCCTGTGGCCGGGCACGGGGACGATCGTGGCGGCGCTTGAATACGCCACCGAACGGACCGCTCGCAACGTCGGCAAGCCCGACCAGCTGATCTTCGAGACCGCGCTTGACCGGGTGGCGCCGGGTCGGACACTGGTGATCGGCGACCGGCTTGACTCCGATCTGGCCGGCGCGGCGGCCGCCGGTCTGGACGGGGCGATCGTGCTCAGCGGGGTGACCAGCCGGGAGCAGGCCGAGGCGGCCGCCGACCCCGCCCCGGTGGCGATCGGCGACGATCTGCGCTCGCTGGTGATCGCGTGAAGCTGGCGGTGATCGTCAATCCGGCGGCGGGCGGCGGCCGGGCCGGGCGCGCGCTGCCGGAGGTCCGGCGGCGCCTGGATCAGCTCGGGCTGGAGCACCGCTGCGAGCAGACGCGCAGCCTCGAGCACGCCGCTGATCTGGCCCGCTCGGCGATGAGCGCGGGCGAGGCGGCGGTCGCGTTCGGCGGCGACGGGCTGGTCGGCGCCGTGGCCGGGGCGCTGCACGGCGGCGACGGCGTCCTGGGCGTGCTGCCCGGCGGGCGCGGCAACGATCTCGCCCGGGTGCTGGGCATCCCGCTCGAGCCGGTGGCCGCCTGCGAGGTGCTGGCGACCGGCTCGGTGCAGGCGCTTGACCTCGGCGAGGTCGGATTCGCGGACGTTCATCGGCATCGCCAGCTGTGGCTTCGATTCCGATCGCCAACCGGATCGCCAACGAGACGCGGCTGGTCCGCGGGAACCTGGTCTACGTCTACGGGGCGCTGCGCGCGCTGGCGGCCTGGAAGCCCGCCACCTTCACCTCGAACTGGACGGAGAGGCGCGCACCACCACCGGCTATACCGTCGCCGCCGCCAACTCCAAGGCCTACGGTGGGGGCATGTTGATGGCTCCGGACGCTTCGCTGCAGGACGGCATGCTCGATGTCGTGATCGTCGGCGCGGCGCCGAAGCTGCGCTTCCTGCGCCTGCTGCCGACCGTGTTCAAGGGCGACCACATACGCCAGCCCAACGTCGAGGTGGTGCGCTGCCGCTGTGTCCGCATCGCCGCCTCCCGTCCGTTCACGCTGTACGCCGACGGCGACCCGATCGCCGAGCTGCCGGTCACCGTGCGCGCGCTGCCGGAGGCGATCCGCGCGATCGTGCCCAGCCGGCCATGAGCGCCCTGGACGCGAAAATCCTCGCCGCCCGCGCCGTCGGCGAGCTCGCCCGCCGCGCCGGGCGCGGCGGCGGCACCAGCCTGCCCGGCAAGGTCCTGGCGCGGCTGGAGCCGCGGGCCATTCGACAGCTGGCCGAGCGCCTGCCCCGCGGCACCGTGGTGATCTCGGCCACCAACGGCAAGACGACCACGGCAGCGATGGCGGCCTCGATCCTGGAGCGCGCCGGGATCGCCCTCGTCCACAACCGCGCCGGCGCCAACATGGCCGGCGGGGTCGCCTCCACGCTGCTCGAGGCGGCGCGCCGGGGTGGCGCGATCGACGGGGAGCTCGGCCTGTTCGAGGTCGATGAGTTCTGGCTGGACCGGCTCGGCCCCCAGCTGCACCCGCGCGCGATGCTGCTGGGCAACCTGTTCCGCGACCAGCTCGACCGCTACGGCGAGCTCGAGACGATCGCCGACCGCTGGGCGGCGCTGGTGCAGTCGCTGACCGGCGCCCAGCTGGCGCTCAACGCCGACGATCCGCTGATCGCCGATCTCGGCCGAGACCGGCCCGACGTCCGTTACTTCGGGATCGAGGACCCCTCGGTCGCGGTCAGCGAGATGCAGCACGCCTCGGACTCCAAGCACTGCCGCAACTGCGGCGCCGCCTACGTCTACGACGCGGTCTATCTCGGTCATCTCGGCCGCTACCGCTGCCCCTCGTGCGGGCGGCGACGGCCCGATCCCGAAGTCGCCGCCGAGCAGATCGTCCTGGACGGCACCAGGGGCGCCAGCTTCTTGCTGCGAACCCCGGTCGGCGTCGCGCCGGTGACACTGCCGCTGCCCGGCGTCTACAACGTCTACAACGCGCTCGGGGCCGCCACCCTGTGCCTGGCGCTGGGCGCCTCGCTGGACCAGATCGCCGCCGGGCTGACCGCGGTCAGCGCCGCCTTCGGCCGGGCCGAGCGGGTCACCATCGCCGGGCGCGAGCTGTCGATCCTGCTGATCAAGAACCCCGCCGGCGCCAACGAGATCCTGCGCACGCTGGTGCTCGAGAGCGGAGAGCTCGATCTGCTGGCGATCCTCAACGACCGCACCGCCGACGGGCGCGACGTGTCCTGGATCTGGGACGCCGACTTCGAGCTGCTGGCCGGCCATGTCCGGCGGATCACCTGCGCCGGGACCCGCGCCGCCGAGCTGGCGGTGCGGTGCAAGTACGCCGGCATCCCCGTCGACCGCCTGCGGGTCAATCATGACCTGCCCTCGGCGCTCGACCAGGCGCTTGGCCAGGCGGGTGAGCGGCCGGCTGTTCGCGCTTCCGACCTACACCGCGCTGCTCGAACTGCGTGAGGAGCTGGCGCGGCGCGGGCACGTTGACCAGTTCTGGGCCGCCGCACCAAGGCCGGAGCGTGACCGTCGTCTGGCACGACCTCGAATGCGGCGCCTACACGGCCGACCTGTCGTTGTGGACGCGGCTGGCCGAGCAGCATGGCGGACCGGTGCTCGACGTGGGCGCCGGCACCGGCCGCACGGCGCTGGCGCTGGCCCGCGCCGGCCATCGAGTGACGGCGCTGGACAGCGACCCGCAGCTGCTCGAAGAGCTCCGCCGCCGCGCCGCCGAACTGGATCTGGAGGCGGTGCTGGCCGACGCGCGTGAGTTCGATCTCGGACACCGGTTCGGGCTGGTGCGTGGTCCCGATGCAGACGATCCAGCTGCTCGGAGGCCGGGACGGCCGCGCCCGCTTCCTGGCGCGCGCCCGCGAGCACCTGCAGGACGGCGCCATCGTGGCGATGGCGCTGAGCGACGAGCTGGAGGAGTTCGACGTGCTCGACGGCGATCCCTACCCTCTGCCGGACGTGTGCGAGCGCGACGGCGTCGTCTACTCCAGCCGCCCGACCGCGGTCCGCGACGACGGCGACGGCTTCGTGCTCGAGCGCCGACGCGAGGTGGTGACCCCGGCCGGCGATCTCGATAGCGAGGTCAACCTGATCCGGCTGGATCGGCTCGACCCCGGCGAGCTCGAGCGGGAGGCGGCGGCGCTCGGCCTGCGGCCGGCCGGGCGGGCGGTCATCCCGCCCACCGTGGAGCACGTGGGTAGCGTGGTGGTGATGGTCGGTGGCTGAGCGTGAGCCCGAGCTGCGCGTGTGCGCGCTGTATCCGGATCTGATGAACATCTACGCCGACCGCGGCAACCTGCTGCTGCTGGAGCGCCGCTGCCGGTGGCGCGGCCTCGGCTTCGCAGTGCAGGCCGCCGGCCTGGGCGACGAACTCGATCCCGATGGCGCCGACCTGTACTACATCGGCGGTGGCCAGGACCGCGACCAGAAGCTGTGCGCCGCCGATCTGGCCGGGTCAAAGCGCGAGCGCACTGCACGCCGCGGCGGCGCGCGGAGCGATCATCCTCGCCGTGTGCGGCGGCTACCAGCTGCTGGGCCACTCCTATCAGCTGGGCGACGAGACACTGCCCGGGCGTGGGGCTGGTCGACCTGCACCACCGTGCGCGCGGACGGGCCGCGCCTGATCGGCAACGTCGCCATCGAGGTCGGAGCTGGAGCCCGGATCGCCGCGGGTCCTGGCCGGATTCGAGAATCACGGCGGACGGACCGTCCTGGGTGCCGGCGCCCAGCCGCTCGGCCGCGTGCTCAAGGGCCACGGAAACGACGGCCACAGCGGCTACGAGGGGGTGCGCGAGGGCAACGTGATCGGCACCTACCTCCACGGCCCCCTGCTGCCGAAGAACGCCTGGTTTGCCGACTGGCTGATCGCCACCGCGCTGGGGCTCGAGCAGCCGCTGGCAGCACTCGATGACGAGCTCGAGCTCGAAGCCCACGCCGAGGCGCGGCGGGCGGCGGGGGTGGCGGCGCGATGACCGTCACCTCGGTCGCGGCCCGGCGCGCGCTGGCGGCGATCGCCACGACGCTGGCCTGCACCGCCTGCGGGGGTTCGGTCTTGGGGACCACGCCGTCGAGCACCAGTTCGGCCCGAGCCTCCCGCACGACCACCAGCACGTCGTCCACAACCACCTCGACGACGACCAGCTCGACCAGCTCGAGCGCCTTGCCGGGCGCCGGCAAGCCGGCGGTGACGATCGGCGACAAGAACTTCACCGAGCAGTTCGTGCTCGGCGAGCTCTACCGCCAGGCGCTGCAGGCCGAGGGGTTCTCGGTGCAGCTCAACCGCAACATCGGCCCCACCGACGTCACGCTGCAGGCGCTCAAGTCGGGCAGCCTGTCGATGTACCCGGAGTACCTCAATATGTTCGACACCTCGATCGCCCACGACCCCCGTACCGTCCACAGCCGGGTGGCGGCCTACGCCGTGGCCGAGCGCTACGCGCTGGCGCACGGGCTCGAGCTGCTCACGCCGACGCCGTTCAGCGACACGGACACGATCGGGGTGACGGTGGGCTATGCGCAGGCCAACCACCTGAACTCGCTGCGCGACCTCGGGCGGCTGCCGACCTCGGTGACCGTGGGCGGTCCGCCCCAGTTCGAAACGACCCAACCGGGCCTGCAGAACCTGGAGCGCCGCTACGGGTTCACCGTCGCCGGCTACAAGGCCCTCGCCGTCGGCGACCAGTACACCGCCCTGAACGCCGGCGCGGTGCAGGCGGCCGACGTCGGCACCACCGACGGCCAACTCGCCAGTGGCGACTACCGCGCCCTCAGCGACCCGCAGCATCTGTTCGGCTGGGGCAACGCGGTGCCGGTGGTCACCGCGGCGGTCCTGTCGGCCGAGGGACCGGTGTTCGCGGACACCATCGACCGCGTCAGCGCGCTGCTGACCACTCCGGTGATGCGCCAGCTCAATTCGGCCGTCGACGTGGCCGGGCAGGATCCGGGGACGGTGGCCCAGCAGTTCCTGGAGACGCACGGGCTGATCCCGCTGGGGCCGTGATGGTCCGCCGGCGCGCTCAGGCCGCGACGGGGCCGAAGCCGCCGCTTGAGCCGAACCCGCCGGGACCGCGTTCGGACTGCGTCAGCGTCTGCACTTCGACCACGTCGGGCTCTTCGATCCTGACCAGCACCAGCTGGGCGATCCGGTCGCCGGCGGCCAGTTCAAAGCGGGCGCCGCGGTCGGTGTTCAGCAGCAGCACTCGCAGCTCGCCCCGGTAGCCGGCGTCGATCAGGCCCGGCGCGTTGACCAGCGCGATCCCGTGGCGGGCGGCGAGACCCGAGCGCGGCAGCACCAGCCCGGCCTGACCGGGCGGGATCTCGACCGCGATCCCGGTTGGGATCGAGGCGCGCTCGCCGGGCTCCAGGGTCGTCGGCTCCAGCGCGTAGAGGTCAAGCCCGGCGTCGCCGCGGTGGGCCCGGGTGGGGAGCTTCGCGCGCGGATCGAGCCGCACCGCGCGCAGCGTCATGCCAGCGGGTTCATGCCGGCTTGTGGGTGAGAGCAAACGGCGCGTAGCGGGCGGCGATGCTCGCCGGCAGGCGGGCCAGCACCCGGACGCCCTCGGGCGTGTCTTCGCGCTCGAGATCACCGGCCAGCTCGTGCAGCTCGGCCAGCCGGCCTCCTTGCGGGTATGGCACCAGCAGCTCAACCTCCAACAACCGGCGGGCGAACTCGCTCTCGATGCGCTCGACCAGGTCGGGGATGCCCTCGCCGGTGGCGGCGGAGACCAGCACGGCGTCGCGATGGCGGAAGGCGAGCTCGGTCCGGCGCTCCTCATCGATCCGGTCGGCCTTGGCCAGGACCAGTAGCCGGGTTGCCTCGTCGGCGGCGATCTCGATCAGCACGTCGTCGACGGCGCGGGTCATCGCCGTCAGCTCCTCCTCGGGCACGGAGGCGTCGACGACGTGGAGGATCATGTCGGCCCGCCGCGTCTCCTCCAGCGTCGCCCCGAAGGCGTCGACCAGCTGGTGCGGGAGCTTGCGGATGAAACCGACGGTGTCGGTGAGCAGATAGTCGCGGCCGCCGGCCCGCAGCACGCGGGTGGTGGGGTCGAGGGTGTGAAACAGCCGGTCGCGAACCGGGACGGTGGCGCCGGTGAGCGCGTTCAGCAGGGTCGACTTGCCGGCGTTGGTGTAGCCGGCCAGCGCGACCTGGGGCAGATATCCGCGTTCGCGCTCGGCGCGCATCACCGAGCGAGTGGAGCGGACGTGCTCGAGCCGGCGCTTGAGCACTGCGATCCGATCGCGGGCGAGCCGGCGGTCGGTCTCGATCTGGGTCTCGCCCGGGCCCCTGGTCCCGATCCCGCCGCCGAGACGCTCCAGGTGCGACCACAGGCCGCGCATCCGGGCCAGGTTGTACTCGAGCTGGGCCAGTTCCACCTGAAGCTTGCCCTCAGCGGTGTGCGCGTGGGCGGCGAAGATGTCGAGGATGATCGCCGTGCGGTCGATCACCGGGACGCCGAGCGCGGTCTCCAGGTTGCGCTCCTGGCGCGGCGAGAGCTCGTCGTCGCAGGCCACCAGGTTGGCGTCGGCGGCCGCCAGCTCGGACTTCAGATCGGCGAGCTTGCCGGTTCCGAGGTAGCTGTTGGGGTGCGGCCGGTCGCGGCGCTGGACAACGCTGCCGACCGCGGCCACCCCCGCGGTGCGCAGCAGCTCGGCCAGTTCGTCGAGCTGGTCGTGCTCGCCGGCCGGGACTGTCGCCACCATGAAGGCCCGCTGGCGCGCGCGCCCGCGAGGCTGCGATCCGTCGACGGATCTGCTTCCGTTGCGCTCAGGTCCGGCTTCGGCCACCCCCAGATGGTAGCCACGGCCCCCGCGTCCTTTGCCGGCGAGCCGTTATCCGATGTGGACGTCCTGAGCCCCCTCGAGCTCGACCTTGTTTCCGCTGACGATGTGAACGGTGATCGTCCCCGGTACTTGCTTTCCGGTGCTCGCGTTGCGCAGGACCACCTTGCACGGGTACGCGGTGCCGGTCTTCTGGGCCACGCCAGAGGGACAGCTCACCGAGGTCAGGGTCACCTGTCCCTTGCCGAACTTCTTGATGTAGTCGCGGATCAGATGCTCACCCGAGGACTTGGAGTCAAACGACCCGCACCCGGCCACCAGCCCGGCGATGGCGAGCGCCGCCACCGCCAGCAGAGTGGTCCGGGTCCGGCGGTTCACAGGTCCCTCAGGCGCGCCACAGCTTCCAGCAGGCGGTCGTCGGGAGTCGTCAGCGAGATCCGGAAGAAGCCCTCCCCGCTGCGCCCGTAGGCGCCGCCGGGTGAGATCACGACCGCCGCCCGCTCGAGCACGTAATCGCAGTACTCGGCGGCGGTGGCGAAGCCCTCGGGGATCGGGGCCCAGATGTAGATCGTGCCCTTGGGCGGCGTGACGTCCACTCCGGCCTTCGCGAGGGCGTCACAGACGAGGTCACGCCGGCGCTGATAGACGGCGTTCATGGCCTTCACCTCGGCATCGATCTCGGGCGCCAGTGCCGCCGCCCCGGCGAGCTGGACGGCCTCGAAGTTGCCCGAGTCGATGTTTGACTTCAGACGCCAGTACTCGTCGATTGCCTCGGCGTTGCCGACGATGGCGGCGCAGCGCCAGCCGGTCATGTTGTAGCCCTTGGACAGCGAAAACACCTCGACGCCCACCTCCTTGGCGCCCGGGGTGGCCAGAAACGAAGGCGCCACGTAGCCGTCGAAGGTGGTCTCGCTGTAGGCGTTGTCGTGCACCACCAGCACGTCGCTGCGGCCGGCCAGCTCGACGGTTCGCTCGAACAGACCGTCCGGTACGACCGCCCCGGTGGGGTTGTTGGGGTAGTTGATGAACATCAGCCGAGCCCGCTGGAGCGTCTCAGGTGAGATCGCGTCCAGATCGGGCGCGAAGTCCAGTTCGGGCACGAGCGGCATCAGCACCGGTTCGGCGCCGGCCAGCAGCGGGCCGCCGGTGTAGGGCGGATATCCCGGATCGGAGGCGAGGGCCACGTCGCCCGGGTCCAGGAAGGCCAGGTTGAGGTTGAAGATGCATTCCTTGGCGCCGATGGCGGCCATGACCTCGGTCTCGGGGTCGAGCGTGACCCCGAAACGGCGCTGGTAGAACGCGGCCACCGCCTCGCGGAACTCGGGCCGGCCGCGGTTTGAGGGGTAGGTGTGCGTGCTCGGGTCGGCGACCGCACGCTGCGCCGCGGCCACGATCGGCGGATAGGTGGGCGTGTCGGGATCGCCGATGCCGAGGCTGATCACGTCGATGCCGGCCGCACGCTTGGCGTCCACCTTGCGAGCCAGCTCGGCGAACAGGTAGGGCGGGATCTTGTCGAGTCGCCGGCTGGGTCTGATGCGTCGCTTACTGGGTGTCATGCAGCTCCTTGACGAATTCATCCGAGAGGTTGCCACGGAATACCGATACCGCCCACCCGGTCAACGTCACCTGCAGATCCTCCCCCACCCCGACCTCGAGCTCGCCGCCGTCGAGCGCCACCGTGACCGGCGAGTCGCCCCCGGCGATCACGTGGGCCACGGCGGCGCCGGTGGCCCCGGTGCCGCTGGCCGAGGTCTCGCCCACGCCGCGCTCGAAGATCCGGGCCCGGATCCGGCCCGGCCCCAGCGCCACGTACCAGGACACGTTGGTGCGGTTGGGGAAAAGCTGATGGCGCTCGATGCTCGGGGCCGATCGCCGGCAGGTCGAGGGCCTCGAGCTCCTCGCGGCTGTCGATCCGGATCGCGCACTGGGGGTTTCCGACCTGCACGTGCTGGAAGTCCCAGTGGCGTCCATCGGCGCTGAGCCGACCGAGACCATCGGCGCTGCCCGCCGGGTAGTCGTCGCTGCGCAGCCGCACCCGGCCCAGGTCCAGGGCGGCGGTGGTGGGTGAGGTGATGACCGGCCGGATCTCCCCCGCCGCGGTCTGGATCGAGAAGCGGTCCCGGTCCGTCCATCCTCGCCGGCGCAGGTACAGGGCGGCCTCGCGGGCCCCGTTCCCGGACAGCTCGGCCTCGGAGCCGTCAGGGTTGAAGATCCGCAGACGGGCGACATAGCCGGGCTCTCGAGGCCTCGGACAGGAGCAGGATGCCGTCGGAGTGGACCCCCGTGTGGGCCGCGCACAGGCGGCGGATCCGGGCCTCGGTGAGCTCGAAGGGCAGCGCCGCGCGCTCGATGATCAGGTAGTCGTTGCCGAGCGCCTGCCACTTCTCGAAGTCCACGCGGGCCAGTGTATGTGTACCTTCGCGTCGGTCGATGCTCAGCCGCGCCCTCTCGCTCGGCGAAGACGCCACTGGTTCTCGCTCGCCCTGGTCTCGGTGCTGTCGCTGGGGGCGCGGTCGTTCATGCTGGGCGAGCCGTGCCAGTCGCCGTGCAACCGCGCCGGCGAGCACACGCTGATCTTCGACGAGGCCTACTACGTCAACGCGGCGCGGGTGATCGCGGGATTGCGGCCGCCGCCGGGGGCGCACTACGCCGACGCGCCGTCGGGCGTGGACCCCAACGCCGAGCACCCGCAGCTGGCCAAGCTGATCATGGCGGGCGCGATCGAGCTGTTCGGGGACGGGCCGTTCGCCTGGCGGATCGGCAGCCTGATTTTCGGGACGCTGGCGATCCTGGGGATGTACTGCCTGGTGCGCTGCGCCGGGGGCGGCCGCTGGACGGCGCTCGGCGCCGCCACGCTGATGGCCTGCGACAACCTGATGCTGATCCACGGCCGGATCGGCACGCTCGACATCTACACGGTGGCGATGATGATCTGGGGAATGGCGATCTACTTACGCGGGCACCCGGTGCTGGCCGGGATCACGCTCGGGGTCGCCGCCGCCTTCAAGCTGGTGGCGCCGTATCTGTGGCTATCGCATCGTCCTGCTGGAGGCGATCCGCGCCGCTGTCCGCCTGGCGGCGCGGCGGGATCCCGGCCTCCTGGCGATGGTGGCCGGGCGCTGCTGAGGCTGGTCGTCACCACCGTCGTCGGCTTTGCCGCCTTCATCGGGCTGCTGGCGATCATGGACCAGATCGCCACGCCCTACGCCGACGCCGACGCCAAGCTGATCACCGGCGGGCCCTTCGCCCACCTGGCCCACATGATCAGCTATGCCGCTCAGCAGACGAGCCCGCACGGGCCGATGGGCATCGCCTCCTATCCGTGGCAGTGGCTGTTGGACCTGAACGCCGATCACTTACCTGCGGATCAACCCGTCGCTGCCCGGCGACGGGCTGTTCGCGATCCATCCGGTGTCGAAGTTCCTGGGCGTGATCAGCCCCCCGATCATCGCCTGGCGCTGCCGGCGCTGGTGTTCTGCGCCTACCGGTTCGTGCGCTGCCCGGGTGTGCGGCGGGCGCGTGGTGATGACGTGGGCGCCGCCGGCGCAGGCGTAGCCGCCGCCGGCACGGGCATGGCCCCCGCCGGCACGGCTGGCCCCCGCGGCGCGCGCGTCGCCCCTGACGAGGTCCAGCTCGCGATCCTGGCGGTGGCCTGGTTTCTGGGCACCTGGTTTCCCTTCGAGGCGCTGAGCGTGCTCGACACCGCACCAGCTACATCTACTACATGGTGATCGTGATGCCGGGCATCTACGTCGCCGTGAGCTACCTGCTCTCGCGTCGGCTGGCGGCTGCGGCGATGGCCGGCTGTCGGGCGCTCGTCGGGCTCTAGTGGTCGGCGTGCTGGTCGCGGTTGTGCTCATGTACCCGTTCGACGCCGCTGTTCTAGTGGCGCCAGCCAAGCCAGCGCGCGAGCGCGTCCGAGCCACCTCGTCGGGCGCTGCGTCCGGTGGTGTCGAGCACCTCGACGCCGGCGAGCTTGCGCATCCAGGTCAGCTGACGGCGGGCGTAGTTGCGCGTGTGGCGCTTCATCGCCTCCACGTCACCGGCCGAGCAGCTCCTCGAAACCCCAGCGCCTTGCGGGCGGTGGCCGAGGCGCCGGCGGCATTGGCCCGCCGCACCTCGTCCTCGGCGCCGGCGGCCACCATCTCCTCGACGCGCGCGTCGATCCGGGCGTAGAGCGCCTCGCGCTCCATGACCAGGCCCACCAGCAGCGTCGGGCGGCGCACGCGTCGGTCCACAGCTCGGACTCCTCCCGGGGCGGCTCGAGCTCGCCGCATGTCGAGCAGCTCCAGCGAGCGGACGATCCGCTGGCGGTCGGTCGGCTCGATCTCGGCCGCCGCCCACGGCGCCCGGCGCGCCAGGGTCGCGTGCAGGGCCACGCGGCCCGCGACGCTCGAGCTCGGCGGTCCAGCGCTCGCGCACGCCCTGCGGCGGCGGCGGGCCGCAGGCTCAGCTCGGTCAGCGCCGCCCGCAGGTAAAGCCCGGTGCCGCCGACCACGATCGGGCGCCGGCCCGTCGGCCAGCAGGCCGTCGATCTCCGCGTGGGCGAGCTCGGCGTACTGGCCGGCGCTGAAGGTGGCGTCGACCGGCAGCAACGAGATCAGCCGGTGCTCGAGCAGGGCCCGTTCGCGGCCGTGGCGCGCGCCGGTGAGCGTCTCGAGCCCGGCGTAGACCTGCAGCGCGTCGGCCGACACCGCCACCGGGTGCTCGCCCAGCGCTCGCAGCCGCCGGGCCAGCGCGATCGCCACCGCGGTCTTGCCGACGCCGGTGGGGCCGAACAGCGCGATCACCTCGGGCCGGGCCACCCGGAGCAGTATCGTGCAGCGATGGGCGCCGGGCAGCCGAGGGCCAGCAGCGATGCCGTGAGAGTGCGCGTCGGAGCCGGGGTTTCGACCGCAGCGCGACCCGCTCGGCGGCCGCCACCGAGGCGGCCGAGGCGGCCGCCACCGGCGCTCGATGGGCAGCCGGCCGACCTGGCGCTGGTGTTCGCCGGCGGCGCCCACCTGGCCGCGCCCGAGGCGACGCTCGAGGCCGTTCACGGCGCGCTCGCGCCCGCCGCGCTGATCGGGTGCGGCGCCGGCGGCGTTGGGCGCCGGCGGCGCGCTCGGCGCCGGCCGCGAGCTCGAGTCGGGGACCGCCGTCGCCGTGTGGGCGGCGGCGCTCGACGCGCGGCGAGGCGCAGCCCTTTCATGCCCGAGTGGTCGGCGAGGACGAGGACGGCACCGTGGAGGGGCTGCCCGAGCTCGAGGCGCGACAGCGCGTGATCATGCTGGCCGACCCGTACTCGTTCCCGACCGACGCCGTGCTGGCCGAGCTGGCCCGCGAGGCGCCGGGCGTGCCGGTGCTGGGCGGCCTGTCCAGCGCGCGCACGCCCGACGGCGCCGGCGGCGCTGTTCCTGGACGGACGGTGCTCGAGCAGGGCGCGGTCGGCGTGCAGCCTCGACGGCGTCGAGATGCTGCCCTGCGTCTCGCAGGGCGCGGCCCCGCTGGGGCGCGAGGTGACGATCACCGCCGCCGAGGGCAACGTGATCTACGAGCTCGCCGGCCGCCCCGCGGTGGAGACGATCGAGCAGATGATCGGCGAGCTGCCCCTCGCCCGAGCGGGCGCTGGTGGCGGCCGGGCTGCTGATCGGGATCGTGATCGACGGCGGCAAGCCCGAGTACGAGCAGGGCGATTTCCTGGTCCGCGGGGTGCTGGGGGCCGACCCGGAGACGGGGGCGGTCGCGGTCGGCGCGAGCGTCAACGAGGGACAGGTGGTGCGGCTGCACGCCCGCGACGCGCGCTCGGCCGACGAGGATCTGCGCCGCGCGCTGCGCCTGCGCGCCGAGGCGGTGCGGCGACCGGCCACCGGCCGGCGCGCTGGTGTTCTCCTGCAACGGGCGCGGGCAGGCGATGTTCGGCCACGCGACCACGACGCCACCACGCTGGCCGACGATGCTGGGCGGTGCCCCGTCGGCCGGCTTCTTCGCCGCCGGCGAGATCGGCCCGGTGGGCGGGCGCAGCTTCCTGCACACCTTCACCGCCACGGTGGCCGTCTTCCCGGGCTGACGGAGGCGGCGCGGGCCCGATTAGACTGCGCCGCCGTGCCCAGGGCCAGGCGCATCACCGCTGCCGGACGCCACCGTGCTGGTGACCGGCGCCACCGGCGGGATCGGGCAGGCGATCGCGCGCGCCCTGGCCGCGCGCGGGGCGCGGCTGATCCTGACCGGGCCGGCGGACCGAGGTCTGCAGGCGCTCGCCGACGAGCTGGGCGCGCGGGCGGTCGTCTGCGACCTCGCCTCCCGCGAGGAGGTCGACCGGCTGGGCGCCGAGGCGGTCCAGGCGGGGATCGACGTGCTGGTCGCCAATGCGGCGCGTCCCGGCCAGCGGGCTGGTGACCGAGCTCACGCCAGGAGCAGATCGACCGGATGCTGGACGTCAACCTGCGCGCGCCGATCGCGCTCGCCCGCGCGCTGCTGCCGGGGATGATCCAGCGCGGCCGCGGGCACGTGGTGTTCATCTCCTCGCTGCAGGGCAAGGCCGCGCGTGCCGGCGTCCTCGCTGTACTCGGCGGCCAAGTTCGGGCTGCGCGGGCTTCGCGCTGGGCATCCGCCAGGACCTGCGCCCCGACGGCGTCGGCGTCTCCGCCGTCTTCCCCGGCTTCATCCGCGAGGCGGGCATGTTCGCCGAGACCGGCGTCGTCGCTGCCCGCCAGGGGTGGGCACGCGCTCGCCCGAGGACGTGGCCGCCGCCGTGATCCAGGCGATCGAGCGCGACCGCGCCGAGGTCGACGTGGCCCCGCTGCCGCTGCGGGTGGGCACTGCGGTCAGCGGGCTGGCGCCCGGGCTGGCGGCGGCGGTCAGCCGCCGCCTGGGCTCACACGAGATCGCCGCCTCGGTGGCCGACCGCCAGCACTCCTACCGCTGAGGCGGGCCGGTCAGCGGTAGTGCCGACGAGGTTTGGGCGTCCTCGTCATCGGACCGCGTGCTCGCCGGTCACCGACGACAGCCCGGCGATGATCTCGTCGGCCAGCCGGGCGCCGTCGCCGGCCAGCTCGGGGGTGGCCTGAACGCGCACCACGACGTCCTCGCCGTCTATCTCCTCGAGCAGCACGGTCGCCGGTGAGCGCGTCGGCGTCTGGATCTGCTCGTCGAGGATGGCCTGCACCTGGCTGGGCCGCACGCCCGAGGTCAGCCGCACCTTGACGTCGACCGAGTCGGGCTCGCTTGAACGGCACGACCACGGCGGAGAGCACAACGCTGTTGGGGATCATGATCCGGTCGGCCCCCCGAGCCAGCGTCGTGTACAGCAGGCCCAGCGAGCTGACGATCCCCTCGACCGTGCCCCCGACGGCACCGGCCTGCAGACGCACCCGTTCGCCGACGCGGAACGGCCGGGCGCTGAGCAGCACCATCCCGGCGATCACGTTGCCGAGCGTCTGCTGGGCCGCCAGACCGAGGATGACCGCGGTGAAGGCGCCGCCGACGGCCAGCGTCTGCGGGCTGAATGCCGGCGATGCGAAGGGCCAGCAGCGCGAAGATCGCGATCGTCAACAGCCGGATCAGGAACCCGACCGTTCCCGCCGTCGCCGGGTCCATCCGGCGCATGAACGTCGGCCCGGCCGCCTTGCCGATGTCCCGCGCCAGCGCCCAGCCGAGCGCCACCAGCAGGATCACGGTGGCGATCTGGATCGGCGTCTGGAGGGTCTTCAGGGTCTCCTTGCCGACAGATGTCCGCACGTGAGCTGTAGACGACCAGCACCCCGATCAGCAGGGCCACGATCACCGCCGCCTCGCGGCGGGCCCGTCGCACCACGCGGTCGCTGACGTCGACCGACAGCCCGACCTTCTCCCACGCCTCGCTGCGGGTCTCGAACATCCGGTCGAAGTTCAGGTCACGTCTGAATTTGGATTGTCTCGGCATGTCTTTTGGTTCGGGCTCTCTGGTGGTCTCGGATTCTCCGTAAAAGTGTCCTGCTGAGCTACCACACCGCGGCAGTGCGGTTTCACTGTGTGAGCCTTCTTTCACCGGCCGCTCACGTCAAACAACGTTCCCTGCGCCGGTGGCGCCGACGTGGGTTCAGGCTCTGGCGCCTCCGACGAGCCGGTGCCGACCTGCGACCGCGCCAGATACGCCCCGCGTCCACGCTCGTACGGCGATGGATCGGGGCCACTGACGAGACGCGCCAGACGGCGGCGCTCGTGCGCGGGCGCATAAGCTCCGCGGCGGTAGAGATCACTGTATCGCGGCACCAGGTCGGGACGCCGCTCTCTGAGCCAGTCCATGAACACCTTGCGAACCTCGCCGCGCAGGTGCAGAGCAATCCCGCTCACATAGGCCGCCCCGGCCTCGTCGGCCAGGTCCAGGATCTCCTGGACCTGCTCCGGGGAGTCGTTGATCCCGGGCATCAGCGGCGCGACCAGGATCCCCGTCCGGATCCCGGCCTGCGTCAGTTCGGCCACCGCCTCCAGCCGCGCCCGCGGGTTGGGCGTGTGCGGCTCGGTGTCGCGCCAGGCACGCTCGTCGATCGTCGGCACCGACAGCGCCGCGCTGAAGTCGGTCACTTCGTTGAGCCGGCGCATCAGGTCCAGATCGCGCAGCAGCAGCGGCGACTTGGTCAGCACCGACCCCGGGTTGCGCGCATCGATCATCGCCTCCCAGATACCCCGCATCAGCTTGTAGCGCCCCTCCACCCACTGGTACGGGTCGGTGTTGGTGCCCAGCGCGATGTGCTCCCCCTTCCACGACGGCTTGGCCAACTCGACCCGCAGCCGCTCGGGCGCATTGACCTTGACCACGATCTCGCGCTCGAAGTCTCGCCCAGCGTCGAAGTCCAGGTACGTGTGCGTCGGCCGGGCAAAGCAGTTGTGGCTCACCACCCCGTTGGCGATGAAATCGCCGGTGCCGGTGGTGATGTCGTACATCCGCATCACCATCCCGACGGGCTCGATCGAGCGCACGCGGAGCGGCGCATCCGTCTTGAGCGCGACCCCCACCGGAGAGCGCTTCCGGCTGATGGCCGGATCGACGCTGAGCAGGAACCGCGTCCTGGCTGGTAGACCACCGCGCAGCCTCACGCACGGGACGCCCTCGGTCCGGCGCTCCACCGTGCAGTCGAGTCCCAGTCGGTTCAGGCCGGCCGTGGTCCAGGCCAAGACCTGCTCGTCGCCGTTGGCGATTCGCAACACGCCGCACGAGTTTGATCCCTCGGCGTCGAAGATCCCGGCCAGGAAGCCCTTGAGCCAGGACAGGCTCGGCAGCCCGGGCCAGGCGATCAGCCTGGTGATCTCCTCAAAGCTACGGCGAGACTGGCTCCGGATCGCGCCAATGGCGCGGTGGTTACCGCTCGCGCGGGCAAACTGGAACTCGGAGGTCGGGATCGCTTCCTGGATCAGGAAGTCCCGGCTGCGTGCCAGCGCCTCCTCGTCGGCCAGAGCCAGACGGAAGCGGTACAGATCAATGCTCGTCCGATTCGGCCGCGGGTACGCGTATCGGCCCAAGCTGCCGTCGCCGCGGATCATTCCGCACAGGTATCCGCGGCGGTAGTCGGCATCGTGGGCCGGTGGCGCGACCGAGCCTCCGGGACCCATCAGCTTTGCGTCCACCGTCAGGTGAGGCCGGCGAAATCTGCCCTGTTCAGACCCGGTGACATGCTTCCAGCCACGACCAGTCAGGAAGCGGTGATCGTCGCTCGCCACCAACTCCGTCCCATCCGCAAGACGCACCAGAAACGCTGGTTTGATGCTTGACCATTTCGCGAGCACTCGGGTCTCGACGAGCCGGCGGTACATACCTTCTCGGTGCGTGCCACAGATCGCGTCTCCGACCTCCAGGTCACGCAACGGTGTCTCTCTGCCGTCGGCCGTGAGCACCCGCGTGTCCCCCTGTAGGCAATAGGTACAGGCGTGACTGCAGCCCCGGAACGGGTTGATCGTCCAGCGGAACGGCATCCGCGAGGCCTCGGGCACGCGGTTGAGGATCGACTTGGCCCGGACCTCGTAGAAACGGGTCGGGATCGAGTCGGGCGCCTCGAAGTGGCGGACCACGGCGTCATCGCGATAGCCGGGCAGCCGGGCACGCTCCTCTACATCGGTCTCAAGGTTGCTCCACCTCATACGAACAGACGTTCGCATACGGGCCGGACGGACCGGCCAGATCGGCCCGCCCGGACCGCGCTGTCACGTCAGGCCGTTCGGACGGCCCGGCTCAGGCCGCCGTCACTGAGACAGCAGCACCCCGAAGTCGTGGGCCAGGTTCGACGTGTTGAGCGGCGTGCCGGCTGGAATCAGGGCCGCCGGATGGCCCTTGCGGTTGACCAGCCAGATGATCGCGGTGTGCGAGCTCTGGGGATCGCCCGGCGTCTGCGGCGAGACGTAGAAGCGCTTCCAGATCGGGGCCAACGTACGCTCGGATCCGATCAGGTAGTGAAACTGGCGCGGTTCCTGATGCTCCGCCAGCCAGTGCCGAACCGCCCTGGGCGTGTCGCCGCGGGGATCCACCGAGATGGCCACCACGGTCATGGCCCGAGAGCGCGCTCCCAGCTTGACCATGGCCTCGTGGATCTCGCTGCCGATCAACGGGCACACGTCCACGCAGTGCACGTACAGGAAGGTCACCGCATAGGGGCGCCCGCGCAGCGACGCGCTCGTGAACCGGCCACCGCGGGCATCGCGCAGATCGAAGGCCGGAACCGCCCGCGCGGCCAGGGCGGACGGCATCTGGCCGGCGGTCAGAAATGGACCGGCACCGGCCGTATCCGAGGCCCCTGCGGACACGCTGGCGGATTGGGGGCTGTGACCGGCCAGCAGCAGGATCGCCAGCGCGGCGGCGACCAGCACCGCCAGCGTGAGCGCCAATGCGGCGGTGAGCCATCGTTGACGAGGCGGCATCGATCACTCCTCTCGTGAAACCAGGGGGAACGAGCGCTGGGCCCGCGGCGGCACGATGTAGTTGGCCCGCTTGAGCACGAAGATGAACTCGTTGACGCCGTTGTTGACCGTGGCGCTGATGGCGGGGTTCTGCAGCTGGGCCGAGCTGGCGTTCATGGCGGTCCGGGTCCGCACGAAGTCCTCGATCGTGCGCTGCAGCGATACGAAGTGCAGGCCGGCCTGACCGCCGTCGACGGTGTTGAAGTCTCGCCGCAGGATCAGCGGCTTGCCGTTTCGCCGGGCTCGCGCCGAGGTCTGCGAGTGGCCGACCACGCCGTAGCGTCTGATCGCCTGCCCCAGCAAATTGGGGTCGCTCTTGGCATCGGTGGTGAAGTGCCTGAGCTCCGCGGGCGTCACCTGGGGGGCATACATGCGCGCCACCCGTTCCCGCTCGCTGAGGTCCTGATACCAGCTGTCCAGCCGTAGGCGCATGTAGCTGACCTGCATGGTGGTGCCGCCCGAGAACGGTCCGCTCGGCATCGTCACCGCGTCCTCGGTGGCCTGGTTCTTGCGCAGGCTGGACTTGAAGCCCATGAACAGCGGCGAGCCCGCCGGGACCGGGTGCCCCGGCGGGATCCCGCCCACCCGCTGGTGCGCGGCCGGCAGACCGGTGCCGACGAAGCCGGTCCGGGTCTCCTGCCAGCGCAGGGCACCGGCGAGCGACACGGGCCGGTCGGCTCCCGCCAGCGGCGCCCCGTGCACCAGCGCCGCCTCGACATCCGCCAGCCGCCGTTGGTCATCGCAGGCGAGATGCAAACAGAGGTCGTAGTCATCGATGGCCGGTAGCTCGAAGTCAGACAGGGCCCGCGCCCGCGGGATCGGCGACCCGACCCCGAGCGCCCGCTCGAAGTAGCCGGGGCCCCACCCGGCGACGAACAGCAGGCCGGCCGGACCCCAGCGGTAGCGCCGCTCGAGCGTGCGCAGCGACGCCTCGAGCGCGCGCGCGGAGGCCACCCCGGGCCTGCCTGCGACGTTGAACAGGAGCAGCCGGTCAAACCGCGGGGAGACCGGGTTGCCGTCGGCGTCCCGGGACAGCGTCTCGGTCCACGCGTGCTGACGCGCGGGAAGGCCCGCCGGCTGGCGCCCAAGCGCGACCACCGTCCGCACCTCCGACGTTTCCGGGCCCCGCTCGGCCGCCTCCGCCTCGTGCCGCTGGTCGGGGCCGGCGACCACACGGTCGACCGCGACGCCGGCGGCCACGCCGGCCGCCGCCACTGCGGCACCCCCGACAAGAAAACGACGGCGCGTCAGCATCGTGAAGCCCTCCCATTGGTAGCCGCGCCGGTCATGTCGTCGGCTTCCAGTTGAAGTTGACGTTGACCCGGTGGGGCTTGAGCCACACGTTCTCGTACTCGATGTGGCGCGCCGCCACCGGGGGGGAGATCAGCAGGCTGAGCTGATAGGTGCCGGCGCCGGGCAGCGACACGTTGTTGCCGTAGTGCGGTCCCATGTAGCGCGAGAGCATCGGCCACTGGCGCTCGTCGTAGACGATCTTGCCGGCCCGGCGGATCGTCGCCCACACGCTGGCGTAGGGGATCGCCACGCCGCTCTCGGAATCGTCGAGCATCACCATCAGGTGAAAGCTCGTGTGCTTCGGCGGCTTGACCATCTGCTCGCTGGTGCCGTTGAAGATCACGAACGGGACCGCGGTCATGGCGCGAGCTTGGATCTTCATCCCTTGCCAACTGGCGGTGGCCAGGGTCTGGGTCGGCACCGGTTTGATGCCGTCAACCGATATGCCCTTCGAGGAGCCGCCCATGTTCATCCCGGCCATGCTGCTCGACGAGCCGGCCGCCGACGCCGTGGAGGTCGTCTTGTTGGCGCTGGCGCAGCCGGCCACGATCAACGCAACGCCGCAGGCCAGCGCGACCGGCCGCAGCGCGGCCCAGGTTGGATTTGCACTCAACATCGATCGATCTCCTAAGCGGTGGTGGTGAGGGTTGGGGTGGTGAGGCTGCGGTCGGCGGCGCCGGCGCGCCGAGCCTGGTCTCCAAACAGCGGAAACATGGCGACGGCCAGCAGCACGAACAGCGGCCCGGCGTTGGGATCGGTGGCCGACCCGGTGATGAGGCCTCCAAAGCCCTGACCGACGACCCGGCAAGGGCCAACTTGGTGGTGCGGCGGTAGAGCAACCCCAGCCCGATGAGGACTTGGGTCAGCGCGAACAGCGTGTTCCAAAGGGTCAGGTCGTGACTGGCCAGCCGCGCTCCCCACCCCACGCTGTCCGATAGCCAGCCCGGCTGGCCGGCGGTCCCGCTCGACAGCAACTGGATGAAGCCCTTGGAGTACATGAACGACTGAAACTGCAGCGCGCCGTCGAGCAGCCAGATCAAACCGAGCACGGTCAGGACCGTGGGGCGGCTGTCCGAGGCAAAGTAGGCGCGAACGCGGCCGGAGACAGGCATCCTCAGGGCGGGCGCGGCCGCCGGCAGACCGGCGGTACTCGTGCTCATATGGAACTCCTTTGCGTGACGGGATCGGTCGGGCTGGTAGCCGTCGCGACCGCCGTTGACCTCGCCGGTTCGCGGGTCAGGGGACGCGTGCGCAACCGGCCGGGCCGGCGGCGCGCGTCAGATGCGAGGCGATCGCGGCCGGCTCAGCACGGCGGTCCCCGACTCGACCGTCCCCCCAGCAGAGGCGCCGGTCCGAGCACCGCCACGCCCTGCGGCCGCCGCGCGGCCACGATGCGGCGCGCCGGCGACGCGGTGCGCGTCGACCAGCGTCCGGCGACCTCCCGGACCGCCCAGCGGGCTCCATGGAAGACGGCCGCCAGGACCAGTCCGATGCAGGCGGCGGCCGGGATCGCCCACCAGCCGCCGTAGCCGAACACGCCGGCGAGCCCCGCCGGATGGCCCGTGGCGAACACTCCCTCGAGGAACTCCTGGCAGAAGAAGATGGCCACCAGCGCAACGACGCATGCCGCCCACAGACCGGCGAACGAGCAGGTGAATCCGCCCGGTGATGTCCGGCCCGACAGCGCCCGGCCCAGCGCTCTCAAAAAGCAACCCGCCGCCAGGGCGATGAGCGCCACCAACCACGGCACCAGCGAATGCAGGTAGGAGTGTCCGGTTCGCTGCAGCTCGGCGCCGGACGCCGCGCCGTAGGCGAGTGCGTAACGCAGTTGGTGCACCGCAAACGCGGCCGCCGGCAGCAGCGCCACTTGCCCGATCCCACCAACCGCAGGCGATCGCCCGGTGCGGGAAAGCATTGCCGCCTGAACGTTACCCCAGTTCGTCAGCGCGCGGCGCGGGCCAGCAGCGGAGCCTCACCGGCCAGCGTCTGGCTGGTGGCGGCGGTGATCTCAACGTCGACCAGCTCCCCGGCCGAGCCCAGGCCCTCGAAGTTGACGACCTTGTTGTGGCGCGAGCGACCGCGCAGCCGGCTGGGATCGGTACGCGAAGGACCTTCGACGAGGACCTCGAGCCGGCGGCCGACGAAGCGCTGGGCGCGGTCGTGGGCGCGGCGCTGGACCACCTCGACCAGGCGCTCGATCCGCTCCACCTTGACGTCGTGAGCGATCTGGTCGGGCAGGGTGGCGGCCTCGGTGCCGCGGCGCGGCGAGTAGACGAAGGTGAAGGCGCCGTCGTAGCCGACCGCCTCGGCGACGTCCAGCGTCTGCTGAAAGTCGGCGTCCGTCTCTCCGGGAAAGCCGACGATGATGTCGGTGGTCAGCGCGCAGTCGGGGACGTGCTCGCGGATCATGGCCACCCGGTCCAGGTAGCGCTCGCGGGTGTAGGTGCGGCGCATGCGCTTCAGCACGGGACTGGATCCCGATTGCAGCGGGAGGTGGATGTGCTCGCACAGCGCTGGGAGCTCGGCGTGGGCGCGGATCACCTCCTCGCGCATGTCCTTGGGGTGCGGACTGGTGTAGCGGATCCGGTCGATCCCGTCGACGGCGTCGATCTTCTCCAGCAGCTGCGCGAACGTGAGCTTGCGCCCCCTGGGCAGGTCGCGCCCATAGGAGTTGACGTTCTGGCCCAGCAGGGTCAGCTCCCGCACGCCGTCGCCGGCCAGCCGGCGGGCCTCGGCCACCAGCTCCTCCGGATTGCGGCTGACCTCACGGCCGCGCGTCGAGGGGACGATGCAGTACGAGCACACCGAGTTGCAGCCGACGCTGATCTGCAGCCACGCCTGGAACTCGCGGGCCCGCTTCTCCGGCAGATGGCCGGTGAAGCCCTCGAACTCGAAGAACCCCTGCGCGGTCAGCGAGTCGCTGGTCAGGAACTCGGCCAGCTTGTGCACCTGACCGGGGCCGAAGGCGACGTCGACGAACGGAAAGCGGTCGAACACCTCCTCCTTGACCGACTGCGCCCAGCAGCCCCCCACTCCGACCACGCGCCGGGGATCCTCGCGCTTGAGCCGCTTGGCCTCGCCGAGGTGGGCCACGAAGCGGCTGTCGGCCGCCTCGCGAATCGAGCAGGTGTTGAACAGGATCAGGTCCGCGCCTGACCGCTCCCCGGCCTCGGCGTAGCCGAGGGATTCGAGCATCCCCTTCATGCGCTCGGAGTCGTGCTGGTTCATCTGGCAGCCGAAGGTGGTCAGGTGGTAGCGTTTTTTCATATGGAGGCCCCGCGTCGGACAATGGGCATTATCCCCGTTGATGGCGGGTCGGCCATAGCTGGACCCTGGATATGACGACGGAGGCCGAGGCGTCTGCCTAGGGTTTCACGGCGGCGATGGCGCCTATCTGCATGGTTCGCATCGCCGCTGAAAGCCGTCTCTGAGCGCAACAATGGGCTCGGGCCGCGACGAACACCATGAACGCGCTCGCTGCGACAAAGTCCCGCCTGCTTTCGTCCGAGGCGGTCTGGCCTTCCTATGTGCGCTATTGGGTGCTGCGCGGTGGCTGCCTGGTCGAGCCCCATCTGGTCCGTGGCGAGGGCCGCATCTGCCAGTGCTGCGGCGGCCACTTTCGGCGCTTTCAGGAGTTCCACACCATCCGCGAGGCTCGGTGCCCGGGCTGCTGGTCGCTGGCTCGACAGCGGGTCCTGTGGCTCTACCTCGAGCGCGAGACTGAGGTTCTGCAGCAACCGGGGCGCGTCCTTCAGTTCGCGCCCGACTGGGCGTCCTACCGCCGGCTGAGTCGCCTGCCGGGCATCGAGTACGTCACCGCCGACATTCGGCGCTCGCCGCTGGTCAAGCGCCAGATGGACATCACGGCCATCCCGATGGCCGATCAGAGCGTGGATCTGGTGCTCGTCAGCCACGTGCTCGAGCACGTGCCCGACGATCGGGCGGCCATGAACGAGATTCGTCGGGTGTTGAAGCCGTCCGGTCGCGCGCTGCTGCAGCACCCGATTGCCAAGGGGCAGGTCGAGACGGACGAGGACCCAACTGTGACCGACCCCCACGAGCGAGAGCAGCGGTGGGGCCAGTCCGACCACGTGCGTATGTACGGGACCGACCACTACGACCGTCTGCGGGCCGCCGGCCTGAGCGTGCAGGTCGTTGCCTACCACGAGCGATTCAGGCCCGAGGACGTCAAGCGCTACGGGCTGGCCGATGACTCCACCTGTCGCAGCCAGGACATCGCCGTATGCTCGCCGGCGTCCTGAGCCACCCCTCCTCGCCGGCGTCCTGAGCCACCCTCCCCCGAGTGCGGGCGACCACGGCGTGGCCGGTGACACACCGATCCCGCCGCGCCCGGTGAGGGGCGCGACGGGAGCGGCTGCTGACTCGACGGAAGCTAGCTACGGGTCTACGAGCAGCGCGAGGCCCACGCGCAGGCGTTGAACCCATCGTGGGTCGCGTCGGGGGCCGACGGCGCCCCGATCACCTTGCCGTTGGAGTCGGTCAGATCCATCTCCTCGGCGGGCTTGAGGGCCACCTTGGCACCGTTGGTGGTGCCGGAGCGGAAGGCCGGGTTGGACAGGTTCGGAAGCGCGGCGAAGCCCGCGTCGGTTCCGATCTCCAGCGGCGTCTCCTCGATCCACTCGGCGCTGGCGCTGGTCGACGGGTACGGCACCGTGGTGGTGAACGACTTCTTGGTGGTCACGTCCTGGAGGGTGATGGTCCACACGTTCACGCCGGCGGCCGGCTCGGACAGCGAGGCGTGCATGTGATCGCCCGGATGGACCGCGATCGAGCTGATGGTCAGCGACGGCGCCGGCACCAGCTCATACCACGCTGAGTAGGACGCCGCACCGGAGGCGGACACGTCCTGTTCGGTGCCGGTCTGGATGAGGGTCGAGTCGGTCACCGTGCAGCCGGCATCGACGCAGCCGCCGCCGATGCCGATCCAGTCCGAGGATGCCTCGGCCTGCTTCTTGGTGTGCTGGGTGGCCTTCGGGACGACCCAGTTTCCGGTGATCGAGGAAAACAGCTTCCCGCCCTGCTCCACCGCGCCCTGGTCGTAGCCGAACCAGTTACTGCTCTGATTGGCGTTTGCGGTGGCGTGTGGGATGAGGCGGAGCAACTGGCCGTGCGCGGTCAGCTTGGCGGATGCGCTCGCGGCAAGCAGCGTGAGGCCAGCCACGACGACGACGAGGACTCCGGCCAGGCGCGCGCCATGACGGCCCGCCGGGGACAGGCGTCTCTTCATTGATCTCCCTTTCTCGGCGGCGCGGCGCGGGTCTGGCCGCCGACCTCCGAACAGAGGACCCGCTCAGGTCATATACCCGGTTAGTCGGAGTGAGTGAACCCCTGGGCTCAGCGCGCGTACTCGATCGCGCGCGACTCGCGGATCACCGTGACCTTGATCTGACCCGGGTATTCCAGCTCCTTCTCGATCTCGCGGGCGATCTCGTAGGACAGCAGCGTGGCAGCATCGTCGTCGATCGCTCCCGGCGCGACCATGACCCGGATCTCGCGCCCGGCCTGCATGGCGTAGACCTTGTCCACGCCCTTGTGGCGGGTGGCGATCTGCTCGAGGTCGCGCAGGCGCTTGACGTACTGCTCCAGGGACTCGCCGCGGGCACCGGGCCGGGCCCCCGAGAGTGCGTCGGCGGCCTGCACGATCACCGCCTCGATGGTCTGGGGCTCGACCTCGTTGTGGTGGGCCTCCATGGCGTGAGCCACCGCCTGCGACTCGCCGTACTTGCGCGCCAAATCGCCGCCCACGAGCGCGTGGGGGCCCTCGATCTCATGGGTGACCGCCTTGCCGATGTCGTGCAGGAGCGCCGCCCGGCGCGCGGTCTTGGCGCTGGCGCCCAGCTCGTGGGCCATCATCGCCGCCAGCTGTGACACCTCGATCGAGTGGGCCAGCACGTTCTGGCCGTAGCTGGTGCGAAAGCGCAGCCGGCCGAGCAGCTTGACCAACTCCGGCTGCACGCCCTGGACGCCGGCGTCGAACACGGCCTGCTCGCCGAGCTGGACGATGTGCCCGTCGAGCTCGGATTTGGTCTGGTAGTACATCTCCTCGATCCGGGCCGGGTGGATCCGGCCGTCCTGGAGCAGCTTCTCCAGCGTCAGCCTGGCCATCTCACGGCGCACGCCGTCAAACCCCGACAGGACCACCGCGCCCGGCGTGTCGTCGATGATGAAGTCGACGCCAGTCAGGTTCTCCAGGGCGCGGATGTTGCGGCCCTCGCGGCCGATGATCCGGCCCTTCATGTCGTCGGCGGACAGCTGCACCACCGACACGGTCGTCTCCGCCGCGTGCCCGGCGGCCAGACGCTGCATGCAGACCGAGAGGATGTTGCGTACCCGCCGGTCGGCTTCGCGCTTGGTCTCCTCCTCGATCTGCCGGATCCGGCGCGCCGAGTCGTGCTTGGCCTGGTCCTCGATCTCCTGCAGCAGAAGCTGCTTGGCCTTGGCGGCCGACATGCCGGCCACCTGCTCCAGCTTGCGCTCCACCGCGAGCCGGTTGTCGCCGAGCGCGACGCGTTCGCCGTCGAGCTCGACCTCACGGCGGGCCAGCCCTTCTTCGCGCCGCTCCAGAGCGGTGCTGCGCTCAGCCAGGGCGGCCTGGAGCGCGGTGGCGGTGGCGGTGTCGCGCTCGGCGGCGGAGGAGTCGGCGCTGTGTGAGCGCCCATAGAGGACCGCGGCAACCACGATTCCGACCGCTATTAGCGCTGCGGCACCGATGATTTCCATGGTCGTTCCTCTCGCGGATCCGGGATGCCGGATCCAGTTCCAATACTTGCTTTTGGGGAGCGACCGAGCGGCCCCTACGGGGTTCGCTGAACTCGTGCCAGCTCAGGCGACGATGGTCGCCGGTGTGGCCACGACTAGCTGGAGGTGTCTGAAACCGATCGGGTCTCCGACGGAGGCCCGTTGCAGATTGCTGTCACGCTAAAAGGTTTCGCATGTGGAGATTTGCTGGGATTTTGCGGCCGCTGGGCCGTTCGTTCGCTAACGCAATCGTATTACCGAGATGTGATCGGCGCAAACGGGGGTACGGCGCGCCCGCTGGCCGAGGGCCGGCGCTCCGCGGTCAGCGATCGCGGGCGTGGGCGGCGACGGCGTCGTAAGCCAGCTCGCTCTCGTAGCCCTTGCGCAAGAGCAGCCCCAGCGCCCGCTCGGCGCTCACGGGCGTCGACCGGCGGCGCCGGGAAGCGACGCCGCAGCAGCGCCACCGCGCGCTCGAGCTCGGTCTCGCCGTACTCCGCGTCGTCGTCACCGTCGGCGTCCAGTGCTCGCTCGGCCACGTCGCGCTCGATCCCGTGGTCGAGCAGGCCGCGCCGGATGCGCTCGTTGCCCCACTGCTGCAGCTCGCGCTTGTCGGACGCGAACAGCTGGGCGAAACGGGCGTCGTTCAGGTACCCCTGCTCGACCAGGACCTCGATCGCGGCGTCGGCCGGCTCGACGGCTATCCCCCGGCGCTCGAGCTGGCGGCGAACCTCGACGACCGTCCGGTCACGCCGGTTCAGATACGCGTTGGCCAGCTCGAGCGCGCGCTGCACACGCTCGTCGAGGTCGAGCATCGAAGTTGCCTCGCCGCTGAGGGGCTGAACCTACGCGGCGTGAGCCGGTTCGACGGCGGCCAGCGGAGCCTCGTCGTGCTCGATCGACTTGACGAGATCGCGGCTGAGGCCCAGTGCGTCGTAGACCTTCTTCTCGATCTCCGTCGCCATCTCGGGGTGCTCATCGAGAAACGCTTTGGCGTTGCCGCGACCCTGCCCCAACCGCTCGTCCCCGTAGGAGAAGAACGAGCCCGACTTGGTGACGATGTTGTGCTCGATGCCGTAGTCCAGCAGGCAGCCCGAGGTCGAGATCCCCTTGCCGAACTCGATGTCGAACTCGGCCTGCTTGAACGGCGCCGCCACCTTGTTCTTGACCACCTTGACCCGGACGCGGTTGCCCACCGCCTCGGTGCCGTCCTTGAGCGTCTCGATCCGGCGGATGTCGAGTCGCTGCGAGGCGTAGAACTTCAGCGCCCGACCGCCGGGCTGGGTCTCCGGCGAGCCGAACATCACGCCCACCTTCTCGCGGATCTGGTTGGTGAACACGCATAGGGTCTGGGCGCGGTTCAGGTTGCCGGCCAGCTTGCGCATCGCCTGGGACATCATCCGCGCCTGGGCGCCAACGGTCTGGTCACCCATCTGGCCCTCGAGTTCCGCACGCGGCGTCAGCGCCGCCACCGAGTCGACGGCGACGAGGTCGACCGCTCCGGAGCGGATCAGCATGTCGACGATCTCGAGCGCCTGCTCGCCGTAGTCGGGCTGGGACACGAGCAACTCGTCGATGTCGACGCCGATCACCTGCGCATACAGCGGATCCATCGCGTGCTCGGCGTCGACGAACGCGCACACCCCGCCGAGCTTCTGGGCCTCAGCGATCAGGTGGTAGACGAGCGTCGTCTTACCGGACGACTCGGGGCCGAAGATTTCGATGATTCGTCCGCGCGGCACGCCGCCGATCCCGAGTGCGAGATCCAGCGACAGCGCGCCAGTGGGGATGGCGTCGCAGTTCACGCGCGCGCCCGGGTCGCCCATGCGCATGACCGTCCCCTTGCCGAACTGACGCTCGATCTGGGTCAGGGCTCCCTGCAGGGCAGCTTGACGTTTGGCCTCGGCCTTGGGGTCAGACGCGCTGCCGTTTGCGCCTGTCTGGTTCTCGCTCATGCTCGCCTTAGCTCCTTGATCTCTCTGCGCGTTGAACCCGTCACGGTAGGACGGCTGGCGGACAGAACCGCACGCTAGATCGAGGCCCTGTGGAGGAACAAGACGCGGTCGTCACGAAAGAGCAACGGATACGCGCCAATAGTGCACGCGCGAGCGGACGCCGCGCCGCGCCGACCTCCCGCCGCGACTGCTGCCAGAATGGCCCGTATACATAAGTAAGCGACCCCTTTGGAGACTGTGTCCTCTCTAACCGAAGCTCTCAAGAACGAGCACACGAAACGGATTCTCTACGTCACCGGAGTCCGCCGGCCGTCCCTGATCCAGCGTCAGACGCCGCACTACCGGATGCCCAAGCTTCAGGCCAACGGCGGCTATCTGCCGCTGAAGAAGTACGACGGCCCCGAGATTCCCCGTGAGGAGTACGAGAACCTCACCTACACCACCTACTCCACCGACGACCGGACGACGTTCGCGCCGATCACCTCGTGCACCGGCGAGATCGAGCTCAAGGGCTTTGAGTCCTACGGCAAGCCCGACCTCGACGGCGTCTGGACCGAGAACGCCAAGAAGTGCCCCACGATCGTCAAGTACGTCGAATCGATCGGCGCCCGCTTCGGCCGGGTGCAGCTGCTGAAGATGAAGCCCAACACGATGCGCGAGGCTCGCTGGGGGCTGCATCTGGACAACAACAACGCCGCCAACAATCCCGACGAGAACGGCTGGGTGGTGCGCGCCTGGCTGGAGCTGACCGACGACGATTCCAGCGCGCTGGTGGTGCGTCGCGATCAGTTCTCCAGGAGCAGCGAGGTCAGCATCCCGCTGCCCAAGTACCAGCAGGCGGTGGTCGACTCGGAGTTCCTCTACCACGGCGGCTACCACCACGGGCCGGGTATCCGCTACGCGCTGATCACCAGCGTGGAGAGCGGGCCCGCGCTCGAGAAGTGGGTCGACTCGCAGCTGCCGCAGTAGCGCCGGCCGCTACCGCGGTAGCGCCAAGCACCGACAGCGGGCTGATTACAGCGACACCCGGGCCAGCGGCTCGTAGCGCGAGCCGCCGGGCCCCAGGTGCGAGCGAAACAACGTAACCGTCGACAGCGGGAACGAGACCGGCTCGGGCGCTGCCAGGTCGGTCGCCCGCACCCGGGCGCGACGACCGGCCCGGGCCACGGTGACGTGAGCCAGGAATGGCCGCTGCTCCGGCTCATAGAAGCCGCCGGCGACCAGCGCCCCCGACAGCCGGGACTGCAGCGCGCTCAGGCGGCGCCCGTCGGAGTCCGAGTCCGCATTCAGCCCCACGGCCACCACCCGAGGCCGGCGCCGCGGCAGCCACAGTCCCTCGCCAAGCGACACGCGCGCGGGATGCTCGTCCTGCAGCGCGGCGCACTCGGCGGCGATCCGGTCGATCTCGCCCACCGGACGCCAGCCCAGAAAGCACAGGGTCAGGTGCATGGCATCGGCGCAGACCGCTCGCAGCCCGTCCACCGCGCCCAGCTGCGCGCGCGCCCACCCGGCCAGCACCGCCCTGACGCCCTCGGGGAGCTCGAACGCGACGAACAGCCGCGCCGACTCGCCGGCGGTCACTGACGTCCGGAACCTGAGACGGGGGCCTCGCCCCCGGCCACGCTCTCGACCGCCGGAGCCGAAGGATCGTCGCACTGGCCCTGCAGCAGCCGCCGGATGAGGTGCATCGCCACCGTCACCGAGCGGTCGCGGATGTCACTGCGGCCACCGGGCATCCGGATGCTGCGGGTCAGCCGCCGTCCGTCGCGGTCGCAGACCGTGATGCAGACCAGTCCCACCGGCTTGTCGGGGGTGCCGCCGCCGGGGCCGGCGATGCCGGTGATCCCGACTCCGAGCTCCGCGCCCAGCCGCGCCAGTGCCCCGGCGGCCAGCGCCTCCCCGACCTCGGTCGAGACGGCGCCGAAGCGCTCGATCAGCGAGGCGTCAACGCCGACCAGGGAGATCTTGGCCTGGTTGGAGTAGGCCACGATCCCGCCCAGGAAGTAGGCCGAGGAGCCGGCGCGATCGGTCAGCCGGGCGGCCAGCAGGCCGCCGGTGCACGACTCGGCGACGGCGATCGTCCGGCCGGCCAGCAGATTCGCCACCTGCTCGTCGATGGTGGAGCCGTCCTCGGAGAACAGCGTTCCCTGATGGCGCGACCCGACGAACTGCCGGAACGCGTCGTAGCTGGCCTGGGCGGACGGCTCGTAGGTCGTCGCCACCTCGATCTCGCCGCGGCGCAGGCAGGTGGTGATCTCCAGGTCTGACAGCTCGAGCCCTGCCGCCTCCGCCTCGCGCAGCGTGTTGGCGATCTCCGACTCCGGGATGCCGAACAGGCGCATGATCCGCGTGCGGTACTCCGGGGCGCCGGTGATCGCCGCCTTGAAGGCGTCGGTGACGCGGGCCGCCTCCCACATCGGGTGAAGTTCGCGGGGTGGTCCGGGCAGGACCACCACTGTCGGCCCCGCGCCCTCGGCGGGCGGCACCACCAGCCCGGGCGCGGTCCCCACCGGGTCAAGGACGGTGGCCCCCTCCGGGATCACCGCCTGCTTGCGGTTGGAGCGCCGGATGGCGTCGGCGTCGAGCCCCGGCCAGCGGCGCATCATCGGGGCCAGGATGTCGGCGATCTTCTGCTCGAGCTCGTCGTCGAGCACCATCTCGCGCCCGCTGAACTGGCCGACAATCTCGGCGGTCAGGTCGTCGGCGGTGGGACCGAGGCCGCCGCTGGTCACGACCATCGCCATCCCGTCGTCGGCCATGAACCGCAGCGCGGCGAGCAGGTCCTCGGGACGGTCGCCGACGATCTGGATCATCGCCGTCTCGACGCCGGCCTCGCGCAGGCGCTGGGACAGCCACGGCCCGTTGAGGTCGGAGATGATCCCGGTCAGCACCTCGGTCCCGGTGACCAGGATCCCCGCCCGAGGCCGCGCCGCCTCGCTCATGCGCACCGCGGCTGCTGGGAGGTCGGCAGCGCCTTGGTCGAGCCCGGCACCAGCTCGTAGCCGATCGAGCTGGAGGACGGCGAAACGGCGATGGTGGTGCCGTTGACCTTCATCTTCACCGAGTTGTTGCCCAGCGTCAGCAGCAGTTTGGACCCGCTCTCGACCGGGATCGTCTGGCCGGTGTCGAAGATCTGTCCGGGGATCAGCTGCTTGCCGGATCCGTTCGTCAGGCACACGTACACCTGGCCGGTGGGGACCAGCTCGAGCTTTACCGCCTTCGGCGTGACGACGGCGCGCGACGATCCCTGATGGTGCTGGCGGTGGCGGGGCGCCTTGGTCACGGTGCTGGTGGTCGGCGGCGGCGACTTGCTCTTGTTGCCCGTGCCGACGAGGTAGAGCACCACCACCACCCCCACCAGGACCACGCCGACCACCAGCCAGGGCGGGATCAGCGGCCCCCCGCGCGACTGACGGTTGCGGTCAGCACCGCCGCGTCCGACCGGGGTGATGGGCCGCAGCTCGTGGTCGGAGGGGCGGTCGTACTGGCGGCGGTAGTCGTCGAGCAGTTGGCGCGTGTCGAGGCCGAGAAAATCCCCGTAGGTGCGCAGGAAGCTACGGGCGTAGACGTCGCCCGGGAGCAGATCCCACTCTTCGTTTTCGATTGCACGCAGGTACTTGGCGCGAATCTTGGTCCGGGCCTCGACCTCGTTGATGTCGATCTTGGCGCGCATTCGCGCCTCCCGCAGCGTGGCGCCGATATCTGCCATCGCAGGCAAGGCTAGCCGTCGGGGCTCAGAGCGCGTCCTCCTGCGGGCCGGCGTCGGGCACCGGGGCCGGAGAACCCCGGCCCGTTGCACCGCTGACGGACTCGGCCTCGGCCAGATGCGAGAGGATTCGCGGCACGTCAGCCTCGGTGATCAGGACCTGGCGGGGCTTGGAGCCCTCGTAGCCCGAGATGATCCCGCGGCGCTCCAGCATGTCGATCAGCCGCCCGGCGCGGGTGTAGCCCAGTCGCAGGCGGCGTTGAAGCATGGACGTCGAGGCAGTTCCCATCTGCGCCACCAGAGAGATCGCCTCCTCCAGGAGCGGATCCTCGTCCGCGCTGAGCGCGTCATCGGGTTCGGCACCGTCGTCGTCATCGGAAGCGACCTCCTCGAGCAGCTCCTGGTGGAATTCGGGTTCGCCCTGCCGCCGCCACGCGTCGGTCAGTTCGGCGATCTGGTCCTCGTCGATGTAGGCGCCCTGGATCCGCTGCAGCTTCTGAGATCCCACCGGCGAGAACAGCATGTCGCCCTGCCCCAGTAGAGACTCGGCCCCGTTCTGGTCAAGGATCACCCGGGAGTCGGTCTGGCTGGAGACGGCGAAGGCGATCCGGGACGGGACGTTGGCCTTGATCATGCCGGTGATCACGTCGACGCGCGGAGACTGCGTGGCCAGCACGAGGTGGATGCCGACCGCGCGCGCCTTCTGGGCCAGGCGGATGATCGAGTCCTCGACGTCGGCCGGCGCCACCATCATCAGGTCGGCCAGCTCATCGATCACGCACAGCACGTAGGGCAGGTCCGGCTCGCCGCGCTTGGCCCGGGAGCGGTTGAGCTCGGGCAGGCTCCGAGTGCGGGCCAGGGACATGATCCGGTAGCGGTCCTCCATCTCCTTGACCAGGTTCTGCAGCGCGTTGGCGGCCATGCGGGGGCTGGTGATCACCGGAGTCAGGAGGTGCGGGATCGACTCGTAGTGGTTGAGCTCGACCTGCTTGGGATCGACCAGCACCAGCCTGACCTCGTGCGGGGTGGCCCGCAGCAGGATGCTCGACAGCATCGCGTTCACGCACGCCGACTTGCCGGCGCCGGTGGTGCCGGCCACCAGCAGGTGCGGCATCTTGGCCAGGTCGGCCCCGATCGCCCGTCCGGCAATGTCCTTGCCCAGCCACACCGTGAGCGGCGACCAGTCGGGCGGCGGGCTCTGGAACACATCGCCGAGATGGACGATCCGCCGGCGCGCGTTGGGGACCTCCACCCCCACCGCGTGCTTGCCCGGAATCGGGGCCAGGATGCGGATGTCGGTGGCGGCGAGCGCGTAGGCCAGGTCGTCCTTGAGCTGCGCCACCTTGGCCACCTTGATCCCCGGGGCCAGCCGCAGCTCATAGCGGGTGATATGGGGGCCGGTGACGCGCCCGATGACCTTGGCCTCGACCCCGAAGTGCCCCAGCGTCTCGAGCAGGGTGGCCGCCACCTGCTCCTGGCCGGCGGTGTCGGGCCGAGCCGCCTCGCCGGTGGAGCGGGTCAGAAACCGCGTCCCGGGCACTCGCCACACGAACTCCGGGTCGTCGGTGATGGCGGCCCGGTATCGCCCCTGCGGGGTCAGGTCCTCGGCCGAGACTTCCCGCGCCGGGCCGGTCGCGCCGGGCACCCCCTCGACCACTCCCTCCTCGTCGACTACGTCGGGCTCCAGCTCGGACAGCGCCTCGGCGGCGGGCTCCTCGTCGTCGAGCGATAGCTGGGTGTCGTCGATCGGCGGCGCTTCGACGTGGGTGGCGCGGACGATCAGCTCGCTGGTGTCGGGCTCGGGGGGCAGCAATGGCTCGCCCTCGTCCGAGCGGGCGGTCGCCCGCGAGCGCCCCGCCTCGGTGGCGGGCCGGCGAGCCACCGTGGCCGCCCAGTCCCCGGTGGAGCGCCGCACGGCCCGGCTGGTGCCGACCACACTGGCACCGGTGGCGCGCAGGACGCCGGCCAGCGTCGCGCCGCTGACCAGGATCAGCCCGGCCAGCAGCAGGAACACGGCCAGGATCTCGGCGCCGGTGACCGACAGCAGGTGCGAGCTGGCCCACAGCTCGGCCTGGCCCAGGATCCCGCCGCGCTGCTCAAAGCTGGACGCCCTCCAGAAGTCGGGCGCCGGCGCCCGACCGGGCCCCAACCCCAGGGCGCCGGCGGCCAGAGCCAGGGTGAGCGACGCCACCAGACACAGCAGACCGGTCCGCATCGGGCGTGCCGGGGGGCGCAGCTCGCGCAACAGGATCAGCGCTCCCCCGGCGATCAGCGCCGCCGGGACCGCGTAGCCGAGGGCCCCGAACCCGAACCGGCTGGCCCGCACCATGCCCTCCCCGAGCGCGCCCCCCGACCAGTGCAGGTAGGCGACGCCGCCCAGGAACACCCCCACCGCGATCAGGGCCAGGCCGAGGATGTCGACGTGGTGGGGTTCGAAGCTGAAGCTCGGAAGCGATGGCCGCGAAGCGAGCAGCGACCGGGCAGCCCGCTTGGGCGGCGGCTTTCGCCGGGTCGGCTTGCGCTTCTGGGTGGCGGCCATCCAAAAAGCTGGCTTCGACGGCCGCGCTCGGCCTCCTGCCCTGGCTCCGGGGCCAAAATCCGCGCCGCAGGCCGCAGCGGCGACCCGCTCAGCGGCGGGCTCCGTCATGAGGGTCTCTCGATTTGTTGCAATACGCGTAACAGATCGAGAGACCCTCCTAAAGCCGGCCCCCCCGCAGACGCGCACACGCAGTCACGGTTTGTCCTGAAGGAGCTCATAAGAGCGGCCCCGGCACGTCCCCGCTGCCCCTACCATTTGCCCGACCATGACCGACTACGAGCGTCAACCCCGCGTACTGGTGGTCGAGGACGACGACGCGATCGCCCAGGTCCTCAAGCGCTCCCTGCGCATGGAGGGCTACGAGGTCCGGGTGGCCGAGGACGGCAACGAGGCGCTGGAGCACGCGCACGGTTTCCTGCCCGACCTGGTGATCCTCGATCTGGGCCTGCCGGGCCTGGACGGGCTCGAGGTGGCCAGGCGTCTGCGCGAGCGCGAGGATGACGTCCCCATCCTGGTGCTGACCGCGCGTGACGCGATCGAGTCGCGCGTCGAGGGCCTTGACTCGGGCGCCGACGACTACCTGGTCAAGCCGTTTGAGCGCCAGGAGCTGCTGGCGCGGTTGCGGGCGCTGCTGCGCCGGCGCCCGCCGCGGGGGCAGGCCAACCTCAGCGTCGGCGACCTCAAGCTCAACCCCGACACCCATGAGGTCATGCGGGCCGATCGGCACGTCGACCTGACCCAACGCGAGTTCGAGCTGCTGGAGTACCTGATGCGCAACGAGCGCATCGTGATCTCACGCCAGCGCCTGCTGGATGAGGTGTGGGGCTACGACCCGTTCTCGATGACGAATACGATCGAGGTGTTCGTGTCCAACCTACGGAGGAAGCTGGAAGCCGATGGCGAGCCTCGGCTCCTACATACGATCCGCGGCGCGGGTTACGTTCTCCGCGTATAGGCGGGTCCCGATCCGGTGGCGTCTGGCCGGCGGCTCGGCGGCGCTGACCCTGATCATCCTGGCCGGGTTCGCGGTGATCGTGGGCACGCTGACCAGCCGGCAGGTCCGTGGCCAGTTCAACGACGAGGTCCGCTCCGCGGTGGACCAGCTCTACACCGAGCTGAACCACAACCTGCGGTTCGTCAACGCGACCCTGAACTGCAACCGCACCACCGTCCACCTCTCAGACTACGCCAGCGCCGAGCGCGCCCAGATCCGCATCTACGACTCCGCCGACGGCAGCCTGCTCTGCACCCAGAGCTCGATCAAGGGCGCCAAGGGCAAGGGCTCGAAGGCCGGCAAGACCACCACGCTCACCCCGTCGCTGTTCTCCGGCGCGCCGCAGCAGACCGCCGGGACCTTCACCCAGTCCGGGCTATCGGGTGGCCGTCCGCAACCTCGACGTCAAGCCGGCGGGCACGGTCACGCTGCTGTACGCGCGCCCGCTGTCGGACGTCGATCACACCCTGGCCCGGGTCCAGGTGTTCCTGCTGCTGGGCGTGCTCGGGGGCACGATCCTGGCGTTGCTGGCCGGCCTGGCCACCGCCCAGCGGGCGATGCGGCCGATCGCCGGGCTGACCGACGCCGCGCGCGAGATCGAGCGCACCCGTGACGCCACCGGCCGCCTTCCCCATCCCGAGGCCGAGGACGAGATCGCCGAGCTGGCGCGGACGCTCGAGGGGATGCTCGCCTCCCTGGACAGCGCCCGCCGCAACACACAGGCCATGCTCGACCGCCAGCGGGAGTTCGTCGCCGACGCCTCTCACGAGCTCCGCACGCCGCTGACCAGCGTGCTGGCCAACCTCGAGCTGCTGACCGAGGAGCTCGAGGGTGAGCAGGCCGAGACCGCCGAGGCGGCGCTGCGCTCGACCCGCCGGATGCGGCGCCTGGTGGGCGATCTGCTGCTGCTGGCCCGCGCCGACGCCCGCCGGGTCCAGCCCCACCGTCCCACCAACGTGGCCGAGGTGCTGATCGAGGCCGCCGCCGAGCTGGGGCCGATGGCCGAACGCCACGAGCTGTCGATCGCCGCCGAGCCGGTGGTCGTCGAGGGCGTGCGTGACGAGCTTCACCGGCTGGTGCTCAACCTGCTGGAGAACGCGGTCAGGCACACGCCGCCGGGAACCCGGGTCAGCGCCGGCACCACTCGCATCGACGACGAGGCGGTGATCACGGTCGAGGACGACGGCCCCGGGATCTCCCCCGAGCTCGAGCACCGGGTGTTCGAGCGCTTCGTGCGCGGCGGCCGTGACGGCGGCCGCGGCTCAGGTCTCGGCCTGGCCATCGTCCGCGCGGTGGCGCAGTTCCACGGCGGCACGGTGGCGCTCGAGCGGCCCGAGGTCGGGTACCGGGACCCGCTTCGTGATCCGGATCCCGGTGGCGGGCGGCGAGGCACCGGCGCCGGCCCAGCCGGAGGTGGATCAGACCTCGACGACTACCGGCAGGACCATCGGGCGCCGCCGCAACCGCTCGTAGACGAACTCGGCGAGATCGTCGTGCAGCTGCTCCTGGAGCAGGTCGATCTCTCTGATGCCCCCCTGCGCGGCCCGGCTGATGGAGCGCTCGACCGCATCCCGGATGTCGGTCACCAGGTCGTCGGCCTGGTCGATGAACGGCACGCCGCGGAAGATGACCTCGGGCGGAGTGACCGACTCCCCGGTCTGCTCGGAGACGGTGACCACCACGATGAAGATCCCGTCGGCGGACAGCATCCGGCGGTCGCGCAGGGCCACGTCGGCCGGGTCGCCGATGTCGACGCCATCGACGAAGATCATTCCGGCGCGCTCGGGCTCGCCGAAGCGGGCGCCGCGGGCGTCGAGCTCGAGCGGCAGGCCGTTCTCGCCGCTGAACACGTCATCGGGATCGATCCCGACCGCGTCGGCGAGCTGAGCGTGCAGACGGATCCGCTTATGGTCGCCGTGTATCGGCATCACGTAACGCGGGCGCACCAGGTTGAGCATCAGCTTCAGCTCCTCGACGAAGCCGTGCCCGGAAGCGTGGATCGGGCGCCTCCCGGGGCGTGATCACGGTGCAGCCGATGTGGTAGAGACGGTCGACGGTCTCATTCACGGCACGCTCGTTGCCGGGGATCGGGGTGGCCGAGAACACCACCGTGTCTCCGCGACGCAGGGTGATCTGGCGATGGTCGTTGTAGGCCATCCGTCGCAGCGCTGACAGCGGCTCGCCCTGGCTGCCGGTGGAGATCACAACCACCTTGTGGTCGGGCCAGTCCTCGACCTCCTGGGGCTGGATCATCATCCCCTCGGGGACCTCGATGTGGCCCAGCGAGCGGCCGATATTGACGTTCTTGCGCATCGAGCGGCCCACCAGCGCGACCTTGCGCCCGAGCGCCGCGGCGGCATCGACCACCTGCTGTACCCGATGGATGTTGGAGGCGAAGCTGGTGACGATGATCCGCCCGTCGGCCCGGCTGAATACCTCCTCCAGGTGCGGGTCCGACCTCGCGCTCGGATGGCGAGAAGCCGGGCCGGTCGGCGTTGGTGGAGTCGCCGCACAGCAGCAGCACCCCGTCGGAGCCGAGCTCGGCCAGCCGCGAGACGTCGGCCGGCGGGCCGTCGACCGGCGTCTGGTCGAACTTGTAGTCGCCGGTGAGCAGCACCGTCCCCAGCTCGGTCCCCAGCGCCACCGCGCACGAGTCGGGGATCGAATGGGTCATGTGGATCAGCTCGAGCGCGAACGGCCCCAGCGACAGCTGCTCGCCGGGGGCCAGGTCCTCCAGGGCCACCTCGCGCAGGCTGTGCTCGTCGAGCTTGGAGCGGGCCATGGCGATGGTCAGCGGGCCGCCGTAGACGGGCGTCATCGGGTCCAAGCTCGCGCAGGATCCAGGGCAGCGCGCCGAGGTGGTCCTCGTGGCCGTGGGTGATCACGATCGCCTCGATGTCGTCGGCGCGCTCGCGCAGGTAGCTGAAGTCGGGCAGCACCAGATCGATGCCCAGCATGTCGGTGGTGGGGAAGCGCAGTCCGGTGTCGACCACGACGATGCGGCCGTCGTACTCGACGACGGTCATGTTCTTGCCGATCTCGCCCAGGCCCCCGAGCGGGAGGACCCGCAGAGCTGCCACTCACGCGGCCGCTTGCGTCATCCGGCGGCCGTGCCCGCGAGCATGCCGTGGCGCTCGAGCATCGTGCGCACGGTGTCCAGTTCCTCCTCGTCGAGCTCCACGTACGGGAGGCGCGGCTTGCCGACCGGCATCCCGATCAGGCCGAGGGCGGCTTTAAGGCTGCAGGCCAGCGGCGCGACGCCCAGGTCGCGGTAGACGTCGCTGCAGGCCGGCGTCGATCTCGCGGCGGCGCTCGGGCTCGTCGACCATCCGGCGCATCTCGTCGCCGAACAGGTGGCTGCCGGTGAGGATCCCGCCGGGCTCTCCGAGGTCGAGCACGTCGGCCAGCATGTCGTCGTTGCCGGCGTAGATCATGAGCCCGTCGATCGGAGCCAGGTTGTCCGGGTTGGCCTGCTTTACGCCGACGATGTTGTCGAGCTGGGCCAGCTCGGCCAGCAGGTCGTTGGGCAGTCCGACGCCGTCCGCTGCGGGATGTTGTAGAGCAGGATGGGCAGGTCGGTGGCCCTGCACCACCTCACGGTAGTGGGCGACGATCCCGCGCCGGTTGGGCCGGTTGTAGTACGGGTTGACCGACAGCAGCGCGTCGACCCCGAGTGCCGAGGCTCGCTCGGTCAGCCTCACCGCGTGGCGGGTGTCGTTGGAGCCCACGCCGGCCACGATCCGGGCGCGACCGCGCATCTCCTGGGCGGCCAGCCGATGATCCCCAGCTGCTCGTCGTCACTGAGGGTGACCGCCTCGCCGGTGGTGCCGCATATCACCAGACCGTCGGACCCGTGGTCGACGAGGTGGTTCATGAGCGTGACCGTCGCCTCCTCGTCGATGCGGCCGTGCGCGTCGAACGGCGTGACCATCGCGGTCAGGATGGCACCGAGGTTCCGGGACATCGCGGCCATTATCGCATCGCCTGCCGTCGTCAACGGCCCGGGCCGGTGAGGCGGCCAGGAACGGAAGCCACTGGTGATTGGCCCGGGAACCGACGCTCAGGCCGCGTCAGCCGAGCTGCCGCTCGTAGACGCGCCAGCGTTTGACGATGTGCCCCCCCATCGCCTCCAGGCCGCGGTTCATGGAGGTGTTGGTCTCCAGAATGAAGCTGGCCTCGCCCTTCTTCTGGCGGCTGCGCTGCGCGGTGGCGAACTGCTCCATGTACAGCGCCGCGGCGACCCCGGTGTGCTGGTACTCGGGCAGCACACCGAGGAACCCGACGCGCAGCCGGTCGATGATCCGATTGCGATTGAGGTAGTACCACCACCCCAGCGGGAGCAGGCGCCCCTGCATCTTCTTGTAGATCTGGTGGACGTCGGGGATGGCGATCGCCATCGCCACCGTCTTGCCGTCCTGCTCGGCGACCATGAACCAGTCGCGCGAGTAGATCAGCTGCATGTCGATCGCGTAGGCGTCGAGGTCCTCCTTGGAGTAGGGGACAAAGCCCCAGTTGTGCGACCAGGCGGCGTTGTAGACCTCGGCGAACGCGTCCATCTCGCGCCGCAGGTGGCGCCGCTCCATGCGGCGGATGGTGATCCCGTAGCGGGTTCGGGCCCGCTCGGCGATCCGCGGCAGCAGCGGATCCATCTTGTCCTGCTCGAACACCGAAAGCTCCCACCCGAACAGGTCCATCGCCTTGGTCAGGCCTGCCTCCTCGCAGCGCTGCTGGTAGTAAGGCGGGCTCCAGGGCTCGCGGATCAGCGGCTCGCGATCGAATCCCTCGATCATCACCCCGGCCTCGTCGTTGATCTGAAAGCTCATCGGCCCCACCATCCGGTCGCACCCGCGCGACCGGCACCAGGCCTCGGCGGCGGCCAACAGGGCCCGCACGATCTCGAGGTCGTCCTCGAACTCCAGAAAGCCGAACATGCCCCAGCGGCTGTCGTGGTAGCGGTTGAAGGCGAAGTCCACCTGCGCGGTCACCCGGCCGACCACCCGGCCGTCGCGGCGGGCCAGGAAGTAGGCCGCCTGTCCGTGGGTGAAGAACGCGTTCAGCGGCCGGGTCAGGAACGCGTAGCGCTCGAGCTTCAGCGGGGGGATCCAGGGGGTGCCCGGATGCAGCCGGAACGGCAGCGCTACGAACTCCTTTAGGTCCCGCCGACCGCTGACGGGGCTGACTTGGATCGACATGGGGCTCGGAACCGTAGCGGAGCAGCGCGGCGCAGCCGTTCTCGTGCGCGAGCGGCTCAAAGCCGGCCCCGCCGGCAGCCGACGGGGCCGACCAGATGCGAACGAGCGGCTACTCCGTCGTCTGCAGCTCGGGGCGTGTGCTCGCCCTTGCCGCGGATCCGCGGGCCTCTGTAGGCACCGGGCTTGGGCCGGGCCTTGCCGCCCGGGAAGGCGAGGCGGATGATCGTGCGCTGCACCATGCCCAGCTGCTGGTGGAACGGGCCGGAGTTGTACGGGCAGGTCGTAGCGCTCGCAGATCTCGCGGACCTTGGGGGCAATCTCCCCGTAGCGGGTGCTCGGCATGTCCGGATACAGGTGATGCTCGACCTGGTAGCCGAGGTTGCCGCTGATCACGTGGAACATGCGGACCGCCGTCGATGTTGGCGGCGCCCAGCAGCTGGCGCACGTACCAGCGCGCCGCGGCTCTCGTCGTCGGTCTCCTCCTGGGTGAACGTGTAGGTCTGATCGGGGAAGTGACCGCAGAAGATGATCGCGTAGGACCACACGTTGCGCATCAGGTTGGCGGCCACGTTCGCGGTCAGGGTCCGCATGAACGGCTCCCGGAACGACCGGCGGGCGATCAGCTGCGAGAGCACGCTGTCACCCCCACTCCCGGGGGCGGCGTGGCGCGCCTTGCGCGCCGCTCGCCGCGCTCTGCGGCCCAGACCCTTTGCCGTGGACTCCTCGCGCGCCTTGGCGCCGAGCACGCCGAGCTCGATCAGCGTCATCACGCCGCCGCTGATCAGCGGCCAGGCGATGTAGTCCTTGATGATCTGGGCTCGTGCCTTGCCGGCGATGCCGCGCAGCTCCTTGAGCACCTGCTTGCCGTCCTTCTCCCCCGCGCGGATCGCGTCGAAGTCGAGATCGTGGACGGCAACTCCCCACTCGAACAGCAGCGACAGCAGAACGTTGTAGAACGGCTGCAGCAGGTAGAACGGGTACCACTTCTGAGCCGGGTCGATCCGCATGATCTCGTAGCCGAGGTCGCGGTCCTTGCCGATGATGTTGGTGTAAGTGTGGTGGATGTAGTTGTGCGAGTGGCGCCACGCCTCGGCGGTCGAGGCGGTGTCCCAGTCCCAGGCCCGGGAGTTGATCACCGGATCGTTCATCCAATCCCACTGGCCGTGCATGACGTTGTGGCCGATCTCCATGTTCTCGAGGATCTTCGCCATCCCGAGTGTCGCCGCGCCGATGGCCCACGGCACCCGCCAACGCGAGGCGATCAGCTCGGCCCGGCCGATCAAGGCCAGTCGCCGCTGGAACGCGATCATCGAACGGATGTAGGTCGCATCCCGGTCCCCGAGGTCGGCCTTGACCTGCTCGTGAAGCTCGTCGAACTCCTTGCCGAGCTGCTCGATCTGCTCAGAGGTCAGGCGGTGCAGCGGGTTGTCGGATTGGCCCTCGGCCTCCGGCGCGCCCGGCCCGCTGCCGTTGTGGGTCGCGGTGGTCATCGGTCCTCCTCGTTGTCGGTTCTCATAGCTCGATCTCAACCGGTCCCTCGGGGGCGTTGATACAGGTGCGGATCACTTCGCCCTCCTCGCCGGACACCTTGCCGTTGCGCAGATCGCGCACGCGGCCGGAGCGAAGCTCGCCGACGCAGGTGTGGCAGATCCCCTCGCGGCAGCCATAGGGCAGCTCGAGTCCGGCCTCCTCGCCGGCGACGAGAATCGGCTGGCTGCCATCCGACTTGGCCTCGCAGTCGGACTTGAGGAACATGATCGTCCCGCCTTCGCCCTCCTCGCCGTCGCCGAGCCCGAGCTTGGGCTGGAAGCGCTCCATGTGCATGCGCTCCTCCATCCCCGCCTGCTCATAGTGCTGCTGAGAAGTCGTCGAGCATGTCGGTGGGGCCGGAGATGAACATCTCGCGCTGCTTCCAGTCCGGGCAGAGACGCTCGAGATCGGCGGGGCCCATGCGACCGTTGTCCCCGGTGTGCTGCTCGTGGAGGGTGAAGCGCTCGTTGCGCTCGGCCAGCGAACGCAACTCGTCGCCGAAGATCACCTCGTCGGCGCGGCGGGCCGAATGCAGGAGGACCGCGTCGCCGAGCTGATCAGACTGGTCGAGGTGCCGGAGCATGCTCATGATCGGCGTTATCCCGCTTCCGGCGCTGATGAACAGCAATTTCTCCGGCAGTGGATCGGGGAGCAGGAACTCCCCTTCGACCCCGCCCAGCGAGACGATCGTGCCCGGGCGACCGCGGCGCACCAGGTACGGCGACACCTTGCCCTCGTCGACGTTCTTGACCGTGATGCTGATCAGCCCGTCCTCGCGCAGCGGGTCCGAGGTCAGCGAGTAGGCGCGCCAGTGGCGCACGCCCTGGATGTCGAGGCCGATGCGCAGGTACTGGCCGGGTTCGTGGCCGCCCCACCGGTAGCCGGGCTTGATCAGCACCGTCGCCGCATCCTCGGTCTCGACGTTGATCGACTCGATCCGTCCGCGCAGCTCGCGGGTCGACCACAGCGGGTTGATCAGCTCCAGGTAATCGTCCGGGAGCAGGGGCGAGCTCAGCGCCGCAAGGGCACGCAGGACCCGGCGTTGCACCGGGTGGACGTTTGGGGGGGCTCCTCTCTCGGGCATGCTCTCAGGTAGTGACGCTGACGCTACTACTGGTGAGTAATATCCCCGATTCCGGTTTTCTACACGCAAATGTCGAGCCCTGATTCCGCACCGGCGGCGGCCAGCCACGCCCCGCAGCGGCGAGCCGGCACGCGGGGCATGCCGCGCTCGTTACGCGAGCAACTGATCCTCGGCGTGGCCGGCCAGGATTTTCGCCGACGGCGGCTACGAGCGCGCCTCGATGGACCGCATCGCTAACCGGGCCGGTGTGTCCAAGCCGATGCTGTACGCCTACTTCGGCTCCAAGGAGGGCCTGTACGTCGCCTACATCGAGCGGACCGGCGGCGAGCTCGTCCAGCGCCTGGTGGCCGCCGACGGCGCCACCACCGGCGACGCGCGGCTACGCGCCGTGGTCGACGAGTTCCTGGCCTTCGTTCAGGAGCACGACGACGGGTGGACGGTCCTGTTCCGGGAGCTGAACACCAGCCGCCCGGCAGCCGAGCAGGTGACAGAGCTGCGGATCCAGATCGTCAGCGAGGTCCGCCGGATGCTCGAAGGCAACGGCGGTGCCGGGCCGGGACTCGGCCCGCTGGAGTCCGAGGGCGTGGCCGAGGCGATCGTCGGCGCCGGTGAGGCGCTGGCCAACTGGTGGCTGAAGAAGCCCGGCGTCCGGCGCGAGGATGTGGCTGACTGGTACGTGGGACTGGCCCGGGCGGCGATCTCCGCCGCCTATCGCCGTCAGCCCTGATCAGCTCACCAGCGCGCGCAGGGCCCCGCGGCCGCCGCTGGCGCGGCTCGGCGCTGGGAGCGTCACGGGGACGCGCTATGACAGCAGCCGCTCCAGGCCGATGACCGGGGAATCCTCCAGCGTGGCCACCCGCCGGATGGCCAGCAGCACGCCGGGCATGAACGACCAGCGGTCCATCGAGTCGTGGCGGATTGTCAGCGTCTGGCCCACATCCCCCAGGATCACCTCCTGGTGGGCGACCAACCCCGGCAGCCGCACGGAGTGGATCGGGATCTCGGAGCGCCCGGCGCCCGCCGCCTCGGCCATCAGCTTGGCCGTCCGCGCCGCCGTCCCGCTCGGCTTGTCGACCTTGCCGTCGTGGTGAAGCTCGATGATCTCCGCCGCCCGCATGTGCCGGGCCGCCTCGGCGGCGAACTGCATCATCAGCACCGCCCCGATGGCGAAGTTGGGGGCCACGAACACGTTGGCCGGCGCGCCCTGCAGGTTTTCCAGCTGGGCGGGGTCAAAGCCGGTGGTCCCGATCACCACATGGGTGCCGGCGGCGACCGCCTGGCGGGCGTTGGCCAGCGCGGTGTCGGGCAAGGTGAAGTCGACCAGCACGTCGGGCTTGACCGCCAGGGCCTCGTCCAGCGAGGTGCCGAGCGCGGGATCGACGCTCGCCACCAGCTCCATATCGTCGGCGCCCCGAACCGCCTCGCACACGGTGGCCCCCATCCTTCCCGCCGCCCCGGCCACGGCAACGCGAATGGGGTCCGCCACTACGAGCTCTCCACGAGCGTGGCACCGACGCCGCCCAGCGCCTCTTCAAAGCGCTCGCGGTCAGGCCCGATGCCCGCTGCCGACAGCCGCTCGGGCGCCCATAGCTCGTCGGTCAGCTCGGCCAGGTCGTCGAGGCTGACCGCGTCGATCTGGGCCACGATCTCGTCGATCGGGATCAGGTCCTCACCGGCCAGCACCTCGGAGCCCAGCCGGTTCATCCGGGCACCGGTCGACTCGAGCGCCAGCACCACCCGACCCTTGAGGTTCTCCTTGGCCCGCTCGAGCTCCTCGGGGGTGGCGGGCTCCTGGCGGCAGTGCTCAAGCTCGGAGCCCACCACCGACAGGGCCTGCACGACGTTGTCGGCGCGGGTGCCGACGTACAGCCCCACCTGCCCGGTGTCGTGGTAGGCGCTGGTGAACGAGTACACGGCGTAGGCCAGACCGCGGCGCTCACGCACCTCCTGAAACAGCCGCGAGGACGAGATCCCGCCCAAGATCGTGTCGAGGACGCGCAGGGCAAAGCGGCGATCGTCGTGGCGAGAGATGCCCACGCCGCCGATGCAGACGTGGAACTGCTCGGTGTCCTTGCGCTCGAAACGGGTGCGGGGGCCGCCGAAGGGCGGCGCCGCCGAGCCGTTCAGGGCCGCTGGGCGACCGGCGCCGTCGGACGGGATCCGGGCCGAGATCAGCTGCACCAGCGCGTCGTGGTCAACGGATCCCGAGGCCGCGATGACCACGTTGGAAGGCTGGTAGCGCTCGGCGTGAAAGGCAGCGATGGCGTCGGTCGGGGTGTCGGAGATCACCTCCGCGCGGCCGATGATCGCCCTGCCCAGAGGATCGTCTCCGAACACCGCCTCCCCGAGCAGGTCGAACACCTTCTCCTGCGGGTCGTCGTCGTACATGGCGATCTCCTCCAGGATCACCTGACGCTCGGAGTCGATGTCCTTCAGCGCCGGCCGGAAGACCATGTCGGCGATCACGTCGATTGCGTCGGGCAGGTGCTCGTCGATCACGCGGGCGTACACCGACGTCGCCTCCTTGCCGGTGCCGGCGTTGAGCTCGGCGCCCATGGCATCGAAGATCTGATCGATCTCCAGCGACCCGTACTTGGCCGTGCCCTTGAACAGCAGGTGCTCGAGCAGGTGCGAGAGGCCCGCCTGGTCGTCGGACTCGTTCCGGGACCCGGTCCCGATCCAGAACCCGAGCGACACGGATCGGACGGAGGGCATGGCCTCCGTCACGATCCTCACGCCCGACTCGAGCGTGGTCAGGCGGTGCTTCTCTTCCACCGTGGCGTGTCTAGGAGCGCGGGCGCTCAGGATCGCGGTCGCGAACCCGCCCGCGGTCACCACGGTCGCCGCCGCGGTCGCCCGCGCGGTCACGGTCGCCGCCGCGGTCACGGTCACGGTCACGCGGACCGCGGCCTCGATCGCGGCTGCCGTCACGGGGCCCGCGCTCGCGGCGCTGGCCACCGTTCTCGGCGGCGGCGATCGCCGCCAGCTCGTCGTTGCTCTTGCCCTGGATCTCAGGGTCATCGGCGAGACGGAGCCCGATACGGCCACGCTCGCGGTCGACCTCGACCACCTTGACGTGGAGCTCGTCGCCCTTGTTGAGCACCTCTTCGACGGTCGCGATCCGGCGGCCCGGGGCGACGTTGGAGATGTGCAGCAGACCGTCGGTGCCCTTGGAGAGCTCGATGAAGGCGCCGAACGTCGTCGTCTTGACCACCTTGCCGGTGAACTCGTCGCCGACCTCGACCTCCTTGGTCATCGAGCGGATCCGGTCCACCAGAGCGTCGCCGCGCTGGCGATCGGCCGCGTAGACCAGAACCATGCCCTCGTCGTTGACGTCGATCTGGGACTCGAACTCCTCCTGCAGGGCACGGATCGTCTCCCCGCCCTTGCCGATCAGCAGCCCGATCTTCTCGGGATCGATCTGCACCGAGGAGATCCCCGGGGCGTACTTGGAGAGCTCGGCCCGCGGGGTGTCGATGACCTCGCCCATCTTGCCGAGGATGAACTCCCGCGCGACCTTGGCCTGTGACAGGGCGTCGCGCATGATGTCGAACGTCACCCCGGTGATCTTGATGTCCATCTGCAGCGCGGTGATCCCGCGCTCTGTGCCGGCGACCTTGAAGTCCATGTCACCGAGGTGATCCTCGACGCCGGCGATGTCGGTGAGGATGATGTACTCGTCGCCCTCCTTGATCAGGCCCATCGCGATCCCGGCCACTGGGCGCTGGAGCGGAACGCCAGCGTCCATCAGCGACAGCGTCGAACCGCATACGCTGGCCATCGAACTCGAGCCGTTTGACTCGAAGATGTCCGAGACGACGCGGATCGTGTAGGGGAAGTCCTCCTGGCTGGGGATCATCGGCACCAGCGCCCGCTCGGCGAGCGCTCCGTGGCCGATGTCGCGGCGCTTGGGGCCGCGCATGAAGCCCGCCTCCCCGACCGAGAACGGCGGGAAGTTGTAGTGGTGGAAGTAGCGCTTGGTGGTCTCCAGCCCCAGCGTGTCGAGCCGCATCTCCTCACGGGTGGTGCCGAGGGCGACCACGCTGAAGGCCTGCGTCTGACCGCGGGTGAACAGCGCCGACCCGTGGGTGCGGGGGGCCACGTCGACCTCGATCGAGATCGGCCGGATCTCATCGGCGCTGCGTCCGTCGGGGCGCTTCTTGTCGACCGCGATCCGCTCGCGGACGAGCGTCTTCTCGAGCTGCTCGAAGGCCCGCTGGGCGTTGCTGCGGTACTCGGCGTAGGTCTCGGACTCCGGATCGCCGGAGTAGTGCTCGAGGATCGCCTCCTCGACCTCCTTGGTCGCGTCCTGGCGCTCGAGCTTGTCCTCGACCTGGGTGGCGGCGTCCAGCGCGGCGCCATGGGAGGCCTTGATCTGCTCATAGAGCTCGGCGTGTACCTGCGGGATCTCGACCTCGACCTTGGCCTTGCCGGCCTGGTCGGCGAGCTCGCGCTGAGCGGCGCACAGCTTCTTGATCTCCTCGTGGGCGATGTCGAGCGCGTCGAGGATCTCCGCCTCGGGGATCTCGTTGGCGCCCGCCTCGACCATCAGGATGGCGTCTTCGGTTCCGGCGACGATCAGGTCGAGATCGGTGCCCTCGGCCAGCGCCTCCTCATCGGGATTGACGACGAAGTTGCCGTCGATCTTGCCGATCCGGACCGCGCCCACGGGAGCCGGGAACGGGATGTGGGAGACCATCAGCGCCGCCGAGGCGCCGTTCATGGCCAGCATGTCGTAGGGGTTCACGTGGTCGACCGACATCGGCATCGCCACCAGCTGGGTCTCATAACGCCAGCCCTTGGGGAACAGCGGCCGGATCGGGCGGTCGATCAGGCGAGCGGTCAGCGTCGCCTTCTCACCAGCGCGACCCTCGCGCTTGAAGAACGAGCCGGGGATCTTCCCGGCGGCATACATGCGCTCCTCAACGTCAACCGTGAGGGGCAGAAAATCCACCTCGCGGAGATTGCCCGCGGTGGCGGTACAAAGAACCATGGTGTCGCCCGCACGGACGACGACGGCGCCGGAGGCCTGCTTGGCCAACTTGCCGGTCTCGAACGAGATCTCTTTGCCCTCGATCTCGACGGAGACGCGCGAAACGGCGTCAGACATATTCAATTCCCTTCTTCACTCTCCGCCCTTCGGTCGGCGGAGTGCTTCGTTTCTTCTATTCGTTCCGAATACCTTTGAGTCTAGCGGGCGTCTGGACGCCTCCACCCAGAGCGGCTCAGTGGACTGATTTTCGGTGCGACGGAGTGGCGCCGGCCCAGCCCCGGGGCGTGGCGGGGGCTATCGAGGTAAAGGCGGCCAGGAGGAGCACGTCCGGGCGGGGGTGATGCCGACCAGGCGGGCCGTGGCTCCCGAAGCGAGAAAACGCACAAATCTGCACCCGCCTGGATCGTTTCCGGCGGGTGTGTCCAATTTTGTGCACCTTATATTCCGGTTTCACGGCTGGGTTCAGGCGGCGGGCGACGGGCTCGTCCGGCCCACGTCCTGCGGGCCCAGCTGGCAGCACAAACCCGTCAAATCTGGCGGGAAAGGGCTGCCAGCCGACCGCTACAGCGCGCCGGTTCTGCCGGCGCCCCGGCGCCCTCCCGCCTCCTCCCTGGCTGTCCTTCCCCGTAGAGCCCCGACCGGCTTCGGGCTACCCCTGCGCGCCGCCCTTGGGAATTAAGCGGACCGTGCGGTCCGGTTTGTGATAGCGTAACCGGACCTGCTGGTCCAGTTTAGCTCAAAGGCCCCGACACCCAGGAGACAGACACCCGATGAGCGCAACCGTCCTAGAGAGACCTCCGAACAACACCGGCTCATCCCAGGGCTCCAACCGGTGGCTGGTGCTGGTGATCGCCTGCATGGCCCAGTTCATGGTCGTGCTCGACGCCACCGTGGTCAACATCGCGCTGCCGTCGATCCAGCGCGGCCTTGGCTTCTCGGCCGCCAACCTGCAGTGGGTGGTCAACGGCTACACGCTGATCTTCGGCGGCTTCCTGCTGCTGGGTGGCCGGGCCGCGGACCTGCTCGGGCGCAAGCGCCTGTTCGTCGCCGGAGTGGTCCTGTTCTCGGCTGCCTCGTTGCTCAACGGCTTCGCCCAGAGCAGCGGGATGCTGATCGCCGGCCGTGCGCTGCAGGGTCTCGGCGGCGCGCTGGTCTCCCCCGCCGCGCTGGCGATCATCACCACGACGTTCACCGACGGCCAGGAGCGTACCCGGGCGCTCGGCGTGTGGAGCGCGATCGCCGCCAGCGGCGCCGCCGTCGGCCTGCTGATGGGCGGCGTGCTCACCGACCTCGCCTCGTGGCGGTGGGTGTTCTTCGTCAACGTCCCGGTCGGGCTGATCACGATCGCCCTGGCCCTGCGCTACGTGGCCGAGTCGCGGGTCGAGGTCAAGCGGCGCTCGTTCGACCTGGCCGGCGCGGCCACCGTCACCGGCGGGCTGGTGGTCCTGGTCTACGCGATCGTCAAGGCCCAGTCGTTCGGCTGGGGCTCGGCCCGCACCCTCGGCCTCGGCGCCCTCGCCGTGGCACTGCTGGTGGCCTTCGTGGCCATCGAGCGCCGCAGCGAGGCGCCGCTGGTGCGTCTGAGCATCTTCCGCATCCGGGCACTGGCGGTCGCCGACAGCGCGCTGCTGCTGGTCGCCTCCGGCATGTTCGGGATGTTCTTCTTCGCCTCCCTGTACGTGCAGGAGATCCTCGGCTACAGCCCCCTGAAGGCCGGACTGGCGTTCCTGCCGGTGACCGCCGGGATCATGATCGGCGCCGGCCTCGCCCAACAGCTGATCCGCCGCGTCGGCGTGCGCAACGTCGCCCTCGCCGGCGTCGTGCTGGCCGCCGCCGGAATGGCGTTCCTGACCCAGCTGCCGGTCCACGGCAGCTACTGGGCGACCTGCTGCCCGGACTGATGCCGATGAGCCTCGGGATGGGCCTGGCCTTCGTGCCGATCACGCTGCTCGGCACCGGCGGGGTCAAGCCCGACGACGCCGGGCTGGCCTCGGGCCTGTTCAACACCGCCCAGCAGGTCGGCGGCTCGCTCGGTCTGGCCATCCTGTCGACGCTGGCCGCCACCCAGACCGCGAACCTGCTGACCAGCACCCACGGCATCGCCCCGCTGGCCGCCAGGGTGTCCGGCTACCACGTGGCCTTCGCGGCGGCGGCGATCATGCTGGCCGGTGCCGCCGTGCTGCTGGCCGTGGGCCTGCGCCGCGAGCACATGAAAGAGGTCGAGCGCGAAATGGCCGCCTCTACGACCGCCGTGACGTCGGCGAGCCTCGCGTGAGGGCTCGTCGGCCGGCGGCGGCAGCAGGTAATCCACAATCGACCGTCAGAAGTAGGAGAATTGATTACCCCCATGGAGGAAGAGCCCAGACGCCTGCGGGCCGACGCCGAGCGAAACCGCCGGCGCCTGATCGATGCCGCCACCGAGATGTTCTGTGAGCGCGGGCTCGACGTCGGCGTCGGCGAGATCGCCCAGCAGGCGGGCGTCGGCCGCGGAACGCTGTTTCGCAACTTCCCCTCCAAGGAGCACCTGATCGCGGCGATCGTGGTGGAGCGGATGAACGAGTCGATCGCCCGCGGCCACGCCGCGCTCGAGTCTCCGGATCCCGGGCCGGCGCTGTTCGACCTGATCGATCAGGCGGTCGGGCGCCAGCAGATCGACCGGGCGCTGTTCGACGCCCTCGCCGACGCCTGGCTGGCCAACGACGAGATCCGCGCCGCCCACACAGAGCTGATCGAGCGTGCTCGACGCGCTGGTCCAGCGCGCGCAGGAGGCGGGCGCGGTGCGCGACGACATCGGCGCCGTCGACGTGCTGATGATGGTCAAGGGCGTGTGCGAGGCGTGCGCCTCCTTCCAGCAGGTCGATCCCGGCGTGGCCATGCGCCAGCTCGACCTGGTCCGGGCGGCGATCAGCCCCCCCGGTGCCGTCCACCCGCTGCGGGGCCGGCCGCCGACGCATCGAGGACCTGGAGCGCAGCGAGGGCACGGCGGCGCCCGCCGCCACGGCCTAGCCGGCCGCCAAAGCGGCGTTCGAGCTCGCGACGGTCCAGGCGCTCGAGGCCGTCCGACCCGGGGCGAACACGGTGGGCGTGGTCACCACCCCGGCGCGCACTCCGGAGCGGAAGTCGCGCTTGACGCGCTCGCGCGACCGCGTCGCTGCGGCGGTCGGCGTCGAAGCGCTCCAGGTCGAGCCCCAGCTCCTGCGCCCGGCGCCACAGGTGCGGGTCCTCGAGCCGGGCCTGGTCGGCGAACAGGCGGTCGTGCATCTCCCAGAAGCGGCCCTGAGCGCCGGCGGCCTCGGCGGCGCAGGCGGCCGGCCAGGCGCGCGGGTGGCTCGAGCGGACCGGGAAGTGGCGGAACACCACCTGAACCGGCAGGCGCTCCAGCCGCCCGTGCAGAACGGCGCAGAACGGGCACTCGAAGTCGGCGTAGACGATCACCAGCGGCGCCGGCGCCGGGCCGCGGCGGTGGTCGTCGGGCTCGGGCTCGGGGACGGGCGCGGAGCCGAGCTCGCTCACCGGCGTGGGAGGCTCAGCGCTGCAGGGCGTCGAAGATCAGGTTGGCCCCGGGCAGGTCGCCCGGCGACGGTGCCTGATAGCTCCACTGCACGACCCCGTCGGGGCCGATCAGCATCAGCGCCCGCTGGGGAAAGCCGCCCGGATGGTAGACGCCGAGGGCCCGGCTGACTGCCCCTTTGGGCTCGAAGTCCGACAGCTGCTCGATCCGCACGCCGAGCTTCTCCTGAAACGCGGTCTGCGAGTAGGTGGCGTCGCACGAGACTCCGTACATCGTGGCCCCGCGCTCCTGGAGGTCGTCCAGCACCTCGTCGTAGAGGTTGAGCTGGTCGGTGCACACCGGGCTGAAGGCGAACGGGTAGAAGACCAGCACCGTGGTCTTGCCCTCCAGGTCGGCCCGCGTGAAGTCGCTGCCGTCCCCGCGCTTGAGCGTGAACTCGGGGACCGGGGTCCCGGGCTCGATCACCGGCGCAGGCCGAGCTCGCGGATCAGCGCGCGGTAGCGCTCGAGATCGGAGCGCTGGAGGTAGTTGAGGAAGCGGCGCCGGCGACCGACCAGCATCAGCAGGCCGCGCCGCGAGTGATGGTCCTTGCGGTGGGTGCGCAGGTGGTCGGTGAGCTCGTTGATGCGCTCGGTCAGCAGCGCGACCTGGACCTCGGTCTTGCCGGTGTCCGCGGGTCCCGAGCCGAACTTCTCGGTCAGCTCCCGCTTTCGTTCCTGAGTGAGTGTCATGCGGCCGGTGAGGCTAGCAGAGCGGCGATCGTGCTCAGCCGCACAGCCGCCGCGTCAGCTCGACGTCGCGCTGCATCTGCTCCACGAGCGCCTCGACCGAGGCGAACCGCCGCTCGCCGCGCAGCCGCTGCAGGAAGTCGATCCGCAGCGGGCGGCCGTAGAGGTCGACGTCGCGGTCGAGCAGGTAGGCCTCGACCAGCAGGGCCAGGTCGGTGCCGAACGTGCGGCCGCACCCCGACGTTGACCGCGGCGCAGACGCCGTCGGCGCGCGCCGCGTAGACGCCGTGGCCGGGGCACACGTACTCGTCGTCGGGGACGATGTTGGCGGTGGGAAAGCCCAGCGTGCGCCCGCGCCGGTCCCCCTCCACCACCACTCCGCTGAGCTGAAACGGCGCGCCCAGAAACCGGGCGGCGTGCTCGACGTCGCCGGCCGACACCAGCGCCCGGATATGGCTGGAGGAGACGATCTCCCCGTCGACCTCGACCAGCGTGACCACGCGGGTCTCGAAGCGCTCGTCGCCGGCCAGCAGCGCCGTGTCGCCCGCGGCGCGGTGGCCGAAGCGGAAGTTCTCTCCCACCGACACGTGCGTCGCCCGCAGCCGCTCCACCAGCACGTGGTCGATGAAGTGGGCCGGGGTCTGGGCGGCAAAGTGCTCGTCGAACTGGATCACCACCAGCTCCTGCACCCCCAGCTCGGCGATCAGCTCGGTCTTGCGCTCCAGGCTGGTGAGCAGCTTGGGCGTGGCCTGCGGGCCGGATCACCGACAGCGGGTGGGGCTCGAAGGTCAGCACCGTGTCGCTGCCGGCGATCACCTCGCGGTGCCCGAGGTGCACGCCGTCGAACTCGCCCACCGCGACCCGTCGCGGGCGCGGGGCGACGTCGCTGAGCCTGGTCAGCTGCATGGCCGCAAGCCTAGTTCAGCCGAAAGCCGACGACCGGTTTGAGGTCCCGTCCTCCGGGCGCAGGCTCGGCCAGCGCGATCAGACCGCCGTCGTCGGTCAGCCGCACAATCGGCCCGGTGGGGGACGCGGCCGCGACCGCCTGGCCGTGGGCGGCACGCCGAGACCGTTCACCATCGAGGGCGAGCTCGGGGAGGAAGCTCAGGGCGTCGTTGAGAGCAATCGGGCGGCCTGGGTCGGCGTCGGACACCTCGAATGTGCCGATCGCGGTGCGCCGCAGCTGCCTCGCAGTAGGCGTCGCCGAGGTCGGCGATCAGGCTGCGCACGTAGGTCCCGCTCGAGCACTCGATCACGAACCCCCGGCGGTCGCCGTCGTGCCAGCGCTGCTCGAAGCGGTAGACCTTGATCTCGCGCTCGGCCAGCTCCGGCACCGCCCCCGCCCGCGCCAGCTGGTAGGCCCGGCGCCCGCCGACCTTGACCGCCGAGTACGCCGGCGGCCGCTTGCATCAGCCGTCCGGTGGGGAGGGCGAGCGTCGCCCTCGGGGACATTGCCGGTGGCCTCGATCTCGCCTTCCGGATCGCCGGTGCTCGACACCGCGCCGAACCGGGCGGCGGCCTCATAGGTCTTGGGCAGCGCCATCAGGAACCGCTGCACCCGGGTGGCGCGGCCGACCAGCACCAGCAGCAGGCCGGTGGCAAACGGGTCAAGCGTGCCGGCGTGGCCGACCTTGGTCTTGCGCGGGAGCTCGCGGCGGACCCGTGCGACCACGTCGTGGGACGTGATACCGGCGGGCTTGTCGTACAGGAGGACGTAGCCGGAGGGAGGTCTCTGCATTTGTTGCCAATATGGCATCCAAGCCAGAGAGCCTGCGGCCGCATCCCGGTCCCGGACCGGCGTTCAGAGCTGCGCGGCGAGCTGGTCGCGCAGGAAGCGCACGAGCTCGTCGTGGGAGAGCTCGGTGTTGAAGCCGGCCGCCTGGCGGTGGCCGCCTCCCCCCTGGGCCCGGGCGATCGGCCGACACGTCGATGCGGTCGTCGCCGGCGCGCAGCGAGACCTTGCGCAGGCCCGCCGTTGTCTCGCCGATGCGGTCGCGCACCAGCGCGGCCACGGCGGTGCCCTGCACGGCGCGCAGGTGGTCGACGACGCCCTCGGAGTAGCTCTCCTCGGCGCCGGAATCGCTGAAGTCGGCGGCGCTGAGCGCGGTCATGGTCAGACGGCCGTCGTCGTAGCGCTCGACGTTGGCCAGCCCCCGGGCCAGCAGCGCCAGCTTGCCGTAGGGCACGCCCTCGTAGACGCGGCGGTACATCTCGTGGACGTCGACGCCGGCGTCGATCAGCTCGGCGGCCATGAGGTGGGCGCGCCGGCCGGTGTTCTCGTACATGAAGCGGCCGGTGTCGGTGATCAGCCCGACGTACAGCGCCTCGGCCACCGTCCGGCTCGGTTTGACGTCGAGGCCGTGCATCAGGTCCCACACGATCTCGGCGGTGCAGGACGCCTCCGGCACCACCAGGTTGAAGGTCCCGAAGCGGGTGTTGTCGTGGTGGTGGTCGATGTTGAGGATGTGGACGCCGGGCCGGCGGAAGGCCTCGGCGGGGTTGCGCTCGAGGTTGCCGCAGTCCAGGAACACGATCGTGCGCTCATCGATGTCGTCCGGCGGCGCCGACACCAGGTTGGTCAGCGGCAGGAAGCGGTACTCCTTGGGCAGCGGCAGGTCGCGCGCGTCGATGAACATCAGGCAGTCCTTGCCGATCGCGTCCAGCAGCCCCTGCATCGCCACCAGCGACCCGAGCGCGTCGCCGTCGGGGTGCTCGTGCGTGACCACGACCAGCTTGTCGGCGCCGCGCAGCTCGTCGAGGATATGGTCGCGCTCGGCGCGGTTGCCGTTAGTGATCATCTGGCACCCCGGTGGCGGGACTCGGCGTCGATCAGGGTCGAGATCCGCATGCCGCGATCCACCGATTCGTCGTATTCGAAGGTCAAGGCGGGCGTGTGCTTGAGGGTCAGCTCGGCCGCTACCCGGTGCTGCAGAAACCCATGCGCCGAGCGCAGGCCCTCGAGGCTGGCCTCGCGCGCGGCGGTCGTCGCCGAGCACGCTCACATACACGCGAGCGTGGCGCAGATCAGGGCTGGTCTTGACTCCGGTTACGGTCACGAAACCCACGCGTGGGTCCTTCAGATCCATCGATATAGCGTCGCTGAGCACCGCTCTCACGGCCACGTCGACGCGTCGCATGCGGCCAGCGGCCATCCTACTCTGCGCACGGTTGTTCGCGCTGCGTGCCGGGTCGGCGCGCCCGGCCAGCCCTCTCTCCCGCGCTGGTCATCCGCGCAGATCCTCCACCGAGGCCACCAGCCGCTCCACGCGAGCGCCGTCCGGGCAGCGGGCGAGCACCCAGCGCTCGACCTCGTCGGCGGCCGCGCTCAGCCGGCCCAGCGACCCGCCGGTCAGCGAGGCGGTCAGGGTGGCGCGCTGCCACAGATCCTGGTGTCCGGTCTCGGCTACGGCGACGCCGAGCCGCCCGTGCAGCTGGGCCTTGATCGACGACAGCTCCTTGCGCTTGGCCTTCAGACCGTAGGCCTGCGGGAAGTGCAGGTCGATCACCAGCACCGCGACGAATCCGTCCCGGGACGGCAAGCCCGCGCTCAGGCGAGCTCGCGCTCGACCTGGCGGGTGGCGTAGGTCTCGAGCACGTCGCCTTCCTTGATGTCGGCGTAGTCGCGCAGCACGATGCCGCAGTCGAAGCCGCTCGCCACCTCGCGCACGTCTTCGTTGAAGCGGCGCAGGCTGGCGATCTCGCCGTCGTAGATGACGGTGCCGTCGCGAACCAGGCGGACCTTGGCTCCGCGCGTGATCTTGCCCTCGGTGACGTGGGAGCCGGCGATGGTCCCGACCCGCGAGGCGCGGAACAGCTGGCGCACCTCGGCGCTGCCGAGCGTCTCCTCGACCTCCTCGGGGGCGAGCATGCCCTGCATGGCGCTGCGCAGCTCCTCGATCGCGCGGTAGATCACCGAGTAGTGGCGGATCTCGACGCCCTCGCGCTCGGCGACGGCGCGGGCGTCGCCCACCGGGCGCACGTTGAAGGCCAGGATCACGGCGTTGGAGGCCGCGGCCAGCATCACGTCGGACTCGGTCACGGCGCCGACGGCGCGACGGATCACGTTGACCGACACCTCGTCCTGTGGCAGCTTGGCGATCTCGTCTTCGATCGCCTCCAGCGAGCCGGCCACATCGGCCTTGAGGACGAGGTTGAGCTCCTGCAGTCCGCGGCCGAAGATGTCCTCCAGCGACACGCGCTTGCCGCTACGCCGGGCCAGCGACTCGGCCTTGAGCCGGGTGGCGCGCTCGCCGGCCAGCTGCCGGGCGCGGCGCTCGTGCTCGACGGCGCGGACGTGCTCGCCGGCCTCGGGAACGCCGTTGAAGCCCAGCACCTCGACCGGCTCGCCGGGCAACGCCTGGCCGATCCGGTTGCCGAGGAAGTCGTGCATCGCCCGCACGCGACCCCAATCGGCGCCGGCCACGAGGGCGTCGCCGACTTCCAGGGTGCCACGGCTGACCAGGATCGTGACCACCGGGCCGCGACCGGGGTCGAGCTTTGACTCGATCACGGTGCCGGACGCGGGTGCATCCGTCTTGGCGCGCAGCTCCTCGACCTCGGCCATGACGATGATCGTCTCCAGCAGATCGCCGAGGCCCTCCCTGGTCTTGGCCGAAACGTTGACGAACTCGATGTCGCCGCCCCACTCAACCGGCTGCAGTCCAAGCGCGGTCATCTCGGTGCGCACGCGATCGGGTGCCGCGCCCTCCTTGTCGACCTTGTTGACCGCCACCAGGATCGGGACGCCCGCGTCCTTGGCGTGGTCGACCGCCTCCTGGGTCTGAGGCTTGACGCCGTCGTCAGCCGCCACCACGATCACGGCGATGTCGGTGGCCTTGGCGCCGCGGGCGCGCATGGCGGTGAACGCCTCGTGGCCGGGGGTGTCGAGGAAGGTGACGCTGTGGCCGTCGTGGCTGACCTGGTAGGCGCCGATGTGCTGGGTGATGCCGCCGGCCTCGCCGGCCGCCACCTCCGTCTCACGGATCGCGTCCAGCAGCGACGTCTTGCCGTGGTCGACGTGACCCATGATGGTCACCACCGGAGCACGCTCGACGAGATCCTCATCGGCGTCCTCGAAGACCGGCTCGACGATCTCCTCGTCCTCGGAGTGGACGATCTCGACTTCCTTGTTGAGCTCGGCCGCCAGAACCTGGATGGACTCATCGGACAGGGTCTGCGTCAGAGTCTTCATCTCTCCGAGCGCCATCAGCTTCTTCATCACCTCGGGGACCGGCACGCTCAGGTACTCGGCCACGTCCTTGACGGTGGAGCCGGAGTTGATCTGGATCGCGCTGGGGTCGGCGACCGCGGTGCGGGTCGGCCGCGATTCGGCCTCTTCGTCGTAGACACCGCGCCGGCGCCGACCGCGGCGCTGGCGTCGCGGTGGCTGGTTTGACTGTGGCGGGCCGCCGGTACCGGCCGCGCGCCGCGAGGCCTGAGAGTCGATGACCACCCGCCGGCGCCCGCCGGCGTTGCCGGGAGCGCGCTCGCCCTGCAGCGAGTCACGGGTGGGACGCTTGTGGGCCGCCTCGGACCCGGCCGCCTGAGCGCGCGGGGCGGAGCCGCTCGCGGCACCGTCAGGGCCGGCGGCGGAGCCGCTCGCGGCACCGTCGGCGCCGGCAGTGGCGGCGGCGACCGGGGCCGCGGAGGGCGCGGCCGCCTGCGCGGTCGGAGCCACCGGCGCGGCGCGCTGAGGCGCCGGCTTGGCCGGAGTTGCCTGGGCCGCCGGCCTTTCTGGGCGGCGCCATCGCCGTTGGCCAGCACGCGGCGGGCCAGATCCTCGTCGACGGACGACGAGGCGGCCTTGACGTCGACGCCGGCCGCCTTCAGGCGGGCCAGGACGTCCTTGGCCGGGAGCCCACGCTCCTTGGCGATCTCATGCACACGCTTGTTCATCTACCTCCAGTGTACGAGCCTTGTTGTGACCCGCGGATATGTTCATGCGCCGTCGCCGGCCGGGGGCGGAGCATCCTCGCCACCGGCAGGGGCAGCCTCGACAGAAGCCGGGGCCACGGACTCGGCCGGCACGCCTGAGGGTTCGGCGCCGTTGTCATCCTGTGCGGACTCGACCTGGTCGGTGTCCTGATGGGCCAACGCCTGGTGAGCCTCGATTCCGCAGTAGCGCGAGCCGGGCAGGGCCGCGTTGGGGCAGCGACGGCCGTTGGACAGGATCGCGGCGCAGCGCCCCTGAGCGGCGTCGTCCTCCTCGTAACCGTGCTCGGCCTCCTCGGCGGCGAACTCGGTCTCGGAGCGGATGTCGATCCGCCAGCCGGTGAGCCGGGCCGCCAGTCGCGCGTTCTGGCCCTCGCGGCCGATGGCCAGTGAGAGCTGGTCGTCGGGCACGATCACCGTCGCCTGCTTGCCGGCGTCGTCGACCAGCACCTCGCGCACGCGGGCGGGCGACAGCGCCTTGGCCACGAAGCGGGCGGGCTCGTCGTTGTAGGGGATGATGTCGATCTTCTCGCCGCGCAACTCGGACACGACCATGCGCACCCGCGACCCGCGCGGGCCCACGCAGGCGCCGACCGGGTCGACGCCATCGACGTGGGACACCACTGCGATCTTGGAGCGGTAGCCGGGCTCGCGGGCAACGCCGGTGATCTCCACCAGGCCGTCGGCGATCTCCGGTACCTCGAGCTCGAACAGCGACTTGATCAGCTCGGGGTCACGGCGGCTGACGATGATGCTCGGGCCCTTGGTCGAGTTCGAGACGTCCTTGATGACCGCCTTGATCCGCTGCGAGTGGTCGTAGCGCTCGCCGTCGACCTGCTCTGACTTGGGCAGCAGCGCCTCGACGCGCTCACGCAGCTGGACGAGCGTGTAGCGCGAGTCGGACTGCTGCACGATGCCGGTGATCAGCTCGCCGACACGGTCGCGGTACTCCTCGAACATCATGTCGCGCTCGGCCTCGCGGATCCGCTGCAGGATCACCTGCTTGGCCGTCTGCGCCGCGATCCGCCCGAAGTCGTGCGGGGTGACGTCCTCGATCTCGATCTGGTCCTCGTACTCCTTGAGCTTCTCGGGATCGATCTCGGGCTCGGGCGCCTCGCGCATCTCGCCCGTCTCGGGGTCGACGGTCGGCTGCTGATCGGTGGTCGCCTCGACGAGCAGCTGCTCCTCGAGCTCCGGCGGGATCTTCAGCTCCCAGACGATGAAGTCGCCGCTGTCGCGGTCCATCTCGACCTTCGCATACGGCGCCGATCCCGGCGTCTTCTTATACGCCGACAGCAGCGCGTCCTCGAGCGCCTCCATCAGCTTCTCGTGCGAGATGTTCTTCTCGGCCGCGAGGCCTCGTACGGCCTCCACTATCTCCTTGGACATGACTCAGTCTCCAGGTACGAGGTTGGAGCGGACGATCTGCTCGTAGGGGATCGTGACCACACCGTCATGGGCTGCGATCGTTACGTCCCGGTCCGAGGCGCCGACCAGCTCGCCGACCACCGTCTTCGACGGCGGCGCCGACTGCTTGTGTCCTTCGCTGGCGTCGCGCAGCCGGACGCGGGCCCGCCGGCCCAGAAAGCGGGTGTAGTGCTGGGGCTTGGTCAGCGGGCGGTCCTGCCCGGGCGACGACACCTCCAGCGAGTAACGCTCGCGGTAGTCGGTCAGATGGCCCGATGACCCGCTCGCACAGGCCGAGCGAAACCCCGTCGGGATGATCGATGAACAGGCGCAGGGTCTGGCCGGAGACGACCTCCGCAAGCAGCACCTCGACCTCAGGCTCGACGCCTGCGAGTCTGGCTTCGATCTCGGTCTGTAGGGCCGTCACGGTCTCCTCCGTCGGGACAAAACTCATAAAAAAAGCGGGCGGGCGCCCACTTTCTGGTACTGCCGCCGGGAAAACGCCCGGCACGAAAGCTGTGCTCTCAGGTTAGCACCGCCCGCGCGATTTGGGGGGCCGTCGGGGGCCGCTGGAACGCGGCGTTGCAGCCGCTCAGCCGCCGCCCGCGCGGGCCCGGGCGCGGTCGCGATAAACGCGGTAGTCGCTGCGCCCGGGCTGCAGGCAGGCGGCCAGCGCCAGCGGCTGGCGGGCCTCGGCGTGGCGGCCCTGCATCTGCAGGCTACGCCCCAGGCAGAACAGGGCGAAATCGTTGGTCGGAGCGCGATCGATCACCGCCTGGAACTCGTCGGCGGCCTGCTCGTAATGCTGGATGCGAAACAGGGCCCGCCCGAGCGCCTCGCGGATCGAGGTCTGTTCGGGGGCCAGATCCCGCGCCCGCGACAGGGGGATCACCGCCTGGTGGTGATGGCCCGCCTCCAGCAGCTCGGTCCCGCGCCGAAACAGGTCATAGACATCATCCATGCCGATGCAGTTTAAGAGCGCACGCCGCGGCGTACTGCGCCCGAGCCGCCCAGCCGGGGCGGCAGCGCCCACAGCGACCGCAGCCGCCCCGAGAGGCCCAGGCCATAGCGCAGCTGCTGGCGCAGGGCGCGTCGCTGCACGGCGGTGGGCCATCCGTCGCCGCCCGCCGTAGCGGTTCAGGCGCAGGTGCCGGATGTAGGCGGCGGCGTTGGGCGAGCTGCGGAACCGGTGCTCCAGGGAGGCGAGCGTGACGCCGTCGGCAAGCGGGCGCCCGGAGCGCGCCAGTGCCCGCTCGAGCTCGGCCACCAACTCGTCGGCAGTGGGCTCGGGGCGCAGCAGCGACCAAACCAACACCGCCAGGGCGGCCAGCACCAGCACCGCCGGGATGACGAGCAACAGACTCAGGCTCGAGCCCGCCGACGCGTGGTGCGAGCCGGCCGAGCCGGCCGCGGAAGCGGCGCCCTTGTCCGGCGCCGGGCTCGTTGCCGAAGCCGGTGGCCCCGACGCGCTTGGCCTGAGGCGCGGCCGAGGCGCCCCCGCGGGCCGGCGCGGTGGCCGGCGTCGGGATCGAAGCGGACCCAGCCGTAGTGTGGGAACCACGCCTCAACCCAGGCGTGTGCGTCGATGTCGCTGACCGTCCACACATGGCCGCCGGTGGGATCGCCGGCGGTGAAGCCCGAGGCCACCCGCGCCGGCACGCCACCCATCCGCAGCAGCAGCGCCATCGCCCCCGAGAACTGCTGGCAGTAGCCGATCCGGTCCTTGAACAGGAAGCTCTCCAGCGGGTAGCGCCGCAGCGGCGGCTTCTGGTTGTAGCTGAAGCCGCGTGCGAGATAGCGCTGCACGCTCTCGACGAACGCATACGGGGTCGGCGCCGACGCCTCCAGGCGCCGAGCTCAGCCGGTAGGCATCGCCGTAGGGCGAGTTGAGCACCATCGCGGTGGCGTTGGGGTCGTAGTACTGCTGCACGTACGGGTGCTCGGTGGAGTGAAACAGCGGGAACGTCACCGGCGGCAGGCTGGGGGTCTGGACCTGCCGGTCGGGGATGCTGAGCGTGAGATAGCTGCTCAGCGCCGGACGCGGGATAGCCACCGCCGGCGGTGCGCAGTTGCGCCGCCGAGGGCATCGGCGAGTAGGTCAGCACCCTGTAGCTGGTGCCCGGACCGAGCGGGCTGGCTGTGGTCCAGGTCCCAGCGCTGGTTCCCGCCACCACGTTCTGGGCGATCGCCGGCTCCGACGCGTAGCCGGCGGCGATGATGTCGGTGGTCCGCATGCCCTTGATCGTCACCCGCACCGACTGGGTCCACTTCTGCAGCGCCGCCGGGTCGGGCGCGGGCAGCGCGCCGGTGATCTCGTTGCTGCTGGACTGCCAGGCGTAGCCGTTGAAGACGTCGAGGTCCTCCGCCTTCCAGTAGTCGGCGTGCTCGGCTTCGACGGTCAGCACTGTGTGGCCGGAGTGGGGCCAGTGCAGCGGTCCGTAGGTCTGATTCCAGTCGAAGGCGTCGATCCGCGGCCGGGTGACCGTCCCCGCCCAGGCGCGGAAGTTGACCCACGGCTTGTGCGGGTCAAGGCCGGGGGCCAGGACCGCTCCGGCGATGCCGGCCAGCGCCGCCACCGCCACCGCGGTTCCGACCGCCTCGCTGCGGACGCGCTCGCCCCACATGAACGCCGCCAGCAGCACGAACAGCAGCAGCCCCTGCAGGTACGGCTGCTGGGGGCGGACCAGCGCGGTGGGCACCACTGCCAGCGCCGCCAGCGGCAGCGCGGCGGTGGCGCGCCGGCCATCCCGGAACGGACGCGGAGCGAAGGCAAGCACGATGGCGGCGTCCAGCAAGAGGACGGCGGCGCCGAGCACGAACACCAGCCGGATCGTGTGACTGTTACCGAGGTAGGGAACCAGGACTCCGGCCAGCCCCTGCAGGCCGGTGCCGATGCGGTCGGCGCTGACCGCGATCCGCATATGGGTGAGGTAGTGCCACGGCAGCCCCGACAGCGGGAAGGCCAGCAGCGACACCACCAACGTGGCCCCGATCGCCGCCGGCGTCCCGAAATAGCGCCGCAGCTCCGGGATTCCCAGCGCGATGACCAGCGCCAGCGCCAGCAGTCCGAGCAGCCGTCCCATGGGCGCCGGATGCAGCAGCGTGCTCCACCGCAGCACCCCGTACAGCGACAGCGCCGCAAATGTGGCCAGGCGAACCCAGGGCCGCTCGGCCCGGGCGTGGCGCACCACCGATCCGGGCCGGGTGAGGCGCGGCGCGGCGGCGCTGGCGCTCACGCGGCGCTCGCCTCGTGGGCGTTCGGCTCGGGGGCGATCCACCTCGCGGCCCACGCCGAGCAGGAAGCCGCGGCAGCCCGAGACATCGAGCGTTGGCAGCATCGAGCCCCGGATCCCCGGCGGGCGCCCGCCGCTGAGGCTCGCCACCGGCACTACCAGCAGGGTGAGCCCACGACCGCCGCCGTTGGCGGCGGGCAGCCGCCCGGGTGATGCGGCGGCGACGTAGATCATCGGACCCACCCGCGTGGCGTAGGACTTCAGCGCGGGCGCGGGCGCCTGCGGACCGCCCTCGACCACCGCCAGCCGGGCGTAGGCGGCCGGCCAGGTGATCAGCTCGCGGTCGATCGCGGTCGCGCGCTGCTCGCCCGGCAGCAGCAGTCCGCAGCCACCGGCACGAGCCAGTTCGAGCGTGAGCGACGCCGCCGCCCGGACGGCGGCGTCGAGCAGCTCCTCCGGCCCGTCGCTGCGCGCGTCGAGCAAGATCATCGGGCGGCTGTCGCCGTCGGCCTGCAGCCGGCGCTCGATCAGGCCCGCCCCGCGCGCCACCGCCGGCCAGTGGATCCGGCTGGCGGGTGTGCCGGGGCGGTAGGGCCGCAGTCCGTCGACGTCGACCGCCGCCATCGCCTCGGAGGCGGCGTTGCCGTCGGCGAGGCGAAACCGCCGCCCGCGGTCAGGCCTCGTCCACCGGACGCGCTCGGTTCGCGGGAGCACCAGCAGCCGTTGGGGCGGGCCGCCGCCGACGGCCTGAACGCTGGCCAGGTCCAGCGGGTCACGCACGCGCAGCGATGGCGGTTCGAGCGTCTTCAGTCCCCGGCGGGGGAAGTGGGTGGTCACCGTCACGCTCACGCGGTTGACGCCCAGCACCGCCGAGAGCAGGCCGGCGACCTCGGTCCGCGAGCCGGTGAACGGGTCATAGACCTCGGCTCCGGGGAGTCCCAGGGGACCGCGGCGAGATCTCGATGGTGGCCTCCAGCGGCTCGTCCTCGATCACCCGCTCGTCCGACAGCCGACGATGCGCGCGGGCGCCGCGCGCGCTGATCCACACCCAGGCGGGAGCGGCGGCGCCCAGCGACGGCGAACGCGACCCCGGACACGAACAGCGGCGCGGCGTCGAACAGGAAGGAGATCAGGATCAGCGCCAGCCCGGCGGCCGCCGTCGCCATCGCGCGCCCCGCGGTCAGCCGGGGCGGTTGCATCAGAGCGCCCTCACCGCCGCGACGGCATCCTCGATCACGTCGCGCGCGGCGTCCCTGGGTGTCTCCGGGGCCAGCACCAAGCGGTGGGCGAGGACGGGAACGGATAACGCCTGGACGTCGTCGGGGAGCGCGTGGTCGCGCCCGGCCAGCATCGCGTGCGCCTTGGCAGCGCGCAGCAGCAGCAGCCCGGCCCGCGGGCTGGCCCCCAGATCGACGCGCGGGTCCTCGCGGGTGCGCCACAGCAGCCTGACGATGTAGTCACGCAGCGGCGCGGAGGACCTGACGCGGCCGGCGGCGTCCTGAGCGGCCAGCACCTCGGCCGCGGTCGCCACCGGTCTGAGGGCGAGCACCTGATCGCCGGTCTCGTGCTGGGCCAGCATGCCGGTCTCCGCCGAACGGTCCGGGTAGCCGAGCGAGATCCGGATCATGAACCGGTCGACCTGGGCCTCGGGCAGCGGATAGGTGCCCTCGTACTCGATCGGGTTCTGCGTGGCCAGCACCAGGAACGGGCGCGCCAGCTCATGGGTGTGCACATCAACCGTGACTCTCCGTTCCTGCATGCACTCCAACAGCCCGGACTGAGTCTTGGGCGAGGCGCGGTTGATCTCGTCGACCAGCACGACGTTGGCGAACACCGGTCCGGGACGGAACTCGAAGCGCTGCTCGCGCTGGTCATAGACGTTGGTGCCGACGACGTCAGCGGGCAGCAGGTCAGAGGTGCACTGGATACGCGCGAACTGGCAGTCGATCGAGCGCGCCAGCGCCCGCGCCAGCGCGGTCTTGCCCACCCCCGGGTAATCCTCAACCAGCACGTGGCCCTCGGCCAACAGGGCAACGATCAGGTGGCGCAGCGTCTCCTGCCTGACCTGTACCGCCTTGTTGACGTTGGCGGCGAGCGCCCGTGCTACGGCGGCGGAGGCCTCAAACTCCTGCGGTGCGGGCTCGGTCTGCTCGGACGGCTCGATCGCTGCTCTCCTTCCTTGCTCGCAACTGCACTACCTGATCCAGGACGCGGGCGGCGACCACATCCTTCCTGGCCCGGGCGACCGGTTGGGCACTCCGCCCGCCAGGACGATCGTCACCTCGTTGTCGTCGGTGTCAAATCCGATACCCGGTTTTGAGATGTCGTTGACCACGACGGCATCGAGGCGCTTGCGCTCCAGCTTGCCGCGCGCGTAGGCGACGGCGTCGTCTCCATGCTCGGCGGCGAAGCCGACCAGGACCTGGTCATCGCGCCGGTGCGCCGCCAGCCCAGCGAGCACGTCGTCGGTGGGTTCGAGCTCGAGCTGCGGCACGCCACGGTCCTTCTTGAGCTTGTTGTCGGCCGGTCCGCGCGGCCGGAAGTCGGCCACGGCGGCGGCCATCAGCAGGACGTCGCAGGCCTCGAACTCGCGCTCGCAGGCGGCGCCGAGCTCGGCGGCGGTCGCGACCTCGATCAGCCTGATCCCCGAGGGCGGCGGCAGGGCGACGTTGGCCGCCACCAGTGTGACCTCGGCTCCGCGACGGGCGGCCTGCTCGGCCAGTGCGAACCCCATTCGCCCCGAGGACCTATTGCCGATGTAGCGAACGCTGTCGATCGGTTCGCGCGTGCCGCCGGCGGTGACCAGGACGCGGACGCCGAACCAGGCGGCGCTCGGCCCGGTCTCACCGCCCAGCAGCGACTCGCACACGGCCAGCAGGTCGGCCGGCTCGGCGAGGCGGCCGACACCATGCTCGCCGTGGGAGGCCAGGCGGCCCTCGCCGGGTCCGATCACCGTCACCCCGCGGGCGATCAGCAGCTCCAGGTTGGCCCGGGTCGCCGGATGCTCGTACATGCGGTTGTTCATCGCCGGCGCCAACGCCACCGGGCAACTCGCTGCCAGGGCGGCGGTGGTGAGCAGGTTATCGGCGTGGCCATGGGCGAGCTTGGCGATCGTATTGGCCGTGGCCGGCGCGATCAGGTACAGGTCGGCGCGCTCGACCAGCGCCAGATGGCTGATCGGCGCTGCGTACCGGGGCCGGCTCTCCCGGATAGGCGCCGCGCAACGGATCGGGCTCGAACTCGTCGGTGAGCACCGGCGCGCCGCTGATGGCCTCAAACGACGCGCTGCCGACGAATCGCCGGCTCGCCTCCGTCTGCACGACGCGGACACTGTGACCGGCCTTGACCGCCAGTCTTGCCGCCTCCAGCGCCTTGTAGGCGGCGATCCCGCCGCTGACGCCGAAGAGCAATCTGGCCATTGACTTCTACCGTTTGCTGCTCGGCAAGCCGGTAGAGCTCGTCACCGGTTCCCGGCTACCGGTAGTGGTACTTGAGCTTGCCCTGAGCAACTTCCTCCAGAGCGATCGTCAGGTAGTTCTTCGAGCGGGTGTCGACCATCGGCGGCGGGAACTCATCGAAGGTCCCCTCACCGAGGTTGTGGTAATAGGAGTTGATCTGACGCGCGCGCTTAGCAGCTACGAGCACGCTGGCGTAGTCGGAGTCGACGTGCTCTAGCAGCTTGTCGATACGGGGTGAGATCACGTGTGTCTTCCTTGATCGGGGCTTCCAAGGTTAGCGGTCGCGGGGTGAGTCTCCCCCAATGCGTGGCTGACGATTCGCTGCAACTCATCGGTGGCCTGCTCGAGGCGGTCGTTGACGACCACGTGCGCGAACTCCGGCTGGGCCTCGAGCTCGCGCTCGGCGGTGCGCATGCGCTGTTCGATCTGCTCGCCGGTGTCGGTGCCGCGGCCCACCAGCCGCGCTCGCAGCGCGTCGCGCGACGGCGGAGCGATGAACACCTGGACCGCCTCCGGCATCGCCTCGCGGACCTGCCGTGCCCCCTGCAGCTCGATCTCCAGCACGACCGGCACGCCCTGGCCGCAGCCGGCCCTCGAGCTCAGAGCGAAGCGTTCCGTAGCGCGAGCCCGAGTAGGTGGCGTGCTCGACGAAGTCGCCCGCCTGCACGCGGCGGTCGAACTCCTCCTCGTCCATGAAGTGGTAGTCGGCGCCGGACTGCTCGCCGGGCCGGGGGGCGCGGGTGGTGGCCGACACCGACAGCTCCAGCTGCGGGCACGCGGTCCAGCAGGCCGCGGATCAGCGTGCCCTTACCGACTCCGGAGGGCCCGGTGATGACGATCACCCGCGGCACGGGCGCCTCCGATCCCGCTCACGACCTGGTGCCGGGCGTGCGCTCAGCGACGGCGCATGAGCGTCACGAGCTCGCCCCGCTGACGCTCGGAGAGGCCGCCCAGGGTCTTGCTCGGCGAGATCCGGCATTGCGACAGGATCTTGTTGACCTTCACCCGGCCGTACTTCGGCACCGCCAGCAGCAGGTCGAAGACCTTGGCGGTGAGCAGGTAATCGGGTGGGTTGAGCAGCAGCTCGTGGATCGGTTGGCGTCCGGCTTTGAGGTCGCGCTTGAGCTGCGCTCGCCGGCTGCGGATGTCGTTCGCACGCTGCAGCGCTTCCATGCGCTGAACGAGCGAACGTTCCGGCGCCGCGAGGGGCTTGGAGAACGATTCGCTGACCGGCGGCATGGGCGGCGACTATACATCTTGGGGCGGGGCGATCAAGACAAAACGTCCTAATTCGACTCGACCTCAACCTTAGGTCCAGCAATGTCGAGACGAGGTTCGACAATAGTCTGTGTTTGCAGGGGTTTATCGAGTCTGCGCAGATTTGACCGTATCAGCCTGTCCGGTTCAGACTCCCGCGCACCGGAATTTGCGAACTTGGACGATATCGGGCTCCAGATCGGCCGCGATCCGGCGCCGGCGGCGGGGTCTCTGAAGCTCTCGGTGCCGACCGCCACGAGGGTGGCGCCGACGGCCATCAGGTCCGCGGCATCATCGACCGCTCTGGACGCCCCCCATACCGATCACCGGGATCTGCACGAGCCTGCACGACCGAGGCCACCTGGGCCAGCGCGATCGCGCGCACCGCGGGACCCGGATACGCCGCCGGTCTCGCCGCCCAGCCACGGCGCTCCCGGTGCGCGGGTCAAGCGCCATGCCCTTGATCGTGTTGATCAGCGACAGCGCGCTGGCGCCCGCCCGCTCGGCGGCCAGCGCCACCGCGGGCACGTCGCTGGCGTTGGGGGTCAGCTTGACGATCAGCGGCTTGTCGGTCAGCGGCCTGACCGCGTCCAGCAGCCGCGCCACCTCGCGCCGGGTCGGCGCCCATGACCAGGCCGGTCTCGACGTTGGGGCAGGACACGTTGAGCTCCAGCGCCGCCACCTCGTCGCGCTCGCCGAACGCGGTGACCAGGCTGCGCGACCTCCTCGCGGCTGAAGCCCATCACGTTGACGATCAGCGGCACCGGCAGCCGCGCGAGTTCGGGCAGGTCGTGGGCCAGGTAGCCCTCCAGCCCCTTGTTGGGCAGCCCGATCGAGTTCATCATGCCCGCCGGCGAGCTCCCACAGCCGCGGCGGCGGGTTGCCCTGGCGCGGCGCCAGCGTCACCGTCTTTGAGACGAACGCGGAGAACGGGAAGCGCTCCAGCAGCTCGTCGCCGAACGCCCGCCGCGCCGCGATCGCGTCAAACGTGCCCGACGCGTTGATGATCGGGTGCGCGAGCTCGATGCCCGCAGAAGGCGACGCTCACGACTGCTCCAGCGCCGGCGCGACGAAGGCAGACGACCGTGCTCCAGACGTGCAGCGCGCGTCCAGCACCGGGCCGTCGACGCACAGCCGGATGTAGCCCTGCTTGGTGGGCACGACGCAGCCGAAGCAGGCGCCGAAGCCGCAGGCCATGCCGGATTCGAGGGCGAGCTGGGCGGGGATGTCCCGGACCGCGCACAGCACCCGGACGGCCTCGAGCATCGCCGGGCGGTCCGCAGGCGTAGACCTCGGCGTGGGCGGTCGAGGTCGAGCTCGTCGTCGAGCAGGTCGGTGACCAGCCCGTGGTGGCCGACGCTGCCGTCGTCGGTGGCCACGCGGACGTCGGCGAGCAGCTCGGCCCCGGCGGCGTGGCGCGGCGTCGCGGAAGCCGAGCAGGCGAGCGTCTCGGGCCCGAGCTGGTCCTGCCAGATGGCCAGCGGCGCGGTCCCCACGCCGCCGCCGACCAGCAGCGGCCGGCGACCGTCCCGGGGCCGGGCGAACCCGATCCCCAGCGGCCCCACCAGCCGCAGCTCGTCCCCGGGCCCGAGCTCGGCCAGGCGGCTCGGTCCCGGGACCGACGTCCTCGATCATGAACTGCAGCTGCGTCGGTCTCCGGCCGGCGCCCGCAGCACGCTGAAGGCACGAGGCAGGAACGGCCGCTCTCCGTCCCCCCCGCCCCAGCGGTCGGCGCGCAGCATGTAGAACTGGCCCGCCGCGCGGCCGGGGGCCGCCGGGGTCGGCAGCAGCTGAGCACGACGTAGGCGCCGTAGCTGCTCGCGGCCGGTGACCGGCGCCGTGCGGCGCGCCGAACGGGGCCGTGACGCGCTCCGCGCGCGGTCGCGGTCACGTCGCGGCCGGGCGCGGTGTCCGGCCGCTGCGCCGTGTAGATCTCCTGCAGCGAGACGACGCGCGGGCTCGCCGCGGCGGGCGGCAGCGATCGCCCGGGCGGCGGCCATCCCGCCGGCCATGGTGGTGATGCAGGGGATCCCGCGCGCGACCGCCGCCGAGCGGATCTCGTAGCCGTCGGAGCGGGCGCCGGTGCCGACCGGGGTGTTGATGACCAGGTCGACCTCGCCCCGCTCGATCCAGTCGACGACGTGCGGGGAGCCCTCGCCGATCTTGTTGATCTCGGTGGCCGGGATCCCCATCCGCCGGATGCGCCTGGGCGGTGCCGCGGGTGGCGACGATCTGAAAGCCGAGGTCGTGCAGCGAGGTGGCGATGCCGGTGGCGGCCGGCTTGTCGCCGTCGGCCACGGTGATGAACACGGTGCCCTGGTTGGGCAGCTTGGCGCCGGCGGCCGCCTGGGCCTTGGCGAACGCGGTCGGGAAGTCGGCGGCGATCCCCATCACCTCGCCGGTGGAGCGCATCTCCGGTCCCAGCAGCGAGTCGGCGCCGGCGAAGCGGTTGAACGGCAGCACCGCCTCCTTGACGCACACGTGGCCGTCGGCTGGCGTCGCTCGCGGCAGGTCGAGGTCGGCGATCGCGCTCGCCGAGCATGATCCGGCAGGCGAGCTTGGCCAGCGGCAGGCCGATCGCCTTGGACACGAACGGGACCGTCCGCGAGGCACGCGGGTTGGCCTCGATCACGTACAGCCCGTCGTCGCCGTGGATCGCGAACTGGACGTTGAGCAGCCCGACCACGCCCAGCGCCCGGGCGATGCCGGCCGTCTGCTCGCGGATCCGGTCGAGCATCTCCTCGCCCAGCGCGTGGGGCGGCAGCACGCAGGCCGAGTCGCCGGAGTGGATCCCCGCCTCCTCGACGTGCTGCATGATCCCGGCGATCCAGACGTCCTCGCCGTCGCACAGGGCGTCGACGTCGACCTCGATCGAGTCCTCGAGGAAGCGGTCGAGGTAGATCGTGGCGCCGGGCTCGGTGCGCCGACGCGGTCGCAGGTAGTCCTCGAGGCCCGTCGACGCTGTAGACGATCTCCATCGCGCGGCCGCCGAGCACGTAGCTGGGGCGGACCAGCAGCGGGAAGCCGACCTCGGGTGCGCGCGTCCAGCGCCTCCTCGGCGCTGACGCGCGGTGGCGTAAGGCGGGGCGTTGTAGCCGAGCCGGTCGAGCAGCGCGCCGAACCGCGAGCGGTCCTCGGCGAGATCGATCGCGTCGATGCTGGTGCCGAGGATCGCGGATCCCGGCGGCGTCGAGGCCCGGCGGCGAGCTTGAGCGGCGTCTGGCCGCCGAACTGCACGACCACCCCTTCGGGCTGCTCGAGCTCGCAGACCGCGAGCACGTCCTCGAGCGTGAGCGGCTCGAAGTACAGCCGGTCGGAGGTGTCGTAGTCGGTGGAGACCGTCTCGGGGTTGCAGTTGATCATGACCGCGTCGCGGCCCGGCTCGCGCACCGTCTGGGCGGCGTGCACGCAGCAGTAGTCGAACTCGATCCCCTGTCCGATCCGGTTGGGGCCCGAGCCGAGGATGACCACGCTCGGGCCGCTCGCCGCGGGCCGGACCTCGTGGCTGGGCGGCCGTCCGGGCCGGGGCGCTCCCAGCCCGAGTAGAAGTAGGGCGTCTGGGCCGCGAACTCGGCCGCGCAGGTGTCGACCGCCTTGAACGTCCGCACGCCGGCGAACGGCGCCTGCGGATCGGCCACCAACTCGGCCAGCTCGTGCAGGAACCACGGGTCGATGTCGGTGCGGCGGTGCAGCTCGTCGATCGAGGCGCCCGCGCCGCAGCGCCTCGAGCAGATGGTCAAAGCGCTCGGCGCCGGGCTCCTGCACCAGCGCCAGCAGCGCCTCGTCGTCGGCGGGGGCGACCGGCTGCGGTGTCGAGCTCGCGCGAGCGCAGCGCCTTGGCGAACGCCTGCTTGAACGTCCGTCCCAGCGCCATCGCCTCGCCCACCGACTTCATGTGGGTGGTCAGGCCGGCCTCGGCGCCGGGGAACTTCTCGAACGCGAACCGCGGCCACTTGACCACGCAGTAGTCGATCGCCGGCTCGAAGCTGGCCGGCGTGGCGCGGGTGATGTCGTTGGGGATCTCCTGCAGCGTGTAGCCGACGGCCAGCCGCGCGGCGATCTTGGCGATCGGAAAGCCGGTCGCCTTGCTGGCCAGCGCGCTGGAGCGCGAGACCCGCGGGTTCATCTCGATGACCACGATCTCGTCGGTGGCCGCGGTTGACCGCGAACTGGACGTTGGAGCCGCCGGTCTCCACGCCCGACCGCCCGGATCACCGCGATCGCCTGGTCGCGCAGCGCCTGGTACTGCTTGTCGGTGAGCGTCTGCTGGGGGGCCACGCACACGCTGTCGCCGGTGTGCACGCCCATCGGGTCGAGGTTCTCGATCGAGCACACGATCACCACGTTGTCGGTGTGGTCGCGCATCACCTCGAGCTCGAACTCGCCCCAGCCGAGCACCGACTCCTCGAGCAGCACCTGGCCGATCGGCGAGGCGGCCAGGCCGCCGCCGACCACCCGCTCGATGCTCGGCCTCGCTGCGCACCACCCCGCCGCCGGTGCCGCCCGAGGGTGAACGCCGGGCCGGACGATGAACGGCAGCCCGATCGTCGGCAGCGCGGCCCGGGCGTCGTGCGATGCTGTGGGCGATCGACGCTCTCGGGCACCCGCAGCCCGGCGGCGGTCATCGTGTCGCGGAAGCGCTCGCGGTCCTCGGCGCGGTCGATGGCCTCGTAGTCGGCGCCGATCAGCTCCACCCCGAAGCGCTCGAGCGTCCCGTCCTCGTGCAGCGCCTTGGCCAGGTTGAGCGCGGTCTGGCCGCCCGAGCGTCGGCAGCAGCGCGTCGGGCCGCTCGCGCTCGATCACCTGGGCCACCGGGCCCGGCAGCAGCGGCTCGATGTAGGTGGTGGTGGCGACCTCGGGGTCGGTCATGATCGTCGCCGGGTTGGAGTTGACGAGCACGACCTCGTAGCCCTCCTGCTCGAGCACCCGGCAGGCCTGGGTGCCGGAGTAGTCGAACTCGGCCGCCTGGCCGATCACGATCGGGCCGGAGCCGAGCAGCAGGATCTTGTGGATGTCGTCGCGGCGGGGCATCAGTTCGCTCGAGATCGCTAGGCGCGCGGCCTTGCGATCTACTTGGTCGACGAAGCGGTCGAACAGGTACAGCGCGTCGTGCGGGCCCGGGCCGGCCTCGGGGTGGTACTGGACGGTGGCGCCGGGGACGTCGCGCAGGGTCAGCCCCTCGACGGTGCGGTCGTAGAGGTTGATGTGGGTCAGCTCGGCGGCGCCGAAGTCGGTCTCCCAGCGCACCGGCCTCGTCGCGGTCGATCGTCCGGGCGCCGTCGGGGCCCGAGCACCGCGAAGCCGTGGTTCTGGCTGGTGATCTCGGTCCGGCCGGTGGCCAGGTCCTTGACCGGGTGGTTGGCGCCGTGGTGGCCGAACGGCAGCTTGTAGGTCTCGAGGCCGACCGCCCGGCACAGCAGCTGGTGGCCGAGGCAGATCCCGTACACCGGCAGCTTGCCGACCAGCTCGCGGACGGTGGCGACGACGTAGTCGAGCGCCGCCGGGATCGCCGGGGCCGTTGGCCAGGAAGATCGCGTCGGGGTCGGTTGGCGAGCAGCTCGGCGGGGCTCGGTGCAGGGTGCAGCTCGACGGTGGCCCCGCGGGCGCGCAGGTTGCGCGACGATCGAGCGCTTGACGCCGGTGTCGATCATGGCGATCCGCGGCCCGAGCTCGCGCCGCTCGCTGGGGCCAGCACGATCGGTCTCGGCGCGGCGTCACCTCGCGGGCCAGGTCGCGGCCGGCCATCGCCGGCTCGGCGGCGATCAGCTCCCGCGCCTGCGCGCTCGTCGATCGTGGCCGGGAAGACGCCGCCGCGCATCGCGCCCGCGATCGCGGATGTGGCGCACCAGCGCCCGCGTGTCCAGGTCGGTGATCGCCGGGATCCCTGCGTCGGTCAGCCAGGTCAGCCAGCCCGCCTCGGCGCCCGGGGCGTCGTCGCGGTCGACGCCGGCGCGCATGATCGCCGCGCGCGCGTGGATGCGGTCTGACTCCATCGCCTCGGCGCTGACGCCGTAGTTGCCGATCTGGGGATAGGTGAAGGTGATCAGCTGGCCGGCGTAGCTGGGGTCGGTCATCGCCTCCTGGTAGCCGGACATCGAGGTCGTGAACACGATCTCCCCCACCGCGGCCGCGTCGGCGCCGCAGGCCGAGGCCGTCGAAGCGGGTCCCGTCCTCGAGCAGGACGTAGGCGGTGGCGTTGCGTCATCGGCGCTGCGGTCCCCGCGAGTCCGAGCCGGCCGCGGGCGCGGCGGCGCGCGTGACCAGCATCGGGCGCCGGTAGGCGACTGCCCGGCGGCGAGCGTCAGCACCACCCGGCCGTGCAGGGTGCGGCCGTGGAAGCAGCAGTTGGTCGAGCGGCTGGCGTAGCCGTCCTCGCCGACCTCGAAGCGCGCGTCGAGGTCGACCAGGCACAGGTTGGCGGGCTCGCCGACCGCGATCCGCGGCGTCGGCAGGCCGTACAGCGCGCCGCCGGCGGTCATCCGCTCGACCACCGTGGCCAGCTCGAGCTCGCCGGGCATCACCAGCTCGGTGTACAGCGCGGCGAACGCCGTCTCCAGGCCGGTCGTGCCCATCGGCGCCTGCTCGAACGGCACCTCCTTCTCGTGCCGGGCGTGGGGCGCGTGGTCGGTGGCGACGCAGTCGATCACCCCGCTGCGCAGCCCCTCGACCAGCGCCCGGCGGTCGGCCTCGGTGCGCAGCGGCGGGTTCATCTTGAAGCGGCTGTCCAGCGTGCGCACCAGGTCGTCGGTGAGCGTCAGGTGGTGGGGGCTGACCTCGCCGCTGACCCGGAGCGCCCGGCCTCCTTGGCGGCGGCCAGCGCCTGCACCGACTCGACGCAGGAGAGATGCTGGAAGTGCACGCGGGCGTCCTCGTAGCAGCGCCAGCGCGCCGTCGCGGGCGACCATCGTCGACTCCGACACCGACGGGATGCCGGCCATGCCCAGCCGGGCCGAGACCGCGCCCTCGTGCATGACGCCGTCGCCCGACAGCGCGGGATCCTCCTCGTGCAGGGCGATGACGCCGCCGCACAGCCGCTGGTACTGCAGCGCCTTGCGCAGCATCCCGGCCGAGACCACCGGCTTGCCGTCGTCGGTGAAGCCGAGCGCGCCGGCGTCGCGCAGCTCGGCCATCTCGGTCAGCTCGTCGCCGTCGCAGCCCGCGGGTGATCGAGGCCAGGAAGCCGACCGGAACGCGGGCCTCGCCGCGCGGCCCGTTCGATCAGCGAGCCCAGCACCGCCGCGTCGTCGACGGTGGGGTCGGTGTTGGGCATCGCGATCACCGCGCAGAAGCCGCCGGCGGCGGCCGCCGCGGTGCCGGTCTCGAGGTTCTCCTTGTACTCCTGGCCCGGGCGTGCGCAGGTGCACGTGGGGGTCGACGAAGGCGGGGAACAGGTGCTTGCCCGCGGCGTCGAGGGTCTCGACGCCGTCGGGCGGGCAGCGAGTCGGGCGCGCCCAGCTCGGCGATCTGGCCGTCGCGGATCAGGACGTCGTGGGGCTCGTCGAGGTCGGCGCGCGGGTCGAGCACGTGGGCGCCGCGGATCAGCAGGTCGGCCGGCGCGCCTGGCTCGGTGAAACAGCCTCTGGTCGGTCATGCCGCCACCGCCAGGATCGGCGAGCCGACCAGCAGCTCGTAGAGGACGGCCATCCGCACCGCCACCCCGGCCTTGACCTGGTCGCCGATCAGCGCCTGGGGCGAGTCGATCGCGGCCGCCGACAGCTCGACGCCGCGGTTGACCGGCCCGGGGTGCATGAGCAGCTGCCCCGGGCTCAGCCGGCGGTCGTTGATCTGGTAGCGAGCCGCGTACTCGCGCAGCGAGGGCACGAAGGACTCGCGCATCCGCTCGTGCTGCATCCGCAGCACGTAGACGACCTCGGCCTCGTCGAGGCCGTCGAGGCTGGGCGTCGCCTCGCAGCCGAGCGCCTCGATCTCCCGCGGGATCAGCGTCGGCGGCCCGCACACGGTGACCCGGGCGCCCATCCGCGTGAAGGCCAGGATGTTCGAGCGGGCCACCCGCGAGTGCAGGACGTCGCCGACGATCCAGATGTTGAGCGCCGTCCAGCGAGCCCGAGCCGGCGGCGCAGCGTGAACACGTCGAGCAGCGCCTGGGTGGGGTGCTCGTGCTTGCCGTCGCCGGCGTTGATCACCGCGGCGTCGGTCCAGCCGGCGACCAGCTGGGCGGCGCCGGCGTGCGGGGAGCGGATCACGATCGCCGCCGGGTCATAGGCCGAGAGCGTCTGCACCGTGTCCTTGAGCGACTCGCCCTTGTCGACGCTCGAGCCGGCCGAGCGGACGCTGACCACGTCGGCGCTGAGCCGCTTGGCGGCCAGCTCGAAGCTCGAGCTGGTGCGCGTGGAGGCCTCGTAGAAGAGGTTGACGACCGTGCGGCCGCGCAGGGCGGGCACCTTCTTGATCTCCCGTCCGGAGACCTCGGCGAAGGACTCGGCGCGATCCAGGATCCGCTCGATCCCGGCGCGGTCAAGGTCGTCGATCGAGATCAGGTGGCGGGGCATCGCGGGGCTCATGCGGCCTTGATCCTGGGCTGGTTGGCCGGGCCGATCGTGACCTCGTCGACGCCGTCGACCTCCTCGACGCGCACGTTGACGCGCTGGTCCTGCGAGGTGGGGAGGTTCTTGCCCACGTAGTCGGGGCGGATCGGCAGCTCGCGGTGGCCGCGGTCGACCAGCACCGCCAGCTGCACCCGGGCCGGGCGGCCGTAGTCGAAGATCTCGTCGATCGCCGCCCGGACGGTGCGCCCGGTGTAGAGGACGTCGTCGACGATCACGATCGTGCGGCCGTCGACGGGGAAGTCGAGCTGGGTGGCGTGGACGATCGGCGAGCTCGGGCCGGATGGCCAGGTCGTCGCGGTAGAAGGAGATGTCGACGGTGCCGAGCGGCACCGCCGGCGTCCAGCAGCTCGCTGGTCAGCGCGTGCAGGCGCCGGGCGAGATGCGCCCCCCGCCGGTGGATACCGACGAGCGCGATCTCCCCGTCGGGGTTCTTCTCGACGATCTCGTGAGCGATCCGCACCAGCGTGCGGCGCATGTCGTCGCGGTCGAGGACGACCGTGGTCGGCGTGACACATCTGCTCCTTCCTGGCCTCACGGGACCGGGTTAAGGGGCGGGCGGCTTTGCGTTTACGAGCCTAGCAGTGGGTTCGGCGGGAGTCCCGCGCCCTGGTTACCAGGGATCCGGTCAAACATCCGTCTAGAAAGTCGAGTCATACGACGGTCCAGGTTTGCCCGATTCCTGCTCCAAACGCCACCGGTGCCACGAACCAGTCGGATGTCTTTCATCAATCAACAGGGAGAAAAGATGATCAGGAATCTGGCAGCTTGCGTGGCAACGCTCGCACTGGGTTGGCTCGCCTGCGGCGCCGGTACGGCTGTGGCCAGTGGTACGAGCGGCGCCACGGCGAGCTCGTACAACTACACGGCGTCGGCATACGGGACCACCGCGACGGTCGGCAGTTTGGTCAAGTCGGGTCCCAGCAGCCCGGTCGGGACCGGCTGCGGCACCGGGCCGGGCTTCAGCAGCACCCGGTCGGTGGCGGCGGTCAACGGCTCGCCGCTGCTCGGCACCGGAGTCGTCACCACTTCCGTGGCCGCTAAAGCGACCAGCAGCACCGCGTCGTCGGATATCGCCGGCGCTCAACTGGCCGGTGGCCTGGTCAGCGCCAACGAGGTCAGGGCGGTCAGCACCACCGCCGCCGGACCCGGCGGCAACGCCTACAGCACGACCGGCTCGCAGTTCGTCGGGCTGACCGTGGCCGGCAAGCCGATCGCCGGCACTCCGGCCCCGAACACGACCATCGCGTTGCCCGGTGTCGGGCGGGTCGTGCTCAACGAGCAGGTCCGCTCGGGCACAACGCTCACCGTGAACATGGTTCATGTCTACGTGACCACCGCCCAGGTCGGGATCCCCGCGAACACGAGCATCATCGCCGGGCATGCCGTAAGCGGTCTAGGCCCGCGGACGACCGCGATCCTGTCGGGCGGGGCCTACGCCGCTCAGGCCTCGGCGGGCACGCTCCTGCACGTCGGCGCCCAGTGGCCGGTGGCAGTCTGCGGCAGCACCAACGGGCAGACGAAGACCAACTCCGGGCTCAGCCTCAACCTGCCGGAGGTCCTCGGTACGGGCACGCTCAGCGACACCGTGAACGCGTCCGGCACACCGGGCTCGGTCTCGGGCCGCAGCACGTCCACGGTTCAGGACCTATCTCTGCTGTCTGGCCTCGTGAGCGCCTCTGCCATCGAGGCTGCGGCCAACGTCAGCCAGAACGGCTCGGCGGTGGTCACCACCGACCAGGGCTCGTCGTTCGCCGGCCTGGTCGTCAACGGTCAATCGCTCCCGGCCAACGTTGCCGCCAACACGCAGATCAAGGTCGGGAACATCACGATCTGGCTGCATCGAGTGATCAAGACGGCCAATGGCATCGATGTGCGCATGCTGGAGGTCATGGTCCACGGGACCAATCCGTTCGGTCTCCCGCTCGGTGCCGACATCCAGGTCGCCCGGGCCTACCTGTCCGTGTTCCCGGTCGCCTGACGCCTGGCGCCTAGCGCCTGGCACCTGACGCCCGGACCGGGCGTTAGGCCCTGATGCGGGGCGCGGCCCTCAGGTCGCGCCCCGCCGCCCGAGGCCTCAAGCCGGGAGCTCTCGCCGGCGGCGGTAGAGCACGTGCGGCAGCCCGGCGTGGAGGATCTCGCGCTCGTAGGTGAAGCCGGCCTTCTCCATCACCCGGCGAGAGGCCAGGTTGTCGGGGAGGGTGAAGGCGATCACATCCGCCAGTCGCAGGTGGCTGAACACCGCGTCCACGGAGGCGACGGCCAGTTCGGTGGCGAACCCCTCGCCCCACCGCCGGGTCACGATCGCCCATCCCACCTCGACCGACCGCGACCCGAGCACGTCGGTGTACTGGGGACCGCCGCGGCCGACGAAAAGTCCTGAGTCGCGTTCGCGCAGCAGCCACATCCCGAACCCGTGGTGCTCCCAGTGGGCGATCTTGCTGTTCAGGCTGGCGGTGATCTGATCCTCGGTCGGGAGGATCGCCCACGGCCACAGCGTCCGCATCACGTCTGGGTCGCGCATCAGCGACGCGAGCTCGCCGGCGTGCTCGGGCATGATCCGCTCATACACGAGCCGCTCGGACTCAAACCGCTCGGGTACCAGCGCTCGCAAAAGCCGTCCTCAACTTGCGGTGCGGGTCGGACGCCGCTCGGGCGCCATCGACCCTCCGTCCCCGACGTGTGCGCCCAGAGCCGCCCCCGTCTCCCCGTCCGCCCCGGCCGACGCCGCCGCATCGTCCCAGCGGACCAGGCTGGGTCGGCCGCGCTCGGCGAACGGGATCTCGATCGTGTCGAAGTCGCGCGGGATCACGGTCGCGGGAAACACGGCGCGCGCCTCGTCGCGCAGCACCGCCACGGGATGACGGGTGGAGACGTGGTTGAGCGCCAGCATCTCGACCTGCGCCTCGGCGGCCAGCGTCGCCGCCTGGACCGCGGTGGAGTGACCGGTGAGCCCGGCGCGCTCGTGCTCCTCCTCGGCGAAGGTGGCCTCGTGGACGAGGACGTCGGCGCGGTGGGCGGCGATCCGCAGCGACTCGCACGGCTGGGTGTCGCCCGAGACCACCAGCTTGCGCCCCGGCCGAGTCTCCCCCATCACCTGCTCAGGGCGCACGCCGCGGACCGGCTCGCCGCGCTGCACCCGGCCGAACTCGGGTCCGGGGACCAGGCCAAGGGCGACGGCGGCACCGGGGTCGAACACGCCCGGGCGCTCGTCCTCGTAGAGGACGTAGCCGAACGACGGGCCGCGGTGCGCGACCTCCACCGAGGCGATCCGGTATCCGTCGCGCTCGAGCACGTCACCGCCGACGAGCTCCACCACCTGCAGCTCGAAGCCGACCCGGCCGGCCATTCGCAGCACCAGCCCCAGCAGCGCCTGCAGCCCGCGCGGGCCGTAGATGGTCAGCGGCCGCTCGCGTCCCCGCAGATCGAATGTCTTGAGCATCCCGGGCAGGCCCAGCCAGTGGTCGGCGTGGAAGTGGGTCAGGAAGATCTCGGTCAGCTCGGTCAGGCCGATCGTGCTCACGAGCTGGCGCTGCGTGCCCTCGCCGCAGTCGAACATGATCCGGTCGGCGCCGCGCCGCACCAACAGAGACGGCAGCCCGCGCCGGGCCGTCGGGGCCGAGCCGGCGGTGCCGGCGAAGAAGATCGAGAGGTCCATCCAGACGCAGTCAATCAGTCGAGCTCGATCAGCTCGAACGTCAGCTCCCCGTCGTTCAGGCGCCCGACCGCCATCGTGTGGTGGCGAGCGCGCCGGCGCTCGGTGGGGCTGCCCGGGTTGACGATCTGAAATCCGTCGCCGGCCCGCTCCAGCAGCGGGAGGTGCGAGTGTCCGAACACCACCGCGTCGGCCTCGGGAAACGGCGGCGCAGGCGCTCGAGCCGTCCCTGCCTGGGCCCCGCGTCATGGATGACCGCCAGACGGCGCGCGCCGACCGCCACCTGCGCCGACGCCGGGAGCGCGGCCCGCACGCCGGCGTCGTCGACGTTGCCGTGCACGGCCACCACCTCGCCCAGCGCGCGCAGCTCCTCGAGCACCCCGAGCGTGCTCAGGTCCCCGGCGTGCACGATCAGGTCGGCGGCTCGCAACCGCCGCACGCACGCCGGCGGCAGCCGGCGCGGCCCGCGCGGCATGTGGGTGTCGGAGATGATTGCGATCTCCACGGTAAGCTGACGCGATCCTGCCGGATCTCAAGCGCCCGTAGCTCAGGGGATAGAGCGTCCGCCTCCGGAGCGGAAGGTCGCAGGTTCAAATCCTGCCGGGCGCGCTACTCCCCTGCTCCTGACTCGGACTAACTCTGACCGTCTCAAGGGCGCAGATCCTCAGTGTTGGCGGGGCTTCCGAAGCGCGAGAGTCTAGAGAGGGTCTGACTCTCGCCGATCGCATGGAGCAGGCGTGGCGCGACGTGCGTCGTCTGGCTTACCTCACCGGTAAGTGGATCGTGGCGGCCTGAGTGTCGCCGGACGGGTTGAGATGCGCGCCGGGGCACCTTAAGCATCGGCGACAGGGCTGGTCAGCCCACGCCGATGAGCCACTGCCGCTGCATGCACGCGCGTCGACACGCCGAGCTTGGCCAGGATGTGGGACACGTGTGCGCTGGCCGTCTTGCGCGAGATAAACAGCTCCTGGGCGATCTCGCTGTTGGAGCGACCCTCGGCGATGAGTCGCAGCACCTCGAGCTCGCGCTTGGTGATCCCCAGCTGTTCGAGTTCGTCGGCGGTGGGCTCGACGGCGGGCATGACCTCGGCGGTGGGCTCGTCGATGCGCAGCCGCGCCCGTCGAACCAGCGCCTCGGCCTCCTCCAGCAGCGGTGTGGCGCCCATCTCGCGCGCCAGCGCCACCGATTCCCGCGCGGCGGCGGCGGCATCGGCGCTCGCGCCCGCGGCGCTGAGCGCATCAGCGAGGCGTAGGAGCGCGTAGGCGAGCGGGTGGGGCTCGTTCATGGCCCGGATCTCCTCCACGGCCTCAGTCCACGGCCCTACCTGGTCGCCGTCGAGCAACCGGCGGTACTCGGCCCGGACCAGCGCCAGGTGCCCACGATCGGAGGAAGTCCGCGTCGTCATCGCCTCGGCTTGGTCGAGCAGGGCGGTGATGCGATCCCGGACATCATCAGGCAGCTCACGACCCTGATCGCGCGCCGCTTGCGCACGCTCGGCCTCGATGCGGGCACCCAGGGACATGATCGGCCATTTGTAACGTTCGTCATCCGCGCCCGGGTCCTGTGTCAGGGCGCGCTCCACGATCGTTCGCGCCGCATCGAGGTCGCCGGCCGCGCGGGCCAATTCGGCCTCGACGCTGGCTATGGGAAGCGCGAGCTGGGCAGTTGGGTTGCGCAGATGACGCCGCGCCTCGCGAAGGTCGTTTCGTGCCCGTTGATGGTGTCCGGAGAGAGTGCTGAGCTCGGCCTGAAGGAGCAGCAGGTTCCCGACGGCGACGCCGGCGGCGGCGTTCCCTGGCTCCGCGGCAACCAGCGCCTCCGACCAGCGTCCAGCGCGCACCTGTGCCTCGGCCTTGTTCCCGCGCACAAACGCCCCCACGGTGCGCGCCATTCCCAGTTCCTCCGCCACCGCTATCCCCGCCTCGGCTGCCTCGATCGCCTCGTCGTATCGCCCGATCATCAGCAGCAGGTCGGACCGGTTGACGTACCCGCGCATCCCGACCCAGGCAAACCCGGCTTCGCGGGCGCCCGCGGCCGCTTGCTGGGTGAGCGCCAGGCCGGGCTCCACCTCACCGGCGTAGACCATCAGGTGTCCGAGCGTGATCTGCGCATCGAACCGGTCCCCGATCGCATCTGCCGCCTGCGCGGCCTCGAGCGCGCGTTCGGCCATCTCGCGCGCGGGTTGGCGCCGGTCCACTCGGACCATGGCCCAGGCCAGCAACGCCAGAACGTGCGCCGCCGCCTCGCTGGGCACCCCCTCGGGCAGCATCCGCGCTGCCTCCTCCAGCACCTCGATTCCCTCCTCCTCGCGGCCGAGGTCGCGCAGCATCAGCGACCGGCGAGCCATCAGCATCGCCCGCCGCTCCGCCTCCCCAGCGGGGCCCACCTCCGCCAGCGCCTGCTCCACCAGCGCCAGACCCCGCTCGCCGGCTCCGGCATGGAAGGCGGCCTCGGCGGCGGCTCCGAGCAGGTCGGCGTGATCGATTCCCGCGCGCTGCTCGGCATCTGGGACCTCCGGCCACAACTCCAATGCCAGTTCGAAATGCCGCTGGGCGGCGGATGGGGCCAGAGCGGCGTCGGCGACGGCTCGCCCGGCCTGAACCGAGGCCGGAAGCGCCCGGACGAGATCGTGGGCAGCCCGCCAGTGGTGGGCGAGCATCGAAGCTGCATCCAGGGCGGTGCCGCCGAGCTCGGGGTTCGCCTCCAGCGCCTCGGCATAGGCGCGGTGAAGACGCGCCCGCTCCCCCGGGAGCAGGTCGTCCTCGATCGCCGCCCGGGCCAGCGAGTGGCGAAAGCCGAACCCCCGTCCCAGGGGCTCCAGCACCAGCAGCTGCTGCCCGACAGCCTCGCGCAGGGCGGCGCTGAGCTGCGCCTCCGAAAGTCCCGAGACCATGGCCAGCAGGCCTTCGGGGACCTCGCGGGCCGCGGCCGAGGCAACCCGGAGGACATGCTGGGCGTTGTCCGACAGCCCCTCGGCTCTGGCCAGGAGCACGTCCCGGAGCGACGGCGGGAGATAGTCATCGCTGAGGCCGCCCTCACGCACCGCGCCGAGCAGCTCCTCGACGAACAGGGGAATGCCCTCTGAGCGTTCGAACACGAGGTCGATGAGTTCCCCGTGGGGGCGCTCGCCGAGGATCGCTTCGACCTGGGCGGCGACCTCCGTTGCATTGAGCCGGCTGAGCTCGATTCGCTGGACCGCGCGCTGCTGCTCCCAGCGGGCCGACACGCGGCGAAACGGATGGGCGCGATGCAGCTCATCCGATCGCACCGTCATCACCAGCATCAGGCGGCGGCCACCGCTGCCGGCGATCAGCAGCGAGACCAGGTCCAGCGTGCCCCGGTCGGCCCACTGCACGTCCTCGAACACCAGCATCAGCGGCGTCGCTGCTGCCAAGCGCTCGATCACTCCCAGGATCAGCTCCAAGATCCGGGAGGCGTCGCCGTCGCCCGTCGGACCGTCGGTGCTGCCGTCGTGGAGCTCGGGCACGAGGCGCCCGATCTGACCCCGCGCCGGTCCAAGCAGGGCATCCAACTGGTCAGCGGACGAGTTTCTCGCCAGCGTTCGGAACATGTCGACCAGTGGAGCGAACGGAATGCCGCCGCCATCGAGCTCTACGCAGCTTCCGACCAGCACCAGCGTCCCGGCGACATGCGCCGGTCCGACGACCTCATGGACCAGCCTGGACTTGCCGACGCCGGCTTCGCCGGCGACGAGGACGTTGGCCGAGGCCCCCTCGGCCACACGCGCCAGCGCCTCAGAAAGGGCAGCCGCCTCCGTCTGGCGACCCACCAGCACCGGACTCACCAGACTTCCCGTCACACCTCAATCCTGCCAGACGATGAGCGACCGGGCCGGCGCGCGGCCTCGTCCTGCTAACCGTGGCGGCGCGGCCTGGTTACGCGTACGGGTCGAGCATCCGCGCCCGGCTGCTGCGGAATGCGTGGCCCATCGAGTAGCCAGCGTGACGCCGGTGCCGGTAGTGACGGAAGAACCGTGGTCCGTAAGTCATCCACTTAAAGCGCAAGACGTATCGAGAGTAAACCTTGATTGCACCGCAGGGGTGAAAATCGGGTTAGGTGGCGTTAAACCACGGCTTACGGCAGGTTGAGCACACTCTCATCATCGCGGTCATAGCATTGTCAAACCGCCTCAAACCCCCCCAAGGCAGGGCATTCCGGCGGGTCTGGGTGGGCGACAATCCCCGCCGGAACGACTGCTTTGTCGCCCCCACTCCCATTTCATTTGTACCTCGTCCATCCATATCCGAAACTACAAAATCCGGTGTAAGCAAAAAGTCGCTTCCCGGGCGCTGAGGCGACATCGACTGCAGGTTTGCTGCGCTCGGGGCACCAAAGTCTGGATCATCGGGGCCCCACCCGAGTCCGCGGGAGATCATCTGCTCAGATGGCGTTGGGGAATGGGTGCCAAAGCTGATCCGCGCACACAGAGCTCGCCGGTGCCGCGGGTGGGTCGCTGGTGGGTCGCGGGGCTCGCAATGGGGCTGGCGCTGCTCTTCCCGGCCATCGCGTCCGCCGCCCCCAAGCCCGCGCGCCCGGTGCAGCCGCTCGGCGCGATCACACAGCTGCCGGGAACCAAGGGATGCCTGGTCGACCGCTCCCAGCACACTAGGGGCTGCCGCCGAGTACGGGCACTGCAGGGGCCGGGGGCACTCCTGGGCTCGGAGGCGATCGCCATCAGCCCGAACGGCCGCAACGTCTACGTGGCCTCCGCCACGCAGCAATGCGATCGCCGTCTTCACCCGCAACCCGCGCTCCGGCCAGCTGACGCAGGCTTCGGGCCGGGCCGGCTGCGTGGCCAAGGGCGCCGCCGGCGGCTGCGGGCCCGCGATCGGGCTCGACGGACCCAACTCGGTCGCGGTGAGCGCGGACGGGCGCAACGTGTATGCCACCGCGGTGGGCAGCGAAAGCGTGGCCGTGTTCAGACGCAACCCGGCCAACGGGGCGCTGACCCAGCTGGGCGGCGGTGCCGGCTGCCTGATCGGGGCCAGTACGGGGCTGCCCTGCGGCCCGGCCCGCGGGCTGATCGGGCCCGACGTGGTGGCGGTCAGTCCCAACGGAGCCAACGTGTACGTCGGCGCCTTCTTCGGCAACGCGATCATCACCCTCAATCGTGACCCGTCCACCGGGGCGCTGGTGCAGCCGGGCGGCACGACCGGGTGCATCTCGTCGACCGGTGGCGACGGCTGCGCGGCCGGCTTGGCCATGGGGTCGATCGAGGGGCTGGCGGTCAGCCCGGACGGCACCAGCGTCTATGGCGGGGCTGCGACCGGCAATGCCGTGGTGACGCTGACGCGTAATACGAGCACCGGGACCCTGACGCAACCGACCGACGGCACCGGCTGCATCACCAACGCACCAGTCACCGGCTGCACGACCGGGGTGCAGCTCGACGGCGCCGATGCCGTGATGGTCAGCCCCGACAATGAAGACGTCTACGTCACCTCTCTATTCAGCAACAGCCTGACCTCGTTCACCCGGAACACCTCAACCGGGGCGCTGACGCAGCAGTCCGGGACCTCAGCGTGCGTGATCTACCTGCTCGCGGTGGGCTGCTCGCTGGGCCGGTCCATGAACGGGGCCGAGGCGTGGCCGTGTCCCCCGACGGCGCCAGCGTCTACTCGACGGCGTTCACCTCCGGCGCCGTCGGCGTGCTCAACCGTAACTCCTCCGGCGCCGTGATTCAGAAGCCGCGCCAGCCCGGCTGCGTGGTCACCGGACGGGTGCCCGGCTGCTCCTCCGGGCGCGGTCTGCGCGGCGCGAGCTCGGTGGTCGCCAGCCCGGACGGACGCAACGTCTACGTCGCGGCCAACAAGAGCAACGCGGTCGCGGTGTTCCGCCGGGTCGCCAAATCCAGAGGAAGTAGCAAATGACCAAGGACAAGGACACGGGCAAGCAGGCCGACGGGATCACCCGCGAGCAGCTGCTCAGGGGAGCCGCGGTCGCCGCCCCCGCGCTCCTGGTCGGCGGTCGGGCCGCGACCGCTGCCGCGCAGGCGGGCCGGCGCATCCGGCATGGCGCCCGCCGAACCGAGGGCATGAACGTCGTCGTCTTCGTCACCGACCAGCAGCGCGCCGTCCAGCACTTCCCGCCCGGCTGGACGCGGCGCAACATGCCCGGGTTGAGCCGGCTGCAGCAGCACGGGATGACGTTCCCCAACGCGTTCACCAACGCCTGCATGTGCTCGCCGGCCCGTTCGACCTTCCTGAGCGGCTACTTCCCCGCCCAGCATGGCGTCAAGTACACGCTCGAGCAGAACATGCCGTCGCCGCAGTATCCGCAGATGGAGCTGCCGCTCACGCTGCGCAACCCCGCCAGCGTGACCGCGGCGGCCGGCTATACGCCGGTCTACAAGGGCAAGTTCCACTGCGTCAAGCCGGCCGGCTCGACCTGGGCGACCACCGATGTCACCCAGTACGGCTTCACCCGCTGGGATCCGCCCGACGCCGGCGCCAACCAATCCGCATCGGAGGAGGCCGGCGGGATCTACGACAACGACGGGCGTTTCATCAATTCCCAGGGAACCCCGGACGCGGGCACCGAGGGGGCGATCCAGTACCTGAGTTCGGTGGCAGCCCAGAGCCAGCCGTTCTTCCTGGTGGTTTCACTGGTCAACCCCCACGACGTGCTCTTCTACCCCAACTCCTACACCACCGCCGGCTACGACAGCTCGTGGCTTTCCGGCGAGATCCAGGAGCCGGCCACCGCCAACGAGAGCCTGTCCACCAAGCCGGCGGTGCAAGCAGAGTTTCGGGCGATCTCCAACGGCCTCGGACCCATCCCCACGGCACAGATGAAGCGCAACTACCTGAACTTCTACGGCAACCTGATGAAGTCGTCGGATGCCTACCTGGTGAAGGTCCTCGACACGCTGACCCGCGCGGGCCTGATCGACAACACCCTGGTGGTCGCCACCGCCGACCACGGCGAGATGGGCACCTCCCATGGCGGACTGCGCCAGAAGAACTTCAACTTCTATGAGGAGACCACGCGTGTGCCGTTGGTCTACTCCAACCCCCGGCTGTTCACACGACCGCAGCGAAACGACGCTCTGGTCTCCCACGTCGACTTCCTGCCGACGCTGGCCAGCCTGGTCGGCGCGCCGTCCAGCGCGCGGACCGACTGGCAGGGGATCGACTACTCGCGCCAGATCGTGGGTCAGAATCCCGGTCCGGGGCAGGACTACGTGGTCTTCACCTACGACGACTGGCAGTCCGGCCAGATGACCGGCCCCTATCCAAAGCCTCCCAACCACATCGTCAGCATCCGCGAGAAGCGCTACAAGCTCGCCCGTTACTACGACGCCGACGGCAAGGTCCCTGACCAGTGGGAGATGTACGACCTGCTCAGGGATCCGCTCGAGCGCCAGAACCTCGCCTACCGCAAGTACAAGCGCACCCCGGACCAGGAGCGCGAGTACCGGCGTCTGCGTGCCAAGCTCGCGCGGGTGCAGCAGACGCGGCTACAGCCCCTGCCCTCCTGACGGCCCATTGTTGGTCGCCCGGACTCGATAAAGACAGCAACGAAGGGTGGGGGCCCGGGCGGCCGCGTGCGCATGCATAGACGCTGAGGCTTCGGCCCCGCCCCCTTCTCTTCTGGCCTGCCTTTTATCCGGCCAGATCTGGCCTGCCTGACGGCCTCGACAAGCACCGCCTCGTAGTCCTCCCAGGTGTCGACGTCGCGCGGCACCGGCCCGCTGACCGGCACGTCGACCACGTCATCGCCGTAGCGGTCGAGCAGCTTCCACACGCCCCGGTCGCCGTGCAGTGCCTCCAACTCGCCGAACACGCCGCGCCCGAAGGCGAGCGGGTGACCGCGCCCGTCCTCGTAGGAGCAGGCCGCCAGGTCCGCGTCGCCGCGCCCGGCCAGCAGCGCCGCCACCGCCTTGGGCCGCACCCCCGGCTGGTCGCCGAGCATCAGCACCAGGACCTGACAGCGTGCATCGACAGCGCCCACAGCGGCGGCGATCGACGACGAGCATCCCTCACCGAAGTGCCGATTCTCCACCACCTGGACGCCGCCGAAGTCGACCCGGCGGCGAACCTCCGAGCTGCCGCCCCCGAGCACGCACAGCAGCTGATCGAACGCGCACCCGCGGGCGACGTCGAGCACGTGCCCGAGCAGCACCCCGGAGCCAAACCGCAACAGCTGCTTGGGCTGCCCAAGCCGGCGCGAGCCGCCGGCCGCCAGGACCAGCCCGGAGACGAACGCCTCAGCTGGCGGCGTGCTCACGGGCGTAGGCGTCCCGGCAGCCGGGACCGCAGAAGTACACCGGCTCTCCGGCGTACACCAGCTGCGGGGTGGCAGGCGCCACCGCCACCTGCATCCCGCACACCGGGTCGACCGCCGCCGGCGAGGTGCGAGGGATCTCGACCTCGGTTCCGCCGTTGGCCAGCATCGGATGGGCGTGGTGCTCGGCGATCACCTCGGCGAGGATCGAGACGGCGATCTCCGCCGGCGTCCCGGCGCCGATGTCAAGGCCGGCGGGCGTGTGCAGCTGCGAGCTGAGCTCTGGCGGCAGGTCGAGCGCCGCCCGAACCGACTCGCCGCGCTTGGGACTGGCCACCAGGGCCACGTACGGCACGCCGGCCCGCAGCGCGGCGGCAAGTACGCCCTCTTCGTCGCTACCGTGCGAGGCGACGATCACCGCGGCGGCGCCGTCGACCTCCACCTCCTCGCCGCTGTCGGTCCGCCGGCAGTCGTAGTCGGCCGCGCTGCACACGTGCTCGAGCGCCCGCGCGATCGGAGACCCCCCAGCACCAGCACCCGCGGTGCGGGCAGGTGGGGCTCGAGGAAGATCTCCAGCGAGCCGCCGCTCAGGCACGGGTTGTGCTCCACCACCGCGCCCTCGATGGTGTCATGCGGATCGGCGCCGTCACCGTCGCCGGGAACCAGCCGCAGCAGCAGCGGCTCGCCGGTCTCCAGCACCCGCAGCGAGTAGAGCCGGACCGAGGACTCGGCGCAGATGCCGCCGACAAATCCCTCGATGGTGCCGTCGGCGTGCACCAGGGCGGCGTTGCCGGGGCGGACGCTGGTGGGGCGCCGAGCGCGGACCACGGTGGCCAGCACGAACGGTTCGCGCTCGGCCAGCAGGTGTTCGAACTGAGTCGCCAGTTCGGCGTTGATCATTGGGGAGCCACTCCCTTTCCATGCATAGCGTCCCACACGCGGGCGGGCGTGCAGGGCATGTCCATGTGCCTGACGCCGTAGGGACGCAGCGCGTCACAGACGGCATTGACGATCGCCGGCGGCGAGCCGACCGTGGCCGACTCGCCGATCCCCTTGGCGCCGATCGGGTGGTGCGGGGACGGGGTCACGGTGTAGTCGGTCTCCCAGTCGGGGACCTCCAGCGCGGTGGGGATGAGGTAGTCCATCAGCGACCCCCCCAGGCAGTTGCCGTGCTCGTCGAAGGCGATCATCTCCATCAGGGCGATCCCGACCCCGTCGGTGAGCCCGCCGTGGACCTGGCCCTCGATGATCATCGGGTTGATCCGGGTGCCGCAGTCGTCGACGGCCAGAAAGCGCCGCACCGTCACCTTGGCCGTGCCGGGATCGATGTCGACTACACACACGTAGGCGCCGAACGGGAAGGTCAGGTTGGGCGGGTCATACACGGTCTCGGCGTCGAGCCCTGACTCGACTCCCTCCGGCAGCGCCACCGACCCTCGCGCCGCCATCGCTATCTGCTTGATCGAGGCACCCTGCTCGGGGTCGCCGCGCACGAACCAACGTCCCTTCTCCCACTCCAGGTCCGCGGGGTCCACCTCGAGCATCGCCGAGGCCACGATCCGGGCCCGGTCGCGGACCTTGCGCGCCACCACCGCGGTGGCTGCCCCGCTGACCGGGGTCGAGCGCGAGCCGTAGGTGCCCAGCCCGTAGGGGGTGGTCTCGGTGTCGCCGTGGATCACGTCGACGTCCTCGGGCGGGATCCCGAGCTCCTCGGCGACGATCTGGGCGAACGTGGTCTCGTGGCCCTGCCCCTGCGTCTGGACGCTGATGGCCAGCTGCGCCGCGCCGGTCGGTGACAGGCGCAGCGAGGCGCCGTCGTTCATCCCCAGCCCGAGCATGTCCATGTGGCGACGGGGGCCGGCCCCCACCGCCTCGGTGAAGAACGAGATCCCGATCCCCATCAGCTCTCCGCGGTGGCGCCGCTGCACCTGCTCGCGGCGCAGGGCGTCGTAGCCGATGCCGTCCAGCGCCTTACGCAGCGTGGTCGCGTAGTCGCCGGAGTCATACACCCAGCCGGTCTTGCACTCATAGGGGAACTGCTCGGGAGCGAGCAGGTTGTCCATTCGCAGCCGGGCCGGGTCCATCCCCAGCTCAGCGGCGAGGATGTCGACCAGCCGCTCGGTCAGGTAGACGCCCTCGGCGACGCGGAACGAGCACGCGTAGGCGACCCCGCCGGGGGCCTTGTTGGTGTAGACGCCGCGCACTCGGCAGTGGGCGGCGTCGAGGTCATAGGAGCCGGTGAAGACGTGAAAGAAGCCGGCCGGGAACTTGGTCGGTTGCGCGGTGGCGTTGAAGGCGCCGTGATCGGCGAGCACGTCGACGGCCACGGCAACGATCCGCCCCGAGGCGGTGGCGGCAATCCGGCCCTTCATCACGTAGTCGCGGGCAAAGCCGGTCGACATCAGGTTCTCGGAGCGGTCCTCGACCCACTTGACCGGCTGACCGATGGTCATCGCTGCAACCGCGGCGCACACGTAGCCGGGATACACCGGCACCTTGTTGCCGAAGCCGCCGCCCACGTCCGGCGAGATCACCCGCACCCGGTGCTCGGGGAGGCCGGAGATCATCGCGTACATCGTCCGGTGGGCGTGCGGCGCCTGAGTCGTGCACCACAGCGTCAGTTTGCCGCTGACGCGGTCGAAGTCCGCCACCGCGCCGCAGGTCTCCATCGGCGCCGGATGCGAGCGGGGGAAGACCATCTCCTGCTCGACGACCACATCGGCGGCAGCGAAGACGCGCGTCGGTGGCGGCGCCGTCGCCGGCCTCCCAGTCGAAGATGTGGTTGTCGCGCTGGCCGGGCTTGTCGTCGCGGATCAGCGGAGCGTCGCCGGCCAGCGCCCGCCGCGGGTCAACCACCACCGGCAGCTCCTCGTATTCGACCTCGATCAGCTCGAGCGCATCGCGGGCGGCGTAGCGGTCGCGGGCGATCACGAACGCGACCTCCTGGCCCTGGAAGCGGACCTTGTCGGTGGCCAGCACCGCCTGGGCGTCGTCGGACAGGGTCGGCATCCAGGCCAGGCCGCGGGCCTCGAGATCGCGGCCGGTGATCACCGCCTGGACCTTGGGATGCGCGAGCGCCGCCGCCGTGTCGATCGAGACGATGCGCGCGTGCGCCAGCGGGCTGCGCAGCATCGCGCCGTGCAGCATCCCGGGCAGGTTCACGTCGTCGACGAAGTGGCCGCGCCCGCGGATGAACCGCTCGTCCTCCTTGCGGGTGAGGCGACCGAAACCGATCGGTCGTCCGTTGGCGGGGGCGGCGGAGGCCAACACCGTCACCCCGTCCTCCGGGGCCGGCGCGCCGCCTGCACCGGGAGCTCGGCGGCGATGTTCACCGTCGCGCAGCGGGCGCAGCGGACGCGCACCCGCCGGGTCATGAACTGCGGGTCCATGCCGGTGGCCAGCACGCTGCCGCACGAGACGCACACGTAGTCATGCTCGCCGTTGCCGCGGAACACCGGGCGGTCGGGTTGCTCCTGGACCGCGGTGCCGCCATCGACCGGCACCTCGCCGTCCTGCACCTGCTCGCATCTTGCGCACGGCCATCGGCGACACCCGGCTTCAGATCGCGGCCAGCTTGGCCGTGAAGTCCTTGATGAGTGCGTCGAGCACGGTGGTCACGATCCCCTCGCCCATCGACGCGGCCTTGCCGGTGATCTGCGCCGCGGTGTGGACGTTGCCGCCGCCGTCGGACAGGGTGAAGATGACGTCAGCGTTGGCGTGGCCCTGACCGCCCGCCTCGCGCGACTTGACCTGCATCACCGCCCGGTGGTTCGGCGTCGTCCTGACTCGACCACGCTCACCGTCCCGGTGAACTTCATCGACATCGCGCCCATCTTGACCTTGATCTCGGCCTTGACCGACTCGGGGCCGGTCTTCTCCAGCACGCTGCCGCCCTCCACGCACGGGACCAGCTTCTCGAGGTCGAGGATGGTGGCCCAGCTCTCGTCGATCGGCTTGGCGGTGGTGAACCGATGGTCCAGCTCAACCATGTTTCGGGTGTCCTTTCATTTGTATGTTCTGTCTCACTGATCCATGTCTAGCGAGGGTTGAGGTCTTTGCATGGCGATTGAGCCCGGGACGTACGCGGTGGGACCCGACGACGGCAAGCTGACGGTCCGAACGGGCCGGCGTGGGGCGATCGCCAAGGCCGGACACGACCTGACGATCGAGGTCGGCCGCTGGGGAGCCACGGTCGAGCTGGCCGCCGAGCCGGCACAGTCGGTGCTCGAGCTCAACGCCGATTCCAACTCGCTGACCGTGCTCGACGGCACCGGCGGCATCCAGTCGCTGGGCGACGACGACAAGCGGGGCATCGAGCAGACGATCGAGCAGGAGGTGCTCAAGGGGACCGCGATCACGTTCCGCTCCACGTCGGTGACGCCGGCCGGCGACGGGCGGCTCAGCGTCCAGGGCGACCTGGAGCTGGCCGGTGGCAACAACCCGGTTGCGTTCGAGCTGGAGATCGCCGACGACGGGCACCTCAGCGCCAACGCCGTGGTCAAGCAGAGCGCCTGGGGCATGAAGCCGTACACCGCCCTGTTCGGGACGCTGAAGGTCGCCGACGAGGTCGAGGTGTCGATCGACGCCCGCCTGCACCCGGCCGCCTGAGCCACTGGCATCCGCATCACTGTCGCTAGACGCTCCGGGACCCGTCAGTCCCGATAGACGGTTTGGGCGTCGAGGCCGCCCTCGACCCCGGGCGGCAGCGCGCCGGTGCCGTGGGCGTACATGGCAAGGTCGGCGATCGTCCTTGGCTCCGAGCCGGCGCCGCCGGTGAAGGCCCCGTTCTGCCATGTCAGTGACTCGGCGGGAGCATCCAGCGCCATCCCGGCCAGCAGCTGCGCCTTGGCGAGGATCTTGCCGCTGGCACTGGTGACGGCGGCCTCGGTCCCGGCCGAGGGGCTGGTGTTGAAGCCGTGGCCGGTGCCGAACCGGTCGGTGTCGGCGGGGACCACCTTGATGTCGAGCGCCGGGACCCCGAGCTCCTCGGCCACTACCCGGGCGTAGTCGCCTTCCCTGCCGTCGGGCTCGGTGGTCAGGCTGAGCACCATCTTGCCGGTGGGGTGCACGCGCAGGAACACCGCCCGGTACGCCTCATTGGCCATGTCCGGAACCTCCTCGTGGTGATGTGAATCTCATGGCTGCTCCCCCGCGGGGCCTGAGCCGCCCTCGCCCGCGATGCGCTGGCGCTCCAGATGCGTGGTCAGCGCGTTGTGCTCCTCGAGGTCGCAGAAGGCGGGCTGAGGGCCGCCCAGCGGGTGGGGCGGCACCGCCGGCCGCTCACAGCCGGGGTAGATGCAGATCTTGGGCGGCCGCTGCTCGCCGGTGCTCATCCCGACCCCCATCCCGGAGTGGTCCGGCCGCGGCTGGGACCGTAGCCGCTCGGCATCGCCACCGAGCTGCCTGGCACCGGCGTGGCGCTGGCCCAGGGCTCCTCCTCCTCCTCAGCCTCCGGCGCCGGCTCGGGCGGGCGCCAGTTCGTCCCCGGAGCCGCGTCGAGGCGCCGGTCGGCGGCGATCGCCTCGACCACCTGGCCAAGGGCCTGCAGGCTGTGCCCGCTGACCAGTGCATCGCAGTGCGGGAGCGCCGCCGCCATGCCGGCGGCTCGGGGCGAGAAGTCGCTGGCCGCCACCCGTGGGTTGACCCACACGATCCGGTAGGCGAGGCGCCGCAGCCGCTGCATCTGGAGGGCAACCAGATCCGGCTCGCCCCGCTCCCAGCCGTCGGACAGGATCACGACCACCGCGCCGCGGGCCATCCCGCGCCGTCCATGGCGGTCATTGAACGCCTTGAGCGCGTCGCCGATGCGGGTGCCGCTGGACCAGTCCGGCGCCGTGGCCGCCGCCTGCTGGATCGCCCGCTCCGGAGATCGGGTCCCGCCCACCCAGTAGAGCGCCCGGGTCAGGCGGGTCAGCCGGGTGGCGAACACGAACGCCTCGTTGCGCCCGTCGCCGGCCCCGGCGGCACAGGTCAAAAACTGCAGGTAGGCCCGCGCGTAGGGCTCCATCGATCCCGAGATGTCACACAGCAGGACCAGCCGCCGGCGCTCCACCCGCCGGCGGCGGCGGGCCAGGCGGATCGGGTCCCCGCCGGTGCGCAGGCTCCCGCGCAGCGTGCGGCGCATGTCGACCTGGGCACCGTGGCGCCAGCGCTCAGCGCGGCGCGTCACGCGCCGTGGCGTGGCCAACTCGAGCTCGGACATCAGCCGGTAGAGCTCGGCCAGCTCGGCGGGCTCGAGCGCGTCAAAGCGCTTGCCCCGGATCACCTCCTCGTCCGAGGCGACCATCGGCACCGGCAGCTCGCGCTCGGGCTCGCCGGCGTCCCGACCCGCCGGTGACGGCGACGGCGCCGCCCCGGCCGACCGCATCTCGCCGGTGGCGGGCCGCTCCGTGTCTGCGGGACGCTCGGATGTCGGGCGCTGATCGGGCGGGGCGGGGACCTGGCGCCCATCGGCGGGAGCGCCCGTCTCGGGCGCGGGGGTGACACCGAACACGTCGGCGAAGACGGCGTCGAAGGCCTTGACCTGGGTGCGGTCGGAGACGAACACCGCCCGGGCGGTCCAGTACAGCCGACGCCGGGCCAGCGGCCGGGTCAGCGACAGCGAGTGCGCAAACCGGGTCGCGTGCTCCGCGCTGACCGGCAGTCCCGCGTCACGCAGCCGGCGGCCGAAGGCGCCGACCAGCGGCGGCAGGTCGAGCGCCAGCGTCTGCAGTCCGGGCGAGCGCGCGGTCATGTTCATCCGGTCCGGCTCATCAGCTTTTCCAGGCCGGCGCCGCGGATGACCTCCTGGTCCTCGCGGTACTTGAGCACCGAGCCCAGCGTGCGGTCGATGGCGCCGGCGTCCAGCTCGGTCACCCCGAGGATTTCGAGCGCCGCCAGCCAGTCGATCGCCTCGGCGATCCCGGGCGGCTTCTGCACGTCGGAGTTCCGCATCCGCGACACGGCATCGGCGACCTGGACGGCGAGCGTGGCCGAGGCTCCCTTGACCCGCCGGCGAATGATCTCCACCTCGCGCTCGGGGCTCGGATAATCGATCCACTCATACAGGCAACGGCGCTTGACGGCATCGTGCAGATCACGGGTGCGGTTGGAGGTGAGCACGATCACCGGCGGATGCGTAGCCCTCACCGTCCCGATCTCGGGGATCGTGACCGCGGCCTCGCCGAGCAGCTCGAGCAGGAACGCCTCGAAGTCGTCGTCGGCACGGTCGATCTCGTCGATCAGCAGCACCGCCGGGCGCGGGCCGGGGTGCTGCAGCGCGCGCAGCAGCGGGCGGGCATTGAGGTAGTCGGGGCCGAACAGCTCGTCCTCCGACAGCTCGGCGCCGCGCGCCTCGGCGAGCCGGATCGACAGCAACTGGCGAGGGTAGTTCCACTCATACAGCGCCTCGGCGGCGTCGATCCCCTCGTAGCACTGCAGGCGAACCAGCGGCGTATCGAGCACCGCGGCCAGCGCCTTGCCGGCCTCGGTCTTGCCCACGCCGGCCTCGCCCTCCAGCAGCAGCGGCTGGGGCAGCCGCAGGCTCAGGAACATGGCGGTGGCCAGGCCCTCGTCGACCAGGTAGTCGACGGCGGCCAGCCGGAGAGCCAGCATCTCGACATCGGGCGCCAGGTGAGCGATCTCCCCCGCCGCCTCGCCGGTTACCTCGTTCATTGCGGTGGCTCGGGCCGGCCCTGCATCGCCGCCCATACCCGGGCCGGGCTGCAGGGCATGTCGATGTGGTCGACCCCGTGAGTCTGGTGCAGAGCGTCGATGATGGCGTTGACGATGGCCGGCGGCGAGCCCACGTTCGGCGACTCGCCGACGCCCTTGGCCCCCAGCGGATGGTGCGGACAGGGGGTGACCGTCTCGCCGAGCTCGAAGTCCGGGCACTCGAGTGCGGTCGGGATCAGATAGTCCATGAACGAGGAGTTCAGGCAGTTGCCCTCCTCGTCGAAGGTGATCACCTCCATCAGGGCGATCCCGATGCCCTCGGCCAGCCCGCCGTGGATCTGGCCATCGACGACCATCGGGTTGATCCGCACGCCGCAGTCGTCGACGGCGATGAAGCGCCGCACCGTCACCTGGGCGGTGTCGGGATCGATGTCGACGACGGCGATGTAGGCGCCGTAGGGGTAGGTCAGGTTGGGCGGGTCGTAGATCACCTGAGCATCGAGCCCGCCCTCCAGGCCCTCGGGCATCGGGTCGCCGCTGTAGGCGTACTGGGCGATCTCCTCGATCATCGCCTCCTTCTCGGGGTCGCCCTTGACATACCAGCGGCCCTTCTCCCAGGCCAGGTCCTCGGGCCGGGTCTCGAGCATGGTGGCGGCGATCAGCCGGGCCTTGTCGCGGACCTTGCGCGAGACGACCGCGACCGCGGCGCCGCTGACCGGCGTCGAGCGCGAGCCGTAGGTGCCCAGGCCATACGGGGTCCGGTCGGTGTCGCCGTGGCGCACCTGGATGTCCTCGGGCGGGATCCCGAGCTCCTCGGCCACGATCTGGGCAAAGGTCGTCTCGTGGCCCTGGCCCTGGGTCTGGGCGCTGATCGAGACCACCGCCTTGCCCGACGGGTGCACGCGCAGGTCGGCGCCGTCGTTCATGGCCAGCCCGAGGATGTCCATGTGCTTGCGCGGGCCGGCGCCGACGCCCTCGGTGAAGAACGAAACCCCGATCCCCATCAGCTCCCCGCGGGCGCGCTTCTCGGCCTGCTCGCGGCGCAGGTCCGCGTAGCCGGCGATGTCAACCGCCACCTTCATCGTCTTGGCGTAGTCGCCCGAGTCATACGTCCACCCGGTGGTGGTCTCGTACGGGAACTGCTCGGGGCCGATGAAGCTGCCCATCCGCAGGTCGATCTGGTCGACGCCCATCTCCAGGGCCAGCGCGTTGACCATCCGCTCGACCAGATAGACCGCCTCGGTGATCCGGAACGAGCACCGGTAGGCAACGCCGCCGGGGGCCTTGTTGGTGTAGACGGCCTTGACCTTCACGTGCGCCGCCTGCAGGTCGTAGGACCCGCAGCAGATGTGAAAGAAGCCGGCCGGGAACTTGGTCGGCTGCGCGGTCGAGTCAAAGGCGCCGTGGTCGGCGATCACGTCGACGCGCAGGCCGGTGATCTTGCCGTCCTTGGCGCATATTTCAGAATGCATCACGTAGTCACGGGCAAAGCCGGTGGACATCAGGTTCTCGGAGCGGTCCTCGACCCACTTGACCGGCACACCGGCGACGATCGACGCCGCGATCGCGCACACGTAGCCCGGATACACCGGCACCTTGTTGCCGAATCCGCCGCCGATGTCGTTGCAGCGGATGCGGATCATGTGCTCGGCCAACCCGGCCACGTGCGCGTACACGGTGCGGTGCGCGTTGGGGGCCTGGTTGCCGTTGTAGATGTCCAGCTGGCCGGTCTGCGGGTTGAAGTCGGCGATCATCCCGCACGTCTCCAGCGGGGCCGGATGGCAGCGCGGGTAGATGATGTCGCGCTCGACGATCACGTCGGCCTCGGCGAATGCTCGGTCGGTGGCCGCGGCGTCGCCGGCCTCCCAGGAGGGGCTGGCCAGGTTGTCGACCTGGCCCTCCTTGTCGTCGCGGATCAGCGGCGCCTCGGGGTCAAGCGCCTTGCGAGCATTGACGATCACCGGCAACGGCTCGTATTCGACGTCGATCAGCGACAGCGCGTCGCGGGCGATGTACTCATCGACCGCGACCACGAAGGCGACCTCCTGGCCCTGGAAGCGGACCTTGTCGCCGGCCAGGACGGCCTGGGTGTCGTAGGAGATGGTCGGCATCCAGGCCAGGCCCAGGGTCTCCAGGTCCTTGGCCGTCACCACCGCGGCCACCCCGGGGAGGGCGAGTGCCGCCGAGGTGTCGATCGAGACGATCTTGGCGTGGGCGTAGGGGCTGCGCAGCATGGCCCCGTGCACCATCCCCGGCAGGCGGATGTCGTCCAGGTAGGTGCCCTGGCCGCGAATGAAGCGCGCGTCCTCCTTGCGCTTCAGGCGACCGAAGCCGATCGGGCGCTCCTGGCTGGGGCTCGGCAGGTTCTCGGTTACGGCCATGGTTAGCGGACCTCCTGGCCCTGGCGATTGGCGGCTTCGTCCTCAGCCGCCCAGCGCACGGCGGCGACGATGTTCTTGTAGCCCGTGCAGCGGCAGATCTGGCCGGAGATGGCGGTGCGGATCTCGTGGTCGGTTAACGGGGGCCCGCCCGCCCTGTCGTCAAGCAGCGCCCGGCTGGTCATCAGCATCCCCGGCGTGCAGAACCCGCAGTGCAGCGCGTGCTTTTCGTGAAAGCCCTGCTGCACCGGGTCAAGGCGGCCGTCGACCTCCAGCGATTCAACGGTACGGATCTCGTGGCCTTCGCACATGGCCGCCAACGTGGTGCAGGACTTCAGCGGCTTACCGTCCATCAGCACCACACATGCCCCGCAGTTGGAGGTGTCACAGCCCCAGTGGGTCCCGGTCAGGCCGGGGGTGTCGCGGATGAAGTGCACCAGCAACTGCCGAGGCTCGATCTCCCGGGAGACCTGCTGGCCGTTGATGGTGACGGTCACCTGCTGCTTCTGATCTGGCATCAGCTAGGCCTCCTGTCTGAGGGCTCGGGAGGCGGCGATCCGGGTGGCCCGCTCCGCCATCACCCCCGCGAGGTGGCGCTTGTAGTCGACCGGTCCGCGGCCGTCGGCCGTCGGCGAGCAGTCCGCCGAGGCGATCTCCGCCACCTGCGCGAACAGCTCATCGGAAGGGCTGGCCCCCTTGAGCAGCTCCTCGGCTCGAGACAGGTGCACGGTGGTGGGGCCGACGGCGCTGAGGGCGATCCCGGCGTCGGCGATCGCGCCGCCGTCGATCCACACCGCCGCCGAGGCGGCCGCGATCGCCCAGTCACCGGCACGTCGCTCGACCTTCTGGTGCGAGCTGCCCCCGCCCGCGCGCAGCGGGATCCGGATCTCGGTCACCATCTCCCCGTCGCCGACCACGGTCATGTAGGGGCCGAGATGGAACTCGTCCATGGCCACCACCCGCTCGCCGCCGGGGCCGCGGATCACCACCTGGGCCTTGACCGCCGAGCACACCGAGCTCAGGTCCTCAGCGGCATCGGCCTGGCACAGGCTGCCGCCGATGGTGCCGCGGTTGCGCACCACCGGATCGGCGATGACCGCCTCCGCGTCGGCGAACAGCGGAAAGTGGCCGGCCAGCACGTCGCTGTGCTCGAGGTCGACGTGGCGGGTCAGCGCGCCGATCCGGACCTCGTCGCCTACGTCCTTGATGTAGGCGAGCTCGTCGAGGTCGTTGATGTCGATCAGGTATTCCGGCTGGGCCAGCCGCAGCTTCATCATCGGCAGCAGCGAATGGCCTCCGGCGATCACGCGAGCATCGGAGCCGAGCCGCTCAAGCGACGCGATCGCTCCTTCGACGCTCGTCGCGCGCTCGTATTGAAACGGTGCGGGTGTCTGCACGTCGGCTCAGCTCCCTTCGGGGACCGGCATCCGCTTGCGCGGGCCGCCCACCTCTTCGTCGGGGTCGTACTGGACGGGCGACTCGGCGCCGATCACCGGCGAGCGCGGCATCAGCTCGGGCCGGGTCTGGCGCACCTCCGGGTACAGGCCGCGGGCAGCCAGGCTGCCGTAGACCGGGTTGCGGAGCGGGGGGCCGTTGGGCGAGGCGGCGGCGATCGGCGCCTCGCGGCCCAGCCGAGCCAGGGTCAGCGTCCCCTTGGTGTACACCTCGCCGATCCGAGGCGCTCGCACCTTGGCGCTATCGGGGAAGTTGCGCAGCCCCGCGGCCGCCGCGCCCGGATACAGCCCGTCGATCAGCCCCATCGCGTCCTGGAGGCCGGCCTTCTTGACCAGCAGACCCTCGAGCAGGTCGACGCCCGCGTCGAGGTTGTTGTTGATGTCGGTGACGACCTCCTCGACGGGGGCGCTCTTCTCGATGATCCCCACCACCCCGGCGATGGCCTCGTCGAGGCCGGCGGTGATCTTGCGCAGGGCCATGATCGTCCCGAGCAGATAGACGACCACCGCCGCCACGATCAGGACGACAGCGACGATCATGACCACACCTGCAGCTGGCATAAGTCAGTTCTCCTTCATGCGTCGTCGACGATCACGTCGAGAGAGCCGCCGTAGTTGGCGGCCGCCTCGATCGTCTTTTTGACCTGGTCCTGGGTGGTCAGCAGCAGCGCGGTGGCGTCGAGGTCCTTGGACCCGGCCTCGGCCGCACCGGCGATCCGCTCGACGCTGGGCACGATCGAGCTCGCCGCCTTCCACACGCCGTGGAGCAGGTAGATGACCACTGGCAGGACGACCACGATGAGGATCACGTCGCCGATCCATTCGAGCGTCATCGGGGCCTCCTTTCCGCCACCACCGCCGCCTTGGCGGCGATCCCCGGGAAGGCCGCGACGATGATGTCGAACTGGGCGTTGATCGCCTTGACCGCCGGCTCGAGCGGCTTCAGGTGCTCGGACTCGACGGTCTCGAGCGCGTCGGCCAGGGTGGCCAGCTTGGTCGAGGTGGACTCGAGCGAGACCCGGATCACGATCAGGGCCGCCGCCAGCACGGCGATGACGATCACGGCCAGGATCACGCTCAGCACGATCAGGGTGGTGGCGCTCATGCCGCCGCACCTCCCCCGAAGCCATCGGTGAGCGCGTTCATGTACCCGTCCTGCACGATCGCCTCGTCCACGATCTGGCCCAGCACCGGCGCGGTGGCCTGAAGCTGCGGGATGTTCGCGGTGTTGGCGGCGACCTTGCCCGCGACATCGAGAAGCGCGCCGGCGGAGCGGTCGATGGCCTGCACGGTGCGGATCAGCACCACCAGTAGGGCCGCCACCGCGAGCGCGGCCACCAACCCGATGATCAGTGCGATCCCCCAGGCTCCATGGTTTGAGAGTGCGGCGAAGGAGACGGTCATCTGCCCACCGCCACCTTGCGCAGCGCCCGCGCCGAGTGCAGGATGCGCACACCGGAGTCGTTGATCCGGCCGACCCCACTCAAGGCGTCGGTCTGGACGCGGACCTTTTCCACGCCCTCGACGGCTCCCTGGGCCTGCTTGGCGATGCGGGTGGCCAGCACCACGATCGTGATCACGATCGCCGCGGCCACCAGGACGACCACGACGCCGAGCACCAGCCCGATCGTCCAGCCGCTCGAGGCACCTACAACGATGGTCATGCCTCTCCTCCTAATCCGTCGTCTGTGTCGTTTGCGTGTTTGTCCGCCCACCTGATCGACCTGACGATCGTCGCGTAGCCGGTGCAGCGGCAGATCTGGCCACTGATCGCCTCGCGGATCTCCTCGTCGGTCAGCGGCGGCCCACCGCGCCGCCGGTCCAGCAGCGCGCGGGCGGTCAGCATCATCCCCGGTGTGCAAAACCCGCACTGCAGGCCGTGCTCCTGCTTGAAGCCCTGCTGGATCGGATCCAGCACCCCGTCGACCTCCAGCCCCTCCACCGTCCTGATCTGGTGCCCGGCGGCGGTGGCCGCCAGCACCGTGCACGACTTCACCGGCTCGCCGTCCATCAGTACGACGCAGGTGCCGCAGTTGGAGGTGTCGCAGCCCCAGTGCGTCCCGGTCAGACGAAGCTCGTCACGCAGGAAATGCACCAGCAGCACCCGCGATTCCACCTCCCGCGTGTGCTCCTCGCCGTTGACCGCGACCGTCACCTGCATCACCCCGCCTCGCCGGCGCGCCGGGCCGCCCGCTGCAGGGCACGAGCGCCGAGCACCCCGGCGGCATGCCGCTTGTACTCGGCCGATCCGCGCTGATCGGTCACCGGAGCACACGCCTGCGCCGCCACCCGGGCGGCCTGCTCCAGGACGTCGTCGGCGGGATCGCGGCCCACCAGCCACCGCTCGGCCTCGGCGCTGGTGACATCGGCGCCCACCGCGGCCAGGGCGATCCCGGCCTCGGCCACCACGCCGTCAGAGAGCGTCAGCGAGGCGCCGGCGGCGGCCACGGCCCAATCGCCGACCCGGCGGGCGACCTTCTCGTAGGCGCTGCCGGTGTCGCCGTTGAGGGCGATCCGGATCTCGACCAGCAGCTCGTCGGGCTCCACCGCGGTGCGATACGGCCCGCGGTGAAACTCGGGCATGGCGACCATCCGGTCGCCGTCCAGGCCCCGGATCACCATCCGCGCGCCCACTGCCGCGCACACGGCACTCAGGTCCTCGGAGGGGTCGGCCTGGCACAGGGCGCCCCCGATCGTGCCGCGGTTGCGGACCACCGGATCGGCGATGACCCGCTCGGCGTCGGTGAAGATCGCCACCCGGCGCGCGAGCAGCGGCGACTCGAGCAGCTCGCGGTGGCGGGTCATGGCACCGATCCGGATCTCGTCGCCGCACTCACTGACGTAGCCCAGCTCACCGGCCAGGTCGTCGATGTCGATGAGGTACTCGGGCGAGGCCAGGCGCAGCTTCATCATCGGCAGCAGCGAGTGGCCCCCGGCGAGGATGCGAGCATCCGGCCCCAGATCGCGCAGCAACCGCAGCGCGTGCTCGACGCTGGTCGCGCGCTCGTACTCGAAGGGTGCCGGGAGCTGCACCGCGTCGCCCTTAGCCGCTGACCACGCGGAACGCCGCGGAGCCGGGACCGGGCTCGTCGCTGTCCTTCATTGGTTTTGATTCTGTCCGGGTGGCACGGTGTGCGCAAGCTGGGTTAAGCGATCACTTAGGCTAGATGCCAATGACCCTCGCCCAGCTGCAGTCGTTCGTGCTGGTGGCGCGCCACGGTTCGGTCAAGGCGGCCGCCGCCGAGCTGGGGGTGACCGAGCCGGCGGTGTCGGTGGCGGTCCGGGCCCTGCGCAACGAGCTTGGCGACGAGCTGTTCGTCCGCGACGGCCGCGGAATTGCGGTGACGCCGGGTGGGCGGCGGCTGGCGGCGCTGGCCGGCGAGATCCTCGGCTTGGCCGACCAGGCGCGGCGCTCGGTGCAGGACTCGCCCGGGCAGCCCCGGCTGATGCAGGTGGCGGTGGCCGGCATCATCGCCGACCACATCGGACCCCTGATCGAGGCGTTCATCGCCCGCGACCCCGGCCTGGAGGTGGCGACCGAACCCGCCCTCGGGGACGCACTGCCGGACCTGCTCGAGCACCGCCGCGCCGACATTGTCCTCGGTCCCCCACCCCCGCCCGAGCGCGCGGCGACGATCGCCTCGGTGCCGTTCCTGCGCGCTCGCATGATCGTGGTCGCCGCGCCCGGTCATCCGCTGGCCGGCGGCCGTGACCTACCGCCCGCGGCTCTGGAGCGCGAGCGGTGGCTGCTGGGCCCGCCCGAGCTCGACCGCACCACCGGACCCGGGCTGCTGTTCGCGCGGGCCGGCATCGATCCGCCGGACGTGGCCGGGTACACCAGCCATGCCGCCGCGGTGGCCGCGGCCGCCGCCGGGGACGGGCTCGTGCTCACCCTGGCCCATGCCGTGATCGAGCAGGTCCGGCACCGGGCGCTGACTCGTATCGACGTGCGGGGCACGCCGATGGTGGAGCTGTGGCACGCGAGCACGCTCGGCTTCGGCCGCGCGCTGCCGGCGGCGCTGGCCCTGCAGCGATTTGCCACCAGCTCGGACGCGACCCAGGCGATCTCGAGTGGACGGGCCGGGACGGCGTCGTCGCGGGCGCAAGCCCGGCCCCACGTCACCCTGTGGAGCTCGGTCGCCGCCGAGCTCGAGCACGGCCGTGGGCGCTGATCTCGCCGGCGGTGTGAGAGTGTTCGCCGTGCCGGTCGCCGATATATAGGAGAGAGAGTGCGATGAGCGACACCACATCCGACAACAGGGCAATCACCGCCACCGTCACCGCGCTGCCAGCATCAGCGGCGGAGCGGTTCTCGGACCTGGTGGCGGCCCGCTACAAGGCCGACGGGGAATGGCACGAAAGGTCGTATGCCGAGGTCGTGGAGGCGATCGACGAGATCGCGCTGGGACTGGTGTCGCTGGGGATCGAGGTCGGCGACCGGGTCGGCGTCCTGTCCGACACCCGGCTCGAGTGGACCCTGGCCAGCTACGGCATCTCGGTGGCCGGCGGGGTCGTGGTTCCCGTGTACCCCACCAACTCCCCCAAGGAGTGCGCCTGGGTGCTGGGGAACTCCGGCGCCCGGGCGGTGGTCTGCGAGAACGCCGACCAGCGGGCCAAGGTGCAGCAGGTGCGCGACGAGCTGCCGGAGCTGCAGACGATCATCGGGATCGAGCCCGACGGGGGCGAGATCTCACTCGCCGAGCTGCGCGAGCGCGGGCGCGGCCTCGACCAGGCGGAGCTTGAACGAGCGCCGCGACGCCGTCAAGCCCGAGGACGCCTTCGAGATCATCTACACCTCCGGGACCACGGGGCCGCCCAAGGGCGTCGTCCTGAGCCACCGCAACGCCATGTCGGTGTGCGAGATGGTCGAGGAGCTGCATTTCGTGCAGCCGGGCGAGATGACCTACCTGTTCCTGCCGTTGGCCCACGCCTTTGCGCTGACCTCGCAGCTGGCCTCCTATGACCAGGGCACGGTGATCATCTATTACGGCGGCAACACCCGAGCGGTGCTGGAGGAGGTCGTCGAGACCCACCCCACCTACCTGCCGTCCGTGCCGCGGATCTTCGAGAAGCTCTACACCGCGGCGATGAAGCTCGCCGACCAGGGCTCAGACGAGGACAAGGAGCGGTTCCGCCAGGCCATCAAGCTGGGGGTCGAGGTCCGCCAGCGCCGCCAGCGGGGCGAGGACGTGACCGAGGAGATGCAGCGGACATTCGAGCAGGCCGACGAGCGGCTGTTCTCGCGGGTCCGGGCGCTGTTCGGGGACCACATCCACCAGGCGGTCTCGGGCGCCGCGCCGATCGCGCCGGAGATCCTGCAGTTCTTCTACGCCTGCGGCGTTCCGGTGCTGGAGGGCTGGGGCATGACCGAGACCACCGCCGTCGGCACCGTGGGCACGCTTGACAACTTCAAGTTCGGCACGGTGGGCCGGCCGATGCCCGGCGTGGAGATCCGGATCGCCGACGATGGTGAAATTCTGATGCGCGGCCCCAACGTGTTCCATGAGTACTGGCGCAACCCCGAGGCCACCGCCGACACATTCGTCGACGGCTGGCTTGCCACCGGCGACCTGGGCCAGCTCGACGAGGACGGCTTTTTGTCGATCACCGGCCGCAAGAAGGACATCATCATCACCGCCGGCGGCAAGAACCTCACCCCCGCCAACCTCGAGAACGACCTCAAGCAGTGCCCGTTCATCTCCCAGGCGGTCATGTACGGTGACCGGCGGCCGTACCCGGTGGCCCTGATCACCCTGGATCCCGAAGAGATCGTGCCCTGGGCCAAGGAGCGCGGCCTGCCCGAGGACCTGGCCGAGCTGGCCGACAACCAGGAGGTCAACGAGCTCGTGCAGGATGAGCTTGACCGCGCCAACTCCAACTACGCCCAGGTCGAGCAGGTCAAGCGGTTCAAGATCCTCGACCACGATCTGTCGATCGAGGAGGGCGAGCTCACGCCCACGCTCAAGGTCAAGCGCAACGTGATCAACGACCGCTACGCGGACCTGTTTGAGTTGCTGTACGCGCGCTGAGCGCGCGCTCGCGGCGTTCTCAGATCGGGCGCGGGTTGGGCCCTGGCGGATCCGGCGGACCTGGGCTGGGGCCGGGAGTGGGCGGCGACGGGTCGGGGCCGGGGCCGGGCGGCCCGGGCGCGGGGCCGGGCGGCGGCACGGGGTCGGGGCCGGGCGCCGGCGGGCTGGGAAGCTGGCGGTGGGCGGCATGGCGTTTCGCCTACCCCCGGCGCGGATCTGGTAACCGCAGCGGGTCGGTTAGCGCACGCCAGTCCGGGTAAGGCTAGAGACGATGAAGCTTCTGGTTCTCACCTCCGAGCCCGTGTCGGCCGGGCAGATCCGATCAGCGCTCAGCGCCGACGCCGACCTCGAGAAGTCCGAGGTCATGGTGGTCGCCCCGGCGCTGCAGCGCAGCGCCGTGCGCTTCTGGATGTCTGACACCGACGAGGCGATCGAGAAGGCGCAGGCGGTCGGACGCGAGAGCCGCGAGCAGCTTGAGTCCGAAGGTGTCCCGGCCAAGGCCGACACCGGCGAGGCCGACCCCTACAAGGCGGTTCAGGACGCGCTGCAGACCTTCCCCGCCGATCGGCTCCTGGTCTTCTCCCACCCCGAGGGCGAGCAGCTGTACCGCGAGGACGTCGACCACGACGAGCTGGAGATCCGGTTCGGCCTGCCCGTCGATCAGGCCGAGCTGTCAGCCTGAGCCGACGCCGAGCCGGTCGATCAATCCCTGCGCGTTGGCCGGCGCAAACCCCTGCCAGTCGTTGTTGAAGTAGGCCCACACCGCCTGGCGGCGGCGCCACTGGGCGATCCGCCGCGCCCACGTGTCGAGCTCGGTGGCCGAGTAGTTGCCGTTGCGGCCGCGCGACCCGTAGTGAAAGCGGACGAACCTCCAGTCGGCGGTGGCATCGTAGGACTGAAACGGGCGCTCGGGATGGTCGCCGATGGTCAGCGCCACTCCCTGCGCCCGCAGCGCGTCCATGACCTCGGGAACGAACCAGCTCGGATGGCGAAACTCGATCGTGTGCATCCCCTCGGGCAGCGCCTGCAGCCACCGCTCGAGCCGCTCGTCGTCGCGCTTGAAGTTGGCCGGCAGCTGCCACAGCACCGGTCCCAGGCGACGGTGTTCGATCAGCGGCTCGATCCGCTCGTAGAACCGCGCTATCCCCTCCCCGGTGTCCTGCAGGCGCCGGATGTGGGTCAGGTACCGGCTGGCCTTGATCGCGAACGTGAAGCGCTCCGGGGTCTGCTGCACCCAGCCGGCCACCGCCTCGCGGTTGGGCAGCCGGTAGAAGGTGGTGTTGACCTCCACGGTGTCAAAGCGCTCGGCGTAGAGCTCCAGCCAGCGCCGCCGCGGCTCACGCGCGGGGTAGAAGGTTCCGCGCCAGTCGTCGTAGTTCCAGCCCGAGCACCCGATGCGTGCCGGCTTCATGGCCCGGGTACCACCACCTTGAGCGGGTGGCCCGCTGGCTGGAGGAGTGATGGGCCGCATACCGGGCTGGAGATACCCTCGATCCGGGAGCGGACCCAGGCCCGCTCCGCCTCTGGTGCGAGGCTACACTCGGCCTCTGGTGCGACGTAGGCCCTGGCGGGCTGGAGGCTAGATGCTTGAACAGAACATTGATCCGGAACCCGAGAGCGACGAGCGAGGGCGAGGGCGAGGCCAGGGTTGCCGAGTCGGTCACGACGCCCGCACTCGAGATCGCCAACGCCATGGCCCGTCTGCACAAGCAGTTCGTGGGGCGCGGCCCCACCAACTCCCGGGTCACGATCGACGGCGACCTGGTGGTCTGCCTGCTGGAGGGCGGCTACACCAGGGCCGAGCAGACGCTGGAGGAGAACGACAAGGCCGATCTGGTCGCGGCGGGACGGCTCGGGCTTCAGGACGCGATGCGCAACGCGCTGATCGCCGCGGTTGAGACGACGCTCGGCCGCCGCGTGCGGTCGTTCATGAGCGCCAACGACCTCGGACAGAACCTCCAGGTGGAGGTGTTCGTGCTGCACCGGCCCGAACCGGCGCCCGAGGACGTCCTCGCCGGCTGACCCACCGGCCGGCGGCCGCCCGTCTCAGCCGGTATGATCGCCGTCAGCTCGGGGAGGGCGTCCAGCTGTCCCGGGGAATGCAGCTAGGCGATGGGAGGCTACGGCGCTGACGGGCCGGCGCAGACCGTCGTACAACCGACTTGTACCGACGATGTGTCCGCCTGACCGGATCGCCGCGCGCCGTCGGCGCGCTCCGTGGCAACCGTGACTCTCAGTCGCGGTCAGCTGCAGCTCGCTCTCCACCGAGGAGCTGTTCGCGCTGCGGCGCGACGGCCAGGACCCGGCCGTGCTGGAGGAGCTGGTGCGCCGCTTCGAGCCGCTGGCGCGCAGCGTGGCCCGCCGCTACCACTCCCGCGGCGAGCCGCTCGACGACCTGACCCAGGTGGCCAACGTCGGCCTGCTCAAGGCGATCGCCAAGTTCGACCCCGTCCGGGCTTTGCCTTCACCAGCTACGCCACCCCGACGATGCTCGGCGAGCTCAAGCGCTACTTCCGCGACAGCGGCTGGGCCGTGCACGTCCCGCGCGGCGTCAAGGAGCGCGCGGTCGAGCTGGCCCGGGTCACCGAGGAGCTGTCCGCGCGCCTGGGCCGCTCGCCCTCGCTGACCGAGCTCGCCGAGGCCCTGGGGGCGACCGAGGAGCAGACGCTGGAGGCGATCGAGGCCTACCACGCCCGCCACGCCGCGCCGCTCGAGCAGGGCTCCGAGGACGACGAGATCCGGCCCGCTGGCCCGGCGCAGATGCTCGGCGCCGAGGATGAGCGACTGGAGCAGGCCGAGTACCTGACGTGATCGCCAAGGGCGTCGAGTCGCTGTCGGAGTCCGACCGGATGATCCTGTACCTGCGCTTCGGCCGCGACCTGACCCAGTCGGAGATCGCCAAGCGGATCGGCACCTCGCAGATGCAGGTGTCGCGGCTGCTGCGCGCGGCGATCGAGAAGATCCGCCGCGTCAGCGGCGAGGACGGACGCCTTCTAGGCCACTTCTTGGCGTCGACGGCGCGCTGGAGCTGGCGCTTGTTCATGCGTCGAGCGGCCGTCGATGCTGAGCTTCTTCGCCTCGTCGTAGAGCTGGTCGCGGGTGCGGCCCTTCTCCCGGTTGGTGCCCGACCGCTGGCCGCCGCGCTCGCACGAGGACATGTCCTCGAGTCGAGGTGCGTGAGCGCTGTCGCGACTCGCCGGCCCGGGCCCGCTCCTTGTTGACGGTGCGGGCGGCGATCTCCTCGGCGCGGCTCTCGCTGCGGCCCTGGTCCCTCTCGCTCTCCTTGACCTGCTCGTACTGCCGGGCCCGCTTGGTGCCCGGCTTCACTCCACGTGGTGGCATCGGTGTCGTCCTCCTGGGGTCGGCTCTGGTCTCGCCCGGTCGCTACCCGGGCCGCAGCGACGCTAACTCGGGGGTGTTGTGAGGGTTGGCCGGGCTCGAACTACGGCTTTTGAAGGTGGAGGCCGAGGAGAGTCTCTGGGTTAGCTGCCGATATGGCAGCTAACCCAGCAAGGCCCCCGGGGCGGCTCGTGCCCGTCCCCTTCCTGGCTGTAGTTCGGGCAAGACCGCCCCTAGCGCTCAGGCCTGAACCACCGTCGGCGTCCCCAGCGGGATGTGGGCGAGCAGCCAGCGGCCCTCGGGCAGGGTCAGCCGCATGCAGCCGTGGCTGACCGGCTTGCCGATGCTCGAGGTCTCCGGCGTGGAGTGGATGGCGATCCGGTTGCCGCCGTCCCAGTCGGAGATGGCGTGCGGCGCCTGGGCCGACAGGGCCAGGATGCAGCAGCCGTAGGGCCCGGCGGTTGTCGCCGGTGGTCAGCCGGTCGGTGACGGCAAAGCGGCCGGTCGGAGTGGGCGCGTCGGGGGCGCCGACCGCGATCGTGAAGTGGGCCCGGCTGGCCGTTGTCGAGCACGGTCAGCTGGCGCTTGGCCAGCGACACCTGCAGCTGCCAGTCGACCCGACTCAGCGAGGCCGACGTGGGCGGGGATCCAGCCGACCTTGCCGTTGCCGGCCAGCGGGCTGATCACGCCCAGCCAGGAGCCTGACAGTCCGCACCACCCACATCGCCTGAGGGGAGCCGAACTCGGTGTGGGTGGGGACCTTGGTGTAGGCGTGACCCGCCCGGCGACGAGCGCATCTGGGTGGCGTGCTTGAACCAGCGCCACCAGCGCGCCGTTGCCCGCGCGGCACCAGCAGGTTGGGCTGGGTGGAGCGTCTTGGCTGCCGGGGCGAACGGCTTGTAGGGCGACGGCGGTGGACGGCGCGTGGTGCCGGTCGCGGCGCTGCCGGTGGTGAGCAGCACCGCGATCACGATCGGGATCAGCGGGATGAGGGCCGCGGTCGCGGCCGCCATCGGCCGCCAGGCGCGGCGCCGCTGCGGGTCCGATTCGTCCATGGCGACTAGTGTGCCGTATCCGTATCGGCGGTTCGCCGGTGCGGGCTTAGCCGGGCTCCGCCACCACCGACCCGGAACGCTTCCCAGCCCCAACCCGGCCCCGCCACGCGCTCGCCACCGCCACCAGCCCGGCGGCCACGACCAGAATCAGCACCGGGTCAAGCGGCGCGCGCTTGAGCGGGGTGCCGACCATGGGGACGGTGAGCGCGAGCGTCAGCAGCGGGATCGCCCACAGCCACCACGGGCCCAGCGCTGATACCGGATCAGACCCAACACCCGGGCGAGGACCACGAGCAGGGCCAGCACCCCCAGCAGCTGGGCGCTGCGGGTGGTGAGGCCGCGCAGCGCGGACGGGATCGCCATCTCCCGGTAGGCCAGGCCGGTGACTGCCTCGTGGGCCGGCCCGAGATCGAACAGTCGCAGGGTGTCGAGCCCGGTGGCCACCGCCAGGTGGCCAGGATGGTGCTCGAGGTAGCGCAAGCCGGCGGCGCCGCAGGGCCGCATCGAGCTGGGCCTCGTTGACCCCGCCCGGGCGCCGGAACAGCGGGTCGACCTGCGGTGGCGACACCGGGCACATGCAGAGGCACTTCGCCAGACGGCCCGAAACGGACCTGCCGCCGCGGCCGCCGCGTTGTACTGGCCGGCGAGCGTGAATCCACCCTCGGTGGTGATCGGAACCACCGCGTGGAACACGCTCGAGGTTGCGGATCGTCCACGGTGCGACCACCACCACGAAGGCGGCGATCACCGCCGCCGCGGCCCGCCACCGTCGCCGCCCCGAGCCGGCCGACGATCACTGCCAGCGCGATCAGCAGCCAGGCGTCGGCCACCGCCCGGGTGAGCGCGGCCAGCGCGCACAGCGCGCCCGCGGCCAGCGCCCACCGCAGACGGTCGGGCCGGCGGGCCAGGCCCACCAGCGCGAGGGCGAAGGCCAGTTCCAGCGGCAGGAACAGCGCCTCGGAGAGCAGACTGGCGTCGAGGCCCACCAGCGGCGGGAACACGGCCGCGATCGCGCCGGCCACCAGGCCCACCCGCGCGTCCCACAGCTCGCGACCCAGATAGGCGACCAGCACCACGGTCAGCACCCCGAGGACCGCGCTGAGCGCGCGGCCGGCCTGAGGATGCTCACCGACGACGGCGTAGAGCCCCCCGAGCAGCGAACGGATACCCCGGCGGGCGAAACGCCGACGGCGTGCCCGGCGAGGCGATCACGGTCGAGGGAAAGCCATGCCCGGCGGCGATCGACACCGCATGGCGCTGGTAGTCCTCCGGGTCGCCGAACAGCGTGAAGTGAAGCGAGGCGAGGATCATCGCCACCTCGCTGCCGTGGCCAGCGCCACGATCGCCAGCAGGCCCCATCGCCAGCGCCGCTCGGTGGCTGTGAGCGCCTGCGAACACGGGCGGGCATCGTAGAAGACGACCTGCCCACGGCCCTGAGGCCAGTCGGCTACGGTGCCGCCCCTGATGACCGACCTGGCCCGCGAGGTGCAGCGGCTGGCGCCGTGGTACCACACGTTCGAGCTGCCCGGCGGAGTGGTGACCTCGGGCTATTTCGATCTGCGCGGGGTGGTCGGACAAGCTGCCGCTGCCGTCGTCGCTGGCCGGCCGGCGGTGCCTCGACGCCGCCGCCTGCGAGGGGTTCTGGTCGTTCGAGCTCGCCCGGCGCGGCGCCGCCGAGGTGGTCAGCCTCGACCTGCCTGACACCAGCCGGCCAGGACTGGCAGGGGTTGCCGTCGAGCGAGGTGCGGCGCGCCGGAACCGGGCTGGCCAACCAGCACTTTGCGCCTGGCGCGTGACGCCCTGGGGATCGACGGGATCAAGCGGGTCGACCTCAACCTGTACGACGCCGACCCGGCCGTGCTGGGGAGCTTTGACTATGTGTTCGTCGGCAACGTGCTCATCCATCTGGCCGATCCGGCACGGGCGCTGCGGGCGCTGCGTGGGGTGATCGCGCCGGGACGGCGAACTGCTGTCGCTGGAGGCGACCTCGCTGCGCCCTGACCGTGCTCAGCCCCCGCCGGCCGATGGCTCAGCTGTGGGATTGGGACGACCAGCCGCGCTGGTGGACGCCCAACCTGGCCGCACATCGCCGGCTGCTGCACGCCGCCGGCTACGAGATCATTGACCAGGGGGGTCCGCTGTTTCAGCCCTTCGGGGAGCTGCTGCCGCGATGGCCCGATAAGCCGCCGCGCAGCCTGCGCGACCTGGTGTTCTGGGGGTTCGTGCGGCGCTTCGGACCACCCTCAGGTTGGGTCCGGGCCCGCCCGTGGACGTAGAGCGCGACTACGGCGCGCAGCGTCGCAGCAGCACCTGGCAGTACTGAGTCCCCTCGCCCCACACCCGCTCGACCGCCAGCCCGGCCACCTGAGCGACCTCGCGCAGCGCCGGCAGCGGCGCCCGGGATCCAAGCCACGCCGGGTGGCGCTGGCCCCGCGGCGCCCGGCCGGCCAGCGCCAGCAGACGGAGCCTGGCCCCGCTGCGCGGTCGGTGGATGCCCGGGTCGTCGGACACCTGCAGCGCCGCCCACCCCCCGGGCCGCAGCACCCGGCCCAGCTCGCGCACGTAGCCGAGCGTGATCGCCGGATCGGGGACGTGCTGGAGCACGACCACCGACACGCAGGCATCGATGCTGCCCGCCTCGATGCCGGTCAGCGACACGCCGTCACCGAGGATCCAGCGGACGTTGGCCAGCTGCGGGTTGTGCTGTCGCGCCCGGGCCAGCATCTCGTCGGAGACGTCGAGGGCCACGACCTGGCGGCTGCGGGCCGCACAGCACCCGAGTGATCCGGCCCAGGCCGCAGCCGATCTCGAGCGTCACCCCGCTGCAATCAAGCTCGACGCCGAGGCCGCCGAGCAGGTAGTCGACCAGCGGCTCGGCATCCCAGAAGCGCTCGGGCTCGGGAGCGCGGTAGCGCTGGCGGGTGTCGACGAAGTAGAACGGGTCCTCGCGGGCTCGGGCGTTCCAGAACCGCCGCATCTGCTCCGGGTCCACCGGCGGGATCGTAGTCCGGTCCCGGGTCACGCCGAGCCACGGCGACGCCGACGCCGACTCCGAGCCCGATGCGCGGCCAGTCCGACCAGCGGCCGCTCGAGCCAGTGCCAGCTGGCCAGGGCCAGCGGGATGGTGAGCAGCGCCACCACCAGCGTGTTGACCAGGAAGGCGGGCAGGGTGTCGTGGGCCATCGGCACCAGCCCCAGCCGCGGGAGCAGATCCGCGACCACCGGGTGCAACAGGTAGATCCCGTAGGACGCGAGCCCCAGCGCCAGCAGCCAGCGGGCCCGCCAGGGGCGGGCGGCAATCGCCACCGCCAGGATCAGCCCGTAGCCGATCGCGAACAGCGGGCGGCTGGCATCGGTCAACAGCTGGTAGTCGACGATGCCGTAGCGCAGCGGCGCTGCCGCGCCGAGCACCGCCGCCGGAACCAGCACGGCCACCGCTACCGCCAGCACGGGCAGCGCGCGGCCGCCCGCCGGAAGCTCGACCAGCCAGTGGCGCAGGCGGCCCGGGCGCAGGTGCGCGACGACGGCCAGCAGCAGCCCCGGGCAGAACATCTGCCACATCGCCGGCAGCGACCCCCGCAGCCACAGCCCCACCTCGGCTGTCGCCCTGCAGGTCGGCGACTGCGGTGAAGGCGACGCTCAGCACCCACGAGGCGATGATCAGCGCCGCCAGCCGCTCGGCGGCTGGGGCGCCGCCAGCGCCGGCGGACCGCCATCACCAGCAGCGGCAGCAAGGCGTAGAACAGCGCCTCCAGGGTCAGCGTCCAGGCGGCCGGGAACAGCGCCTCCTGCCGGCCGGGGACGAGGTTGTTGAGCAGCAGGTAGTGCAGCGGGTACTGCCAGCCGCGCGTGCCGGCGCTGCCAGCGATCGGCGATCACCGCGGTCAGCGCGATCCAGTAGAGCGGGTAGATCCGCGCCGCCCGCCGGCGGGCGTAGGCGCCCAGCCCGGGCAGCGGGCGGTCCGCGAGCAGACGGTCGACGAACGGCCGTCCGATCACGTAGCCGCTGACGGCGAAGAACAGCCACACGCCGGTGGCCAGCGTGATCAACGGCACGTCGTAGGCGTGCTGGGCCCGGATCGGCGGGTTGCGGCCGCCGAGGGCGTAGGCGTGGATGGCCAGCACCCCGAGGGCGGCAAACGCTCGCAGCACGTCGACGTTGGCCACCCGGCGGCTGCCGCCGGCGGGCGCCGGCGGCGCCGGGACGCGAGCGGGGCCGGCGACCGCGCTGGTGGCCACCGTCAATCCCGTCCGGTCACGTCGGCGGCGGAGCGCAGCCCCTGCCGGTGGGCGGCCAGCCACCGCCGGCAGTCACGCCAGGGCTCGCGCCGGCTCGGCCTTACCAGCGCCGCCGGCGTCAGCCAAGCCAGCCTTGCCGCCGTGCCGGCCACGTTGATGGCCGCCGTCGCCCAGGCCGCCGCCACGCCACGGCGCCGCGCGATCACCGCGTAGGTGGCACGCGTGAAGCGCGCGGTGCGCTCCGGGCCGAAGGCGGCGGCGGTGGCGGCCCCGTTGGCGTGACCGACGCGGGCGGCGGGCTCATAGCGCGTGGTCCAGCCGCCATCGTGCAGGCGCCAGCACACGTCGACATCCTCGGCGTACATCCACTGGCGCTCGTCGAAGCCGCCCACGGCGTCGAAGGCGTCGCGGCGCAGGAGGAGAAAGGCACCGACCGCCCACGGGACCTCGCGTGCCCGTTCGGGGTTCCAGTAGCTCTCCAGGCACAGCCGGTCCCCCAGTCCCGGGATCACCCGGGCCAGCCCGAGCGCGAACGCCACCGCCAGCGACACGGTCGGCAATGCCCCCACCGAGTGCTGGGTGCGGCCGTCGGGCAGGATCAGACGCGGGGCCACCGCGCCGATGCCGAGATCGCGCTCGCCGCACCGCACCAGCGCGTCCAGTGCGCCCGGCTCCGGCGCGACGTCGGCGTTGGCGATGGCCAGCCACCCGGTGTCGCTGCGGCGGGCGGCCAGGTTGACCGCGGGTCCGAAGCCGAGGTTGCCTCCCGCCTGCGAGCACCTCAGCCCAGGGCGCGGCGCGGCGGGCGGCGTCGGCGGATCCGTCGCTGCTGCCGTTGTCGACCACAACCACGCGGGCGCGTCCGGTCACCGCCTCCGCCGCCAGCGAACTCAGGCAGCGCAGCAGCAGATCGCGGGTGTTGAACGAGATCACGGCCACCGTCACCGCCGCCATTTCGTCGTCCACCCCCGTGTGCCGGTGGCTGCGGTGGCCGCCGTCGCCTCCAGGAACCCGTCGAGCTCGGCCGCGGTCAGCATGAAGCGCTCGGCAACCGGGAACGAGCCCTCCCACCAGAACGTCTGGACCCGCTCGGCGGCGCTCAGTGACTCGACCGCGCCGCGGGGCAGATGGCTGCCGCGCCGGTTGACCACGTGGTGCTTGAACAGGAATTCGAGCCGCTGCCCGTCGGTCAGGACCAGCCAGTGGTGGTGCCCCCAGCCAACCCAGGGTCCCTGGATGCCGTAGGTGAGCTCCTCGCGCAGGGCCGGCGCCTCGATGTATCCCGCCGCCGCCACGCGCTGCAGCTCGCCGGCCGCCCACACCGGGTCCCGGACGTCCTCCAGCGTGTGCGAGCAGATCGCGAAGTCGAATTGGCCGTCGGAGAACGGCCACGGCTCCCGGTCGCAGATGTCGCGCTGGACCCAGGTGGCGGGACCGAAGCGCTCGGCGCTGCGGTCGCCGTCCCAGCCCAGCTGGCCGCGGGCCTCATACGGGGACCAGGTCGAGGATCCAGTCGGCGCGGGGAAATGGCCGGGCCGCCCCGCCCACATCGAGCACCAGCGCATCCGGAGCCAAGCGCTTGGCAATGGCGGCGGCGCTGGCGGCGAGCATCCCGGACCCGGCGCCTAGCCAACGCGGCCGACGCACAGCACGACGGCTCCGGCCCCGCCGGCGTCGTAGGCCGCCTCGACCATCCGCAGGACCGCCCACACCGGGGGCGTCGGATAGCGCTGGGTATTGCCGGTCTCGTCGCGCCCGGCACGGCACAGCGGCGCCAGCGCTCGCCGCAGGCGTCCGTGCGGCCGGACGAGATCCCACAGGGCCTGGTCGAGGCTCTGGGGCGGCCCCACGTAGGCCGGCGAACGAACCAGCACGGGCTCGATCCCGGCGGCGGCGAAGGTCCGCTTCAGCGTCGCGCCAGTGAAGTGGACCAGATGCTCGTGGGGGCGCAGACCGGTCCAGCCCTCGTGCAGTCGCCGTCGCTGGACGCTGGCGAAGTTCGGAACCTCGACGGCGACGTACCCACCGGGACGCGCCCACCGGGCCAGGGTGTGCAGGAAGCCGCGGCTGTCAGGGATGTGCTCGAGCACGTGAAAGGCACTGACGACGTCGTAGCTGCGCTCCGGCAGGCCCGACGCCTCCAGGCCGGCCACCGTCACCGACAGTCCCCGCCGTTGGGCCAGCGCGGCGGCGGTGCGCTCGGGCTCGACCCCCTGCGCGCGCCAGCCCCGCTCGCCGGCGGCCAGCAGCACCTCGCCGGTTCCCGAGCCCACGTCGAGCAGTGAGCCGAACCGCAGCCCGCTGGCCCGCTCCAGGGTCTTGACCCGCCGCCGGGCCACGCGCATCAGGTAGCGCTGGAAGTCGGGGGCGCGAACGTCAAGGCCGAACCGGCCCGCCTCCCCGAACATGTAGCCGTCGACGTAGACCTGGTCGGGATCGGCGTAGTTCTCCGCCGAGACGGTGCCGCAGCGCTCACACCGGCGCAGCGGGTGGCCGGGTCCGAGCTCAAAGCCGCTGAAGCTGCTCGCCCCGCAGGCCGGGCAGTCCGGGAGCTCCAGGATCCTCATCACCGCGCGGCAGTCTAAGTCTCAGTGCATTCGGCGGCCTCACGCAACACCGCGAGCCACCCGGCGGCCGTGCGCGCCCACGTGAACTCGGCGGCGCGCCCCCGACCCGCGGCCGCCAGCCGCGCCGCCAGCTCCGGGTCGCTCAGCACGCGGCGCAGCGCGTCGGCGATGGCCGCGGCGGTGGGGGCGGTGACGATGCCGCCGTCGCCGACGACCTCGGGCAGCGAGCCGCGATCGGACACGATCACCGGCGCGCCGCAGGCCATCGCCTCCAGCGCCGTCAGCCCGAAACCCTCGTACAGGCTGGGCAGGCAGAAGGCGGCGGCGCCGGCCATCAGCGCCGCCAGCTCGCGGTCTGACGGCTCGCTGATCCGGATCACCCGTCCGGGCGCGCCCGGCAGCTGCGCCCGCGCCGCGAGCTCGAGCGCAGAGGAGTCGGGCCGGTCGGGCGCCGGGCCGCCGGCGATCACCAGCCGGTGCGGGAAGCCCTCGGCGGCCAGGATCGCCACCGCGTCGCGCACAGCGGCCAGATTCTTGCGGGGGTGCAGACTGGCGGCGTACAGGACATACGGCGGCGGCAGATCCGCGCCCGCGGCAGCGTCAGGCCGGAACATCGGGTCGGCGCCGTGGTGAACCGCGCGCACCTTTTCCGGAGCCAGCCCGTAGTCCTCGATCACATCGAGGCGCGCCCGGCGTGACGGGACGATCACGCGGTCGGCGATCCTGACCGCCCGCTCGGTGCGCGGCGCGATGCCGGCCAAGAAGGCGGCCCCGAGGAGATCGCGCAGCTCCGGCTCAAACCAGCCGGCCTCGTGCACCTGGACCACCAGCGGGGCTCGGGTCGGCGGCAGATCGTCGTGGCCGCTGGCCAGGACCACGTCGATCCGGCGGCGGCGCGGCGCCCGGGACGCCCGTCGCGAGCCGAGGGCGACGATCGACGCCGAGCCCTGCAGCTCGGTCAGCACCCGGTTCCAGACCTTGCCGTGTCCCCCGGACGGAGGCAGCCTCAGCAGATGGTCGGGGACCCCGACGCGCAGCGCCCCGGTCATGGCGGCGGCGGCGCGATAATCGCCGCGTGGAGGTCACCGCCGCCGAGCTGAGACGCCGCCGCGCGGGCGCATACGAGAATTCCCGGCCCGAGGTCCAGGCGCTGGTGCCGCTGCAGGCGCGGCGGATCCTCGATCTCGGCTGCTGCACCGGAGCGCTGGGCGCGGCGCTGAGGCAGCGCCAGCACGCGGAGGTGGTGGGCATCGAGATCGACCCCGCCTACGCCCGCGACGCCGCCGGGCGGCTTGACCGGGTGCTGGTGATGGACATCGAGCAGGTGGTCCCCGAGGAGCAGGGGCTGGCCGGGTTTGACTGCCTGATCGCCGCCGACGTGCTCGAGCATCTCCGCGACCCCTGGGCCTCGCTGCGGACGCTGGTGCGGGCGCTGGCCCCCGGAGGCACCGCGGTGCTGAGCCTGCCCAACGTGCGCTACTGGGAGACGTTCGTGGCGCTGGCCCTGCGCGGCACCTGGCCGCGTCGCGACGAGGGCATCTTCGATCGCTCCCACCTGCGCTGGTTCACCCTGTCGGACGCGTTGGAGCTGATGCGTCAGGCCGGTCTGCATAACGCCCAGGTGTCGCCGCGCTACCGACTGCGCCCATCAGACTGGCGGACCGAGCCGCAGGGTCGGCGTTTCGCGCGCACCCCGTTGGCGCCGTTCTTCGTCTTCCAGTACGTGCTGGCGGCAGTCAAGAACGGCCCCTGAGCCGGGCCCCGGCGCGCTGGGCCACCGCCCGTGGCAATTCCGCGGCCAGCGTGCGGGCCATCTCGCCGAGTGGCACGTGCAGGACGCCGAGGCGGATCTTGCCCGCGGCGCGGTCCCACTGGCGCTGGGCCTCACTGACGGTGCGAAAGGGGCTCTCCCCGAGGCCCAGCGCGCGGCCCTTGGCCGCCACCGCCACCACCTGCATCGGCAGCTCGGGGTGGCCCACGCCGGCCGCCCAAACGTCGTCGAACGCCTCCAGCAGCAGCCGCAGCCCCTCCGGCGTGAACCGCCAGTAGTCGTGGGGATAGCCGTGCACGGGGAAGAACATCACCGAGCTGAGCACGCACACACCGCCGTCGGCGAGCACCCGGTGAAGCTCGCGGCAGGCAGCCTGCGGGTCGGCGCAGTGCTCGAGCGTGTCCAGGCACAGCGCGGTTCCGACGCTGCCGGTCGTCGAAGCTGAGCGCGCGCAGGTCCTCGACGCGGTCGACGCCGGGTCCGGCGCGCATGTCGGTGCCGACGTAGTCACGCCCCGCGAACAGCGCCCGCAGATCGTTGGGCTGCCCGGGCTCCACCTGCAGCGACCCGAACTCGACGATCGGCTCGCGAAGTTCGATGAGCCGGCTGAGCTCGGCGACAAGATCAAATATCAACTGCTGGGCCATCGGCGCGTCGGTGAGCCTAGACTGCGCCGCGCTGTGCTGCCGGACGGCCTCAAGCGGCTCTCAGAACGCGCCCCGGACGAGTTGGTGCTCGACGTCGGCGGCTGGGCGGCCCCCGTCAATCGCGCCGACTGGGTGATCGACCTGATGCCCTACGAAACCCGGGGGGCGATGATCGCCGGCGGCTTCGGACGCGGCCCGAGCGGTTTGACCGCGACCGCTGGGTCGTCCAGGACATCTGCTCGCACCGGCCGTGGCCGTTCGCGGACGATTTCTTCGACTTCGCGGTCTGCACCTTCACGCTGGAGTCCGCCGTCCGTGACCGCTTCAGGCCGTCGGCGGCCGAGTTGCGTGCGATCGCCCGGCGCGATCGGGTCGACGCATCGATGCGCTACCGCATCCGCCGGTTCCGCGAGCGCGCGCCGGGCGCGGCGCGCTGTCGCGGGCCCGCGGGGTGCGGGTCAGAGGACCGGCGAGCGATAGCGCAGGCTGCCCCCGACGAGCGCCGCCAGCCCGACCAGGTCGGCGGCCAGGTCGGCGGCGGCGACGGCCGCCGGGTGGCGATGCGCCTGTGGGAAGCGCCGCGCGTGGACGTTCAGCTCCCGCGCGTACGGCGCCACCGCCAGCCAGGGCAGCGGCGAGCCGCTGCCAACGCCACCGCGACCGCAGCCACGGCCAGGTCCAGCCGCGCGCTGCGGCGGTTGAGGAACACGCGCCGGTGCAGAAACGAGGAGCGCAGCTCGGGCATCCGCGCCGCCATCGCCGGGAAGTAGCGCAGGCGCGCCCGTTCGCCCACGTAGCCGGCGCCAGGAGCGCGCGAAGACGGCGTGGCGGGCCAGCGCGTCCGGGCAGTAGGCCGGGCGCGCGCCGGTTCGCAACGCGCGGTAGCCAAACCAGACGTCCTCGGCCAACGCCTTGCCGCGCCGGGGGCGCAACCACTCCTCAAACCCGCCGGCGCGCTCGAACGCGGACCGGGTCACGAACAGGTTGGCGGTCTCCCACAGGCCGACCTGGGAGGTGATCCACAGGGTGCGGGCGAACGGGTCCAGCGTCGCGCCCGGGTCCGGCAGCACCTGGCCCTGAACGATGTCGGCGTCCTGGAGAGCCCGCACGCCGGCGGCCAGCCAGCCCGGCTCGGGGAACACGTCGGCGTCGCAGAAGGCCAGCAGCGGTGCGCGCGCCTCCACGACACCGCGGTTGCGGGCCGCCGCCGGGCCCAGACGCGGCTGCTGGATGAGCCGCACCGCCGATCCGCCGTCGGCGGCGATCCCGGCGGTGTCGTCGCGGGAGCCGTCATCGACGACGATCACCTCGTATCCGCCCTCCAGATCCTGCGCGGTCAGTGCCCCCAGGGTCCGACCCAGCGTCAGGCCGGCGTCGCGGGCCGGCACGATCACGCTGGCCATCGGCATCGACATCGACATCGACATCGGCGAGCACTGTACGGCAGCCCACACCGTAGGCTGCGCGGCCGTGCGGATCGCCCTCACCCACGCCTTCTGCTGGCCGGAGGTCCGCCGCGGCGCCGAGCGCTTCCTCCCCGAGCTGGCCGCCGCCCTGGCGCGCCGGGGCCACGAGGTGACCCACTTCTCCGCCGCCTGGGAGAGCGGTCGCTCGCTGGAGCGGGGCGTCGACACCGTGCGCCTGCGGCGACGGTTCAAGAACCAGTACCGCCACGAGGCCGACTTCGGCCGCCGGCTGCTGCCCCGCCTGGCCGCCGCCCACTTCGACGCCGTCCACTCGCTGGGGCGCTACGACGCGGTGGCCTCGATCCGCGCCGCCCGGCTGCGCCGCGACGGGCGCCGCACGGTGATCACCGACCTCGGCCTCCCCGACCCGGTGTGGTGGCGTCAGCAGGGACGCCTGCAGGCCCGTGCCGCCGCCAGGGTGGTGGCCGACATCGACGTGTACAGCGCCATGTCGCAGACCGCAGTCGACCACCTGGCTGCCAACTACGGTCGCCGCGACGGCGTGGTCGTGCCGGGCGGCGTCGACCTGGCCGCGTTCGTCCCGGCCGCCGAGCGTGAGCCGCGGCCGACGATCCTGTTCTCCGGCGCCGTCACCGAGCCCCGCAAGGGCGTGCACGTCCTGCTGCAGGCGCTGGCGCTGATCGCGGCCTCCGAGCCCGACGTGAGACTGTGGCTGAGCGGTCCCGGCGACGCGCGGGCGCTGCTGGCCGGCGGCGCCGCCGGCGGCGCGCGAGCGGACCGAGCTGCTCGGCGTCGGCGACGCCACGGCCCAGCACGAGCGCTACGGGCGGGCCTGGGTGACCTGCCTGCCCTCCACTCACGACTCGTTCGGGATGGCTCTGCTCGAGTCGCTGGCCTGCGGCACGCCGCTGGTCACCACCACGCACTCCGCGCCGCAGGAGCTGGTCGACGTGGGCGTCACGGGCGAGCTGTGCGCCCCCGAGGACCCGCCGGCGCTGGCCGCCGCCTGCCGGCGCGGTCTGGCCCTGGCCCGCCGGCCCCAGACGGCCGCCGCCTGCCGGGCCTCGGCCGAGCCCTACGACTGGGATCGGGGGCTGGCGCCGCTGTGCGAGCGTCTCTACACGCAGCCGCTATAAGGTCCCGCGCCTGGCCAAAGTACTTGTAACCGGTGCCGCCGGCTACATCGGCGGCCGGCTGGTCCCGGCGCTGGTGCAGGCCGGCGCCGAGCCGTACGCGCTGATCCGCGATCCGGCTCCGTGGCTGCAGGTGCCGCAGACGATCTGCGACCTGTGCACGGTTGCCGCCGATGAGCTCGCCGGGGAGTGCCGGGGGGCCGACGCGGTCGTGCATCTGGCCGGCGAGGACGAGGTGCTGGCCGCCCGCGACCCGTCGGCGGCCCTGGGCTCGACGGTGATCGCGTCCGAACGCCTGGCCGAGGCATGCTCGACGGCCGGGGTGCGGCGGCTGGTGTACCTGTCGACCGTCCACGTCTACGGTGCCCGCATGGCCGCCGGCGCCACCCTCAGCGAGGACATGCGCGCCGAACCGCGGTCGGCCTACGCGATCTCGCGCCTGGCCTCCGAGCACATCGTCTCGACCCTCGCCGCCGGTGCCTACGAATTGGTCATCCTCCGGCTGACCAACTCGGTGGGAGCACCGGCCGATCCCAGCGTCGACCGGTGGTCGCTGGTGGCCAACGACCTTGCCCGTCAGGGCGCGCTGGACGGGCGCCTGACCCTGCACTCGGCCGGAGTCCAGTGGCGCGACTTCGTCGCTCTGGGCGACGTGTGCACCGCGATCGTGGCCGCCTGCGGCGGCGACGGCGCCCGCCTGCGGCCCGGGACCTACAACCTCGGCTCCGGCTCCCCGGCCACGGTGCTGGAGCTGGCCGGCCTGATCCAGGACGCGTTCGCCGCCCGCACCGGTGAACGCCCCGCGCTCGATGCTCCCCCTCCCCCACCCGATCCGCCGGGCCCCTACCACGTCTCGGTGCGCCGGCTGGCCGATCACGGGGTGGTCGCGCGCTCGTCGCTGCGCCAGGCGGTCGAGGAGACCGTCGGCTTCTGCCTCACCCACCGCGAGGAGCTGCGGTGAGCGAGATCCACGATCTCCGCATCACCCCGCTGCGCCGTATCCCCGACGAGCGCGGCGCCATCCTGCACATGCTGCGGGCCGACAGCCCCGGCTTTGACCGCTTTGGCGAGATCTACTTCTCGCTGGTGTATCCCGGCGTCGTCAAGGGATGGCACCTGCACCGGCGGATGACGCTCAACTACGCGGTGCCGGTCGGGATGGTCAAGCTGGTCTGCTACGACGACCGCCAGGACTCGCCCACCCGCGGAGCGCTGCAGGAGATCCATCTCGGCGAGCTCAACTACGCGCTGGTGACAATCCCGCCGCTGGTCTGGAACGGCTTCAAGGGTGAGGGAAGCGCTCCTGCCCTGGTGGCAAACTGCGCCACCGAGCCCCACGACCCTGATGAGATCGACCGGCTTGACCCGTTCGGCGACCGGATCCCGTATGAGTGGAAACTTCGCCACGGCTGACCAAGCGGCGCCGGCGGTGTCGGAGGATCGCTACGGCGGCCGCTTCGCCTTCGCCGGATCGCTGCGCACGCGGGCGGCGCGGGGCACGATCGTCAACTCGGCGTTCACGGTGGCGCTCGGCCTGCTCACGCTGGTGCGCGGGTTCGTGCTGGCCATCTACCTCTCGCCGGCCGACTACGGGGTGTGGGGCGTGCTCGCGGTGTCACTGTCGACGCTGTTGTTCCTCAAGCAGACGGGGGTGGGCGACAAGTTCGTCCAGCAGCAGGAGACAGATCAGGAGGCGGCGTTTCAGAAGGCGTTCACCGTGGAGCTGGTCTTCACCCTCGCCTCGGTGGCGCTGATCGCGCTGGCGCTGCCGCTGCTGGTCCTGATCTACGACCTGCCCCAGTTGCTGTGGCCGGGCGTGGTGGTGGCGCTGACACTGCTGGTGTCGGTGTTTCAGGCGCCGCTGTGGATCTACTACCGGCGGATGGAGTTCGTCCGCCAGCGCTCGCTGCAGGCGGTCGACCCGGTGGTCGGGTTCGTGGTCTCGGTCGGGATGGCCGTCGCCGGGGCCGGCTACTGGTCGTTCGTCGGTGGTCTGGCCGCCGGCACCTGCGCCGCGTCGGCGGCGGCGGTGTGGCGCTCGCCGCTGCGAGTGCGCCTGCGCTGGGAGCGCGGGGGCATGCGCTCCTACTGGTCGTTCTCGGCTCCGCTGCTGGTCGCCGCCGCCGCCGGCTCGGCGATGGCCTGGAGCGCGGCGCTGGCCGCCAAGCTCGACCTCGGTGTCGCCGCCGTCGGCGTCATCACCCTGGCCTACACGGTGTCCAGCTTCACCGATAGCGTCGACCAGCTGGTCACCGGCGCGCTGTATCCGGCCATCTGCGCCGTCCGCGACCGCACCGAGGTGCTGTACGAGTCGCTGGTCAAGTCAAACCGGCTGACGCTCATGTGGGGCGTGCCGTTCGGGATCGGGGTGACGCTGTTCGCCTCCGATCTGGTGCGCTTCGTGCTCGGCGCGCGGTGGAACGACGCGGTCCTGCTGCTGCAGGTGTACGGGGTGACCGCCGCCATCAACCACGTCGGCTTCAACTGGACCGCCTACTTCCGGGCCGTGGGGCGCACGCGCCCGATCGCGGTGGTCACGGTGGCGGCGGCGGCGATCTTCATCTGCGCCGGGATCCCGCTGCTGCTCGCGTTCGGCCTGCCCGGGTTCGCGGTCGGAGTCGCGGCTCAGGCCGCCGGCTCGCTGGTCCTGCGCGCGCTGCTACCTCCAGCAGCTGTTTGACGGGTTTGACTTCCTGCGCCACGCCGCCCGTGCGTTCCTGCCCACGATCCCGGCGGCGGCCGCGGTGCTGTTGGTGCGCTGGCTCGCGCCCGGTGAGCCTCGCACGCTGGCGCGCGCCGTCGCCGAGCTGATCGCGTACGCGCTCATCACCGTGGCCGCCACCTGGTATCTGGAGCGGGGCCTGCTGCGCGAGGCGCTGGGGCAGGTGCGGGGACGTCCGCTGGCAGCGACGAGCGCCTGAGCCGGGGCCGGGAGCCGTGAGGATCCTGTGCGTCGGCAACCGGTACCCGCCCTGGTCGACCGGCGGCTATGAGACCACCTGGGCGGCGGCGGTGCAGTGGCTGCGCGGCACCGGCCATTCGGTGCGGGTGCTGACCACGTTCGCCGGACCCGACCGACGCGCGGTGCGCCGACGCCGCGCACGGCGGATGTGCACCGCGCAGCTGCGCTGGTACTGGCGGGCGCACCGCTTCCCCAGCCGCAGCCTGTCCGAGTGCCGGGCGATCGAGCGCGCCAACGCCGACGTGCTCGGCCACCACCTGCGGGAGTTCTCGCCCGACGTGGTGATGTGGTGGGCGATGGGCGGGATGTCGCTGTCGCTGCTGGAACAGGTGCGCCGCGCCGGGGTGCCGGCGGTGGCGGTGGTCGGCGACGAGTGGCCGGTCTACGGCCCCGAGGTCGATGCCTGGACCCGGCACTGGCGTGGGTGGCGCCGGTTGCTGGCGCCCGCCGCCGAGCGCTCGACCGGGATCCCGACCCGGCTGGCGCTCGAGCGGGCGGCGCTGTGGTCGTTCAACTCCGCCTACACCCGCTCGGTGGTCTGCACGGCGGGGCTGGACCTGGTCGATGCCGCCATCGACCATCCCGGCGTCGACGCCGAGCGGTTCCGAGGGGCGGCGGATCGAAGCGCGGGCGAGGGGGTGTGGGACTGGCGGCTGCTCTACTGCGGGCGAATCGACCCGCGCAAGGGAATCGCCACCGCCATCCGCGCGCTGACCCTGCTGCCCCATGAGGCGCAGGCTGACGATTCACGGCAGCGGCGACCCCGATCACCTGGCCCAGCTCACGGCGCTGGCCCATCGAGCTGTCGGTGACCGACCAGGTCACGTTCAGCTCGGGCGCTCCCGAGCAGGTCGCCGGCTGCCTACGCCGCCAGCGATGCCCTGGTGTTCCCGGTCACCTGGCGTGAGCCGTGGGGGCTGGTCCCGCTGGAGGCGATGGCGTCACGGCGGCCGGTGGTGGCCAGCCGCTCCGGGGGCGGCACCGCCGAGTACCTCGAGGACGGCGGCAACTGCCTGCAGTTCGAGCCCGAGGATGCCGAGGCGCTGGCGGCGGCGGTGACCCGGCTGGCCGAGCACCCTGGGCTGCGCGAGTCACTGGTTCGCTCCGGTCACGGCACCGTCCGGCGCTACTCCGCACAGCGGTTTCACACCGCCATCGACCAGCGGCTGTCAGAGACGCTGGCCCGGGGACCGCTGCCGTGAGCGGACGTCCCTCGGTATCGGTGATCGTTCCGTTCGCGGGCTCGAGGCAACAGCTCGACGGTTTGCGGTGCCGCCTGGCCGCGCTCGAGCTCGGCCCGCGCGATGAGCTGCTGGTGGCCGACAACCGGCGCGACGCCGCCGCTGACTGCGTCGAGACGGGCGCAGCGGTGCGGGTCCTGCCCGCCGTTGGCACGGCCTGCCCGGGGTTTGCGCGCAACCGGGCGGCGCGGGCGGCCCGCGGGGACTGGCTGGTGTTCATCGACGCCGACACCTGGCCGATGCCGGGGCTGGTGCAGCGCTACTTCAACCCCCCGCCGGGAACCGACACCGGCATCCTGGCCGGCGGCATCCTCGACCGGCCCGGTGGCGACGGCGTGGCCGCGCGCGCCAGCGCCCGGCGCGGGCACATGAGCCAGCGCGTCACCCTGGACCGCGCCGGAACGCCCTACGCCCAGACGGCCAACTGCGCCGTCCGGCGCGCCGCGTTCGAGGCCGTGGGCGGCTTCGACGAGCAGGCGCGCTGCGGCGAGGACGCCGACCTGTGCTTCCGGCTGGCCGCACTCGGCTGGGCCCTCGGAGGAGCGGCCGGAGGCGTTGGTCGAGCATCGGACGCGGGCGACGCTGCCGGGTATGCTCGCGCAGCTGGCCCGCCACGGCAGCGGCGCCGCCTGGCTGCACCGCCGCTACCCGGGCGAGTTTGCTCCGCCGTCGGCGCGCCAGCTGACCGGCCGGCTCGTCCATGACGGTCTGACGGCGGTGGCCGCCGGTGCGCACGGCGATGGGGAGGCCGGCGGCCGAGGCGCTGGTCGAGCTCGCGTCGGGCCTGGCCTTCGAGTCCGGGCGGCTGCTGTCCAATCGCCCGCACCGGACATGATGTTCTCGAGTGAGCCCGGGCCGCTGGTGTCGGTGGTGGTCTGCACCTACAACCGGCCGGCGCGGCTGGCCCGGCTGCTCGACGGACTCGGCGCCCAGACGCTGCCCGCGTCCCGGTTTGAGGTGGTGGTGGTCGACAACGGGTCCGGGCCTGAGACCGCGCAGGTGCTGGCTGCCGAGCGCTGCGCGAGGGCGCCTGGCGCTGCGCGCGGCCAAGTACGACGTCAACCAGGGGCCGGCGGCCGGGCGCAACGCCGGCTGGCGGCTGGCCCGCGGGCCGCTGGTCGCCTTCACCGACGACGACTGCGTTCCCATCCCCGGGGTGGCTGGCGGCGCTGCTGGCGACGGCGCGCGAGCATCCCGGCGGCGTGATCCAGGGCCCACCCGGCCCGACCCGGCCGAGCTCGGGCAGGCCGGGGTCGGCCAGGCTGGGGTCGGCCAGGCCGGGTTGCTGTCGCACACAGTCAGGATCGAGCGGCTCGGGCCGCAGTTTCAGACCTGCAACATCGTCTATCCGCGGGCTGTGCTGGAGGCGCTGGGCGGGTTCGACGAGCGCTTCGGCGGCGAGCCGGCGGGCGAGGACACCGACCTCGCGTGGCGGGCGATCGAGTCCGGCTGCCCGACAGCGTTCGCGCCCGAGGCGGTCGTCCACCACGCCGTGCAGCCCCTCGGGGTGGCGGGGATGCTGAGGCTGGCGGCGCGCTGGAGCGACGTCGCGCGGGTGTTCGGCCGCCACCCGGAGACGCGCTCGGTGCTCTACCGGGGGCTGTTCTGGAACGTGTGGCACTACCTGCTGTGGCGCTCGCTGCTGGCGCTGGCGGCGCCAGGGTGGCTGCGCCGGTTCCTGCTGGCCCGCCACCTGCGCGAGCTGGCCGCGCGAGCCCGCCAGCAGGGTGCCGGGCCGGCGGCGGTCCCGTTCCTGCTCGCCTACGACGCGGTCGAGTGCTGGTCGGTGGCCCGCGGCGCGATTCGCCACCGGACCTTGGTGCTGTAGGAGGCTCGCCCTCCCCACCTGCCTCTAACGCCGGCGCCCGACCCAACGCCGGGCGCAGCCGGAAGCGTCAGCCGCCGGCCACCGCCGGCAGGATGGTGACCTCGTCGCCGTCCTTGACCTCGGTGTCGAGCCCGTCCAGGAAGCGGATGTCCTCGCCGTCGACGTAGACGTTGACGAACCGGCGCAGGCCGCCGTCCTCGGCGATCCGGCTGCGCAGCTCGCCGTAGCGCTCGTACAGCGCGTCGAGCACCTCGCCGACCGTGGAGCCGTCGACGTCGGCCTGGGCTTCGCCGTCGGTCGCGCTGCGCAGCTGAGTGGGGATCTTGACGGTACGCCATCGGCGCTGACAAGTCTATGCCAGCGCCCCGACGGCGGCGGCCTCTCGAACGACTCGACGCTGGGCTCGATCTCCCAGGCCTCGAACGTGCCGCGGACGGCGTCGAGCGTCTTCAGTCCCTCGCCGGTGATGTAGACCACGACCCGCTCGTCGGGGTCGATGTCGCCGCGCTCGGCGAGCTTGGCCAGCACCGCGGTGGTGACCCCGCCGGCGGTCTCGGTGAAGATGCCGGTGGTCTGGGCCAGCAGCTTGATGCCCTCGCGGATCTCGTCGTCGGTGACCGAGTCGATCGAGCCGCCGCTGGAGCGGGCCAGGTCGAGCGCGTAGGGCCCGTCGGCGGGGTTGCCGATGGCCAGCGACTTGGCGATCGTGTCGGGCTTGACCGGGCGGCAGAAGTCCTGCGCCGGCGTCGAACGCGGTCGCCACCGGCGAGCAGCCGGTCGGCCTGGGCGCCGTTGAACACCGGCAGCTCGCCCTGCAGCAGGCCGATGTCGAGCCACTCCTGAAAGCCGCGGGCGATCTTGGTGAACAGCGAGCCCGAGGCGATCGGGGCGACCACGCGGTCGGGCAGCTCGAAGCCGAGCTGCTCGGCGGTCTCGAAGGCCAGCGTCTTGGAGCCCTCGGCGTAGTAGGGGCGCATGTTGATGTTCACGAACGCCCACTCGTGCTCGCCGGAAAGCTCGGTGCACAGCCGGTTGACGTCGTCGTAGTTGCCGCGCACCGCGACCAGGTTGGTCCCGTAGATGCCGGTGGCCAGGACCTTCTGCTCCTCCAGGTCGGAGGGGATGAACACGTAGGACTCGAGCCCGGCCGCGGCGGCGTGGGCGGCCACGGCGTTGGCCAGGTTGCCGGTCGAGGCGCAGGCGATGGTCTCGAAGCCGAGCTCGCGGGCGCGTGCCAGCGCGATCGACACCACCCGGTCCTTGAACGAGTGGGTGGGGTTGGCGGCGTCGTTCTTGACCCACACCTCCTTGAGCCCGAGCTGCTCGGCGAGCCGGTCGGCGCGCAGCAGCGGCGTCCATCCGGCCGGCAGCGTTCCGCGCGGCGGCGCCTGCACGGGCAGGAAGTCGCCGTAGCGCCACAGCGAGTGGGGTCCGGCCTGGATCCGGCGGCGCAGCGCCGCGGGATCGGCCTCGGGACGCTCAGCGTAGGCGACTTCGAGCGGGCCGAAGCACTGCTCGCAGACGTACCGCGCGTCGAGCGGGTAGGTGGTCTTGCATTCCTTACAGCGAAGCGACTCGGGCGGCATATGAAAAAACCTCCGCCGGGGTCTGTGGTCGGAGGTCCGAAGAAACCGCCCTATCCACATCTCCCAGGCTTTGTAGTTGGAGCCTGATGGAATTGGCACCGTTCCCTTGCGGGAGGTTGCCGGGGTTTCGTAGGGCCATATCCCTCCACCCCTCTGGATGCGTACTGCTATGTACGCCGCAAGTATATCCGCCGCGCGGCCCGCGCGTAACGACGCCCTCCCCGCGCGGTGTTGAGCAGGGGACCATGGCGACCGCCTCGTCTGACCCGCTCAGCGCCTCGAGGCGCTGGCCGCCCTCGAGGACTCGGGCGACGCCCCGCCGGCGGATGCTGGTGATCGTCAACCCGTACGCCACCACGGTCTCCGACCGTCTCAAGAACCTCGTCGTCTACGCGCTGCGCGGGCGCTACGAGGTCCGAGGCGGTGGACACCGAGGCCCGCGACCACGCCACCGAGCTGTGCCGCGCAGGCGGCGCTGGAGGGCTACGACGTGGTGGTCGCCTTCGGCGGCGACGGGACCGTCAACGAGGCCGCCAACGGCCTGGTCGGGTCCGACGACCCCGCTGTTCTGCCTGCCCGGCGGCCGCACCAACGTCTACTGCCGCATCCTCGGGATCCCCAACGACGTCGTCGACGCCACCGAGCACCTGCTCGGCCTGGCCCACGCCTGGCATCCGCGTCCGCGTCGACGTGGGCCAGGTCAACGAGCGCTACTTCCTGTTCTCGGCCGGCATCGGCCTCGACGCCAGCGTGGTCGAGCAGGTCGACGCCCATCCCCGGCTCAAGGCCCGCTTCGGCGAGTGGTACTACGCCTGGACCGGCGGTCAGGACCTTCAACCGCCACTACCTGTTCAACCCGCCGCGGCTGCAGGCCGACCTCGGCGGCCAAGACGGTGGACGGCGTCACCGCCATCGTGCAGAGCGCCGAGCCCTACACCTACTTCGGCGACCGTCCGGTCCACATGGGCGAGGGCGCGTCGCTTGACAGCGGCGACCTCGCCGGCGTCGTGCTGCGCCGGGCCACCGTGCTCGACATCCCCAGGCATCACCTGGCGGGCGCTGTCCAAGCGAGCGCGGCTGACGCGCCACCGCCATGTCGAGCCGTTCGCGGGCCTGACCGAGCTCAGCGTGCGGTCCCTGGACGACCGGCCCTGCCGCTGCAGGTCGACGGCGACTACATCGGCGAGGTCGCACGAGGCCCGCTTTCGCTCGCCCGCAGGCGATGCTCGTCGTGGCGTGAGCGGCGGCCGGTTCGCGCCGGGCGCTGCCGCTGTGGCCACGCCCACCGGCCACCCGGGCCGCAGCTCGGCCACGGTGCACGCCCAGCCGGGCAACGCTGCGCCCGTGTGGCGGGCTGTCAAGTGTTCCTGGCCGACAACGGCTCGCTGCCTCACCCGGGCGCCTGACGGACCCCACGCCGGTGGTCCGTCAGGTGCGGACCCAGACCAGGGGGGTGAAAGCGGCGTCGTCGGACCCTCCTGTGCAGTGTGCGGTCGACGAGCATGACCGGCGGCTGCTCGAGTTCGCCTCCCATCACCGGGTCATCCTCACCAGCCAGCTCGCCGCGCTGCTGGGGGTGGGCATAGAGGCGGCGCAGACCAGGCTGAGTGCGCTGCGGAATGCGGGACTGGTCCGTGACGCGCGCCGCTACCAAGGCGCCCCTCCCGGTGATCAGATCACCGGCGCAGGCCTGCGCGCGATCGCCAGCGAGCTGCGCGCGCCGCAGCGGAGCTACCCCGGCGGCTACCAGCACGACGTGGGGCTGGGATGGCTGTGGGTGGCGGCCAGAGTGGGAGCGTTCGGCTCGCTGCGCGGCGTTCACTCCGAGCGGCAGATGCGCTCGCACGACGTCGCAGCGAGACTGGGACGACCGCTTCGGCGTCCGGCTCGGCGGGGTGGGACCCGGAGGGCAGGAGCGGTTTCACTATCCAGATCTGGTGCTCGATACCGGCTCGGCCGCCGGGTGGCCCTCGAGCTCGAACTGACCTGTAAGTCGCCCCCGCGGCGCGAGGGCATCCTCGGTGCCTACGCCGTCGATCGCCGAATTGACGCAGTCGTCTATCTGGTCCAGAGACCGTCGGTCGGCCGCGCCGTCAGCCAGTCGGCGGCGCGGCTGGGGGTCTCCGATCTCGTCCATGTGAAGCCGGTCAAGATCGCGCCGCGCCCCATCAGCACAGCGGGGCTCGCATCGGCCACCCGCCTCCCAGCTCGCGCGCGGCAGGGCGTTGCCGCCCTCCAAGCGCGATGACCGCGGCCCCGCCACCGCGCCGGGCTCCGTACTGGACGCTGCTGGCGTTCGCCGGCCTGCTGGCCCTGCCGTTGAGCTGGGGCTTGGGCGGGCTCGCCGCCGCGCTGGCCGTGTCGGCGATGGTGCGGCACGCCCGCCACGCCCGGGGCCGCCGACGGGCGGCGGCGGCGACCGAGTCCGAGCGTCGCGAAGGCGCTGTGGTGCTCGGCGTCGATGAGCGCCGGCGGCCAGTCGTTCTGACCGAGCCTCAGCTCGCCACCCACGGGCTGGTCGTGGGTGCCAGCGGCGCCGGCAAGTCGACCACTCTGCTGACCATCCTCGAGGACCGCATCCGTCGCGGGCGCCCGGTGGTGGCCATCGACCTCAAGGGCTCCCCCGCCTTCGCCCGCGAGCTCGGCCGCGCCGCCGAAGCCGCCGGGCGGCCGTTTGGCCTGTGGACGCTTGAGGGTCCCAGCCACTGGAACCCGGTGGCCTACGGCAACCCGACGGTGCTGAAGGACAAGCTGATCGCGGCCGAGCGCTTCACCGAGCCCCACTACCAGCGCGCCGCCGAGCGCTACGTGCAAACCGTCTTCCGGGTGTTGGCCGCGGCCGAGCCGGGACGCGGCGCCCCAACTCGACGAGGTCGTCGCCATGATGGACCCGCGACTGCTGGTACGGACGCTGCGCGATCTGGATCGGTCGCTGGCCGGCGCGGGTCCAGGACTACGTGGCCGGCCTGACGCCCGACCAGCACAGCGCGATCCGCGGGCTGGGCACCAGGCTGGCCGTCCTCAGCGAATCCGAGGCGGGGCCGTACCTGCTGCCGGCCGCGCCCGGGAACGGGCACACGATTGACCTCGGCCGCGCGCTGGAGGGCCCCGAGGTGGTGCTGTTCAGCCTCAATTCGAACCTGTACGGCGAGCTCGCCGGCCACGTCGGGACGCTGGTGGTCCAGGACCTGACCGTCGCCGTCGGTCGGCGCCTGTCGGCGGGCGGGGCGGCGCCGGCGGGCCAGGCGATGATCGCGATCGACGAGTTCTCGGCCCTCGGGGCCGACAACGCGCTGGCCCTGCTGGCCCGGGGGCGAGAGGCGGGCGTTGCCGTGTTGCTGGCGACGCAGGAGATGACCGATCTCGACCGTGCCGCCCGCGGCTTTCGCGAGCAGGTGCTGGGGATCATCTCGCTCAAGCTCGCCCACCGCCAGGACGTGCCCGCCTCGGCCCGGATGATCTCCGACATGATCGGGACCGAGAGCGTCTGGGCGGTGACCCACAACGTTCAGAGCCCGCTCGGGCGCCGCTCGCCGAGCCGTGGCACCCGGCGGGAGGTGGAGCGTCCCAAGGTGCACCCCAACGAGATCAAGACGCTGAAGACCGGTCAGGTGGTGATGATCACCAAGACGCCGGAGGCCCGCACGACCCGCGTGCAGGTCAGCCCGCCCCGGCGCGACGCCCCGGACGCGGGCCGCTGACGCGGCCGCTGACGCCGGGCTTGGGTGGGCGTACCCGGGATCTGGGGGCCGATTAAAGGCAGCCAGGAAGGGTCGGGGCCGGGCCGGGCAGAAAGGTCAGGGGCGCGCCCCGGGAGCCCGGGCTCGGCCGAAGCAGCCGGGAAGGGTCGGGGCCACGCCGATCAGGTCCGGTCCGCGCTGGGGCCTGTTGACGGCCGGGCGTCCGGCGGAAACCCAGAACGGCCCACGCCAGTCCAGCTGGCAGCACTTTCCCGTCAGATGTGACGGAGTTCTGCTGCCAGCCAACCCGACCGCGGCGGCTGGCAGCGCTTTCCCGTCAGATCTGACGGAGTTCTGCTGCCAGCCAACCACCAGCGCGATCGGCGACCTCGGCCGTGCCGGCGATGCGCAGATCTGCCGCCGGCTGGTGGACGGCCACCTTCGCTGCAGCGAGGCGTCAGCCGGAGCCCGGGGTTACCCGCTAGGCGTCACCGCGGCGTCGATGTTGCGCATGCCGTTGATCGCCTGGTCGATCTGGACGAGCGCGCCGGTGGCTTTGCGTTCACCAGGAACGATGCAGGGCCGCCAAGGCCTGGGAGGCCGGCGCGGAGATCGTGACCGGAGTCGAGATCACTGGTTTCACCTCCGACGCGTCCGGGGCGGCAACCACCGTACAGACCAGCGCCGGCGAGGTCGCCGTCTTCCTGCAGCGAGGCGGTTAGCCGGAGCCCGGGGTGACCCGGTAGGCGTCGAACACGGCGTCGATGTTGCGCATGCGGTTGATCGCCTGGTCCAGCGTCCGGGTGTCGCCGACCTCGACCACGAACCGGTTCTTGACCATCGGGTGGTTGACCGTGCAGTGGGCGTCGAGGATGTTGATCCCGGCCTCGGCGAACGTCCGCGACATGTCCTCCAGCAGCCGGTGGCGGTCCCAGCCGTCGACCTCGATCTCGACCCGGAAGGCGGTGTCGGCGTCGCCGTCCCAGGACACCTGCGTGAAGCGGTCGGGGTCCTTCTTGAGCACGGCCACGTTGGGGCAGTCGTCGCGGTGGATGGTGATCCCGCGGCCCAGCGAGATGTAGCCGACGATCGGATCGCCGGGCACCGGCCGGCAGCACTTGGCCAGCCGCAGCATGACCTCGTCGATCCCCTCCACCGAGATGCCGTAGCGCGAGGAGGACGTGGTCGGCCGGACGCGGCGGCGGCTGGTCTTGAGCAGGTGGTCGGCGGCGGTCGGCTCGGACTCGGCGGCCTCGCCCTGCTTGAGGCGCTGCATCACCTTGTTGACGACGACCTTGGCCGAGATCTTGGCCCCGCCCAGCGCGATGTAGAAGTCGTCGCCCTTGCGGAAGCCCATCTCACGGATAACGTCGGCCAGCAGCGGGGAGCCGACCAGCTTCTGGGCCGGCAGCCCCTGCTTCTTGAGGTGCTCCTGCAGCAGCTCGCGCCCGGCGTGCTCGGAGTCGCGGCGGGACTCGGCCTTGAACCAGGCCTTGATCTTGTTGCGCGCCCGGGTCGTCTTGACCAGCGCCAGCCAGTCGCGGGAGGGAGCCGCGCTCGCGCTTGGAGGTCAGCACCTCGACGATGTCGCCGGAGCGCAGCTGGTAGGAGAGCGGGACGATCTTGCCGTTGACCTTGGCGCCGACGCAGCGGTGGCCGACGTCGGTGTGGATCTCGTAGGCGAAGTCCAGCGGGGTGGCGCCGGCGGCCAGCGATTTGACCTCGCCCTTGGGCGTGAACACGAACACCTCGTCCTCGAACAGGTCGACCTTCAGCGTCTCCATGAACTCGCGCGGAGTCGCGCATGTCCTGCTGCCAGTCGAGCAGCGAGCGCAGCCACTTGAGCTTGCCGTCGGGATCGCTGCAGTCCGGGCGAGCCGCTGTCGCCGCGGCCGGCGTTCTCCTTGTACATCCAGTGGGCGGCGATCCCGAACTCGGCGAGGTCGTGCATCTCCCGGGTGCGGATCTGGATCTCCAACGGCCGTCCCTCGGGCCCGATCACGGTCGTGTGCAGCGACTGGTACATGTTGAACTTCGGCATCGCGATGAAGTCCTTGAAGCGCCCCGGCAGCGGCTTCCACAGCGAGTGGATGACCCCGACCGCGCCGTAGGTGTCCTTGACCGAGTCAACGATCACCCGCATCGCCGTCAGGTCGTAGATCTCGTTGAACTCGCGGTCCTTCTTGGTCATCTTGGAGTAGATCGAGTAGAAGTGCTTGGCGCGGCCGGAGATCTCGGCGTGGATGCCGAGCTCGGCCAGCGCGTCGGCGACGATCTCGCCCGGCCTGGTTGACGTAGCGCTCGCGCTCGCCGCGCTGCTGGGCGACCAGCCCCTTGATCTCGTTGTACTTGCGCGGGTGCAGCGTCTGGAAGGCGAGGTCCTCGAGCTCCCACTTGATCGCATGGATACCGAGGCGGTGGGCGATCGGCGCGTAGATGTCGAGCGTCTCCCGCGACTTCTCGATCTGCTTCTGCTTGGGCATCGCGGCGATCGTGCGCATGTTGTGCAGGCGATCGGCGAGCTTGATCAGGATCACCCGGATGTCGGTGGCCATCGCCACCACCATCTTGCGGTAGTTCTCGGCCTGCGCCTCGTCGCGCGACTGGAAGGTCAGCCCGGTCAGCTTGGTGACGCCGTCGACCAGCCCGGCGATCTCCTCGCCGAACGCGGCCGCGACCTCATCCAGCGACGCACTGGTGTCCTCGACGGTGTCGTGCAGCAGCGCCGCGCACAGCGTCTCGGTGTCCAGCCGCATGCCGGCGCAGATCTTGGCCACCCCGACCGGGTGGGTGATGAAGTCCTCGCCGGAGCGCCGGCGCTGGTCGGCGTGGTGCACGCAGGCGTAGACGAACGCCTCCTCGACCCGGTCGCGATCGATCGGCATCGCCGCCTGGTCGGCGTGCTCCTCGACGATCGCGAACAGGTCGCCGAGCAGCTCCTGCTCGTCCGGCGACAGACTCGGCGCGCTGCGACCGCGATCGTGGTCCTCGGGGTGGGCGAGGTCGTCGACCGGCGTCCGCAGCCCGGCGACCGCCGTCGCCGCCTGAGCGCGGCCGTCCTGCACCGCCCCGCGGCTCGGACCGTCGCGGCCTGAGCCACCGTTGCGGCCCTGGTCGCCGCGTCCGATGGCTCGGCTCAGGCGCTTGGTCGGTGGGTTGCGCTGCTCAGGTATCGGCGTCCATCCTCGTATCGCTGGGCATAGACCCTGTACGAGGGCGAACGCTCGAGCGCCGTCGGCGCCCCGCCCGCGATCGCCAGGGCCGGCAGATCCCGGTCGAGGCTGACGAGCTCCAGCTCCGCTAGCACCCGTACCAGTCTTCCGGCCAGGCGCGCCGACCGACCGTGCGGACCATCGCCGCGAAGCAGGCGCTCGAGCTCCTCGCCGGCCGCCCGCTCCCGGTCCCGCAGGGCCCGGTAGAAGGCGACGAGCGAAGCACGGAGTCCGTACTCAAGCTCATGCATCTGCTCAGCAAAGCGTAGCTCAGCCTCGCCCCAGGCCAGGTGGGTGAAGCCCTGGCCCGCGTCCGCAGGACGCGCTCGCTGTCGCTCGCCGCCGGCGGGTCAAGCGCGACCACGTGGGCAAAGCCGAGCGTCAGCGCAGGCTCGCGCACGATCGCTGATGGCAGGTGAGGGCAAACCCGCCCAGCGCGGCTGGCCAGGCCCGGCGAGCCGCCGGGGCACATCGGCGCACACCGCCAGCACCCGTCCACCGGCGGCCAGCGCATCGGACAGCACCGCCAAGCGGGCTCTCGCCACGACGATCGAGCAGCGTGCGGGCCGCCGCGTCCTGTCGCACCGATCGACTCGACGGCTGCCGGCCCGTCGAGCTCCGCCAGCACGGCGCCCAGGAAGTCGCCGGGCTCGCCGATCACATCGATCGCAGCCGGTGCGCAGGGCTGGGCGTGGCGGAGCACCAGGCGGGGCTCGACGGCACCGTTGCAACGAATTGCGCTCGAGCCGGAAGGTCGCGTCGAGCGGCTGGCGCTCGATCAAAGCCCAGCCGACCATCGCAGCCGAAGGCCACGGCCCGCGCCCGCAGCGCCGCCGGAGCTGACCGAGAACCGCGCGTGGCGGCCCTCGCCCATCGGGCGCACGTCGGTGAAGCGGGCGCCCGCGAACCAGCAGCCGCGGGGCGGGGTTGCCCATCCCGCAGGGCTCGAGCGCCTCGAGCTCCTCGGCCAGGCCGAGCCCGAGCTCGGCGCCCGAGACGATCGCGTCGACCCGCTCGCACCGGCTCCAGCAGCTCGGGCGTCAGCACGCTCGGCGGCGTGCGCTTCGAAGCGCGGCCCGGAACTCGTCCACGCGCTCGGAGCCGATGGTCAGCCCGGCCGCGGCCCGGTGTCCTCCGTAGCGCTCCAGGCATCCCGCTGCGGCGTGCAGCCCGCCGAGCAGGTCAAAGCCGGGGATGCTGCGGCCCGAGCCGGTCCCGACCCCGTCGGCGAGGGCGATGAGCACCGTCGGGCCGGTGATGGCGCTCGACGATCCGCGAGGCGACGATCCCGATCACTCCGGGGTGCCAGTCCTCGGCCGGCCAGCACGTAGGCCGAGCGCTCGCCCAGGTCTGCCACCTGCTCCTCGGCCTGCCACAGGATCCGCTGCTCGACGGCGCGGCGCTCAGCGTTGACGGCGTCGAGCTCGAGCGCGATCTCCTGTGCCCGCGCCGGGTCCTCGGTCAGCAGCAGCTCGAGTCCGGCGTCGGCCCGGCGCAACCGGCCGGCGGCATTGATACGCGGAGCCAGACGAAAGCCGACCGTGCCGGCGGTCAGCGCGCTGGGATCGGACCGGGTCACGCTCATCAGCGCTCGCAGCCCCGGCTTGGCCGTGCACGACAGCGCGCGCAGGCCCTCGCGCACCAGCCGCCGGTTCTCCCCGGTCAGCGGCACCAGGTCGGCGACGGTGGCCAGCGCCACCAGCTCCAGGTCGTCGCCGGCGGTGGGCGCGCCCAGCGCCTCGGCCAGCTTGTGAGCCACCGCGGTGCCGCACAGATGCCGGGCACGGATAGCCGCACACGCCGGGATGCACGATCGGGCAGTCGGGCAGCTTCCCGTCGGCGCGCGGGGCGTGGTGGTCGGTGATGACCAGCTCCATACCGGCGGCGTGGGCGCTCTGCGCCTCCTCGAACCGCGGTGATGCCGCAGTCGACGGTGACCACCAGGGCGGTGCCCCGCTCGGCCAGCCGCTGCAGGCTGCGACCCGAGAGGCCATAGCCATCGTCGATCCGGCTGGGCAGAAACCAGCCCACGTCGGCGCCGAGCGACCGCAGCGCCCGGATCATGATCGCGGTGGCGCACACCCCGTCGACGTCGTAGTCGCCATGGATCACGATCCGGCGGCCGGCGGCGACGTGGCCGCTGATCACCTCCAGCGCGCGATCGATGCCGGCGAACTCAGAGGGCGGATGGCGCTCCCCGGCGTCCAGGAAGGCACGGGCGGTGGCCGGCTCGCCGAGGCCGCGCCGGACCAGGATCTGGGCCAGCGCGTGGCCGATGCCGAGCTCGTGCTCGAGCGTCAGCGCGTCGGCGAGCCGGTACGGTGCGATCTCGAGCCGCGGCGAGCCCGCCGGCGTCGGGGCCGGCCGCGGTTGCACCAGCCGCAGCTCGGGGCGCGGGGCCTCCGGAGTATGCGCGGTGTGGGGAACGGGCTGGGTGCCGGCGAGCGCCTCGGACATCGGCGCCAGCGTAGGTGCCGTTCCAGACGGATCCGGGCCTACAGAGCGCTGCGCGGTACGGCAGGCCTGACAGGCCGGGCTACAACGCCACCGGCTCGGCGCCGGTGGCCCGCTCGCGGCGGATCCCCTCGGCGTACACCAGCGCCATGCCGATCAGCGCGCCGGGGATCGCCTCCAGCGCGGTGGCCAGATCGGTGGCGTGACGGCCGGGGATGTGAAAGCCGCTGACGATGAAGCCGAACAGGAACGCGCCGATCAGCGCGCCCAGGAACGCACCGACGATGCCGCCCCAGAAGCGGTCGGGCAGCCAGATGGTGAAGTGCCACAGGGCGAGGCCCATCATGACCCAGGCGAGCGCGCCCATCTAGTGGCTCCCCTCGCAGATCGCCATCAGCGACGCCTCCCGTGGCGGCGGTTGCGTCGCCTTGGCTGGGCGATTGGGCTTCTGAACCGGGGACATGCCCTCGTTCTCGGCGACGTCTGGGGCCCGCTGGAAGTCTCGCCGTCGCCGCCATCGCCGCTATCGGCCGCCGGGGCGCCTTCCTGGGTCGGCGGCTTGGGGGCGGGGGCCCCGTTGCCGGCGGTCGGCCTGGGCGGCTGCTCCGGCCGGGAAGGCTGGGCCGCGGGAGCGCCGTTGCCGGCCCGCTTGGGCTTGGCCGCCGGCTTCGCCGGGGTGCGCTTGGCCGCCGGCTTTGCCGGCGCGCGCCCGGCCGCCGGGCGGGCCTCGACGTCCTCGTCGGTGCGGGCCAGGCGCTTGGTCAGCGTCGAGGTGTGGCGCGAGGGCTCGCGCTCCTCCTCCTGCGATGGTCGCGCTTCATCTGCTCGAACTCGGCCGCCGAGACGGTCTCGGGGTCGGGCTGGGTGATGCGACCGGTCCGGCGCAGCCCGCGCTTGCGCGTGGGCTCGACGTCGGCGCCGGCGTCGGCGTAGGCGGGCACGTAGCCGAACTGCTCCTCGATGCGGTGGCGGCGGGCGCGGTAGACCGTCTCGCGCTCCTTCCAGTGGGTGAGCACCGGCGAGGCGATGAAGATCGACGAGTACGCGCCGGAGGCGACGCCGATCAGCAGCGCGAAGGCGAAGTCCTGCAGTTCGCCGCCGCCGAACAGCAGCAGGGCGATGATCGGCATCAGCGTGCACGAGGTCGTGGCGATCGACCGGGTCAGCACCTCGGACATCGAGCGGTTGACGATCTGCGAGAACGCCGCGCGCGGCATCCGCGGGATGTTCTCTCGCACCCGGTCGAACACGATGATCGTGTCGTAGAGGGAGTAGCCCAAGATGGTCAACAGCGCGGCCACGGTCGCTGTACTCACCTCCCGACCGGTCAGCGCGTAGACGCCGGCGGTGATCAACAGGTCGTGCATCAGGGCGATCAGCACCGGCACGGCGAACTTCCATTCAAAGCGCAGGGCCACGTAGGCCGAGATCACCAGCAGCGAGGCGATGATGGCGATCACCGCGCTGTTGGCGACCGTCCGGCCGAAGGTCGGCCCCACCGACTCTGCAGTCGAACGACTTGACCCCGTACTTGTCCTGCAGCGCGGTGCGCACGTCGGTGACCTTGGACGGCTGCAGCTCCTTGGAGGAGATCTGGAAGACGTCGCCGCCCAGCGCCTTGTTGGTGATCTTCTGGACCTCGGGGCTGGGAGCTCCGGACGCAGACGACCGTGGCGCTGACCTGATTCTCGGTGGCCGGCTTCACCAGGCTGGCGGTGATCCGCGTGCCCGAGGTGAAGTCGATCCCCAGGTTCAGGCCCCTGCCGCCGATGGCCAGCGCGCCGATCAGCAGGATCACGCCCGACATCGAGAAGAAGTAGCGCGAGGCGCCCATGAAGTCGAACCTCCACGGGCGCTTCTTGCCGCCCGCGCCCAGCGCCGACGGTCGCGCGATCACGCGCGAGTCGGCCGTCGTCATCAGGATCGCCTGGGTGGCCAGCACGGCCGTGAACAGCGACACGATCGTCCCGATGCCCAGCGTGAAGGCGAAGCCCTGGACCTCGGCGGTGGCCAGCACGAACAGGATGAACGCGGTCATGATCGTGACCACGTTGGCGTCGATGATCGCCGTCAGGCCCTTCCGGTAGCCGGTCGCGATCCCGGCTCTGATACGATCGTCCCGCTCGGATCTCTTCCTTGACGCGTTCGAAGATGACGATGTTGGCGTCCGCGGCCACGCCGATGGTCAGGATCAGACCCGGCGATCCCGGGCAGCGTCAGCGTGATCGGGATCAGCTTGATCAGCGCGTAGAAGTAGAGGGCGTAGACGGCCAGCGCCGCGACCGCGATCACGCCCAGCACGCGGTAGTAGATGATCAGGAACAGCGCCACCACGATCAGGCCCGCGAGCGCCGGCGATCAGGCCCTGGTGCAGCGCCTGCTTGCCCAGCGTGGCCGAGACCTGGGACTCGGAGATCAGCTTGAGGTTGATCGGCAGCGCGCCGAGGCGCAGCTCGTTGGCCAGATCCTGAGCCGACTGGATGGTGAAGCCGCCGGTGATGTCGGCGCCGCTGTCGCCGGGGATCCCGTCGGGGTAGGTCTTGAAGTCGATCGACGGGACGGTGATCAGCTGGTTGTCGAGCGCGACCGCGAAGTGCTGGTCGAGCGCCTGGCCGAACGAGCCGACGTGCTGGCCGCGGTGGGCGATCGCGGCGGTGACGTTCTGGAACTCGTTCTTGCCCTTGGAGCTGAAGCCGAACGGTGACGTCGGGGTTGCCGGCCTGGTCGGTGCTCTGCTGCGGGTTGGTGATGTCCGAGCCGCGCAGCGCGACGTTGTCCTTGAGCACGAAGAACTGGGCCGTCGGGCTGGTGAAGCGCGACCTGGTCGTTGGCGCTGGGCTTGGCGGCCTGCAGCACCACGGTGCCCTGCGGGACGACAAGCACCTGGCCGTCTGAGAGCGTGGACCCCGGCCGGCAAGCTGCTCGGCCGAGGTCCTGCTGTGCCTGCTGCTGGGAGACGGCGTAGGTCTCGTTGTCGGGTCCGGCGAGCAGGCAGTGCTGGCCGGCCACCGGCGTGGTGTGCGCTGGCCTTGGCCTCGGCCGCGCAGGCGGCGCTGCCCGGGGCGCCGAACAGGTAGTACTGCGGGCCCAGCGCGGGCGTTGCTGCGGGCTGACCGACTTGGGCTGCTTGGAGGCGAGCTTGACCGCCTGGTAGAGCGGCAGGCTGCCCGCGCCCGGGCTCGCCGGGCGCCGCCGAACCCGCGCCCTGGCTGATCGGTGGTCGCCGTCGGGTCCTGGGGCGGAGCTGGCTGGCCACCGTCTTGCCGTTCGGGGTCAGCGCGTTGGCCTCCCAGTCGTAGAAGTACAGCTGGGCGACGGTGCCGACCTCCTGCTCGGCGCGCTGCGGTGTCCTGGACGTCGGGCAGTCCGACCGAGATCTGGTTGCCGCCCGAGGTCTGGATCTCCGGCTCGGAGACGCCGAGCTGGTCGACGCGCTCGCGCATGATGTCGACGGCCCGGTTGAGCGCGTCCTGGGTGACGACCGGCGTCTGCGGGGTCGGCTGGCCCTGGTAGACGAGCTGGACGCCGCCCTTGCAGGTCGAGGCCGAGCCGGGTCTGCTGGGTGAAGATCACGAACACCGAGGCTGCGATCAGCCCGGCGACTAGAGAGCAGGACGAAGCCGTGACGCTGGCGATCTGACATCAGGCTCGGGGGATGCTAGAGGCTCACGGTCGACCGCGTGCGCCTACGCGTGACGCCGCGTACGCCACGAACACCATCAATCATGGTGATTGGTCGGGGGTCAGCACGACCAGCACGCCGCCCTCGTCGTCGTCGTAGGCCGGGAAAGATGTCGGCCACCGCCCGGGCCGGGAGGTCGTGCTCGGCGTTGACCTCGACCGGCTTGCCCTGGACGCGGACCTCCCACTCCAGCGCCGTGCCGACGTGGTCGGAGCCGTCCTCGAAGCGCAGGCCGAGCACGTCGCGACACCGGGCGGCCGATCGCCTGCTCGGTCTTCAGCCCGGTGAGCTCGAACGAGCCGCGGCCGCAGTCGACGATCCGCCCGTCCGCGTCACAGGCGAAGAAGGCCGCGTTGGGCGCCGGGTAGTAGTCGTCGAGCAGTTCGAACAGGTAGGCGAAGCCGCACTTCTCACAGCCGCGGGCTCTCGCGGCGGAAGCCGGCGTTGCGGTCGGTGCCCATCGACCGGTTGGCCGCAGTGCGGGCAGATGAAGTAGTGCTCGCGACTCATCAGTCAGGCTGAGGATAGAGATGCTGCGCGAATAGCCTCGTAGAGCGGCGTACAGCAGTCGGCCCTGGCCCGGGCGGCTCAGGCCGAGGTGCGCGAACGCGCGCCGGGTGGCGGCCCGCCCGCGGGGGGTTCGCTCGATCAGCCCGCGCTGCAGCAGGTAGGGCTCGTACACGTCCTCGATCGTGTCCTGCTCCTCCCCCACCGCCACCGCCAGCGTCGACAGGCCGACCGGACCGCCGCCGAATTTGTCGCAGATCGCGAGCAGGATCTCGCGGTCCAGCCGGTCGAGGCCCTCCTCGTCGACCTCGAGCAGGTCGAGCGCCGCGCCGCGACTCGCCGGTGATGACGCCGCCGTGGCGAACCTCGGCGTAGTCGCGCACCCGCTTGAGCAGCCGGTTGGCCACGCGCGGCGTGCCGCGGCTGCGGCGGGCGATGGCGACCGCGCCCCTCGTCCTCGATCTCGACGCCCGAGCAGGCGCGCCGAGCGGAGGACGATCTCGCCCAGGTCCTCGGGGCCGTAGTGCTCGAGCCGGTGCTGGATCCCGAACCGGTCGCGCAGCGGAGTGGTGAGCAGCCCGGTCCGGGTGGTGGCCCCGATCAGCGTGAACGGCGGCAGCGGCAGCGTGACGATGCGGGCCCCGGCGCCCTGGCCGACGGTGATCGGCAGACTCGCCGTCCTCCATCGCGGGATAGAAGGTCTCCTCCAGCGCGCGCGGCAGGCGGTGGATCTCGTCGACGAAGAACACCGACCGCGGCTCCAGCGCGGTCAGAAACGCGGCGACGTCGCCCTTGCGCTCCAGCGCCGGGCCGGCGGTCTGGACGAACGGGACGTCGAGCTCGGCGGCCACGATCTGGGCCAGCGAGGTCTTGCCCAGCCCGGGCGGCCCGGCCAGCAGCACGTGGTCGAGCGCGTCGCCGCGGCTGGCGGCGGCGGCGATCGAGACCGCCAGCTGGTCCTTGATCGCCTCCTGGCCGACGAAGTCCTCCAGCGCGGCGGGGCCGCAGCGAGCGATCGAGCTCGCGCTCGTCCTCGGGCAGCTCCTCGGGGTCCTGGATGCGGGGGGCGGGCGCGCTCACCGGCGGGCGCTCCGCAGCGCGTGGGAGATCAGGTCCTCGGTGCTGATCGCCGGGCGCGCCGTCGAGCAGGTCGTCGATCTCGGCGGGGGTGTAGCCGAGACCGAGCAGCGCCTCGCGGGCCAGCGGCGCGCGGGATCGTCGCCGCGGGCGACCGAGATCGCCGCCTCCGGCAGCGCCGCCCCCACCTTCTCGCGCAGCTCGACGACGATCCGCTCGGCGGTCCGCTTGCCGACGCCGGGCGCCGACTGCAGCCGGCCCACGTCGCCGGCGGCGACGGCGGCCAGCAGCTCGCGGGGCGGCGCGGCGGAGAGGACGCGCCAGCGCCACCTTGGGACCGACCGACTGCACCGCCAGCAGCATCAGGAACAGGTCGCGCTCCTCCTCGGTGGCGAATCCGTACAGCGCCAGCGCGTCGTCGCGGACGACCAGGTGGGTGTGCAGCGTGACCGGGCGCCCGACCGCGGGAACGTGCTTGAGCGTCTCGGCGGAGACCGCCAGCCGGTAGCCGACGCCGCCGCAGTCGACGACCACGTGGTCGGTGCGGCGCACCGCCACCTTGCCCGAGATCAGCGCGATCATGTCCGGCGTCCTCGACGGCTGTGGCGGCCAGCGACGGCCTGCGACAGCGGCGCCCGGTTGAGGTCGCAGATCGCCACCGCCAGCGCGTCGGCGGCGTGGTCGGGGGTCGGCGGCGCCGCCAGGCCCAGCAGGCGCGGCCACCATCCGCCCCACCTGGTCCTTGTCGGCCCGGCCGTGGCCGCAGACCGCCGCCTTGACCTGCTGCGGGGTGTAGGAGCGCGACGGCACCCCCCGCTGGCCGGCCGCCAGCAGCACGACGCCGCGGGCCTGTCCGACGGCGAACGCGGTGCGCACGTTGGCGCCGAAGTACAGCTCCTCGATCGCCATCGCATCGGGACGGTGGGCGTCGAGCAGCTCGCCGACGCGGGCGTGGATGTCGGCCAGCCGGCGCTCCAGCGGGATGCCCGCGCGCGTGGCGATCACGCCCTCTCGAGGGCGTACAGGCGCGAGCCCTGGCTGCGGACCAGGCCGTAGCCGGTACTCGCGGTGCCCGGATCGATGCCGAGGACGAGCATTGCTAGCGACATTCTGCGCGCGCCCCGGACGCCTTCCGGCGGGCCGCCGGCGTGACAGATCTGTTTCAACCCGCTCCCGCCAGCGCAACCTCGGGCCGTTTTGCTGTTCTAGCTGTGTCAGATCCATCGCTTCATCCGCTTCGTCAGGCGCGCCGGGGGAAGGGGCGGGGGCTCACGGGCCTCCTGTTGCTGCTGCTCGCGCTCGCTGGCCCTTGCTCCCGCCGCGCGCGAACGCGGCGCAGCGGCGCATCCCCACATTGGCCCCGGCGAACACGGTGATCGACGGGCCCAGCCCGCGACATCCTCTCGCTCGGCGGGCTGGCGATCGCCCGCGACGGCACCGGCGGGCTGGTCTACCTCAAGAACGTCGGCGGGGTCGCCCACGTGTTCGTCTCGCGGCTGCTGGCAGGCGCCTTTCAGCCGGCGCAGCAGGTCGACGCCGGGCTGGCGGCGCCTCCTCGCAGCCGGTGATCGCCGCCGCCAACGCGCGGCGTGCTGCTGGTCGCGTTCATCAACGGCGGCGCGCTGTACGTGGTCAGGCGCCGAACTCGCTCTCGCCGCTGCGGCCCTCCGCAGGGTCTGGCCGCCGGCGCCTCGCAACCCGGCGCTCTCGACGGCGACTTCGGCAAGGCCTACCTGGCCTTCACGCCGGCGGCACCGGCGGCGACGACGTGCGCGCCGCCTACTACGACCAGGGCCAGTGGGCGCTGGAGTCCGTCCCGCTGGAGCTCAGCTCCGGACGACGACGCCGGCACCGGAACCGGGCGCCCGCGGTGACGGCCGCCGGGGACGGGGTCGGGATCGTGGCCTGGGGCGAGGACGGTCACATCTACACCCGCCGGGTGTGGGGCACCTCGCCGAGCATCGTCTCCTAGCAGGCCGATGTCGCCTCGCTCGGGGGCATGGAGCGAGGTCTCGGCCGACGAGCCGGCGATCTCCGCCGGCGGCGACTCCTCCTACGCCGCGGTGGTGTTCCGCGAGACGTTGCCGCCAACGGCGCCACGCAGGCGCGGGTGCTGATGAACCGCCTGCACGCCGGCCAGTACGACGGCATCGCCCAGGCCGACGGCCAGGCCCCGCTGGGGCCCCAGGGCGCCGACCAGCCCGAGGTCGCCGTCACCGAGTACGGGCGCGGGTGGGTGACCTCCGAGACCGATCAGACCCACGACATCGTTCGGCCACCGCTGGCGGCCAACGCCGCCCCGACCACCAGCGCGCGCGTCGACAGCCAGGTCAACCAGGCGCCGCCCGACGCCGTCCCGGGCGCGGCCGGAACGATCTCGACGCTGATCGCCTGGCAGCAGAACCCCGGGCAGCAGCGGCCCGCCGGAGATCCGCCTCCGCTACGCCCCCGACGGCTCCGACCTCGGGCCCGAGCAGGTCCTGTCCTCCCCCACGCTGGGCCCGACCGATGCCGACGACGGCCTGGCCGTCGGCGGCGATCTGTCCGGCGACGCGGCGGTCGCCTGGGTCCAGGGACCGCCGGCGCCCGCGGCGATCGTGGCCGGCCAGCTGTACCAGGCCCCGGGCTCGTTCGTGCCGCTGTCCTCGTTCCGCTACGCCGACAGCGCCAACCCGATCCTGTCCTGGTCGGCGGCCTCCGAGCTGTGGGGCTCCCCGCTGTACATGCGTCCGCGTCGACGGCGTCCAGGTCGCCAGCACCGACGCCACCGCGATCCGCAGCCCGCTGCCGGTCTGCCAACGGCCGCCACACCTGGCAGGTGACGGCGGTCAACCAGGCGGGGCTGAGCACGGTGGCCAAGGTCGGCACGGTGTTCGTCGACACCGTCCGCCGCGGGTGTCGTTCAAGCTCAGCGGTACCCGCGCCGTGGGGGCGACCGTCCGGATCGCCGTCAAGCGTCAACGACGCGCCCGGCGCCGCTGCGCAAGAGCCGTCGCTCGGGGATCCAGACGGTCCAGGTCAAGTGGGGCGACGGCGCCAAGCCGATCATCCGCAACGACAAGGCCAGCCACGTCTACAAGCGCCGGCGCGCCTACACGGTCACGGTGACCGTCAAGGACCGGGCCGGCAACAGGACGGTGGTCACCCGCAAGCTCAAGATCGCCGCGGCCGGGGGCGGCCGGAGCGGCAGGGGCAAGTCCAAGTCCAAGGCCAAAGGCAAGGCAGCCGTCCCACTCGCAGCATCGCGCTGCCCTCGTCGCGGCTGAGAGCCTGACCTCAGGGAGCCGCCCACGATGAGTCGGCGACGTCCGTCCGAACCGCGCGGCGCCCGATCAGTGCCCGACGCAGGCGCTGGGCGGCAGGTGCGGGTCGGTCAGCCGCACCACCCGCCACACGCCGGAACCTGGCCAGCGGCCGCAGCGCGGGTCAGGCGGGGATCGACGTCCGCCGGCCCGCCGTCGGTGCCGTTGTGGGGGCCGATGAAGTCGACGCCGGGGGCGCGCATCGCGGTGCCCACGCGCTCGAGCGTGACGTGCAGCTTCCAGGCCAGCGCCGTCTGCACGCCGTGGTTGACCGCGGCGAAGCTCGACTTGCAGGGAAAGACCGCGTGGTGGCCGCCCACCGCCGCGACCGCGTCGGACAGCTGGTTCAGCGTGGTGACCGCCTGGGAGGCGGCGGGGAAGCTCGCGCGGGCCGCGCTGACGCGCGTGGTGGTGAACGGGATCGAGATCAGCACCAGCAGCGACGGCGGCGGCCACGCGCCACGCGCGGTGGCGTAGCCGCGGCACGGCGCTCCCGGCGAGCTGGGCCAGGCGCACGAGCCCGACGCCGCCGAGCACGCAGGTCAGGGCCGCGGCGGGCAGGAAGAAGCGCTCCAGGCCCGGATAGCCGTCGAGCGTCATGGCGACCACTACCACCCACCAGGCGGCCACGGCGCCGCCCAGGATCAGCAGCAGGCGATTGCGGTCGCGCAACCAGCCGATCGCCACCGCGACCACGGCGAACACCAGCGCCGGCAGCACCTGCAGGTTCATGCCGCGGCCGAGGACCGTCCGGAACGGGTCCGATCCGAGATGACCGTTGTACTCGGCGGCGTGGGTGGCGGCCAGGAACGGCTGACCGGAGCCGACCCACGGCGGCCCGAACCAGAGCACCGGGAGGCTGGCCAGTCCGGCCAGCAGCAGCAGGCGCATCGGCCAGCGCTTGAAATCGGGGTCGCGGAACCACAGCCACAGCGCGTACAGGCCGATGAACGGCCACCACTCGGGGCGGATCAGCGAGGCCGCCACGCCGAGCAGGAACGCCTGCGACTTGTGGCCGTCCAGCAGCCGGTCGACCGCCCACAGCGAGGCGCCGATCAGGACGACCTCGGAGGTGCCGCGGAACCAGTAGTAGAACCAGTCCTGGGTCAGGACGCACGCCGGCCACGGCCAGCACGCCGGCAAAGGCGCCGGCCCAGCCGCCGCCGACCAGGCGGCTGGCCAGGCGCCAGGCGGCGACCAGTCCGAGCAGGCCGCCGGCGCGGGCGGTGATCACCCACAGCGTGGGCGCGGCGCCGCCGAACAGGCCCCAGACGGTCGTGAACAGGAACGGCAGCGGCTTCCACGACGGGCCGCCGCTGACCACGAAGCTCAGATGCGGGTCGGTGACCTCGCGTCCCCACACGATCCACGACCACGGGTCGTAGCTGGGCACGGTCGGCAGCACGGCGGCCGACAGGGCGGCCAGCACCACGCAGGCCAGCACCGAGAGCACCGCCGAGGACGCAGCGGGTTATGGAAGGAGCGAACGAATGAGGCGCCTCGAGGGTCTCCGGAACCGCCGTCGGAGCCGGTCGCTGGCGGCCGCTCTGGCGCGGAGTCGACGACGGGCATCGGCGGGCGATTGTAGCGGCGAGCCCGGTGGCCGGCCGCGGCCCGCCAGCGCCATAACGGCGCGCAAATCGATTCTCGTCGCGGCACTGGCGCTGACGCTGGCGATGGCCGTCAGCGGCCCCGCGATGGCCCAGGGGGTTCCGGGCTATCCGGCCACGCCGCCGACCAAGGGCGCGCTGTACCCGGACGGTCCCGACGACCGCTACCTGCTCGGCGGCGGGTGGCTGTACCGGGCCGATCCGTGCGCCGTCGGGGTGGCGCAGGGCTGGTGGCGAAACGTGGACAGCACCGCGGGCTGGTCGCCGGTGACGGTGCCCAACTCCTTCAACGCCGGCGACTTCAGCTCGGCCAGCATGGCCGGCTCGGTGGGCTGGTACCGGCGCGATTTCACGTTCCGGCCAACGCCTTCCCGCGCTACGTGCCGGCCCGCTTCCGCAGCTGGATCGTGCGCTTCGAGTCGGTCAACTACCGCGCCACCGTGTGGCTCAACGGCCGCAAGCTCGGCAGCCACGCCGGCGCCTACCTGCCGTTCGAGTTCGCCCTCAAGGGCCTGCACAGCGGGGTCAACCGCCTGATCGTGAGGGTCGACAACCGGCGCCATCCCGGCGACCTGCCCCCCGGGCCGGGCGGCGGCTGGTGGAACTTCGGCGGCATCCAGCGCGAGGTCTACCTGCGCTCGGTGGCCCGCGCCGACATGTCGCAGGTGGTGGTGCGGCCGATCCTCCCCTGCCCCACCTGCGCGGCCACGATCCAGGAGCAGGTGTCGGTGACCAACACCACCGACGGCCCGCAGACCGTCGTGCTCCAGGGCACCTACGGCGGCGCCAACGTGCACTTCGGCGGCGCCACCATCGCCCCGCGCGCGACCTGGGTGGCCCACGGCAGCGTCGTCATCCGCACACCGCACCTGTGGGCCCCGGACAACCCGTACCTGTACAAGGCGACCCTGACCTTGACCGATGCCCACGGCCGGACGCTGCAGAACTACTTCACCTACAGCGGGATCCGCAAGATCCAGGTCGTGGACGGCCAGCTCGAGCTCAACGGGCGGCTGCTGAACCTGCGCGGCGTGGCATGCACGAGCAGAACCTCTCGACCGGAGCGGCGCTCACCCCCGCCCAGCTGGCGGCCCTGGTCGGCTGGGCGCACGAGCTCGGCGCCGACATCATCCGCGCCCATTACCCGCTGAACCCGCAGATCGAGCAGCTGGCCGACCAGGACGGGATCCTGCTGTGGTCAGAGGTCCCCGTCTACCAGTCCGCACCGCAGTTCTACACCCAGAAGGCGTGGCTGAATCGCGCCCACGCCTTCCTGCGCGAGAACATCCTGGCCAACCAGAACCACCCCTCGGTGCTGCTGTGGAGCATCGGCAACGAGCTGGCCACCCCGCCCACCAACGCCGAGGCCAGCTACATCGCCGGCGCGGCCGCCCTCGCCCACCAGCTCGACCCGACCCGGCCGGTGGGGATGGCGATCAGCGACTGGCCGGGAGTGGCCTGCCAGTCGGCCTACGCGCCGCTCGACGTGATCGGCTTCAACGACTACTTCGGCTGGTTCGACGCCGGCGGCGGCACCACCGACGACCGCGACTCGCTGAGCCCGTTCCTGGACAGCCTGCACGCCTGCTATCCGAGCAAGGCGCTGATGATCACCGAGTTCGGCTTCGAGGGCAACCGCAACGGGCCGGTGGAGGAACGGGGCACCTACCAGTTCCAGGCCAACTCCGCGGCCTTCCACCTCGGCGTGTTCGCCTCAAAGCCCTACCTGTCGGGGGCGATCTGGTTCGCGCTGCAGAACTTCGCCGCCCGCCCCGGGTGGACCGGCGGCGATCCGCTCGGCGACCCCCCGTGCGTGCAGAAGGGTCAGATCGACCAGTACGGCAACCCCACCCCGCTGTTCCCGCTGATCCAGTCGATCTACAAGTCGACGGTGCAGATCGCACCGGTGTCACGCCGGCGCGTCGCACCGCGAAGCGGCCGGCCAAGCGCAACCGCCACGGTCCGCGGCTGCGCGGGCACAGCACACCGCCGTCCGGGCCTGAGCTCTGACCGCGCGGTCAGCGCCGGGGGGCGCTGGGGCCTGAGAACCGGCAGCGCAGCAGCGTCGCGATCACGCGGAAGCCGTCGAGGGCGGTCAGCTTCTTGCCCTCGTCGTTGGCCCGGGCCCGGTAGTGGACCGGCACCTCGAAGATCCGCTCCCCGCGCTGGACCAGCCGGGCGGTGATCTCGGGCTCGATCGCGAACCCCGCCGAGCGCAGCGGCAGGCTGCGGAAGAGGTCGGTCCGGATCATCTTGTGGCAGGTCATGATGTCGTGCAGGTACACGTTGTAGAGCACGTTGCAGGCCAGGGTGACGCCCTTGTTGCCCATCACGAACAGGAACGAGTGGCTCGTGTAGCCGTCGAACGCCCGCACGCCGAAGCAGGCGTTGGCGCGACCGTCGAGCAGCGGCGGCATCAGCAGGGCCAGGTCGGCGGGGTCGTACTCCAGGTCGGCGTCGAAGATGGCCGCGAACTCGCCACGCGCCTGCTCCAGCGCGGTCTGGATGGCGGCGCCCTTGCCCTGGTTGTGCTCGTGCTCGAACAGGCGCACGCGCTCGTCCCAGTCGCCGTTGCGCAGGATCTCGCGGGTCCCGTCGGTGGATCCGTCGTCGACGACGATCAGCTCGAAATCGGTCGGCAGCTCGGTGTCCAGCACCTCGGTGATCGCGCGCTGCACGCGCTCGCGCTCGTTGTAGACAGGCATCAGGATGGAGAGCATACGTTCGCTTCACTCCGGATCAACTTGAAGCGGGTGCTCACTGCATCCGCGAGGAGACGATGATGCTAGCGAACCTGGCCGGATTCAGAGAGGATGCCGGGCATGGACTTCGACGCGCAGGGGCTGCTCGACGGGCTGGAGGGCGAGGAGCGCGCCGCACGTGAGCAGCTGCTCGAGCGACTGCCGAGGACGGCTTCGACGACGACGAGCTGGTCAAGGCGGTCAAGGAGGACCGGCTGGCGCTGCTGCCGGTCGATCGCGTGCTCGGCGGCAGCCTACACGGCCAGGGAGATCGAGCGGGAGACCGGCCTGCCGGCCGAGCATGATGACCCGCATCCGCCGGCTGCACGGCCTGCCGGAGCCCGAGCCCGACGACGCGCGTGTTCTCCGACGAGGACGTCGAGGCGGCGCGCTCGACCAAGCTGTTCCTCGACGCCGGCTTCGACGAGGAGCGGGTCGCCGAGATCACCCGCGTGCTCGGCGAGGGAATGGCCCGGCTGGCGGCCACCATCGTCGGCGGCGTTCGTGGAGACGTTCCTGAAGGCGGGCGACAGCGAGGAGGACGTCGCCCTCCGCTTCGCCACGCTGGCCGAGCAGCTCACGCCGGCGATGAGCCCGATCCTGGTCGCCGCGTTCAAGGCCCATCTGCGCGACACCGTCGAGCGCGGGATGCTGGGCCGCGCGGAGCTGCGAGACCGGCGATATCGCCGGCTCCCAGGAGCTGGCCGTGTGCTTCGCCGACCTGGTCGGCTTCACTCGGCTGGGCGGCCAGGTCGAGGTTCAGGAGCTCGGCACGGTCGCCGGCCGGCTGGCCGCGCTGGCCGCCTCGGTCACCGAGGCGCCGGTCCGGCTGATCAAGACGATCGGCGACGCGGCGATGTTCGTCAGCCCCGAGCCGGGCCCGCTGGTCGCGGGTCGCGCTGGAGCTGGTCGAGGCCGTCGAGGAGCACGAGCTGCCCAGCCTGCGCGCCGGGATCGCCCTCGGGCCGGCGCTGCATCCGCGCCGGCGACTACTACGGCAACTCGGTCAACCTGGCCAGCCGGGTGACCGGGCGTCGCCCGCCCCGGCAGCGTGCTGTGCACCAAGGAGGTCCGCGACGCGGCCGGCGACGACGGGTTGCAGTGGTCGTCGGCCGGCCGCTTCCGGCTCAAGGGCGTCTCCGGCACCGACGCCGCTCTTCCGCGCGCGGCGCGCGGACCCGAACCCGGACCAGGATCCGGAGGACGGCGACAACACCGCGGGCGCTAGGAAACGCCGTGCAGGTCGATCACGAAGACGAGCGGCGAGTTAGGCGGGATCTTCGGCGGGCTGCCCTTGGCGCCGTAGCCGAGGCTGGGCGGGATGATCAGCTCGCGCCGGCCGCCGACCTTCATGCCGGGGATGCCCTGCTGCCAGCCCGGGATCACGCCGGACAGGGGCAGCGAGGCGGCTGGCCGCTGCCGTCGTTCCAGGACGCGTCGAACTGCTTGCCGCCCTTGTAGAGCACGCCGACGTACTGGACGGTGACCGTCGAGCCGGCGGTGCCGGCCGGACCGGTGCCCTTGATCAGGTCCTTGACGACGAGCTTCTTGGGCGGCGCGCCCGAGGGCGGGACGACCTTGGGCTTGGTCTTCAGCGCCGCCGGCAGCGGCGTCGTGCTGGTGCTGGTGCTGGTGGCGGTGGTGGAGGAGCGTCGCGCTGGTGGCCGGGGCCGACGCTGCGGCGGTGGCGCCGGCGCCGGGGGCGCGGGTCACGCCCGGCGCGGTCGAGCTGCCGCAGCCGGCGACGGCGGCGGCGAGCGCGATCAGGGCGAAGGTGAGAGTGATTGGTTTGCGCATGGAAGTGCCCGAGGGTAGCGAGGCTTCTTAGACGGCGTGTAAGAGACCCGGAGGCGCTCTGTAAGCAGGTGCATCAGCCCGCGCCGCGTCGCGGCGATCGGGTGTCAGCCGGCGATCCGCTCGAGCACGGCGGCGTCGACGTCGAAGTTGGCGTGCACCGCGTTGACGTCGTCTGACTCCTCGAGCATGTCGATCAGCTTCATCAGCCTGGCGGCGTCGGCCTCGTCGACCGGCACCCGCGACTTCGGCCGCTGGGTCACGTCGGCGCTCTCGATCTCGATCCCGGCCTCGGCGAGCGCGTCCCGGACCGCGGTCAGGTCGGCGGGCTCGGTGACGATCTCGTAGACGTCGTCGTCGAGCGAGATGTCCTCGGCGCCGGCGTCGATCGCCACCATCAGGTCGTCCTCGTCATAGCGCGAGGCGTCGACGACGATCACCCCGCGCTTGTCGAACAGGTAGGAGACCGACCCCGGCTCGCCGAGGTTGCCGCCGTGCTTGGAGAAGGCGTGGCGCACGTCGGCGCCGGTGCGGTTGCGATTGTCGGTCAGCGCCTCGATCAGCAGCGCCACGCCGCCGGGGCCGTAGCCCTCGTAGAGCACGGTCTCGATCTGGTCGGCGTCGACGCCCTCGCCGGTGCCCTTGGCGATCGCCCGCTCGATGTTGTCCTTGGGCATCGAGGCGTCGCGCGCCTTCTGGATGGCCAGCGCCAGCGACGGGTTGCCGTCGGGGTCGCCCCCGCCCTCGCGGGCGGCGACCGTGATCGCGCGCGCCAGCTTGGTGAAGTGCTGGCCGCGGCGCTGGTCGACGATCGCCTTCTTGTGCTTGATCGAGTGCCATTTCGAATGACCGGACATGGGATCAAGTCTAGGGGCGGGTCCGCCCGGGGGTATCTGGGTTGGCTGCCAATATCGCATCGAACCCAGAGAGGCCCCTCCGAGCTCGACCCTTCCCCAGCCGTCGTTGACGCCCGCAAGCCATCCACGGCCGGACTCGTGGCTCAGGCCCGCCCCAGGGCCTCGGGGTGCTCGCGGTACCAGTCGATCGTCCGCCGCAGCCCCTTCTCGAGGTCGACCTGCGGCTCCCAGCCGGTCAGCTCGCGCAGCTTGGTCGCGTCGACCCACTGGCGGTCGATCTCCCCGTGGGGCACGCCGGCGCCGCGGATGTCGGGCTCGCACGCCGCTGCCGGCCAGGCGGCAGATCAGCTGCACGACGTCGCCGACCCGGTGGGGCTTGCCGCCGCCGGCGTTGAACGCCTCGCCCCGGCCCCGCCCGGACAGCAGCGCATCCCAGATCGCCAGGTAGGCCGCGGCCGCGTCCTCGACGTACAGGAAGTCGCGCTCGGGCGAGCCGTCGGAGCGGACCACCGGCGGGCGGCCGGCCAGCGCCGCGCCGACCGCCTCGGGCACCAGCCGCGAGCGGTTGGTGTCGCCGCCGCCGTAGAGGTTGGCGAACCGCGTGACCGCCACCGGCAGCTCGAAGGTGTGCCAGTAGGAGCGGGCGATCAGGTCGGCGGCCGCCTTGGAGACGTCGTAGGGAAAGGTCGGGGCCAGCGCCTGGCCCTCGCTGTAGGGCAGCTCGGGCTGGCGGCCGTAGGCCTTGTCCGAGGAGGCCACGATCACGCTGCGACGCCGTGCAGCCGGCAGGCCTCGAGCACCAGCCAGGTGCCGCGGATGTTGGTCTCGAACGTCGAGAGCGGCGAGCGGTTGGCGGTGCCCGACGAGCGTCTGGGCGGCCAGGTGGAACACGCTGTCGACCTCGTACTCGTTCAGCGCCCGGGCGATCAGCCCCGGTCGCAGATGTCGCCGTTGACGGCGTCGACGCGGCCGTCGAGCCCCAGCAGCTCCAGGGTCGAGGCGGCCGGCTCGTCGCGCCTGATCGCCACCACGCGGGCGCCCTGGCGCGAGCAGCGCCTTGATGAGCCAGGCCCCGAGCAGCCCGTGGGCGCCGGTGACCAGCACCGAGACCGCCCGTCGCAGCTTGCGCACGGCGTTCCACGCCACGCCCTCCGGTCAGTTCCACAGCTTCCACGGCGCCCCTCCGGTGGCCCACAGGTCGTTGAGCACGACCGCGTCCTTGTAGGTGTCCATGCAGTCCCAGAAGCCCTCGTGGCGGTAGGCGCGCAGCTCGCCGGCGGCGGCCAGACGCTCGAGCGGCTCGCGCTCGAGCACGCTGTCGGTCGCAGCAGCGTCGAGCACCGCCGGGCCGAAGCAGAAGAAGCCGCCGTTGATCCAGTGCTCGCGAGCGGGGCTTCTCGACGAACCCGCGCACGACCCCGTCGTCGTCCAGCTCGGCGACGCCGAACTGCAGCTCGGGCCGGACCACGGTCATCGTCGCGGCAGCGCCGTGCTCGGCGTGGAAGCGCAGCAGCGCGTCGAGGTCGATGTCGGCCACGCCGTCGGCGTAGGTCAGGCAGAAGTCGCGGTCCGGCCAGCTCGTCGGCGGCCAGGTGCAGGCGACCGCCGGTCGGCGTGTCGGGCCCGGTGTCCAGACAGCGGATCTCGACGCCCGCCGGGCCAGGGCTCGTCGCGCGACGAACCGCTCGATCTGCTCGCCGCGGTAGCCGGTCAGCAGCAGGAAGCGGGTGAAGCCCTGGGCCAGGTAGATCTGGATCACGTGCCACAGGATCGGGCGGCCGCCGATCTCCACCAGCGGCTTGGGGATCGACTGGGTGTGCTCCTGCAGGCGGGTCCCCCGCCCCCCGCACAGGATCACCACGGTCGGCCTCAGGGCGCCACCCTCGCAGCGGAGAGGCGGCCCGGAGACGGGATGCCGGCATTTTGCGACGGGCTCTCACGGCGGCGGATTATCAGGCATCATCAGCCGCGATGACCCGGCCGGCTGACCCCGCCATCTTCAAGGCCTACGACATCCGCGGCCTGTACGGCGAGCAGATCGACGCGGACATCGCGCTCGCCATCGGCCGGGCCTTCGCCCGCGTGATCGGGGCGCTGGAGGGCAAGCCGACCGACGAGCTGCGCCTCGGGCTGGGGCGCGACATGCGCCTGACCGCGCCCGAGCTGGCGGCCGCCTACCGCGAGGGCATGACCGGCGAGGGCGCCGACGGTGCTCGACGCCGGCCAGGTCGGCACCGAGATGCTCTATTACCTCGTCGGCTCGCGCGACCTCGACGGGGGCCTGATGTGCACCGCCTCGCACAACCCCAAGGCCTACACCGGGGCCAAGCTGGTCGGCCGCGGCGCGCTGGCGCTGTCGGGCGACGCGGGCATCGGCGACGTGCGCGACCGGATCGCACGCCGGCCTCGGCGACCCGCCCGGCGGCGGCTCGGTGCAGGAGGTCGAGATCTACGAGGAGTTCCAGGCCGCGGCGCTGAAGTTCATCGACCCCGACGCGATCAAGCCGCTGAAGGTCGTCGTCGACGGCGGCAACGGGATGGCCGGGCCGATGGTGGGGCCGCTGCTCGAGCGCCTGGGCCTGGACCTGGTCAAGGCCTACTGGTCGCCGGACGGCAACTTCCCCGACCACGAGCCCAACCCGCTGCTGCCCGAGAACCGCGAGTTCATCATGCAGCGAGGTGGTCGCGCCAGCGGGCCGACCTGGGGATCGCCTGGGACGGCGACGCCGACCGCTGCTTCTTCATCGACGAGCAGGGCGCGTTCGTCGACGGCGACTTCCTGACCGCGCTGCTGACCGAGTCGATGCTCGACAAGGACCCGGGCCCACCCGCCACGACCGTGCTCTACGACGTCCGGGCCAGCCGGGCGGTCGCCGACACGGCCAAGGCCAAGGGCGGCCGGGCGCTGCGTCAACCGGGTCGGTCACGCGTTCTTCAAGACGCGGATGCGCGAGGAGGACGCCGTGTTCGGCGGCGAGGTGTCAGGCCACTACTACTTCCGCGACTTCTACTGCGCGGACTCGGGCACGCTGCCGGCGCTGCTGATCCTCGAGCTGCTCTCGCAGCGGGAGACCCGCATGTCGCAGCTGCTCGAGCCCTACCGCTCGAAGTACTTCATCTCCGGCGAGATCAACTCCGAGGTCGACGACCAGGAGGGCAAGATCGAGGAGCTCGCCGAGCGCTACGGCGACGGGCGCCAAGACCGCTTCGACGGGCTCTCGGTCGACTACGACGACTGGCACTTCAACGTGCGCCCGTCGAACACCGAGCCGCTGCTGCGGCTGTGCCTGGAGTCGCTGCGCTCGCGCGAGCACATGGAGGCCCAGCGCGACGAGGTGCTCGACCTGATCCGGTCGTGACCCGGCTCGTGAGCAGCGCCCAGCCGACCGGCGCGCCGTCGGAGACCTGGCGAACTCTGGCCGAGCGCGACGGCATCCACCGCCTCGCCGTGCCGACGCCATTCCTGGTCGGGCGGGTCAACTGCTACCTGATCGAGGACGAGCCGCTGACGCTGGTCGACACCGGCCCCAACTCGGGCAAGTCGCTGGACGAGCTGGCTCAGGCGCTGGAGCGGCTCGGGCACTCGATCGAGGAGCTGGAGCTGATCGTCCTCACCCATCAGCACATGGACCATCTGGGGCTGCTGGAGATCCTCAGCCGCCGCTCGGGGGCCGAGGTGGCCGCCTTTCACCTGCTGGGGCCGTATCTGGAGAACTTCAGCGCCTCGATGAGCGCCGACGACGAGTTCGCGATGGCGATCATGCTGCGCCACGGGGTGCCGCCGGAGCTCGCGACCGTACTCGGCTCGGTGGGCGCGGCGTTTCGCGCCTTCGGCTCCAGCGGCCAACGTCACCCAGCCCCTGCACGACGGCGACGAGCTGGCGTTCGCGACCGCACGCTGCGCGTGCTGCACCGCCCCGGCCACAGCCCGTCGGACACGGTGTTCTGGGACGAGCAGCGACGATTGCTGATCGGCGGCGACCATCTGATCGCCCACATCTCCTCCAATCCGCTGCTCAGCCGGCCGCTGGAGCCCGGGGCGGCCAGCCCGCGAGCCGGCAGCCGACGATCGCCCCCATGCGCTGCTCACCTACATCGACTCGATGCGGGCCACCCGCGAGCTCGCAGCCGAGACGTCCTCCCCGGCCACGGAGAGCCGGTCATCGACCACGTCGCGCTGATCGACGAGCGCTTCCGGATGCACGAGCGCCGGGCGGGCAAGATGCTCTCGATGCTGGAGGCCGGGCCCCAGCGGCCTACGAGCTGGCCACCCAGATGTGGGGCAACGTCGCGGTCACGCAGGCGTACCTGACCATCTCCGAGGTGCTCGGCCACCTCGATCTGCTGATCGCCGACGGACGGGTCGCGCGAGCAGCGCGACGAAACCGTCAGCGTGTTCGCCGCTCAGTAGTTACCCGCAACGACTGCGGGAATCCACGGATAGAGGCGCCGCGCCGGCTGCCGATACATGGCGGAGAGATGCCTCACCGCCGGGAAGCCGGCCGCGCCGGCGTGGTGCGGTCTGAAGCCGACCGCCCGCCCGCAATCCCGCAGCCGGCGTCGGAGCACAACCCGCCTGAGTCCGCCAGTCCCCTCCGGATCCCGGTCTGCTGCATCGCGTCCCGGCGATCCTCTACATCGCCGATGCCGGGGCCGAGGGCCGCTGGCACTACGTCAGCCCGCAGATCGAGGCGATCCTCGGCTTCACCCCCGAGGAGTGGTGCGACGACCCGCGCCTGTGGGCCCACCAGCTGCACCCCGACGACCGCGGAGCGGTAATGGCCAGCGAAGGCCAGGCGCTGGAGCGCCCGACCCGGGGAGCGTCGGAGTACCGGATCCTGCACCGCGACGGCCGCGTCGTGTGGGTGCGCGACGACGCGCTGCTGCTGTGCGGCGTCGACGGCACCCGCCGCTGGCACGGCGTGATCTCGGACATCACCGAGACGCAGCCGAGCCGAGGCCGAGCTCGAGCGCCGCGCCGCCCAGCAGGCGGCCGTGGCCAGGCTCGGCGAGCACGCGCTGGAGGGGGCGAGCATCTCAGATCTGATGCAGGAGGCGGTGCAGGCGGCGGGCGGATCTGCTCGGGGTGGAGCTGGGCGCCGTGCTCGAGCTGCTGCCCGACCGCGACGCGTTCCGGTTCGCGCCTGCCATCCACCCAGGGATCGGCTCTCGGGAATGGCGGTCCCCGGAGGCCGAGGTTCTCAGGCCGGGTACACGCTGATGGCCGGCGCTCCGGTGGTCGTCGCGCGACTGGAGCAGGAGGACCGCTTCGAACGCTCCCCCTTCCTGGCCAAGATCGGAGCGCGCAGCGGCCTGACGGTGGCGATCCAGGGGCGCCGGGCGCCGTTCGGCGTGCTCGGCATGCAGTCAGCCTCGCTGCGCGAGTTCAGCACCGGGGACGTCGACTTCGCCCAGGCGCTGGCCAACGTGCTCGGCGACGCCTTCGAGCACCAGCTGACCGAGGACGACATCCGCCACCGGGCGCTGCACGACCCGCTCACCGGGCTGCCCAACCGCGTGCTGTTCATGGACCGGCTCGCAGCACGCGATCGAGCGGCTGCGCCGCCGCCGCTCGCCCGGCCGCGATCCTGGTTCTGGACCTCGACCGCTTCAAGCTGGTCAACGACAGCCTCGGCCACGAGGTCGGCGACGAGCTGCTGGCCGCGGCCGCGCCGCGGCTCAAGCAGGCGGTGCGCTCCTGGGACACCGTCGCACGCTTCGGCGCCGACGAGTTCGGGATCCTGCTCGAGGAGATCGACGGCGAGCACGACGCGATCGAGATGGCCCAGCGGATCGCCAGCGTGTTCACGCGGCCGTTCGTGCTCGACGGCAACGAGCACTTCGTCACCGTCGAGCATCGGGATCGCGCTCGCCGCCGGCGGCGAGCTGGCCGAGGACCTGATCCGCGACGCGGACGCCGCCATGTACCGCGCCAAGGAGCGCGGCCGAGCGCGCTACGAGCTGTTCGACGAGGGCATCCGGGGCCGCGCGATCTCGCGCCTGCGGGTCGAGAACGACCTGCGCCGGGCGCTGGAACGCGACGAGCTGACGCTCGACTACCAGCCGCTGGTCTCCTGCCGCGACCACTCGATCGTCGGCGTCGAGGCGCTGATCCGCTGGGAGCACCCCGACCGCGGCCGGATTCCGCCCGGCGACTTCATCCCGGTCGCCGAGGAGAACGGCCTGATCGAGCCGATCGGCCGCTGGGTGCTCGACCACGCCTGCCGTCAGGCGGCGCGCTGGTATCACCCGCGGCCCGACGCGGCCCCGATATCGATGTCGGTCAACCTGTCGGCCGTCCAGGTCGCCAACCGCGGCCTGGCCGACACCGTCGCCTCATCGCTGCGCGCCGCCGGCCTTGACCCCGCCTACCTGAGCCTTGAGATCACCGAGAGCGCGATGCTGGCGGACGCCGACGGGCTCACCGACGCGCTGGCGGCGCTCAAGGCGATCGGCGTGCGGCTGGTGCTCGACGACTTCGGCACCGGCTACTCGTCGCTGGCCTACCTGACCCGGCTGCCGCTGGACGCGCTCAAGGTCGACCGGTCGTTCATCGACGGCCTCGGCACCGAGCCGCGCGACACGGCGATCACCGAGGCGATCGTGGCCATGGCCCACGCCCTGTCGCTGGAGGTCGTCGGCGAGGGCGCCGAGACCGAGCTGCAGATCGCCGAGCTGTCGCGGCTGGGCTGCGACTACGTCCAGGGCTTTCACTTCTCCCGGCCGCTGCCGGCCGACGAGATCACCGAGATGCTCGAGCGGGGCCCGGCCTGGCTCGCCCCCTCTCGGGGCGACTAGCCAGCGGCTGAGGGCTCAGCGGTAGGCCGTGGTCCCCTGCTGCAGCGGCGAGACCGTGGCCGTGGTGCATTCGTAGGCTCCGTCGGGCAGCGACACCTGCAGCGTGTGGGTGTCGTTGGGCGGGATGACCTGCAGCGCATAGGCGGTCGTACAGCCGGCGTTGGTGCCGTTGCCGTGGGTGACGCCGATCCGGAAGGAGACCGTCTGGCCGGGGGCGACCACCAGCGGTCGCAGCGGCGCCGAGCCGAAGAAGTCGTGGGTGGTGTGGATCGGGGTGGTCGGCAGGTCACCGCCGTTGCGGTCCAGGAACTGGATGCCCGGGTAGCCGATCGTGTTGCAGCTGGAGCTGCCGGTGTTGTGCAGGGCGAACCCGAGCAGCCCGTGCCCGGTGGCGCCCTGCCCACCGAGGAACGAGAGCGACAGGCCCGCGGCGCGGCAGGCCGACGGCCCACCGGCGGCGGAGGTCTGCGACGCGGTGGTCGTGCTCGAGCTGGCGGTGGCGGTCCGGGTGGCGGTTCTGGTCACCGTCACCGCCTTGGTGCTCGACGTCGTGTCGGCGACGTTCCCGGTGCTGGTCGAGCTCGAGCTGCCGCAGGCCGCCAGCAGGGCGGCGACCAGGACAGCGACAGCGGCGGCAGCGGAGACTCGCATGTGGTCATTTTCGGGCACCGGGGTCGAACATCCTGCCAGGTGTCGCCCATGCGACCATCCGTGCTCATGACCACCGGAGCCGCCAGCCACAGCGTCGGGGAGCGGGCAAAACCGACCGACCCCCTGAGGCGCCCGCCCGGGACCGAGTATCCGCGCAAGCGCCGCCGGCTCGACTGGGAGCTGATCACCTGCGGGGTCAGGGGCCACGCGCCGGCTCAGGACAACGACAAGCTCACCGCCGAGCAGCGGGCCCTGGTGTTCAGCGAGGCCGGCGACGTGCGCTGGTGGCGCTGCCTGCGCTGCGACGCCTGGCTGGCCCTCGACGCCGGCGAGCCGATGCTCACGCAGCCGGTCGATGAGAACGGCGAGCTCGTGCTACCGATGCGCGGCAAGGCGCTGCGCGACCGGATCATCCTGCGGCTGATCGCGCTGGACCGGATCCTGCACTTCATCGTCCTGGGGCTGCTCGGCGTTGCCGTGCTGGCCTTCACCGCCAACCGTGCCCACCTGCGCGACGTGTTCTACCGCGTGCTCGCCGCGATTCAGGGCGGCGTCGCCGGTGGGCCGGTGCAGACCAGCGGGCACGTGGGCATCCTGCACGATTTCGACCGGCTGTTCACGCTGCGCCGCGGCACCCTGGACGGCGTGGGGATCGCCCTGCTGGCCTACGCCACGCTCGAGGGCGTGGAGGCGGTGGGGCTGTGGCTGGGCAAGCGCTGGGCCGAATATCTGACCTTCGTCTCCACCACCGTGCTGCTGCCGCTGGAGGTGTACGAGATCATCCATTCCGGAACCGTGCTGAAGGTCATCGGCTTCTTGATCAACCTGGCCGTGGTCCTGTACCTGCTCATCCGCAAGCGGCTGTTCGGCCTGCGCGGAGGCGGCGCCGCCGACGAGGCCGCGCGGATGGCCGACTCCGGCTGGGACGCGATCGCGCGGGCCACCGTGGCTCGGCCGGGACCCGCGCCCCAGGCGGCACCGAGCGGCTGAGCCCGTGGCCGCGACGCCCACCTCCCCGGTCAGCGAGGAGCTGGTCGAGCAGGAGCTTCGGCGCGTGGGCGGCGAGCTGCACGCCGCCTTTCCCTCCGGCGCCCGCCAGCCGGTGCGCGCGCTCGATGCCCGCGCCATGGACCTGGCCTCCGGCGACGAGGAGCTGCGGGCGGCGCTGTTTCGCTTCGTCGACGTGGTCCCGGCCTGCCGGTCGCTCGACGATCTGGCCCGCCACCTGATCGGCTTTCTGGACGAGGTGCACGACACGCCGCCGCCGATCTCGGCGGCGATGCGCATCTCCCACACCAAGGCCGGACGGGCGGCCCTGGGCGCCGCCGCCGCCGGCGGGGTCAAGCACCTCGCGCACCGTTTCATCGTCGGCGAGACGCCCGAGGCCGCCCTCGTCTCGCTGCGGGGGCTGTGGACACACGGCGTGGCCAGCTCGGTCGACCTGCTCGGCGAGGCGACCGTGACCGAGGCCGAAGCCGACCACTACGCGGCGCGCTGCGCCGACGCGTTCGGAGCAGATCGCTCCGGCGGCGGCGCGCTGGCCGCAGCGGCCGAGGCTGGAGGCCGACGGCAGCGGTCCCCTCCCCCGCGCCAACGTGTGCGTCAAGATCTCGGCGCTGACGCCGATGCTGCGTGCCGACGCCCCCGCCCGCGGCCAGCGCGACGCCGCCGGCCGGCTGCGGCCGCTGCTGCGTCAGGCCCGCGACACCGGATCGCATCTGCACATCGACATGGAGTCGCTGGACTCGCGCGAGGCGGTGCTGGAGCTCGTGCTGGCGCTGCTCGACGAGGATGAGTTCGCCAGCGGACCGTCGGCCGGCCTGGTCCTGCAGGCCTACCTGCGCGACTCCCCCGACCAGCTCACCCAGATCATCGACTGGGCGCGCTCGACGCGACGCTCGCCGCCCTTGCAGGTCCGACTGGTCAAGGGCGCCTACTGGGACCACGAGCTCGTCGAGGCCCGTCAGCACGGCTGGCCGGTGCCGGTGTTCGAGGACAAGCACGAGTGCGACCGCAACTTCGAGGCCCTGACCCGGCGGCTGCTGTTGGCGCGCCCGGCCCTGCGGGTGGCGGTGGCCTCCCACAACCTGCGCTCGGTCGCCCACGCCATCGCCTACAACCGGGTGTCGGGCGGCGAGGACCGCGATCTCGAGCTCCAGGTGCTCAAGGGCCTGGGCGACGAGCTCCAGGACGCCGCTCGCCACTCGCGGCTTCCGAGTGCGCACCTACTGCCCGGTGGGCGACCTGGTGGCCGGGATGGCCTACCTGGTGCGCCGGCTCTTGGAGAACACCTCCAACGATTCGTTTTTGTCAGAGCAGGCCCGCGGGGTGCCGCTGGATCAGCTGCTGGCGGCGCCGTAGCGTGCGCCGGCACGGGCGTCGCGCCTTCCCGCGACGCGACGCCCTTGCTGGGCTTGCTCGGCTACGGACGGAAGACGGTTGGTCCAGCCGTCGCTCTCGTTATCGGTTCCGCTACCGCCAAGCGTCCTGCTATCGCCGCCGAGCACCGAAGTTGAGCTCCCCCGACGAGGTGTTTGAGGAGCCGCCGCTCACGCTGCTGAAACGACCCGAAGCAGAGTCGTCGAACTGACCGCCGCTGATCGCGGCGATAGGACCGGTGGCCTGGTTGTTAATGCCGCCGAGGACCGACTCAACCCCATTCGCAGAGCAGTTCCCCTTCGAGGACTCATCCGAACCGGCGTCGTTCTCACAGCCGCCGCTGATCGTGCTGTATTGATCGCTCGCCGTGTTGAACTCACCGCCGGTCGCCGACGCGGCCGCCCCACTGGCCGTATTCGCCCTGCCGCCAATCGCGGTCGAATGAGGTCCCGAGGCGATGTTCGTCAAGACCCGCCGCCAAAGAGTAAGTACTGGACGCCGTGTCACCGTAACCGAACGCCGCGCTCCAGGCGCCGGTGACCTGGTTGTTCTGGCCGCCGAGCACCGCCCCGTAGCTCGTAAAGGACTGATGCGTACCCAGCACCAGATTATTGGATCCGGTCTGCGTTCCCGGCGACTCGTCATAGCCGATCACCAAGTTCCCCTTCCCATTGACCGCGCCACTGGTTGCGCCTGATCCGGAGAGGATCTGCACGTTTACCGATGCGAACTGCACCGTCGGCTCGGCGCCCACCCCGCTGGCCACGTATGTAGGCGCCAGCACGCCGGTGGACCCTGCCGCGCACGACGGCGCCGAGGCCGTCCCGCCTGACACCACGGGCTGGCCCTTCGCGGTGGGAATGCACTCCCATCCAGGCGTCACTGCCGCCTGCGCCACCCCCGCCGTGCACAACACCGCAAGTGCCACCGCCGCAACCGTCACTGACCGCAACCGTCCAGCCATGTAGACCCTCCAATGGGCTCGGCCCCGGAGAACGCTGACCACACCTCCGCTCCCGAGGCGATCGAATGAAAGCTGACACGCTATAGCGTTTCAAGACGCCGCGCAGTTAATACGTACACAACCCTCTCCGTCAGAGTTTGTGACGCAAGCGTAAGTCGGTTCGGTCAGCAGCCAGGCGGCGAGTCGCCGTGATCGAGCCTGCGGCCGGCGTAGGCGCCGAGCAGGCGGGCGGCGCGGCGCGGGCTGCATCGCGCTCGGAATGCCGAGTCGTAGAAGCGGAGGTCCGACCACCACTGCGCCAGCAGTTCCCGCGGGCCGTACCGAGGCCGGTCCATGAACATCGCATAGGCCCGCGCCTCCCGCCGGGCTCGCGTGTAGATGCTGGGCAGCGGATCGTGGGTGTGATCGTGATCGACCAGCAGCGACGGGTCGACCACACAGGCGTAGCCACACTCGAGCCAGTGCAGCGCCCACTCCTTGTCCTCGCACGCAGGCAGGTCGGCCCGGAAGGGCCGCTGGCGCCACAGCGACGCCCGGAAGGCGCCGGCGGCGTTGGAGTAGCCCCACTCCGGCCGGCGCCGGGCGGTGGCCTCGTCCTGGCGGCGGGGGCCGAGCAGGAACTCGCCGTCGGGGCCGTAGCCGTCTCCGCAGGCGCAGGCCACCGACGAGTCGGCGAACGGCGCACAGAGGCGGGCCAGCCAGCCCTCGTCGCGGGGGAACGCGTGGGCCGAGAGGGCCACCAGCGTTTCCCCGGTGGCCGCCTCCGCCCCCTGGTTGAGCGCGACGCCAAACGAGTACGGGCGCTCGCCGGCGTCCAGTACCACGGCTCCGTGGCTCCGGGCCACGGCCTTGGTGGCGTCGACCGAGCCGCCGTCGACGAGCACCAGCTGCACCGGCCCCTGGAGGCCCTTCTGCGCGCGGACCAGGGTCAGGCACCGCTCGAGGCCCCGCTCCTCGTCGCGCGCGCGGACGATCACGCTCACGCCGCCGGCTGCCATCGCGGCGGCGAGCCTACCAGCGCGCACGGGGACGCCGGAAACGCGCGTTAACGTCTTGGTCAGGATGACGCTGATGCCATTTGCCAACGAGCCGGTCCTCGAGCTGCGCCGGTCGGCCGTCCGCACCGAGCTGACCGACACGCTGGCCCGCGTCGACGCCCAGCTGCCGTTGCGGGTCCCGGTGCTGATCGGGACCGCTTCGCGCAACGCCGATCAGCTCGCCTCCACCGATCCGGGCGCGCCCGACCGCCTGGTGGCGAGCGCCGCGGTGGCGAGCGAGGCCGAGGTGGCGGCGGCGATCGACGAGGCCCGGCGCGGCTTCGCCCAATGGCGAGCGGTCAGCGCCGAGGACCGCGCCGGAGCGCTGGTGGCGGCGGCGGCGTGGCTGCGCGAGCGCCGGCTGGAGCTGGCCGCCCTCGAGGTCCGCGAATGCGCCAAGCCGTGGCCCGAGGCCGACGCGGACGTGTGTGAGGCGATCGACTTCCTGGAGTACTACGCGCGCGCCGCGATCGAGCTCGGCCACGGACGCGAGCTGCTGCAGGTGCCCGGCGAGCGCAACGAGCTGAGCTATGTGCCTCGCGGGATCGCGGCCGTCATCTCCCCCTGGAACTTCCCACTGGCCATCCCCTGCGGGATGACGGCGGCGGCGCTGGTCACCGGCAACGCGGTGATCCTCAAGCCGGCCGAGCAGTCGCCGGGGCTGGCTCTGCGGCTGGTGCAGGCCCTGCGCGCAGGGGGCGTCCCCCCGCAGGCCCTGGCGCTGCTGCCCGGCGAGGGCGAGGTCGGCGCCGCGCTGGTCCGCCATCCTGAGGTGGCGACGATCGCCTTCACCGGATCGCTTCCCGTCGGCCGCCAGATCATCCGCAGCGCCGCCGACACCGGCGAGGGTCAGCGCCATTTCAAGCAGGTGGTCGCCGAGCTGGGAGGCAAGAACTGCGTGATCGTCGACTCCGACGCCGACCTCGACGACGCCGTGCCGGCCATCGTCGGCTCCGCCTTCGCCTATGCCGGGCAGAAGTGCTCGGCGGCGTCGCGGGTGCTCGTCCACGAGGCGATCGCCGAGCATGCCCTGGAGCGGCTGGCCGGCGCCGTCCAGGTGCTGGTCGTCGGCCAGGCTGACACGCTCGGGACCGACGTGCCCCCGGTGATCGAGCAGGCGGCTCAGGAGCGCGTCGAGCGATACGCCGACATCGCCGCCCGCGAGGGCCGGATCGTGGCCGAGGCCGAGCCGCCGGCGGGGAGCGGGTGGTTCTGCCCGGCCCGCCTGGTCGCCGACCTGCCGCCGGACTCGGCGGTCCTGGGCGAGGAGATCTTCGGCCCGTTGCTGGCTGTCGAGCCGGTGCGCGACATCGAGCACGCCTGCGACATCGTCGACGCGCTGCCGTTCGCCCTTACCGGCGGTCTGTTCTGCCGGGACCCCGGCACCGTCCGCCGCGTCCGCGAGCGCAGTCCGGTCGGCAACCTGTACGTCAACCGCGGCATCACCGGCGCGATGGTGGCCAGGCAGCCGTTCGGCGGCAACCGCGTCTCCGGCACCGGGCTGAAGGCCGGCGGCCCCGATTACCTGCTGCAGTTCGTCCAGCAGCGAGCGGTGAGCGAGAACACGGTCCGCCACGGGCTGGTGGTCTAGTCCCGCCTGCCCCTGCCGTCGAGCGGATCCGCCCAACCCGCTGGAAAATAGGGTTGATTTCTCGGCTCGGCGGGTCATCATGACGGGAGGATGGTGGTGTCGCTCTCAGCTACGTTGAAGCTGGCGTTTGCGGTTGCGCTCGTGGGAGCCATCTTCCTGAGCGCCTGCGCGCGGGCGCCGCGCCAGGCGGTGCCACGCAGCGAGTTGCGCCGCCTGGTGTTGTGCGCGCTGACGCTGTACGCGGTCGGCGGGCTGGCGTCGCTCACCCACCATGGGGCGCTGGCCGGTCTGGTCTACGGGTCCGGGATCCTGGTTGCCGCCCTGGCCGCCTGGCTGTCGCGGGGCCGCGACGCCGACGATCCCCCCGACGACAGCGACGAGCCGGTCGACGAGCAGCCGCCGCCGGAGCCCGACGGCATCCCGCGGCTGGACTGGGTGGCGTTCGAGCGCGAGTTCCGCGAGTACGCCGAGCGGGTCGGGCAGCCCTCTTAGCCGCTCCGTCCGCCGGGCTGACCGTCCTCCACCCCGCTCAGCAGCAGCTCGTGCAGGCGGGTCTCGCCGGTCAGCTCGGGGTGAAACGAGACCGCCAGCACGTTGCCCTGGCGGACTGCGACCGGATGGCCGTCGACGCTGGCCAGCACCTCGACTGCAGGCCCGTACTCGGCCACCCAGGGCGCACGGATGAAGACGGCGTGGACGGGGGTGTCGAACAGCCCGCCGAAGTCGAGATCGGCCTCGAAGGAGCGCAGCTGGCGTCCGAACGCGTTTCGCTCGGCCTGGATGTCGAGCAGCCCCAGGTGCTCGCGGTCGAGCATGATCATCCCGGCGCAGGTGCCGAGCACCGGGGTCCCCCGCCCGACCAGGTCGCGCAGCGGCTCGGCCAGGCCCTCGCGCTCGATCCCCAGCGTCATCACCGTCGACTCTCCCCCTGGGAGGATCAGCGCCTCGAGGCCCTCCAGGTCAGCGGGGACCCGCACCTCACGGGCCCGCGCCCCGAGCCGGTGCAGGATGTGCGAGTGAGCCTCGAAGTCCCCCTGGAGAGCAAGCACGCCAACCAGCGGCGAGCCCGCCCCCGCGTTGCCGGGCACGGCTACCAGCCGCGCGGGGCCAGCAGCTGCTCTGACTCGAGCTTGGCGCTCTCCAGGCTGACCATCGGCTGGCCGAGGCCGGTGGAGGCGGCGGCCAGGCGGGCGGCGTCTCGATAGTGCGTGGTGGCCTCGACGATCGCACGGGCGCGGCGCTCGGGTTCCTCGGACTTGAAGATCCCGGAGCCGACGAACACGCCCTCGGCTCCGAGCTGCATGACCAGGGAGGCGTCGGCCGGGGTGGCGATGCCGCCGGCGCAGAACAGCACCACCGGCAGCCGTCCGTCGGCGGCGACGCGCTTGACGAGGTTCAGCGGCGCGCCCAGCTCCTTGGCCGCGGTGGGGATCTCGTCGGGGTCGAGCATGGTGAGGCGGCGCATCTCTCCGCGGATCCTCCGCAGGTGCCGGACCGCCTCGACGATGTCGCCGGTGCCGGCCTCGCCCTTGGAGCGGATCATGGCCGCACCCTCGCCGATCCGGCGCAGCGCCTCGCCGAGGTTGGTGGCGCCGCACACGAACGGGATCTTGAACTGGGACTTGTCGATGTGGTTGGCCTCATCGGCCGGCGTCAGGACCTCGGACTCGTCGACGTAGTCGACCTCCAGCGCCTCCAGCACCTGAGCCTCGGCGAAATGGCCGATCCGGGCCTTGGCCATCACCGGAATGGTGACCGCCGCCTGGATCCCCTTGATCATCGCCGGATCGGACATCCGGGCCACGCCGCCGTCGCGGCGGATGTCGGCCGGGACCCGCTCGAGTGCCATCACGGCAGCGGCTCCGGCGTCCTCGGCAAGCTTGGCCTGCTCGGGGGTGACCACGTCCATGATCACGCCGCCCTTGAGCATCTCGGCCAGGCCGGCCTTGACGGCGAAGGTCGCCTCGTCGCGGGGGGTGTCGCCGTTCTCGCCCACGAGACGAGTGTAGCCCGGACGCTAGGTTACGGCGCGATGAGTCTGGATGCCGTTTTTGTACGCGATGGAGAGCGCTATCGCGCGACCGAGCTGGCGCTTGGCCCGTGGTACGAGACGGCGCTGCACGGCGGCGCCCCCGCCGCCCTGCTCGCCCACGAGATCATGGCCGCCGCCCCGGATCCGACGCTCCGCCTGGCCCGTCTCACCTGCGAGTTCGTGCGCCCGGTTCTGCTGGGAGAGCTGTCAGCCCGGGTGGAGCTGGTTCGCCCGGGACGGCGCGTCAGCCTGTTGGACGCGTTTCTGCTCGACGGCGATGGCATCGAGGTGGCCCGCGCCCGGGCGCTGCTGCTGCGGCCCAGTGAGGTCGAGGCCGGTCGGCCCGAGCCGCCGCCGTTTCCCGGTCCCGAGGACGGGCGCCCCAACGACTTTCACCGCAGCCAGGGCCGGACGATGTTTGCCACCGACGCCATGGAGATCCGGTTCGTGGAGGGCTCCTTCCGGGAGCCGGGGCCGGCCACCGCCTGGTTTCGGCTGCGCCATCCGCTGGTCGCCGGAGAGGCCGTTTCCGGGCTCGACGTCATCGCCGCCGCCGGTGACTTCGGCAACGGGATCGCCTCCATCCTCAGCTGGGATGAGCACCTGTTCATCAATCCCGATCTGACCCTGTACGTCGAACGCGAGCCGGTCGACGGGTGGGTCGCGCTGCAGGCTCACACTCGCGTGCGGGCGGGCAGCGTCGCGGTCGCCGAGAGCGTGCTGTGGGATCGGGAGGGCCGGATCGGGCGGGCGATCCAGTCGCTGCTGGTCGACCGCCGCTCCTAGCCGCGAGCGTTACTTGAGCCGGAAGGCCTTGATGCGCACGTCGTACTGCTGGGCGTCGCGGGCGTAGACGCCGTAGGCCAGGGCCTGGATCAGCGACAGCAACGCGGTGTGCGATCGGACGAATGCCGGCGTGTTGGACGAGTAGTAGAGGCGGATCCGGGCCAGGCGCGCCACTTCCGACAGGGTGGCGTCGGTGATCGCCAGGGTCGGCGCCTTGCGATGGCGGGCCAGCTTCATGGTTCGCGTGATCAGCGGGTGCGGCCGGCCGGCCGACAGCCCGATGACCAGCGTCTCAGAGTCGATCCGGCTCAGGCGCCCCAGCGCCTCCTGTGACGGGCTGGCGACGATCTCGGCCCGCAGGTCGAGCAGCATCAGCAGGTGGCGCAGGTAGCTGGCGAAGAACGCCATCTGGTCGGTACCGGCAATCAGCACCTTGTCGGCGGAGACGATCGCGTCCACCGCCGCCTCGACATCGGAACGCGACAGCTTGTGGGCCGTGTCCTCCACGTTGACGTGATCGGCGGCCAGGGCGGCCTCGAACTCGGTGTGGTCCAGCGAGAACAGCGGCGCGGCAGCGGTCAGCGTGTCGGAGCCGTTGGCGCCCGCGGGCCGGCGGCGGTACTCGTCGCGAGCGGCCTGCTGCAGTTCCGGGAAACCCTCGAAGCCCAGCGCCTGGGAGAACCGCACCACCGTGCTCGAGGAGGTGTTGGCGCGCCGGGCCAGCTCCTCCGCGGTCTGGAACGCCGCCTCGTCGAGGTGGTCGACGATGTACTGGGCCACGTCCTTCTGCGACCGGGAGAACTCGTCGAAGCGGGCCCGGATGTAGCCGGAGAGAGCCTGGTGGCCGTGGGCTGGCTCAAGGGGGGCGGTCGGTATCGAAGACTGCTTCATCGGCAGCCGTGTCATTCGACGCCCCCCTGCGCCGTTCCTTCAGAATTGCCATGTCGGCTTGCCGAACCGGTGCGCCCAGGCCTCCGACGGCAGGCGGACTCGGCGCAGTCCCGCGCCCGGTAGGCCTAGCGGCGGTGGTGCTGGTCGCTGAGGTAGCCCTGCTGGCGCTCTTGGTTCTCGCGGCGCTCGGCCAGCACCTGGGCCACCGCGTAGATGATGAGCACGTTGACCACGATCCCGATGCCGATGAAGGTGATCAGCAGCGCCAGCGTCTGCCCGAACGAATTGGGCGACTCACCGAGACCGAGGATGCCGCTGGCGACAACGAGCATGGGCGGCAAAGCATATCCGTCCCGGCCCCGGCCACGCCCCGCTGACAGACCCTCCGCCGTCGCTGATCCGGCGGGCGCAGGCGCTACGGTGCCGGGGGTAGGCCCGGTAGCTCAGTGGTCAGAGCAGCGGACTCATAATCCGTCGCGCGGAGGTTCGAGTCCTCCCCGGGCCACTGGGAAAGGCCCGCACACCAGCTACGTCTCCGGGAAGACGGTGGCCCAGTCGTTCTTGATGCTGACCACGGTCCAGCCGTCAGTGCGTGCTCGTTCGAGCGACGTCTCGGCACCGGCCGTGTAGTCGAACTCGCGCTCCGGATCGTCGTGAAGCAGTAGCAGCCGCAGGCCTTGACGGGCCGGACCACCCGAGTAGTGCAGCATCGGGATGTCCCCGTTGGAGTTACCTCCGGCCACGATCGGACGCCGCCCGACGCGACTCCAGATCCGCACCGGTTTCGTGGGGCCGTCGTCGAAGACATCCGGCTTCTCCAGGTAGACGAGCGTTCCCCCATGCTCGTCCTCCTGGTAGCTGAGGGCGTTGGAGCTGCCGATCACGCGCTCGGCGGGAATTCCGTAGATCTCGTCGGTGACGGGGCGCATGAAATCCCGGTCACCGCCCGAGGCGATGAACGATGTGAATCCGTTGGCCTCGAGGTAGCGCAGCAGTTCGATCATTGGCACATAGCCACACTCGCGGTAGGTGCGGTCGAGCGTCGGGTGCGGCCCACTCAAGAACTCGGTCGCGGCCTGTTCGTAGGCCTCGACGGTCATCCCGCCGAACGCGCGCAGGATGCCGCCCATCAGGACCTTCACGTCGCTGTCGTCGCCGTGGTAGTGCTTGGTGATCACGTTTCCCAGCCATGCGTAGTCGCGCTCATGCGCGGCCTTCCATGGCTGGCGATCGCGCAGCGAGACGTCGGCCGCGCACATCTCGGCGAGCCGGTGCAGGATGAACCCGAGCTCGATCGGCATCGGCTTCTCGCACCAGAGCGTTCCGTCATTGTCGAACACCGCCACCCGCTCGGGCGGGGGGACATAGTCCGCCCCGCCCTCGGTTGTGACTCGTTGCACGAACTCGACGATCGCCGCGCGCGTGCGCGTGTCGTTCCATGAGGCCAGCGTGTCACCGGCTGCGTTTCCTCGACTGTCGTTTGTCATGTGCGTCTAATCGCGGGCGAATGCCATCTTGACTTCGTTGGCGAGATCTACGAACGGCTCGCCGCTGACGTCAATGGCAGCGCGTTCGATCGTCCCACCCACGAACGCCCAGGGGTACTGGCCCGGGTAGTCGTCGGTGACGGGCTCGGCGCCCTCCTTGCCGATGTTCAGCCCCTCACCGGCGATCGAGAACTTGCCCGGCTGGGTCTTGATCTTGCCCTCGCCCACCGCCTTATCGCGGATGTGAAGGGTCAACGTCCCCTCGGTGGGCATGCCGTCCCCCTCCTTCTCGAACGACGCGGAGAGCACGACGTGGCCGGTCGGGACTGGCTCGGTGGACTCGATGATCTGCTCGAACTGCCCGACCCAGTTGTAGACGTACTTGAGCTTGCGATCCTTGATGTAGAGCGCGTGGCCGCCGAACCGCGATCCGTGGGCGAACAGCACACCGCCGGCCTCTTCGGTGTCGATCGTGGCCTCGACCGCGATCGTGTATGAGCGGTTGCGGATGTTCGGGGCAACGGACTCCGGGATCTCGGCTCCGCCGGGGTAATAGACGTAGCGGTTCCGTGGCTTTGAGAGCTGCGGACGTTCCGTCGTGAGGATCTGGAGCGCGTTGCGGTCCTCGAGGGGCAGCGCCTGGTAGCGGCCCGCCTCCGACCACCACAGGCCGATCAGCTCCTGGAGCTTCTCGGGGTGCTGGTCGGCGAGGTCGTGGGACTCGGTCGGATCCTTCGCCGTGTCGAACAGCTCCCAGCGCTGGGTCGCGTAATGCGCCCACATGTCGGGCGCGGACGGGCTCACGGAGACTGCCTTGAACCCCTGGTGCCAGATCGCCCGTGTGCCGCCCATCGAATAGAACTGGGTCTGCTTGTCGGTCTTGGCCTCGGGGTCGTCGAAGGTCGCCGCGAAGCTGACCCCCTCAATCTCGTGCTGGGTGTAACCCTTCACGGCCTCGGGTGGCTCGACGCCGAGGCACTCGTAGATGGTGGGAACGATGTCGACCGCGTGTGTGTACTGACGACGCACTCCCGTCTGCTTGATCCTCGCCGGCCAGGAGACGATCATCGGATCGGCGGTCCCGCCCTCCCAGTTGGAGTAGCGCTTCCACAGCTTGAAGGGCGTGTTGAACGCGCACGCCCATCCGGTCGGATAGTGGTTGTAGGTCCGCGGGCTCCCGAGCTCATCGATCTGCTCGAGGTTCTTCTCGATCTGGTCCGGGACCCCGTTGAAGTACGCGTTCTCGTTGACCGACCCGTTCGGGCCGCCCTCGCCCGAGGCGCCGTTGTCGGACACGAGCACGATCATCGTGTTCTCGAGTTGGCCACTGTGCTCCAGGTAGTCGAGCAACCGGCCGATCTCGTTATCGGCGTGGCTGAGGAAGCCGGCGTACACCTCGGCCATCCGAGCGAACAGCCGCTTCTCCTCGTCTGACAGCGAGTCCCACGGACGCACCGTGTCGGCCTCCGGCCACGCCTTGCCGTCAGTGCTCTTCTCATCGATGTACGGGTTGATCGGCGTGAGCTCCGCCTCTTCGGGCACGATCCCCAGCTTCTTCTGGCGCTCGAACACGATCTCACGGAACGCCTCGTAGCCCATGTCGAAAGATCCCCTGTAGCGGTCGGCCCACTCCTTTGGGGCCTGATGGGGTGCATGACAGGCGCCCGGACAGAAATACAGAAAGAACGGCTTGTCCGGGGCAATCGCCTTCGCGTCGCGGATGAACGCCAGCGCGTGATCGGTCAGGTCGGTGGTCAGGTGGTAGCCCTGTTCGGGCAGCGACGGCTGCTCGACCGGATGGTTGTCGTACACGAGGTCGGGATACCACTGGTTGGTCTCGGCACCGAGGAACCCGTAGAAACGCTCAAACCCGCGCCCGACCGGCCACTGAGACTTGACCGACGCGAGGTTCATCTCGTCCTCGGGCGTGAGGTGCCACTTCCCGGTCATGTACGTGTTCCAGCCCCGCTCGCCCAGCACCTCGGCGATCGTGCCGCATTCGAACGGAATGTGGCCGTTCGAGCTTGGGAAGCCCGACGCCGCCTCGGTGATCGTCCCCATCCCATTCGTCGTGTGATTGCGCCCGGTCATCAGGCACGAGCGCGTCGGCGAGCACAACGCCGTCGTGTGGAAGTTCGTGTACAGCAGGCCCCGCTCGGCGATCCGGTTGATGTTCGGAGTCTCGATCAGCCCACCGAACGGCTCCATCGCCGAAAACCCGACATCGTCGAGCACGACGTACACCACGCTCGGCGTCCCGTCCGGCGCGATCGCCTGCGTGTACGGCCCCCAATCAGGAACCGACTCGGTCACATCGATGTTGACCACGCCCTTGAACGGCTTAGCCATCAGCTCTCCCTCCCCGATCGCAAACGCGCGTCGTCGCCACGCACGCCTCTCCCGGCCTTCAGGACCGGAGCGGCTCGGACGCACGCACTCGACTTCGCCTCGGCCCCAAACCTAGCCCCGCGGCGGGGCATCCGCAACCGAAATCGGTGGCTCGACCTTCGGCCCGGGACCGACCGGATCGCGGCCTGCGCCGGCGCGCCGCTGCCGGTAGCAGTCCAGGGCGAGCGCGACCAGCATCGCGATAACCGCGGCGTTGATCGCAAGGTCGGCGATGTTGAGGCTGCCGGACGAGAGCGTCGGCTTGATCCAGTCAACGACCCCGCCGCGCAGCGGACCGGGAGCGCGGAGCAGACGGTCCAACAGGTTGCCGGCCCCGCCGCCGAGCAGCAGGCCAATCGCCACCGCGTAGCTGGTAGTCCGCACCGACCATGCCACCACGCCGATCAACGCGACCGCGATCAGGCTCACCAGCGACACCAGCACGGGATGACCCTGAAGGATGTTGCCGGGCCCGGCAAAGTTGCGATACAGCTCGAGATGGAAGGCGCCGCCAAGAACATTGACCACACCCCGGCCGGCCAGGGCTCGAGTTGCGATCGCCTTGGTGGCAGCGTCGAGCACCACGACACTCCCCGCGATCGCAGCGATCAGTCGGCGCTTCGGGTGCGGACGCTGGCTGGTTGCGTCTGATGTCACCCCCGGATCGTCTCACGCCGGACGCTCGCGTCGCACGACAGCCGACGGGGGCCGCGAATGGACGATTGCCGCTGCTTTGGCGGCATCCGCGGCCGCACCCGGGTCGCGCAGGATCTCGATGTATCCGTCCGTTCCATGCACGCGGATCCGCTGCCCATCCCGGATCAGGTTCGTCGCATGCTCAACTCCCACGACCGCCGGCAAGCCGTACTCGCGTGCGATTACCGCGCCGTGGGTCATCAGGCCCCCGACCTCCGTCACCAGGCCTTTGATCGCGAGGAACAGGGGTGTCCAGCTGGGATCGGTGTAGGTGGTGACGAGGATGTCGCCGGCTTCGATGTCGGCCTGCGCGATGTCTCGGATGACGCGGGCGCGCCCTTCGACGGTCCCGGCGGAGACCGGTAGGCCGATCAGCGCGCCTGTGGGGACATCGTCGCGTCGGTAGGCCCCGGCGATGACCTCGCCGTCTGAGGTGAGCACGCGGGGCGGCGTGAGCGCTTGGTAGGAGCGAAACGCGTCCTTGCGCCGGCGGATCAGCTGCTGGTCCACTCGGCGGGTGCTCACGACGTCGTGGAGCTCGTGGAAGGTGAGGTAGAAGATGTCTTCCTTGTCACGAAGCACGTCTGCCTGCACGAGGCGCTCGGCTTCTTCCAGCAGCGCCTGCTTGTAGACGAAGTAGCGGCTGACGATGCCGTACTTGGGGTACTCGCGGTAGCCGCTGAAGGTCCGGACGCGGTCGATCATCCGCTTGGCCTCGTTCGGCCTTCTCACTCCGTCTGCCAAGGCGCGCAGGCGCTCCAGCAGCTCTTGTTCCTTGCTCCGGGCCGCTTGCCGCCCTTGTTCGAGGCGCCGCTTGGCCTCGCCGGGCGTGAAGTTCCTGACGTTGTCGAGGATCAGCGGCACGAGCGTGGTGGGGCGCTCGCTCCATCGTGGCCTGGTGATGTCGATCTCGCCGACGCAGCGCATGCCGTACTTCTCGAGGTAGGCCCGGATCGCTTCCTGCGCTTCCCGCCCGCCCGCGAGCTTCGCCAGCTCGTCCAGGAAGGCCTCGTCCTCGCAACCCTCGTCCTCGACGTGTTGCAGGAACCCCACGACGTGCGGATGCGGGCGAATCACGTCGGCGACGTCCAGCAGCGCCAGCCCCATCTCAGACGTGACGTTGCCGGGGGCGGACAGCGTGAGCGTGTCGGCCGCGTTCTTCTCGCCCAGCCACGCCTCCAGCTGCTCGTTGAGCCACCACGTGGCCTGCATCCCCGCCATGATCGCCTGATGGCTCAGCGGATCGCCGAGGACTCGCTTGTGCTCCTTGAAGGCCTCCAGCAGAAAGTCGAACAGCGCTGGCCCGGACTTCGTCTGGATGTCGCGCTTCAGGGCGGCGATCGAGACCCGGTTGCGCTCGATCAGCTCGGTGACGATCGCCGGATCGGTGTCGATCTGAGCGGGCGCGCCCCCGACCGGCGGCCCGCCCGGGCGGGCGGCAACCGTCATCCGGGAGCGAGGGGAGGAAGTCGCCGCGTTCGAGGATGGTCTGCAGCGCGTCCCCGATCAGCGGATCGCCTCTCCCCATGACCTCCAGGAGACCTACCCGAGTCGTCGGCGAAGCCAGTCGTTGGGTGACGTCGACGAACAGCCTGCCACCGGCCTCGTGCATCGGCGCCATGGCCGTCAGCTGCCACACGGAGACCCCCAGGGGCCTCATCGCCTCGGTCATCATCTGCCCATGACCGACTGAGACGTACACGTGGTTCTCTCGGTCGGCGGCCTCGGGGATCGGGAACAGCGTCGTGATCGGCCGGCTCTGGACGATCCAGAAGTCGCCCTCGGCCAGGCACCATTCGATGTCCTGCGGGTGGCCGAAATGCGCTTCGATCCGCCGGCCCAGCTGCACGAGCCGCACGACCTGCGCGTCCGTGAGCGCCGGCTGCTCCTGCCGCGCCTGGCGCGACCGCCCTCGCGACGACCTCGCCGTCCCGCACCTTGAAGGTGTCCGCGTTCACCAGGCCGGAGACCAGCGCCTCACCGAGACCGAAGCTCGCCTCCACCGAGGCAACCTTCCGGCTGGAGGTGACGGGGTCGGCCGTGAACAGGATCCCGGCAGCCTGCGGGACGACCATCTGCTGCACGACCACGGCCATCTGGACCTTGCGGTGGTCGAAACCGTTCCGCAGGCGGTAGGTCACGGCCCGCTCGCTGAACAGCGAGGCCCAGCACCGGCTCACGTGCTCGAGGACGGCCCCCGGGCCCACGACGTTCAGGTAGGAGTCGTACTGGCCCGCGAAGGATGCGCTCGGCAAGTCCTCCGCCGTCGCGCTCGATCGAACGGCGCAGGCCGCCTGCTCGCCGAGCCGGGCCAGCGCACGCGTAATCGCCAACGCCACATCGTCAGGGATCGCGATCCCCTCAACGGCCCGACGGATCTCCGCGCTCAGCGCGCGGATCGCCTCCCCATCCTCCGGCTCCAAGCGCGAGAGCCGAGCGAGCCGATCGTCGATCGACGGCGCTTCCGCCAGGATCCGCTGGAACGCGTCCGTCGTCACGCACAATCCAGGCGGCACGAGGATGCCTTCGATCCGCGAAAGCTCCCCCAGGAGTGCGCCCTTGCCGCCAACGACCGCAACGTGGGTGTGGTCGATCTCCTGGAAATCCAACACGTAGCCCATCCGCTCACCTCCCTCGGAGTTGACCTGGTCAACTCCGCTCCTGTTCATTGGTTCCATCGTGCGGCGGGCGATTATGCGGCATGAATCAGGGCCTCATGAGAGCGCTCTGTTCGGTATAAATTGGAGGTGGGGAGGCAGGGAGTGGGGACGGCTCAGCCCGCACGGGTCCGTGCCCTCTAGGGTAGGTTGCGGCTTCCAGCCGAGACGCGATCCAGGGAACGGACCACAGGACATCATGCGAATGCTGGTTGTCGGATGAGCGCAGCAGCGTCACGGCCGGGCCTAGGGGCGGCGAGCTGGGTCGGCTCGCCGCGCGCGTTCATCGCTCCTCTCGCGCTGGCCCAGTTCATCTGCAGCTTCGCCGGCTCGAACATGAACGTGATGATCAACGACATCAGCCGTGATCTCCACACGGACGTGACCGGCGTGCAGACGACCATCACACTGTTCCTCCTGATCATGGCGGTGCTCATGATCCCTTGCAGCAAGCTGACCGACCGCTGGGGCCGCAAGCGTTGCTTCACCGGCGGCCTGGTGCTCTACGGGATCGGGGCGCTGCTCAGCGCGGTGGCGCCGGGACTGGGCGTCCTGATACTCGGCAACTCGGTGTTCGAGGGTGTTGGCACGGCGTTTCTGATCCCGCCCGTCTACATCCTCGCCACGTTGGCGTTCACGTCGATGGAGTCTCGAGCCAAGGCCTTCGGGGTGATCAGCGGGATGGGGGGCATCGGCGCTGCCGCCGGGCCGCTGATCGGAGGGCTGATCACCTCGGCCATCAGCTGGCGGGTCGCGTTCCTGTTCCAGGCCGCGGTGATCGCGACGATCATCGTGCTCAGCCGGCGGATGGTCGATCCTGTGGCCGCGGACCCGGAGCGACCCTTCGACGCAATCGGAGCCGTGCTGTCGGCGGTGGGGATGTTCTGCCTCGTGTTCGGGATCCTCCAGGCCGAGAGCAACATCACCCTGATGATCGTGTTTCTGGCCGTCGGCGTGATCCTGCTGGCGGCGTTCTTCTTCTACATCCGCGCCCGCGAGCGAGGTGGCAAGGAAGCGCTGTTATCGACGGCGCTGTTCCGCAACCGCGTCTCCAATCTCGGGCTGGTGACCCAGAACCTCCAGTGGCTGCTGCTCATGGGCGTTTCGTTCGTCGTCTCGGTCTACCTGCAGACCGAACGCCACTACAGCGCCGTCAAGACCGGCGTGGTGTTCACCGCGGCCACGCTCGGCATCCTGATCTCGTCACTCGCCGCCGAGCGGATGGCCCAGCGACGGATGCAGAAGCGCCTGATCGCCGGCGGCTTCGTGGTCACGATCATCGGTACCGGGCTGCTGCTCGGCCTTGTCAAGGCCTCCTCGTCGAGTGCCTGGGCGTTGGCGCCTGGCCTGTTCCTGATCGGCTTCGGTCTGGGAGCGATGCTGACGCCGTCGGTCAACATCGTGCAATCAGCCTTCCCCGAGGACAAACAGGGGGAGATATCCGGTCTGTCGCGCAGCGTCTCCAACCTGGGTTCGTCGTTCGGCACCGCGATCGTCGGGACGATCCTGGTCTCAGACCTTGCCTCCGGCAACAGCTCCTACGTCGCCTCGATGATCGTCCTCGCCGCCCTGGCGGTGGTCGGATTCGTCGTCGCGATTCGGCTCCCGGCCAATCGTCCCCAGACCGCCAAGCGCGGACCGTAGCTCGGCAACCAGCGGCGAGTCGCCCAGCGTCTGCTCGAGCAGCCCCAGGCATTTCCGGTAGTGAGCGAGACGGCGGCGGCGGGTGCCGGCTGAGAGCGCCGGGCGGTCGCCGTTGTGGCCGTCCTGGAGGGTCAGTTCGCGAACCTTGGCCAGCTTGTCGGCGGCAAACACCATCAGCGCCTCGCTGCCCGCGGTACTGACCTGCGCGCGAAGCGCCGCCTTGCGTTTGCTGTAGCCGTCGACGCATTTGTCCTCGCTCAGCGCGACCACCAGCGCGGCGATCGATGGCCCGAAACGCTCGCGCAGATCGTCGGCGGTCGGCGTCGGTCTTTTCAATGACATCGTGAAGGACGCCGGCGGCGATGACGTGGTCCGCGGCGCCGACGTCATGGAGCAGGCAGGCGACCTCCACCGGGTGGACGATGAACGGGGCGCCGTCCACCGAGCGCGGACTGGCCGGCATGCATCTGCTCGGCGTAGGCGAGCGCCCGTCGAGTCACGGATAGCCCGGTGAGGGACTTCGGAATCGGATAGGTCGTGGTCGGCGCGCCTCACACAGGAGGCCGAGGACCTTGGCGCGCCGGCCCAGTCGGCTCGGTCGCCCAGCGGTCTTCGGATGACCATCCGATCGTCAACCCGTGGATGATCCACAGGCTGAGTCCGAACACCGCCAGGGACCACAGCGGGTAGTCGGGGATCGCGAACAGCGAATCGATCGCCATGAGCGCGGCGACCGCGATCGCAAAATACCGTCCGAACCCACCGCGCCGAAACAGCGACACCGACGCGAGGACCTGCAGCGCGCCGAGGATGAGGCTGATCCACCCCCAGCTCTTGAGACTGCCGAACACGTAATGGGCGTTGTGCACGAAGAAGCTCGAGTTGCCGATGGCGGCGATGCCGTACACGATGTTCAGCACGCCGCTGATCATCAGCAACACGGCCGCCAGCAGCGCGCCCGCCGAAACCTTGAGGTCGTTCACCGTCGACTCCTCCCGATGGCCATGGCGTCAGGCTACGTCGCCGGTCTCCCGCGCCCTGGTCCTCGACGCCCCTTCACCCAGGTGAATGTGAATCCTCGGATCGGAGGCCCGACGTCACTTCGTATTCGAGATCAGCCGGCGACCAGGTTCTCGGCGGCACCGGAGGGTTTCGGGTCGGGCAGCCGCAGCATTCGGAACGAGTTCAGGAAGCCCAGCAAGGCGGCGATGATCGGGATCAGGAGGGCGACCTGCAGCGATAGATGGCGGGCGTCGGTGTTGATGCGGATGATCTCGTCCTGGATCTCTTCCGGCTCGCCCGACAGCTGCTTTCGCAGCTGAGTGTTGCTCATGATCTCGGCGTCGTGCTCCAGCCGGTTGGCGACCTGCTGCTGGGTGGCGGGCGGCAGCACGGTGCTCGACTCGGCCATCTTCGTGAAGGCCACCGACAGCGTCGCCAGCATGATCGCGCCGGCGAAGGCAAGGCCGAAGGAAAGACCGAATGAGCCGCCTGCCGAGTTGACGCCCGCGGCCTCGCTGACCCGCTCGTCGGAGATCGGAGCCAACGTGTAGTTGTTGAGCTGGGAGACGAGCAGGCCGAGACCTGCCCCGGCGATGATCAGCGGGATCACCAGGTACCAGCCCGAGCTTGCCCGAGGCACGATCGGGATCAGCACCGCCAGCCCCAGCGTCAGCATGCCGAAACCGGCCCTGCACGATGCCGGCCGGACGCCGATTGCCGGCTTTCCTTCCCGCCAGCAGGGCGACGCCGAACATCGTCAACGACAGCGGAGCGAGCGACAGGCCGGCCTCCATGGCGTTGTACTCGAGCACCAGCTGCAGGTAGATCGGCAACGCGATCATCGTGCCGCCGAGGGCGATCTGCTGAAGCGTCTGCTGCGTGATGCCCAGCCGGTAACCGGCTGATTTGAACAGGTCCGGATCCAGCAGCGTCGGCTTCTGCTCGCGCTTGCGGCGCACCAGCCAGTACATCAGGCCCGCCATCGCCAGCACTCCCGAGCAACAACAGCGCCACGACCGACTCTCCGCCCTCCTGCCAGACCAGGATGCCCAGCACGATCCCCCCCATCCCCACCACCGACAGCAGCGCCCCCACGACGTCGACTCCGCGCGGGCCGGTGTAGGGAGCGTCGCGGATCAGCTTGATCCCCAAGAGGACGATCAGGATGATCAGGTCCTCCCCCAGGAACGCGATCCGCCACGACAGGTAGGTGGTGATGAACCCGCCCAACAGCGGACCCACCGCCGCGGCGATGGCGGCCGCGGCACCGACGAGCGCGTAGGCCTGCTTTTGCGCCGGACCTTCGAAGTTGCCGTGAATCAACGACTGCATCGCCGGGAGCAGCAGCGATGCGCCCAGCCCGCCGATGATCGCCCAGAAGATGATGACCGCCGTCAGGCTCTGCGCCAGCGCCATGGCCAGCGCGCCGATCGCGTAGCCGAGCAGACCCACCACGTAGGCCCGCTTGCGGCCGATCAGATCGCCGACCTTGCTCCCGATCAGGATGAACGCCGCCGACACGAGCGCCTCCAGCGCGATGGCCGACTGCACCCCGCTGACGGTGGTGTGCAGATCGTGAACCACCGCCGAGATCGAGACGTTCATCAGCGACGTATCGACGACCAGCACGAACATCGCCATGGCCAGCAGAATCGCCAGGCGGCGCGTGCCGGTGCCTTCCCCGGCAGGACTCGTGGTCGCGACCTCGGTCAAAGCGGCTCGAGCGGCCATTGGCTGCCCTCCCTCATGAAGGCGGCCGCGCTGACCGCCCCCCGTTCAACCCTCGAGCCGCTTGCCGTGCACGATCAAGCCATAGACGGCGACGATGTCGGCGGCGAACAGGCTCAGTGCCCAGAACGGATACGAGGGCATCATCAGCAGCTGCACGACGGCGCTCAGGCACAGGATCGCCACCCCCGCCCAGCGTGCGAACTGGTTTCGGATCAGGACGCCAAGGCCGGCGGCCAACTCGGCCACGCCCACGATCAGGACGACCCAGCCCCAGAGGTTCAGCGACCCGAAGATGTAGCTCGTGTCGTGAACGAAGAAGTGAGCGTTGCCGATGGCGCCTATTCCCTCGATGATGTTGAGCGTCCCGACCACCAGCAGGAGGACGCCGGCGAATACGCACCAGCCGTTGCTGCGTATCTCCTCCCAGTCCTCGTAGTCGGCGGCACCCCTCGGCGAGGGTCAGGGGGTTCGGTGTACGCGGACATGGCGACCTCCGGTTAGCTGCGTTTGCCCCAGGTCAACTGCATTTGGATTTGGTCGAATCGGCGAAGTTCTTGACCGAGCTCACGACCCCGGCCCCGGCGGTGGCGAGCCCGGCGAGCTGGGCGGCCGAGGGATTCGACGGCAGGCCCTTGACGGCCGTCTCGAGCGACTGCACCGAGGACTTCAGCGCGCTCGTCTCGCTGGGGAAGTCGCTCTTGGCCGAGTTGACCGCCTTGGTGGCGTCACCTTTGATCTTGGTCAGCTGGCTTTGCAGCGCGCTTACCCCACCGCTCGTGACCGCGCCCGTCAGATCCTTGACGGAGTTCGTGAGGTTGCTCACGTCCGAGCAATACGACGGCTTGCTGCTGCCGCACCCGCTGAGCGCGAGCAGAGTTGCGGCGACAATGGCGATCACAACCAGCGGTCTCATGCCGGTGACTCCTTCGTTGTCTGTTGCACCCGCGCTCCAGTGACGATGAGCCCTGCCCCGCCCGCTCTGAACCTCCTATCCAGGGGCGAAATCGACCATCGCGGTCAGGACGCGGCTACGGTCCACCGACGGTCAGGCTAGGTCCGGCCTGCGCTGGGCGGTAGCCGGGTGGCTGCGTTCACCCAGGTGATTTCAAACGGTGGCGCCGCAGCGACGGTGAGCCCACGACGGCGCCGCTCAGGGCTCGAGCCGTCGTGCTCTGACCACGGCTCACCAGCGTCAGCCCCAGCGGCGCCTACGTGCGCGAGCCGGCGTCGAGCGTGTTGACGCTCCTGAGCTTCAGACCCAAGGCCGAGAAGCGCTGCAGCATCCCGTTGAGCTCGGCCTCGTCGCGGACCGGACCGACCAGCACCGTGTTGCCGTGACGATGAAAGATGCGCATGCGGGGGAACGAGCGTCCGACCAGCTCACCCAGCTCACCCTCCACTTCAAGCCGATACGTCTCTCCGTCTCCCATCGGCATTACGGTTGCACAACATTCGCCGCCCGGACTGCGTGGGCGCGCCGATCACCGGGGTGAATGCGTTTCTCCCAGCAGGCCCACGGCGTTGGCTCGGGCCACCGCGTCTTCGCGCGAGCCGACGCCGAGCTTGCGATAGATGGCGCGGATATGGGACCTGACCGTGTTGGGTGAGAGGTAGAGCTGTCCCCCGATCTGCCGTGCCGACAGGTTCGTGGCCAGGAGGCGGAGGACGGCCTGCTCCGCCTCGCTGGGGCGCTCGAGCACCTCGCCGCCGGTCGCCCGGTCGCCGTGCCTGCTCGAGCTCGTGTTCGGCCTTGTGCGCGAGCGACGGAACCGTGCCGCTGTCGCCCAGGTCGGCGAGCTCCTCACGCGCCAGGCTGCAGCGTCGACTCGGCCTCCACCAGCCGGCCGCGGCGACAACGAATGTCGGCCAGGCGGACCAACAGGGCCGCGTGCTGGATGGTGGCCAGCTCGTCATCGTAGAAACGGTCGGCGTAGGCCAGCTCGCGTTCAGCGCCGGCGAGGTCACCCTCGCCCGCCAGCACCGCGGCCAGGGCCTCGGCCGCGATCGACCCCAGCCAGCTCCGGCTGCTGGTGATCTTGCCAACCAGAGCACGGGCCGCCTCGGCGTGGGCGCGCGCCGAGGTCAGGTGACCGCGGTCGGCGGCAACCAGGGCCAGCGTGGCCCGCGCCACCGAATAGCCTGGCGCGCGCAGGCAGCCCGGGGATGCTCGGCGGCGCGCGATGCTGCTGCCCACGCCCCGTCCAGATCGCCAGAGAAGTAGAGGGCGCGCGCCAGCGCGGCGTAGGCGGCCACCAGCACCTCATCGGCCCCCTCCCGAGCGAGCTGCACCGCCTGGTGGCCGTGCTGCACCGCGTCCGAGACGCCGTTGTCCATGCCGGCGGCGCGCGCCATCGCCATGACACTCGCCTCGTACTGCCCAAAGGCCTCCGGGTGCTCGACCCGGGCTTGCTCGGCGAGCGCCAACAGGCGGCGTCGCTGCAGGGTCAGCCGACCGACCATGGTCGCGGCTACGGCGGCGGCCAGGGCCACGTCCGGATGTCGCGCGATCTGAGCATCGGGAAGTGTCCACACCCAGCGAAGCAACGTGCCGGCCCGGCCGTTTCGGATCAAGGACAAGGTGGTACTCGCTGAGCATCTCGGCCAGGAACTCGTGGTCCTCAGCCGCGGCCGCATGTTCGGTCGCCTCCACGATCAGGCCGCGGGAGCGGAGCCAATGGGCGGCCTGCCGATGGATCTCGCGCGGCGCGGCCGGCTCCAGCTCGGCGAGCCGGGCAACTGCGAACTGAGCAAACAGGGCATGGACGCGGAACCACTCGCGTCGCTCCAGACCCTGCACGAACATGTTGCTGTCGTCGAGCTCAGCAAGCATCTCCGCCGAGTCCGAACGCCCGAGGGCCGCGTCGCACAGCGCCGCCGTGAACCTGCCGAGCACGGCGACCCGCAGCAGGAACCATTCACGGTCGTCGTCAAGGGCGCCGATCACCTCGTGGCTCAGGTACTCGGCGACATACCGATGGTCTCCGCCGAAGTCCATCACGGCGCGGTCTCGATCATCGACGCTGCGCAGCCACAGAGTGGCCATGTACAGCGACGGCCGGCCAGCCCTCGGTTCGCTCCCGCAGGACCTCCACCTGCTCGTCGGCCAGGTCGAGGCCGCCGCGGTCGACCAGCAGCTCGCGCGCCTCCGCCGCAAGTGAAGGCAAGATCGCTCTCGACGCAGCTCGGCAAGGTCTCCGCGGGCTCGCAGACGCGGGATATCCAGCGGCGGATCTGCTCGGGTGATCACGATCAGGCGTGCGTTGGCCGGCAGGTGCGCGATGGCGAGATCCAATGACGCCATGCACTCGCTGTCGGTGACGGTGTGGAGGTCGTCCAGGACCAGGGTGATGGGCCGACCGAACTCGGCTATCCCGTTCATCACCTCGTCGACGACGACGTCCAGAGCGACTCCCGTTCCCCGCAGCCGCTTGAGCGCTCGGCGGCCGAGACCTTCGCGCACGCGATCGACCGCGGTGGCCAGATACGTCCATAGCCGGGCCGGCTCGTTGTCGCCGAGCGTCGAGCGAGACCCAGGCCAGCGCGCTGTTGCTCTCAGCACACCACGCTCGTACCGCCGTGGTCTTGCCGTAGCCCGGCGGGGCGGCCACCAGGGTCAGGGCGGCGTCGGCGCCACGGTCAAGCATCTGCAGCGATCCGCGGCCGCCGGACCATCCCGGAGCGCTGCCGAGGCGCCGCCAGCTTGGACTCCACCAGCGGCGGTAGCTCGTCGGCCGGCCGGACCTCCACGGCTTCGCGGCGCAGGCTCAGCTGCTGAACCAAGGTCCCTCCGAGTTTCGTTGACTCACGCCGGCCAGCTCGGCCGCTGGAATTGCGTCGACGTCAGGGCCGCTGCGCCGCGGAACGTTCAGGCGCCACGCTAGCGCACCGGCGGGCCACTTTCCTCACCCGAAACGGGCGGTGTTGGCCGGGTCCGCGCGGCGCTCCAGGTGGACCCGGTCCGCCGGCGAAAGGCCTCGATCGCCCCGTCAAGCGTGGGGAAGAAGTGGTCGGGGTCGAGCGGACCGATCAGCTCATAGCGCTCGAGCTTGGCCCGGACCGGGTCCTTGAGCTCGGCGAACACCAGGAAGGTGCCGCGGGCGTTGAGCTCCTCGTCGAGGTCGGCGAGCATGTCGGCGGCGGTGGTGTCCACGTCGGTGATCGGCTCGGCGGCGATCACGATCCACTGAGGTCGGGGCTCGGCGGCGGCGAGGCTCCGGACCCGGTCGCGAAAGGTTCTGGCGTTGGCGAAGAACAGCGGAGCGTCGAAGCGGAAGATGACCATGCCCGCCAGCTCTTCGGCCTCGGGGTGAAGCTGACGGTCGTGCTGTCCCGACAGCCCCGGAACGCGGCCCAGGGTGGTCTGGTAGGGCCACCAGGCCCGGCGAAAGACGTTCAGGATCGAGAGCGCGACCGCCACCGCGATGCCCTCCAGCACCCCGAGCAGAGCCACACCGAGGAAGGCGACGATCGACAGCAGGCACTCGACTCGGCCGCTGCCGCCACAGGCGCACCGTTCCCGGCAGGTCAGCCAGCGAAATCGAGGCGGCGATGACGACCGCGGCCAGTGTCGGGTTGGGGAGGTTCTTGAGCAGACCGGGCACGAGCACCAGCATCAGCACGATCAGCGCCGCCCCGACCACCCCGGTGAGTTGGGTCTTGGCGCCCGCCTGCTCGGCCACGGCGGTGCGCGACCCGCTGGTGCTCACCGGAAACCCCTGGAACAGGCCGGCGGCGACGTTGGCGACGCCGATCCCGACCATCTCGCCGTTGCCGTCGATCTCCTGCCCGGTGCGAGCGGCGAACGAGGAGGCGGTCGAGATCGTGTCGGTCAGCGCCACCAGCGCGATGCCCAGCGCGCCGGCGACCAGCAGCGGCAGATCGGACACCGACGCCGGGAAGGTGAGCGGCGGGAACCCTTTCGGAAGGCTTCCACCACCGACACGCCGTGGTGGGTCAGGTCCAGCGCCGACGAGGCGCCGATCGCCACCACGACCGCCACCAGCACGCCGGGAATCTTGGGCAGCCAGCGCCCGAGGACGAGGATGAGCGCCAGGCTGACCAGCCCGATCGCCACCGCCGCGCCCACCGCCTCGCCGGAGGCCAGCCCATGGACGAACGCCCGTGCCTCATCGATCAGCCCGTTGGCGTCGGTGGAGAACCCGAACAGCTTGGGCAGCTGCCCGATCAGGATCGTCAGCGCCAGGCCGTTCATGTAGCCGATCTGCGTCGGTTTGGAGAGCAGGTCGGCGACGAACCCGAGCTCGGCCACCCCGGCCGCGAGCATGATCGCGCCGGTGATCAGCGCCAGCATCGAGGCCAGCGCGATGGCGCGCTCCGGACTGCCGTCGGAGCCGAGGATCGGCAGGATCGTCGCCGCGATCATCGGGCCCAGGGAGGAGTCGGGCCCGAGCACCAGGATCCGCGACGGGCCGAACACGGCGTAGCCGAGCAGGCACAGGATCGTCGTGTAGAGGCCGGTGATGGCCGGCAGGCCGGCGAGCTCGGCGTAGGCCATGCCCTGTGGCACCAGCAGCGTCGTCAGCACCACCCCGGCGACCACATCGCGGCGCAGCCACGATCTCTGATAGCTCGCCAGCGCTCTGACGCCGGGGACCCAGGTCGACGGCATCAGTCCGGACCGCCAGGCCACGAGGCTGAGCGGGCGCGCCGGGGCCAGCGGCCGCGCGTGCCTCGCGTCACGCTCGATGCCGCGGCTCCGACGCCGCGCCCACCGCCTCGGCTCGGGTCGCCGTCCTGGCCGTGGTCCTGGTCGGCTTTGGCCGCTTTGAGCTCGGTTTCGAACGGGTCCGGAGCCGCTCCCTTGGGCGCCTGGGCCTCGAGGCCTGCTTGACCTCGAGCAACGCCTCGCGCTGCTCCTTGGTCACCCTCGGGAACCGGGGATCGATCTCCATCAGCGTGTTGACCAGCACCGCCCCGGCGCCGATCCGAGCAAACCATTTGCGGTCGGCCGGGATCACGTACCACGGGGCCCACTCGGTGGAGGTGTGCGAGAGCATCTCGGAGAAGGCGCGCTGATAGTCGTTCCAGCGCCTGCGCTCGGCGACGTCGGCGGCCGAGAACTTCCAGTTGTGGTCGGGCAGGTCCAGCCGGCGCAGGAACCGGATCCGCTGCTCCTCCTTGGACAGGTTGAGGAACAGCTTCACGATCCGAAAGCCGTTCTCGCTGAGGTAGCGCTCCCAGTCGTTGATCTGCCGATAGCGGCGCGCCCAGACATCCTTGTGCTTGACGTGGCCCGGAAGCTTCTGGCGATCGAGGTTCTCCGGGTGCACGCGGACCGCGAGCACCTCCTCGTAGTGAGAGCGATTGAAGATCCCGATCTCTCCGCGGCCGGGCAGGCGCTCGGGCGTACCGCCACAGGTAGTCGTGGTCGAGCTCCTCGGCCGACGGGACCTTGAAGCTGTGTACCGACACCCCCTGCGGGTTCACCCCGCTCATCACGTGGCGGATCGTGCCGTCCTTGCCGGCCGCATCCAGCGCCTGGAGCACCACGAGCACGCCCCACTGGTCCTGGGCGGCAAGGCGCTCCTGATACTCGCACAGCAGCCGCACTCCGCCCTTGAGCAGCGCGACGCCCTCCTTCTTCTTCTTGACTCCCGCCTTGAACGCCGGATCGAAGTCTTTTGCCAGCGTCACCTTGGAACCGGGCTTGACCCGGAACGGCTCGATGAACTCCGCCGCCCGTTTCTGCCTCTTACCAGCCATCCTCCTCCTTCCAGACCGGGCCAGCGTGATCGGTCCGATCCGCTGTCGGCCGGTCGGGCCACCCGCCAGGCGATGACCGCCGAATGGTCGGGTGGCCCGGTCGCCGTCAGCTCGTGCCGAGAATCTTCGCCTTCTGACCCGCGAACTCCTCGTCGGTCAGAATGCCCTGCTCGCGCAGCTTCGCCGAGCTCGGTGAGACGCTGCACATCGTCGTTGGTGATCCCGCTCGGCGCGGCGGGAGCGGCTGCCGGAGCGGCCTGGGCCGGCGGCTGATGCGTCGTAGTAGGCCTCCTCCTCCTGCTTGCGCGCCCGGTGCTTGCCGAGCGCGTAGGCCCCGCCCCCTACCGCGGCGGCGCGCAGCAGGGGGCGGCGGCGTCTGATCAGCGGCACCGCTACTGCCCTTCTTCCTCTTCGAGCGCCAGCCCCATCGCCACCATGATCTCCGGGGCGGCCGCGATCACCCTCGGTCCACCGACCTGCGGCGCGACCGCGCGCAGCACGCCGATGAAATCCTCGGCGGTGGCTCCCTCCTCCAGGGCATTGGCGATCTGCCAGGCGTAGGAGGCCGGCGGCGCATCGAGCGCGATCAGCGTCGCCAGCTTGACCAGCGAGTAGGTCCGGGCGTCAAGCCCGCTGCCCGCGCGATTGAGCTCGCGCAGCCCGACCGCCTTCTCGAGCACATCGAGGTTGCCGGCCGACAGGCCCGCCAGCGTCTGATGAGCTTCGCTTCCCTCAACCGCCATGTGATCTTCCTTTCGTTCTGTCGGGCATCGGGCACCGGACGCCGGTCCGGTGCCCTTCCAGCCCAAGGACTACGACGTCGCGCCGACGCCGGCCGGTGGCTGAAGCGCGTCCTGCAGCTTCTTCGTGTCCTCCTCGGACAGCGACGTCTTGATCACCGTGCCGCCGTACTGCTGCAGCGCCGCGATCGCCTTGTCCGGGGTCGCCTGCTCGATCACCAGGAACAGCGCCGAGGTGCCTGGCTTGAGGTGGTCGCGCACCTGCTCCTGGAACTGCCTTGTCGATCCCCTTCTCGCCGAAATGGCCGAACAGCGCACCCATGCCGGCACCCATCGCCCAGCCGGCGAACGGGATGAAGAACAGCAGCCCGAACAGCAGGCCCCAGAATCCGCCCCAACCGCTCCGCCGGCGGTTCCGCCGACCGCCGTGGCTGGTGTGGACGTGGTACTTGCCCTCGGCGTCACGCGAGATCGAGGCGACTTGGTCGGCCTGGATGATCAGCTCCGACTCGAGTCGCCCGACCGTCTCGCGCGCCTCCTCGGCCGTGACCTGGTCGGGATAGCCGATCGCAACCAGCGTTGCCATACGCTCCTCCTTTTCCGATTGAAGTGATCACCTGCCTCGCGGGCAGCAATTCGAGGCCAGGCTACGTCGGGCAGGCGAACCCGCGCCGGTCCCGACGGCCATTCACCCAGGTGAACGTAATCCGGCGCCGCCTGCGGAGCGCTCGCCGCGGCGCCTCGCACGATCGGCGTCACCTGATCCGGGGGATGCCGACGTCGCCTCGCGACCCGATGCTGTGGGCAGCATGAAATGGGAGTTGGCGATCGTGGCCGCGACCGTGCTCGCGGTGGCCGCGGTGTCGCGGCGACTGACCGGCACGCCGGTCACGACGGCGATGGTGTTCGCCGGTGTCGGGGTCCTGGTCGGACCGCTGGTGATCGACGGGGTGACGGCCGCCCCCGCGGGCGCGAGCGTGAGGGTGCTGGCCGAGGCGACGCTGGCCGTCGTGCTGTTCGCGGACGCCTCCCGGATCAAGCTCGCGTGCTCAGGCGCGAGTATGCGGTGCCGCTGCGCCTGCTCGGGGTCGGGCTGCCGCTGACGATCGCCCTTGGGCGCGGTGCTCGCGGCGCTGCTGTTCGGTCAGCTCAACGTGATCGAGGCGATCGTGCTGGCGATACTCCTCGCGCCCACGGATGCCGCGCTGGGCGAAGCGGTGGTGACCGAGCCGCGGCTGCCGTCACGCATCCGCCAGGGACTGAACGTCGAGAGCGGGCTCAACGACGGAATCTGCGTGCCGCTGCTGCTGATCGCCCTGGCTGCCGCGGAGGTCGAGGACAAGACCGCCAGCAGCCAGCATGCGATCCGCATCGTCGCCGAGCAGATCGGCTACGGGACTCCTCGGAGGCGTGGCGGCGGGGCTGGCCGCCGCCGTCATCGTCGCCACCGCCTATCGCCGGGACCTGATCAGCGGCTCGTGGCTGCAGGTCATCCCGGTTGCCGGCGCTGGGCTGGCCTACGGGATAGCGGCTGCGCTGGGTGGGTCAGGGTTCATCGCCGCGTTCGTCGCCGGGGCGATCTTCGGCGCGCTGGTCAGTCACGAGTCCGAGCAGGCCTCACGCCTGAACGAAGAACTCGGGGGACTGCTGGGAGGAATCACGTTCTTGTTCTTCGGCGCCGTGCTGCTCGGTCCAGCGCTTGAGCACGTGAGCTGGCAGATAGCGCTCTACGCCGTGCTCAGCCTGACGCTGGTCCGCATGCTGCCCGTCGCGGTCGCGCTGATCGGTTCCGGCGCGCGGATGCCGACCGTCGGGTTCCTCGGCTGGTTCGGGCCGCGCGGTCTGGCGTCGATCGTGTTCGCGGTGATCGTCGTCGAGGAGGCACACCTGCCCGGGGCCGCCGACGATCCTGGCCACCACCTACTGACCATCGGACTGTCGGTACTGGCGCACGGGATCACCGCCGCACCACTGGCCGGCCGCTACGCCCGCTGGTACGAGGCACATCCACAGGACCGCCGCCCGGTCATGGAAAGCGTCCCCACTCCAGACCATCGCACCCGCGGCACCCCGAACCCACTTCCGCCCGACAGCAGTGGGCAACCAGATTCCTAGCAACTCGAAAAGGTTGGGATCACCTCTCACCGTTTAGTCGATCCGCTGGCTTCGTCGCGCGTTCCGGCTGGGAGAGCGGCGGCAGGACGGCTTCGACGCCAGAGAGGGTCCCGGTGGCTTGCGCGCGGATGATCGCATCGAGTTGGGCCCCGAACAGGAATGCGGTCGTGGAGATGTACAGATACGCGATCACCACGATCACGGACGCGAGGCTTCCGAACACTGACCCGTAGGAGGCCAGGCCGGTGAGGTAGAAGTAGAAGCCGACCGAAACGATCACCCACCAGACGGTGACGATCGTTGTGCCGAAACTGACCCAGGGCAGCGGCTGACGTGCGGCTGGCGCGATGTGAACCAGCACCCCGACCGCAAGTGACAGGAAGCCGACAGCGAGCGTCCACCGTGCGAGGAACGCGATCACGTCCCACGCCGGACCGGGATGACCAACTGCGAAGAACGGCGCGAGCTCGAGGCACACTGCGGCGAGGATGAAGCACGCTCCGGCACCGCTCGCACTGCCCCGGATACCTGCCACAAAGCCAGCACACCGCCGAACGTGGCCCACAGCACTGCCCGGCCGGAAAACGCCTTGCTGACGGCACTCGAGACCACGCTGAACACGGCCGCTGAGACATGTGTACGGATCTCCGGCGCAACGTGGTCTTGCCACACGCTGTTGAGGTGCAGCAGTCCGGCCAGCGCGAGCACGAACATCACAAACGGAACCACGGCGGTGATGATCTGAAACGAGATCGCGCTCGAGTACGTCAACAGGTCATGCTGCTTGAAACCGTCCAGAATCGCCCGGCAAAGCTCACGGGCTCGCGGACCAATCTGTAAGCCATGCCCGAACGAGCGGAGCACCCCGCCGGGAGGCGGCCGCGCTGAGGCAACCCTCCGCCAGCTCATCGACTTCCGACCTTGGACACCCTGTCGGCGCGGCCCAAGGCCGGATTCGAGGAAATCGACTTCACGGGCATGCCAACCTCCTGGGCTCGCCAACACCTCAGAAGTCACAGCGTGTTGCCAACCCGCTCGGGGCCGACCTCACGATGCATGCCCTCCTGGGTCCCAACGTACTCCTCGCGTCAAGCCGAAGGCGTCGAAGCTTTCAGGGGCCGTTGTAGCATTCGTTATCGGGTTCGCCTCAATCCCTCGGCGAGCTTGTGGTTTCCGGCTCCAAGACTTGGCCGGCTCGGGCGTACCGACCTAAACGGTCAGCGCCATGCGAACGCGTCAGGAGCCGAGTCATGCGCCATGTTCGGGAAGCGCCGTATCAGGCTGGTGGGCGTGATGCCTGCTAGTCATCTTCGCCGCAGTGAGCATCCCGCTGTGACTCGCGCTGTGAGCGCCCAGGCGACGGGCAAGAAGGCCCGCACGCTGGGGCCGTCGTCAATCGCGCTGATCAGCCTGGCTGCTGTGCTCACGTTGCGAAGCCTGCCGAGCATCGCTGAGGATGGAGCGAAATGCCTCACCCTCGACGCGGGACCGGCTACATCCAACGGCTCGCACCCCGTCGGGCGCCGGCAACCGCTCGCGGTCGGCGCAGGAGCCTCACCGGGTTCTCACTCCACGCCCGACGCCCCGCGATGACGACCTTGGCGGTCGGCCCAGAAGAGCTTTTGCTGCGCGACGGACTAAAGGTCCTCGTCCGTCCGGTCACGGCTGATGATGAGCCGGCGATCCTGAAGTTCTTGACTGGTCTTTCGATCGATTCTCGTCGCCTTCGCTTCTTTACGGCGGCGGTGAACCTCGCCGCTGAGGCTCACCGGGGCGCAGCCGGCGATGACTCAGACCACCACGGTGTCCTCGCCACGGCTGCCGGGAGGGGTGTCGCGGGGCATGCCACCTTTGTGCGGGCCGCGGGTTCGCAGCGGGCCGAGGTGGCAGTCGAGGTCGCCGATGATCTGCACCACCTTGGACTGGCCACACTGTTGATGATCCGGCTCGCCCAGTTCGCCGAGACTCGTCTGATCACTCGATTCTACGCGGAGGTACTCCCCGAGAACCACGACATGCTGGCGGTGTTCCGTGACGCGTTCGCCACCGTCAGCGTGCACGGGCGCGACGCGACCGAGATCGAGTTTCCCACGTCCGGGTGGCGAGCCGCTCACACACGATTTGAAGCAGCACCGTCGCATGACGCGGCACGATTCACGACTTAGAGCATCGCGCCGATTACTGTTTGTGCCGCCCTTGGCCAGGCCGCCGCCGTCCTAGGCGACCTCGGCCCTGACCTGGTGTCTGCCGCCGGCACGTAGACCGGGCTGCGCCGGCGGGTCATCCCCCAATACAGGTGATCGTGCCCGTGTCGGCTTGCGTCAAGTGCGAAGGGGCGTTCAGCTTCGGGCGGCGCCGTCGGATAAATCGACGGCCGGCGTCGGCACCGCGCTCGCGCCGAGCTCCGCTGGGCGCTGGTCTTCCTTCTGAGCCTGGTCCTGGACACCGGCTCGGAGGACACGCCGACGTTCGCGCTCGGACTGAACCAGCGCCGCAAGCGGCGCCGGCCGGCCGGCGAATACACCCCAGGGCTGATCTTGATGAGTCGTCACACCACTGGTATCGGCATAAGACGCTGTCGACTGGACGATCTTCCAGACGAGTGGTCGTCTTGCGGTGGGACAAACGCGAACTCGCGTGCTTCTGGTGGCGATTAAAGCCCGCCATCCCGCTGTCGATACATCTGGTGTATGTGCACCCGCGTGTTCTGGAACGACAACGACGTCGCCGAGGTCTGCGGCCGCACGCTCGACTGGGCGACCAGCGACGAGCCTCGGCTGTGGGTCATCCCGCCCTGCACAGTCCGAACCTGCGCCACCGGCGGCGAGCCGCTGCGTTGGACGAGTCGGTATGGGACCGTCAGCATCCAGAGCTTTGGCGTGGCCACCAGCGAGGCCGTCAACGAGGCGGGGCTGTCGGCGCGGGTTCTGTATCTCGAGGCCGCCCGCTGGGAGCCGCCCGACGCGCGGCAAACGGTCTCCAACCTGCTGTGGTGCCAGTACGCCGCCGACCAGTTCGCGACCGTCGAGGCGGCCGTGGCCGGGCTCGCCGAGGTGCGAGTCGAGTCGGTTGCGCTCCATGGCCAGCACCTTGGCGCCCACCTGATGCTCGAGGACGTCGGCGGCGACAGCGCGGTGATCGAAATCCTCGACGGCCGTGCGGTCGTGCACCACGGCCGCCAGTTCAACGTGGCCACCAACGATCCGCCGTACGACGAGCAGGTGGCCAACCTCCAACGCTACGCACCGTGGGGCGGCAAGCTCGGGATCCCCGGCGACATCGTCTCCGAGGAGCGGTTCGTCCGCGCCACCTACTTCCTCTCCCACCTGCCCACCCCGGCCGACCCGGCCGAGGCGGTCGCCGGGGTGTTCGGCGTGGTGCGCAACTGTCAGGTGCCCTACGGGGCTCCCGACACCCGTTTCGAAACCTTTCCGACGTGGTGGGCGTCGGTCACCGACCTGACCAACCGCGTCTACTACTTCCAGTCCACGCGCGCGCCGAATGTGGTCTGGCTCGGGCTGGACTCGGTGGATTTCTCTCCCGGCAGCGGCGTGCGGGCGCTCGATCCGCGCGACATCTCCCTGGCCGGCTCGATCGCCGGCGCGCTGCAACTGGCCGCGCTCGACTGGTAGCCAGACCTGTCGAGCGCCGCCACGCGCGCGGCGCGAAACGCCCTACGGCCCACGCGATTTGAGACGCGATCACTCCGATGTCTAGAAAACCGGGGTATCGGGTACTCCCCAGGTCGGAGCGACCCGGTCGATGCGTGCAATGGTTTCCCTGCCCAGAAGTCTGCGACGAGCGTCTGCCCTCGGCGGCATCATCGGTGCCTGGCTCGCGTGCGGCGCGCTGAGCGCCGCGCCGGCGCTGGCCGTCTCGCCGTCGCCCCCGGCAGGCGCGCCCGCGGTGGAGTCGGCTCCCTCGAGCCTCGTCGGCCTCGATCCCCAGCTGCCGGCGAGCGTGGTCTCCGCGAGCGCGGCCCCCGGCAGCAGGTGGAAGCCCGAGAAGGCGGTGTACGGGACCGCGTCGACCAACGACATCGCGATCAAGGGCGCCGGCGGGACGACGATCAGGGTCAACGAGATCTATCCCGACGACGGCGTCGGGTCAGCCCGCCAAGGGACCGTTCCCGGTGCTGCTGACGATGACGCCGTACGGCAAGGGCCAGGGCGGCTCGAGCAGCCCGGGCTCGGCGGCGTCGCCGTCGAGCGGAGCCGCGACCGGCGGTGCCGACAACTATCTGGCCCAGCGCGGATACATCGAGGTCGTCGAGGACGTCCGCGGCACCGGCGACTCCAACGGCAGCTGGGGACTGTTCGATCCCGCCCAGCAGCAGGACGCGATCAAGGTGCTCAACTGGGCCGCGCATCTGCCGCACTCCGACGGGCGGGTCGGGACCTACGGGCCGTCGTACCTGGGGATCGACCAGCTGCTGCTGGCCGGGGCGGTCGGTCCGAACTCGCCGTTGAAGGCGACCTTCCCGATGGTCAGCGCCAACGACATCTACCGCGACACCTCGTTCATGGGCGGCCTGCTCGACTTCGAGTTCAGCGAGACCTACCTGGGGCTGACCGCGGGCGGCAACACGGCCAACCCGGTCGGCGACGCGGCCAGCGACCCGGCCCTGCTGTCCGAGCTCGCCGGGCATCGAGGCCGACCACGTCAACGGCCTGGCCAGCTACCACGCGAAGACCACCGAGAACATCCTGACCGGCGGCGACGAGGCCTACGACGGCTCCTACTGGCAGGCGCGCAACCCCCAGAACATCCTCGCGCGCGTCGTCGCCAACCACATCCCCGCCTACCTGGTCGGGCGGCGAGTTCGACATCTTCCAGAACGGCGAGCCGCTCAACTACGCCGAGCTGCAGAACGCCTGGGCGGGTCGCAGCGCGACCGCGCCGATGCTGCCCGGGCAGCGCACGACCGGGCGCTATCAGCTGATCGTCGGCCCGTGGGAGCACCTCAACGGCTCCTCGGTCAACGTCGACCCGCTCGAGCTCGAGTGGTTCGACACCTGGCTCAAGCACGAGCACACCGGGATGGCGCGGACTCCGACGCCGCTGCACTACTACGACCTCGGCAGCGGCAAGTTCAACGAGACCTCGACCTATCCGTTCACCGGGGCCACGCCGACGCGCCTGTACTTCGGTCCCGGCGGAACGCTGACCGGCTCGGCTCCGACCTCGGCCGGGCGCCGCCGGCACGGTCACCGGCCTCCTCCCCGCCGGTCTCGGCTCGCTGACCGGCTCCACCCTGCCGGCGCTCGGGTCGAGCGACACCATCGTCTGGAGCCCCATCGGCGCCGCCTGCGGACGGCCGATCGATCAGTGGTCCATGGGCGGCATCTCGGTGCCGGCGGGCACCGCCGGATTGCTCGCGCCGTGCGCCGACGACGACCAGGCGACGCAGGCCGGGCCGTGGGCCATCAGCTACACCTCGGCTCCGCTCGCCCACCCCGAGACGGTCGCCGGACCGATAACCGCCACCGTGTACGCGAGCTCGACCACCAGCGAGACCGAGCTCGTGGCCGAACTCGAGGACGTGACTCCGAGCGGCGCCTCCTACCCCCTCACCGAGGGCGCGCTGCTCGGCTCGCTGCGGGCGGTGGACCAGAGCCGGTCCTGGACGGCCGACGGGATGACCGTGCTCCCCTACCACCCCTACACGCAGGCCTCGGCCAAGCCCGTCACCCCCGGCGCGGTGACCGAGTACCAGATCCAGATCTTCCCGACGCTGGCCACGATCGCCGGCGGAGACCGTCTGCGGCTCACCCTCTCCACCACCGACACGCCGCACCTGACGCCGCTGCCCGGGCAGCTCCCCAACCTGGCCGGCGGGGTCTACACCATCGCCCGCTCGGCGGCGGCGCCCTCCTCGCTGACCCTGGAATTGCTCAAGTAGCTCGGCCCTCACCGGACCCATGGGTCGTCGACGGGCTCGCCGTCGCCCTCGTAATGCGGTCCGAAGGCGAGGAACTCCAGCCCGTCGGGGCCCGCCTCCAGCGCTCTCGCCACCTCGGGCGAGACCCGGATCGCGTCGAGCGGCCGGACGTCGACGAGGTCGTCGTCGAGCTTGATCGTGCCGCTGCCGGCGAGGATCACGTACACCTCCTCGGCTTCGGTGTGGCGATGCGAGAAGGGCGAGCGTTTGCCGGCCGCAGGCGGAAGTGGGTGACGCCGGTCTGCTGCGCCTCAAGCGGCGTCGCGCCACCCGCGCCTCCCAACGGTCGCCGAAACCGTTGGCGGGCGCGGCGTCATCGACGTCGGCCAGGTTGATCTGCGTGTACGGCGGTGGCATTTCGTCCTCCGATCTTGACGCGGATTCGTGACGCCTAAGCTGCGTTTGCCTCACTGCGCGGTCGAATCTTTACGATGGTTGAGCACCGAGCGCTCCTTGGAGTGCTGCCAGAGCGCCTTGTCGAGCGTCCGGAGGTCGACGTGGTGGCGCTCGGCAAGCTCGCGGCAGGCGGCGAGGTATTCAAGCCAGAAGCCGACCGGGTAGACCGAGCGCGATTTGACGCCCAGCGACTCGAGCGCGCGGATGTCGAGGATCGGGTAGCTCTCCGGGAAGGCGAAGTACAGGAGCGTCGAGGCGGTCGGCACCCCGACGCCCTCGAGTTCGAGCAGCGCCTGCATCCGGTTTTGCTCGTCCGCGGTGCGTAGCGCGCTGCCCGGTCGCGCGACGGATCGACCGGGCGCTGTTGCTGGCCACTCGGGTGCGCTGCGCGGCGACTTCCAGCGGCAGACCCGGATGAACTCGCGCTCGCGTGTAGTAGCCGCGCGCGCGGACGGCGGCGCCGGCGGCCCGGAGGGCGGGGTCGTCCTGACCCGGGAAGCGGCGGGCCAGGGCGGGGATCTCCGACGCCGGGAACTGAAGCTCGAACACGGCCACGTCCGAGCTCACCGTGTTAAAGCCGGACTGGCCGTGATGTCGATACACGCCCTAGTGAATATCAGCCGCGCTGCCGCGCGGGAGGGGATCTCTGGGGAGAAACGTGAAGCTCGGAGGCAACAGCTCGTATCTGGCGCTGGGGAGGCGCACGCCGGTCTACGGTTGCGACGGCGACTTCATCGGCGTCGTCAAGAAGGTCGAGTGCGACCGCAAGAACGACATCTTCAGCGGACTGGTGCTGTCGACGCCGATCGGACGATAGGTACCTGCCCGGCGAACAGGTCAGCGCCGCACGGCCGGACGCGGTGGTGGCGACGATCCCGGGCTCCGCCGCCGGCTCACTGCTGAGCGGACAGACCAGGTTGGCGCTGCCGGACGGGATCGGATCGGCCTCGGGGGGGATGCCTCGTGGGGTGAGATGCAACGCTGGATCCACGCCCGGACGGGTCTCGGCCGCGTCGAGGATCGCCCGGCTGCAGCGTCGCGCAGGCCCGAGTACAGCAACGGGAACGAGCGCTTCGCCTCGCCCGCGACAGCCCGCGCTGGCCCTCGAGGCCGGGGTTGGCCGCCCCGACATACCGGGGGCCTTTCACGGCGGAGGTGGTGGATGTCAACAACGCCGGGAGCGGGAGCGATCGCCTCCCTGCCCGGCATCACGCCGCGACTGGCTGCTGAACATCATCGACCTCCGTGAGCGCATCAGCGGGTTCTCCTCGCTCGCGGATCTCGGGCTGGTCCTCGACCTTGATCCGGATCAGCTGCAGGCGCTCGGCGGGCGGGTCGTGTTCCTGCCTGGGCACGACGGCGCGGATCGCCGGCTCAACGGCTACGACCCCGGCCGCGAGCCGGCGATCGGCACAACGGCGGTGCCAGCATGATCGACCGATTAGTTCCGCCCGCCGCGGGGTCACAATCGCTGTGATAGCGGCGCTGCCCGGGAGGCTGCGCCGACCACGATCGAAAGGAAGAACCATGTCCGGCCAGATAGTGCACTTCGAGATCCCCGCCGACGACACCAGCCAGGGGCTCGAGTTCTGGGGCTCGCTGTTCGGCTGGCAGTTTCAGGGGTTCCCGGGGCCGTTCGAGTACCACATGACCCGGGTCAGCGACCGACCGGCGGCGCCATCACCGACATGGAGCCAGGCAAGCGAGGGCTGCGGGTCTACTTCGCCGTCGATGACATCAACGCCGGCGCCGCCGCAGGTGCGACGAGCTCGGCGGTCGAGGCCAAGGAGCCGCTCCGGTGCCGAACATGGGCTGGTTCGCCGTCTGCACCGACCCGCACGGCAACGACTTCGGCCTGTGGCAGAACGATCCGTCGGCGCCGGCCGCGGAGGGGTAGTACAGCGACGTTCCTGGTCTCGCGCGGATCAGATCTGGCGCGGGCCTGGTCGGGGCAAAGCCGCTACGATCGCGCCCCGAGAGAAGGCGGGTGGGAGCGCCCGTAGCCCGCCGCTCATTCCCCGAGAAGACCGGGATCGGTTGCACGCCGGCCGTCAGCGCCGCAACACATAAAATACCCTGCAAATAGTGGGGTTTCTGGTGAGCCAGCCAGGATGTCCAACGCCGAAGGCGGGTTTTCGACCTTCCACCGCCCGCCGGGGTCGCTACAGTGCCCCGCTTCGCTACGAGCCGCACCTGAGGTCGCCCGAACCGGCGGCGCGCGGCTTCCCTTGAAGCGACGCCCTCCAAGGAGGTGTTCCCCACGGCCAACACCGGCGTGCCGTCAGCAAGTTCTCGGTGACAGCACGCCTGCTGGACGATGAAACCGACACGTTTAGGAGGTCCAACTCAAATGAAATGGCTCATGTTGCCCGCCACCGTCGCCCTCGCCGGCGGGGTGTCGGGCGTAGCTGACGCCAAGCCGGCCACCCCGGCTCACGCCCGCGCCTACGAGCGCGTCTACCGGCAGGTCGCGCACAAGCTCGGCCACCGGGCCCCGGGCCGCGACATCGTCAGGTACGGGACCGGCGACCACCGGCATCCCACCGATAGGCAAACGCTCTCCTCGCTGGGAGTCCTGCAGCGGATGCTCGCGCCGGCGAACGACACCAACACCAGCACGCCGTCGGCGGCGGCGTCCGGCGCGGGCACCGGAGGCCTGCCGGCGTGCGCCTCGGAGTCCGGCTCTGACTACTCGACCGGCCCGACAACACCAACGCCTCGTCGGGCGCGACCGGCCGCTACCAGATCCTGCCGTCGACGGCGGCCGCTTACGGCTGCAACCTGGGTACCCCGCCGGCCAGGACGCCTGCGCCGAGACCATCTACCAGCACCAGGGCGCGAGCGCCTGGGTCGGCTGCGGCGGCTCGAGACGCGTTCGCGGCACCGGGGAGCATCGCCGCCGCCGTCACTACGCCGCCGTGAACGGCTCGGTGGCGGCGATCACCCCGGCCGCGGACACGAGCCCGGCGGCGGCACGTGCCTGCTCGCGGTCGCCGTCGGTGGACAGCAGTTGCTGGGCGCCCGACAGCATGCCGTCGATCCGCTCCAGCGCCGGTCCCGGCCTCACCCGGATCGGGATCGCGGCACGCCGCCCGCGCCATGGCCACGAACGGCAGCGCGCGCCCGAAGTCAGGCGGCGGACCCGACGCCGAGAGCGGCCGCGAACGACATCAGCACATAGGCGTTGACCCGCGCGAGCCTGCCGCTGACCCGGCGCAGCTCCGGCACCCGCGGGGGCGTGGGCTCGGCCGGCGGCCGGTTCTCGAGGATGTCGATCATGGTGCCGCCGACGAGCCGCTCGCGCTCGCCGTCGTCGAGGCCGGCATAGGCGGCGATCCGCAGTACCGCGTACAGCGCCCCGATCGGCCGGCCGTAGGGGACGTCGGAGGCGAACACGATCCGTTCCACGGGAACGCGGGCGAACAGCTCGAGCTGATCGAACACCGAGAACGTCGACGTGTCGTAGAGGACCTTGGGGTGCCCGGCCAAGCGGGAGGCGAACATGCCCTGGTCGGCGATCGCCGGCGTGGGCCAGCACCACGGCCACGTCGGGGTAGCGCAGCGCGAGTTCGGCCAGCGCGTCCATCGGCGGCATCCCGCGGCCGGCATGGATGAGGATCGGGACCTGCGCCTCCTCCGCGACCCTCCAGATCGAGTCGGCCCGCTCATCGCCGAACCCGAATGCCTGGGCCCGCGGGTGCAGCTTGATCCCGCGCGCGCCGAGCCCCAGGCATCGCTCCGCCTCCGCCACCGGATCTTCGGCCGGGTCGAGGCGGCAGTACGGGTACAGGCGCCCGTCGGACTCGCCGCGCCCATTGCAGCACCCGGTCGTTGGGGACCCGGTAGCCCGGGGAGCGCTCCGGATCGTGAAACGGGAACGTGCAGGCCCGCGCGGTCGGTCGCCACCTGATCGAGAAAGGCGATCAGGGCGGCGGGGTCCAGCGACTGGCCGTCCTCATCGCTGCCCAGGTGGGTGTGGGCATCGACGACCAGCGTGCCGGCGGGGAGCAGCGCGCCGATCTCGTCGATGACGGACTGGTAGGCCGCGGCGAGATCCACACCGGGATGCTCGCAGACGCCGCCCCCCGCAGGCCGGTGGCCTAGTTCGCCTTGATCAGCTTGCCAAGCGGGAATGGTCCCGGTGCTCAGTCCCGGTCACTGAACCGGGTTCGAGCTCGCGGATCTCCGGCATCCCGATCAGGTCCAGGAACTCGTCGAACGCCAGCAGCGATGGCAGCACGTCGATCGGTGAGCCGTCGGTGCGGATGCGCGCCAGCACTCCTGCATCGCCGCCGTCGCCGCCAGCAGCAGTGCTGAGCGGGAAGATCACCAGCTTGAACCCGAGCTCGGCGAGGAAGTCGCGCGTCACCGCCGGGGTCTTGCCCCCCTCGGCGTAGTTGAACAACAGCGGGACGTCCGACAGCTCCTGGGCGACTGCCTCGATCTCCTGGACCGACTGCGGCGCCTCGACGAACAGCATGTCCGCGCCCGCCTCGCGGTAGAGCCTGGCGCGCTCGAGCGCGGCGTCGAGGCCCTCGACCGCCCGCGCGTCGGTGCGCGCGATGATCAGGAAATCATCGGAGCGCCGGGCCGCCACCGCCGCCGACACCTTGGCGGCCATCTCGGCCGCGCCGATCACCTGTTTGCCCTCCATGTGCCCGCACTTCTTCGGCATCACCTGATCCTCGAGGTGGATCGCCGCCACGCCGGCACGCTCGTACTCGCGCACCGTGCGGATCACATTGATCGCGTTGCCGTAGCCGGTATCGGCATCGGCGATCACCGGGATCTCGACCGCTTCGGCGATCCGCCGAGCGTTGTCGACCATCTCGGGCAGCGCCATCAGGCCGACGTCGGGCCGGCCGAGCCAGGAGGCGCGCTTCCGAAGCCGGTCATGTACGCGGCGGGAAACCCCGCCTGCTCCACCAGCCGCGCTCCCAGGCCATCGAAGCAGCCGGGCGCCAACACCATCTCGTCACCCCTGAGCAGCTCGCGCAAAGTAGGTCTCGAGCCCTCCGAGGGAAGCAATGTCGACATCGGCGCGAGCCTAGTATCGCCGGGCGCGCCAGCCGGCACCGATCCAGGTGCGACTGGGCCGCGCGTTCGCTGGTAGGGTCGCGCCATGGGAGGCAATTCACCGCTTTTTGGTCCTCGAGTCCGGCGGCGACGCTGGCCGCGCTGGTGCTTCTCCTCGCAGCGGTCGCCAACGCCGGCGCCGCGAGTCCGGCGCTGCCGACCAGCGACCCGTTTTACACCTACACCGGCGCGACCCCGCTGTCGAGCATCGCGCCCGGAACCGTGCTCAAGGACGCGCCCGATTCAGATCGTGGTCAGCGGCGTCCCGACCCCGGACAGTCGCCGAGCAGGTGCTGTACCGGACGACCGGCGAGCTGGGCCAGCCGACGGTCACGGTGGCGACGATCATCAAGCCGGCGGCGTCGGTGGGTCCGACCAAGCTGATCTCCTACCAGACGTTCTACGACGCGCTCGGATCCGAATGCGACCCGTCCTACACGCTGGCCGGCGGCAACCCCTCCTACAGCGACGCCCAGGCCGACGCCGCGCTGATGCAGAGCTACGTCGACGCCGGCTACACCGTCGTCACCGCCGACTACGAGGGCGAGAACCTGGACTGGGGCGCCGGTCAGGAGTCGGGCGACAACACCCTCGACGGCGTCCGCGCCGCCGAGAACGCGCTCGGCGCTGTCGCATCGACGCCGGTCGGAATGGTCGGGTATTCCGGCGGCTCGATCGCCTCGGAGTGGGCCAGCGAGCTGGCCCCGACCTACGCGCCGGAGCTGAACATCGTCGGCGTCGCCGAGGGCGGCATCCCGGTCGACTACGCCCACAACCTCACCTACATCAACGGCGACACCGACGGCTGGGCCGGCGTCATCCCCGCCGTGCTGGTGGCCGTCTCGCGCGCGTTCGGAATCAACCTGGATCCCTACCTGTCGGCCTACGGCAAGCAGGTCACCAGTCAGGTCGCCGACCAGTGCATCAACAACTTCGCCGGCTCCTACAACGGCCTGACCATCCAGCAACTGCTCAAGCCGCAGTACCAGAACTTCCTCAGGTGCCGACATTCGCCACCACGATCAACGACGCTGATCATGGGCAGCGCGCCGGGCCACCCGGCCGAGCCACTGCTGATGGCGGTCGGCAACCACGACGGCACCGGCGACGGGGTCATGGTCGCCGCCGACGTCGAGGCGCTGGCCCACGAGTACTGCGAGCAGGGCGTCCCGGTGACGTTCACCGAGTACCAAACCTCGACCACACCGAGGCAGCGTGCCGTTCGAGTCGACCGCGCTGGCGTTCCTGGAGGCGCGCTTCGCCGGCGCTCCACCCCCCAACGGATGTGCGTCGATCGGCGCCGGCAATTCGCTGGCCCCGCTGCCGCTCCCACCCGCCGCCCAGGCTCGCACGGCGCAGTCCTGTCCGCGTGGCCACCGGGAAGCTCAGCGGCGACACGCTCGGGACTCGCGCGCCTCGGGTATGACCCGCGCGCAGGCTCGGCGGGCCTACACCCACAGCTCCAATCGCGGCCGCCGCTACGAGGACTTCTTCTGCCTGGTCCCGGTCGGCGTGCGCGTCGGCTACGCGTCGCCCAAGCTGTTGCACACCCTCCCCCGCCACCAGCGTAAGTCGCTCACAGGGCGCGTGGTGTGGGCCTCGACCTCGGACATCTACTACACCGTCAGGGGCGTGCGGCCGCGTGCCACGCTGCGCGCCGCCCGCAGGTCGCTGCAGCCTGGGCAAGCCGTTCCACGTCGGACTCAACTACTGGTACCTGGCCACCAACGGAAGCTCCACCGCCGTCCTCAAGGTCCGCCACGGGGTCGTCGAGGAGATCGGGATCGGCGACCGGCGGCTGACCCGGACTCGCCAGGCCGACCGGCGGTTTCTCAGAAGCTTCTACTGAGCAACCGCGGCCGCTCCTTGACACCTAGCGAGACTATGCCTATCCTCACTAGGCATGAAGAACGACGCGCTGAACGGACAGCTTGACCCGCTGATCCTCGCCACCGTGGCGCAAGAGCCCGGCCACGGCTACCTGATCCTGCAGCGCCTCAAGGAGCGCAGCAGCGGCGCCTTCGAGCTGGCCGAGGGCACCATCTACCCGGCTCTGCATCGCCTCGAGCGCGACGGATTGTTGAGCAGCTCGTGGGCGACGGAGGGAGGTCGCCGGCGGCGGGTGTACCGCATCACGAGGGCCGGCCGGTCGACGCTCGCCGTTCGGCGCCGCGAGTTCAAGCAGTTCACCCAGGCCGTCGAGGCGGTGCTCGGATGAGCTGGCTCGATCAGCTGGGGGCCGAGCTCCGGGCCCGTGGCGTCCCCCGACGTGACCGCCGGCGCATCCTCATCGAGTTGCGCGACCACATCGAATGCGATCCCGGGTGTGAGGATCGCCTTGGGGATCCGGGTGATCTCGCCACTACCTTCGCCGACGAGCTGGCCACCACACGCGCGCGCGTCTCGGCATTCTCGGCGGTCGGGGCACTCGCCATCGCCGCTGCGGCGCTCATAGCATCCCAGCTGGTCATCGCCAGGGCGGGCGGTTATCCGGGCTACGGCCGCGGAGTCTCGATCGCCCTTTTCATCCCCGCGCGTGCTGGGTATGGTGTTCGCTCCCCAGGTCGCCCTGGTCGCCGGCCTGCTGGCGGCGTGGCGAGCGGGTCGCCGTCGCCGGACAACACGCTTGCCCGCGGCCGAGATCGCGCTGATCGAGAACCGAACCCGGGTGGCGCTGCTCGGCGGCTTCGGCACGATGGCCGGCCTTGGGCTGTACCTGGCCGACTTCTCGTCGATCCTCCCGGCTTGGTACATCGCGCTCATCGCCGGGCTGACCGCGGGCGCTGCGGTGACCCTGGCCCTCGCGCTCCGGCGACTTGGTCGCGCTGCCGAAATCGTCTCCCAGACCCCCGGCGCGGCCGGCGACGTGTACGACGACCTGCCGCTCCTCGGCCGGGGGCGGCTGCGACGGCGGCCGTGGCTGCTGGGCGTGGTCGGCTCACTGCTCGTCGCGATCGTCGCCATCATCTTCACCGCCCATGCCGAGCATTCGCTGGTCGAGGGTCTGGAGCGCGGCATCCCCGAGGGACTGGCGGCGGCTCTCGGATTCGCCGTCCTCGGGCGAACGGTCGGCCTGCTTCCGGGCCACGGCCCGCAGCCGGCGCAGGCGAGCAGCCGGGTGCTCCCCGGCGCTGCGGCCCAACTGAACGCGGGTGCCGAGGAGCAGCTCGCTGCCGACGAGGATCGCTCCCAAGCCGAGCTGATCCTGCGCGACAGCTTCGCGCACGGACGGCTGAGCCTCGAAGAACTGACCCGCCGGGTATCCGAAGTCCACGAGGCCCAGACGATCGTGCAGCTGCGCGCGGCGCTCCGAGGCCTGCCTCCGCCCGCCTGACCGCACGGCGTCGGCAAGCGGTGGTTTGCTACCGGCATGCCCGCCGTGCCCGGCCAGACGCGTGTGAAGATCAGCCTCGCCCAGGCGCGGCGGATCGCGCTGGCGGCCCAGGGCTTTGGCCGCCCGCGGCCGGCAAGACCGCCGAGCGCCAACCAGATCGCCGCCCTGGTGACCCGCCTCGGGGTGCTGCAGCTGGACTCGGTGAACGTGTTCAGCCGCGCGCATTACCTGCCGGTCTTCTCCCGGCTCGGGCCCTACGACCGCTCCCGGCTGGACCGGATCACCGGTCACGGAAGCGGCAGAGTCGATCGCCGGCTGGTCGAGTACTGGGCCCACGAGGCGTCGCTCATTCCCGTGGCGCTGCACCCCCTGTTTCGCTGGCGGATGGCCGACGTGGACCGGGAGGCGTGGGGCTCGATCTCGCGGATCGCGCGCGAGCAGCCGGAGCTTGTCGCCGAGACACTGCAGCTGGTGGCCGACCAGGGCCCGATTCGCGCCCGCGACACCGGCGCGGTCCGGCCCCCGCCCCGAGCCGGGCACATGTGGAACTGGCACGAGGGCAAGGTGGCGCTCGAGCACCTCTTCTTCACCGGGCAGGTGGCCGCCGCCCGGCGGGTGAACTTCGAGCGCCTCTACGACATCGCCGAGCGGGTGCTGCCGCCCGAGATCCTGCGCCAGCCGACGCCGGAACCAGCCGATGCGCAGCGCCAGCTGGTGCGAATCGCCGCCGGGGCTCTGGGCGTCGCCACCGAGCCAGACCTCGGCGATTACTTCCGGCTGCCCCGGGCGGACTCCAAGGCGCGGGTCTCCGAGCTGGTGCAGGCCGGCGAGCTGATGCCGGTCGAGGTCGAGGGCTGGACGGCTCCCGCCTATCTGTGGCCGGCGGCGCGCCGCCCGCGCACGATCCGCGCCCGCGCGGTGCTGTCGCCGTTTGACTCGCTGGTCTGGTTTCGCCAGCGCACCGAGCGTCTGTTCGGCTTTCGCTACCGGATCGAGATCTACACCCCGGCCGCCAAGCGGGTGCACGGCTACTACGTCCTGCCCTTCCTGCTGGGCGAGAACCTGGTCGCGCGTGTCGACCTCAAATCCGATCGTCAGCGCAGCGCGCTGCTGGTTCAGGGCGCGTTCGCGGAGCCGGGCGTCGACCGCTCCGAGGTCGCTCGCGAGCTGGGCGCCGAGCTGGCGCTGGTCGCCGGCTGGCTGGGCCTGGACGGGGTCGAGGTCAGGCGCCACGGCGACCTGGCGTCGGACCTGGCGGCCTCGGTCGCGACGCTCACGCGATCTGCTTGATCAGCGCGGCGCAGCGCTCGGGGTCATCCAGGAATGGGGCGTGACCTCCGGGCAGGACCTCGAGCCGGGCGTCGGACATCACCTGGAGTGCGTGCCGAGCCAGGCCGGGACCGCCGTAGACGTCGCTGTCTCCCCAGATGAGCAGCACCGGCGCCGGGATCCGGCGCAACTCGTCATCGGTGAGAACGTTCTCCGGAAGCTGTTGGCCAGCCCGGAAGGCGAGATTCAGATGCGTCCACATCGCCTGACCCCAGCCGGGCATCCGCATGCCGGCCCGGACGAGCTCGAAGAACGCGTCCGGCGTTCGCTGCTCCGCGTGGCGGCCCAGAACCTTCGAGATGGCCCGGCGGGTGGCGGCGGTGCTCGGCGGGGCCGGGGCCCGAGCCACCACCCGGCCCAGCCCGGGGACGGTCATGATGCGAAAGAAGAAATCGGCATGGACACCGGGGAATACGACTGCGGGGACGCCAAGGCCGACTACCCCACTCACCCGCTCGGGCTCGTCGAGGGCCAGGCACAGGCCCCACATCGCGCCCAGCGAGGTCCCGACGATCGGCGCCCGCGCCAGCCCCAGCGCGTCGAGCACGGAGCGCATTTGGGCGACGGCGTGGGCGCGCAGCGAGCGGCCCCGGTAGTCGTGATCGTCGCTGAGGCCGAACCCGGGCAGATCGACGGCGATCACCCGCCGGTCGCGCAGGCGGGGCAGCAGGGGCGCCCAGGTCGCCGCCGACATCCCGCTGCCGTGGATCATCACCAGCGGCTCGCCGGCCCCGGCCTCGAGGACATGCACCGACAGTGACGGGTCGGCGAGCGTGAGCATCCGCTCCTCGGCCACGGCGCCGTATTCGCCGAGCAGGCGCCGCTGCGCGTCCTCGAACGCGGACGCGGGTGCGGCGCTGGTCACGGCCGCGGCACGAACAGCTCGCGGCGGGCCCAGTCAAGTTCGCGTGCCATCGAGCGATCGATCAGCCACGGTGCGAGGCGATTGACCATCCAGGCGACCCGGGCGCGGGCGGGCGCGATGATCACGGGGCGATTTCGCTGCACGCCGTCGAGCACGTCCTCGGCGAGTCGGTGGGGCGGATAGGCCGGCCCGCGATTGGAGTGCAGGAGGAACTCACGTCCGCGGCCGGCCAGGCTGACCCTCGGCAGATCAGGCGGCCCTTCCGCGTCGAGGATCGGGGTGTCGATCACTCCGGGCAGACCACGCTGACCCGGACGCCGTGAACGCGGGCCTCGGCGCGCAGGCTGAGGCTGAGACCCACGACCGCGTGCTTGGTGGCGGCGTAGGGCGTGCCCATCGGGAAGGGCAGCAGCCCCGCCAGTGACCCGGTGTTGACGATGTGACCGGAGCGCTGGGCCAGCATCAGCGGATAGGCGGCGCGCACGCCATGGATCACGCCGCGCAGGTTGACGTCAAGCGTGCGCTCCCAGTGCGCCAGCGACAGCTCCTCCACCGGACCCCCGACGCCGATGCCGGCGTTGTTGAAGAGCAGGTCGAGACGGCCGTGATCGGCGTGGACCGTGCTCACCGCCTGCTCGAAGCCAAGGGCGTCGGCGACGTCGAGGTACACCGAGCTCGCCGAGCCCGGGCCCCGGGCCTCCAGCTCGCGGGCCACGGCCGCGGCCCCGGACGCGTTGACGTCCGCGACCACCACGGTTGCCCCGCGGGCGACCAGCGCGCCGCCCAGGGCACGCCCGATCCCGGAGGCGCCTCCGGTAACGAAGGCGACCCGGCCCCGCATCGGCGACTGCGTCACGTCCTGAGTCATGTGGCTTTGGCCCGCTCGTTTCCCGGCGCAACCCTATCGGAGCGCAGCCCCGACAACCGGCCGGCCGGCGGTTGCGCCTTGACCCGGGCAGGCCAAGAGCGCAGAATGCCGCGGCGAGAGTGACTCGGCGCACGGGCAGTCTCGTCAAGCGCGGAGTCAGACCGGGATCCACGGAAGACGAATATCGCCGCGAGCTGCCGCTTCCAGGCCGGGGGCGCGGGCGGTGGCGGTACGAGGAGAGAGGTACGAATGCGCAGATTCGCCGGCACCGCCCTGGCCGCTTTGTTTGCTGCCCTGCTGCTTGCGCCTGGCGCCGGGGCGCGGATCGACTACTCGGCACAGGCCTACAACATCCTGGCTCCGGGCGAATACGGGGGTGTGCCGCCGAATCAGTACTCGACCGACCAGGGCACGCTGTACAACGCCCTGACACCTCTGCAGGGCAACATCACCCCGGCCGATCTGCCCAAGTACTACCTGTCGGAGAAGTTCGGCGTCCAGGGGCCGGTGGTCCGAAGTGAGAACACCGGACGCCCCGGTCTGCAGATCCTGCGCGACAGCCACGATGTCCCCCACATCTACGGCCGCACCCGCGCTGACGTGATGTTCGGCGCCGGCTGGGTGGCCGCCGAGGACCGCGGGTTGCTCCTGCTCGAGGGGCTCGGCCCCGCGTACGCGGCCACCCTCGACATCCCCGGCATCAACCCCTTCAGCCTCGTCACCTCGGCCCGCTCGTTCACGCCCTCCCCGCAGACGATCCGCTTCGTGGCCCGCCAGGAGAACGTGCTGCGGCGGGCCGGCCGGCAAGGCCGGCAGGTGCTGACCGACCTCCAGAACTGGGTCGACGGCATCAACGCCTACGAAGCCTCGCCGGAGCAGAGCGGACCCAAGCTGCCCAAGGCAAAGCTCACCGACGCCATCGCCGGCTTTGCCTTCATCGGCTCGATCTTCGGCAACGGCGGCGGCACCGAGGTCCAGAACTCGGACTTCCTGGCCCGGCTGGAGCGCCGCCTGGGGACCAAAGCGGGACTGAAGGTGTTCCGCGACCTGCGCGACGTCAACGACCCCGAGGCGCCAACCACGATCAGCAAGCGCTTCAACTACGACGGCGTGCCCAAGGGCCCGACCCCCGGAGCGATGGTGATCGACCCCGGCTCGCAGAGCAGCGCTGCGGCGACCGCCACGGCCACCACCGCCCACTCCCACCGCCTGGCCTCGAACTTCATCATCGCGGGGCACAAGTACTCCGCCGACGGGCATCCGCTGGCCGTGATGGGTCCGCAGCTTGGCTACTACTACCCCGAGATCGTCATGCAGGGCGACCTGCACGGCGGCGGCATCGATGCCGAAGGGATCATCGCTCCGATCTCGCCGTACGTGTTCATCGGCCGCGGCCGCGACTTCGCCTGGAGCCTGACCAGCGCCACCAACCAGAACGAGCAGCAGTTCCTCGAGCAGTTGTGCAACCCCAACCGGAGCCGTCCGACGCGCGCGTCCACGCACTACCTGTACAAGGGTCGCTGCCGGCCGATGAAGCTGTTCGACGCCGGAAGGCTCGGGGCCGGCCAGGGCCAGGCGGCCCGCGAGCTGCGCTTCTGGCAGACAGTGCACGGGCCGGTCCAGGGGACTGTGACGGTGCACGGGCGGCCCTACGCCGTCGCCCTCGATCGTTCCACGCGCGGCGACGAGCCCACCGGTGAGCTGGCGCTGAGCCAGCTGGACTCAAATCAGGTCCACTCGCCCCAGCAGTTCTTCCGGGCTGTCAACCACTTCGGGACCACATTCAACTGGCCCTACATCGACTCAAAGCACATCGCCTACTTCTCGTCGGGCAAGCTGCCGATCATGGCCCCGGGGACCGACCCGAGCCTGCCGGCCCTGGGCAACGGCAAATACGACTGGCGGGGCTGGCTGCCCATGGACCGCCACCCCCACATGATCGAGCCGCGCTCCGACATTCTCACCAACTGGAACAACAAGCCGGCCCCGGGCTGGGGGGCGGCCTCCAACAACTGGGATGAGGGAGCGGTGCACCGGGTCCAGCTCTACCGCGGGTTCTTCAAGGGCATGCACCTCAACAACGACGTCGGGATAATGAACCGGGCGGCGACCGAGGATCTGCGGGTGGTCAAGGTGTGGCCGATCATCGAGAAGGTCCTCGACGGAGGCCGGGCGCCCAGCCGGCTCGCGGCTCGCGCCGCCGGCCTGATCGACCTGTGGCGCGCGCAGGGCGCCAGCCGGCTCGATCGCAACCTCGACGGCAACATCGACGCCCCCGGGGCCGCGGTGATGGACACGGCGTGGAACGGGATCGCCCTGGCCGTCATGCGGCCGGTGCTGGGCCCGCTGACCAAGAACCTGGAGCAGATCCACCCCACCACCGAGACGCCCTCATTCGGCGGCGGCTGGTATGGCTACGTGTCCAAGGACCTCCGCACCGAGCTGGGGATGAAGGTGCGCGGGCCCTACAGCCGGCGCTACTGCGGCAACGGCAAGCTCAAGGCCTGCCGCCGGGCGCTGTGGAAGGCGATCCAGGCGGCCGCCAACAAGCTGGCCAAGGCCCAGGGCCCCAACCCGTCGGACTGGCACTCGAGCGCCACCAAGGAGCGGATCAGCTTCATCCCCGGTCTGATCCCGTTCACGATGCGCTGGACCAACCGCTCCACCTTCCAGCAGGTGATCGAGTTCAACGGGCACGGCCCGTCGTAACCGGACGCTGACATCCGCCCGGGCCGTGACAGCGCGATCGCGGCCCGGCTGGGCAGGCTGAGTCCGAACTTCAGCTCTCGAAGGGCCCGGGCGCGATCGAGCGGTTGGGACCTATCTGCGTTAGCTGCCATATTGGCATCGAAGCCAGATACCCCCACCGTCGCTTAGCGGCTGACTCTCGTCGACGGCTGACTCTGGCGGGGCTCCGTTACCCCGGAGTCGACGTAGCGCCCACCGCGCAGCAGCGACGCCAGCGCGGCCAGGACCGACAGCGCCGCCGCCACCGTGAAGACAACCACCAGCCCCTGGTGAAACGGCCCGGAGATCAGATCCGGGAAGAACTGTCGGCCGGTGAGGACCTGCTGGCTGGCGGCGGGAAGCGACGCCAGTACGCCGCTGGCGCCGAGCAAGTGGGCCACCGCCTCGCTGTGGTCAGCCGGCGCTCTGGAAGACCCCGGAGGCGGGGTCACCCGCGGAGCGGCTGCGCTTGGCGTCGTAGAGGGCCTCGTCGGCGCGCATCATCAGACGGTCGGCCGGCTCGGCACGATCCCAGGTCGCCAGACCGGTCGAGCAGGTGTACGGGCCGGGCATCTTGCGGCGCAGGCGGGCGATCACGTCGGCCGCCTCGGCTTCGGTGCACGCCGGCATCAGGACCGCGAACTCGTCGCCGCCGATGCGAGCCAGCACGTCGTCGGGCCGTAGCGCCTCACGCCAGGTTTGGGCAACCTCGATCAGCAGCAGGTCGCCGCCCGAGTGACCGCAGCGGTCGTTTACGGCCTTGAAGCTGTCGATGTCGACCAGCGCCACCGTGACCGGCTCCAGGGTACGCCGTGCCCGGGCCAGCCCACGATCGAGCTCGGACTCCCAGGCCCGTCGATTGGCCAGGCCGGTGAGCGCGTCGGTGTGAGCGAGGGTCTCGAGCTGGCCCAGCAGCTCGTCGCGCTCCCGCGCCTGCCGGCGGGCGTACCCGACCAGCGACTGGACGGTCGCCCCGACGATCCCGGAGACGGCCAGCAGCAGGATCCCCGCGCGCCACGCGCTGGCCGGGTAGGTCGCGTCGAGGACCAGCGGGAGAAACACGATCACGCCGATTCCGGCCAGCATCCACCACAGCTGCCGGCGGGTCCCGTACAGGCCCAGCCAGAACACCGGCAGCAGCACCATCGGGTGCCACCCCGGAGTTGCCGCCGCCCGCGCGCAGCAGCACGTACACGATCAGGTAGGCGAAAGCGGGCACGGCGCGCACCGAGGGCGCCAGGCGATCCCACGGGGCCTTGACCGCCATCACGACGGTGGCGAGCGTGAGCAGGCCGGCCGCGACCACCGGCACCGGCCGCCAGTTCGGCGCCCGGCAGCCACAGCAGTGCGAAGGGGAGGAAGCCAGCGATCGACCGACGGCCACAGGATCCGCCGGTATCCCTCGGCCAGGGACCCTCCTACTCGCATACGTATGTATCGGCAGCCAGGGCCGATCGCCGCAGTGCTTTCGTCAGGGGCCGTGTCGCCGCCGCGGCGCGATCAGCGAACCGGGGGCGGTGAGCCCTCGGCGCTGGCCGGCAGCGCCGGGTCCCAGTGGCACACCGCGCAGGCATGAGCGAACGCGGATCGGGCGAACTCGAGCGCGGCCGCGTGCGGATCAGCGGCGGTCCGAGCGTCCTCCCAGTCCAGGACGTACTCGCCGAGCGCCGATTCCCAGCGCGCCGCGGCCGGTGACAGCGATCCGTTGGCAAAGCCTTCCGGGGCTGGGTGCGCGTAGGCGTAGAAGGCGGCCGGGTCATGGCGCGGGTCTCCGGGCCACCAGCCGACCGCGACCTCCTGAGCATCCATCGCGTTGCGCATGATGAAGTCGTCGGCGGGCGGATCGGCGACCGCACCCGAGAACAGGTTGACGGCCAGGTCGAATGATCCCCACCACGCGTTGACCGGCGTCGAGCGCCCGCGATACGGCGCTCGGAAGGCCGCCAGGACGAGCGCCGCCTGCGTCGCCGCCTCGAAGTAGTCGGTTACCTGCCCGGCGTTGTAGGTGGCGTGCTCGTCATCTTGATCCAGCGGCGCGGTCCACGGGACCTCCTGGGGGGTGGGGTTGATGCTCACCGGACCCGCCATCGTCGACACCGCCTCCAGCAGCTCGCGCGTGACCTGACCGACGGGACGGTCTGGCGTCAGCGGGACGTGCTGCTCGCGCCCGTCGCTGTGCTCGAGAAACGCCTCGTGGGAGCGCAGGTCAAGCCCGGCCACCACCGCGCCGGAGCCGTCGGGCGCCGGCAGCGGACCGGTCTCCCACCCCCTCGCGGTCAGCCGCAGCGCCGCGTGCTGGAGCTGTGGCTCCGGTGGCGCCAGGGCGACGGCCAGCTTGCCGAGGAGCTGGGTATGCGCGTGCAGGGTGTCGCAGGTCGCACTCCAGGCGGAGTACGAGAGCGCCGGCCAACCGACGGGCTCAGCCATCGCGGATCACGCGCAGAATCACCACTCGCGCGGTGTGACCGGCGGCGTCGACGACCGCCGACAGCTCCTCGTCTCGCAGCTCCTCCGCGGCCTGGACCACGATCACCAGGGGCTCGTCACCCGTCCCCGCGTGCCGGATCGCCCGGCGGACCTCCTCCGCCTGGCGCTCGAACCCCTCCGGCGACGGAACCGAGAACACCACCTGGCCCCCGGTCAGGGCCTCCAGGACGCCTTCGTCATCCGTCGGACCTGACTCGACGAGCACGTCTGCCCGGGACAGGGTCGCCGGGGGGTCGGCGGCGAACTGCCGCTCGACGGCGCCACCACGTGGCAGCTGGATGATGAGCCTCGGTTGCTCGATCCGCGAACCGTATCGCGCAGGAGGTCTTGCATCAGTCCAGATCGCGGCCCGCGGCCCTGAATTTTCGCCACACTGGGCCCGTGCCACGGCCTGTCGCCTCCGACCGACGTCCGCCGCCAGGTGAGCCTGGTCCGCTGACGCGGTTTTCTAAATCCTCGCTGCCGGAGGCTTAGACCGGCCGCGAGGCGGGTACGACCTGCCCGGCGATCGGCACGCCGAGACTCCCCCCAAGGCCCGATCCCAAGTCTTCCGCGTCCATTTGAAGCCCGTTTGCAGGGGCGGGCTTCGCGGTGGCTTGGGCCCGTACGCCGATTTGCGTGGGTTTCTCGTCGAGCAGTCGTTATCGCTCAACAAAGCTCATGATCTCTCGGCTCTGCACCGCCCTGCTCCTGGCAACCGCGCTGGTCCTCACGGTCGCCACTGCCCAGGCCGGCGCCCGCTCCAAGCACCATCGCTCCCAGCATCGAGTGTGCCGGTGGGTCAGGGTCAAGCACCACAGAGGCAGGCGCCGGCGCTGCCGGGTGGTCAAGCGAGTCCGGGCCGATGCCGCCAGCAACTCACGGCTGGTCCAGATTGGCGCCACCGCCTACACCGCCCAGGTCAGCTGGCCTTCCGTCAGCGGCGCCAGCAGCGCCAGCATCTACCTCAATGGCCAGTTCATCGACCAGATCGGCGCCCGGCGCCTGGGCACCTACGAGCTCCAGGGGCTGTGGCCGGCGAGCAGCTTCGGGGTCGCCGTGCAGCTGACCAACAGCGCCGGCCAGACCCTGGACCGCTTCGAACGCACGGTGTCGACCACGCCCGCCACCGGCCCGTTCCCCCGCCTCTACGCCCCGAACTCGTTCATCAACACGCCCATCTCCCAGAACCCCTCGATCGCGTCGAACTCCGGCGCGATCGTGTCGCAGGCGCTCACGAGCTACGCCTCCAATGCCGGGTTGGCCAACGACGACGAGTGGGGCATCCCGATCGCCCACGCCGACAGCCAGAGCAACCTCTACAACGTCGGCTGCACCCAGTACGGATGCAACGCCCACTTCGGGCCGCAGCGCATCCCCGGCGGCGCCCAGCCGGACACCGGCAGCGACGGCCATCTCGCCGTCGTGCAGCCCGACGGCAAGGAGCTCGACATGTGGTGGGGACAGCACACCGCCAGCGGCTGGACTGCCGGGAGCCGCTGGGTGACGAGCACGAGCGGCTCGGCGCTGGACTGCACCACCGTGCATGGCTGCACCGGAGCCAATGTCGCCGGGTTCGCGCTCATGGCCGGAGTGGTCAGGCCCGAGGAGATTGCCCAAGGTCACATCGACCATGCCCTGGCCCTCACCACTCCCGACACCCGCGCGGGCTACATCGCCTGCCCCGCGACCAACACCGACGGCCGTCACAACGACCCCAACGCCCTGCCCATCGGCGCCCACCTGCAACTCGACCCCAGTATCAACGTCGCAACATTGGCGATCCCCGCCTGGCAAAAGGTAATCGCGGTAGCGCTGCAGCAGTACGGCGCTTACGTGGTCGACACCAGCGGCGCGCTGGCCCTCTACGCGCAATCCGATTCCGGCCGCGGCTACAACGCCTGGGGTCGCGCCGGAGTACCGGAATCGGCGCCCGGCCTGTCGGGCATTCCGTGGGGCTCGATGCGCGTGCTCAAGATGACCGACTGCGGCTCCTGACCCGGCGCAGCGCGTCCGCCGGACCTAGCCCGCGGCTGACAGACCGCACCGGCGATCACTAGGATCCGAGATCCAATGAGTGACAGACCGCTGTTCATCTACGCCGCCACCTATGCCACCGCCGTCGACGCGTCCGCCGACTACGAGGCGCTGATCGAACTGCATCACGCCCACCTGGTCGGCACCTACGACGTCGCCCTCATCACCAAGGACGAGCAGGGCAAGGTGCACGTGCAAAAGCACGAGAAGCCGACCCAGCACGGAGCCTGGACGGGCATCGCCGTGGGCGCACTGGCGGGGGTCCTGTTCCCGCCTTCGATCATCGGCTCGGCGGCCGTGGGCGGTCTCGCCGGTGGGGTGATCGGCCACCTGGCGCGCGGCATGTCGCGCGGTGACATGAAGGAGCTCGGCGAGCTGGTCGACACCGGGCAGGCGGCGCTGGTGATCGTCGGTGAGTCGCGGGTCGGCGAGCAGCTCGACAAGGCGCTGACGCGGGCGCTGAAGACGATCGAGAAGCAGACCGAGGCCGACAGCAAGGAGTTTCAGCGCGAGCTCAAGCAGGCCGAGCGCGAGAGCGCGGCCGGCTGAGCACGGCGGGGCAGCCAGCCGCCGGTCAGACGGTGGCGTCCTTGGAGCCCTGGTTCGAAGCAGCGGCGGTGGCCACGTCCTGCGGGTAGGTGGACCGCGCCCGCAGCAGGAACACCCCGGCGGCCGCGAGCGTCCCCAGCAGCAGCACGAAGCTGTACTCGAGGCCGCGGGCGGCGCTGGGCGAGACGATCCCGGGGTGCGTGCCGATCGGCGTCTGCGCGGGCACGATTCCGGCGATCAGCTGCGACAGGCCGCCGAACAGCAGCGGCGCCAGCGCCTGGGCGAAGGAGCGCACCACCGTTCGGGTGCTCTCGGCGCGGCCCCACAGCCCGGCGGGCATGATGTCGAGCCGGGCGGCGTCGAGCGGCGGATTGGCGGCCGACAACAGCGATGCCCCGGCCACGTCGAACCACACCGCCGGGGTCAGATGGCTGCCGAGGACGCCCGGCACCAGCAGCGCCGCAGCGCCGAGATAGCAGATCGCCGGAACCCAGATCCGCGCCTCGAGCACCCCGTCACGCAGCATCTTGTCGGTCAGCCGCCCGCTGATCAGCGTCCCCGCCAAGCGCCCCGGACACCAGCAGCAGCAGCACGATCTCGGCCGTGGCCTGGCTGGTGTGGTAATGCCCACGCACGAACAGCAGGGCGAATGTCGACAGCCCCGAGAAGTAGAAATAGCCCAGTGACGAGCTGATGATCAGCAGGATGTTGGTGGGAATCGAGAGGATGTAGCGGACCGACGCGATCAGGCCCATCGTGCGCGGATCCTCGTTCAGCACCAGCTTTGGATCCGCCTGTACGCCTCGCCGGCGGGCGGCCTCGCGGGCGAGGTCGTCGGCGTCGAGGTCGCTCTCCTCGGCCTCCTCGGACTTCGCCGCCGCGCGCGTGGCCGAGGCGGCCACCGCCTCCTTGAGGTCGACCACGCCGGGCTCGAGCCGGCTCTGCCCACCCCGGATCGGCTCCGGCACGGTTCGATACAGCTCACGGGCCAGAAAGAAGCCAGGGATGCCCAGCAGCAGAAACGCCGCGCGCCAATCGATCAGGCTGGCCACCGACCCGCTGATGATGAACCCGGCCGCGGTGCCGAGGATCTCACCCGCCAGGATGTAGGCGTACACGCGCCCGCGCTCGCGGGCGGGAAAGTAGTCACCGGTGAGCGATGCGATCGCCGGGCCCGCGGTGGCGGTCACCGCACCCAGGGCCAGCCGCGTCAGCAGCAGGCTGGAGTAGCTGCCGGCGAACGCGCTGATCAGCGAGGCGACGCTCCACAGCACGATGCTGATCGACAGCATCGGCACGCGCTTGATGCGGTCGACCAGCAGGCCGACCGGGATCGTGAACACCGCCCCCACCAGCAGCGCCACCGAACTCAGCAGCCCGACCTTGGTGTTGCCGATATGCAGGGCATGCTCGAGCTGGGGCGCCACGGCGCCGACCGTCGCGGTGTCGGCGCCGTTCAGCGCCAGCACCGCTCCGAACAGCGTGATCACCCGGGCCCGGGCCGGACCACCGGTGCGCTTGACCACCTCCCCGCGCACCCAACGGCCGGTCCCGCGGCTCATGCGCGCTACGGCTCGACCGCCGCGAGCCGAGACGTCTCTGGCGGTCATGTCAGCGAGCCCTCAAATGTGGCTGCACCTCCATCGTCAGAACTGTAGGAGACCCGCAGCAGACCGGCGTCCGCGGGGCGAGTCTCGGTTAGATTCTCGCGCTTGCCTTGGATCTGCCGGGCGCAGCGCCGCGGTCTGGGGGCGCTGGCCGCCCTGACGCTGCTCGCCGCCCTCGGTGTCGGGTTCGCCGGCTCCGCCCGGGCCTCGGTGCTGCGAGTGTCGGTCCAGGGACCGATCAGCCGCCCGGTCGCGTCCGACTTTCTCGGTCTGGCCATGGAGTACCGCGCGATCCCCGAGGTGACCGGGGCCGGCTTGCAGGGAGTCAATCGCGTGCTCGTGCAGCTGATCCGCAACCTGTCTCCGCAAGGGCGGCCGAGCTTGCGGATCGGCGGGCAGAGCACCGATCGCAGCTGGTGGCCGGTCGCCGGCATGAGCCGGCCCCCCGGGATCACGTACGACCTCACTTCCGGCTGGATGGCCGCCGCCCGTACGCTGGCGGTGGCCACCGACGCCAAGTTGATCCTCGGCGTGGGGCTGGAGGCCAACCGGCCGCGGATCGACACCGTCGAGGCCAGCCAGCTGTTGTCCGGCATTGGTCGCCGGTATCTGGGCGCGTTCGAGATCGGGAACGAGCCCGAGCTGTATCGGGTGGTCCCCTGGTACCGCAAGCTCCGCGGCGTCCCCATCCCGTGGTACAGCAAGGTCGGCACCGAGATCTTCTCGCGGGGCCCGCGCTACGGCCCCCAGGGCTTCGTCTCGGACTTCTCGCGCGCGCTGGCTGCGCTGCCGGCGGGGCCGGTGGCGGGGCCGGTCACGAGCCTGCAGCCGTGGTTCGACGCGTTTCGTCGCTTCGTGTCACGAGGCTCGCGGGTGAGGATGGTCACGTGGCACGCCTACGGACTCAACCAGTGCGTGATGGTGCCGACCTCACCCCAGTTTCCGAGCGTTCCCAATCTCCTGAGCGCCCGCGCCTCCCGTGGCTTTTTCAACGGCATCTCCCCCTCGGTGGCGCTGGCCCACAGCGCCGGCGACACGTTCCGCGTCGACGAGATGAACTCCGTCACCTGCAACGGCCGGGTCGGGGTCAGCAACACCTTCGCCTCGGCGCTGTGGGTGTTGGACGCCCTGTTCACGCTGGCGGGCGACGGCGTCGACGGTGTCAACATTCACACCTACCCCGATGCCGCCAACGGGCTGTTCGATTTCACGCGTGCGCACGGCCAGTGGGCCGGAACCGTGCACCCGATCTACTACGGCCTGGTGATGTTCGCGCAGGCCGCCCCGGCCGGTTCCCGCATCCTGCGCGTGGTCGCTCCCGGGGCCGGCGCCGTGCGGGTCCACGCCACGCTCGCGCCCGACCACCGGACGCGGGTGCTGCTGATCAACAACAGCCTGTCGCACTCCACCCTGGCCCTGGTGCACGGGGCCGCCGGCGCCGGTGCCGGGGTGCTCGAGCGCCTGCTGGCTCGCTCGGCCTATGCCACCGGTGGCGTCACCCTCGGCGGCGCCAGCTTCGGCCAAACCACGACCGGAATGCTCCCGCCGGTCAACACAACAGCGGTTTCGGCCCGCTCCGGGGCGTACGCGGTCAGCCTGCCCCCGGCCAGTGCCGCCCTGCTGACGCTCCCGCCACCGGGCCGCGGCCGGTGAGGTGCCGTCATAGCCTCAGGGGCGATCACGCGACTTCCGGTCTTTCGAGGCCTATGATGCGACGCCAGATGAGCTCGCCAGCGAGGCCGCACCCGATGACGCTGGACGCGTGATTCTGCCTGGTCAAAGCACACAATCGCCGCCTGCGGTCACTCTCCCGGACACCCTGGGAGTGCTCCTGATCGAGGACGATGACGACGACGCCCTGATCGTCGAGGATCTGCTCGAGGACAGCGCGCTCGACGTCAGACTGCTGCGTGGTCGCACCCTGGAGGAGGGATTGACCCGGCTCGGCACCACCGTCGAGTGCGTCCTGCTCGACCTGGGTCTGCCCGACGGCGTCGGGGTCGACAGCGTCAGGCGTGTGCGCGCGGCGGCTCCGTGGATCGCCGTGATCGTCTTCACCGGACTCGACGAGGGAGCGGCGGGCGAGGCCGCGATGGAGGCGGGCGCCCAGGATTACCTGGTCAAGGGGAAGGTCGACGGCAGCCTGCTGGCCCGGGCAATTCGATACGCGGTCGGACGCCGGCACGCCGAGGACGTCTACCAGCAGCTGCGGGTGGCCGAGGTCCGCGCCGACGAGAACGCTCGGCTTGAACGCGGCCTGGTCCCGCATCCGATCCTCACCGATCCGTCGCTGTGGATTGCCTCCAGCTACCTGCCGGGGCGGCGGCGAGCGCTACTGGGTGGCGACTTCTACGACGCCGTGGAGACGACCGATGGATGGCTGCACGTGATCGTGGGCGACGTGTCAGGACGGGGCCCGGACGAGGCCGCTCTCGGGGCCGCCCTGCGGATCGCCTGGCGGAGCCTGATCCTGGCCGGCGTGCCCGGCGATGTGGTCCTGGACACCCTGCAGCGGATGATCGAGCACGAGCGCCGGGACATCGGCATGTTCGCGACCTTGTGCACGCTGGAGATCGACTACGCCCACGGCGGCCTGCGCATGCGCCGCGCCGGTCATCCCACCCCGGTGCTGATCAATGGCGGCTCCATCAAGGATCTCCCGCTGGACCGAGGTGGCCCGCCGATCGGGATGTTCGGCGACGCACAGTGGCCCGAGTCGCGGTTTGACCTTCCTCCTGGCTGGGCCATCCTGCTTTACACCGACGGGATCATCGAGGGCGGCGACGGCGGTTCAGGCCGCCTCGGCGAGACCGGCCTGAACCGGCTGATCGCCGACTACGTGCAGCGGGACCCGGGCTGGCGGCGGCGCCCGCACGATCTGCTGGCCCACCTGATCTCCACGACGACCGAGCTGAACGGCGAGGAGCTCAGTGACGACGTGGCCACCATCCTGGTGGGCACCCGCGACATCACGGAGGACGGCTAGCTTGGCCTCGGCGGTCGCGGCCGCGAGATCTGCGGCCCCGCCGCAACGGTTGTCTCCGCTGCAGTGGCTGCGCACGCACGATCCGGGCTACGCCGCCCTGCGGCGAGCCGGCCGGGCCGCGATCGTCATGCCGGGGATGTTCGCCATCGCCGACAAGGTGATCGGAAATCCCGGCATTGCCACCTTCGCCGCCTTCGGCGCCTTCGCCATGCTGTTGCTGGTCGACTTCTCCGGGCCGATGCGCCAGCGGCTCGAGGCGCAGGCCGGCCTGGCGGTCGCTTGCTGCGTGCTCATCGGGCTGGGCACGCTGGCCTCTCGATCGACCGCGCTGGCCGCCGGCTCGATGGCGGTGGTCGCATTCGTGGTGCTGTTCGCCGGCATCCTCAGCTCCACTCTGGCCGGCGCCACCACCACCCTGCTGCTGGCCTTCATCCTCCCCGTGTCGCTGCCCGGCGCGGTCTCCGCGATCGGTGACCGGATCGTCGGCTGGGGCATGTCGGCCGCGGTTTCGCTGCTGGCCATCTCGCTGCTGTGGCCGAGCCCGGAGCGCAATCCGGTTCGTACCGCGGCGGTGGCGGCCTGTCGAGCGCTGGGAGCCAGGCTGCGCGCAGATGTCGACTACGTCCTCAGCGGTTATGACCCCGCACTGGAGAGCGCGCATATGGACGCCGCCGCGGAGGCCGACCGATCCATCGAGTCGCTCCAGGACACCTTCTTTGCCCTCCCCTACACCCCCACCGGGCTCAGCACCGCCGCCCGGACGATCGTCAGGCTGGTGGAGGAGCTGCGGTGGCTGAACACGGTTGCCCTGCGCACGGTGCCCAAAAAGCACCAGGCCGCCAATCCCAACACCCTTGCGGTCAAGCGCGCGTCGGCATCGATCCTCGACATGGTCGCCGACCTGCTGGCGGACCCGGGCGGCCCGGTCGAGCGCCTCGATTCGCTGCGCGGTTCGGTGGACGCGCTGCACGAAGCGCTGGCCGAGCTAGAGCGGACCGCTACCTACGTGCTCCCGGCGCAGACCGCGGCCGAGTGTCGCCCTGATGACGATCGGGCCCGGGTCATGATCACGGCCCTGGACCCGAGCTTCCGGGCTCAGGAGCTCAGCTTCGTGATCAGTCAGATCGCCGAGAACGCCGAGTTCGCGGTCGCCGCCGAACGCCGCAGCTGGATACGCCGGTGGCTCGGGCGCCCGCCGCGCGGGCACTCCGGGCCGCTCGCCGCGGCCAGCCGGCGGGCCGGCGCCCACGCGGAGCGCGACTCGGTGTGGCTGCAGAACAGCCTGCGCGGGGCGGCGGCGCTGGGCCTCGCCGTGCTGGTCGCCGATCTGACCGGCGCGGAGCACGCCTTCTGGGTCGTGTTCGGGACGCTGTCGGTGCTGCGCTCAAACGCGCTCAGCACCGGCCAGAACATCGTGCGGGCCCTGCTGGGTACGACCGCCGGATTCATCGTCGGGGGGGCGCTGGTAGTTCTGATCGGCACCGACAGCACCGTCCTGTGGATCCTGCTGCCGTTCGCGGTGCTGCTGGCCGGCCTGGCCCCGGCCGCGGTCTCCTACGCCGCCGGCCAGGCGGCGTTCACGCTGACCCTGCTGATCCTGTTCAACATCCTGCAGCCGGCCGGGGCGCAGATCGGGGTGATCCGGATCGAGGACATCGCCCTCGGCAGCGCCGTCAGCCTCGCCGTGGGCCTCCTGTTCTGGCCTCGAGGCGCCGCCGGCGCGCTCGGCCGCGCGCTCGCCGACGCCTATGTGGACAGCGCCAACTACCTGGCCAGCGCCGTCGCCTACGGCTCGGGTCGCTGCGATGCCAGCGGACCGTCGCCATACCTGCCCACCGAGCAGGCCGTTCAGGCCTCGGCCGCCGCCCAGCGCCTCGACGAGACCTTCCGCACCTACCTGTCCGAGCGCGGCACCAAGCGACTGCCGATCGCCGAGGTCACTGGCCTGGTCACCGGCGTGGCCGGCCTGCGGATGGCCGCCGAGGCGGTGCTCGAGCTGTGGCGAGGAGACCGCGGCGACGGCGGCAACCGGGCTCCCGCGCGCCGAGAGCTGCTGGCCCAGTCGGCGCTGATGACCGGGTGGTACGACCGGTTCGCCGCCAGCCTCACCGGACGCATTTCGGTGCCCGAGCCGATGACCCGCGACGACTCGGCCGACGACCTGCTGGTCGAGACCGTGGGCCGCGACCTGCGTGCCGCCGACGGCGAGTCAACCGCCACCGGTGTGAGAGTGATCTGGACCAGCGATCACCTCGATGCCGCCCGGCGGCTCCAGGACACGATCGTGGCGCCGGCGCGGGCCGCGATGGAGGGCAGCGGGCTGGCCTGAGCCCCGGCCGCCCGGCGCTCGTGCCGGCGCGAGCCCCGATGCTCTTGGCCGTCTGGGGCGTGCCCGCTCGCATACTTGACTAAGTCGATCGACTTTAGTTAGATTAACCCGGCGGGCAGGTCGAACGATCAGGGCAGGGCGCTTCCCCCAGCGTCCGCTGACCCCGGGCTGCCCGCAGCCCGGCTTCCGACCCAGGAGAAGCAATGAGCACGACAACGTCCGGATCGCGGGCGCTCGGCGCGCTGCGCGTCGGCGACCGCCCCGCCTCGGCACTGGAGACGGCGGGCCAAGGCCGGCGGCTGCGCCTGCGCGGGTGGCGGCGCCTCATCAGTCCGCTGCTGGTGCTGGCCGTCTGGCAGTTGGTCAGCACCGCCGGGCTGGTCTCGGCCCGCAAGCTGCCGCCGCCCAGCGAGGTGTTCAGCACCGCCGTGCGCCTGGTGAGGACCGACTCGCCGGCCTACGGCACCCTCCAGCACGCTCTGCTGGCCTCGCTCCAGCGCATGGCCATCGGGTTCGCCCTGGGGGCCTCGGTGGCGGTGCTGCTGGCCATCGTCGCCGGGCTGAGCCGTATCGGCGAGGACGCGGTTGACCCCCTGATGCAGATGGTACGGACCCTGCCCCTGTTCGGACTCATCCCAGTGTTCATCGTCTGGTTTGGCATCGGTGAGCTGCCCAAGCTGCTGCTGATCGCACTGGGAGCGGCGATTCCGCTGTATCTGAACACCTTCGCGGGGATCCGCGGCGTCGATTACCGGCTGATCGAGCTCGGACACGTCCTGGGCCTGAGCCGGTGGGAGCTGCTTCGCCGCATCGTTCTCCCGGGCGCCCTTCCCGCGGTGCTGGTGGGACTGCGCCAGAGCCTCGGGGTCGCCTGGCTGTCACTGGTGGTGGCCGAGCAGCTCAACGCCAACGCCGGGCTTGGGTTCATGATCAACCAAGCCACCCAATTCCTCCAGAACGACGTCATCTTCGTCGCCCTGCTCGTGTACACGATCCTCGGTCTGCTGACCGACTGGCTCGTGCGGCAGCTGGAGAGGAGGTCGCTGGCATGGCGCCCCGACTCGTTGGCGCGGTAGCGCCCGGCGCCGGCGCGCCTGCGTCCGCGCCCGCCTCGCCGGCCGCCGCGCCGGCCGCCGCCCCGGCGGCCGCCCCGCCGGCGGCTGCCGTGGCCGGCATCACCCGCTCCTTCGGCGCGCGGCGAGTGCTCGACGCGCTGGATCTGGAGATCGCCGCCGGCGAGTTCGTGGCCCTGATCGGCCGCAGCGGCTCCGGTAAGTCGACCCTCCTGCGGGTGCTGGCCGGGCTCGATCGTGGCCTGACCGGCGAGGTCACGGTCAGCGGGACGGTGGCCGTCGCCTTTCAGGATCCGCGCCTGGTGCCCTGGCTGCGGGTGTCCGACAACGTCAGCCTGGGCCGACACGGCGACGGTGTGGAGGCGGCCACCCGGGCCGGGCTGGCCGAGGTGGGTCTGGAGGATCACGCGGCCGCGTGGCCGCTGACCCTCTCGGGCGGCGAGGCCCAGCGGGCGTCGCTGGCCCGGGCCCTGGTCCGCGAGCCGAGCCTGCTGTTGCTCGACGAGCCCTTCGGAGCGCTGGACGCGCTCACCCGGATGGCCATGCACCGGCTGGTGCTGGACCTCTGGTCACGCCACCGGCCGGCGATCCTGCTGGTCACCCACGACGTCGACGAGGCCCTGACCCTCGCCGACCGCGTCCTCGTCCTGCGTGAGGGACAGATCGCCCACCAGGCGGCCGTGACCGCGGACCGGCCACGTGATCGCGAGGACCGCGCCCTGACTCTGCTCCGTAACCAACTGCTCGCCGAACTCGGCGTCAACACGAAAGGAACGACATGAGAATCAGACTCTTGACCATGGCCGCGTTGACCGCTGCCGCGCTGGCCGGCGCCGTCCTCGCCGGGTGCGGCTCGAGCAGCCAGTCATCGTCCGGTTCCGCCTCGGGCTCGCAGTCCCGGGCCGCTTCCGCTGCGACGCTGCGGGTCGGCGATCAGGCCGGAACTGGCGCTCAGGCGCTGCTCACCGCTGCCGGGCTGATCAACAAGCTGCCGTTCAAGCTCAGCTGGGCGGACTTCACCTCAGGACCCCCGATGCTGCAGGCGATGAGCTCGGGCTCCCTGGACATCGGGGGCGTCGGCGACGCCCCGCCGGTGTTCGCGGCCGCCGGCGGCGCCAAGCTGGCAGTGGTGGGGGCGCTGGCCACCAATCCCAACAACGCCGCGCTGCTGGTGCCGAAAGGATCGGCGATCCAGTCGATCCAGCAGCTGCGGGGCAAGACGATCGCCGTGGCCCAGGGCAGCTCCGCCGACTACCACCTGCTGACCGTGCTGGCCAAGGCGGGATTGTCGGTTCACGATGTCGCTCTTCAGTATCTCCAGCCGGCACAGGCGCTCGCCGCCCTGTCGGCGGGCAAGGTCGACGCCTGGGACACGTGGGCGCCGTTCATCCAGCAGGCCATCGCCCAGGACGGCGCCCGGGTCGTGGTCAACGGCGACGGCTTCGGCAGCAACTACTCCTACGAGGTCGCCGCTCGCTCGGCCCTCGGCGACGCCACCAAGGCCAACGAGATCCGCCAGTACCTGAAGGTCCTCAACCAGGCCCACCGGTGGGCCGACACCCATCCCCAAGCCTGGGCGACCATGTGGGCCAAGGCCACCGGGCTGCCCCAGGGCGTGATGGTGACGGCGGCCAAGGACGACACCGCCAAGCCGGTGCCGGTCGACTCCACGATCGTCTCGGCCGAGCAGTCGCTGGTCGACGGGTTCTTCAAGGCGGGGCTGATCCCCACCCACGTCGACTTCTCCAACTACGCCGACGACAGCTTCAACAACGCGGTCGCCCGCTAGAGGCCGTACTCGAAAGAAAAGGACACACCATGACCGCACCCACCATCAAGTCCGATTACGAGCACATCGACGTGAGGAAGGTCGGAGGCAACCTTGGCGCCGTCGTCGATGGCGTGACCCTGGGCGGCGATCTCGCTGCCGAGCTCGTCACCGAACTGCGCAGCGCCCTGTTGCGCCACCGGGTCGTGTTCCTGCGCGGGCAGCACGATGCCGAGGACGCCGACCAGCACGCCTTCGCCTCCCTGCTCGGGACAGTGACCAAGCCGCACCCGACGGTCGCCGGTGACGGCGAGGCGGTGCTGCCGATCGACTCCGACAGCAGTCGCGCCAACAGCTGGCACACCGACGTCACCTTTGTGGACCGGGTGCCTGCGATCAGCATCCTGAGGGCGATCACCATTCCCCCCTATGGGGGGAGCACGGTGTGGGCCAACACCGTCCGCGCCTACGAGACCCTGCCCGCTGGGCTGCAGGCTCTGGCCGACCAGTTGTGGGGGGTGCACTCAAACCTCTACGACTACGTGCGCAGCAAGGACGAGGTCCGGGTCGGCGGCCTCGATGTCAAGCAGCAGGCCTACCGTCAGGAGTTCGAGCAGCTCGAGTTCGAGACCGAGCACCCGGTGGTGCGCATCCATCCGGAGACGGGCGAGCGGGCGCTGGTGCTGGGGCACTTCGTGCGACGCTTCGTCGGTCTGAACACGGTCGATTCCAACGACCTGTTCGCCCTGTTTCAGCGCCACGTGACCCGGCTCGAGAACACCGTGCGGTGGAACTGGCAGGAGGGCGACGTGGCGATCTGGGACAACCGTTCGACCCAGCATTACGCCGTCGACGACTACGACGATCTCCCCCGGCTGCTGCATCGGATCACGCTCGCCGGCGACGTGCCGGTCAGCATCGATGGAGTGCCCAGCCGGGCGCGCAAGGGCGACGCCTCGAGCTTCTCTCCGGTGGTCGCCTCGACGACGGTCGCCTGAACCGGCGGCGGCGGGCAACCGTCGGGCTCGGGCCACGCCGCCGCTAGGGCAGCCGCATGAAGTCCATCGTGTGCAGCACCGGCCGGAAGCCCAGGCGCGCGTACAGATGCTGCGGGCGATCCTCGGCGTCGGCGCAGATCCACACGTCGCCGACGTCTCCGGCGGCGGCGACGGCCGCCCGCGTGAGGGCGGTGCCGCGCCCACCACCCCGGTACGGCGGCAGCACGTAGATGGCCCCCACCTCGACCTGGTTCTCGCCTGAGTCAAGGGTCGCGTAGGCGATCGGCTCACCGGCCTCGTGCACGGCAAACGTCCGGTCGCCGCGGGCGAGCCGCACCTCGCGCATGCTGGCGTGAAACTCAGTTGGGTCCTGTGCCGGGAAGTCCTCGTGATGCCAGGCCCGGCGCAGGGGCTCGACCTCGTCGTAGGGAACCTCGCGCACGTCGGTGTCCTCGACGGTCGGGCGCGGGCCCTCGTGGTGCATGTACACCAGCGCGTGGGTCCGCCAGCCCGCGGCCTCGAACTGCTTTCGCCGCGCGGCCGCCGCTTCGGAGACCTCGAAGCTGATCAGACGGTGGGCGAAGTCCCCGAGCGCCCAGTCGGCGAACGCGATCAGCTCATCCACGGTCATGTCCGGATCCTCCTCGACCCGCACCAGGCTGGCCTCAAACCACGTCGGATACCGAGGGGTCCGCAGCACCGAGCCATGCTCCCACGGCTCGATCTGGTCGGCGATCGAGTCGCGCTGCCAGCGGGTCCAGGCCAGGGCCCGGGCCGCGACGTCGAGATCTTGCTGAGGGTCGGTCGAGATCGGCCGAAGGCTAGTGGAGGTCCGCAGGCGCGCCGGCCGCCATCTCGAACCACGCCGGTTAGCCGTGGTAATGGGGGTTGTCGCCCCCTTTACCGGGTGGATGACGGGTGGGAAAGGCAGCCAGGATGGGAATGGGTCGCGGGCGGTTGCCTGGGTACGTGCATCGCGTGACAAACTCGCGCCGCCGCGGTGGATTTGCCACAAAGTTGAGGCTCAGCCTGCGCCTGGTGACAAATCCGGATCGCCGGCGCGGCCTTGTCACGTTGCGCATGCCCACGAGCTCCGGGCCGTGGAGCAAGGCAGCCAGGAAGGAGGGGGGGCCTGGACCGTCGCGGATTCGACCCACGCCGGCGCAGTTCCGCGACGGTTCCCGCCCGGATCCGGGACGTGGTGCGAGTGACTTACCCATGCGGTAAGCCAGACGACGCACCACCCGCGCCACGCCTGCTTTCGCACGTCCAGAGCCGAGACCGCATGGACACCTCCCAGGCCATAGGGTGTCGCCCGTGTCCCAGCGTGAGGGCTTTGCCGAGTTGTCAGAGGTCCGCCTGCACTACGTGGAGGCGGGCGAAGGACCGCTGGTCGTGCTCCTGCACGGGTTCCCCGAGTTCTGGTACAGCTGGCGCCACCAGATCCCGGCGCTCGCCGCGGCCGGCTTTCGCGTGGTCGCGCCCGACATGCGCGGCTACAACCTCTCCTCCAAGCCGGTGGGGGTGTCGGCCTACACCTACGACAAGCTCGCGGGTGACATCGCCGAGCTGATCGCCGAGCGGGGCGAGCGCTCGGCCTTGCTCGCCGGCCACGACTGGGGCGGGGCGGTCGCCTGGATGACCGCCATGTACCACCCGCAGTCGATCGAGCGCCTGGCCATCCTCAACCTCCCCCATCCCCGGCGGCTGCTGCGGGCATTTCGCGATCCGCGCCAGCTGGTGCGCTCCTGGTACATGTTCTTCTTCCAGCTGCCCCGGCTGCCCGAGCGGCTGTCACAGATCCGCAACTGGGAGATGCTGCGCCGCCCGCTCGAACGCGACAGCCGTCCGGGCGCGTTCACGCCCGCCGACATGGAGCGCTACGTCGAGGCCTGGTCGCAGCCGGGCGCGCCGACCGCGATGCTCAACTACTACCGGGCCGCCTTGCGCCAGACGCCGTGGACGGCCGAGGCGCGGATGCGGCCGATCGCGGCTCCAACGCGGATCATCTTCGGCGAGACCGACCACTACCTGCGCCACCAGCTGGCCGAGCCCTACCCCGGTGACGTGCCCAACCTCGAGCGGGTGGTGCGCCTGCCCGGGGTCTCCCACTTCGCGCAGAACGACGCGCCCGACGAGGTCAACCGGCTGCTAATCGAGTTCTTCTCTCCGGCCCTGACCGGCTGAGTCGCGCCGCGGGGGCCTCCTACACTCGATGGGTGATGCCTAATCCGCTGCTGACGAGGTCGATCGGCGCGGCCGCCGGCAAGGTGCCGGGCCTGCGCCGCATCCCGGTGCTCAAGCTGGTCGCCGTGGCCGAGGTGGGCCTGCTGGCCCACAGCCATCTGATGCGCCTCCAACCCGGGGAGCGTCGCCGCCTGCTCGCGCTGATGCGAACCGCCCGCGGGCGCCCGAGCAAGTTGACCGAGCGCGAGCGCTACGAGCTCGCCGAACTGGTGGCCAAGCTCGAGCCGCGGCTGCTCGCCGGCGAGGCGGCCAATCGGCTGTCGCCGTTCCCCCTGCCCCGCCGGGTCGTTCGCGGCCCGCGGCGCAAGCGCCAGCCGCGACCCGCCTAGCCACCGACCGGTCCTAGTGCCCCGGCACTAAATGCGGTAGCGCTCGAGCGCCTCCCGCCGCGCCTGCGCGTGGTCGACGATCGGCTCCGGGTAGTCGGTGCCGATCCGGCAGCCCGCCTGCTCCTGCACCTCCGGCGACATCTTCCAGGGCTCGGCCAGGTACTCGTCGGGCACGCGCTCCAGCTCGGGGACGTAGCGGCGAACGTAGCTGCCGTCGGGATCGAAGCGCTCCTGCTGGCGAGCCGGGTTGTAGATGCGGCGAAAGGCCGGCTGCGGGTCGACTCCGACCGAGGCGATCCACTGCCAGTTGCCGTTGTTGCTGGCCTCGTCGCCGTCGATCAGCAGGCGCATGAACCAGCGCTCGCCGCGGCGCCAGTCGATGCCCAGGTCCTTGGTCAGAAACGATCCCACCAGCAGGCGCGCCCGGTTGTGCATCCATCCCTCGCGGCGCAGCTGGCGCATCCCGGCGTCGACCGCCGGAAAGCCGGTCCGTCCCTCACACCAGGCGGCAAACCGGTGCTCGGAGCGGCTCCAGCGGATGCTGCCCCGGTAGCGGGGCTGGAATTCCGAGTTCGCGTTGGCCGGGAAGTGGCCGAGCACATGGGCGTAGAAGTCGCGCCAGCACAGCTGGCGGCGAAACGCCTCGCTCCCCTCCCCCGGCTTCAGCCGCTGCTCGATCTCCCGGGGCGAGATGCAGCCGAAGTGAAGGTAGGGCGACAGCCGGGACACGCCTCCCCCACTGAGGCCGTCGCGGCCGCCGCCGTAGCGCAGCACGGGCCCGGACACGAACCGGCGCAGAGTGTTGCGCGCCGGCTGCTCGCCGCCGGGAGCCGGATCGGAGACCTCCTGCTCGAGGCCGAGCTCGGCCAGACTGGGCAGCCGCCCCGACGCCGCCCGGCGTCCGGGGTCGGCCAACGAGCGCGGCGCGGCGAGCACCTGGCGCCGGGGCTGGCGCAGCCAGCGGCGATAGAACGGCGTGAACACCGAGTAGGGGTCGCCGGCGCCGGTCCTGATCGGCTCCAGGTGGTCGACGGCGAACATCCCGGGATGCGCGACCGCCTCAACGCCAGCCTGCGCCAGCGCTTGCCCGACCTGTCGCTGGCGCCGACGCGCGAACGGGCTGACGTCGACGGTGTAATGGACCGACTGAGCCTCGACCTGGCGGGCCAGCGCCGTCAGCTCACGCTGCGGCGGGCCGTGGCGGACGAACAGGCGGCTGCCGCGGGCGCGCAGCCCGTGATCGAGATCCTGCAGGCATTCGAGCAGAAACTGCGTCCGCGGACCGGACGCGTGGCGACCCTCCAGCAGGCCGTCGTCGAAGCAGAACACCGGGACCGTGCGGTCGGCCCCATCGATCGCCGCTCGCAGCGCGGGATGGTCGTGCAGCCGCAGGTCCCGTCGCAGCCACAGCAGCGCGACGCTCACCGGCGGGGGACTCTCACGAGTCCTTCAGCACGTCGTGGAGCGCCTCCTCGAGCTCGGGGTGGCGAAACTGGTAACCGAGCTGCCCGAGGCGGGCCGGAACGGCGCGCTGGCCAGTGGTCACCATTTCCGCCATCTCGCCGTAGAGCAGCCTGACCGCCATCCCGGGCACCGGCAGCACGGCAGGCCGGCCGAGCACGTGTCCGAGGGCCCGCGAAAGCTCGGCGTTGGTGACGGGGTTGGGCGCGGTCACGTTGACGGGTCCCGCGGCACCGGCGTTGTCGACGCAGCACAGCAGCGCCCCGACGACGTCATCGAGGTGGACCCAGGGGACGTACTGGTCGCCGCCGGCGACCGGGCCACCGATCCCGAGCCTGAAGAACGGGAGCATCTTGGCCAGCGCCCCCCCGCTCGGAGACAGCACCACGCCGGTACGCGTACAGGCCACGCGCATCACCGAGCCGGCGGCGCCGGCCTCACGCTCCCAGTCGATCGTCACCCCGGCCAGGAAGTCGTCGCCGGCCGTCGCGTGCTCGTCCAGTGGCGCCTCGCCCCGCGGCCCGTAATAGCCGGCGGCCGACTGCGACACCAGCGCCGACGGCCGATCACCGTCGGCAAGCGCCTTCAGCGCGTCGACCAGCGACCGGGTGGCCAGCACGCGCGAGTCGCGGATGGCGACCTTGGCCTCGTCGGTCCAGCGCTGAGCCACCGGCTCGCCGAGCAGATGGACGACCGCGTCGGCCCCGCGCAGGGCCTCCGCCGGCGGCGCCTCTTCGGTGGGCCGGGCCCACGGATGGACCTCGGCGCCTTCACCCAGCACACGCTGGCCCCGCTCGGGGTCACGTGACAGCGCCACCACCTGGTCGCCGCGCCCGCGCAACGCATCGGCGAGCGCCAGTCCGATCGTGCCGGTGGCCCCGGTTATCAGCACCCGCATTGCGTCCCGCTTCCGCTTCTCAAAGCCCTGTTCGTGTTCATCGCAGCGGCACCCTAACCGGTTGTTGGATAAAGCTCAACAGCTTGTATCATTTCCCGATCGCCGACCAGGCAAACGGAGACCTCAGTACCGCACAGCTGGCGACCCGGACCGGGCTCAGCGCCGGGACGCTGCGCATGTGGGAGACCCGCTACGGGTTCCCCGCCCCGCCCCGGCTGCCGGGCCGGCACCGCCGCTACACCGAACGCGATGTCGATCTGGTGCGCGAGGTCCTGGGCTTGCGGTCACAGGGCTTCTCGCTGAGCGCGGCCGTCGAGCGCGTGCGCCGTAACGCGGAGGCGCGGCCTCGATCGCTGTTCGCCGAGCTGCGCCGCCGGCACCCCGAGATCCAGCCGGCCGACATGCCCAAGCGCTCGCTGCTGCGCCTGACCCGGGCGATCGAGGACGAGTACTGCGCCTCCGGCGCTGCTGGCCTGCTGCTTGGCTCCTTTCAGCGCGAGCGCCTCTACCGCGAGTCGGAGCGGCGCTGGCGAGAGCTGGCCCGCAGCGCCGAGCTCGCGGTGGCCATGGCCGACTTCGATCGGCTGCGGGAGCCCGACGGAGGTCCGGCCGAGGTGCCGCTCGACCCGGCTCAGCCACTGTCGCGCGAGTGGACAGTGGTGGTCGACTCGCCCACTGCCCACGCCTGCATGGCTGCCTGGGAACGCGCGGCGCCGGGGGAGCCGGCCGATCACCACCGCCGCTTTGAGGTGCTGTGGTCCTTCGAGCCGCGCGTGGTGCGTTCGTCGTCACGGATCGCCGCGGAGCTGCTCGCCGGCCCGGCCCCCGCGATCGCCGCGCGTGTCGCGCAGGGCCTGACCGTGGAGCCGGCGCCGGTGGGACCGACCGAACTGCGGTTCGCCACCGCGCTCGCCAACCGTGTCGTCGCCTATCTCGTATCCGAGCCCGGCGGGGCGCCGGCGGCCCCCGACGAGGTCGAGCGCGCCGCCCGCCCAGATTCGGCGAACGGCGCGGACGGCCCCGCAGCACGGTAGGTGGCCAGCGTCGTCGCCGCCAGCAGGGCGGCGAGGCCCAGATCGAGCCACAGCGCAGTGCGGACCAGCAGGGCTCCGCACACGGCGCCGAGCAGCATCGACACCACCGCCGTGCTGCGTCGCAGGCTCCCGGACCCGGGGCCGCCGAAGATCTTGGAGTCCGCGGCCAGGCCGGTCAGGGTCATGGTCAGCACGGTCGTACTCAGGTCCGGAACCGCCACCTTGCGGATGGTGGCGTTGCGGAAGCCGAGCGCAAACGCCAGCAGGGCGATCACCGCGTAGCCCGACAGGCGGCCGGGCTGCACGTCGGCGGCCGCCGCGATCACCGCCGCCCCGGTGATCAGCAGCGTCTCGACGACGAGTGCGCGGTTCAGACTCGGCTCCATGGTGACGGTTCTCCTCGTGCCCAGCCAGCCGCCGATGCCGGCGCCGAGCAGGAAGGCAGCCAGCGAGACCAGCGGGGCCACCACCGGCAGGCCGGCAGCGCCGCCGATCCCGAACCCCAGCAGCACGATGTTGCCGGTCATGTTGGCGGTGAACACGTGACCGAGTCCCAGATAGCTGCCGGCGTCCACTATGCCGGTGCTGAACGTCAGCAGCAGCAGAGAGCGCGACAGCGGATGACGGATGCTGCGGGCCGCGTCCTGGCGGACCTTGGCAGGGTCCAACGCCGGGATGCTCACGCCTCCACCTCCGCATGCGGCGCCGCCACCGGCCTGGTCTCCGTGTGCAGCGACTCGAACGCCCCCAGCGCGCCGACCAACGCGGCGAGGCCGGCGCCCACCGTCCAGGCCGGGATCGACCCTCCAAGCGCGTACAGCGTCAGCGCGGCCGCGCCCACGATCAACAGAGGCCAGCTGAGCTCGCCGAACATCCGCAACCGGAAGCCGGCCAGGCCGAGCAGGTAGACGGTCACGCCGGCACACAGGGCGAGCCGCCCGGGTCCGGGCATCGGCAGCTGCGTCGAGTTCTGCACCACCAGCGTGACCCCGCCGTCGAAGATGATGATTCCCGCCACGATGATCAAGTGGATGTAGCTATAGCCGTCAGCGGCGGCCAGCACCGGATCGCCGTGCTCGCTCAGCCGCGACTGCGCCCGCTCGGCGACGCGGTCGAAGTACGTCCACCACAGGCCGATGGTGATCAGCAGCGCCAGCGTCGCGCCGAACACCAACTCGGCGGTCAGGGGGCGGGTGGCGGTACCCACCCCGACCCCGAGGGCGACCACCGATTCGCCCAGGCAGATGATCACGAACAGGCCGTAGCGCTCGGCGAAGTGCGACACCGCCACCTGCTGCAGTCCCCGCAGCCGCTCGCGGGTCAGCCACGCGGGCCCGGCGTAGTCGATCGCCACCGCCGCCGTCCACAGCAGCGCCCGAGGCAGGCCGGTCAAGAACGCGCCGCCGATCAGCAGCATCGCCATCCCCACCACCACCGTTATCGCGAAGCCGACGATCGCCGACCAGGACGCGTTGCCGTGGTGTGAGGCGTCGACGTACAGGGCCAGGTGCAGGAACCGAACCAGCGTGTAGGCGACGGCGAACAGGAGCGCCTCGCGTCCGAACGCCTGGGGCAGCGCGAGGCCGACGACGAAGATCAGCACGGTGCCCGCCAACAGGCTCACGCGCAGCGTCCTCGAGTCCGGCGGCTGCGCGTTGGCCGCCCACACGAACGCCGACCACGCCCACCACACCAGCGCCAGGGCCAGCATCGCCTCGCCGAACCGGCTCCAGCTCGGATCGTGGGCGAGCAGGGTGGTGACCTGGGTGACCGCGAACACGAACACCAGGTCCCACAACAACTCCACCGGGCTGCTGCGGCGCTCCGGCTCGGGCTCGGGCTTGGGTTCGGTTGCGCTCGCCTGCGCTTCCACGCTCACCCGCCAAGTATCGCCCTGACGTACCCGGGCCGGCGGATGCGGGGGCGGCAGCGTGGGTCAGCGGGTCAGAGCCGGATCGGGCTCGGGCAACTGCTCGGCGACGGCGTGCTCGGTCTGCAGCCGCTCGGTCTGCAGCCGCTCGGTCTGCAGCCGCTCGAGCACCCGCTCGTAGTCGTCGTAACGACGTACGACCCGGGTCCAGGCCCAGCCGCGGCGACTGCGCAGCTCGCGGGTGCGGCTGGGGTCGCCCGGCCGTGGCGCGGATCGCTTGGGCCCCTTGGCCTTGGCGGCGGGCTGGCCGGCCCGGGCACCGTCGCGCTCACGGCGGCGGCGGGCCACGAGCGCCTCGTGCTCGGCCCGGGCGGCCGCGAGCTCGCCGGTGCCGGCAGCCACTGGGCCCAGGGGCGCATCCTCGGCCAGCAGGCTGGCCTCGAGGTGGGACCTGAGGATCAGCAGCTCGCGCTCGGTGGCGCGGCGGGCGCGCTGGGACCGCGAGTCGCGGAAGGCGAAGCGGTCCCACGCCTTGGCGAACGAGATCAGGTTGGTCCGTCCGCCGGCGCGGTGGGCGGCCAGCATCGGGCAGACCCCGTCGCCGGTCGAGTAGGCGCCGACGATGATCTCGTTGCCGGCGATGCCCTCGAGCATGCGCCACCTTGGTGCGCTGGGGCAGGCAGTCGATCGCCAGCCGCAGATCCTCGATGGTCGCTCGGCGCCGCGTTCGCATAGGGTTCGCCACCGGCAGGCGGCGGCCGAGCCACTTTACGCGCGGCCGTCTGCGCGCTCAAGAGATCTCCTGGTCGCGAAAGGAACCTTGCAAAATGAAGCTCGGACTGAACGTCGGCTACTGGGGCTTGGGCATGGGCCCCCAGGACCAGCTGGAGATCGTGCAGGAGGCCGAGCGGCTCGGCTACGACTCGGTCTGGGCGGCCGAGGCCTACGGCTCGGACGCCGCCACCGTGCTCGCCTGGCTGGCCGCCGGCACGACCACGATCAAGCTCGGCTCGGCGATCTTCCAGATGCCCGGGCCGCAGCCCGGCGATGACCGCGATGACGGCGGCCACGATCGACGAGCTCTCCGGCGGGCGGATGCTGCTGGGGATCGGCTCGTCCGGGCCCGCAGGTGGCCGAGGGCTGGCACGGCCAGCGCTTCGGCCGCCAGCTGCAGCGCACGCGCGAGTACGTCGCCGTGGTGCGCAAGGCGCTGGCCCGGGAGCGGCTGGAGTTCAAGGGCGAGACGCTCGAGCTGCCGCTGCCCGACGGACCCGGCAAGGCGCTGAAGCTGATGATCACGCCCCGTCCAGGAGCGGATCCCGATCTACCTGGCCGCGATCGGGCCCAAGAACACCGCGCTGGCGGGCGAGATCGCCGACGGCTGGATCCCCACCTTCTTCTCCCCCGAGCACGTGGCCGACTTCCGCGCGCTGCTGGAGGAGGGCGCGGACCGCTCCGGGCGCTCGCTCGAGGGCTTCGACATCGCCCCCACCGTCCAGTCCTACGTGTCCGACGACCGCGAGGTGGCCCGCAACCTGATGCGGCCGGTGCTGGCGCTGTACATCGGCGGCATGGGCTCGCGCAAGCAGAACTTCTACAACAACCTGGTCCAGCGCTACGGCTTCGAGGCCGCCGCCGCGGAGGTCCAGGATCTGTACCTGGAGGGCAAGAAGGCCGAGGCCGGCGAGGCGCTCCCCGACGAGCTGATCGACATGGTCTCGCTGTGCGGCCCGCGCGACGTCGTGCGCGACCGGCTCGCCGCGTTCCGCGACGCCGGCGTCGGCACGCTGATGGTCACCCCGATGGCGTTCGACGCCGAGGAGCGGATCGAGCAGCTGCGCGCGGTGGCCGAGCTGGCGGCTTGACGCCAGCGACCCCGGCGCGGCGGCCCCGGCGCCAGCGCGGCGACCGGTCCGCTGCACCTGCGCGTCTTCCTGGGGGCCTTCGGCCAGCCCGGGCACGCCTTCCCGATGCTGGCGCTCGGCGCCGAGCTGGCGGCTCGCGGCCACGAGGTGACCTACGAGACGTGGTCGCGCTGGCGCGAGCACGTCGAGGCCGACGGGATGCGCTTCCTGGCCGCGCCCGAGTACCCCGGCGTTCCCCACCCGCGAGCAGCCGCTGCAGCCCTACGAGGCGGTGGTGCTGGCCACCGCCGAGACCCGGCCGGCGATCGCCGCGGCCGCGCCCGACGTGGTCGTGCACGACATCCTGACGCTGGCGCCGGCGCTGGCCGCCGAGCTCGAGGGCGTGCCGGTCGCCACGCTGATCCCGCACGTGTATCCGGTCGGCCAGCCCGGGTTTGCCGCCGTATGCGTTCGGCGCCCGCATGCCCCGCACACGCGGTGGGGCGCGTGCTGTGGCGCGCGTTCGACCGGCCGGTGGCGATCGGGCCTGCGCCGCGGGCAGCGACGAGCTCAACGACGCCCGCCGGCAGGCTGGGGCTGGGGCCGGTCGACCGCTTCCACGGCGGGCTCAGCCAGGCAGCTGTGCCTGGTGGGGACGTTCCCGCAGCTCGAGTATCCCCGCGACTGGCCGACCACGTGCACGTCGTCGGCCCGCTGATGTGGGAGCCGCCGTTTGAACCGGTGGAGCCGCCACCGGGCGACGACCCGCTGGTGCTGGTCGCCCCCTCGACCGCCCAGGACCCCGAGCACCGGCTGCTGCGCGCGGCGCTCGCCGGGCTGGCCGGCGAGCCGGTGCGGGTGCTGGCCACCTGGAACCGCCGGCCGCTGCCGGGACCCACGCCGGTGGCGGCCAACACCCGGCTGGTCGAGTGGCTCTCCTACTCGCAGACGATGCCCGACTGCGCGCTGGTCATCTGCCACGCCGGGCACGGCACGCTGGTGCGGGCGCTGGCCTCCGGCTGCCGCGTGCTGGCGGTGCCCCACGTCGGCGACATGGCCGAGAACGCCGCCCGCGCTTGACTGGGCCGGGCGCCGGCGTCCGGCTCCCGTGGCCGCTGCTGACCCCGCGCACGCTGCGACTGGCCGTCCGCCGGGCGCTGGGCGAGCCGGCTCTGGGCGCGCGCGCCCGCGAGCTGGGCGCCTGGGCGCGGGCCACCGGGGGCGCCGGCGGGCGGCCGACCTGGTCGAGGAGCTGGCGCTCAGTCGTCGCGGTGCCGGCGCACGTACGCGATGAGCTCGGCGTCCTCGCTCTGCAGAACGTCACCGGCTCGCCGTAGCAGGTGCACAGCTCGACCACCACGCGCTCGTCGGTCAGCTCGAGCGGCCGCCAGGTCGCCCCGTGATCGGTCCAGGCCTCCAGTCCGCGATCGTCCCGGGGCGCCTCATCGCCGCGGCCTGCGGTCAGGCCGCCCCGGCGCGGGCGGCGCCGGCCGACCGCCCGCCGGATGCGCCTGCGCCCAGGCGATGATCTTCTTCGAGCCCTGGATCACCTCGTCGTCATCGGTGACCAGCACCGGCACCCAGTAGTTGCCGGTCAGCTCCTTGACCTCGCGCCGTCCGCGCGTGAGGTCGTTGATGAGCGCCGGGCAGCGACCCCAAGCCCGTAGGACAGCACGACCTCCGGCTCATAGCCGGCCTCCGCCAGCGCCTTGTGGGCCTCCCCGCAGGGATGCGGCGTGCAGCGGCTTCCGGCCGTCCAGGTTCCGTAACAGACGTAGAGCTTCATTCGTCAGCTCGCACGGTATGAGAAGCTCCGGGGGTGGGACTCGAACCCACAACCTAACGGTTAACAGCCGTTCGCTCTGCCATTGAGCTACCCCGGATCGGGTGATCACGTCAATCGGACAGCGCGCTCTGATCACTTTACGGGAAGCAGCGCGCACGCCGCTCTCGACCTCGGCATGGCAGTTGGAGCACAGCAGGACGCATTTCGCCGCCTCCGCCCGCAGCGCCTCGAAGCGACAGCGTCAGCCCGCCGGCGCTGATCCCGAGCCGCTTCTCGAGCGGGTCAAGGTGATGGAACTCCAGCGCCGACGCGGCAGCCGGTCGTAGCCGCACATCCGGCACCGCCCTCCGGCCTCTGCGACCAGCAGTGCCTTCAAGCGTCCCGGCGATGACGCGGCAACCTGCTCCAGGCGGCAGCGCTTGCAGCGGTAGTAGCCGCGCCCCTCGACGGACGAAGTCGGTTTCGCCGTGACGGCGGACAGGTCGCGGTGCGATCGATCAGCCGACCCGCGCTCCGCGTCGCGAGCCGCGGCGGCTCACGGCCCGATTGGCGCTGCTGCGTCGTGCAGGCCGTAGCGGCGCAGCCAGTGCCGAACGGTCGCCTTGCTCCGCTCGACCTCGGCCGCGATCTCGGCAATCGACATCCCCGCCTCCACCAGCTCCTCGAGCCGCTCCCGGTCGATCCCGCCCTTGGCCGCGTGCTTCTCGCGGTTGACCGCCTCGAGCCCGTACTTGCGCCATCCAGTACGAGACCGTCGACGGGTGCTTGCCAAAGCGCCGGCCGATCTTCTCCAGGCTGAGCCCGCGGGCCAGCAGCGACGTCAGCGATTCCTTGTCCATGTCCGACCTCCCCCTTCATTGATCGAACATATGTTCGCATCCAGGCCGGACGGAAAGACGCTGCTCAGACGGGTTCAGCGTCTCCTCCAGCCGCGCCACCACCGCTCGGATCTCCTCGCGGACCCTCTCGCGCTCGCGGGCCAGCTCGCTGGTGCCGGCGCCCTCGCCGCGGGCCCGGATGATCGCGCGCTCCAGGCGGTCGAGCTCGAGCACCAGGCGGGCGTGCTCGAGGCGGTCGGCGCTGGGATCGGGCACCCGGCCCGCCGAGCTCGACGAGCCGGCGATCGATGCGCGCGAACTCCTCGTCGTCGGCGGGCAGGTCGGCCAGCGGCGTGCGCGTGCGCCCGGCGCAGATGGCGGGCGGCGCGCCGCAGCGACTCGCTGGTCAGCAGCTCGTCGATGTCGATCGCGCGCCAGCAGCGGCGTCGCCCGGCTCGGGCACCGCCATGCACAGCGCCAGGAACAGCCGCTCGGCCCGCGGCGCCCGTGAGCTGATCGGCGGCGCGGACTCGCCGGCGAGCCGCCGGACCGTTGCCGTCGCCGGCCGGGCCGCGCGGCCGCCGGCGACGGCCGGCCTGACGGCCAGCAGCCGTCGCGCGCAGCTGCGCCTCGGTCAGCTCCAGGCGGCCGGCGATGCGGCGCATCAGCTCGTCGCGCAGGACGCTGCGCCGGCAGTCCCCGAACACCGGGCGCAGCTCGGCCAGGGCGCGGTCGCGCCCCTCGGCGCTGCCGGTGTCGGCCCGCGTCGAGGATCCGCTCGACGTTGAAGACGACGAACGGCACCGAGGCCTGGACCCGGGCGCGCAGCGCCTCCGCGCCCTCGCGCTCGACCAGGTCCGCGGGGTCGGCGCCCTCGGGCAGCGCCACCACCCGCAGCTCGAGCTTGCGCCCGGCGGCCAGCCGCGCGGCGCGCAGCATCGCGTCCTGGCCGGCGCGGTCGGCGTCGAGGCACAGCTCCAGCACCGTGACCACGCGCTCGCAGCTCGGCGATCTGCTCCTCGGTCAGCGAGGTGCCCATGATCCCGACGGCGTTGCGGATCCCCGCCTGGTGCAGCGCCAGCACGTCGGTGTAGCCCTCGACCAGGATCATCCGCCCCGCCTTGGCGGCGGCGGCGCGGGCGAGGTCGATGCCGAACAGGACCTCGCGCTTGTGGTAGAGCTCGCCGTCGGAGGTGTTGAGGTACTTGGCGCCGCCCTGGTTCTCGCGCATCCGCCGCGCGCCGAAGCCGTGCACGCGCCCGCGGGCGTCGACGGCCGGGAACATGATCCGCTCGCGGAAGCGGTCGTAGATGCTGCCCGGGCCGGATTGCGCGAGCGCTGGGCCAGCCCGGTGGCCAGCAGCTCCTCGTCGCTGTAGCCCGCCCGGCGCGAGGCCAGCAGGATCCGGTCCCAGGCGCTGGGCGCGTAGCCGACGCGGAACTCCCGCAGGGTCTCCTCGCTCAGGCCGCGGCCGAGCAGGTAGCTCGCGGGCCGTCTGCGGCCTCGCGCGCCTCCCACAGATACCGCGAGTAGTAGGTGGCGGCCCGGCCCAGCAGCGAGTGCAGCCGCTCGCGCCGCTGGCGGCGCGCGGCCGCCCCGGGATCCTCGGCCTCGGTCTCCAGCCTGACCCCGAAGCGGTCGGCCAGCGACTCCAGCGCCGCCTTGAAGTCCAGGCCCTCGGTCTCCATCACGAAGGTGAACGGGATCGCCCGAGGCCTGGCAGCCGAAGCAGTGGTAGTGCTTCTCGTCCGGGCCGCACGTGGAACGAGCCGGTGCGCTCGTCGTGGAACGGGCACAGCCCGAAGTAGCTGTTGACGCCGGCGCGGCGCAGCTCGGTCCGGGCCGAGACGAGCGCGATCATGTCGACGGCCTGCGAAGACGCGGTCGCGGGAGTCGGCGGTGTAGCGGCTCACGGCGCGAACGCGACCGGCACGCTGAGCTCCTCGAACGCGCCGGATGCAGAAGCGGTCGGTCATCCCGGCGAGGTAGTCGGTGACCCGCGTGGCCAGCTCGCCGTCGGGGATCGAAGTCGGGGATCTCCTCGGGATGGGCGCAGTAGTGGTCGAACAGCGTGCCGATCACGACGTCGATCTTGGCGTGCTCGCGGGTGGCCACCGGCCCCAGGTAGACGCCGCTCGAACATGAACGTCGCGCAGCTGCGTCCATGGCGCCGCCGATCGGCTCGCCCTGGACGATGTCGCCGGCGGCCTCGGAGTGCTCGACGAGGTCGTGGACGAGCGTGTCGATCCGCCGCTGGCCGGTCTCGCCGAGGACCTCGATCGCGCCGGCGGGCAGATCGGCCGCGGAGAGCACCCCGGCGCGCACCGCGTCGTCGATGTCGTGGTTGATGTAGGCGACGCGGTCGACCAGGCGCACGATCTTGCCCTCCAGCGTGGCCGGCTGCGGCGGCGCGGCCGGAGTGGCTGACGATCCCGTCGCGCACGGGCTCGGTCAGGTTGAGGCCCCGGCCGTCGCGCTCGAGCGTGTCGACGACGCGCAGCGAGTGCTCGTAGTGGCAGAAAGCGGCGCCCGAAGCGCTCCCGCAGGCAGCGGTCCAGCGCCTCCTCGCCGACGTGGCCGAACGGCGGGTGGCCGAGGTCGTGGCCGAGCCCGATCGCCTCGACCAGGTCCTCGTTGAGCGCCAGCGCGCGGGCGACGGTGCGCGAGACCTGGGTCACCTCCAGCGTGTGGGTGAGCCGCGTCCGGTAGTGGTCGCCGCGTGGGCGCCACGAACACCTGGGTCTTGTGCTTGAGCCGGCGAAACGCCTTGCAGTGCACGATCCGGTCGCGGTCGCGCTGAAACGGGGTGCGCAGCCCGCAGTCGGTCTCGGCCAGCGCGCGCCGCGCCGGATAGGAGCGCACCGCCAGCGGCGACAGGTCACGCTCCTCCCGGGCGCGCACGCGCGTCCTCGAACCCGGCGGCCACCGGGCCGGCGGGATGCTCGTACCGCGGAGGCGAGTCGTCTGCTCGCTCACACCCCGATTCTGACAGCGCGCGAGCGTCGATCACCGAGCCCGGCACGGGTCGCTGACACATCGGCTGACGCCGGCGCATCTCAGGAGCGCGTACCGGTCAGGCGGCCAGCAGCGGCCGCAGCCGCACGTGGGCATGGTGCTCGGCGGTCTCGCCGATCGCGCGCTCGACCTGGCGCAGGGCCCGCTCGGAGCCGTCGGGCGCCTGGGCCAGCGGCGACCCCAGCGCGGCCACCAGGAACCGGTAGGCGTCCTCGTCGAGCGCGAACGCCGCCGCCTCACAGGCGCTGCAGACGACGCCTCCGGCCGCCCCCGAGAAGCCACGCAGGTGCTCGGTCTCGCCGCACACCGCGCAGGCCGCCAGCTGGGGCACGATCCCGGCGGCCAGCAGCAGCTTGAGCCGGAACGCCAGTCCGGTTGCCGGGCGGGCGTGGGCGACCCCGACGTCGAGCAGCGGCGAGCTCGTTGGCCAGCAGCCGGAACACCTCGGGATGGGGGTCGGAGGTCTCGAACAGCCGCGACACCGCATCGCAGGCCCGCGCGGCGGCGTCGAGCGTGGCGGCGTGGTCGCGCAGCGCGGCATGGGCCGCGACCGTGTCGACGCCGGTCACGGTCAGCAGGTCGCTGCGCCCCTCGTGCAGCATCGCGCGGACGTGGAAGAACGGCTCCAGCCGGGCGCCGAAGCGGCTGCGGGCGCGCCGGGCGCCCTTGGCGATTGCGCTCAGACGGCCGTGGTAAGGCGTGTACAGGTGCAGGATGCGGTCGGCCTCCCCGTAGCGGATCGAGCGCAGCACGATCGCCTCGGTCTTCAGCGGTCCCGGCACCGCTCAGGCCCCTCCCGGCCTCGCGCTATACTTTCTGAAGCTATGAAGCCAGTCACCGTTTACACCACCGATCAGCTGCTCGCGCTGCATGAGCGCCAAGATGCTGCTGGCAAGCGCCGCAGCATCGAGTACGAGGAGATCAATCTGGCAAGGGACCCGGACGGTCGCGCCAAGCTCGCCGAGGAGCACCGGGATGGTCACGTTCCCCCAGATCGTGATCGACGGCGAGACGATCGGCGGCTTTCAGGAGCTGCTGGCCGCCGACCGCGCCGGCCGGCTGTCGCGAGCTGCTCGCCGTCTGAGACCGCTGATCCTGGTCGTCCGCGGCCGCCTGGCGGCGGCCCGTTTTTCGGTCGCGGCGGGTCTCGGCCGCCGCGGTCCGTGCCCCGGCGCCGCGGCTGCCCGTGCCGCGGCTGGCAGCGCTCGCACACGTAGGTCCCGCGCCCGCCGACGACCAGCTTGCGGATCGTGGTGCCGCACCGCGGGCACGGCTCGCCCTCGCGCTGGTGGACGAGGAACAGGTCCTGGAACGAGCCGTGGGCGCCGTCGACGTGGCGGAAGTCGTCGATCGTCGCGCCCTTGGCGTCGATCCCGGCCCGCAGCGCGTCCTCGATCGCCTCACGCAGCGCCTCCAGCTGCGGGCCGCTGAGCGTGCCGGCTGGCCGCAGCGGGTGGATCCGGGCCCGGAACAGCGCCTCGTCGGCGTAGATGTTCCCCACCCCGGCGATCCGGCGCTGGTCCAGCACGAACGACTTGATCGGCGCCTGGCGGCCGCGGGCCATCGCCCGCAGGTGCTCGGCGGTGAACTCGGGCGTCATCGGCTCGATGCCGAGCCGCTCGGCCAGGTAGGCGTCGCGTGCGGCCGCGCCCTGGGCCAGGTGGCCGGTGCCGAAGCGGCGCGGATCGACGTAGACCAGGCGGTGGCCACCGTCGAGCTCGAACCGCACCCGCGTGTGCAGCGGATCGACGGCGGGGTCGAACAGCAGCGCGCCGGTCATCCGCAGGTGCATGAGCAGGAAACGCTCGCCGCTGCAGCTCCCACACCAGGTACTTGCCGTGGCGGCCGACCCGCTCGCACCCGGCGCCCGCGCAGCTCGGCGCGCCACCGGCCCGGGCGGCTCGGGCCGCGTCCAGCGGGGATCGAGGATCTCGACCGCCTCGAGCGTGCGGCCCTCCAGGTGCGGCGCCAGCTGGCGGCGGATGGTCTCGACCTCGGGCAGCTCGGGCATCAGCGCGCTGCCCCGCCGCTGCCCCCGGTGACGAACGAGTCGCCGGGCAGCCGGTCGCTCCGGGCCCCGGCCAGCCAGTCGAGCACGCTGGCGCCGACGTCGGCCAGCGGGCCGTCGTGGCGTCGCGAGCCGTGGCCGTCGAAGCGGGCCAGCAGCGGGCGCGTGCTCGCGCGTGTGGTCGGTGCGCGGCGAGGTCAGGTCGCAGCCGTGGTCGGCGGTCAGCACCAGCAGATCATCGGCGCTGCAGCGCCTCCAGCCAGCCGGCCACGCACGCGTCGATCTCCTCGAGCGCCCGCGCGAAGCCGGCGAAGTCGTGGCGATGGCCGTAGACCTGATCGGTCTCGATCAGGTTGGTGAACACGAACCCCCGCTCCAGCCCCTGGATCAGCTCCGGTGGTCTGGGCCAGGGCGTTGGCGTTGGTGGGCCCGGAATGCTCGACGTCGATCCCGACGCCCGCGAACAGCTGCGCCACCTTGCCGACGGCGTGCACCGGCACCCCGCGGCCCTGGAGCGCCTCCAGATAGCTGGGCGACGGCGGGCGCAGGGAGTAGTCGCGACGTCCGTCGGTGCGACTGAAGGCTCCCACCGGACCCCGCGAACGGGCGGGCGATCACCCGGCCGACGGCGTGCTCCTCGGGCAGGTTGCGGCGCACCTGCTCGCAGATCGAATACAGCTGCTGCGGCGACACCAGATCGACGTGGGCGGCGATCTGCAGCACCGAGTCCTGGCTGGTGTAGACGATCAGGCTCCCGCACTGAAGCTGCTGCTCGCCGAAGTTCTCGATCGCGTCGATCCCGTTGTCGGGGCGGTTGAGGAGGACGCCCCGTCCGCTGGCGGCCCGGACGATGTCCAGGACCTCGGCGGGAAAGCCGTCGGGGTAGGTTGGCGGGCGCCGGGAGGCCACCAGGCCCATCAGCTCCCGATGCCCGGCGGTCGAGTCCTTGCCCGGCCCCAGCGGGATGCAGCCGGCCGTGCATGACCGGAGCGGCGGCCGGCTTGACACCGCCAGCGGGAGGATCGAGCCCAGCCCCAGCCCGGTCAGGGCGGGCAGGTGCAGGCCCCCCAGGTGCTCGGCCAGGTGCCCGAGCGTGTTGGTGCCGGCGTCGCCGTAGTCGGCGGCGTCGGGCAGCGCGCCGACCCCGCAGGCGTCGAGCACGACCACGAACGCCCGTCTCATGCGCGGTCCGAGCCGATCAGGGTCAGCGAGCGCCGCACCGGAGCAAACACCGAGCGATCGACGGCGGCGAACTCGGCGGGCGGCGCGTACTCGTCGAGCACCAACTCGGCGCCGCGGACGTAGACGTGGGTCGAGCTGACCTGGCGCGCCAGGCCGCCGATCCGCTCCTGCGCGTCGAGCTCGATCGCGTTGGCGCCGTCGATGCGGGCGAAGCTCGTCCGCAGCAGTCGCACCGTCCGGTCGCGTTGGCGGATCCTGGCGATCAGCCGGGCTCGGTCGGCGGCCAGCGCCCGCCGGCCCCCACGGCACCGGGCCGTTTACTGGCAAACCGCCACAGCGCCACCACCGCCGTCCCGGACTGGATCGTGACCACCAGCGGCGCGCGCTGGCCGGTGACGATCCAGTTGCGGGGCACGGCCAGACGCGCCCCGGCGTAGCTGCGGGTCAGGGTCACGAAGCCGGCCGGCACCGCCGGCTGACTCGCACTGGGGACGGCCGTCCGGGCATTCCCGCACCCCGCCAGCAGGACCACGGAACAGCCCAGCAGGACTCTTGGCGCGGCGGGCACGCCGCGATTCTGCCAGCCTCGCCGGGCGGTCGGCGGGGGCGTCAGAGCCGGGCGCGAAGACGTTCGGACGCCGACAGCCGGAAATCAGTCCTCACCGTCCCAGTAGTCAGTGATCCGCTCAGGCGGGCCATGATGCCGACCCCGCGGAAGGCGATCTTGTTCGAGCGCGGGTAATAGCAGACGTCGCCGGGCTCACGCGTGCCGTAGGCGAGGTAGGTGAGTGCGCCGTCGCCGGCGCGGAACATGTGCGCGACGCCGGTGCCGGCCGGGCGCGCCACGACGTGTCCGGCCCGCACGGGAGTCTCCTGCTCGTCGAGCACCAGCGGTGCCATCGCCCTCGAGGATCACGAAGATCTCCTCCTCCAGCGAGTGGCAGTGCTGGGCGGTTGACTCCATGCCCGGCGCCACCTGGACGTGCTGCAGCCCCGCGCGGCGCGAGCCCGCCTGGGCGCTGATCCGTCGCCGGATGCGGTCGACGCGGGGACGCCTGACCCGCTGGGCATCGACCGCGTCCAGGTTGACGACCGTCGGCGGGCGTGGTCCCGGCTCGGGGGGCTCCGGCGGCGGTCCCCGCTCGGCCTCCCGCACGAACTGGGTCGGCACGCCGTCGACCGTGGCCGGCGACGACGCCACCGCCCGCCCGCCGACCAGCGACAGCTCGAGCCCGGGAAACCGCGGGGCTCTCGTCGTGCTCCCGCGTACCGAAGGCGAGCACGTCGAGCCGATCATCGGCGCCGGATCGTGTGGGCGCCGCCGTGGGGGTGGTAGACGATGCAGTCGCCGGGCCCGATCGCCGTGGTCGCGCCCGCCTGCCACGAGACCCCCGACCCGGCCAGCACGAAGAAGATCTCCTCCGAGCGCCCGTGCTCGTGCGCCGGGGTCGACCACATCCCGGCGGGCAGCTCGATCCGCGCGCAGCCCCACCGTTTGTGAGCCGGCCGCTTCGCCCAGCAGCGTCCAGCGACCGCCGAGGTGGCCCACGTCGACCTCGAACGACGGCGCCTGCGTGTAGTGGGTCAGCCCCACCGTCCTCCCTTACGAGGAGCGCGCGATCTGTGCCCGCGGATGGGCGTCGAAGTAGACGTCGCGCAGCCGGTCGGCCGACAGGTGGGTGTAGATCTGGGTGGTGCCGATGTCGGCGTGGCCGAGCATCTCCTGCAGCGAGCGCAGGTCGCAGCCGCCGGCCAGCAGATGGGTGGCGAACGTGTGGCGCAGCGTGTGGGGGCTCATCCGGTGCTCGAGCCCGGCGGTGCGCGCGTGGCCCTGGACGATCTTGTAGAGCCCCTGGCGCGACAGTCCGCCGCCGCGCAGGTTGACGAATACCTGCGGCTCGTCGCGCAGGCCGACGAGCTGGGGGCGCGCCCTGTCCAGGTAGACGTGCAGGCTCTCGATCGCCTTGCTGCCGATCGGGACCAGGCGCTCCTTGGAGCCCTTGCCGCGGGCGCGCAGGATCCCGGCCTCGAGGTCCAGCTCGGACAGCTCCAGCGTGATCGCCTCCGAGGCCCGCAGCCCGCAGGCGTACATCGTCTCCAGCAGCGCCCGGTCGCGCAGCGCGGCCGGCGAGGTTCCCCGCGGCTGCTCGAGCAGGCGGTCGACCTCGTCGCGGCTGAGCACCTTGGGCAGCCGCCCCCGTGAGCGCGGCGGGCGCAGCTCGGCGGTCGGGTCGTGGTCGATGATCTGCTCGCGGCGCAGGTGGCGGTAGAACGAGCGCAGGCAGGCGATCTTGCGCTGCAGCGTGGCCGGGGCCACCGGCGGCTTGCCGTCGTGGCCGGCGGCCAGCTCGGAGACGAACGCGGCCAGGTCGGCGGGGGCGACGTCGAGCGGGTCGCGGTCGCGGCGGCCCAGGAACGCGCCGTACTGCTGCAGGTCGGAGCGGTAGGCCTCGAGCGTGTTGCGAGACAGCCCCCGCTCGAGCTCGAGCGAGGCCAGGAACTCGAGCGTGAGCTCGGTGAGCTGGCGCTGGCCTGCGGTGGCGTCGGCGGTCGCCATCGCTGGCGTATTCGCACGCCCACGCGACGGTCCTGCGGCTGGGCGCGCCCGTTCACCGCCGGTCCCGGCGGGGGTCGTTGCGGCCGTTCAGCGCCGGTCGAGCTGGCCGCGCTCGAGCGCCCGGGCCAGCCACACCAGCGCGATCAGCGACTTGGAGTCCTCGCACTCGGCGATCGCCTGGTCGAGCCGGTCAAGCGGCCACGGCACGATCTCGATCCGCTCGTCCTCGTCGGCCGCCGCCGGTGCGGGCGTCGGACAGGTCGCGGGCCAGGTACAGCCACATCCGCTCGTCGCTGAACCCGGGCTGGTGAAGAAGGCCTTCAGCTCCTCCCACGACGCCGCCTGCTTGCCGATCTCCTCGGCGAGCTCGCGCTTGGCGGTCTGCCAGCGGCAGCCTCGCCCTGGACGTCGAGCTTGCCGGCCGGGATCTCCAGCGACGCCTGAGGCCCGCCACCTCCCGCGGCTGGCGCGTGAGCCACACGTGCTCGTCGTCGACGGCCAGGATCCCGACCGCGCCCGGATGCCAGACCTTCTCCCGCTTGACCTCACGGCCCGTCGTCGTGGCGGAAGCGCTCGACGCCGGCGCGTGATGATCTTACCCGCTCCACGTCGTCTCCTCGCCGATCAGCTGAAACCGGCTCACGCCGACCGCCGCTCGTCCGCGTGAGTCACCGGCTGCCCGCCAGCTCGCTCGCCGCCTCGTCGACGAGCGCGATCGCGATCTCCAGCAGGCTCTCGAGCGCGTCGACGCTGATCCGCTCGGTCGGCTCGTGGTTGCGCTCGGTGCCGTCGGCCAGGTTCGTGCAGGGGAAGCCGGCGGCCTCGAACGAGTTGGCGTCCGAGGCGCCGCCGGAGACGATCGTGCCGGGGCTCGTAGCCGCAGGCCCGCAGCGCCCGCTCGGCGACCGCCAGCTGCGGCGCCTGCGGCTTGGTGCGGTAGCCGGAGAACATCCGCTCGACGTTGAGGTCGAGGTCGCACTCGCCGGCGTTGGCGGCGTCCTGCGAGGTGGTCGATCATCTCGGTGGCCACCGCGGCGGCCCGGGCGTCGTCGAGGCTGCGGACCTCGGCCTCGATCCGGCAGCGCTCGGGGATCACGTTGATCGCGGTGCCGCCCTCGATCGTGCCCACGTTGGCCGTCGTCTCGGCGTCCAGGCGGCCGAGCCGCATCGCGGCGATGGCCTGCGCGGCGGCCGCGATCGCGCTGCGGCCCGCCTCCGGCCGCACCCCGGCGTGCGCGGCCCGGCCGCGCAGCTCGGCGACGATCCGGTAGTGGGTGGGCGAGGCGACCACGACCTCGCCGATCGGCGTGGCGTGGTCGAACACGTAGCCGAACGCGCTGCGCAGCCGCGACGACGTCGAACTCCCTCGAGCCCCGCAGCGACGATCTCCTCGCAGACCGTGAACAGCAGCTCGATCCCGACCGGCGGCGGCTCGCCGGCGCCGCGGTGAGCCGCCGCGCCAGCTCCAGGATCACCGCGACCGCCGACTTGTTGTCGGCGCCGAGGATCCCCTCGTTGGCGTTCTCCCAGGCGCCGTCGACGAGCACCGGCTCGACCGGCGCGGCCGGCGGGACGGTGTCCATGTGCGCGCACAGCAGGACGCTGGCGTCCGGCGCGCCCGGGGATCCGGGCCAGCAGGTTGCCGGCGTCGGCGCCGATCGCCGCCGCGCTGGCGTCCTCGTCGACCTCCAGGCCCATCGCCTCGCAGCTCGGCCGGTCACCCAGTCGGCGCACGGCGCGCTCGTGCCCGGACGGGCTCTCGATCCGGCACAGCGCCGCGAACGTCTCGTGCAGCCGCTCGCGCTCGGCCTCGCTGGTGCGCCTCACGGCGACGCGACGGGCTTCACGATCCGGCGCCGCGCGAGACGCTGATGTCTCGCTCGTCGCCGACCGGGCACGGCGCGGCTCGGCGGCCGGCGCCTCGGCGTGCGCCAGCGCGGCGCCGACGAACTCCCGGAACAGCGGCGCCGGGCGCTCGGGACGCGACTTGAACTCCGGGTGGTACTGGGAGGCGACGTAGAACGGGTGCTCGTCCGCCGGCAGCTCGATCGCCTCGACCAGCCGCTCGTCCGGCGAGGTGCCCGAGCAGATCAGGCCCGGCGGCCTCGAGCCGCCGGCGCAGGTGGTTGTTGACCTCGTAGCGGTGGCGGTGGCGCTCGTAGACGACGGCCTCGCCGTACAGCTCGCGGATCCGGGTGCCGTCGTGGAGCTTGACCGGGTCGGCGCCGAGCCGCATCGTCCCGCCCATGTCGGCGATCTCCTTCTGCTCGGGCAGCAGGTCGATCACCGGGAACGGCGTCTCGAGGTCCATCTCGGTCGAGTTGGCGCCCTCCATGCCGGCCACGTGGCGGGCGAACTCGCTGACCGCCACGTGCATGCCCAGGCAGATCCCCAGGTACGGGATCCGGTGCTCGCGGGCGATCTGGGCGGCGCGGATCTTGCCCTCCCAGCCGCGGCCGCCGAAGCCGCCCGGGATCAGGATCCCGTCGGCGCTGTGCAGCCGCTCGGTCACCTCCGGGTCGCCGACCGACTCGGAGTCGACCCAGTCGACCTCGACCTTGGCATCCGTGGTGCACGCCCGGCGTGGCGCAGCGCCTCGACGACCGACAGGTAGGCGTCCTCGAGCTGGACGTACTTGCCGACCAGCGCGATCCGGACGCTGCGCTCGGCCTCGGCCGCGCGGCGGGTGATCGCCTCCCAGCCGCTCAGGTCGGGCGGTCGCGGACCTCGAGCCCGAAGTGCTCGCGCAGGATGAAGTCGTCGACGCCCTGCGTCGTGGAACACCAGCGGCACCTGGTAGATGTCGTGGACGTCGTAGGCGGACACGACCGCCTCGACCGGCAGGCTGGCGAACAGCGCGATCTTGCGCCGGATCTCGGTCGACAGCTCGGACTCCGAGCGGCACACGACCATGTCCGGCGCGATACCGATCCGCCGCAGCTCGTTGACCGAGTGCTGGGTCGGCTTGGTCTTGAGCTCGCCGGCGTGGCCGATGTAGGGCACAGCGTCAGGTGGATGAACATGCAGCGCCGCCGGCCGACGTCGACCGGGAACTGGCGGATCGCCTCCAGGAACGGCAGCGACTCGATGTCGCCGACCGTCCCGCCGATCTCGGTGATCACGAAGTCGACGTCGCTGGAGTCGGCCATCAGCTTGATCCGCTGCTTGATCTCGTCGGTGATGTGCGGCACGACCTGGACGGTCGCGCCGAGGTAGTCGCCGCGGCGCTCGCGGCGGATCACCGTGTTGTAGATGCCGCCGGCGGTGACGTTCGACGCGCGGCTGGTGTTGGCGTCGGTGAAGCGCTCGTAGTGGCCGAGGTCGAGGTCGGTCTCGGCGCCGTCCTCGGTGACGAACACCTCGCCGTGCTGGTAGGGCGACATCGTGCCGGGGTCGACGTTGATGTACGGATCGAACTTCTGCAGCTGGACCGTCAGCCCGCGGGCGACCAGCAGCCGCCCGATCGACGCGGCGGCGATGCCCTTGCCGAGCGAGGAGACCACCCCGCCGGTGATGAAGATGAAGCGCGTTTCGCCGTGTGCCATTGGCTCCGATTCGAGTCTATCGGCGGCCAAGACGGAACCGAGCGTGACGGTGCCGGGAACGCCCGGAACTTGCGCCGGTGCCGGATCGCCGGAACTTGCGGCGTCAGGCGGCCCGCAGCAGCTCACGGGCGTGCTCGCTGGCGGCGCCGGTCGTCGGCCTCGCCGCCCAGCATCCGCACCAGCTCGCCGACGACGCCGTCGCCGTCCAGCGCGGTGACGGTGGTCGTGGCCGGGACGCGCCGAGGCGTCCTTGACGATCGTGAAGTGGCGGTCGGCCAGCGCCGCCACCTGCGGCAGGTGGGTGATGCACAGGACCTGGCGGCCCTGCGGCGAGCTGGCGCAGGTGCTCGCCGACCGCGCGCGCGGTGTGGCCGCCGATGCCGGCGTCGATCTCGTCGAACACGAGCAGCGGCCGCGAGCCTGCTCGTCCGCGGCCCGCCTCGCCGTGCGGCGACGCTGAGCAGGGCCAGCATCACCCGCGACAGCTCGCCGCCCGAGGCGACCTCGCGCAGCGGCGCCGGCGGTCCCGCCGGCGTTGGGGGCGATCAGCATCTCGATCGCGTCGGCGCCGCGCGGGCCGCAGCCGTCCGGGCGCGGTCGGCAGCTCGATCTCGAACCGCGCGTCGGCCATCGCCAGCTCGGCCAGCCGCTCGCGCACCGCCGCGGCCAGCTGCGGGCGCGGCCGCGCGGCGCGCCTTGCGCCGAGCGCGCGCGGCCAGCCGCTCCAGCTCGGCGCGCGCCGCCGCCAGCTCGGCCTCGCGCGCCTCGAGCGCGCTCGTCGGCGTGCTCGAGCTCGTCGCGGCGCGCCCGGCAGCGCTCGGCGTGGGCGAGCACGTCGGCGATCGTGCCGCCGTGCTTGCGCTCCAGGCGCGCGAGCAGGGCCAGCCGCTCCTCGACCTCCTCCAGCCGCCCGGCGGCGCCGCCTCTCCGCCATCCGCGTCAGGCTCAGCAGGTAGCCGCGCAGCTCGCCGCCGAGGTCCTCGGCCTCGTAGCGCAGCGCCTGCAGCCGCTCGGCCAGCGGCCGCCAGCGCGGGGTCGATCGCCGGCCGCCTGCTCGAGCTGCTGGCGCGGCCTGGGCCAGCAGCTCGCGCGACCCCGGCGCCCGCCTCGGGGGCGATCGCCTCGGCCCCGGCGCTGGCGGCGGCCTGCGCAGCGCCTCGAGGTGGCGCAGGCGGTCGCGCTCGGCGGCCAGCGCCGGCCTGCTCGTCCTCGCTGGGCGCGGCGGCCTCGATCTCGTCGAGCTCGAAGCGCGAGCAGGTCGAGCTCGCGGTCGCGGGCGCCGGCCAGCTCGCGCAGCTCGCGCGGCGCGCCGCTCGAGCTCCGCGGACGCGCTCGTAGGCGTCGCGCAGCCCGCGCGCGCAGCGCCAGCTGCTCGGCGCCGCAGTAGGCGTCGAGCAGCTCGAGCTGCGCGGTCGACAGCATCAGCTTGCGGTGCTCGTGCTGGCCGTAGAAGGACAGCAGCTGGCTGCCCAGCTCCTGCAGGTCGGCCAGCGTCGCCGAGCGGCCGCACACGTAGGCGCGGGTGCGCCCGTCGGGCCACACGCGGCGCGCCAGCACGATCTCCTCGGCGCCGGTCGGGCAGCGCGCTCGTCGCCGCGCCAGCGCCGGCGGCAGCGCGAACACCCCCTCGACGTAGGCCTCGGCGGCGCCCGGCGCGCACGATCCCGCGCCGGGCCCGGCCGCCGAGCAGCAGGTCCAGCGCGTGGGCCAGCAGCGTCTTGCCGGCGCCGGTCTCGCCGGTGAGCACGTTCAGGCCCGGGCGCCAGCCGCAGCTCGGCGCGCTCCATCAGCAGCAGGTTCTCGACGCGCAGCTCGTAGAGCATGCGTCCGCGGTCTACCAGCCGCGCCTCCGACGGATCACGCGGCCGCGACGCCAGCCTGACCGCCGCGCGCGCGCGCTACAGCGGGCGTCGCCAGCCGCCCGAACTTCTGGCGCAGCCGCTGGTAGAAGTCGTCCCGGGGACCTGGGCGAGCGCGCCCTGGTCGATCGCGAACCGCGCCTCGAGCCGCTCGCCGGGCTCCAGCACGCAGACCGGCCGCCCGTCGACGATCACGTCGACCGGCTCCTCCCGGGAGCGGTTGTCGACCGACAGCCGGTCGCCGGGGGCGACGACCAGCGTCCGCGCGGTCAGCGAGTGCGGCGCGATGAACGAGACCACGATAGCCCTGCACCCCCCAGGCCATCACCGGGCCGCCGTTGGCGAGGTTGTAGCCGGTCGAGCCGGCCGGCGTCGCGACCACCAGCCCGTCGCAGCGCACCCGGCCGACCTCGTCGCCGCCGACCGAGTACTCCAGGTCGGCGACCCGCTTGCCCTGCTGGCGGTGGATCGAGACGTCGTTGATCGCCAGCCACCGGCCGCGCTCGCCCGATGAGCTCGATCCCCGGCAGCGACAGCACCTCGAAGTCGCCGGCCAGCGCCCGCGCGGAGCCCGCCTGCGCGTCCTCGCGGTCGACCGTGGCCAGGAACCCCATCTCGCCGAAGTTGATCGCGAACACCGGCACGCCGGTCCCCGCGTAGGTCGCGCAGCGCGCTGAGGATCGTGCCGTCGCCGCCGAGCGCGAAGCAGATGTCGACGTCGGGTCGAGCGGCGCGCGTCGAGCATCGAGCCGCGGTCGCGGGCGAGGTCGTGCTTGGCCGTCTCCTCGGGATCGAAGCGCAGCTCGACCCCGGCGCTCGCGCGCCAGCTCGATCAGCATCTGCGAGCGCCGGCGCGGTCTCCTCGGGGCGGCGGTGGGTGAGCACGGTCGCGGTGCCGGATCGCCTCGCGGCTCACGGCTCCACCTCGCGCGCCGCCGCCTCCAGGTCGCTCGACGCCGCCGCCGCGCGCCCCTCGGCCAGCCACACGAAGCTCTCCAGGTTGCCCTTGGGCCCGGGCAGCCCCGAGCTGGCGTAGCCGAGCACGGCGGCGCCGAGCCCGCGCGCCGCCTCGCCGACCGCCGACCAGCGCGCCGCGGCGCAGCGCCGGCGTCGCGGACCACGCCGCCCTTGCCGACCGCGCCCCGGCCGACCTCGAACTGCGGCTTGACCAGCGCCAGGCAGTCGAAGCCGTCGGCGGCGCACGCCAGCACCGCAGCCAGCACCTTGGCCACCGAGATGAACGAGACGTCGATCACGATCAGGTCGGGCGCGTAGGGGAGCTCGTCGGCGCGTCAGCGCGCGGGCGTTGGGCGCTCGATCACGGTCACCCGCGGGTCGGAGCGCAGCCGCCAGTCGAGCTGCCCGTAGGCGACGTCGAGCGGCGACCACGTGCTCGGCGCCGCGCTGGAGCAGGCAGTCGGTGAAGCCGCCGGTCGAGGCGCCGACGTCGAGCGCCCGCCGGCCCGCCGACGTCGAGCGCCCAGCGCGTCGAGCGCGTTGGCGAGCTTGATCCCGCCGCGGGAGACGAACGCCGGCGCCGCCGGCGAGCTCCAGCTCCACGTCCTCGGGCACCAGCTGGCCCGGCTTCTCGGCCCGCCGGCGCTCGGGCAGCAGCATCACCTCGCCGGCCAGCACCGACGCCGCGGCGCGCGATGCGCGACGGGAACATCCCGCGCTCGGAGAGCAGGCTGTCGAGCCGGACGCGCCGCATTCGTCACGGTACGCGACGAACGGTACGTGATCGACCGTCACATGCCGGCACGGATCGGTCACGCGCAGCGCACGTCGGACGTGTGCACTCTCGCGATACGCCCGACGCCCACGTCCGCGAGGCCGCTCGCGAGCGCTAGCTGCTGGTGACCCCGCTGCGCTCGGCCACCGCCGCCTCGATCCGCTCGGCGATCCGCTCGCCGGTGAACCCGACCTCCTCGTGCAGCAGCTCGGGCGCGCCGTGGGTGACGTAGCGGTCGGGCAGCCCGACCCGCAGGATCCGCGGCGCGATCCCGGCGTCGGACAGCGTCTCCCACACCGCCGAGCCGAAGCCGCCGGCGAGCACGCCCTCCTCGACCGTGACCAGCAGCTCGTGCTCGGCGGCCAGCTGGGCGGCCAGCCCGGCGTCGATCGGCTTGGCGAAGCGCGCGTCGGCGACGGTGACCGAGATCCCGTGGTCGGCGAGGATGTCGGCCGCCTCCAGCGCCTTGCCGACGCCCGATGCCGTAGCCGAGCAGCGCCACCCGGGCGCCGCCGCCGCCGGCGCCCGCCTCGCGCAGGATCTCGCCGGTGCCGATCTCGAGCACCTGCGGGCGCGGCGGGCAGCGCCACGCCGACGCCCTCGCCGCGCGGGTAGCGCAGCGCGATCGGGCCGTCGTCGTAGCGCAGCGCGGTGTGCAGCATGTGGACGAGCATCGCCTCGTCGCGCGGGGCCATCAGCACGATGTTGGGCAGGCAGCGCAGGTAGGCGATGTCGAACGCGCCGTGGTGGGTGGGGCCGTCGTCGCCGACCAGGCCGGCGCGGTCCATCGCGAACACGACGTTGAGCTTCTGCAGGCAGACGTCGTGGACGATCTGGTCGTAGGCGCGCTGCAGGAAGGTCGAGTAGATCGCCGCCACCGGCTTGCAGCCCTGCAGCGCCAGCCCGGCGGCGAACAGGATCGCCTGCTGCTCGGCGATGCCGACGTCGTAGTAGCGGTCGGGCAGCTCGCGCTGGAGGATGTTCAGGCCGGTGCCGGAGTTCATCGCCGCGGTGATCCCGATCACCCGCTCGTCGCGGCGGGCACTCGGCGCACCAGCGCCTCGCCGAACACCTGGGTGTAGGCGGGCGGCGCGGGCTTGGCGCCGGCTGCCGGCTTGGGCGCCAGCGCCGGCGGCCGGGGCGCCGTTGGCGATCGACTTGGGCTTGGCGGCGTGCCACTTCTCCATCCCCTCCAGGCCGCCCTCCTCGGCGGGCGCGAAGCCCTTGCCCTTGACGGTCGCGCAGTGCACGACGACCGGGCGCTCGGCGGCCAGCGCCTCGCGCAGCGCGCGGCGCAGCGCGCGCACGTCGTGGCCGTCGATCACGCCCATGTAGGCGAAGTCGAGCTCCTCCCACCACAGGCCCGGGCGCCCAGAACGCCTTGATCGACTCCTTGAAGTGCGGGCCCGAGGCGCTCGAACGCGGCGCCGATCCCGGCCGGCAGCTTGGTCAGGCCGCCCTCGACGCTCCTCGCGGGCGTGCCACAGCTTCGGGTTCAGCCGCACGCGGTTGAAGTACCGCGACAGCGCGCCGACGTTGGGCGCGATCGACATGCCGTTGTCGTTGAGCACGACGACGATCGGGGTGCCCTCGCCGCCGGCCTGGTGGACCGCCTCGAACGCGACGCCGCCGGTCAGCGCGCCGTCGCCGACGACCGCCACGACGTGGCCGTCCTGGCCGTGGCCGCGGCGCATCGCCTCCTTGATCCCGACGGCGTAGCCGATCGAGGTGGAGGCGTGGCCGGCGCCCATGATGTCGTGCTCGGACTCGTGGATCGAGCAGAACGGCGCCAGGCCGCTCGTACTTGCGGATCGTGTGCAGCTGGTCGCGGCGGCCGGTGAGGATCTTGTGCGGGTAGGCCTGGTGGCCGACGTCCCAGAGGATCTTGTCGCGCGGGGAGTCGAGCAGCGAGTGCAGCGCGACCGCGATCTCGCAGGTGCCGAGGTTGGCGCCGAAGTGGCCGCCGATCTCCCCGACGGTGTCGATGATGTGCTCGCGCACCTCCTGGGCGACCTGCTGCAGCTCCTCGTCGGTCAGGCCGTGGAGGTCCTGGGGCTTTTCGATGCGGTTGCAGGAGGTCTGATCATCAGTAGCTCCGGGTCGCGATGAAGTCCGTGATCTGCTCGAGCTCGGCGGCTCCGGCCGGCGCCGCGCGCGCGAGCGCCGCGCGGGCGCGCTCGTGCGACTCCTCGGCCAGCCGGCGCGCCCCGTCGAGGCCGAACTCGGTCACGTAGGTGCGCTTGCCCAGCCGCTCGTCGCTGCCCTGCTGCTTGCCGAGCGTCTCCTCGGATCCGGTCACGTCGAGGATGTCGTCGACGATCTGGAAGAGCACGCCCAGCTCGCTCGGCGAAGGCGCGGAACGCCTCGATTGTGTCAGGTTCGCCGCTCGCCGGCGAGCAGCAGCACGCACTCGATGCTGGCGGCGATCAGCCGGCCGGTCTTGAGCTCGTGCAGCCGGCGCAGCCCCGCGGCGCCCGCCGGCGCGGTCTCGGCGACGTCGAGGTACTGGCCGCCGACCATGCCCTGCACGCCGGTGGCGCCGGCCAGCTCGGCGGCCGCCGCCAGCACGTCGGCGGGCTCGCCGCGCTGCTCGGTCAGCAGCAGCCGGAACGCCTCGGCGTACAGGCCGTCGCCGGCCAGGATCGCGACGTCCTCGCCGAACGCCTTGTGGCAGGTCAGCCGGCCGCGACGCAGGTCGTCGTCGTCCATCGCCGGCAGGTCGTCGTGGATCAGCGAGTAGGTGTGGATCAGCTCGAGCGCGCGCCGCCAGCGGCAGCACCGATCGCCGGGTCGCGGCCGATCGCCTCGGCGGTGGCCAGCGCCAGCACCGGGCCGGATCCGCTTGCCGCCGGCCAGCAGCGAGTAGCGCATCGCCTCCTCCAGGCCGGCGGTGGCGAACTCCGTCGAGAAGCGCAGCGCCTCCAGGTAGCGCTCGACCTCGGCGCGCAGATGCTCCGGGTACGCCGGCGCGCGGCGTGGAGCGCGGCGGCCACCGAGGGCACTAGGCGGCCGGCAGCGGGAGCTGGCCGGGGAGGTCGGGCAGCGGCTCGAGCGCGGCGCGAGCCCGCTGGTCGACCTGGGCGCTGGCCTCGGAGGCCAGCCGCGCGCACTCCTCGATCAGCGCCAGCGTCGCGTCGGGCTCCGAGCTCGCCGGCCCGCAGCAGCTCCGCCGTCTCGCTGCAGGCGAGCGGTCAGCTCGATCAGGGAATCGGTCACCGCCGAAAGATTATCGGCCACATCGGCCCGCGCGACGCAGGCGTGCTGCCGCCGCCAGACCTCGGGCCAGCGCTGCCGTCGAGCGCGGCGTTGACCAGCGCGTCGGCCTGGGCGTTCTGGGCCCGCGGGAACGGTGCGGATCTGCCAGCGGTCAAAGCCCCGCAGCGCCGCCATCGCCTGCTCATACAGCGGCCTCATCGCCGGATGCTTGACCTTGTAGACGCCGGTCAGCTGGCGCGCGACCAGCTCGGAGTCGTTGATCAGCTCGACCTCGCGGGCGCCGAGCGCGGCCGCCCGCTCGAGCCCGCGCAGCAGCGCCCGGTACTCGGCGACGTTGTTGGTGGCCGACGCCGATCCGCTCGGCCAGCTCGTCGAGCACGTCGCCGTCCGGCGTCCGAGACCACCACCCCGATCGCCGCCGGGCCGGGGTTGCCGCGCGCGCCGCCGTCGACGTGGACGACGAGCTTGGTCGGCGCCGACGGCTCGGCCGGGTTCAATCGGTGGCCAGCTCGGGCAGCTCGCCGGGGATGCGCGGCGCGGCGGCGGTCGCGGACCTCGCGCTTGCCCCCGCCCGATGCTGCCCGCCTCGCGGCGCGAGGACCTGCGGCGGTCGACGATCACCGTGACGTTGGGATCGTCGGCGTAGTAGTCGGTGAGCTTGTCGAGCAGGTCGTCGGCGAGCGCCTCTGGGACGACGCAGTAGATCACGGCAGCGGATGCTATTGAAGACCGTCGATCGGACGGCATCGAACGTCCGTCTAGAAACCGGTCAGTCGCGCCAGGCGACAGCATGTCCGCGGTCGTCGGCGGTGGCGTTGGTCTGGCGCTCCTCGGGCGCGAGCTCGTCGAGCTCGTAGCCCTGGCCGGCGACGCGCACGCTCGGGACCTCGTCGGAGAGGTCGACCTCGTAGCGGTACCAGCACAGCTCCCAGGAGACGACGACGTTGACGACGCGGCCGCCGGCGTTGCCGACGGGAGCACCGAGACGTCGGGCAGGCCCAGCGAGCGGGCGATGCCCGCGACCGTGCGCGGGTGCTCGGAGTCGTTGAACAGCGTCGACCGCCGAGGAGATCTTGTGCTCGACGCTGGTCGGCACGGCGCGGACGTGGCGCGGCTCGCGGCACGCGCGCCGCGGTCTCGCGCGCGCCGCGGCTCGCCGGCCCCGTCGCGGCTCGCGCGCCGGCGCGGCTCGCGCGCCGGCCGGGGCCCGGCGCCGGCCGGCTCGCGGGCGGGCGCCGACGGCGCCGTCCGTTGCGCGTCGAGTACTCCGGCGGCGATGCGTGACCGCCGGCCCGTCCTCGTCGAGGCTCGCGGCGTCGTCGGCCGGCGCCAGCTGATCGCGCCGGCTGCGCAGGCGGCTGAACAGCGAGCGGCGGCGGTCGACGCCGGGCGCCGCGATCCTCGTAGTCGGGGACCGTGCCCTCGCGCACCCAGCCGCCGTGCAGCGCCCGCGAGGTGCACAGCTCGCACACCGAGCGGCGGGTGCCGCCGCTGACGTAGACCTCGGCGCGCTCGCCGCGCAGCAGCGTGCGCCCGCAGACGTCACAGCGCCGACTGCGCGGTCGAGGTGCGGATCGACTTCGTGCTCACCGCAGCGAGCGTACTACGCCGCACAGGTTTGCGGAATTTGCGTACCGGGCCTACGCCTTGACCGCCTCGCGCTCGGCGCGTGGCCTCGTCGACGACCTTGCCGGCCAGGTGCCCGGGCACCTCCTCGTAGCGCTCGAACTCCATCGTGAACTCGCCCTGGCCGCCGGTGATCGACCGCAGGTCAGGCGCGTAGGAGAGCATCTCGGCCATCGGCACCTCGGCCTTGATCTCGGTCATGCCGGCGCCCACCGGCTCCATGCCCAGCGGCCGTCCGCGCCGGGAGTTCAGGTCGCCGATCACGTCGCCGACCGTGTCCTCGGGGGCGTTGACGGTGACGAGCATGATCGGCTCGAGCAGCACCGGCGAGGCCTGCTCCAGCGCCTGCTTCATGGCCTGCGAGCCGGCGACCTTGAACGCCATCTCCGAGGAGTCGACGGTGTGGTAGGAGCCGTCGTAGAGGCGCACCCGGACGTCCTTGACCGGGTAGCCGGCGACCACGCCCTCCTGCATGGCCTCTTGCACGCCCTTCTCGACCGCGGGGATGAAGCCGGTGGGGATCACGCCGCCCTTGATCGCGTTGACGAACTCGAAGCCCTCGGCGTGGGTGGGATCGTTCAGCGGCTCGATCTCGATGTGGCAGTCGCCGAACTGGCCGCGGCCGCCGGTCTGCTTCTTGTGGCGGCCGTGGGCCTTGGCCGAGCCGCGGATCGTCTCCTGATAGGGCACGCGCGGCGGTTTGAGCGCGACCTCGGCGCCGAAGCGCGAGTGCAGTCGCTCGACGATCACCTCGACGTGCACCTGCGAGAGCCCGGCGACGATCTGCTCGCCGGTCTGCGCGTCGCGGTGCAGGTCGATCGTCGGGTCCTCCTCCTGCAGCCGCCGCAGCGCGGTGAACACCTTGTCCTCGTCGCCCTTGGCTCTTGGGCTCGATCGCAGAACGCCATCACCGGCGCCGGCAGCTTGATGCTCGGCATCGAGATCGGCTCGTCGCGCGCGGCCAGCCAGTCGCCGGCCCGGGTCTCCTTGAGCTTGGCCACGGCGCCGATGTCGCCGGGGCCGAACTCGGTGGTGTGCCCGGTCTGGCCGCCCTCGAAGGTGACCAGCTGCCCGATCCGCTCCTTGTTGTGGGTGCGGGTGTTGAGCACCTGGGAGTCCTGGCTCATCATGCCCTGGTAGACGCGGAACAGGTTGATGCGCCCGGCGAACGGATCGGCGCGGGTCTTGAACACGTAGGCGAACAGCTCCTTGTCCTCGACCGGCTCGAGCGTCACCTCGCCGACCTCCAGGCCGCCGTGCTTGACCGGCGACGGCAGGTCCTCGACGATCGCGTCGAGCAGCCGGTTGGTGCCGAGGTTGCGCGTGGCCACGCCGCAGGTGACCGGGAACAGCGAGCCGTGGTTGGTGCCCTCCTTGAGCGCGGCGACGATCTCCTCGTGGGAGATCTCCTCGCCCTCGAGGTAGCGCTCCATCAGCGCGTCGGAGGTCTCGGAGACCTCGTCCATCAGCTTCTCGCGGTACTCCTCGGCCTGCTCCTGGAGCTTGTCGGGGATCGGGATCTCCTTGCAGTTCTCGCGGCCGTTGCCGTCGTACTCGTAGGCCTTCATGTCGACGAGGTCGATCACGCCGCGGACTCGTGCTCGGAGCCGATCGGGATCTCGGTGGCGACGACGTGCTGGCCGAAGGCGGCCTTGAGCGACTCGAGCGTGCGGAAGAAGTCGGCGCGCTCGCGGTCGAGCATGTTGACGAACACCAGGCGGGCGAGGTCCAGCTCGGCGGCCCGCTGCCACAGCCGGGTGGTGTGGACCTCGACGCCCATCACGGCGTTGACGACGAACACCGCCGACTCGCACACCCGCAGCGCGCCGAGCGCGTCGGCGATGAAGCTGGAGTCGCCGGGGGTGTCGAGCAGGTTGACCTTGCGCTCCTGCCACTCGAACGAGCTCAGCGCCGGCGAGATCGACATCTGGCGCGCCTTCTCGTCAGGATCGGTGTCCGAGACGGTCGTGCCGTCGATCACGATCCCGAGGCGGTTGATGACGCCGGCCTGGAACAGCAGCGCCTCGTGCAACGACGTCTTGCCGCTGCCGCGGTGGCCGACGAGGGCCACATTGCGGATGCGATCCGCGGCCTTGTGCATGGCGAGTTCCTCTCTCTTCGACGGCGGGACCAGACCTTACCGCTTTGGTAAACGCGTCCGGCTTGATGGCCGGCCTCGCTCCCTCGGGCTCGGGCCTCGGGGCTCGGGTAAACGCATCCGGCTCTATGGCGGCCTGCGCTTCGCTTCTTGAGTGCGGGAGGAGACCGCTTCGCTTGGCCGGCAGTTACCACTGCCCAGCGTCCGGCCGGCCGCTCCTTGGGCCGGGGCGGGGCCTCGGCGCTGGAGGTTGCTCTAGTCCAGTTCGCCGGCGAGCTTGGAGCGCAGCCGCAGCACCGCCTTGGTGTGCAGCTGGGAGACGCGTGACTCGGTCACGCCGAGGACCTCGCCGATCTCGCGCAGGGTCAGGTTCTCGTAGTAGTAGAGCGCGACGACGAGCTTCTCGCGCTCGGGCAGCGCGGCGATCGCGTCGGCGATCCGATCGCGCAGCTCGGACTCGTCGACGAGGACCTGCGGATCGGGCGCGCCGCGGTCGGGCAGCGTGTCGAGCAGCGAGACCTGGTCGCCGCTGGAGTCCGACACGTTCCACAGCTCGTCGAGCGCGACGATCGTCGAGTTGGAGATCTGCAGCAGTGCGTCCTGGAACTCCTCGACGGTGATGCTCGAGCTCGGTCGGCCATCTCCTCGTCGGTGGGCGCGCGCTGGAGGCGGGCCTCGAGCTTCATGTTGGCGCGCTCGAACTGCCGCGCCCGGGCACGCACCGACCGCGGCACCCAGTCGAGCGTGCGCAGCTCGTCGATGATCGCGCCGCGGATGCGGGTGATCGCGTAGGTCTCGAACTTGATCTCCCGGGTGAGGTCGAAACGCTCGATGGCGGAGATCAGGCCCGCCGAGGCCGTAGGAGATCAGGTCGGCCTCCTCGACGTGGGCGGGCAGCCCGGACCCCATCCGGCCGGCGACGTACTTGACCAGCGGCGAGTAGGCGACGACCAGCCGCTCGCGGGCGCGCTCGTCTCCGGAGGCCTTGTAGCGTCCTCCAGAGGTCCTGCAGCTCGATCGCTTTGACGTTGGTTTCCGTGGTTCGCCCCAGTTTAACGGTGTCATGCCCGCGGATGTGCGCGCTCGTAGGCTGAGCGCAGCCGCGCCGACTCTACCCGAGTGTAAACCTGAGTCGTCGAGATGCTGGCGTGGCCGAGCAGCTCCTGGATGGCGCGCAGGTCGGCCCCGCCCTCCAGCAGGTGGGTGGCGAACGAATGACGCAGGGCGTGGGGATGGGCCTCGGCGAGCGCCGGGGCGTGGCGCACGGCCAGGCGGGACCAGGTGCGCAGCCGCCGGCGGACGTCCGAGGTGCTCAGCCGCCGCCCCGACTTGGACAGAAACAGCGCCCGGTCGTCGTCGACCGCGAGCACCGGCCGGGCGCGCTGGCAGATAGCGCTCCAGCGCCCGCAGCGCGTGCTCGCCGACCGGCACCAGCCGGGTGCGCCCACCCTTGCCCTCGACCCGCACCGTCTCGCCGTCGAAGTCGACCGCGTCGACGTCGAGCGAGATCAGCTCCTCGGCGCGCAGGCCGGAGGCGTAGGCGAGCTCGAACAGCGCCCGGTCGCGCAGCTCGAGCGGCGTGGTCGCCGGGATCCGGTCCAGCAGCTGAGCGATCTCCGCGGCCTTCAGCACCCGCGGCAGGCGCTGGGGGCGCTTGGGCGAGCTCAGCAGCTCGGCCGGGTTCTCGAGCCGCTCGCCGAGCTCGATCTGGACGCGGAACAGCCCGCGCAGGGCGGCCAGCTTGCGCGCCACGGTTGACGGTGCCGGCCCTGTTCGGACAGGCCGGCCACGTAGCGGCGCAGCGCGCGGACATCGACCGCGGCGGGCGCGAGCTCGTGGGCGCTGGCCCAGCGCGCGAACTGGAGGCTGTCGATCGCGTAGGCGCGGCGGGTCTTGGCGGCCACCGCGCGGCGGCGCAGATCGGCGTCGAGCCGGTCGAGGGCCGCCTGCCAGGCCGGCGAGACGCCGGTGCTCGGGCTCGACGACGGGATGCGGGGAGATACTCATCCGGTGCTGCTATTCGCCGTCCCCGCTATGAGCCCCTTTTCCGCGACCGAGCGGGTGCGTCCGCCGCTCGCCGCCGGGGCCGGTCCTGCTAGGCGACGTGGACCAGCGTGCCGATCGGGGTGTACGGGTACACCTGGGCGGCCACGCTGTAGGGCATCTCGACGCAGCCGAGGCTCTGCGGGGACCCGTACTGGGCGCGCGTGAAGCCGTGCAGGGCGTCGCCGCCGTTGAAGTAGCTGACGTACGGGATCCCGGGGTCGCTGTAGTGGCTGCCGTCGGGGTTGGTCCCGCTCATCGTCGTCACCGGGAGGTGCTCGTACACCGGGAAGGTGCCGGTCGCCGTCGGCGCGGAGGCGATGCCGGTGTTGACCGGCGTCCCGCCGATCACGGTCTTGCCGCTGTGCCACAGGTTCAGCGACTGCGAGGCCTCGTCGACGGTGACGAACGTGTAGCCGAAGTGTGAGACGTTGTGGTGGACGACCGCGGTGATCAGCGCCTTCCACACCGCCGCGCCGGCGATCCCGTCGGCGGTCATGTCGTGGTCGTTCTCGAACGCCATCAGCGCGCCCTTGGTCACCGTGCCGTAGGCCCCGACCTTCCAGAAGCTGCGCAGCGCCGACGGCGTGTTCGGGTAGCTCCAGGAGAAGTGGCCGGACGGCGGGTTGATCGCCGCCTGCTCCTGCTCGGCCGCGGTCAGGCCGACTCCGGGGCCGTGGTAGTGGAAGTTGAGCGGCAGGTAGCCGAGCAGCGACAGGATCTGCTGCAGGCGGACCGTCGAGCCGCCGGGGACGGTCCAGTTGCCCACGCTCCCCTGTGGCGCCGACCAGCCGCACCCCGCTGGGCAGCGCGACGCCGACCTTGGCGCCCAGGCCGTAGCCGTAGCCCTCGGGACGGAACTGGATCGCGTGGCCGTTGACCCGGTGCCAGGTGCCGGCGGTCGCCGGGCGACACCGGCGGCATGTGCGAGCCGAGCGCCTTCTGGACGGTCTTGGAGAAGGTCAGCGTGATCGGCGTGTTGGGCTTGATCGTCGCCCCCGGGCCGGGGCTGGCCACCGCGGTCGCCGCGCCGCCGGCCGGGAACCAGCTGACGGCCGCTTGCCGCGACTTCTCCCAGGCGCGCGGGGCGGCGGCCACGAACACGGTGCCGGCGGCCGCGGTGCGCGGCAGCGTGACCACGCTCTGCGGCGTGGCGAGCACGTGGCGCTTGAGGTGGCCGGCCGCCCCGTAGGAGAAGGTCTGTGACCGGCGCCTTGAACGTGCAGTCGCACGGGCCCGTGGGAAACGGTCAGGTAGTGCGAGCGCAGGCTGGCCACCGGAGTGGTCATGGTCAGATGCAGCTTCTCGGTCTTGCCGGCCAGCCACGCGATCCAGCCGGGCCGCTTGACGGTGACGTCGACGGTCAGCGGCTGGTTGGCCGCGACCAGCCTCGTGGGCCAGATCTTGTCGCCGCGAACCTGCACCGGGACCGGGGTGCTGTGGGGCCCGGTGACGACGTCGACCTTCTCGATGGTGCCGCCGCCGAGCGGCATCCCGACCTTGGCGATGGCCTGCGAATCGGCGGTCAGGCTGGCGTGCGCCGAGGTGAGGATCAGGGCCGCGACGGCCGCGCCGGCGAGCACGACCAGCACGAAGCCACCGACCACCCAGGGCCAGCGCCCACGGCGCCGCGGAGCGGAACCGCCGCCCCCCGGACCTTGCCTGTATCGCGCTCGCCGAGGGGCGTGCGCAGATACGAGACGTTCGCCACACCCAAAATGCTAGCGACCGCGAGTCTCGGATCAAGTTAGTGCTCGACAGCGGGCCTGCCTGCAAGGCATGTTGCAGCCCGACGAGGTGCCGACTCAGCTTGCGTGTCAGCGCGTGACGGCGCCCTCGGCGGCGCTCGAAACCAGCCGCGCGTACTTGGTCAGCGCCACCCCCGGGAACGGCCGCTCGGGCGGCTCGATAGGCGGCGGCGCGCTCGGCCAGCTCCTCATCGGAGAGGGCCACGTCGAGCCGGCGGGCGGTCACGTCGAGGGTGATCTGGTCGCCGTCGCGGACCAGTCCGATCGGGCCGCCGCGGATCGCCTCGGGGGCCACGTGGCCGGCCATCAGGCCGCGGGTGGCCCCGGAGAAGCGCCCGTCGGTGATCAGGGCGACCTCCTCGCCGAGCCCCTCCCCCACCAGCGCCGCGGTGACGGCCAGCATCTCGCGCATGCCGGGGCCGCCGGCGGGACCCTCGTTGCGGATCACGACCACGTCGCCCGGGTGGATCGGGCTGGTCGAGCGTAACGGCCGCCATCGCCTCCTCCTCGGACTCGAACACCCGCGCCGGGCCCGGTCTGGCGGCGGCGCTCGTAGCCGGCCAGCTTGACGACGCAGCCGTCCGGGGCCAGGTTGCCGTGCAGGATGGCCAGGCCGCCGGTCTCCTTGATCGGGTCAGACAGCGGCCGCACGACCTCCTGGCCCTCGGTCTCGCGAGCGTCGGCGGCGATCTCGCCGGCGGTGCGGCCGGTGACGGTGATCGCGTCCTCGTGCAGCAGGCCGGCCTCCTGCAGGCGCTTCATCACCAGCGGCACCCCGCCGGCGGCGTACAGGTCGGGGGCGACGAACCGCCCTCCGGGCTTGAGGTCGCACAGCAGCGGGGTGCGCTCGCTGATCTCGTCGAAGTCGTCGATCGACAGCTCGATCCCCATCTCCCGGGCGATGGCCAGCAGGTGCAGGACGCCGTTGGTGGAGCCGCCGCTGCAGGCGATGGCGGCGATCGCGTTCTCCAGGCTGTCGCGGGTGATGATGTCGCTGGGGCGCAGGCCCGCGCTTGAGCACGTCCATGACCAGCTCGCCGGCCTGCTCGGCGACGCCGGCCTTGCGCTCGTCGACCGCCGGGACCATCGCGAGGCCCGAGGGCGAGATGCCTAGCACCTCGAAGGCCATGGCCATCGTGTTGGCGGTGAACTGGCCGCCGCAGGCGCCGGCGCCGGGCGAGGCCACGTCCTCGATCTCGGTCAGCTCCTCGTCGGTGATGCGGCCGGCGGCGTGGGCGCCGACGGCCTCGAACACCTCCTGGATGGTGACCCGCTCGCCCTTGTAGATGGCCGGGCATGATCGAGCCGCCGTAGAGCATCAGGCTGGGGACGTCGAGCCGGCACAGCGCCATGACCGTGCCCGGGGATCGTCTTGTCGCAGCCGCCAGAGCGACGACGGCGTCGAACATGTGGGCGCTCGCCGACGAGCTCGATCGAGTCGGCGATCACCTCCCGGCTGACCAGCGAGGCGCGCATGCCCGGCGGTGCCCATCGTGATGCCGTCGGAGATGGCGATGGTGTTGAACTCCATCGGGGTCCCGCCGGCGGCGCGGATGCCTTCCTTGACCTTGGCCCCCAGCCCCCGCAGGTGGAAGTTGCACGGCATCGTCTCGACCCAGGTGTTGGCCACCGCGACGAGCGGCTTGGCCAGGGCGTCGTCGTCGTAGCCGATCCCCTTCAGGTAGGCGCGGGCGGCGGCGCGCTCGGGGCCTTCGGTCAGCGCGCGGCTGCGGTGCTTGAGATCCAGCGCGGACTCGATGCTCATGGAGACGGCAACTGTATTCGGTTTGGGGACCGCGTCGGCTCAGCCGGTCTTGTCAAGCGGGGCCGAGGGCGCGCTGCGGGCTGCGTCGCGCATGCGAGCGCGCTCCCACTGGGCCAGCCGCCACAGGTCGCGCTTGACCCGGGCGGGATCGAGCTGGCGGCCGGGGAGGTGCATGTTGGCCGTCGAGATCAGCCTGCGCTCGTCGCCGGTCAGGGCCATCCACTTGGCCAGCACGTCGTCGGAGTCGGGCAGGCGCGCGCTGCCGTAGGGCCGAGTCTGGTCCGGGAAGGCGACGCAGTACTCGTTCAGCAGCCGGTGCGTCTGGGCCAGGTAGGCGACGATCGCCCGGTGCGGGTAGACCAGGTAGGCGTAGGGAGCGCCGCCGGTGCCGCCGGCCTCGGCGGGCCCGTCGGCCTGGCTGCCCCACACCCGGATGAAACCGAGGTCGCGGTACATCGCCCACTCCTCCTCGTTGACGCACGAGTGCAGCAGGGCGCGGGCCCGCGCCTCGGCGCGCCGCTCGCGGCCGGGGTCATAGGGCACCACCGGCGCCATCCGGCGACGGGCGCGATGGCGCGCCCACAGCTCCTCCACACGGGGGAGGAGCTCCTCGGACAGCAGTGCGAGAGCGACCAGCGCGGTGGCGATCAGCGCCAGCAGCACCGGCCGCTGCGCCTACCGCCCACCCGCCGCCCGCGGAAAGAAGATCACGCGGTCGGCGTCACGGGGAACGTCATCGAAAGAGCGCACCATGCGGGCCTGGCGCTGGCCGGCGGCATCATGACGTCGGCACCGCCGCCCACAGGCCGGCGTCGAGCTGGCGGCGAAACTCCTCGATCAGCCGCTGCTCGTCCTCGGCCAAGCTCCACATCGCCTTCTGCGATCAGCACCTCACCGTGGCCGGGCTTCATCCTCAGAAAGCGCACCGCGTGATTATGTCACGCCGAGGACGTCGACCGGCCCGGCGCCGGCCCCCACCGAGGCCAGGCCGTCGCGCACCGCCGCCGACGCCCGCTGCTTGGCGGTGCGCGCCGCCTGCAGCGGCGAATCGCCCCATGCCAGCCGCGCCGCCAGCACCGACGAGTGGGTGCAGCCCGACCCGTGGGCGGCGCCGTCGGGGTAGCGCTGACCGGGGATCTCCACCAGCCGCTCGCCATCGTAGAAGACGTCGATCGCCTGATCGCGGTGGCCGCCGGTGACCACCACGTTGGCCGGTCCGCGGTGCTGCAGCGCGCGGGCCAGATCCTCGGGCTCAATGCTCTCGTCGGCGTCCAGCAGGACCCGGGCCTCGGCCAGGTTGGGCGTGATCACGGTGGCTCGGGGGAGCATCAGCTCGACCAGCGCCTGGCGCGCGCCGGGCTCGAGCAGCTGGGCGCCGGACTCGGAGACCATCACCGGGTCGAGCACCACCGGCGTCGCCGGCGGGAGCTCGTCCAGCGCCTGGGCCACCGCCTCGATCGTGGCGGTGGTCCCCAGCATCCCGATCTTGACTGCGTCGACCCCGATGTCCTGGGCCACCGCGCGCACCTGGGCCAGGATGATCTCGGGCGGGATCGCGTGCACGGCGGTGACGCCGACGGTGTTCTGGGCGGTGATCGCGGTGACGGCGGTCATGCCGTGCACGCCGCAGGCGGCGAACGCCTTCAGGTCGGCCTGGATCCCGGCCCCGCCCCCGGAATCCGATCCGGCGATCGACAGCGCGCAGGGGATTCGGGCGTGGCGCACCATCGGGTGATCGAGGTTAGTGCCGCGCACAGCGCTTGGCATGATCCCGGGCGATGGCGACGCTGATCCGAGCCGCCGGGATGCGGGACATTCCGGAGCTGGTCCGATTGGACCACGAGGCGTTCGGCGAGCACGCCTACTCGCCCGGTACCACCCGGCAGCTGCTCGAGCTGTTCGAGGGTACGGTGCTACTCGCCGAACACGGCGGCGTCGCCTGTGGCTACTTCTTCGGCGGCGTGGCCGCCGGGTCCACGACCGGATGGATGCTGGCCCTCGGGGTGCGGGCAGAGCACCGGCGACTGGGGCTGGCGCGGGCTCTCACCGAGGAGATGCTGGCGCGGTTGGTCGCCCGGGGGGCCGAGCGCGTCCGGGCCACGACGCGCCCCGACCATGACGTCATCCGGCACCTGTACGCCGACCTCGGCTTCGAGGTCGTCGATCAGATCGAGCACTATCTGGGGCCGGGGCGCGATCGCCTGGTGCTCGAATACCGACGCTGAGCGGCTGACGTCGCGGCACAGGCGGACCAGCTCCTCGCCGGCCACCTCCCGATCGTCGAAGCGGGCTCCGTCACCGGAGGCGTGGCTGAGCAGTCTGGGCATCACGCCTCGGCCGATGATCATGACCACATCCCCGGCCTCGGCGTCGGCCAGCGCGCGCCGGATCGCCTGGCGGCGGTCGGGCACCAGCGGCGGCGCCGGCCGGTGTGCCGGCCAGCCCGACATCAGGTCGGCGACCACATCGTCGAGCGGTTCGCCGCGGCCGTTGCCCTCGGTGAGGACGACGCGGTCGGCCAGTTCGCCGAGAATGGCCATCAGCGGCCGGCGCTTGGCAGGATTGTTGTTGCCCGCCGCCCCCAGCACGAGATGTACGCGCGCGCCCCGGCCGTGCCCGCTCCGGCCGTGCCCGTCCCGGGCCTCGGTCACGTGCCGCGCGGTGACCAGGGCCTGGCGGATGCCCGCCAGCGTGTGCGCGAAATCGACCACCACGTCGAACGGCTGCCCGCGATCGATCCGCTCCCAGCGTCCGGGTACCCCCGGCATCGATTCGAGGACGGCGATCGTCCGGGCCCGCGGCAGCGCCAGGAGGTCGCCGGCGGCCAGCGCCGCGGCCACGTTCTCGGCGTTGTGGCGGCCGGGCAGCCGGGTGTGCAGGCTGAGCTCGCCGGTGGGAGTGGCCACGCGCACGTCGCCGGCGATCGCGTCCCAGCGGGCCTCGAGCACCCGGTAGTCCGCGTCGGTCGCTGAACCGAAGGTGGCCACGGCGGCGCCGGCGGCGTGCAGATCGGCGGCCAGCCAGGCTCCGAAGTCACCGTCGACGTTGACCACCGCGCGGGACACGACCGCCCCGCCGTCGAGGAACAGACGACGCTTGACGGCGCCGTAGGCCGCCATCGTGCCGTGGCGATGCAGGTGATCGACGGTCAGGTTGGTGAGGACGGCGAGTTCGCCCAGCGGTCCGTCGGTGAACTCGAGCTGATAGCTGGAGGCCTCGACGACGACGGGACCGCCGTCGCGAGCGATCCCGCTCAGCGGCGGACCGAACTCGGTGTTACCGGCGACCGGCACCGGACCGCCGTCCCCGCCCAGGGCGGCGGCCAGCAGTGCGCTGACGGTCGACTTTCCGTCGGTGCCGGTCACCGTGAGGAGCCGGCGCCGGGTCAGTCGCCGGCCGAGCTCGAGCTCGTCCATGACCGTAATCCCGCGCTCCAGCGCCTCCTGTACCGGCGCCGAGTCGGCGGCCAGTCCCGGGCTCTTGATGACCGTGGCCGGCTGCAGCGAGGAGAGCAGCTCGGGGCGCCAGGGGCCGAACCGGACCTCGACGCCAAGCTGCCGGAGGCGGTCCCCGCGGCGACGGTTGGCCGGCCCGTCGTGGGCGTCCCAGGCCATGATCGCTGCCTCGGGACGGCGCTCGCGCAGGGCGCGGGCGGCGCTGAAGCCGGCCCGGGCGCAGCCGAGCACCAGATAGGGCCCCGGAGCCAGGACGCGGCTCATGCCGCGATCCGCTCCAGCTCGGCGACGCGCGCGCCCTTGACCAGGACCCGATCGCCCGGCCGCCCGACGGTGGCCAGCAGGTCGCGTGCCTCCTCGGGGGTCCCGACCGCATAGCTCTCGCCTGAGTAGCGCTCGAGCAGCTCGCCGGCGCCGTCTCCGACGGCGATCATGACGTCGACGCCCAGTGCGGCGGCGGCGGCGCCGGCGTTGCGGTGGTGGCGCCGGGTGGCCGCGCCGAGCTCGGCGAAGGTGCCGACCACCGCCAGCCGGCGGCTCGCGGGCTCGCCGGCAAACGCCTCGAGCGCTGCGATGAGCGCGTCGGGGCTGCTGTTGAAGCAATCGAGGACCAGCTCCAGCTCGCCGCGGCGGACGGTCTGCCAGCGCAGCGGCGGCAGGCGAGCGTCGACCTCGCTGGGGACCGGCAACCCCAGCCCGACGAGCAGCGCCACCGCCGCCACCAGGTTGTCGAGGTTGTGCCGCTGCGCCAGCGACGTGGCGATCCTCGCCCGGCCGCCCGGATGCGTGACCTCAGCGATGGGGTTGGCGTAACGGCGAAGGCTGACGTCGCCGCCGGGACCGTGGCGGATCGCGCGCAGATCCGATCGCAGGTGCGGCTCGAGCTCGGGGGCGCGGGTCGGCACCACGCACAGGTCGCCGGGGGCCAGCGAGGCGAGCAGCTCGGCCTTGTTGCGGGCGATCTGGGCCAGAGTTCCGGCGGTCTCCAGGTGTACCGGCGCGATGTTGGTGATAACCGCCGCCGTGGGCAGCATGAGCGCCGCCTTGGCGGCGATGTGCCCGGCGCTCTGCATCGACAGCTCGACGACCAGGGCCTGGGCCCCGGCGGGCAGCCCGGCGATCGTCGCCGCCACTCCCAGGTGGGTGTTGAAGCCGCCGTGGGTGGCATGCGTCGGCCGGCTCGACGCGAGCAGGGCCTGGAGGATCGCCACCGTGGTCGTCTTGCCGATCGACCCGGTTACGCCGATCGCCGGCCCGGCGAACTCGCGGCGGCGGGCGCGCGCGAGCCCATCCAGGGCAGCGCGCGGGTCCTCGACGGCGATCCCGATGACCGCGTCGGGCACCCCATCCAGGCGCGCGAGGTCGGCGATCACTCCGGCGGCGCCGCGGTCCAGCGCGTCGCGGATATGCGCGCCGCCGTGCGTTCGCGAGCCCGGGAGGGCGAGGAACACGTCGCCGGCGTTGAGCAGTCGCGTGTCGACGCACACCTCCCCGGGGGCGACCGCCCGCGGATCCCCGAGCAGCAATCGTCCGCCGGCGGCGCGGGCCAGCCAGGCGGCGTCGGTGATCACATGCGCCCCCGCTGCGAGCGGGCGCGATCAAACGGCTTGGCCGCCGCGCTGGCCGCTCGCCAACGCCGGGTCCCGACCACGGCGCGCCACTGTTGTGAGGCGTAGGCCAGCTCCGCTTCCAGCCGGCGGGCCCGCTCTCGCTCGGCGGCCAGCTCCGCCTGCAGCCGCGCCTGCTCGGCCAGCAGGCGCTGGTGGCTGGCGTACAGGTCGCGCAGTTCGTCGGCGACCAGTCCGACCCGGACCTGGCTGTCGTAGTGGTTTCGGACCAGCCGGGCCATCTCGCGCAGCGGCGCCGGCTCGGGACGCATGGGCTCGCCTCGCTCGAGGAGCCCGACCAGCGCCACGGCGTGGTCATAGGGCGAGTGGTGACGAACGACCAGTGCGCGCCCCTCCTCCCCCAGGACCGGCGAGTACTCGTCCAGAGCGGTGGCGAAGGCGCCGCCGGTCAAGGACGTGGCCCGGGCCCGGCTGCGCAGACCATCGTCCTCGGCCGCCGGATAGCTGTCGCGGTCGATCCAGCCGTCGGCGCCGCAGGAGCCGAACAGCCATACCGCCCGGCCGCAGGCCATCGCCTCCAGCGCGCAGCGGCCCTGGGCGACGACGATGTCGGCGTCCAGCAGGGCGGGCATGGGGTCGAGGCTGACGACGGCCTGAGCACCGACCTGGGACACGGCTACGCCGCGTAGCGCGCAGGCGCTGGCGATCTGCTCCCGGTGGCGGCCCCGCAGGTAGTTGCCGAGCAGCAGCACCCGCTCGGGCCGGGCGCGGACCGGCCCGGCGGGGTAGAAGTGCGCGGTGTCGATCGGCTGGCGCAGCCGGGTCACGGGCGGCGCCAGCGCGAACGCCTCGGCCCGGCGTTGCACCACCCCGTTCATTGCCACCGCGAACTCCACCACGGCCGCGTGCGGCGGCGGCAGCACCAGGTCGACCTCGCCGCCGTGCAGGATCAGCCCCCGGACCGCGTCCGGGTACAGCTCGCCCATGACCAGCGCGGTGGCGGCATCGTTGGAGATGACGGCATCGGTGTGCGCGGGCAACTCGCTCTCGCCCCCGCGCACCTGGAGCCCGCGGGCGCGGGCCAGATCGGCCATCGCACCGGTGCGCTGGGCGTACAGGGTCACGTGGTGGCCGAGCCGCTCCAGATGCGGCGCCACCGTGAGCGCGTAGGTCTGTATTCCTCCTGGCTGGTCCAGTTCCAGGACGGCGAGAACGATGTCCAAGCCCGATCCTTCTATTGCCAACAAAGCCCCTGAGCGGCGACCAATCAATCACACGGACGGGACCGCGTCAATCATCAGGCCATGACCACGAACCGCCCGCCGGCCCCGCGGCGAATGCGTCCGGCCAGCTCGAGCGAGGCCAGGGAGGCCAGGCCGGCGTCGGCGTCCAGGCCCATCAGCGCCAGCGCGGTGGGCGCGTCGTGGCCCTCGGCCAGCACCTCGAGGAGCGCTTGGAGGTGCGGGGCCAGAGGCGCGCGCGGGCGGCCGGGTGCCGTGCGCACGCCCACGCCGAACACGGTGTCGAGCACATCCTGGGTACCGGCGATCAGGGTCGCGTCGGGCGCGCAGCAGCCCATGCGGCCCGGCGGCCAGCGGCGAGGTGATCTGGCCGGGGACGGCTCCCACCGGCCGCCCCAGCTCGGCCGCGGTGGCGGCGGTCAACAGGGCTCCGGAGTGTTCGCGGCCCTCGACCACGACGGTCATCACGCCGAGGGCGGCGATGACCCGGTTGCGGGCCGGGAACATCCACCGCCGCGCGCCGGTCCCGGGCGGGAGCTCGGACACGGCGGCGGCGACATCGACGATGCGGCGGTGCAGCGCCCGCGCCGACGCCGGGTAGGGGAGCTCGGGGGCGGCGGGAAGCACCGCGATCGTGTCGCCGGCGCTGGCCAGCGCGCCCTGGTGGGCGGCGGTATCGATGCCCCGGGCCATCCCGCTGACCACCGTCAGGCCGGCCGCGGCCAGTCCTCGCCCCAGAGACGCGCGCGACGTCGAGGCCGTAGGGCGACGCCCGCCGCGCGCCCACGATCGCCACCGGGCTGTGAGCGACCAGTTCCAGGAACCGCTGCCGGCCCCCTGGCACGTGCAGGACGGCGGGCGGCGCCGCCAGCGCGGCCAGCTGGGCGGGGTAGTCGTCGTCGCAGCGGCAGATCAGCTCGACGCCCGCCGGGCCGCTCGGCGCCGGGCGGCGGCGGCGTCGAACGCGGCCAGGTCGCGTTCGAGCGTCGGCCACGGTCGCGGTACCGCCCAGCGCCGCAACCAGCTCAGCGTTGTCGAGCTCCAGCAGCGGCAGGGTGCGGTCGCGGACCCGGTCCAGGTGGCCGGCCAGCCGGGCCAGCAGCCACGGGCGGGCCAGACAGGCCGCGCACGCGCTCATGCGGCCATACAGGCCAGGCACGCCACGCCGCTCACGGGATCGCCGCCGCCTCGGCGCCGGTCCGCTGGCGCAGGCTGAGCGCGGTGAGCACGTCCTCCTCGCCGACCATCTGGCGGCCGGCCAGGTCGGCGATCGTCCGCGCCACCCGCAGCACCCGGTGGCGCCCCCGGGCGCTGAGCATCCCGAGGGCGTAGGCGCGGCCCAGCTCGTCCGCCGCGGCGCGCTCGAGCTTGACGCGGTCGCGAGCGACCTGGGCGTCCATGTCGCCGTTGCAGCTCGCCGCGGTCTCGGCCAGGCGGCGGCGCTGGCGTTCGCGCGCGGCGGCGACGCGCGCTCGCGCCCGTTCGGAGGAGGTGCTCGGCTCGCCGCGCAGCTCCTCCTCGGCGGGACGCCGGACGTCGACCATCAGGTCCATGCGATCAAGCAGCGGCCCGCTCAGCCGGCGGCGATGGCGGCGGAGGTCGGCCTCGCCACAGCTGCAGCGGTCCTCGACGCCGGCGAAGCCGCACGGGCACGGGTTGGTGGCCGCCACCAGCATGAACCGCGACGGGAACAGCAGGCCCTGCTGTCCGCGGACGATCGTCACCGCCCCGTCCTCCAGCGGCTGGCGCAGCGCGTCGAGGCTGGAGCGCTGAAACTCCGACAGCTCGTCTAGGAACAGGACCCCTCGGTGCGCCAGAGTCGCCTCGCCCGGCCGCGGCGGCGAGCCGCCGCCGGCCAGACCCGAGGGCGAGATCGTGTGGTGCGGCGCGCGGAACGGCCGCTCGCTGATCAGCCCGCCGGCGTGCACCCCGGCCACGCTGTGGATACGGGTCACCTCGATCGCCTCGTCGGGATCGAGCGGGGGCAGGATCGACGGCAGCCGCCGGGCCAGCATCGTCTTGCCCGTTCCCGGCGCCCCCTCGAGCAGCAGGTTGTGCCCGCCGGCGGCGGCTATCTCCAGCGCCAGCAGCGGCGCGCGGTGCCCGCGCACGTCGGACAGGTCGGGGCGGGCGCGGCGGGCCGCGCCTGCGTCGGGCGCGGCCTCTGGAAGCGCGGGCACAGCGGCGCCCTTGACCACCTCGGCGGCGGCGCGCAGGCCGGTCGCGGCGACCACCTCCAGCCCGGTCACGATGGCCGCCTCGCGCGCCCGCTGGCGGGGCACGATCAACCGCCGGCAGCCCTCGCCGCGCGCGCCTTCGGCAACCGCGAGCACGCCGGGCGAGTCGCGCAACTCGCCGCCCAGCGACAGCTCGCCGAAGACGGCGTAGCCGGCCAGGTCCTGGCGCGGCAGCTGGCCGCTGGCGGCCAGCACGGCCAGGGCCAGCGCGGCGTCGAATCCGGGGCCGGCCTTGCGCAGGAACGCCGGTGCCAGGTTGGCGGTGATCCGCGTGCCCGGGAACTCGAACCCCGAGTTGAGGATCGCCGCCCGGATCCGGTCGCGGGACTCCCGGACCGCGGTGTCGCCCAGACCGACGATCGTGAACGACGGCAGCCCCGAACGGATGTCGACCTCGACCCACACCTTGCGCGGGGCCACCCCGTCGATCGCAAACGTCATGACCCGAGCCAGCACGGCGGTGAACGGTAGGGGCGATCGCGTGCCCCGTGGGTGACGGGGCGTGCCGAATCGGCAAATCTTTGCCCTGCATTTGGCTCACTTTTGTGACAGCGCGTCACCCACGGGTCACGCGATCACGCGTAGCGTCGGCGGGCGTGAGCAACGACCTACGGCACCGGCTGGGGGCGGCCGGCGAGCGGCTGGCCGCCGAGCACCTGCAGCGGCGCGGCTTCGAGATCCTGGAGCGCAACTACCGCACCCGCTGGGGCGAGCTCGACATCGTCGCCTACGACGGCCGCGTGCTCGCCTTCTGCGAGGTCAAGACCCGGCGGGCCGGCGGTAGCCGAGGCGGGGCGCTGGAGGCGGTGGGGCCGCGCAAGCAGTCGCGCCTGCGCCGGATGGCCGGTTGCTGGCTGGCCGAGCGCTCCGACCATCCGCGGGCGCAGACGCTGCGGATGGACGCGATCGGGGTCACGGTCGATTCCGGCGGGCGGCTGCTGTCGCTGGAGCACCTCGAGGGCGCGTTCTAGGGGATCTCGGGTTCGAACTTCGGGCTTTCGAAGGGGGCGCTGGGGTGGTCAGGCGGCGGCTTGGACTTCGAGCAGTGCAACTTTGCTGCGATATCAGGGTGTCGCAAGTTCCGCGGCGCGCCGCCCCCTATCAGCATCGAGAACGAGTCGTGGCGCTGTACCGGTCGGCTGGCAGCCCTTTCCCGCCAGATTTGACGGATTTCTGCTGCCAGCTGAGCCCGCGGGCCGAGGGCCGGACGATCCGTCGCCCGCCGCCTGAACCCAGCCGCGAAACCGGAATATATGGCCGGTTTTACGGCGCGCCTTGCGAGAACGGCACCGGCGCAAGCAGTCCGCTCGTTGGGCGCCGCCCACGGGGTCCAGCGCTCCCGCTGGTCATCGCGTCCGTATAGCGCCGCGCATTTACGCGACACCCTCTATCCGCACCCAAAGTGCACTGCTCAAAAACGAGCGCGCCTGAAGCGGTCGATCCGGGCGCGATCCCACCAAGCTCCAACACTGGCGGGAGCCCCAGCCCGCTCCTCTTCGTTGCCGCAGTTCAAGACGCCGGCAACCCCACGACGCAGCACGGACGAAGTCAGCCCAACGCGAGCTGCTGGTAGGCCATCGACTGAAACGACAGCCGGTGCAGCGGCGACACCCCAGACGCTCGATCGCCTCGCGGTGCTCGGGGGTCGAGTACCCGACGTGCTGGGCGAACTCCCACCCCGGATGGGCGGCGTCGGCCCGGCGCATGTAGCGGTCGCGCGTCTCCTTGGCCAGCACCGACGCGGCCGCGATGGCGGCGCTCTTGGCGTCGCCGCCGATCACCGCCCGCTGCTCGTAGCCCAGGCCGCCGACCGGGAAGCCGTCGCTGAGGCAGATGCAGCCAGGGCAGGCGACGTTGCGTAGCGCGTCGCGCAGCGCCGCCAGGTTGGTCTTGTGCAGGCCGCGGGCGTCGATCCCGGGGGCGCAGCGGGAGACGATCGAGACCCGCGCGGCCAGGCTCAGGATCACCGGGTAAAGCTCGGCCCGGCGCTCGGGGGTCTGCTGCTTGGAGTCGTTGAGCGCGCCGAGCGCGCGGGCCTGGGCCGGGCCCAGGCGCTCGAGGTCGAACAGGACGGCGGCGGCGACCAGCGGACCGGCCAGACAGCCCCGGCCGGCCTCGTCGGCGCCGGCCACGAAGCGGACCCCGAGCCCGCGGTCGAAGCCGAGCAGCTTGCGGCCTGGACGCGCCACCCGCCGGCGCTTGGCCTGGATCTCACGAGGCCTAGAGGGTTCCGATGCGGTCCGGGGGCCAGTAGGTGAAGAAGGCGACCCCGATGATCCATTTGTCGGGGACGGGACCCCAGAAGCGACTGTCGTCTGACTCGCCACGGTTGTCGCCCATCATGAAGTAATCGCCGGGCGGAACGGTGATCGGTTTTGGGGAAATTGCAGGAACCGTCGCTGCCGCAGGGCTCGATGTAGGGGTCCTTCTCGCGCACCCCGTTGCGGATCACATGGCCGTTGACGATCGAGATCCGGTCGCCGGGCAGTCCGACCACCCGCTTGATGAAGGTCTGGGACGATTGCTGCGGCGTGGGCGAGTCGCAGGCCTGCGGGTGCCCGCTGCCCTGGTTGGGGTTGCCGCACACCGGCGAGGCCGGATCGGCGCCGGCGGGCGGGTGAAAGACGACGATGTCGCCCAGGCTCGGATGGCTGGTCAGACGGTTGGTGAGCACGCGCTGGCCGATCTCGAGCGTCGGCACCATCGACGGACTGGGAATGCGGTAGGGCTTGACGATGAACGCCTGGATCAGCAACGCCAGACCGACCGCGATGGCCACCGTCAGCACAAGCTCGATCAGTGACTTCAAACCGGAGGACGAGGACTTGGTCTTGGCGTTGCGCGGGCTGTCGGACTTGCGGAGCATCTCAGGCTAGAGAAGGCCGATGCGATCCGGTGGCCAGTAGGTCAAGAACGCTTTCGCCGATGATCCACGACCTCGGCACCGGACCCCAGAATCGGCTGTCAAGTGAGTCGGGCCGATTGTCGCCCATCATGTAGTAGTCGCCCGCCGGTACCCGGATGGTGGCCGGGAAGTTGCACTCTCCGGCGCCCACGCAGGGCGTGGCGAAGCTGTCGCTCTCGCGCACGCCGTTGCGGATCACGTGGCCGTTGACGATCGACAGCCGATCGCCGGGCAGGCCGACCACCCGCTTGATGAAGGTCTGCGTCGACTCCTTGGCTGCGCGACCGCGTCACAGGCGCTCGGCCACTGCTGGCCGGCGGCGTTCTCGCCCTGGCGGGGGTTGGCGCACGACTCGTTGGCCGGAGGGTGAAACACGAGGATGTCGCCGATGTTGGGCGAGGTGAAGTCGTTGCCGACCCGGTCCACCAGGATCGCGCTGGTTGATGTGCAAGCGTGGGCAGCATCGAGGCGCTGGGAATCTCGTAGGGCTTGACGAGGAAGGCCTGGATGGCGAGCGCGAGACCGAGCGCGATAGCCACGATCGCGATCAGCTCGACCGCTCCGCGAGCGAGCGACTTCTGGGGCCGCGTCACACCTTTTCGTCGCCGGCGGCCGGCTCGGAGTCGGCATCCGCCTCGGGGTCTTGCGCCGGCTCGGCGGCCGTCGGCCGCGTCCTCGTCGCCTGCCGCTTCATCCCCGGTGTCCGGTGCCGGCTCGTCGGCCGCGTCAGCGGCCGTGGCTGCCTCGGGCGTCGTCGGCCGCGGCTGCCTCGGGCCCGTCATCAGGCGGCTCGGGCGGCGGGACAACGTCGTCCTGGGCGCCGACCTGGTCCTGCAGCCCGGTCTCGTCCTCGGGCCCGTAGAGCAGCTCGCGCTCGACCGCGACCTCGGGACCGGCGGAGCGGCGCTCGCGGACCCGGGCGCGCTTGCCGATGCGGCCGCGCAGGTAGTAGAGCTTGGCGCGCCGGACGTCACCGCGGGCCGCCACCTCGATTCGCTCGATCTTCGGCGAGTGCAGCGGGAACGTCCGCTCGACGCCCACGCCGAACGATTGCTTGCGCACGGTGAACGTCTCCCGGGCGCCGTGGCCCTGGCGCTTGAGCACCACGCCCTCGAACACCTGCGTGCGCCGGCGGGTGCCCTCGATCACCTGGAAGTGCACGCGCAGCCGATCACCGGCGTCGAACGCCGGTACGCGGCGGAGCTGAGAGCGCTCCAAGCTGTCGATCACTGTGCTCATGGTCAATGCACCGCCCGCGCTACGCATGCGAGCGGCTCTACGCGGAAAGAATCTGGGCCCGGGGCTTCACGCAATCGCGCGTGCCCGCCCATGCGGCCGATTATGGTAGCGGACCGCCGGCGCCAGGCCGCAGATCACCCGCCGCTCGGCGCTCGCCGCTCGCCGCTCGCGCGCTCGGCGCTCTGCGCTGCAGGCGCCACTCGCGCGATCCGGGCGTGGTGGCCGGAGAGCAGGACCTCGGGCACCTCCCAGCCCCGGTACTCGGCCGGGCGGGTGTAGTGGGGATACTCGGGACCGCCCTTCAGGCGCGGCGCTGAACGACTCCTCGATCGCCGAATCCTGGTGCCCGAGCGACCCCGGCAGCTTGCGCAGCACCGCGTCGCAGAGGACCATCGCCGCCAGCTCGCCGCCGGCCAGCACGTAGCGCCCGATCGAGACCCGGTCAGAGACGAAGTGCTCGAGGATGCGCTCGTCAAAGCCCTCGTAGCGGCCGCACAGAAGGGTCAAGCGCCGGCTCCGCGGCCAGCTCATCAGACCAGCGCCTCGTCGAGCAGCCGGCCCCCGGCGTCGAGCGCGACCACCCGGCGCTGCGCCGGCAACCGCGACCGGGTCCTCGCCGTAACGCGCCCTCAGCGCCGCCTCGACGACGTCGACGCGCAGCACCATGCCGGCGCCGCCGCCAAACGGCGTGTCGTCGACCTGGCCGGCGCTGAGCGGGGTGTGGTCGCGGTAGTTGACAAGCCGATCCGGCTGCCGTGGGCGATCGCGTTGGTCACGTGACGCTGGGCCATGAACCAGCCGAAGGCCTCGGGGAACAGCGTGAACACGTCGATCTGCACCTCACTCCTCCCCGAGGAAGCGCAGGTCGACCTCGATCACCCGCCGCTCGAGGTCGACGTCGCGGACCGCGTCGGCGACCAGCGGGACCAGCAGCGCGTCGCCCCCGGCGGCGCGAGCCACCTCCAGCACCTCGCAGGAGGGCAGCTCGAGCAGGCGGGTGACCACCCCGACCTCGCGCCCGGAGTCGCTGACGGCACAGCCCTCGAGATCCTCGGCCCACCACTCGTCGGGTCCGAGCTCGCGCGCCTCGCGGGCGCACCAGGATGTCCTGGCCGCGCAGCGCCTCGGCCGCAGTGCGGTCCTGGTCGCCCTCCAGGCGGAGGATCGGGCGGGCGTCGAACCCGGCGCGGCGCTCGATCTGCCGCTCGGAGCCGCCGACCCGGACGGTGGTGCGCCGGCCAGCAGCCCGGCGACCGGCGCACGACGTGAAAACTGCCGTCGAGACCATGGGGCCGTCCGACGACCCCGGCGCGCAGCCAGCCCGTGGGCGCGGTCAACCGTCGACGATGTCGACGAACACGCGCCGCCTCTGCTTGCCGGCGGCCGCCTTGATCACCGTCCGCAGGGCGGCGACAGTTCGCCCGCCACGACCGATCACGCTGCCGTAGTCGTCCTGGGCCACCGACAGCTCGAGCACCAGCGAGCCGTCGTCCTCTTCGGTCTCGGTCACGTGCACGTCATCGGGCGATGCGACGAGGCCTCGCGCCAGGTACTCGAGCAACTCTTTCACGGCCGGCGCTCGGCGGGTCAGCGGATGCCCTGCGTGCGCAGGAGCTTGCGGACGGTGTCGCTGGCTGGGCGCCGCGCGCCAGCCAGTCGCGGATCCGCTCCTCGTTGAGCACGATCGTCGACGGGTCGGTCTGAGCGTTGTAGTGACCGACGGTCTCGATCACGCGCCCGTCGCGCTTGGAGCGCTGGTCTGCGACCACCACTCGCCAGATCGGATTCTTGCGCCCGCCTATGCGGGTGAGTCTGAGTCTTACTGCCATTGCGAGCGGCGAGGTTAGCGGGTCCCGGAGGTAAACGATGGCCGACGGTGCCTGAAGCCCGTCCTCAGCGCGCCTGGCGCATCATCGCGCCCAGGTCCGGCATCCGACCCTGCGAGACCTGGCGCATGACCTTGCGCATCTGGTCGAACTGCTTGATCAGCTGTTTGACCGCCTGCACGTTGGTGCCCGAGCCGCGCGCGATCCGCAGCCGGCGTGAGCCCTTGATCAGCTCGGGATGGCGGCGCTCCTGAGGCGTCATCGACGAGGATGATCGCCTGCAGCCGGTCGAACTCGCGCTCGTCGATCTTGACCCCGCGCAGCTCCTTGCCGACGCCGGGGATCATCCCCAACAGCGACTGCAGCGGCCCCATGCGCCGGACCTGGCGCATCTGGTCCAGGAAGTCGTCGAGCCCGAACTCCTGCTTGCGCAGCTTGCGCTCAAGCTCGGCCGCCTGCTGCTCGGAGTAGCTTGACTCGGCCTTCTCGATCAGGCTCATGACGTCGCCCATGCCGAGGATGCGCTGGGCCATCCGATCGGGGTGGAAGCGCTCGAACTGGTCGAGCTTCTCCCCGGTGGAGGCGAACATGATCGGCTTGCCGGTGATCTCCTTGATCGACAGCGCCGCGCCGCCGCGGGCGTCGCCGTCGAGCTTGGTCATGACCACCCCGTCGAAGTCGACCGCCGCGGCGAACTGCTCGGCCACGTTGACGGCGTCCTGGCCGGTCATGGCGTCGACGACGAGCAGGATGTCGTGGGGGCCGATCGCCTTCTTGATGTCGGCCAGCTCGGCCATCAGCTCCTGGTCGACGTGCAGCCGGCCGCTGGTGTCGACGATCAGCACGTCCTTGCCCTCGGTCTTGGCCCGCTCGAGCGCCCACTTGGCGATCTCCACCGGCTTTCTGTCGGTGCCCTGCTCGTAGACCGCCGCTCCCGCCTGGTGGCCGACCTTGACCAGCTGGTCGACGGCGGCGGGACGGTACACGTCGCAGGCGGCGACGGCGACCGAGGAGCCGTGCTCCTCGCGCAGGTAGCGGGCGAGCTTGGCGGTGGCGGTCGTCTTGCCCGAGCCCTGCAGGCCGGCCATCAGGACCACGGTGGGCGGCCGCGGCGAGAACGAGATCTCTCGGGCGGCGCCGCCCATCAGCTCGGTGAGCTCGTCGGAGACGATCTTGACCACCTGCTGGCCGGGGTTGAGCTGGCCGACGATGTCCGCGCCCAGGGCCCGCTCCTTGACCGCGCCGGTGAAGCTCTTGACCACCTTGAAGTTGACGTCGGCCTCCAGCAGCGCGAGGCGGATCTCGCGCATGGCGGCGTTGATGTCGTCCTCGGTCAGCGTGCCGCGGCCGCGGACGTCGGAGAGGGTGGCCTGGAGCTTCTCCGCTAGGGAGTCGAACATCGTCTTGTCGTTACGAGGCTACTTACCCGGGGGCACCGAGTTACCGCTGGGGTGGCTGAGCTCGCCGGCGGGCCTGGCGCCTCCGGCGCCGGCTCGGACTCACCGCGGCGGCCGGCGCTGAACGCCCGGCTGATCCCGCCGAAGGCGTCGGCGAACTCCGACGGGATCACGAACACCTTGTTGGCGTCGCCCCGGGCCAGCTGGGGCAGCATCTGCAGGTACTGGTAGCTGAGGAGCTTCTGGTCGGGCTCGCCGTCGTGGATCGCCTTGAACACGGTGGCGATGGCCTGCGACTCCCCCTCGGCCTTGAGGATCGCGGCCTGCTTCTGGCCTTCGGCGGTCAGCACCGCGGCCTGCTTCTGGCCCTCGGCGGTCAGGATCTGGGACTGCTTGACGCCCTCGGCGTTGAGGATCGCGGCGCGCCGGTCGCGCTCGGCCCGCATCTGCTTCTCCATCGCCTCCTGGATCGAGCCCGGTGGGTCGATTGACTTGATCTCGACCCGGTTGACGCGGATCCCCCATTTGTTGGTGGCCTCGTCGAGGACCGTACGCAGCTGGGCGTTGATGTGGTCGCGGCTGGTCAGGGCCTGCTCGAGCGTCAGCGAGCCGATCACGTTGCGCAGTGTCGTGACCGTGATCTGCTCGATCGCCTGCAGCGGATTGGCCACCTCGTAGGTCGACGACTTGGCGTCGTTGACGGTGAAGTACAGGACGGTGTCGATCCCGACCACCAGGTTGTCCTCGGTGATGACCGGCTGGGGCGGGAACGAGACCACCTGCTCGCGCAGGTCGATCAGCGGCTTGAGCCGGTCGATGAACGGCATCAGCACGGTGAGGCCGGGGTTCAGGGTGCGGTGGTAGCGCCCGAAGCGCTCCACGATCCCGGCCTTGGCCTGCGGGACGATGCGGATCGTCCTGGCGAACAGGATCACCAGGAAGATCACCACGACGATGGCGACGATTGCTCCTGCCATTGCCACTCCTATTCGGTCACGAGCGCGGTGGCGCCCTTGATGTCGACTACCTCCACGCGCTTCCCGGCTCAATCACCTGGTCTTCGTACAGCGAGCGGGCCGTCCACACCTCGCCGTCGATCTTCACGCAGCCCACCCCCTCGTCGTTGGCGATCCGCTCGAGCACGATCGCCTGCTTGCCGACCAGTGCCGCGGCGCCGGTGCGGATCTGGGGTGGCATCTTGAGGTGCGAGCGGACCACCGGGCGGACCAGCACCAGGCACAGGAGGGCGACGACAACAAAGGCGGCCCAGGCGGCGGCCCCGCCAACGGTCGCCTCGGCGGCGGCGGCGACGGCGGCCCCGATCGCGAACGGGGCCAGAAAGAAGCTGGTCGTGAGCATCTCGCCGATCCCGAAGGCACAGGCGATGATTACCCAGATGACCCAGCTCATAGCTGCGGTCGAGAGTAGCGCTCGGAGTGGTCCGGCCCAAGCGTTGGCGGGCGCCGGGGCGCGCCGGCGCACCGAAGCTCAGGACACCAGGGCGCGGGCGAACTCGCCGGCGTCGAACGGCCGCAGGTCCTCGAGCTGCTCGCCGACCCCGATCAGCTTGACCGGGATCGACAGCTCGAGGCGATGGCCAGCGCGATCCCGCCCTTGGCGGTGCCGTCCAGCTTGGTGAGCGCGATCCCGGTCGACGGCACCGCCTCGCCGAACAGCCGCGCCTGGCGCAGGCCGTTCTGGCCGGTGGTGGCGTCGACGGTCAGCAGCGTCTCGTGCGGCGCCTCGGGGATCTGCTTGGCGATCACCCTGCGCACCTTGCTCAGCTCGGCCATCAGGTCGTCCTGGGTATGCAGCCGGCCGGCGGTGTCGATGATCAGGACGTCGGCCTCGTCACGGATGGCGGTCGCCACGGCGTCGTAGGCGACCGAGCCGGGGTCGGCGTCGGCGGCGCCCTTGACGAACCCCACTCCGGCTCGCTGCGCCCACTGCTCGAGCTGTTCGACGCCGGCGGCGCGGAAGGTGTCGCCGGCGGCGACCACCACCGACTGGCCGAGCTCGCGGCTCAGATGCCAGGCGAGCTTGCCGATCGTCGTCGTCTTGCCGGTGCCGTTGACCCCGGCCACGAGGATCACGGTCGGCTTGGCCAGCAGCTCGATGCGGCCGTCGCCGACGGTGGCGATCTCGGTCAGCAGCTCGACCAGGCGATCCGACAGCGCCTGACCGCCGGAGATCTTCTCCTCGCCGGCCTCGCGCTCGAGCTGACCGACGACCTGGGCGGTGGTCTGAGCGCCCACGTCGGCATAGATCAGGGCCTCCTCCAGCCGCTCCCAGGTCTCGTCGCTGAGGTCCTCGAACAGCGTGGCCTGGATCTCGGTCTGGAGCGCCTGGCGGGTCTTGCGCAGGCTCTCGCGCAGCCGCCGGAAGCGCCCCATGCGGCGCTCCTCGCGCGCCGGTTCGGCCTCCTCCTCGGAGGGCGCCGGGGCGCCGTCAACGACAAACAGATCCCGCCACTCGCGTGCCATGCGGGCGGCGACGTTAGCAACGGCTCGGGCTAAGCGGCCTGCTCGGCCTCCAGCCGCCGCGAGATCACCTTCGAGATCCCGTCGGCGCCCATCGACACGCCGTACAGCGAGTCGGCGGCCTCCATGGTCCGCTTCTGGTGGGTGACGACGATGAACTGGGCCCGGGCCGAGTACTGGCGCAGCAGCGCCAGGAAGCGGTCGATGTTGAGGTCGTCGAGCGCCGCCTCGACCTCATCGAGGATGTAGAACGGGCACGGCCGGGCCAGGAACACGGCGAACAGGAAGGCCAGCGCGGTCATCGACTTCTCGCCGCCGGACAGCAGCGACAGGCGCTTGCACTCCTTGCCGGCCGGGGTGATCTCGATCTCGACCCCGAGCAGGTCCTCCTCGGGCTCGTTCTCCTCGACCTCGGGGTCATCGGACTCGGCGTCGCCGTCCCGGCGTCTCCGTCGGCCGGCGGGGGTCTCGCCGCCGATCATCCGCGGCGGGCCGGGGCGCTCGGCCACCAGCCGCAGCCGGCCGCTGCCGCCCGGGAACAGCTGCGCGGCCAGCTCCTCGAACCCCTGGGCGGTGGCGGCGAACGTCTGCTCGAAGGTGGACCGGATCTGCTTGTCGGTGTCGGCGATCAGCTTCTCGAGCTCGCGCATCGCGGTCTCGAGGTCGGTGCGCTGGGTCTCGAGCTCCTCGACGTGGGCCAGCGCCTCGGTGTACTCCTGCTGGGCCAGCGGGTTGACGGGCCCGAGCTGCTCGCGGCGCCGCGCGAGCCGCTCGAGGCGGGCGGTGAGCGTCTCGCGCTCTTCGGCGGGGAGCGGCTCATCGGCCGGGCCGCGCCTCGAGCCCCAGCCGCGCGGCCAGCGCCTGGCACTCTCGGTCGCAGTCGGCGGCGCGGTCGCGGGCTCGCTCCAAGCGCACCTCGGCCTCGGTCAGGGTCTCGTTCTCGCGGTGCAACTGAGCGTGGAGGCCCGCCTCCTGCTGGGCGCACTCGCGCAGCTCGCTGGCCACGTGCTCGCCGGCCTGCTGATCGGCGGCCAGGTCAGCCTCAAACGCGGCGCGCCGGGACTCGATCGCCGCGGCGGTGTTGTCGAGGGCGGCGATCACCCCCGCCACCGCCGGGGCGAGCTCCCGGTCGGCGGCGATGCTCGCCTGCACCCGCTCGATCCGCCCCTGGCGCTCGGCGCGCTCGCGCTCGGCCCGCGTCTGCATCTGGCGCTCGGCGGCCAGCTCGGCGTTGAGCTGCGAGCGCCGGCCCGCGTTGGGGCCGTCGTCGGGGGCCGCGCGGCGGCGCTCGATCAGCGCGGTGATCCGGCGCTGCTCCTCGCGCGCCTCGTCGTGGCTGCGCACCGCCGCCCGGTGGGCGGCGGTGGCCCGGTCGCGCTGCGAGTCGGCGACGGCGCCGGCGGCGGCGGCGCGCTCGAGGGCGGCGCGGGCGTCGAGCTCGGCTCTGGGCGGCGGCCTCGCTGGCCTTGACCAGCTCCTGGCGGCGGTTTCGCTCGGCCAGGACGCGGTCCTCGCCGACCGCCGGCGCCTGGCGCAGCTCACGGGTCGGAGCCGACCACACGCGGCCGCCGCGGGTCACCGCCACCCCGGCGAAGCCGGCCGGCAGCGCCGCCAGGTCCTCGACCACCCAGACGTGGCCCAGCAGGGCGCGGGCCAGCGCCAGCGACGGCCCGCTGCCGTGGACGTGGTCGAGCAGGCGCTCGGCGCCGGGCGCGGCTGACTCGCGCGCCGGGCTCGGCGGCGTCCTAGCCCGGGGCCGGCGATCAGGGCATGGCCGCCCTCGTCGCCGGCCCGGTCAAGCAGCGTCGCCGCCTGCTCGTGCTCCTCGACGACGGCGGCGCGCAGCCGCCCGTCGAGCGCCGCCGTGACCGCCAGCTCGTAGCCGGCAGTCGACATCGAGGCCGTCGGCCAGCGACGCCGCCCCGCCGGGAGCGCCGATCTGGTTGCGCAGGAACTGGTTGACGGCGGCAAGCTCGCCGCCCACCCGCGCGGCCTCGCGGCGGGCCGCCTCGACCGCACGCTCGGCCTCGCGCAGGCGGCCGCGAGCCTGCTCGACCTCGGCGTCGGCCGCCTCGCGCTCGCTGCGGCGGGCCTCGGCCGTCTCGGACGCGAGCTCAGCCGCCTGCGCCGCCGCGGTCGCTGCGGCCTCGAGCTCCTGCAGCTGGCGGGCCAGCTCGGCTGCTCGGTCGCGGTCCAGCGCGGCCAGCGCCTCCTCGAGGGCGGCGATGCGCCCGTCGGCATCCGGGGTCGGGCTGATCCTCGGCGGCCTGGGCGCGCAGCGCGGCGCCGACCTCGGCGGCACGGTGCCAGGCGGCGCCTCGATCGCCTCGGCGGCGGCCTTGGCCGCCTCGCGGCGGTAGCCGACGCGCTCGGCGGCCGCGCGGGCGGCGTAGGAGCGGCGCGAGAGCTCCTCGCGCAGGGCGCTGCGGGCGGCCAGCGCCTCCTCGGCGGCCTCGCGCCGGGCGGCTACGGCCTCGAGCTGGCGCTCGAGCTCGCCCCGCCGGGCCCGCACGGCGGCGGCGGCGGTCTCGGCCTCGGCCAGGACCTCGCCGGCGCCCGCGGAGCTCGTCGCGGGTCAGCTCCCACTGGATCTCCAGCGACTGGCGCTCGAGCCGGGCGTGGAGCTCGGCGGCCTCGGCCTGGCGCTTGAGCGGACGCAGCCGGGAGCGCGCCTCTCGTTCGACGTCGAGCGCCCGGTCGAGGTTCTCCTGGGTGCGCTCCAGCTTCAGCTGGGCGCGGCGACGGCGCTTGCGGTGCTTGCCCAGTCCGGCTGCCTCCTCGATCAGCAGCCGCCGGTCGCGGGGCTTGGAGGTGACGATCGACTCGACCCGGCCCTGGGAGATGACCGAGTGCATCTCCTTGCCCAGGCCGGTGTCGGACAGCAGCTCGATCACGTCCACCAGCCGGCACTTGGCGCCGGCCAGGCGATATTCGCCCTCGCCGTTGCGATCCAGCCGGCGGCAGGATCGAGATCTCCGGCGTGCCCAGCGCCAGCGTCCCCTCGCTGTCGTCGAGGACCAGCTCGACCTCGGCGTGGCTGGCCGCCTGGCGGCCGGTGGCGCCGCCGAAGATGACGTCCTGCATCGACTGGCCGCGGACCGCCGCCGGGGACTGCTCCCCCAGCGCCCACAGCACGGCGTCGGTGACGTTGGATTTCCCGGACCCGTTGGGGCCGACGATCACGCTCACCCCGGGCCCGAACTCCAGCTTGCAGCGATCCGGGAACGACTTGAAGCCCTTGACGGTGATCGACTTCAGGTACACGGGCGCCTCCGCGCAGCGTCGCCGGTGGTCATTTGCGCAGCGCCTCCAGAGCGATCTGCGCGGCTTCCTGCTCGGCGTCCTTCTTGCTGCGCCCGACGCCCTTCTGACACCTCGGACGCCGCCGATCTTGGCGATCACCGTGAAGGTCCGGTCGTGGGGCGGCCCCTGCTCGTGCACCACCTCGTAGGTGACCAGCTCGCCGCGCCGGGCCAGGCGCTCCTGCAGCGCCGACTTGAAGTCGACCGAGCGCTCGATCGCCTCGTCGATCTCCGGGGTGAAGGCCTGGACCACCGCGGCCGCCGTGGCCTCGTAGCCGAACTGCAGGTAGCAGGCCCCGATCACCGCCTCGATCACCGAGGCCAGCACCCGCTCGGTGCTGACCAGCGCCTCGACGCCCGGGGCCGCGCCGGGCGGGGCGGCCGCGCGCAGCCGGTCCGGCACGCCGAGCCGCTCGGCCACCGCGCGGCAGGCGCGGCCGGAGACCGCCTGGGCCCGGATCTTGGTCAGCCGCCCGGGGCCGAAGCGGTCGGCATCCAGCCGCGGGTAACAGGTGCGTGGTGACCGCCAGCCCGAGCACGCTGTCGCCGAGGAAGGCCAGCCGCTCGTAGGAGTCCGGCCCGCCGGGTGGTCCAGGAGGAATGGGTGAACACCGGCGCCGCCAGCTCGGGCGAGAGCTGGTCCAGCAGCGCCTGCAGGCCGGCGGGCGCGTCGGCGGCACGGGCCTCCCCGGGCCCGTGCGGCGTGCGCTGGCGATCGCTGCTCACTCAGGGTCAGAGCCCTGGTTCGCGGTCGCCGAGGAGCGCGCCGTACCGGCAGCGCTGCTCGCGAGCACGAACTCGACCGCCTGGCCGACGGTCAGGATCTTGGCCGCCTCCTCGTCGGAGATGCGCACCCCGTAGGAGTCCTCGAGCTCCTGAACGAGGGTGTACAGGTCCAGCGAGTCGGCGTCGAGATCCTCGCGGAACCGCGTCGACTCCTGGATCGAGTCGGCATCGATCTCCAGCTCATCGGCCAGATGCGCGCAGATCGCCGCGAAGACTTGCTCGCGAGTCATCGGCCGAACACCGTAACCGCCGACTCGGACAGGCGCACGCATCAGCCGTCGCCACTCCCGCGTGTTGCGGGGTTCGCAGCGCCCCGGCGCGCTCGAGCGCGGCCCGAGTGGCGCCGACGACGTCCTGCTCGACGCCCTGGGCGGCGACCTCGATAGCGCGGGCGAAGCCGCGGCGGGTGAAGCGGCCGTGGGCGACGACGCCGAGCTGGCGCAGCCCGAGCATGTAGGCCCCGCCCGGAGTCTCGGGATCGATCTGCTGGCGCAGCTCGCGGACCGCCGGGGCGATCAGCCAGCCGCCGAGCTTGCCGCGGGTGGAGCCCATGGCGGCGTCGCGGATCGCCCGCATGGTCCGCGCCGGAGACGCCCTCGATCAGCTTCAGGGTGATGTTGCCGGTGAAGCCGTCCATGACGATCACGTCGGCCACGCTGTCGGTGACCTGGGTGCCCTCGATGTTGCCCAGGAAGTTCAGGCCGGTGCCGGCCTCGCCGGCCAGCTGCTCGTGGACCGCGACCAGCTCGGGCGTGCCCTTGGCCGGCTCCTCGCCGTTGGACAGCAGCGCCACCCGCGGGCGATCGATGCCCATCACCGCCTCGGCGAAGGCGGAGCCCATGTGGGCAAACTGGACCAGGTGCTCGGGCCGGCAGGTGACGTTGGCGCCGACGTCGAGCAGCAGCACGGGGCGGGCGCCGGGGACCGGCAGGATCAGCGCCAGCGCCGGGCGGTAGATGCCGCGGTCGCGGCGCAGGTTGAACAGCGCCGGCGGCCAGCGCCGATCCCGTCGAGCCCGCCGATACCAGCGCCTGGGCGCGGCCGTCGGCGACCGCCTTGGCGGCCTGGACGATCGACGCCTCTGGCGTGGAGCGGACGGCGAACGCCGGATCGGTCGCCTTGGCGATCGACACCGGCGCGTCGACCACCTCGACCCCGGTCGGCACCGGTCCGATCTGGTCGGCGGGCCCGAACAGGATCACCGACAGATCGTCGCGTACGGCCGCGGCCGCGCCCGCTGCGACCTCGGCGGGGCCTAGATCCGCCCCGCCCGCGTCAACGGCGACGGTGACCATCGACGGGACGCTCAGCCCGTCGACTCGCCGGAGCCGGCGACCACCTCGCGTCCGCGGTAACTGCCGCAGACGGGGCAGACGCGGTGCGGGCGCCGCGGGCTGTGGCACTGCGGGCACTCGTTGTAGGTCGGCGCCGTGACCTTGTGCTGTGACCGCCGCTGCGTGGTGCGGGCGTGAGATTGCTTCTGCTTTGGGACCGCCATCGGTGGCGAGAGGCTAGCAGGGGGTCCGCCCGCGGGGCGGATCAGATCGCAGGGGAGCGTGCGCGCCGGACCAGGCGCGCTCACGCTACCGCTCGGCCCTCGATCAGGCGCTGGCTGAGCAGCGGTGTCAGCTCAGCGGCCGGGAGCGGCCGGCCGAGCAGGAACCCCTGGGCGAGGAAGATCTTGTTGGCGGTCAGATACTCGAGTTGCTCGCCGGTCTCGATGCCCTGAGCGACGATCGAGGCCCCGCAGGCGTGAGCCAGGTCGAGGATCGCGCGCAGGACGGCGATCGCAGTCTGATCGGCCGGAACGTCGACCAGCAGCCGGCGATCAAGCTTGACCACGTCGAAGTCGATCTCCCGGAACCGCGACAGTGAGGTGTAGCCGGCCCCGAAGTCGTCGATGGCCAGGCATACGCCGCCCACTCGGAGGTCCGCGGTGACCGCCAGCGTGTCGGCGGCATCGACGGTCCACGCCGACTCGGTGAGCTCGACCATGAACCGGTTGGCCGGCAGGTCGTGGCGTGAGATCTGCTCGACCACCCGGGCCGCGAAGCCGGTGGCCAGCAGCTGTTGGGGCGAGACGTTGATGCTCACCTGCGGGCCGCAGACCCATCCGCTCCCACTCCCGGGCCTGGGCGCACGCGTGTCGCAGCGTCCACTCCATCAGCTCGTCGCCGGCGGCGCTCTGCTGGGCGGCGGCGATGAACGCCTCCGGGGCCAGCAACCCGCGTTCGGGGTGGCGCCAGCGGATCAGGGCCTCGACGCCGGAGATGCCCTCGGGCGCTGCGACCGCGCCAGATCGGCTGATAGTGGAGTTCGAGCTCGGAGCGGGCCACCGCCCGACGCAGCTGGGTGGCGATGCTGACCCGGCGCGAGGGAACCGCCGGCGAGTCCTGGTGGAAGGCCAGGCGCCCGCCGCCCGCCGCCTTGGCCTGATACATCGCAACGTCGGCATGGCGCAGGAGCGACTCGGTGTCGGTGGCATCACGGGGATAGACGCTGATGCCGATGCTGGCCCCGGTCAGCAGCTCGGCGCCGGCGAGCACGAACGGCTCACGCAGCGCGTCCAGCAGCTTGGCGCCCACCGATTCGGCCGCCGGTCCGGGATCGTCGGTGAGGTCGGTGAGCAGGACCAGGAACTCGTCTCCGCCCTGCCGGGCCAGCAGGTCGCTGTCGCGCAGAACACCACGCAGGCGGGTGGCAACCGCGGCCAGCAGTCGATCGCCGGCGGCATGTCCGAGCCGGTCGTTGACATCCTTGAAGTCGTCGAGATCGACGAACATCATCACCACCGATCCACGAGCCCGCCGCGCCCGGGCCAACGCCAGCTCGAGCTGCTGCTCGACCATGATCCGGTTGGGGAGTCCGGTCAGCGGGTCGTGGTAGGCAAGGTAGGCGAGCTGCTCCTCGCCGCGACGGCGCTCGGAGATGTCGCGCACGAAGCCGTACACGATCGGCCGCTCATCCTCGGAGCCGCGCACCACGGTCAGGGCCAGCTCCACCGGCACCGTGCTGCCATCGGCGCGTAGCGCGGTGGTTTCGATCCGGCGGCCCAGCAACCGCCAGTCATCGCGGGTGATGGCGCGCTCCAGCGCGCGCCGGTGGCCGCGCCGGCTGCTCGGCCGGCACCAGCACCTCGGCGAGTTCACGGCCGACCACGTCGGCGGCCTTGAACCCGAACGTCCGCTCGGCGGCGGCGTTGAACTCCAGGATGTGCCCGGAGCCGTCGATCGCAATCACGCCGTCCAGCGAGGACTCGATGACGGCGCGGTGGCGGGCCAGCGCCGCCCCCAGCTCGGCCACGTGGCGCGAACTCTCGATGGCCAGGCCGGCGTGCGCGGCGAACGCGCTGAGCACCTCGAGCTCCTGATCGTCGGGGCGGCGACCCGACTCGGGCTCGTCGACCGAGATGATCCCGTAGTGGCGGCCCGCGGATCCCTCCAGGGGCGCGAACAGCGCATCGTCGCTGCGCCACGCCATCTCGTCATCCGCGCGCGGCGTCAGGTCCGGCACGTAGGAACCCGGCTGCTCGGACCAGTCGAGCGCGCCCTCGGGGATGAAGTAGATCCCGGCCCGCCGGAAGCGGGGGTCAAGCAGCGGCGCCCAGCTGGCCGCACTGGTCACCGAGTGCAGCAGGGTCTCGCGGGCGCGCTCGTTGCCGTACACGGTGATCACTTCGTAGTCGCCGGTGTCGGGCCGGTACAGGTTGACGGCTACCGTCCGGAAGCCGAGCGTCTGCGCGATCGTCCGGGCCACTGCGCCGAACACCTCCGGGAGCGCCGGGTCGAGCCGGACCAGACGCGCGAGATCCAACAGCCCACGCAACTGGGCGGTGGCAGCTGTCTGTGCGCGCGGGCCGGCCGGCTCGCTGGTTGAGCTCATTTCTTAACCTGATCGGCCGAAACTACGTGGTCCTTAACCAAACCCACTTCCCTACCAGCGGAAATTCTCGCCGATCCGGGCAACGAGTGCGCTCGTCAGCCGTCGAACTTGAGCTCTGAGAGCTTGGCCCAGCGGGGATCGGGCTGTGGCTCGTGGCTGTGATCAGGGTCCGGCGGCGTTGAGATCGGCACCGCACACCGGGCACAGGCCGGCGCAGTCATCGCGGCACAGCACCTGGGCCGGGAGGGCGAGCGCGAGCGCATCGCGCGCCCAACCCCGCAAGGTCGAGGACCTCGCCCTCGACGTACTCGGACTCGAGCTCGTCGCCCCCGCCGGGCTGGGAAATCTCACGGGCGTCGACCTCGAACACCAGCACCGCGGGCTCCAGGCAGCGCATGCAGGGGCCTTCCACCGGCGCCTGGAAGCGGAGCCGCAGGGCATAGCCGTTACCGGTGGTCCGGGATACGTCCAGCCGCACCGCCACCGGGGTCTCGGCCACGTGGTAGGTCTCGCCGCCCAGCTCGAACGGGTCGATCGGCACGGCCAGCTCGAGCCGGCGGCCCTCGCCGGCGGTGAGCCGCAGGCCGCCGAGATCGAAGCTGTCGGTGCGCAAAGTCATCCTGAGTCCAGCTTATTGCCGGCCCGGCAGTGCCCTAGGTGAGCTGGCGCTTGAGGACCTTGCCGGTGGCGTTGCGAGGCAGCGCGTCGACGAACTCGATCTCCCGCGGCACCTTGTAGCGGGCCAGGTTGTCGTGCACGTGCTCCTTGAGCTGCTCGCCGGTGAGCGAGGCCCCCGGCTCGGCGACTACGAAGGCGCGCATGCGCTGGCCGAACTCCTCGTCGGGCACGCCGACCACCGCCACCTCGCTGACGCCGGGGAAACCGGCCAGCAGGTCCTCGACCTCGGAGGGGAACACGTTCTCGCCGCCGACACGATCATGTCGTCGTCGCGCCCGTCGACGAACAGGCGGCCCGAGGCGTCGAAGTGGCCGACGTCGCCGGTGGCCATCAGCGCGCCCGACACGGGCCTTGTTGCCGCCGCCGGTGTAGCCCTCGAACAGCAGCTCGTTGCCGACGAAGATGCGGCCGGTCTGGTCCGGACGGCAGCTCGCGATCGTCCTCGTCGAGGATCCTGACCACCGTCCCGCGAGGCGGGCGCCCGGCGGTTCCCGGCGCCGCGCGCAGGTCGGCGGCGAGGCGACCGTGGCCCAGGCGACCTCGGTCGAGCCGTACAGGTTGTAGAGCACGTCGCCGAACGCGTCCATGACGCGCTGGGCCAGCGGCCCCGGGAGCGCTGAGCCACTGACGGCGATCACCTCCAGCGTCGAGGTGTCGTGCCTGGTCAGCTCCGCCGGGCCGAGCTCCAGGATCCGCTGCAGCATCACCGGGACCACGACCAGCGCATCGGCGCCGCTGCTCCTCGATCGCCTGCAGCGTGCCCGACCGGGTCAAACCGGCGTCGCAGCACCAGCGTCGAGGACAGCACGGTCCCCATGAGCATGTGGGCAAAGCCCCAGGAGTGGAACAGCGGCGCGGCGATCATCGTGGTGCCGCGGGCGTGCAGCGGGATCGCTGACAGCAGCGCGGCGGCCGGGCCGATCGAGCCGGGGTTGGGCCGGTTGGCGCCCTTCGGGCGTTCCGGTGGTGCCCGAGGTCAGGATGACCGCCCGTGCCTCCTGCTCCGGCGGCGGCAGCGGCTGCGCTGCCGGGTGGCGATCAGCTCATCGAGGAGCGGGTGCTCGGCTGACTGCGGGTCGTCGCACCAGGCCACGAACCCCAGGCGGCCGGCGGCGGCTTCGCGCACCAGCTCGGTGAACTCCTGGTCGTAGACGAGCGCGCTGGGGCGCCTCGCTGGCGACCACCGTCGCTGACCTGCGGACCCGCGAACGAGGTGTTGAGGTAGATGGCGTGGACGCCGAGCTTCGAGCAGGCGATGCTCGTCTCGATGAACCCGCGATGGTTGCGGCACATGATGGCCACGCGGTCGCCCTCGCGGAGCCCGTAGCCGGCCAGGCCGCGGGCCAGCGCGTTGGTGCGGCGCTCGATCTGCTCGAAGGTGAGCATCCCGCGCTCGTCGAGGATCCCGGCGGCGTCGGGATAGAGCGCGGCGGCGCCCATGTAGCCGGAGGCCAGGGTCGGGCCCCAGCGCCGCAGCGCCTGGACCGCGCGCAGCGCTCGATCCGGCCGGCTGGGCCTGAGCACGCCCGCTTGGGCAAAGGTCTTGGCGATGTGCACGCCGTCGCTGATCGCGCCCCTCATCGCCCGGTATCCAATCACGCCGGGTGCCGGATCCACGTTGCCGGCCAACCTCCGCGATCGGGCCGTGAGCCCCCCAGGCGCCCCACCAGCGATGATGTCCGGCAGTGTCTGACTGGTTTCGCAGCTACGGCTTCGCCGATGTGCTCGACGACCTGCTGGTCGGCGCCTACCCGCTCGATGCCGCCGACGTCGCCGTGCTCGAGGGACTGGGCGTCCAGCGGATCCTCAACCTGGTCGAGGACGAGGAGTACGAGGCCGGCCAGCGCGCGGTGGTGGCGCAGGCGCTGGCGGAGGCCGGCATCGAGGAGGACGCGCCTGAGCATGGCCGACTTCGGCCACCTCCCGCCCGACGCGCTGGAGGCGCCGTCCAGAAGGTGGTCGGCTGGCTGAAGGACGGCCAGCGCGTCTACGTCCACTGCCGCGCGGGCTGGCAGCGCTCGCCGGCGGTCGCCGCCGGGGTCGTGGCGGTGTACGAGGGCTCGACATCGAGGCCGCGCTGGCCCACGTGCGGGCCCGCAAGCCGACCGCCGATCCGCTGGAGCACCAGCACGAGGATCTGGTGAGCTGGTGGCGGTCGCGCAGCTTCGCCCGCTGAAGGTCACGCGCGTTTTTCGGCGGTCGGGGTATGCCGCCTGAGGCCGCCGCGCCCCTCGTGCGGTGCTCAGTTGGGGGTGCGCTGCCGCGCGTGGGCGCCGGCGACGCGCGCACGAGGGGCGCGGGGCCTCAGCCGGCCATGTCTCGCCGGGATCGTTGGCCGAGCGGGCGGGTGCGCGGTGTCCCCAGCGGGGTCTTGTCCGAGGCGGGGTATCAGCGGCTGCGCGAGCTCGCAGCGACCCTGGTTTCGATAGTCCCCCCTCTTCTACTCCCCGGCGGCGCGGAGGCGGCGGGGGCGCGCGGGCGCGCGGGGGGCTCGGGTTCGTCGTCGAGGCCCAGTTCGAGGGTGAGCGCGGTGGCGTTGACGCTGCGGGCGCTGGTGGTGACCTGCTCGATCTCGGGCAGCTCGCTGCCCTCGGCGCACGGCGCCGTGGTCGGCGAACCGGCGGGCGCTGGGGAGCACGCGGGCCTCGTAGGAGCCGACCGTCTCGTTGTAGGCCTTGACGGTGCTGTTGAGCCGTGAGCCCAGGGTCGACAGCAGGTTGGAGAGCTTGACCAGGCGCCCGTGGAGCTCGCGACCCAGGTCGGAGATCGCCTGCGCCGACTCGGCCACCCGCTCCTGCTGCCAGCCGTAGCCGACCGCGCGCAGCATGGCCAGCAGCGTGGTCGGGGTGGCGATCAGCACCCGGCGGGCCATGGCGTCCTCGATCAGCGCCGGGTCGGCCTCGAGCGCGGCCCCGTACAGGTGCTCGCCGGGCAGGAACATGACCACGAAGTCCGGAGCGGAGTCCATTCCCGCCCAGTACGCCTTGTCGGCCAGCGACTTGACGTGCTTGCGCAGCAGCCGGGCGTGGTCGCGCAGGTGCCGCTCGCGCTCGGCCTCGTCCCGGGCCTGGTAGGCGTCGAGCACGCCCTGCAGCGGTGCCTTGGCGTCGACCACCACCTGCTTGCCGCCGGGCAGGCTGACGATCAGATCGGGCCGCAGCATCGTGTCGTCGCCCGACGACCGTGCCCTGCTCGACGAAGTCGCAGTGGCGCACCATCCCGGCCAGCTCGACCACGTTGCGCAGCTGCATCTGGCCCCACTGCCCGCGGGCGTTGGGCTTGCGCAGCGCGGTGACCAGCGCTCCGGTCTCGGTTCGCAGCTTCTCGCCGGTCTCGGTCAGCGACCGCAGCTGGGACTCGAGCCGCCCGCGCGACTCGCGACGCTCCTGGTCCAGCCGCGTCAGCTGGCTGTCCACCCGCCCGAGCTGGTCCTTGAGCGGCGCCACCAGCTGCTCGACCGCCTGCTGGCGCTGCTCCAGGTCACCCTTGGCCTGCGCCTGGGCGGTCTGAAGCTGGGACCGGGCCATCTCGGCCAGCTGGACCATGCTCGACTGCAGCGCCTCGGCGCTGAGCGCCTTGAACGACGTCGACAGGCGCTCCTGGGCGTCGGTCAGGGTGGCGAGCCGCTCGGCGGCCAGCGAGCGCTCGTGCTCGAGATCGGCCCGGGCGCGCACCAGGTCGCGGTCGAGCTCGGCCGCGCGGGCGGCGTCGGCGACCGCCACTCGCAGACGGGGGCGCAGCAGCAGGAGCACCGCGCCGGCGCCGGCGAGCAGACCGAGGATGAGAAACAGGGCATCCATGGGGGCCAGTCAGCATTGCGCGGGCAGCGGACGGAAGCGGGCGGAGATAATTGAGCGATGTCCGATTCCCCCGTCCGGCGGCGGTTGGTGGTGCAAGGACGCGTGCAGGGAGTGTTCTTCCGCGACTCCACCCGCCAGCGCGCTCGCTCGGCGGGCGTCGCCGGCTGGGCGCGCAACCGTCCCGACGGCGCGGTGGAGGTGGTGCTGGAGGGACGGCCCGACGCGGTCGAGCAGGTGGAGGCGCTACGTCAGCCGCGGTCCCGGAAATTCGAGCATCGAGTCGGTGCAGGCCCAGGACGAGTCGCCCGAGGGACTGTCGGGCTTCGACACCCGTTGAGACGATGCTGCCGACCAATCACCTGCCCGCCTTCCTGATCACCATCTACGTCCTGATCGTCATCCCGGGACCGAGCGTGCTGTTCACGGTCAGCCGTGGCGTGGCCCTGGGGCGGCGGGCAGCCGCTGGCCACCGTGCTGGGGAACACCAGCGGACTGGTGTTCCAGCTGGTGCTGGTGGTCATCGGCCTGGGCGCCATCCTGGCCCGCTCGGACACGGTCTACACCGTCCTCAAGCTCGCCGGCGCCGCCTACCTGATCTACCTCGGGGTGCGCAGCATCCGGGATCGCAAGGCGCTGGCGCAGGCGCTCGACGCCGTGTCGATCAGCCCGCGGAGCACTCGCCGGATCCTGCGCGAGGGCTTCCTGGTCGGCGCCACCAATCCGAAGGGCCTGATCATCTTCACCGCGGTCCTGCCGCAGTTCATCGACCATTCGCAGGGGCACGAGACGCTGCAGCTGGCCACCCTCGGCCTGGTGTGCGCGCTGATCGCCCTGCTGTCGGACTCGTCGTGGGCGATCGCCTCGGGGACGGCCCGGCGGTGGCTGGGCGGCTCGCCGAAGCGGCTGGAGCGGCTCAGTGCCGGCGGCGGCGTGACGCTGATCGCGCTCGGGGCCTACCTGGCGCTCACCGGGCGCAAGAACTGAGTCACCGCTGGTGGCGCGCTGTCGGCACGCCCCCCGGCAGGCCAGCCCAGCTGGCAGCACTTTCCCCCCAAACTTGGCGGAATTCTGCTGCCAGTCGATTCGGCGAAGGGCGCCCGCCCCTACGACAGACCGCCCAGTCCGGGGCGACCGCTCCGCTCCGCCGGCAGTCACCACGACCGCGCGTCCGGCGCGGTCCTAGCTGACTTCGGCCGGCTCGTCCTTGCCGGCCAGGCGATCACGGCCGCGCTGCACGGCGGCGATGAACTTGCTCAGGTTGACCTCGAGCGTGTTGAGGATCTCGTCGGCGTAGTCCTCGGCGCCGAGCCGGATCTCGCGCTCGCGGGCCCGGGCGTCCTCGATGATGTCCTCGGCGGCGCGCTCGGCCTGCTTGGTGATCTCCTCCTCGGAGACCAGGCGCTCCTGGCGCTCGCGGGCCTCCTTGACGATGCGCTCGGCCTCGCGCTTGGCCTCGGCCAGCATCTCCTGGCGCTCCTTGACGATCCAGCGCGCCTGCTTGATCTCCTCGGGGATCGTGGCGCGCATCTGGTCGAGGATGTCGTAGATCTCCTCCTTGTCCACGCGAACCTGGTCGGTCAGCGGGACCGGCTTGGCGTTGTGAACGAGATCGTCGAGCTTGTCGATTAGTACCAGAACATCCATTGCGCGCACCTCTGTTTCGTCAGCGGCCGAGCCGTTCCTTCAAGTGCCGCGCCACCTCATCGGGGACCAGATCGTCGATCTCGCCGCCGAATGTCGCGAGCTCCTTGACACCGCTCGACCTAAGGAAACTGTACTTAGCCGACGCCATGAGGTAAACGGACTCGATTTCCGGCGCCTGTCGGCGATTGAGCTGGTTCATCTCAAGCTCGTACTCGAAGTCGGAAATCGCCCGCAGTCCTTTCACGATCGCCATCGCCCCGCGCTCACGCGCGAACTCGACCAGCAGGCTGCTGAAAGTCTCCACCGAGATGTTGGGCAGATCGCGGGTGGCGTTCTCCACGAAGCCCACCCGCTCGTCGGCGCTGAACAGCGTGCCGCCCTTGCGCCAGGGCAGATTGACGACTGCCACCACGACGGTGTCGTACATCGCCGAGGCGCGGCCGATCACGTCCAGGTGACCGTAGGTCACCGGGTCAAAGGTGCCGGGGCAGAGCGCGAGGCGGTTATCGGGGGCCATGGATGCGGATCAGCGTGTCGCCGTACCGGCGCTGGTCGAGCAACTCCAGTTCCAGCTCGAGCGGGCTTCGACGATCGCTCTCGGCGACGACGCGGGCGTCGGCGGAGAGGACCGGTCCAAGCGCCGCACTGAGCTCACGTCCAAGGCTGCTCGCACGACGGTATGGGGGATCGATGAACACGAGATCGTATTGACGAGCCTGTTCCCGTGCTCGCTGGAGAAAACGCAGCACCGGCTGGCGGATCACCTCGGCCTCGATCCCCAGCGCCGCGAGGTTGCGCCGGATCGCGTCCACCGCGGGCGCCGACGAGTCCACCAGCGTCGCCTCCGCGGCGCCCCGCGACAGGGCCTCGATGGCCAGCGCGCCGGACCCGGCGAACAGGTCAAGCACCCGTTCGCCCTGTACATCCGCCAGGATCGAGAACAGCGCCTCGCGCACTCGGTCAGACGTCGGCCGCGTCGCCCGCCCGCGGGGCGCCACCAGCTCCCGCCCCCCGTAGCTGCCGGCGATTACGCGCATGCCGCAACCGCGCCCGTTTCAGGCGCGAATCGGCGCCGCCGCCTCGGTCCCGAACGCGCCCGCCAGGGCGTCGGCGAGCAGCGCATTCTCGGGCTCCTCGAGGTCCGGGTCAGAGTCGATCAGCTGCTCGGCCCGCACCCGCGCCCGCTCCAGCAGCTCGGCATCACGGGGCAGCTCGGCGATCCGGAACTGGGCCAGGCCCGACTGCCGGGTCCCCACCAGCTCCCCCTCGCCGCGGAGCTCGAGGTCGATCTCGGCCAGGCGAAAGCCGTCGCTGTGCTCGGCCAACGCTCGCAGGCGGGGTGAACCCTTGGCGCCGAACAGCAGGCACAGCGATGCGTGCTCGCCGCGGCCGATGCGGCCGCGGAGCTGGTGCAGCTGCGAGATGCCGTAGCGCTCGGCGTCCTCGACCAGCATCACGGTGGCGTTGGGGACGTCGATCCCGACCTCGATCACCGAGGTGGCCACCAGCACGTCGGCGGCGCCGCCGGCGAAGGCGGCCATCACGTCGTGCTTCTCGGCCGGCCGCAGCTGGCCGTGCATCAGGACCACCCTGAAGTCGCGCAGCTCCCCGGCGCGCAGGCGCTCGAACTCGACGGTGGCGGCCCGCGCCTGCAGCAGCTCTGACTCCTCGACCAGCGGGCACACCACGAATGCCTGGCGCCCGGCGCGCAGCTCCTCGCGGATGCGATCGTAGGCGCGGGCGCGCTCGCGCTCGGTTGAGCACACGAAGGTCTGGATCGGCTGGCGCCCGCGCGGCAGCTCGCGCAGCACGGTCACGTCGAGGTCGCCGTAGTGGGCCAGGGCCATGGTGCGCGGGATCGGCGTGGCGGTCATGTGCAGTACGTGAGGGTTGACCCCGTCCCCGGCCTTGGCGTCCAGAGCGGCCCGCTGGCGAACGCCGAAGCGGTGTTGCTCGTCGACCACCGCCACTGCCAGCTGCGCGAAGCGGACCGGGTCCTCGACCAGGGCGTGGGTGCCGACCAGCAGGGCCAGCTCTCCGCTCGCCAGCTTCCCCAGCAGGTCGGCGCGACGCGCCCCCGGCGTGGAGCCGGTCAGCAGCCCGATCGGCACCGCCTCGCCCGGGCATCAGCGCCTGGATGGTGGCGAAGTGCTGCTCGGCCAACGGCTCGGTGGGCGCCATCAGCGCCCCCTGGTAGCCCAGCTCCACCGCCCGCAGCAGCGCGTGCAGGGCGACCACGGTCTTGCCCGAGCCGACCTCGCCCATCAGCAGCCGCTGCATGGGCCGCGCGGCGGACAGGTCGCGGTCGATCTCGGCGATGGCGGCGAGCTGGTCCCCGGTGAGGTTGAACGGCAGCATCCCCCCCAGCCACCGGGCGGTCAGCTCGGGCTCGCCGTCGAGCGCCGGCGCCGTCGCCCCCTGGCGCCGCAGCCGCCGGCGCCGCAGCAGCGCCAGCTGGACCAGCAGCAGCTCGTCGAAGGCCAGCCGGCGGCGGCCCAGCGCCTGCTCGGACTCGCCGCCGGCGAGGTGGACCGCGGCCAGGGCGGAGCGGCGGTCGGGCAACAGCTCCCGCACCCGCAACACCGAGGGCAGCGGCTCGGGCACCTCCTCGATGGCGCCGGCGTGGGCGCGGACCAGGGCCAGAATCTGGGTGGAGGACAGCCCCTCGGTGGCCGGGTAGTGCGCCACCGCGTCGTCGCCCGAGGCGGCCTCCGAGGTCTGCGCGTGGCCCTGCACGCGGAAGCGGTTGCGAGCCTCGAACTTGCCGTGCAGGACCAGACGGGTGCCGGCCGGATAGCGCTGCACCAGCCACGGCTGGTTGAAGAAGGTGACCTTCATCGAGCCGGTGTCGTCGGCCACGGTGGCCTCGACCAGCGGGCGCATGCCGCGCCGGCGCACCGGGCGCGACGCGATCGCGCGCACCTGGACGACCACGGTCGCGGTCTCCCCGGCGACGAGCTGGGCCACCGCCCGCGCCTCGCGCCGGTCGCGCGGCAGGTGTTCGAGCAGGTCTCCGACCGTCTCCAGCCCCAGCACGGAGGCGGCGTGCCGGGCCTTGGCGCCCTCGACCTTCAGCGGCCGGGCGAGCACGGCCGGCCGCGGGTAGCGGACCGGCGCGGACGCCAGCTCGGCCTCCTCCAGTCGCCGACTGGTGGCAAACCCGGTGGCGGACATGCGGGCAATGATGACCGCGGCCGCGGTCGGGCCGGCTGTCTGCGATCTACGGGTGGCGCTTCACTCGGCGGACAGCAGCCACCAGTAGCACGCCTGTCCCCCCTCGGACAGCTCGAGCTCGAGCTCGAGCTCGTCGCCGGCCAGCGCGCTGACCGCGTCGTCGTCCAGAGGCGCATCCTCGCCCCGCAGGCAGGTGACCAGCTCGGCGTCGCCGCCCAGCCTGGCCAGCACATCACGAAGGGTCTGGAGCGGGTCGCCCCACGCCACCAGCTCCTCGTCGACGAACCCGACCGCATCGCCGACGCGGAAGCGGCCCTGGGGGTCGTCGCGGGCAGCGGGCGCGAGCGATCCGGTCCGGATGCGCTCAAGCGTGGCCGCCATCGCGGCCGCATTGGCGGCTCCCCCGCGGGTGGGATCGAGGCTGACTGCCGCCGCCAGGCCGGCCTGCTGCGAGCGGGAGGGGACGACCACGACGCGCTTGTCAGACAGCTCGGCGGCGCGCTCGGCAGCCATCACCACGTTGGCGCTGTTGGGCAGCACCACCACCTGCTCAGCAGGCACGGCGTGAATGGCGGCCAGCAGATCGTAGGTGGAGGGGTTGAGCGTCGGGCCGCCGTCGAGCACCCCCACGCCCAGTCCCTCGAACAGCGCCCGCATGCCCTCGCCGTTGATCACGGCCAGGATTCCGCAGATTGCGGTTGACGCCGGCGCCGCCAGGCGCTCGTCGCGGTGCTGAACCTGCTCGCGCATGTCGGCCACATCGAGATGCGACACCACCCCGACGTCGGCGAACAGCGCCGTCGCCCCGTCGGGGTCGTCGGTGTGGACGTGGATCTTGAGCGTGGTGGCGTCGCCGACGACGAGCACCGAGTCGCCGATCTGCTCGAGCGCGCCGATGAAGCGCCGCTGCTCCAGCCCGGCGCCGCTGACCGCGAAGTTGGTGCAGTAGCGAAACGTCGTCGAGGCGTGCTGAGGGTGGGTCACCCGGGCGGGAGCGTGGTGGTCCACCACCGGCGCCTCACCGCCGCGCAGCGCGCCGACCATTCCAGCCAGAAGCACGGTGAGCCCGTACCCGCCGGCGTCGACCACGCCCGCCTCGCGCAGCACCGGCAGCAGGTCTGGGCCGCGGTTGACCGACTCCTGACCGGCCTCCAGGGCACTGCCGATCAACTTGGCGATGACCAGGTCCTGCTCGACCACGGTGGCCTCCTCGCCGAGCCGGGCCTCGGGCATGTGGGCCAGCTCCGAGGCGACTCGGTGAGCCATCTCCCGTACGACGGTGAGGATCGTGCCCTCGGCGGGGTCCCTGACCGAGCCGTAGGCCTGGTCGGCGGCCCGCGCCAGCGCCGCGCCGATCAGGACCGGATCGACGAGCTCGCCGGGGCGGCTGGCCAACTCCTCGGCGGCGCCGCGGATCAGCTGCGAGAGGATCACGCCGGAGTTGCCGCGCGCGCCCAGCAACGCCGCCCGCGCCACCGAGGCGACGATCTCGTCGCGACCGATGTCGTCGAGGGTGCGGCCCTCGGAGACGTTCTCCAGGTGGTCGAGCTCCTGCACCACGGCCCGCAGGGTCAGCACCATGTTGTCTCCAGTGTCGCCGTCGGCGACCGGGAACACGTTGAGGTCGTTGACCTCCTCGCGCCGGCTCTCGAGCGCCGACAGACCCGCCTCCACGACGGCGCGGAAGCGTACGAGGCTGGGGTCGGACACGCGCGAGCGCTGGGTTGCTCGTCCCGGCGCGACCACCTTCAGTCCTGACCGGTCGCTGGTCCCGGCGCGGTCACGTCAACTAGCTTTGACGACCTTGCCGGCCTTCAGGCAGCGCGTGCAAACGTAGACGCGACGGGGCGTTCCCTTGTCGTCGATGCGGACGCGCTGAAGATTCGGCTCGAAACGGCGCTTGGTGGCGACCATCGAGTAACTGCGGTTATTACCGAAGGCCGGACCCTTGGCGCACACGTGGCAAATCCTTGGCATTGGCAGCGAGTATATAAACGGGCTCGGTTGACGTACCATCGGGTACGGATCTCATCAGAGGGGTACACACCGTTTCGATGGGTGTCAGCGCCAAATCGTCCCTGCCGTCTGCGCCGCCGGCCCTCCCGGAGCGGTACGCGATCCGTCGTCACATCGCCAGTGGTGGCATGGCCTCGGTGTGGTGCGCCGAGGACCGGTTGCTCGGCCGGACGGTGGCGGTCAAGGTGCTGGCCGAGCGCTTCGCCCACGACGACGTCGCCGTCCGGCGGTTCCAGCGCGAGGCTCGCACCGCGGCCCGGGTGTCGGCGCATCCGCATGTGGTGACGATCTTCGACGTCGGCGACATCGAGCCCTCCGAGGAGGACGTTAAGGCGGGGCGCGAGCCCGCATCACGCGCCTTCATCGTCATGGAGTTCTTGTCGGGCGGCACGGTTGCGGACGCCATCCGGGTCGGCGCGGTCGACCGCGACGACGCGATCCGCTGGCTCGACGAAGCGGCCTCCGCCCTGGACCACGCGCAACTGCGCGGCATCGTCCACCGCGACATCAAGCCCGCCAACTTCCTGCTCGACGGCTCGCGCGTGCTGCACGTGGCCGACTTCGGCATCGCGCGCCTGCAAAGCGACGACACCATCACCAGCAGCGGCGAGCTGTTCGGGACCGCCGCCTACCTGTCTCCCGAGCAGGCCCTGGGCGAGGAGGCCACGAGCGCCAGCGACCGCTACTCGCTGACCGTGGCGGCCTTCGAGCTGCTGGCCGGCCGGCGCCCGTTCCAGACCACCAACTTCGCCGCCCAGGCACGACAGCACGTCGAGGATGAGGTGCCGCGCGCCTCGCGAGATCGACCCCTCACTGCCGCCAGCGGTCGATTCGATCCTGATCCGCGGCATGGCCAAGCGCCCCGAGGATCGTTACCACAGCGCCGGCGCATTCGTGGCCGCGCTCGAGGACGCCCTCGAGGACGCCCTGGAGCAAGCCCCGACGACGAAGACGGTTCCGATCGTGGCGTCCCCGCCGCGACGGCGGCGCCGCGGCCGGCGGGCAGACCGCGGCGGCCCGGGCGCCGTCGCCGATCCTGCCGGGGTCCCTGCCGCCCTCGACGCAGCGGTCGCCTGTTCGCCCTCGCCGCGCTGGCCGTGGTGGTCGCCGGGATCGCCGCGCTGGCCGCGTTCGGCCACGGCGGCTCCAACCACTCGGCGGCGATCGCGTCCCACACCAGCACGCACCAGCCGACCGCGGCCGGCACCGTCACCGCCCACAAGCGCGGTCGCTCCAAGGCGGCCACCAGTCGAGCACCACCGCCGCCGGCGCCGCCTCGGCCGTAGCCCCCACCACCACGTCCCCGGCCCCAACCGGCTCGGCGGCCGCGCTGCAGTCCCAGGGCCACCAGGAGCTGGCCGACGGCAACTACGGAACCGCGATTTCGACCCTGGATCAGGCGCTGCACTCCGCCGATCACTCGAGCCTGACCTACGCCTACGCCCTCTACGACCTCGGCCGGGCGCTGCTGCTGTCAGGCAACCCGCAGGCGGCGATCCCGGTGCTCGAGCAGCGGCTGCAGATCCCCAACCAGACGCCGGTCGTCCAGCAGACGCTCAATCAGGCCCGCCGGCAGGCCGGCCAGTCGACCACGTCCACGGGCGCGTCGACCTCCTCCACGGGCGCCTCGACCATCCCCGCCCCACCCGCGCCGTCAACGGCGCCAGCGGCCCCGGGGCACGGCCACGGCCACGGCGGCGGGCCCGGCCCGGCGGCGACGCTGCCAACGGGCCGGGCGCCAGCGGCCACGGCGACGACGGGAACGGGAACGGGAAGGGCAACAGCAGCGGCGGCGCGGGGATCCCCGGGGCCTGACCGCGCCGCTCGCCCAACCAACCTTCCTTAGAGGCCGCGGCTAGACCGAGAAGCCGGCCCGGCCCCGGCGCCCGGCCAGCTCGTCCCGGACGGCCAGCGAGGCCAGCACCGCCTCTACGGCGTGCCGGCCGGTGTCGCGCTTGCTGCCGCCGATCACGCGGTCGAGCGCCTGCTCCATGGTGTCGACGGTGAGCACGCCGAACCCGCACGGGATTCCGGTGGTCAGCTGGACCTGCGAGATCCCCTGAGCAGCGGTCGAGCACACGTAGTCGTAGTGGTCGGTCTCGCCCCGGATCACCGCCCCCAGGCAGACCACGGCGACGAACCGGCCCGACTCGGCGGCGTACTTGGCCACCAGCGGCAGCTCGAAGGCTCCCGGCACGTCGAACCGCTCGACGTCGTCGATCCCGGCCTCGCCCAGCGCCGCCCGGGCCCCCTCCTCCAGCTTGTCGGCCAGCTCCTCGTAGAAGCGCGCCACGCACAGCGCGACGCGCCGGTCAGACGCCATCGTCGCTGGCGTGCCGCCTGCTCGTCGTGCTCGTGCTCGGCGTGCAGCATCTCCTCGTCGAGCGCGAGTCCCTGGTGGTGGAGCGTGTGCCCGAGCTTCTCGCGCTTGGCGCGAAGGTAGTCCTCGTTGTGCGGGTTGGGCGCGTGCTGGATCGGGATCTGGTCGGCGACCGAGAGGCCGTAGCCGGCCAGGCCGGAGATCTTCTTGGGGTTGTTGGTGAGGATCCGGATGCTGGTCAGGCCGAGGTCGACCAGGATCTGGGCGCCGATGCCGTAGTCGCGCAGGTCGGCCGGCAGGCCGAGGCGCAGGTTGGCGTCGACCGTGTCGAGCCCCTCCTCCTGCAGCTTGTAGGCGCGCAGCTTGTTGAGCAGGCCGATCCCCCGCCCCTCCTGGGACAGATACAGAAGCACGCCCTGACCCTCTTGCTCGATCATCGCCAGCGCCGACTCCAGCTGCTCGCCGCAGTCGCAGCGCAGCGAGTGAAAGACGTCCCCGGTCAGGCACTCGGAGTGGACCCGGACCAGCACGTCCTGCTCGCCGGCGACCTCGCCCTTGACCAGCGCCACGTGGTGCTTGTTGTCGACCAGCGAGCGGTAGCCGTAGGCGACGAAATCACCGAAGGTGGTGGGAAGCTTGGTCGCCACCACCCGCTCGACCAGCTTCTCGTGGCGGCGCCGGTAGGCGACCAGGTCGGCCACGGTGATCATCTTCAGGCCGTGGCGCTCGCAGTACGGCCCCAGGTCGGGAACCCGGGCCATCGTCCCGTCGTCGTTCATGATCTCGCAGATCACGCCGGCCGGGATCAGCCCGGCCAGCCGGGCCAGATCGACCGCCGCCTCGGTCTGCCCGACGCGCTCCAGCACGCCGCCGACCTTGGCCTTGAGCGGGAACACGTGACCGGGCTGGACCAGCTCTCGCGGAGCCGTCTCGGGGTCGATCGCCACCTGGATGGTGCGGGCCCGGTCGGCGGCCGAGATGCCGGTGCTCACCCCTGAGCGGGCCTCGATCGACACCGTGAACGCGGTCTCGAAGGCCGACTCGTTCTTGGCCGCCATCAGGTCGAGCCCCAGCTGGTCGCAGCGCTCGGCGGTCAGGGCCAGGCAGATCAGGCCGCCGCCCTCCTTGCGCATGAAGTTGATCGCCTCGGGGGTGACGAACTGGGCGGCCATCGTCAGGTCGCCCTCGTTCTCACGGGTCTCGTCGTCGCAGACGACGACCATCTTGCCCTGGCGGATGTCCTCGATCGCCTCCTCGACGGTGGCGAAGGTCGCGCCGGTGGCGGTCATCTCACCACCTCCACGAGCTTCTCGACGTATTTGGCCAGCACGTCCACCTCCAGGTTGACCGGTGTTCCGGCGCGGGCGCGACCCAGGTTGGTGCGCTGCACCGTCTCGGGGATCAGGGAAACGGTAAACGATGAGTCGTCGAGCCCGGACACGGTCAGCGAGACGCCGTCGACCGCGATCGAGCCCTTGAGCACCACGTAGCGCAGCAACTCCGGCGGCGCCTCGATCTCGACCCGCTGCGAGAACCCGTCGGCCACCACCGAGGCCACCGTGCCGAGCGCGTCGACGTGGCCCTGGACGATGTGGCCGCCGAGACGGTCGCTGGCGCGCAGCGGGAGCTCGAGGTTGACCACCGCCCCCTCGTCCAGGCCGCTCAGCGAGCTGCGGCTGAGCGTCTCGTTCATCACCTCGGCGGCAAACGACCGCCCGTCGACGGCGGTGGCGGTCAGGCAGACACCGTTGACGGCCACCGAGTCGCCCTCGCTCAGCTCGCCGGCCAGCGCGGTGTCGACCGTCAGCCGGATGCCGTCGCGATGAGCGCCGCCGCGACACGGATTCGACCGAGATCCTGGACCAGTCCGGTGAACACTAGTCGCGCTCACCAGTCCTTGATCCGGGCCGAGACCAGCAGGTCGTCGCCGACCCGGTCGCACTCCAGCGTCAGCGCGCGCCCGGCGTCGGCGATCAGCTCCACGCCCTCGCCCTCGATCGGGTTGCGCGCCTTGCGTCCGCCGAGGATCGACGGCGACAGAAACAGCCGGATCTCGTCGATCTCGCCGGCGTCGAGGAACGCCCCGGCCAGGTGCGGGCCGCCCTCCAGCAGGATCGAGTTGATCCCGGCGGCGCCGAGCTGGTCCAGCGCCGAGACGATCCGCGCCGGCTCGTTCTCGCCCGGGGCGACGATCACCTCGGCGCCGTGGGTCTCCAGCGCGTCGGTGGCGGTGCGCGGCGCGGCGCGGGAGACGACGACGGTCAAGCGGTGTGCGCGCGGGCGCCCTGGACCAGTTGTCCGTCCAGCGGCAGGCGGCCCAGCGAGTCGAACACCACCCGTCGCGGCTGGCGGGCGACGCCCTCGACCCGAGCGGTGAGCAGCGGATCGTCGGTCAGCGCGGTCCCGATCCCGACCGCGACGGCGTCGCATTCTCCGCGCCAGTGGTGGGCGCGCCGGCGGCTGCTCTCGCCCGGAGATCCACTTCGAGTCGCCGCTGCGGGTGGCGACCTTGCCGTCGAGCGTCATCGCCGACTTGAACAGCACCCACGGGCGGCCGGTGCGGGCGTGCTTGCGAAACGGCTGGTTGAGCAGCCGGGCGCGCTCGGCGAGGTCGCCGTCGGCGACGACCACCTCGACGCCCTCGTCGCGCAGGATGCCCAGGCCGCGGCCGGAGGCGTGCTCGCTGGGATCGTCGGAGGCGACCACCACGCGCCGGATGCCGGCCTCGCGGATCGCGTCGGTGCAGGGCGGGGTCCGGCCGTGGTGACAGCAGGGCTCGAGCGACACGTACATCGTCGACGCCGACAGGTCCCGGCCCTGGCGGCGTGGATCGCCTCGACCTCGGCGTGCGGCGATCCGAGGGCGCGGTGAAAGCCCTCGCCGTCGACTCCGCCACCGCCGGCGATCACCGCTCCGACCAGCGGATTCGGGCTGACCCGGCCACGGCCCTGCTCGGCGAGCTCGATCGCCCGCGCGAGGTGAGCGCGGTCGGTATCGAGCGTCGGTGCTCATTTCCGCTTTGCAGAATAGTTCGGCGCACAGCGCCCGCTCTGGAGGTGGTAGACGCTGATCTCCGGGCCGGGACGGGAGTACTGGCTGGGGTAGTAGTCGATCGACCAGTCGAAGCTGAACGGCACCGCGCGTGAGCCCTTGCCGAACGGGCTCACGTGGTACATGAGCTTGGACTGGTTGGCCAGCTGGGCGTAGTAGGCGATCGCCTGCGGCGCCAGCTTGGGCTGGGCGAAGGAGCGCCCGGCCTGCAGGCTGCCGATCACCACCCAGCAGTAGCCGCTCTTGGCGTACTCGCTGCAGCAGCTCGGGGCGCAGGGTGCGCTCGTACTGGTCCACGACGACGTAGCGCTTCTGGCCGGCGGGCAGCGGGTTGCCGTTGGCATCGACGTTGGTCAGCCACGTCGGGTAGCGCTGCCAGCGCGCGCCGTTCGACGTCCACGGCAGCGAGCGGCCCACGTCGGTGGCCCAGTTGTCCTCGACCACCGGCTCGATCACCACCTTGGCGCCGGCGGGCACGTGGCGCACCATCCAGGCCCGGGCCAGGTTGCGGGTGTCCGGGCGCGAGAGGACGATGTCGTTGTGGACCACCGCGACCACGCTCTGGGCCAGCAGCAGCACCGTCGGCCACCGTCCACGCCAGGATCGGCCGGGATGCGGCGGGAGCGGATCAGCCACCGCACCAGCTCGACCACCGCGTAGCCGCCGAGCAGGGCCACGATCGGGAAGGTGGGCATCAGCCAGCGGCCGAAGAAGCGCTGCTGATCGCCCATGAAGATGATGAAGACGATCGGAGCCGGCAGCAGGACCAGAGCCAGCGTCAGCCGCCGGCGCACCAGCAGCAGCACCGAGCCGGCGAGCGCGGCCAGGCTCGGGATCCAGCCCAGCCCCCAGGTGTAGGTCCACAGGTAGTAGGCGGTGCCGCTGGCGGCGGTGGTGCCGAGCTTGACCGGGTCCTCGCCGCCGGCCAGCGACGCCTGCGTCGAGATCCCGGCCTGGAAGGCCGAGAAGTCGAGCACCGAGTAGGGGTTGGCGGCCACGAAGGCCAGCAGCGCCACCGCCAGCGCCAGCGCGGTGCGGCGCAGCGGCGATCCAGACGGCGCCGCCGGCCCCGTCGCACGCCGCCGCGGCCAGCAGGCACAGGACGGTGATGCCGCCGGTGTATTTGGTGGCGGCGGCGAGGCCGACGCCGATGCCGGCGATCACGTAGTCGCGCCGCCAGCCCCGGCGCAGCACCCCGGCGGTCCCGTACAGCGACAGCGCCACCGGGGCCAGCGTGGGAACGTCGTTGAGCGCCAGGTGGCTGTAGAAGATGGGCAGGAACGCGAACCCGAAGATGGCCGCCGCCGACCAGCGCCGCCGGGCGCCCGAACAGCCGCTCGCCGGTCAGATAGGTGAGCCACACGGCGATCGTCCCCAGCACCGCCGCGACCACCCGGGCGACCACGTAGACCTTGGTCGGGTCGCTGGCGAACGCCCTGGCTACGGCGTCGCCGCTGCCGAACCAGAGCTCGAAGACGAGGTGCAGCAGGTAGGAATACGCCGGGCGGGTTGAGGAAGTACTGGGGGTTGTAGTCATGCGAGAAGAACGCGATCGCGCGCGGGACGAAGTGGGTCGCCTCATCGACGTTGTAGCTGTACGGCAGGCCCTGCTTGATCCCCCACAGGCGCAGCGCCAGCGTCACCGCGAGCAGCACGTACGAGCGCCGGGCGGTAAAGATCGCGGGCGGACCCGAGCGCCGGGACCGCGCAGCCTCCGTCGGCGGGGAGGCTCCGGCGACAGCGGAAGTCGCTTGGGGGCCTCGGCCCTGGCTACCGTTGCCGCATCCATGTTGATGCACGAGTATCCCGCTACCGTGTGACCGAAAGCCCGCACCCATCGAAATGCCCGCTAACCAGCGGGCGCGGTGCGGGGAGACGCGGAGCGCCGCTGCAGGCCATGAAGCTGATCATCCAGATCCCGTGTTTCAACGAGCAGGAGCAGCTGCCGCTGACGCTGGGCCGGCTGCCCCGGCGGATCGAGGGCTTCGACGAGGTCGAATGGCTGATCATCGACGACGGCTCGACCGACGCCACCATCGAGACCGCCCGCCGCAACGGCGTCGACCACGTCGTGCGCCTGACCAACAACAAGGGCCTGGCCGCCGCCTTCCAGGCCGGGCTCGACGCCGGGCTCAAGCTCGGCGCCGACGTGATCGTCAACACCGACGCCGACAACCAGTACGAGGGCGGCGACATCCCCAAGCTGGTGGCGCCGATCCTGCGCGGCGAGGCCGACATGGTGGTCGGCGACCGCCAGGTGGACGTCAACGAGAACTTCTCGCGCGCCAAGCGGCGGCTGCAGCGAGTCGGCTCCTGGGTGGTGCGCCAGGCGTCCTCGACCGAGATCCCGGACACCACCTCGGGTTTCCGCGCCTACAACCGCGAGGCGGCGCTGCAGGTGCAGGCGGTGTCGAAGTTCACCTACACGCTGGAGACGATCATCCAGGCGGGCAAGCTGCTGGTCGCCATCGACCACGTCCCGGTCCGGACCAACGCCAAGACGCGCGAGTCGCGGCTGTTCCCGTCGATGACCGCCTACGTCCGCCGCAACGCGCTGTCGATCTTCCGGATCTACTCCCAGTACGAGCCGCTGAGGGTGTTCTGGGGCGGGGCCCTGGTCATGGGGCTCGGCGCGATGGTGTTCTTCGTCCGCTTCTTGATCGACTTCATCCAGGGCGGCGGCGTCGCCGGCCACGTGCAGTCGCTGATCTTCGGCGCGGTGCTGTTCAACGCGGCCATGCTGCTCGGCGCGCTGGGCGTGATCGGCGACCTGCTGGCCGCCCAGCGGACGCTGTCGCAGCGAACGTTCGAGCGGGTGCGGCGGATCGAGCTGCAGCTCGGGTGTGCAGCCCTCGCACTACGAGCCGGCCGCCGCCCCGCAGCCGGGCGCCGGTGAGCCGACGCGCCCGACAAGCCCGACGCGCCGGGCAAGCGCGAGGCGCTGGAGGTATGACGCGCGGAGGAGCGGTCGGGGCCTCCGTCCCGACCGGCAACACGTTCGACAAGTACGGCTCCACCAACCCGGTGGTGCGCCGGCTGATGGCCGGCTTCGAGCGCACGCTCGACGAGCTGTTCACCCGGGCGGCGCCCGGACTCGGTGCTCGACGTCGGCTGTGGCGAGGGCGTGCTCACCGCCCAGTGGGCGCAGCGGCTGGAGCTCCGGCCGCGTGGTCGGGATCGACCTCGAGGACCCCAAGCTGCGGGCCGAGTGGGCGGCCCGCGACGGCCGCGGCCAACCTCGAGTTCCGGCCGATGAGCGCCGAGCGGCTCGAGTACGCCGACGACGAGTTCGATCTGGTGGCGGCCACCGAGGTCCTGGAGCACGTCGCCCGACCCTGGCCGGGTCCTCGCCGAGATGGCGCGGGTGGCGCGGCGATCGTTGCTCGTGTCGGTGCCGCGCGAGCCGCTGTGGCGCGGCCTGAACATGGCCCGCGGCGCCTATCTGCGGGAGTTGGGCAACACGCCCGGCCACCTCAACCACTGGAGCCGGCGACGGATTCGCCGCGCTGCTCGGCCGGGTACGGCGAGGTGGTGGAGATTCGCTCGCCGTTTCCGTGGACGATGCTGCTGGTGGCGGTGGCGCCGATGAGCTCGGCGACCAAGATCGCGCCCGGCGCCGACCCGGAACCGCCGCCTCCGCCGGGTCCAGGCGGGACTGCACGAGAGCCCGCAGCGGTCGTTTGCCTCGGGGGCCCGGATCCTGTCGATCGGGATCGCCTCGACCGGCATCTTCACCTTCCTCTACCTGGCCTTCGCCAGCCACGAGCTCACCCCCGCCGAGTACAGCCGGATCTCCCTGCTGTGGGCGATCATGTTCGTGATCCTGTCGGTGATCTACCGGCCGATCGAGCAGCTGCTCTCGCGCATGATCGCCGACCGCCGGGCGCGCGGGCTGCACGGCCATCCGCTCCGCGTCCCGGCGATCATCCAGGGCAGCTTCGCGCTCATCTTCCTGGTCGTGGCGCTGGCGCTGCGCCCCCAGATCGAGAACGGGATGTTCGACGGCTCGAGCGCGCTGTACTGGATCCTGGTGGTCGGCGTGATGGCCTACGCCGCCAGCTACTTCGCCCGCGGCTGGCTGGCCGGCCATCAGCGCTTCGCCCTGTACGGCGCGCTGGTGTTCCTGGAGTCGACGTCGCGCTTCCTGTTCGCGCTGGCGGTGGCGGTGGGGATCGGCTCAGGCCAGGACGCCGTCGGTCTGGGCATGGCGGTGGCGCCGTTCGCCTCGCTGTGCGTGATGCCGTTCGCCTTCTCGCGGCTGCGCGTGCCGGCGCCGTCCGAGGTGCCGGTCGCCGACGCCGCCCGCGAGGGTCCCGCCCACGCCCAGGTGGAGGAGGCCAGCGCCAATCTGTCGCTGCGCCACGGGGCCGGGTTCGCGGTGGCGGTGGTGGGGATCATGCTGGCCGAGCAGACGCTGATGAACGCCGGCGTGCTGATCGTGGCCGCCAAGGCCGGCGGCGTGGCCCTGACCAGCGGGCTGACCGGGTTCGTGTTCAACGTGATGCTGATCGTGCGCGCCCCGCTGCAGCTGTTCCAGGCCATCCAGACCTCGATCCTCCCCCACCTGGCCGGCCTGGAGGCGCGCGAGAGCGCCGACGAGTTCCACCGCGCGATCCGGATCACGATCAAGGCGATCGCCGCCTTCGCGTCGGCGGTGGCGCTCGGGCTGCTGCTGATCGGACCGGCGGTGATGACCGCGCTGCTCGGCGACAAGGGCTTTCACCTACGGGCGCTTCGGCCTGGCGCTGGTCGGCGTCGGGATGGGCCTGCACCTGATCTCCGGGCACGCTCAACCAGGCCGCCCTGGCCCGCGGCCGGGCGCCGGCTGGCGGCCGGCGCCTGGCTGGTCGCGGCCGCGCTGTTCGTGGCCTTGGTGGCCAGCTCGACGATCAGCAACGAGGTCACCCGGGTGGAGGTCGGCTACTTCGGCGCCACCGCGGTGCTGTGCGTCGCTGCTGTGGGGCGTCTACCGGCGAGGCGACACGTCGGGCTCAGCCGCGCCGGTGGCCTCGAGCGAGCCGGCGACTAGAGCGCGCCGGCGGCTCGACGATGCTCTCGTAGGTGGCGGCCGGGTCGTCGGAGCCGAACACCGCCGAGCCGGCGACCAGCAGGTTGGCCCCGGCCTGGACGACCGGCTCGGCCGTGTCCTGGTGGATGCCGCCGTCGACCTCGAGCGCCACGTCGTCGGGCAGCGCCGCGCGCATCCGGTCGAGCTTGTCGAGCGAGCCGCGGGATGAACTTCTGGCCGCCCCAGCCCGGGTTGACGCGTCATGCACAGCGCCAGGTCGAGGGTCTCGCGCGCGACCTCGGACGAGCGCCTCGACCGGGGTGGCCGGGCAGATCGCGGCGCCGGCGCGTGCAGCCGGCCTCGCGGATCGTCTGCAGCGTGTAGTGCACGTGGGGCGTGGCCTCGACGTGGATCGTGATGTTGTCGGCGCCGGCGCGGGCGATGTCGCTCGACCTGGCGCTCGGGCCGCTCGACCATCAGGTGGACGTCGATGACGCCGCCGGCGTCGTGGACCCGGTCGGCGAGCGCCTCCACGACCACCGCCCCGAACGTGATCGGCGGCACGAAGTGGCCGTCCATCACGTCGACGTGGATGACCCGCGCGCCGGCGTCCAGCACCTCCTCCACCTGCGCGCCGAGCCGGCGCGAAGTCGGCCGACAGGATCGACGGGCGCGACGCGGCGCTCGGTCAGCAGCGTCCGGCGGCGGTCAGCGGTCATCGTCGGCAGCGGTCCACTAGACCGCCACGAGCATGCTGCCCTGGCAGTGGTTGCACTGCGACGATCGCCGTGCTCGACATCCGCACGATCGTCGAGTGCTCGCCGCAGTTGGGGCACACCGACACGAGCTCGTAGCGCTGCAGGCAGTACACGCAGCGGTAGCGGCCGGGCACGGCGCGTCGGGCGCAGCCACGGCTCGCCGCAGCCGGGGCACTCCGGCCCGAGCTTGGGCGCCGGTTCGCTCACCGCTCAAGGTTAACGGTCCTGACCGGTCCGGCTGTCAGCCGACGCCGGCGCAGCCGGGCGATGAAGAACCCGTCGGTGCGGTCGCGGTGCGGCAGCAGCTGCCGGTAGCGGCCCTCGCTCCGCAGCCCGCCGGTGGATCGAGCGCGAACTCGGGGTGGTCGGCCAGGAAGCGCTCGACCACCTCCTCGCTCTCGGCGCGGGAGATCGTGCACACCGAGTAGACGAGCGTCCCGCCCGGCGCGGTGGCGCGGGCGCGCCGGCGGCGAGGATCCGGCGCCTGCAGTCGCGCCAGCTCGGCGATCCGCTCCGGGCTGGTCGCGCCAGCGCAGGTCGGGGCGGGACTGCAGCGTGCCGAGGCCGCTGCACGGCGGGTCGACCAGCACGCGGTCGTAGGCCGGCCTGGGAGCGCCGGGCGCTCGGCCGCGTCGGCCACCTCGACCGTGGCGCATGTGACGCTGCATCCGGGCCAGGGTTCGCCGCAGCGCCTCGGCGCGGCCCGGATGGCGCTCGACGGCGAGCGATCTCGCCCGTCGTCGCCCATCAGCGCCGCCAGATGGGTCGTCTTGGCGCCCGGGGGCGGCGCACAGGTCGAGCACCCGCTCGCCGGGCTGCGGGCGCCAGCGCCCGCGCGACGAGCATCGAGCCCGCGACTGGGGCATGATCGCGCCCCGGGCCCACAGCGGCGAGCCGTAGGCGTCAAACGGCCCGTCGAGGACGAGTCCCTCCGGCAGAGCCCGGGCGCCGGGTGCGGCTCGCGCCCGAGCTCGCGCGCGCGACCTCGCGCGGTCGAGCCGACCAGCGTGTTGACCCGCAGCGCCGACTCGGCGGGCTCGGTTGACTGCCGCGCAGCAGCGCCCGCGCCTGCTCGGCCCCGAGCTCGCCCACCACAGCTCGGCCAGCCACGGCGGCACCGAGTGCAGCGACGGCGGCCGCCTGCGGGCGTGTCGTCGTCGAGCGCGGCGAGGATCGCCCGGCCCTCGCGGGCCGCCCGGCGCAGCACGGCGTTGACCAGCCCGGCGCCGCCCGCGGCTGGAGCGCTTGGCCAGCTCGACGCTCTCGTTGACGGCGGCGTGCTCGGCGATCGCCGTCGAGGAACAGCAGCTGCATCAGCCCCAGGCGCAGCGCGGCCAGCACCGGCGGGTCGAGCTCGGCGGCGGGCCGGCGTCGACAGCTGGTCGAGCGACGTGGTCGAGCGTGGCGCGCCGCTGCACGGTGCCGTAGGCGAGCGCCATGGCCAGCGCGCGGTCGCGGGGGTCCAGCCCGGCGGCCTCGGCGTGCAGCGCCCGGTCGGCGTAGGCGCCCTGCTCGAACACGCGCCGCACGACGGCGTAGGCGCAGGCGCGCGCCGGGGCGACGCCCGCGGCGCGGCTGCGTGCCGGCCGGCGGCACGGCCGTCAGCTCCGCGCGGCCGCGCAGGTAGTCGCGCGCCGGCCATCGCCCGGCGCCCGGCCGGCTGCACGACGACCAGCTCGAGCGACGCCCTCGGCGCAGCCGAGGACCGGGACCGGCGCCGTCGAGTGACGAGCTCGCCGGCGGGCGGGCCGGCGTCGCGTCGGCGCGCGCGCCTCCCACACGCCGAGCCGCGGTGCCGTCATCGAGCTCGACGGCCGCGCCGATGTGCGGCGTCAGCGCGCGCACCACCCGCTCGAGCTCGGCCGCGCGGCCGCTGCGGGTCCAGCACGCGGTCCTCGGCGGTGATCTTCTCGGCGTAGGTGACCAGCGCCTCGTCCTGCTCGGCGCACGGCCGGCCGGTCGTCGAGCGTCGCGACCAGCAGCTCGCCGCCCGAGCGTCTGCAGCCGCTCGGCCAGCGTGCCGTAGGTGTCCTGTGGCGGCGATCGGCTCGTCGGCCTGGGCGCACACCGGCCCGCTGTCCAGCCCGGCGGTCAGGCGCATGATCGAGACCCCGGTGACCTCGTCGCCGGCCATGATCGCCCGCTCGATCGGCGCCGCCCCGCGCCAGCGGGGCAGCAGCGAGGGATGGACGTTGAGCATCGGGTAGCTCGGACAGCAGCGGCTCCTTGATCAGCGCGCCGAAGGCGCACACGCAGACCGCGTCGGGCGCGGCGGCGGCGATCCGCGCGCGGGCCGCCTCGTCGTTGACCGACTCGGGCTGGTCGAGCTCGATCCCGAGCTCGCGGGCGGCGTCGGCCACCGGCGGCGCGGCCAGGCGCCGCCCGCGGCCGCGGGGGCGGTCCGGGCGGGTGACGACGAGACGCGGGCGGTGCGGGGAGGCGGCCAGCGCGCCGCAGGACGGCGGCGGCGAACTCCGAGGTGCCGAGGTAGACGGTCCGCACCGCGGCGCGCGGGCGGCGGGCTCACGGCCGCTCAGCCTGGCGCCTCGCGCAGCGCCCGCATCGCCTCCTTGCGCTGCTGAGCGCGAGATGCGGTCGAGGATCAGCACGCCGTCGAGGTGGTCGATCTCGTGCTGGATCACGCGCGCCTCGAGCCCGGAGGCCTCGATCAGTGATCGGCTCGCCGTGCTCGTTGAGCGCCCGGACGCGGACGTGGATCGGGCGCTCGACGTCCACGTGGACGCTCGGGAAGGCTGAGACAGCCCTCCTCCATGCGTCTCCTCTCTCGTGCCCGCTCCACTCGATCTCGGGGTTGACCAGCGCGGCGACCGGGGCCTGCTGGTGGACGCGGTAGACGAGCACGCGGTTGCAGCACTCCGACCTGGGTGGCGGCCAGGCCGACGCCGAGCGCGTCGTTCATCAGCTCGCCCATGCGCGGCCACCTCGTCGCGCAGCGCGTCGTCGAAGCGATCGACCGGCCGCGCGCCTTGGTCCGCAGCACCGGATCGCCGAACTTGCGCACGTGGGCGAGCGCCGCCGTCGCGCCGGGCGGCGACCTCGGGGTCGAGCTCGGGCTCCTCGGGCGTCGTCCTCGGGCTCGACCTCGCAGTTCTCGGGCTCGGGCGCGGTGACTGCCTGCTGGATCGGCCACGTATCTCAGTTTCGGTCGCGTGATCGGCCACGGTCTCGGAGCTTCGATCGTCTGACGTCGTCCTCGCCGGGCGGATCCGGGCCACTGCGCCGGTCACTGCGGGTCGACGTCGACGCTGACGCTGGCGCCCCTGCTGGGCCGCGGCCGGGGCGAGCCTGTCGACGGCGCGCCCGACGGCCTCGATCGCCGGCCGCGCGCTCGCTGGCCTTGACCACCAGCTGGCTGCGCGCGCGCCCGCGCAGGCGAAACAGCGGCGCCGGGCCGAGCACGGTCGCCCGGCAGCGACGTGAGCTCCTGGCGCGCAGCGCGGCCGCCGTCTGCTGCGCCAGCGCCTCGTCCTCGGCCGAGCAGACGACGCGGATCAGCGAGGCGAACGGCGGGTAGGCGAGCGCCCGGCGCCGGCTCAGCTCGTCGGCGATGAAGCCGTCGGCGTCGTGGCGGGTGGCGTAGCGCGATCGAGCGGGCGTCGGGGGCCAGGGTCTGGACCAGCACGCGGCCGCCGCGCGCCCCTCGCCCGGTGCGCCCCGCCAGCTGGGTGACCAGCGCGAAGGTCCGCTCCTCGGCGCGGAAGTCCGGGAAGCGCAGCGTCTGGTCGGCGTCGAGCACGACGCCGAGCGAGACGTCGGGGAAGTCGTGGCCCTTGGCCACCATCTGGGTGCCGACCAGCACGCCGGCGGGCGCGTTCTCGAAACCGCTCCAGGGTGCGGGCGCGCGCGTTCAGGCCCGTGGAGTCGGCGTCGAGGCGGAAGACCGGGAAGTCCGTCGCCGCCCGAGCGCCTCGCGCAGCTCGTGCTCGATGCCGCTCGGTCCCGGCGCCGTGGCGGGCGACCGACACCGACGCGCAGGCGCCGCAGCGATCCGGGCACCCGCTCGCGGTGGCCGCAGTGGTGGCAGGCGACGAACGCTCCCGTGGCGGTGCAGCACCAGCGCGACCTCGCAGTTGGGGCACAGCCACACGCGCCCGCAGCCGCGGCAGGAGAGGAAGTTCGACCAGCCGCGCCGGTTGAGCAGCACGATCGCCTTGCCGCCGTGCGCGGCGCAGGTCGGCCAGCGCCATCCGCGTCTCGGGGTGCAGCGGCTGGTGGTGAGCCGCGCATGTCGAGCACCTCGCACGGCCGGCATCGGGCGGCGGTCGATCCGCTCGGGCAGCCGCAGCCGTCGCATCGAGACGCACGCTCTCCGGGCGCGGGCGTGGCGCTGCCGAACACCAGCACCGCGCCGTGCTGGCGCGCCCGGTGCACGGCGACGCTGCGCGCGTCGTAGCGCGGGTCGCCCTCGTGCTTGTAGGAGCTCTCGTGCTCCTCGTCGACGACGATCAGCCCGATGTCGGCCAGCGGCGCGAACACCGCCGAGCGCGGCCCGACGCACACCCGGGCCTCGCCGCTGCGCAGCCGCATCCACTCGTCGTGGCGCTCGCCGAGGCTCAGCGCCGAGTGCAGCACGGCGACCACGTCGCCGAAGCGGGCCTCGAAGCGGCCCAGGACCTGCGGCGTGAGCGCGATCTCCGGCACCAGCACGATCGCCGAGCGGCCGGCGTCGAGCGCCGCCTGCGACGGCGCCGCAGGTAGACCTCGGTCTTGCCCGAGCCGGTCACGCCGTGCAGCAGGAACGACTCCTGCGGCGCGGCTGCGCCGAGCGCCTGCCAGCACCGGCGCCAGCGCCTGCTGCTGGTCGTCGGTCAGCGGCGGCGCGCGTCGCCGGCGCCGAGCCGACCGCGTGCCGGGCCGGGCGACGGCGCCGGATCCGGTGCTCGAGCGCCACCAGGCCGCGGCGCTCGAGCCGCCGCAGCGCCTCGGTGCCGAGCTCGGCGGCGGCCTGCGGGCCGCCGTCCTGGTGCAGGCGGTCCAGCAGGGCGCGCTGGCGGTCGGTGAGCTGGGTGCCGTCGCCGGTCAGCGCGGCGCGCGCCGGCCGGGGTCAGCTCGGCGACCAGGGCCCGCTTGGCGCGCGTGCCCGTCGGCCGCGCCCGGCGCCAGCATCAGGCCGAGCGCCCGGGCGGGGGTCGAGCAGTACTCGCGGGCCATCCAGTCGGCGAGCGCCACCAGATCGGCCGGGATCGCCCGGCGGCAGCACCGCCTCGGGCTCGGCCAGCCGCTCGGGCGCCAGCTCGGACGTGCTCGGCGAGCTCCACGACCACGCCCAGCGAGCGCTGGCGCCCGAACGGGATCCGCAGCAGCGAGCCGACGTCGATCTGGTCTGCCTGGCCGGGGCCGATCCGGTAGTCGAACGGGCCCTTGACCGCGCGCGTGCGGGTCAGCGGCTCGACGCGGGCGATGGACAGGGCCTAGTGGGGCAGTCGCGGACTCGGGGGCGCGGTTCGGACACGTGGGCGGGCGCAACTGGAGGTGCGGAGGGACACGGTGGCGGGCTGCAGCCGGCAGCGCGGCTCGGACACGGACCGAATCTAGAGCGCGCCGGGGACGGCCGCCGCCCCCGCCGGCGGCCGTCGCCGCAGGGCGGCCGTTACCCTCGGGCGGCGTGGACCTGGAGCCCGGCGAAGTCGTGTTCTTCCACGGCCACCCGTCGTGGCGGTCGGTGTTGCCCTTCTACCTGAAGGGCCTGCTGCTCGCCCTGTTCCTGGGCGCGCTGGCCGGCGTCGCGGGCGCCATCGCCGCGGCCACGTGCAGGTCACCTGGGTGATCGGCGTGGTCCTGATCGCGTTCCTGGTGCTGGTCGCCGTCGGCCAGGTCCGGCTGCATGCGCACCACCTACGCGATCACCGACCGGCGGCTGACGATCGAGATCGGCCTGGTCTCCAAGGAGCTGCACCAGACGCGGCTGGAGCGCGTCCAGAACGTCAACTCCTCCCAGTCGGTGCTCGAGCGCGCGCTGCACATCGGAACGGTCGACTTCGACACCGCCGCCGAGGCCGAGTACGACTTCTCCTTCCACGGCATCGCCAGCCCCCGCGGGATCGTGCGCACGGTCGACCGGGCGCTGCACGAGCTGCGCGGGGTGCCAGGGGCGCGGGCAGCCCGCCGCCGACGTCTGAGGTCCCGTCCAGGCGCGCCGACGGTGCGTCACGGGTGCGACGGCGCGTGCCCGAACTGCAACAGCCCGCCGCTCCCTGGCGGACGTGCGTCATCTGAGTGGTCGCATCGGTAACCCAGATGCACCACGTCCCGCGTGCGGTGCGGAAACGTCACGCCGACCTAACGGCGTGTGCCGCGTCTCCAACAAATGAGGCAAAACCAACCGCCGGGGCTCCGGCCCGCCGGCAGGCAGTTGCGTCGTGACGGCAACGGCGATCCCGGCCGTCCCTTCGCCCCGAGACCGCGGCGCAAGTCGACCCATCGGCCGGTCGGAACGCTCGCGAGGTCAGCCGAGGATGTCGGACGGTCAGCATCGGACGTTGACTGGTCCTGGGCGTGGGTGGAGGTCAGGCCGACCGGCCTGGACCTTGTCGAGGTCGCCCTGGAGCAGGCTGAAGCGGCGCTGCTGGTCAGCCCGGTCTGCTGGCCCAGCGTCAGCAGCTGGCCGATGTCGAGGTAGACGAGTGAGCGTGACCTGCGGCCGGGCGCGCGCCCAGCACCGACCTGGAAGGCCGGGGCGGACGCCCAGCGCGTGCGTGCGCTGGACGACGGCGGCGATCGCCCTGGAGGCTGGTGGAGATCACCACCAGCCCGTTGGACGACCGCGTAGTCGAGCTGGAAGCCGTTGGCCAGGGCCAGCTGATGGGCGGTGACCGCCGCCCACCTGGCGGTCGTTGAACAGGGCCTCCTTGCCGGAGCCGAAGCTGGTGCCCGGCCGCCTTGAACAGCTGGGCCAGCGGGACCTCCAGCGACGCCAGCTCGCGCGGCGGTCTTGCTCTGGTTCGGCGTGCGGGCCACGATCACCAGCGTCGGCGTGCGTGCCGTTGGGCACGATCGCCACCGCCGTCTCGCGATCGAAGATCGAGACGATGTTGGAGACGTTGATGCCCTCCGAGCCCAGCGCGCCGCCCAGCCGCGACAGCAGCGGCCCGAGCCCCCCGGCCACGCCGGCCGAGGCGCCGGCGTTGAGCACGTGGGGCGCGACCCGGTCAAGCCCGGTGACGTCGAGCATCAGGATCGAGCCGGCCGGCATCACGTTCTGAAGCGTCGGGGTGAACGCGGCGGTGGCCGGCGGGCTCAGCTTCTCCAGCGTCGGGTCGAGCACGCTGTGGACCTGGATCCGCGCCCCGCCGGCGGTCGGCGAGACGGCCATCGCCACCCCCTCCAGCGCGGGCTGGTAGAGCAGGTTGCCCAGCGCTCCCACCAGCCCGCCCTGCGGCGACAGCAGGCGCCGCACGCCGGCCAGCGAGGCGTAGGCGTCGAGCACCCGGCCGGCGGGCTCGCCGGCCGCCGCCTTCTGGTAGACCGCCGACGGACGCCAGCGACGGCGTGGCCTTGGCGGCGACGTCGATCGCCGAGCGCGACGCTGGCGTCCTGGCCCAGCACCAGGAAGCCGTGACGAAGGCCAGCTCGGTCCCGGTGGGATAGGTCTCAAGCGCGGTGCCGCGGTAGCTGCCGTGCGCCGTCGCGCCCTGAGCCGCCAGAAACGACTGCGCCCGCGCCGGGTCGCTGGACCGCCAGGACGATCAGCGAGCCGGCGGTGGCGGTCGGCGTGTTGAGCAGCGCCAGCGCCGCCTCGTTGCCGAGCCACGGCCTGACCTGGGTGGCGAAGTCGACCGCCGAGCGACCGCCGCTCGAGGATCGCGTCAAGCCGGGTGAGGACGGCGCCGGCGGCCAGCGGATAGTCGGGGAACCGTCCCGCCACCGACAGCGCCTGGCGCACCGGCGACCGGCCCCGGTCCAGCGAGACGTTCACGTAGGCCAGCGCGTCGGCGGGGACGATCGCCGCCGCGCCGGTGGCCGGCCCGGACGTGCCCGAGCCGGCCAGCGCCAGCACGACGGCACGCGACGATGCACCGCCACGAGCAGCGCCACCCCGGCCAGCAGCCGGCGGCCAGCGACCGGGCCCCGAGACCAGTCGCGACCGGCGCGGCGGCGCGCGCCACGACCGGCTCGGGCGCTGGCTCGAGTGACGCTGGCGCTCAGAGGGTCTCGTCACGCGAGCACTACATCACGCCTGCGCGCCCCGGGCGCCGGTCGGGCGGCGCTCGTTGCGGGCCACGAAATCGATGATCGTGGGGACGCCCTCCAGGCGGTAGCGCTCGCGCAGCCGGTTCTCGATGAAGTAGGCGTAGTCGCGGGTCACGCGGGCCCGCGAGTTGACCTGGATCGAGAACCGCGGCGGGCGCTCGGCGGTCTGGGTCATGAACAGCAGGCGCAGGCGGTGGCCGGAGCGCGCGCCCTCTCCGCCGGCGCCGACGGGCGGCTGGCGGGCGGCGGTCACCTCGGACAGGAAGCGGTTGAGCTGCGGGGTCGGGATCCGCGTGCGGCTGCGATCGGCCAGCGCGACCGCCTCCACCAGCAGCCGGTCGACGTGGCGTCCGGTCTTGGCGCTGGCGGTCAGCAGCCGCGGTCGCAGGCGCAGCTTCTTATGCGCGCGAGCCCGCTCGAAGTCGAGGTCGACGTCCTCGGCCAGGTCCCACTTGTTGAGCACCAGCGCGGTGGCGCAGCCGCTGTGCATGGCCAGCTCGGCGATGCGCAGGTCCTGGCTGGTCACGCCGTCGGTGGCGTCGCAGACGACCAGCGCGACGTCGGCGCGCTCGGCCGCCCGGCGGGAGCGCAGCGCGGTGTAGTACTCGACCGACTCCCCCACCTTGGCCTGGCGGCGGATGCCGGCGGTGTCGACCAGGATCAGCTCGCGGCCGCTGAAGCTGATCGGCAGGTCGATCGCGTCGCGGGTGGTGCCGGCCGCCGGCGAGACGATCACCCGCTCGGAGCCCGCGAAGCGGTTGACCAGCGAGGACTTGCCGACGTTGGGGCGGCCGATCAGCGCCAGGCGGATGGCGTCGTCCTGTTCGGGGTCGTCGCCGGCCTCGGGCGCCAGCGCGGCGATCCGGTCCAGCAGGTCGCCGGTGCCCAGGCCCTGGGCGGCCGAGACCGCGATCGGGTCGCCCAGACCCAGGGCATAGAACTCGGCCGCCAGCGGCAGGTCGCGCACCGAGTCGATCTTGTTGGCCGCGACCAGCACCGGCACCGAGCCGCGGCGCAGCAGATCGGCCATCTCCTGATCGCCGGGACGCAGGCCGGCCCGGGCGTCGACGACCAGCACGGCGACGTCGGCGTCGGCCAGCGCGGCGCGGGCCTGGTCCTGGATCTGGCGGGCCAGCTCGTCGTGGTCCTCGAGGTCGATGCCGCCGGTGTCGATCAGAGTCAGCGCGCGGCCGTTCCACTCCGTGCGGATCTCCTTGCGGTCACGGGTGACCCCCGGCCGCTCGTGCACCACCGCCTCGCGCGACTCGGTCAGGCGGTTGACCAGCGAGGACTTGCCGACATTCGGATATCCGACGATCGCGACTTTCATATGGCCGAGCGAGCGGTCGGTGCACGAGCACGGCTCAGGTGCGGACCGTTTCGACGAGGCCGACGACGCGCTCGCACGACCTCGTTCAGCGACAGGCCGGTGGTGTCGAGCTCGACCGCGCCGGGCGCCCTGACCAGCGGCGAGTCGGCGCGGGTGGTGTCGCGCTGGTCGCGGATCACCTGCTCGGCCAGCACGGTGGCCGGGTCGGCGCCGAGCTCCGCGGCGCGGCGGCGGGCGCGCTCCTGGGGGTCGGCGGTGAGGAACACCTTGACCTCCGCGTCGGGCGCGACCACGGTCCCGATGTCGCGCCCCTCGGCGACCCAGTCGCCGGCGGCCAGCAGGCGCCGCTGCTGCGCCACCATCGCGGCGCGGACGGCGGGATCGGCGGCGGCCCGCGAGGCGGCCTCGGACACGGCCGGCGGCCCGGATCGCGTCGGTCACGTCGCGCCCGTCCGAGCGGACGCGCTCCCCGAGCTCGATCTGAAACCTCGCCGGCCACCGCCGCCGGCTCCACGCCCCGCTCGAGCGCCGCCAGCGCCACGGAGCGGTACATGGCGCCGGAGTCCAGGTAGGTGAAACCCAGCCGCGCCGCCACCGCCCTGGCCACGCTGGACTTCCCGGCCCCGGCGGGACCGTCGATGGCGACCACCATCAGACCGACAGCGCCGCCAGGTCGTCGGCGAATCGCGGATAGGAGACGTCGGCCGCCTCCATGCCGACCACCTCCACGCCCTCCTCGGAGGCCAGGCCGGCGACCGCTCCCAGCAGCGCCAGCCGGTGATCGCCGTGGGCATCCAGGCGTCCGCCGCGCAGGCCGCCGGTGCCGCGGACGGCGAACCCGTCGTCGAGCGCCTCGATGCTCGGCCCCCAGCCCGCGCAGCCCGTCGACCACGGTGGCGATGCGATCGGACTCCTTGACCCGCAGCTCGCCGGCGCCCCGGACGATCGTCTCGCCCTCGGCGAAGCAGCCCAGCAGCGCCACCAGCGGCAGCTCGTCGATGGCCAGCGGCACCTCGTCGGCGGTCACCTCGGTGGCCTCGATGGGCCCGTGGCTCACGTCCAGGTCGGACACCGGCTCGTCGTCCGAAGCGAGCCCGGCTCCTCGCAATCGCCGACCACGATCGCCCCCCATCCGCTGGACGATCCGCAGAAAGCCGGCGCGGGTCCAGTTGACCCCGACGCCCTCGAGCACCAGGCGCGAGCCGCGGACGATCACCCCGGCGGCGATCAGAAACGCCGCGCTCGACATGTCGCCGGGAACGGTGACGGGCTCGAGCTCGAGCTCGTCGGAGCGGCCCACCTCGATCGCGTAGCCCGACTCCGGGCTCGCCGTCGCGGATCAGCGAGGCACCCGCCGCTCAGCAGCATCCGCTCGGTGTGATCGCGTGAGGCGACCGGCTCGATCACGGTGGTCCCGTCGGTGCCCAGCCCGGCCAGGAGCACGCACGACTTGACCTGAGCGCTGGCCACCGGGAGCTCGTAGCGCACTCCCTCCAGCGCCTGTGCCGTGGACGGTGAACGGGGCGTAGCGTCCGTCCCGGGCTTCGATCCGCGCCCCCATCCGCCCGCAGCGGCTCGGCGATCCGGTCCACCGGGCGGCGGCGGATCGAGTCGTCGCCGTCGAGCGTGAAGCTGGCGTCGCGCTGGAAGGCGAGCCAGCCCGGCAGCAGTCGCATCAGGGTGCCGGCGTTGCCGACGTCGATCGGCCCCGACGGCGGCTGGGCGTTGCGCAGCCCGCACCCGCGGATCAGCACCGAGCCGTCGCGCGCGCTCGACGATGGCGCCCAGCTCGGCGACCGCGGCCAGCGTCGAATCGGTGTCGGCGGCATGCAGGTAGTTGGTGATCTGCACCGGCTCGGAGGCCATCGCGCCGATGATCGCCGCCCGATGGGAGATCGACTTGTCGGCCGGCGGCGCGATCGAGCCCCGCAGGCGCGTCGACCGGCGCAAAGCGGACGTTCATGGCCGCGCCACCGGGAAGCCGAGGCCGGCGACGAGCTCGGCGGCGCGGCCGGCGGCGGCCTCGCCGGAGATCCACAGCGCCACCACTCCCTCGCTCATGTCGGCGGCCGGATACAGCGCCATGTCGGTGATGTTGACCCCGGCGCGGCCGAGCTCGAGCGCGAGCTGCGCCACCACCCCGGGCCGGTTGGGCACCGAGGCGCGGATCTCGAACAGCGGGCCCCCGGCCAGCTGGCCCTCGAGCAGGCGCCGGCGGTCGGCGGCCGCGTCGTCGTTCCAGGCGGTGACCGCGGCGCCGTCGCCGGCCGCCAGCGCGGCCCGGATCGGCTGCAGCCGGACCAGGGTGGCGTCGATCTCGGCGGTCAGGGCGTCGCTGTTGGACAGATAGATGTCGGTCCAGATCGCGCTCGGGGCACCGGCCACCCGGGTGGCGTCGCGGAAGCTGGGGCCGGTGGCGGGCAGGCGCTCATCGCCGGCGGCCAGCGCCCCGGCGGCCTGGGAGACCAGCACGTTGGCCAGCACGTGGGGCAGGTGCGAGACCGTGGCCAGGATCCGGTCGTGGGTCTGCGGCGTCGATCGCCGCTGGCTGGGCGCCGAGGCCGTGCAGCAGGCGGTGCAGGCGCTCGTAGAGCACGCCGGAGGTGGTCGCCGTGGGGGTCAGGTACCAGGTCGCGCCCTCGAACAGGTCGGCGCGCGCGTGCTCGACCCCGGCGGTCTCGGCGCCGGCCAGCGGGTGGCCGCCGACAAAGCGGGGGTCGTCGTGGGCGGCGACGACCGCGCGCTTGGTCGAGCCGACGTCGGTGACCACGCAGTCTTCGGGCGCTGCCGCCAGCGCCTCCCCCACCGCCGCCGACAGCTGCCCCGACGGGACCGGCGACGAACACCGCCTGGGCGCCGGCCACCGCCTCGGCGACGATGCCGCCGGCCTCGTCCAGCGCCGCCGCGCCGAGCGCGGCGCCGAGCGCCTCGCGGCGAGCGGTCGTAGCCGGCGACCGTGGCACCCAGGCGCTCGCGCGCGGCCAGGGCCACCGAGCCGCCGATCAGACCGACGCCGATGACCGCGACCTTCAAACGGCCGACAGCGCCTTGCCCGCCACCGCGGCTGCCGCCTGCACCCGCTCGGCGTAGTCGCCGAACTCGTCGGCGACCAGCTGCTGGGCGGCGTCGCAGATCGCCTCCTCGGGCCGGGGATGGACCTCGACGATGATCCCGTCGGCGCCGGCGGCGGCGGCGGCCAGCGACATCGGCATGACCAGGTCACGGCGACCGGCGGCATGGCTGGGGTCGACGATCACCGGCAGGTGGGTGAGCTCCTTGAGCACCGGAACGGCCATCAGATCGAGCGTGAAGCGGTAGGCGGTCTCGAACGTGCGGATCCCCCGCTCGCACAGCATCACCTGCTCGTTGCCCTCCTTGAGGACGTACTCGGCGGCCATCAGCAGCTCCTCGAGGGTGCTGGACAGCCCGCGCTTGATCAGCGCCGGGCAGCCGGAGCGGCCGATCTCGGCCAGCAGGCTGTAGTTCTGCATGTTGCGGGCGCCGATCTGGATCACGTCGGCCACCTGCGATCACCGCTTCGATGTCGCGCGCGTCCATCACCTCGGTGACGATCGGCAGGCCGGTCTCGGCCTTGGCCTCGGCCAGCAGCCGCAGCCCCTCCTGGCCCAGTCCCTGGAACGCGTACGGCGAGGTGCGGGGCTTGTAGGCGCCGCCGCGGAACAGGCGTGGCGCCGCCGTCGCGGACGATCCGCGCGGTCTCGAGCGTCTGCTCGCGGGACTCGACCGTGCACGGCCCGGCGATCAGGGCGAAGTTCTGTCCCCCGATCTTGCGCCCGCCGATATCAAAGACGCTGGGAGCGTGATGTTTGAACTGGTTGGACGCGAGCTTGTAGGGCTTGGAGATGGGGACCACCCGGTCCACGCCGGGGGCGCCCTCGAGCTCCAGCCGGGCGACGTGCTCGCGGTCGCCGATGGCGCCGATCACCGTCACCTCTTCGCCGCGGCTGACGTGCGCACGGGCGCCGACGTCCTCGACCCGGTCGATGACGGCCAGCACCTCCTTCTCCGTGGCCGTCGTTTTCATCACGATCATCATCTGTTCGATCCTTTCTGCGCCTGGAAACTGTACGGGAGCGGGGTCCTGCCGGTCACGAGGCCGCGCGCGGCCCCGAAGGTGGTTACGGCGCCCGACCTCCGAGCGATCCCGCACCGAGCGGGCAGAGGGCTGTGGCCGAGCGCCTAGCTAAATCGCCAGGCGTAATAGCGCGCGTAGTAGGACCAGCCGCAGGCGGCAGCGGTGCTGCACCGGTTGAGGGCGTGGTCGCTCATGCGCTGGGCGGGTTGTAGCAGACCCGGCCGGGGCGCATGAGCCGGGACGGCGTCACTCAGACGGCCGCGGGCGATTCCCAGCCGGTCATGCAGCGATTCGGTGGTTGGTGTAGCGCGCCAGCACCCGCCCCCTGGCTCCGTGGTGTAGCCAGAAGTAGGGCCCGTCCTGGTAGAAGAGCTTCCGCCGTGTCCGGCGGCGGGGCAGGTGCCAGTCAACGGTGATGACCGCGTTGCGCTCGTCTTTGACCTGCGCCCCGCGGGTCTTCGTGTAATCGTCGCAGTTACCCGCGAGCAGGTTGAACCCCGGATCTGAGCCGGCCAGGTAGCCCCCCATGCAGATCCCCAGGTAGCGACCGCCGCGGCGTATGTAGTCACGCAGCGGGCCGCCGTAGGCCCGGACCGATCTCCACGCGCCGACGAAATCGTTGCCGCCGCCGGGCTGAACGTAGAGGGCGGCTCGCGAGTGGTGCCCTCCAGAACGCGGAGTCTCCGGCCCGTCAGGTGAGCTCGGCCATGGCCGCCAGGAAGCGCTCGTTCTCGGCGTCGGTGCCGACCGTGACCCGCAGGGAGCCGTCGCGCCCCAGGGCGCCGCCGGCCCGCACCAGCACTCCGCGCGCGCGCAGACCCGCCACCACATCGGCTTCGACCGAGTCCTCGGGCAGATGGGTCCAGACGAAGTTGGCGTCGGACTCGGCCACCCACAGGCCCAGCGCCCGCAACCCTCCATCAGCTCCAGCCGGGCCGCGACCGTGTGGGTCACCCGGCGCTCGACCTCGTCCTGGTGGCGCAGGGCCTCGACGGCGCCCGCCTGCGCGGCCATGTTGAGGTAGAAGGGCTGGCGGACCTGGTCGACCGCGGCCCGGAAATCCTCGGAGCCGCACAGCCCGTAGCCGACGCGCAGCCCGGCCAGGCCGTAGGCCTTGGAGAAGGTCCGCAGCAGGACCAGGTTCGGCCAGCGGCGCAGCAACTCGGTCGAGGCGTAGGTGTCGCCCAGGGCCAGCGCAAATTCGCAATAGGCCTCATCGAGGATCACGCACACGTGGCGGGGCACCCGCTGCAGGAACGCCTCCACGGCTTCCAGCGGCAGCGATGTCGAGGTGGGGTTGTTCGGGTTGCAGATCAGCACCAGCCGCGTGGCCGCCGTGATCTCGGCCGCCATCGCGTCGAGGTCGTGGCGATCCTCGTCGTCGAGCGGAACCTCGATGGCGCGCGCGCCCGGAGGCCGCGGCCAGGTGCGGATAGACGCTGAACGCCGGCCAGGCGTAGACGATCTCGGCCCCGGGCTCGAGCAGCGCCTCGCCGGCGCACAGCAGGATGTCGCAGGAGCCGTTGCCCAGCGCGATCCGCGGCTTGGGAACGCCGTAGCGCGCCGACAGGGCCGAGCGCAGCGCCGTGTAGGAGGGGTCCGGGTATCGGTGCACCCCGGTCACCGCGCGCGCGGCCGCCTCGATCACGCCGGGCGCGGGCGGCGAAGCAGGACTCGTTGGAGGCGAGCATGGCCGTATCGGCGCCGAGGTCATAGCCCGCCGCCAGGGGGTAGGACGGGATGCGGCGGATCCGCTCTCCGAACTCGATCGCCATGGCGACGCCTATTGTGCCGATTCGAGGTCGCGCCTCAGGGCCTGCGCCGCGCCCAGATACACGTGGCGGGGCTGGTGATCGTCCGCCGCGTAGTAGTGGACCAGCGTCCTGATCACGCGGGGCAGCGAGCCCGGCACCGGCACCTCGCGGGCACACAGCAGCGGCACTCGGTCCAGTCCCAGCCGGCGCGCGGCCAGAGGCCGGAAACTCGGCGTCGAGATCGTCGGTGAGGGTGAAGATGCAGCTGACCATCGCCTCGGCGGTCAGCGCGTTGCGGCTCATCAGCTCCCGCATCAGTACGTCGGTGGCGGCGAGTATCGCGTCGGCGTCGTTGGCTTCGACGCTATTTGCGCCTCGAAGCGCGAACAGCCGCATTGGGCGCTAATTCTGCCAGAGGCCCCTGGGCGGCGGCTGGCGGGTCGAGCTCGTACACGGTCGCGCAGCCGAAATGCTTGATCGACTGGGTGAGCGTCCGCAGTTCATGCTGGACGCGGCCGGGGGGCGGCGAGCTGCAGCTGAACAGCAAAAAGCGCGCGCCGCTGCGGCGGACGAACGTCCGCGCCGCCGTCGGCGACAGCGCCCCTCTGAACAGGGCGTCGGCCTGAACCGAGCGGGGCATGCAGTGCGGCTCAGACCACAGGCAATCGCCGACGAAGGTGTGCCGGCCGGTGCGCGCGGGCACCACCTCGCCCAAGTAGAACTGCGTGAGCACGCCGCCGGGGGCGGGGTTCTTGGCCAGGTAGGCGAGCGCATCGCGCTCGTCACGGGTGATGAAGTTGGCGTTGCCGGGGGTCGGCGACACGTACTCGTGCGCCACCGCCAGCGCGTAGGCGTTGGCCGGGATCACCGCCGCCGCGATCAGCAGGCCGCCCACCAGCCGCGCCCGCGGGATCCGGTTCAGCCCGGTTCGCTGCACGCCGGCCACGGCCAGCACCGGCGAGCGGGATCGTGATCCCGTCGAAGGCGTGCAGCGGGGTGGCACTCAGCGCCGTGGCCGAGATGAAGTAGATCGTTACCGCGGCCAGCGGCCACAGGCGCGTCATCAGCTCCAGGAAGTCGCGCGGGCGCCCGAGGTAGCCGAGCACGGCGACGGCGGCCAGCGGCGCGGCGCCGATCGCGATCGACCAGAACGAGAACGAGTGCTTGCTCGCCTCTCTGGCCAGCCCCCAGGAGATGTCGACGTGGCCCAGGACGACGTAGTAGATCAGCGGCAGGCCGGTCAGCACCAGCGTGAGCACCGGCGAGCCGCAGGCTGCGCAGCGACCGGTGGTCGCGCCACCGGATCGCCTCGGCGGCGACGAGGATCAGCACCATCACCTCCCCCTGCCAAGGATGCAGGGCACCGGCCAGCGCGCCGCACAGGCCGGGCATCCACGCCACGCGTCCGGCGGTGCGGGCGCGGTCGTACCCCAGCAGCGCGACCACGATCAGCGCCACCCCCAGCAACCCGAACGGATAGCCCCACGACAGCCAGGTGGGCATCATGTCGCCGACGATCCCGAACGCGCCGTTGACGACGCTGAAGGAGCCGAACAGCAGCCCGAGGATCAGCCCCACGCGGCGAGCCGTATGCCCCTCCAGCGAACGGTAGGCGTAGGCCCGGGTGGCCAGGAAGGTGGCGACCACGGCGATCGGCTTCCACAGCAACAGCGTCAGCCACGGGGCCACGCCCAGGGCGCTGATGGCACCGGAGATGAGCACTGCCGGCTGGAAGTAGTCCGACGGCGTCGCGCGCAGCACGAACAGGTTGGACACCAGCAGGTGATGCGATGCCGCCTGGATCCAGGCCAGGTACTGCATCTGATCGACGATGAAGAAGCCGTCGGTGCCGGTCCACACCAGGCCCTTGTCGATCATCTGCCACAGGTCCAGCGCCACCACCCACATCGACAGCGCGGCGAACACCGCCAGCAGGCAGATCTCGAACCGGTCCAGACGTCGGCGAGCAGGGCGGGGCGCGGCGGACGGGGAACCGGAGGCCGGCCCGCCCGGCAGGAATTCCACTCTCACGCCCAGCGAAGTTAACAACTCGCTTACCGAAACGGAGAACTAATCGAGTGCAGCGCCTAGAACGCCAGCTTGTGCTGGCGCGATGCCGAGGCCTGCCCGACCGAGCTCGAGAGCAGGTTGATGCCGTGCGCGGAGTCGTAGAGCGCGGTCGCCGGCCAGAACGCGACCATCAGGTAGACGGTCAGCACGACCGCTGCCCGCCGCAGCGCCACGCTGTTGCCCAGCGCCGCCAGCGGCAGCAGCCAGATCACGTACCACGGGACCAGCCAGGCGAGGCTGACAATGAGCGCGAACGTCGACCATCCGGCGCCGGTGAGCCAGTCGCGCCGGCGGTAGACCTCGTAGCCCACCACCGCGACCACCGCCACGGTGGCGACCCGCAACAGCCACGGAGCGCCGCCGCCGATCCCGATGAGCAGGCCGACCACATTGGGGATGCTGAAGCCGGTCAGCAGCGAGCTCTGATCTGACAGGTTGGGGATCGACAGGCCGAACAGCGCCAACTCCATCGCCACCAGCGGGATCACCGCCACGCCGGCGCCGACCAGCACCTTGATCGCGCGTTCCCGGGTGCGGGCGCCGAGCAGGAGGAACGGCAACAGCACGATCGCGGTGAACTTGATCGCCACCGCGATCATCAGGGCCGCCCCGGCGGCGCGGTCGCGACGGGCCAGCAACAGCGAGATCGCCCCCGTCGAGGCCGCCAGCATGAAGAAGTCGTTGTGGAAGCCCGCCACCGCGTAGAGCAGGAAGATCGGGTTGAAGGCCACGAACACCACCGCGAAGCGCGGGTCGCGACCCAGCTGGCGGGCGCACTGCCACACGATCGCCACGAAGCCCAGGCTGACCAGAACGGTGGCGACCTTTGTCGTCCAGTAGGCAGCCGACAGCGACATGAACGACAGCGGGTAGCTGAGGGCGGTGAACAGCGGGCCGTAGGGGCTCTTGAGGTTGTGCCAGCTGGTGAACTGGTAGACCGGATCGAAGAACTCCTGCTTGATCACGTGCGTGTAGGGGTTGAGGTGGTGCAGCGCCCCCAGCCGCGCGTAGGCCAGGTAGTTGAAGGTGTCGGTGAGCTGCAGCGGCGGGCTCATCAGCAGGATCACGTGCAGGAGGACCACGACGATGGCGATGGTGCGCATCGACAGCCACCGCACCGAGACCAGCACCAGTCCGTAGGCGACCGTCATCAGCACCAGCACGCCGCTGAAGGCCAGCCCCAGCGTCTGTGGGTTGTCGATCAGCCGGGAGAAGATGTCGTGCAGCGGTCCCGCCTCCCAGTTCGGGAACAGCTGGTTTGAGCGCGGCACCAGGATCGACGGCCCGCTGGCGGCGCAGGCCACCACCGCGAACGTCCCCAGGATCAGGACCGCGATCGCCACCCGGCAGGTGCGGCGGCCGACCCGGAGGTGCGGCCTCGGCAGCGATGCGGCGAACCCGGAAGCACCCAGCCGCGGCAGGGTGACGGTGCGGTCGCTCTGGCCCGCGCCGGCACCGGCAATTGGCCCGGTCGCCATCGCTACCGGCCGCTCGGGCTGGTTGGGGTCCTGCAGCATGGGCCTGAAGATAGTGCCGTTTGAAGCGTTGCTCGCATCGCGGACCCGAGTTGCGATTCGGTTAAGCGCGGTCTGATCCGCCTCCGATCCTGCCCTGGTTCGTGGTTATCGACACCCGGTGGGGCTAGCGTCCAGCCAGTGGGTGTCGGCTCGCTAGCGCACGGCGAAGCACGGCGCGTCCGGCCCGGGGAAGACGCGGTGTGGCGTCGCGCGCTCGCCGACCACACCATGCTGGCGGTGGCCGGATTGACCGCGCTGGCTGCGGCGCTGCGCTTTTACCGGTTGGGCCATCAGGGGTTCTGGTTCGACGAGGGGAACACCGCCCTGCTGGTGCACTTCTCGCCGGGGAAGATGTTCGGGCTGATCCCGCAGTCCGAGTCCACCCCACCGCTCTACTACATGGTCGCGTGGGTGTGGGCGCGCATCTTCGGCTTCGGCGAAGCCGGGCTGCGGTCGCTGTCGGCGCTGGCCGGGGTACTGGTGGTGCCGATCGCCTACGGGATCGGGGCCAAGTTCTGCACGCGCCGGGTCGGGGTGGTGCTGGCGGCACTGACCGCCTGCAGCCCGCTCCTGATCTGGTACTCGCAGGAGGCGCGTTCCTACGAGTTGTTGGTGCTGCTGACCGCCCTCAGCCTGCTCGCCTTCGCCTACGCCCGGGCGAACCCGCGCCCGGCGCTGCTGATCTCCTGGTGCGTCGTGTCGGCGCTGGCGCTGGCCACCCACTACTACGCCGTGCTGGCCGTCATCCCGGAGGCGGTCGCGCTCCTGCTCGCTCACCGGCGCGATCGCGCGGTCCGGATCGCAGTCACGGTGGGGGTGCTGTGTGGGGCGGCGCTGATCCCGCTCGCGCTGGCCCAGAACGCCACCGGTCACGACGACTGGATCGCCACCACGGCGCTGGGGCTGAGGCTGCGTCAGGTCATCCCCCAGTTTTTGATCGGGACCGGCATCCCGGCTCACGCGGTGCTCGAGCCGCTCGCGGCGGTGATCGCGGCGGTGGGCATAGTGGCCGTGTTCGTGCGCTCCGAGGGCCGGGAGCGCTCCGGGGCGCTGCTCGCCGGTGCCATGGCGATCGGCGGGTTGGTGCTCAACCTGATCCTGATCGTGTTCGGCGTCGACGATCTGATCACCCGCAACATCATCGCCCTGTGGCTGCCGGCGGCGCTGCTGGTGGCGGGCGGGCTGGGCGCCCGGCGGGTCGGCGTGTCCGGGGTGGTGGCCACCGCGGCGACGTGCGCGATCGGGGTCACCGCCGCGCTGGGCGTCGACTTTGACCGCAACCTGCAGCGCCCGGACTGGCGTCCGGTGGCCCGGGCGCTGGGGCCGCTGCCCGACAGCGGGCGCCAGGCTCGCGCCATCCTGATCCAGCATTACCGCACGTTGCTGCCGCTGTCGCTGTATGAGCCGCATCTGGCCTTCCTGCGCCACGGCAGCGCTCGGGTCAGCGCCCTGGACGTGATCTCGCTGCGCTCTCCCCAGCAGGCGCTGTGCTGGTGGGGCGCGGCCTGCAACCTGATCCCGTCGCAGATGCAGACCAGCTATGCGGTGCCGGGCTTTCACGTCGACTGGCGCCGCCGGGTGCAGCAGTTCACGATCCTGGCCATGAGCTCGTCGCGGCCGGTGGCGCTGACGCCGGCGAAGGTGGGCTCGGTGCTCTACACCACCCATCTGGACCACGACGAACTGCTGGTGCAGCGACCGGCGAAGAGATCCTGAGCGCGGCGGCGTCCGGTACCGCCCGGAAGCTCGGTCAGGTCGTGAGCGCCTTGACCTCGGCTTCGTCGAGCCGCCGGTAGGCGCCGGGGGCGAGGTCGCCCAGGGCCAGCGGGCCGAACGCCACCCGCTCCAGCTTGATGACGCGATGGCCGACGTGTTCGCACATGCGCTTGACCTGGCGCTTGCGGCCCTCGTGGATGGTGAGCTCGAGCGTGTCGGCGGCGAGGCGGCGCACGCGCGCGGGCGCAGTGGGCCCGTCGTCGAGCACGACGCCGCGGCGCAGGGCCCGTAGCGTCCGATCCGCGACCGGCGGATTGGCGACCCTGGCCCGGTAGGTCTTGGGCACCTCGAAGCTCGGGTGGGTGAGCCGGTACGCGAGGTCACCGTCATTGGTGAGCAGGATCAGGCCGGTGGTGTCGATGTCGAGCCGTCCCACCGGATACAGGCGCAGCGGCGATGGGACCAGCGAGATGACGGTGCGGCGGCGCTGAGGGTCGCTGGCGGTGGACACGACGCCGGCGGGCTTGTTGACCGCGTACACGGCCAGCTCCGGCGCCGCGGTCACCGGCTCGCCGTCGAGCGCCACCGCGTGCTGCGCAGTAACGTCGGTGGCGGGGTCCAGCACCCGAACGCCGTCGACGGTGACCCTTCCGGAGCGGATGATCTGCTCGGCCGCGCGGCGCGAGGCGACGCCGGCGCCGGCCAGGAACTTGGCGAGGCGCATCGCGATGGCACCATAGACACGATGGATCTGCAACTGCTCGAGCGCACTCTGGACGATCTCGGCGAGCCGGCCTACCGCAACCGGCAGGTCTGGCGCTGGGCGGCACAGGGCGCCGACTCGTTTGACGCCATGACCGACCTGCCGCTGCGGCTGCGGACGGCGCTGCGCGACCGGGTCCCGTTCTCGAGCCTCAGCCTCGAGCGTGAGCTGCGCGCCCGCGACGGCACCGTCAAGGCGCTGTTCACCACCGGCGACGGCCGCCCGGTGGAGGCGGTGCTGATGCGCTATCGCGATGACCGGCGGTCGCTGTGCCTGTCCTCGCAGTCGGGCTGCCCGCTGACCTGCACCTTCTGCGCCACCGGGCAGATGCGCTTCGGCCGCAACCTGACCGCCTCGGAGATCCTCGACCAGGCGCTGCACTTCCGCCGCTTCGAAGAGGTCGACCACGCGGTGTTCATGGGCATGGGCGAGCCGATGATGAACCTCGACGCGGTGCTGGAGGCGTGCGCGCGGTTGCCGTCGATCGGGATCGGGCACCGGCAGACGGCGATCTCGACCGTCGGCTGGATCCCCGGCATCGTCCGGCTGGCCGAGCAACCGGCCCCGATCCGCCTGGCCCTGTCGCTGCACGCCGCCGACGACGCGCTGCGCTCGGCGCTGATGCCGGTCAACGACCGCTACCCGCTGGCCGACGTGCTCGCCGCCTGCCGCGAGCACTACGAGCGCAAGCGCCGCCGGGTGTTCGTGGAGTACGTGATGCTCGACGGCATCAACGACTCCTACGCTCAGGCCCGCCAGCTTGCCGAGGTGCTCGACCCCTGGACCTTCAAGGTCAACCTGATCCCCTACAACCCCACCGACTCGCCATACCGCGGCTCCAGCCCCAAGGCGATCGACGCCTTCCAGGCCGAACTCGAGCGCCACGGGATTGGGGCCACCGTGCGCCTGACCCGGGGCCGGGAGATCGACGCGGCGTGTGGCCAGCTGGCCGCCGGAGCGACCCCGGGAGCCAGCGTCGCCGGCTGACCGCGTCCTCGCTGCCCGGCTGACCGCCCAGCTGCTGGCCGGGCGCCCGGCCGGCGACGCGGTCACCGTGACCGCGCGCCTGCTGGCCGTCCAGGCCCAGGATCCCCGCGGGGCCCGGCTGGCCATCCGCGCCCGCACCCGGGGACTGCGGGCCGCCGACGTGGACCGCGAGCTGACCGAGCGCCGCTCGCTGCTCATCACCTGGCTGAACCGCGGCACGCTGCATCTGGTCACCGCCGAGGACTACGCCTGGCTGCACACCTTGACCACGCCGCCGCTGATGACCACCAGCGACACCCGGCTGCGCCAGAACGGGCTGTCTGCGTCGCAGGTCGCGAAGGGGGTGTCGGTGATCGAGCGGGCGCTGGTCGATGAGGGCCCTCGGTCGCGGGCTCAGCTCAAGGAGTGCGTGGAGCGCGCCGGGGTGCCGCTGGCCGACAGCGCGCATGTGCACCTGATGTTCCGGGCATCTCTCGAGGGTGTCTGCGTCCGCGGCCCGATGATCGGCCGCCAGCATGCCTACGTGCTGGCCCGGGACTGGCTGCCTGCGTCGCGCCCGGTGCAGCGGTCGGTGGCCCTGGCCGAGCTGGCCCGGCGCTACCTGGCCGGCCACGGACCGGCCGACGACCGCGACCTGGCTCGCTGGGCCGGTCTGCCGCTGCGCGACGCCCGCGCGGGGTTGGAGGCGATCGCCCCAGAGCTGGTGCAGCGCCCCGACGGACTGGTGGCGCTGCGCTCGGCGCGCCGGCCCGCACCCCTGCCGGCGCCCCGGCTGCTGGGCACGTTTGAGCCGATCCTGCTCGGCTGGCGTTCGCGCCAGGCGCTGCTGGGCGACGACCCCCAGGTGATCGTCAACGGCGGCATGTTCAGCCAGTTCGCGATCGTCGAGGGGCGGGGCGTGGCCGGCTGGCGGCTGCGCGACGGGCGGGTCGAGATCAAGCCCTGGGCGCCGGTCGATGATGACGCCCTGGCCGCGTTGGAGCGCGACGGCGTCGCGGTGCGGGAGTTCCTCGGGCTCGGCTAGCGGGGGCCAGGGACGCGCGGGAAACGTCGCGGAACTGCGCCGGCGTGTGTCGAAACCGCGACGGTCCAGGCCCGCTCCTTCCTGGCTGCCTTGCTCCACGGCCCGGAGCTCGTGGGCATGCGCAACGTGACAAGGCCACGCCGGCAATGGGGATTTGTCGCCAGACGCACGCTGCGCCTCAACTTGGTGGCAAATCCACCGCGGCGGCGCGAGTTTGTCACGCGATGCACGTACCCAGGCAACCGCCCGCGACCCATTCCCATCCTGGCTGTCTTTCCCACCCGGCATCACCCGATAGACGGGGCGACACCCCCTACCCCAGCTAGTCCGCGGCGGCTGGCGCGACTGGCCCGGCGGTCACGCCCGCCGTCCCGGCCCGGGCCTCGCCGGCCCGCAGCAGCCGCTCACGCAGCTCCTGCTCGACCTCGGGCGAGGGGTCGAACCCCTCGATCGCCGGCAGCTCGTCCAGCGACTGCAGGCCGAACAGCTTCAGGAACAGCTCGGTGGTCCGGTACAGCACGGCCCCGAACTGCGAGCGGCCCGCCTCCTCGACCACCCCCCGCTCGAGCAGGGTGGCCGCCGCCGACTCGGCGCTGACGCCGCGGATGCGGGCGATCTCCGGCCGCGATACTGGCTGCAGGTAGGCGACGATGGCCAGCGTCTCGGCCTGCGCGGGGGTCAGCGGCGGCGTGCGGGGCCGGGCCAGCAGCCGCCGAGCGGCGGGCTCGACGTCGGCATGGGTGGTCAGCGTGAAGCCGCCGGCGAGCTCGCGCACCACGAATCCGCGGCGCTCGAACTCGTAGTACTCGCGCAGGCGCTCGAGCGCGGTCATCACCTCGTGCAGCTCGGCCCCGGTGGCCTCGGCCAGCGCGTCGCCGGAGACCGGATCGGCGCTGAAGAACAGCAGCGCCTCGAGCGTGCGTTCCAGGCCGTCGGTCATCCGGCCGTGGCACTCGAGCCGGCTCGGCGAAGCGGCCGGCGTCTCGATGGTGATCTCGGCGAACGGCTCGTCCTGGGTCCAGGTGGCCTCGCCCTGCTTGTAGAGCTCGAGCAGCGCGTACAGCGTCACTGCGACCGTGACCCGGTCCGAGCGGGCCACCGCCTCCGAGAAGGTGAAGCTCCCGCGCCGCAGCAGGGTGCGCAGGTGGGCCAGGCGCTCGGCGACGGTGACCTTGGCCACGGTGATGTGGCGGATGTCGACGGGTGGCGGCACCTGGAGCAGGTCGCCGATGGCGCCGGCCAGCAGCGCCGGGTCATAGACGGCGTGGGCCTCGACCAGCGTCGCCTTGCGCAGGTGGGCCGGCAGCGGCGCGGAGCGGAAACGGTGCGGCTCCTCGGCCTCGAGGCGCTCGCGCAGGTGGGCGGCGGCGGCGCGGTAGCGGTGGGCGGCGAGCAGCCGGGCCAGCAGCTCCTCGGCGGCCTCGCCGGGGTCGAGCTCGATCTCCTCGAGCTCCTCGCCGGGCAGCAGCAGCCGCGATTTGAGCTCCAGCAGGGCGGCGATCAGGACCAGGAACTCGGTCGCCGCCTCCAGATCGAGCTCGCCGCGGCGCTCCAGGTGGTCGATGTAGGTGATCACCACGTCGGCGAGGTCGACCTCGCAGCAGGTCGACCTCCTCGCGGAGGATCAGCGTCAGCAGCAGGTCGAACGGACCCGCGAACACGTCCAGGTCGAGCTCGAGATCGGCTAGAGCCACGGCGCAGACGTTATCCGGGGGCCCGGACCGCACCCACCCCCATCGCCTGCCGGACGTCGACCAGCGTGTCGGAGGCGATCGCCCGGGCCTTGTCGGCGCCCAGGGCCAGCGTCCGCTCCAGCTCGGCCTCGTCGGCCCGCATCTCCTGGTAGCGCTCGCGCACCGGGGCCAGATAGGCCACGACCTCGTCGGCGACCGCCTGCTTGAAGGCGCCGTACCCGGCCCCGTCGAACTCGTCCTCGACCGCGGCGGGATCGACTCCCCGCACCGCGGCCAGGATGTCGATCAGGTTCGAGATCCCCGCCTTGTCGGGGCCGCGGCGGACCTCGGTGCCGGAGTCGGTGACCGCCGAGCGGATCTTCTTGGCGATCGTCTTGGGGTCGTCGAGGACCAGCACCGTGCCCTGCTCGCTGCCGCCGGTGGTCGACATCTTGCGATCGGGGAGCTGCAGATCCATGATCCGGGCCCCGATCGTGGGGATCCGCGCCTCCGGGACCACCAGCGTCTCGCCGAAGCGGGCGTTGAAGCGCACGGCGACGTCGCGCATCAGCTCGACGTGCTGGCGTTGGTCCTCCCCCACCGGCACCTCGTTGGCGCGGTAGGCGAGCACGTCGGCGGCCTGCAGCACCGGGTAGATGAACAGCCCCGCCGAGACCAGGTCGCGCTGGGCCCCGGACTTGTCCTTGAACTGGGTCATGCGGTTGAGATCGCCGAACGAGGTCACCGCCGACAGCAGCCAGCACAGCTCGGTGTGCTCGTGCACGTCGCTCTGGCGAAAGAAGACGCAGCGATCGGGGTCGAGCCCAGCGGCCAGCAGCGTCGCCGCGGTGTCGTACACCGCCTCGCGCAGCTGCTCGGGCTCGTAGGAGACGGTGATCGCGTGCAGGTCGACGACGCAGTAGATGGCCTCGCCGCGGTCCTGGCCGGCCACGTACTGAGTGATCGCGCCGATGTAGTTGCCCAGATGCTTGCGCCCGGTGGGCTGGATGCCGGAGAAGATCCGCATGGACCGGGGTCAGGCTACCGGCTGCCTGGGATGGGTGGTTGCTCGTGAGCCGGCTGGCGGGACCGCGGGTCTACTCGGCCAGCGCGCCCGCCATCGCCCCGTCGGTCCCCGGCTTGCCGGGGGCCCGCGGTCCGGCGGTCGGCCAGCACCCCCGCGGCCACCACGCCGCCGATCGCCCCGCACACGTGTCCCTGCCAGGACACGCCGTAGTGGGGGACCAGGCTCGACAGCAGGGCGCCGCCCCAGACCACCCCCACGGCAAGCCCGATCAGCAGCTCAATCCAGCTGCGGTCGAACACGCCCCGCGTGAGCAGGTAGGTGGCGTAGCCGAACACCACGCCGCTGGCGCCGACGGTGATCGAGTGCGCCGGGGCGATCAGCCACGTGCCCAGGCCGCCGACGACGATCACGATCGCGGTCACCAGGGCCAGCTTGGCCGCCCCGCGCAGGGCGATGATCACGCCCATGAACACGAACGGGATGGTGTTGTCGATCAGGTGGGCGAAGCTGACGTGCAGAAACGGCGCGGTGAAGATGCTCCACACGTGGTCGAAGTTGCGGGGGTAGATGCCGCCGTCGTTGTCGAGCGCGTTGTGGTCGAGGGTGTTGATCACCTCGATCAGCCACATCACGCCGACGATCAGCGCCAGCAGCGTCAGGCCCTCGACCTCCTGGCCAAACTTCGCTGGGGGCTTGGGCTTGGTGGGCGTCGACAGGTTGGAGGAGGTCACTGGCGGTAGTCCCGGTTACGTGCGGTCCCCGAAGGATGGCAGGTGCAGCACCTCGACTGCGACCGCCAGGGCAACCTCGGCGCGCTGGCGCAGCGCGGCTCGAGCACGAACTCCTCCGGCGTGTGGGCGCCGCCGCCGCGGGGGCCGAGGCCGTCGACGGTCAGCGGGATCGTGTCGGCGAAGTGGCTGGCGTCGCTGGCGCCGCCCGCGCGGGACGCCGACGATCGTCCGCCCCAGCCGCCGCGAGGCGGCCTCGATCAGCTCCGCGGTGCGCGCGGCGGAGTCCATGCCCGGCCACAGCCGCTCCATGTGAGCGTCCAGCGTCACGCCGTCGAGCTCCGCCGGTATCGCGGCCAGCACCGCGTCGAACGCCTCCAGACGGCGGGCGCGCAGGTCGAAGATCAGCTCCCCGGCGGCCGGGACGACGTTGAACGCCTCCCCGGAGCGCATCACGGTGGGCACGACGCTCAGCTGCTCAGGCCCGCGCGGGTCGTGCAGCGCGGCGGCCGCCTGCGCGGTGGCGGCCAGCGCCAGCAGCGCGTTGCGGCCGTGGTCAGGGGCGCTGCCCGAGTGCGAGGCGCGTCCGTGCGCGGTCACCTTCAGCGTGCCCGCCGCCTTGCGCCGCACGACCACGCCCTCCTCGCCGTTGGGGCCGCGCTCGCCGGCCTCGAAGCACAGGCAGGCGTCGTAGCCGGAAAATCGGCCCCCGGGCCCGGCGTGGACGAACGGGGACACCCGCCACTCCTCATCGGTGACCAGCAGCACGGCGAGCTCGGCGAAATGCTCGGGGCGGGCGGCCAGGGCCCGGGCCACGCCCAGGGCCAGCACGTCGCCGCCCTTCATGTCGGCGGTGCCGGTGCCGTACAGCCGGTCGCCGTCGGGGCGCAGACGGCTGGTGGGCGTCGTGGCCGATCACGGTGTCGACGTGGCCCAGCAGCATCAGCCTGCCGGTGCCGGTGCCGGTCACGTCGCCACCAGGTCGGGCGCCGAGCCCGGCGTCGAGGAGGGCGGACGCTCGATGCGCGCGCCGGGCGGCAGCAGCGCGGCGCAGGCGGCCAGCGCGCGCTCGGCGCCCTCGACGTCGCCCGAGGGCGACGAGATGTCGACCAGCTGGGCCAGCTCGGCCCGGGCCCGCTCGGCGATCTCGGCGGCCGGCGGCGGCGATCTGAGGGTCGACGGTGGCGCTCACGCGCGCCACCCCCAGCAGCTCGTCGGCCTCGAGCTCGCCCGGGCGGCGCGCCCTGGCGGGCGTAGCGGCCGGCGACGGTGCAGAGCGCGGCGTTGACCGGCGTGGGCACGCCGTGCAGGCGGCCGAGCAGCACGATCTCGCCGTTGAGGTAGTCGGTCTCGATCGCGCCGGTCCCGCGGGCCAGGCTCTGCCAGCTGGAGGATCCGGCCCGCGGGCGCCCGGCGATCTCCTGACACGCCCATCTGCTCCCAGCGCCCGTGCGACGTCGGTGACCGCCGTCGGCCTCGAAGGCGATGCCGGCGGCTGTCAGAGCGGCGCGGCCCTCGGCCCGGGCCTGCTCGATCAGCGCTCGCCGCCTCGCCGTCGCGGGCCGCACAGGGCCTCGACGGCGTTGCCGAGGTTGAGGATCAGCTTGGCGTACTTCAGGCGCATGATCTCGGGCCTGCACGCGGGAGCTGAAGCCGGGAGCCGACCAGCGCCTGCGGCGATCGCCTCGACAGCGCTCGTCGGTGCCGCGTCGGGTAGCGCCCGAGGTCGATCGATCCCGGTCTCGCGGGTGCCGTAGGCCTGGACCACGCCGGGCTCCAGGTGGGCGGCCGGGACCATCACCACGGCGCCGTAGACCTCGCCGAACCGCCGCAGCGCGGCGCGCTCGTTGTCCACCCCGTTCTGCAGGCAGACGATCGGCACCTCCTCGACTCCGGCCCGCCGCAGCAGCGGCCAGCGCGCCGCGCCGTGTCCTGGCTCTTGGTGGCCAGCAGCACGCACGTCGTCGGCGCCGAGGCCGAGCTCGGCGGGGTCCTGCACCGCGGCCAGTCGGCAGCACGGCGCGCTCCACCGGCGTCTCCAGCGTCAGCCCGTCGCGGCGGATCGCCTCCAGGTGCGCCCCGCGGGCGATCAGCGCCACCTCGTGGCCGCTCTGGTGCAGCCGGGCGCCGACCACCCCTCCGATCGCGCCGGCGCCGAAGATCACGAAGCGCATCGAACTCAGAGCGGCTGGCGGACCACCGGCCGCCGCGCCGCGCCGGCCTCGTCGAGCCGCCGCACCGGCGTGGTGTGGGGCGCGGTGCGGGCGATCTCGGGGTCCTCGCGGCCTCGCGCAGGATCTCCGCCACGATCTCGGCGAAGCGGTCCAGGGTCTCCTTGGTCTCGGTCTCGGTGGGCTCGACCAGCAGCGCCTCCTCGACCAGCAGCGGGAAGTAGACCGTCGGCGGGTGCACGCCGTAGTCGAGCAGCCGCTTGGCCAGGTCGAGCGTCCTGATCTCCAGCTCGCGCTTCATCGGCGCGCCCGAGAGCACGAACTCGTGCATGCAGAGCCGGTCATAGGCCACCGGCAGGTACTCGACCACCCCCTCGCTGGCGCAGCTTGGCCAGCAGGTAGTTGGCGTTGAGCACGGCCACCTCGGACACGTCGCGCAGCCCGGCCGCCCCGAGCGAGCGGATGTAGGCGTAGGAGCGCACGAACACGCCGTAGTTGCCCTGGAAGCCGCGCAGGCGGCCGATCGACTTGGGCCGGTCGTAGTCGAGGTCAGTAGCGCGGCTCGCGGCGCCGTTGCCGTCGGCGCGGTCGCCGAGCCGCGACGACCTGCGGGCCGGGGCAGGAACGGCTCGATCCGGTCCGAGACGGCGATCGGGCCGGCGCCCGGGCCGCCGCCGCCGTGGGGCTGGGTGAACGACTTGTGCAGGTTGAAGTGCACGATGTCGAAGCCCATGTCGCCCGGGCGGCAGATGCCCATGATCGCGTTGAGGTTGGCGCCGTCGTAGTACAGCGTCGCGCCGACGTCGTGGACGATGCGGGCGATCTCCTCGATCGCGGGCTCGAACAGGCCCAGCGTCGAGGGGTTGGTGAGCATCAGGCAGGCGACGTCGCCGTCGGCCTTGGCGCGCAGGTCGTCGAGATCGACGTTGCCGTGCTCGTCGGTGCCGACCTTGACCACCTCGTAGCCGGCCATCGTCACCGTCGCCGGATTGGTGCCGTGGGCGGTGTCGGGGGTCAGCACCTTGGTGCGCCGCTCGCCGCGGTCCTCGTGGAAGGCGCGCGTGAGCAGCACGCCGGCCAGCTCGCCGTGCGACCCGGCCGAGGGCTGCAGCGAGACGTGCGGCAGCCCGGCGATCTCGCCCAGCGCCGCCTGCAGGCGCCACATCAGCTCCAGCGCGCCCTGGGCGCGGCGCGGGATCCTGCAGCGGATGCAGCTTGGCGTGCCCGGGAAGCGCCGCCACCCGCTCGTGGAGCTTGGGGTTGTGCTTCATCGTGCACGAGCCGAGCGGGTAGAAGCCGGTGTCGAGGTCGAAGTTGCGCTTGGACAGGCGGTTGTAGTGGCGGACGATCTCGGGCTCGGAGACCTCGGGCAGCCGCGGCGGCTCGGCGCGGCGCAGCTGGGGCGGGAGCAGCTCGTCGAGCGGGCGCTCGGGCACGTCGAGCGCGGGGGCTACGAACGCGCGCCGCCCCGGCTTGCGAGCGCTCGAAGATCGTCAGCTCGTCGTCGGCGGCGGCGATCACGCTCATGCACCCCCTCGTAGCGCCTGGCTGCGCTCGGCGGCCACCGCCTGGCCCAGGACCTCGGCCAGCCGGTCGATGTCGGCCCGGGTGCGCCGCTCGGTGATCGCCACCAGCAGCCCGTCGCCGTACTCCGGGTAATCGCGCCGCAGCGGGTAGCCCGGGATTGACGCCCTGCTCGGCAGGCAGCGCTCGATCACGCTGTCGACCGGCGCGTCGAGGCCCGACCGCGAACTCGCTGACCACCGGCTGCTCGTGCAGCGCGCTGGACGCCGTCGAGCGCGGTCAGCCGCTCGCGCGCGTAGGCGGTGCGCTGGAGCATCAGCTCGGCGAGCTCGACGATCCCGCGCCGGCCCAGCCAGCTCAGGTAGATGACGCCGGCCAGCGCGTTGAGCGCCTGGGCGGTGCAGATGTTCGAGGTCGCCTTCTCGCGGCGGATGTGCTGCTCGCGGGTCTGCAGCGTGAGCACGAACCCGCGCTTGCCGTCCAGGTCGCGCGTCTCGCCGGCGATCCGGCCGGGGATCCGGCGGATCAGCGCCTCGGTGGTGGCGAAGAAGCCGAACGACGGGCCGCCGAAGTCCAGCCGGTTGCCGAGCGTCTGGCCCTCGCCGACGGCGATGTCGACGCCGCACTCGCCCGGCGAGCGCAGCAGCGCCAGCGGCAGCGGATCGCAGGCGCAGATGCACAGCGCGCCGGCGTCGTGGGCGGCGGCGGCCAGCGCCTCGAGGTCCTCGACGGCGCCGAGGAAGTTCGGCTGCTGCGACGATCACCGCGCTGACGTCGTCGTCGAGCTGCGGGCAGCTCGGTGAGGCCGTCGCGCAGCGGCGCCTCCACGACCTCCATGTCCCAGCCGTGGGCAGCGTGCGCAGCGTCTCGCGCGAGTGGGGGTGCACCCCGCGCGAGACCACGAAGCGGCGGCGGCCGATTGGCGTGCTTGGCCACGTAGCCGGCGGCGGCCACCGCGCTCGGGCCCTCGTACACCGAGGCGTTGGAGATCGGGCAGCCCGGTCAGCTCGGAGATCGCCGTCTGGTACTCGAACATCGCCTGCAGGCCGCCCTGGGAGACCTCGGGCTGATACGGCGTGTACGGGGTCAGGAACTCCGAGCGCTCGATGATCGAGTCGATCAGCGCCGGGACGTAGTGGTCGTACATCCCGGCCCCGAGGAACGAGACCTCGTCCTCGGTGCTGGCGTTGCGCGCGGCCAGCGCGCGCAGCTCCTCGTAGACCTCCTGCTCGGAGAGGCCGTCGTCGAGGGCCAGCGGCTCGCCGAGCCGCAGCGCGCCGGGATGTCGGCGAACAGCTCCTCGATCGAGCTCGACGCCGATCGCCGCGAGCATCTCGCGGCGGTCGGCGTCGGTGGCGGAGGTGTACCTACGTCAATTGAGCGTCGCCTCGTAGGCCGCGGCGTCGAGCAGCGCCTCCTGCTCGGAGGGGTCAGACAGCTTGACCTTGATCAGCCAGCCCTCGCCGTAGGGGTCCTCGTTGATCGTCTCGGGCTTGTCGGCCAGCGTGTCGTTGACCGCGACGATCTCGCCCGACAGCGGGGAGATCACGTCCGAGACCGCCTTGACCGACTCGACCTCGGTGTAGGAGGAGTCCTTGGTGACCTGGGTCCCGATCGCCGGCGGGTCGAAGAACACCACCTCGCCGAGCGAGTCCTGCGCGTACCAGGTGATCCCGAACGTCGCCTCGTCGGGTTGGCGGGATCGATCCGGGCCCAGTCGTGCTCGGGGTGGTAGAGCAGGTCGTCGGGATAGCTCGGGTCGGCCACTAGTTCAGCTGCCTCCTTGTTGATAGATGGGCTTGGGGACGACCACGGCGGTGCGCGGTGGTGCCGCGGACGTCGATCTCGAGCCTCGTCTCCGGGCTCGGCGCGGTCGGCGGGCACGTAGGCCATCCCGATCCCCCGCTCCAGGCACGGCGAGAAGGTGCCGCTGGTGACCTCGCCGCCGCCGGCGATCGGATTGCCCTGGCGGGCGATGCCCGAGCCCTCGATCGCGAACGCCACCAGGCGTCTCGCTCGGGCCCCTGCGGCGCGCGCCTCGCGCGACCGCGTCGGCGCCGATGAACCCGGTCGCCTCCCGGCAGCACCAGCCCAGCCCGGCCTCGATCGGGCCGCGCTGCTCGCTCAGGTCGTTGCCGTAGAGGTGAAAGCAGACCTCCAGGCGCAGCGTGTCGCGGGCGCCCAGGCCCGACCGGCGTCGCCCCGGCCGCGAGCAGCGCGTCCCACACGTGCCCGGCGCGGCTCGGGGTCCAGCAGCAGCTCGACGCCGTCCTCGCCGGTGTAGCCGGTGCCGCACACCAGCATCGGGACTCCGGCCACCGTGCGCTCGCAGCAGTGCATCCGCGGCGGCAGCGCGCCGTCGGCGAGGTCGGCGAGCGAGCCGGCGCGCGCGCGGGCCCTGGACGGCGAGCATCGCGAACGTCGTCCTGGCGGTCGAGCGACGTCGACGTCGAAGCTCGCTGGCCTGGGCTCGGAACCAGGCCAGGTCGCGCTCGTGGTTGGCGGCGTTGGTGACCGTCAGGAAGTGGCAGTCGGCCAGCCGGTAGGTGAACAGGTCGTCGAGCACGCCGCCGTCGCTCGCTGCAGATGACGCTGTACTGGGCCCCGCCCTCGGGCAGGCGCCGGACGTCGTTGGAGAGCAGGTCGCTGCAGAAACGCCGGTCGCCTCGGGGCCCCGGGTCTCGATCTGGCCCATGTGGGAGACGTCGAACACGCCGGCGTCGGTTCGCACCGCCAGGTGCTCCTCGCGGATGCCCTCGTACTGGACCGGCATCTCCCAGCCGGCGAACGGGACCAGCTTCGCCCCGGCGCGCCGATGGCGCTCGTGCAGGGGGCTGCGGCGCAGGGTCTCCGCAACCGAGGTCACGGGTCCTGCAGGCTACTCCACGCACGGCCTGCGCCGAGGCAGGCGCAGGTCCGGCCGCTCAGCGGTCCTTGAGGAACGACGGGATGTCGATCTCGTCGTCGCAGATCTCCAGCGACGAGCGCTGGCGATCGTCCATCGTCACGTCGCGGTCCCGGCGCTCGCGCCGAGTCGTCTCGCGCGCGGTGCTGGGGCTGTGGCCGCGGTCAAAGCCGGTGGCGATCACCGTGACCCGGACCTCGTCGCCGAGCGAGTCGTCGATGACGGCGCCGAAGATGATGTTCGAGTTGGAGTCGGCGGCGCTCTGGACGATCTCGGCCGCCTCGTTGACCTCGAACAGGCCGAGGTCGTGGCCGCCGGTGATGTTGAGCAGGATGCCCGGTCGCGCCCTCGACCGACTCCTCCAGCAGCGGCGAGGAGATCGCGATCTTGGCCGCCTCGGCGGCGCGGTTCTCGCCCGGCGGCGGTGCCGATCCCCATCAGCGCGCTGCCGGCGTCGTGCATGATCGTGCGCACGTCGGCGAAGTCGAGGTTGATCAGGCCGGGGATCGTGATCAGGTCGGTGATGCCCTGAACGCCCTGGCGCAGGACGTTGTCGGCCTCGCGGAAGGCGTCGAGGATCGTGGTGCGCCGCTCGACGATCGCCAGCAGCTTCTCGTTGGGGATCACGATCAGCGTGTCGACGTTCTCGCGCAGGCGCTGGATGCCCTCCTGGGCCTGGCGCGCGCGCTGGGTGCCCTCGAACGAGAACGGCCGCGTGACCACGCCGACGGTGAGCGCGCCGATCTCGTTCTTGGCGATCTCGGCGATCACCGGGGCGGCGCCGGTGCCGGTGCCGCCGCCCTCGCCGGCGGTGACGAACACCATGTCGGCGCCCTTGAGCGCCTCCTTGATGTCGTCGCGCGACTCGGCCGCGGCGCCGTGGCCGATGTCGGGGTTGGCGCCGGCGCCCAGGCCCTTGGTCAGCTCGTGGCCGATGTTGAGCTTGATGTCGGCGTCGCACATCGCCAGCGCCTGGGCGTCGGTGTTGCAGGCGACGAACTCGACGCCGCGCAGCCCGGCGTCGACCATCCGGTTGACGGCGTTGGTGCCGCCGCCGCCGACGCCGACGACCTTGATGACTGCCAGATAACTTCCGCTTTCCATGTCGTTCCGTCCGACCCTCTAGATAGGGTTGAGGCTTTCAAGCCAGGTGCTTGCCGAACAAGCAGTTTGGCACGTTATGCCCTGGACGCAGCGGGAAGTCAACGCGACCGGGCAGTTCGCAACGATCGTTGCAGAACGGCGAACTCTCGATTGGGGCGGAGAGTTGGCCTTTGGCGTACCGGCTAAACCTCTACTTGAGGTGCAGTCCTCACCCTCCGGTCGTAGCCGAGCCTGGTGCCGCCGTGTTGCCGGTCGGGCTTGAGGTGCCGGCGGCGTGGCGCGTCCGTGGCCGCCGCGGCCGGCGTCGAGCTGGTGGCCGAACCGTCGACGTCGCCGCTGGCGCCCGCCGCCGGCCGGCCCGGATCGGTGACGTCGATGTAGACCGCGCCGGCCGAGCCGCGAGTCGGCGAGCACCTGCGGCCGCCGCCGTCCACTTGGCCGCCAGCTGCGTCGGAGTCGCCGAAGTAGATGCTGGGACCGTTGCGCAGCTTGGCCGACCAGGCCGTGGGCGGGACCGTCGGCAGACCGGCTCGACCTTGGCCAGCAGCGTGGTACGGGGCCGCCGCCAGCAGCTGCACCTCGCTGCAGCGCGTACCCGGTCAGGTGGGTCCCGCCGGGCGCCACCTGCAGCGAGATCGTCGGCAGCGTCGGTTGGCGGCCGCGTCGTGCAGCAGGGTGCCGTCGCCGGCCACCGCCGTCCGCCGCCCGCCGGCGTCGACGACCGCCACCGGCACCTGCTCGATCACCCGGATCCGCATCCCGTGCGGGAACTGGGTGCGGACGTCGCAGGCGCTTGACCACCGGGTAGGGGGCCGACCGCGGTGCGCAGCTGCCTCATGTGCACGTCGAGCGTCGTCATGTTGCGCGCCGCGGCGGTCAGCGCGGAGCGGATCTGGGCGGCGTCGGGCCCGCTGGCCCCGGTGACGCGTCACCGTGCTGGACCGCGACCAGCGAGGAGTCGCGCAGCCACAGCCAGACGCCACCCAGGAGCAGGATCGCCACCAACGGCGCCAGCAGCGATGCGCGGCCCGCGGGCGCGGCACGCGGCGGAGCCTGCGATCGCCCCGGCCGCCGGCGGGCGCTGATCCGCACCGGCGGCGCCGGCCCGGACGCCGGCGCCGACGCGGCGGGCGCCGCCCAGCGCCGGATCGACGAGCGCCCGCTGCCCATCGCCCCGGGCCAGTCAGCGGGGAAGTCCACCGGTCCCAGCGCCTGGACCTCGGGCTCGAGCTCGACCCCGAAGCGCTCCTTGACCCGCCGGCGTCCCTCGGCCATCAGCGCGACCACGTCGGCGGTGCGTGGCCTCGCCGTGGTTCTCGACGAAGTTGGCGTGCTTGTCCGAGAACCCGGCGCCGCCGATCCGCAGGCCCCGGCATCCCGCCGCCTCCAGCAGCTGCCCGGCGCTGCGGCCCTCGGCGCGGGGGTCGTCGGGATTCTTGAACGTCGAGCCGAACGTCTTGATCCCCGAGGGCTGGGCCTCCTTGCGCCGGCGGCGCATGTCGGCCAGCGTCGGCTTGACCTCCTCCGACGGCGGCCGGGTGCGAGCGCGAACGCGGCCCGGGCGACGACCTCGCCCGCCGCCAGGCCGAGCGCCGGTAGGCGAAGCCGAGCTGCTCGGGCGTGCGCCGCTCGGTCCCGGCGGCGCTGACGACGTCGACCCAGTCCAGCGCGCGCGCCAGCTCGCCGCCGTAGGCGTTGGCGTTCATCCGCACGGCGCCGCCGACGGTGCCGGGGATGTTGACGCCGAACTCGATCCCGCTCAGCCCCGCTCGGGCCGCCCGCGCCGACACGGCGGGCAGGCGCGCGCCGCCGCCGCAGTTGATGCGCGTGCCGTCCAGCTCGATCTCGCTCAGCTCCTGGTCAAGTTTCAGTACGAGTCCGCGGACGCCGGCGTCCGCCACCAGGAGGTTCGACCCCGAGCCGACGACCCCTACCTCGATCTCCTGCTCGCCGGCCCACGCCAGCAGCGCCTCGAGCTCGGCGATGGTGCCGGGGCGGGCGAACAGCTCGGCGGCTCCGCCGGTGCGGATCGTGGTCAGCCGGGCCAGCGGGTAGTCGCGCGGTGACGCCGCGCGGGCGGATCGGACATGGCCGACGGGAGGGTAGAACGCGCCGCCGGCAGCAGCTCCGGGGGGCGGCCGCCTCAAGCTTCAGGCGACGAGGGCGCGCGCCAGCGAGTCGACGTTCCCGGCGCCCATCACCAGGCACAGGTCGCCGTCCCGCAGGCGTCGCGCAGGTAGCACTCCGGCCTCGTCGAAGCCCGGCAGCCAGGCGACCGGGGCTCGAGCGGGCGCGTCGGCGGCGGCGGCGGCGATCAGGCGGCCGTCGACCCCCGGGAAGTCCTCGGCTCGCTCGCGGGCCGGATACACCGGCAGGACCACGACCGCGTCGGCCGCGGCCAGGGCAGCGCCGAAGCCCCGCGCCAGCGCGCGCGTGCGCGAGTACAGGTGGGGCTGGAAGACGGCCACCAGGCGCCTGGGACGATGCGTCCGCACGGCCGCGATCACCGCGGCCACCTCGGTCGGGTGGTGGGCGTAGTCGTCGTAGACGACCGCCCCCGCTGCGGTGGTGCCGAGCCGCTCGAGCCGCCGGCGCGCGCCGCTGAAGTCGGCCAGGGCGGCCGCGGCCCGCTCCGGGTCGGCGCCGGCCAGCGCACACGCGGTCAGGGCGCCGGCGGCGTTGACGGCGTTGTGGGCGCCGGGCACCACCAGCCGGACCTCGATGCCGCGCCAGTGAAAGCGCGACCCGGTCTCGTCCAGCACCGGGTCGGCGGGCGTCAAACGGCACCGCGCCGGGCGGGCACAGCGCCCGCAGCTCCGGCCGGTCCCAGACCACGGCGCCCTGGTCGGCCCGCGCCATGAAGGTGCGAAACGTCTCCTCGAGATCCAGACGCGACGAATAGGTGGAGTGGTGGTCGAGCTCGGCGTTGGTGAGGACGGCGATCTCGGGATCGAGCTTGAGCAGCGAGCGATCGGACTCGTCGGCCTCGACCACGATCCACTCCCCTGGCCCCCAGCCGGCGTTGGAGCCGGTGGACGCGCAGCTCGCCCCCGACCACGTAGGAGGGATCCAGCCCGGCCCCGATCAGCGCGTGAACGGCCATCGAGGCGGTGGTGGTCTTGCCGTGCGTGCCGGTCACCGCCAGGCACCGGCGCAGGCGGCGATCTCGGCGAGCAGGTCGGCGCGGTGCAGCTCGCGCCCGGCCACCTCGCGCTCGGGGTTCTCCGGCCCGACCGCGGTCGAGTAGACGACCTCGGCTCCCGGCGGGACGTTCTCGGCCGCGTGGTCGAGGACCGGCTCGATCCCGTGCTGGCGGAGCCGCTCGGCGTAGCTCGAATCGGCTGCGGTCAGAGCCGGTCACGGTGGCGCCGAGCGCGCGTGCGATCAGCGCCAGGCCGCTCATGCCGGCCCCGCCGATGCCGACGAAGTGCAGTCGGCGTCCCTCCCAGGTGGGTGGCGGCGGACCGGTCAGGGGCGTCCGAGCCCGACGACGGGATCTTGTACCACCACGCTCGCTCACTGCTCGCTGACTGAACTCACGGCCGCACGAGCCTAGCCAAACCGGGATTTGACTGGGATCTGACACCTGCGTCTGAAATACTGCTCCTCGATGAGGCAGGGGAGCTTCGTTGCAGCCGTAATGGTGGCCACCGGGATATGTGTGACCGGTGTCTGCGGCGGCGCCATCGCACGCACCGCTGGCATCGACCCCCAGGGTGGCTGCCGCTCGCGCTCATGCCGCCGGGCCCAGCAGTGCGCAGAGCCCTATTCGGCTACCCGGGACCCGAGCAATCCCCTGGCGCTGCCGACCGCGCCGGGAGCCGATCCGCTCACCGGCGCCCGCTTCTTCGTCGACGGGCCTCGCCACGGCGCCGCCGCCGGGGCGATCGCGCAGCTGCTGGACATAAATCCAACTTCGGAGCCCGACAGCGAGTCATGGGCGGCCTTCTCGGCCAGCATCCAGAGCCGGCTGAGCGGCGGCATCCGGGCCTCGGCAACGAGGTCGCCGAGCTGTCGAAGATCGCCGCCCAGCCCGAGGTGCAGCGCATCAGTGCCTACTCGCGCGGCGGCGGTGCCGGGGCGGTGTTCCTGCAGACCGAGAAGATCATCTGCCACAACATCACCGCCGACCCGGGCTCGATCCCCATCCTCAACACCTATTTCCTGCACCCGGCGGCCGGCAACTGTCCACGACCGGCCGCGCTCAAGCGCGCCGCGCCGCTGTTCAAGCGCCGCGTCGACGAGTTCGCCGCCGCCGTTGATCGGCGGCCCGCGGTCGCGCTTCTGGAGACCGACGCCATCGGCAACTCCTCCTGTGTCGCCCACCATGGATCTTTGCCGGAATGGGAGTCTCTGCTGCGTTACGAGATCCAGAAGGTCGCCGCCCTTCCCCACGTGGTCGCCTACATGGAGGCCGGCTATTCGGACTCCAACGGCGCCGCCTACACGGCCAAGGTCCTCAACAAGGTCGATGTCAGGTTGCTCCGCGGCTTCTACACCAACGACACGCATCTGAACTGGACCATCAACGAGGTCCACTGGGCCACCGAGATCTCACAGCGGACCGGCGGGGCCCACTTCATCGTCAACACCGCCCAGAACGGCCAGGGCCCGCTTTTGAACAAGCACCCGAGCAAGCAGGGGATCGAGGACCTGTGCAACCCGCCCGGACGCGGCCTCGGCCCGCTGCCGACCACCAACACCGGCTTCCCGCTCGCCGACGCCTGGGTGTGGACGTCGCCGCCGGGTAACAGCAGCGGCTGCGGGGGCGGGCCCAAGGGCGGCGTGTTCTGGGCCCCGCGGGCCGTCGGCCTGGCCGAGCTGGCCAACGGCCGGCTGGGCCCCGGCTACCCGAGCCTGCCGTACTGAGTCGGCGTCCAGACGTTCTGGACTGGTGATCGTCGCGCTGTAGCGGCCGCGCCCGCGTGTCGATACAACCGGCGTGCCGCCACCGCCCCCATTTCACCGATTGCGCGCCGCACCGCCCGCCCTCGTCGTGCTGCTGGCGGTGGCGCTCACCGTGGTGGCGCTCGTAACGCTCGCATTCGGTCAGGCGGCGACGGCGGCCGCCCGCGGTCCGGTGGCCCACGCCTCCGCGTCCCTGGCCCCTGGCTCCGCCCAGCAGTGCGCGGAGCCGTACCCGGCGCAGCGTGACCCGGCCAATCCGCTTGACCTGCCCGTCGCCCCGGGGTCGGATCCGCTCACCGGCGCCAACTTCTTCGTCGACGGGCCTGCCCACGGCGCTGCCGCCGGCGCGATCGCGCAGCTGCTGGGGCTGAACCCCAAGTCGCTGCCCAACAGCGAATCCTGGGCCCAGTTGCAGGCCCAGCTCCAGTCCGGTCCGCTCGCCGCGCAGCTGGCCGCCAACCCGTCGCTGGCCCAGCAGGTGGCCGAGCTCTCGAAGATCGCCGCCCAGCCCGAGGCCCAGCGCTTCTCGATCTACTCGATGGGGGGCGGCCCCGGGGCGATCTTCAAGCAGGCCGAGAAGATCTTCTGCTCCAACATGACCGCCGATCCGGGCTCGATCCCGATCATCACCACCTACTTCCTGCACCCGGCGCTGGGCGGGTGCCCGAGCGCCGCGCAGATCCAGGCCTACGGCCCCACCTTCCAACGGCGCGTGGACGAGATGGCGGCGGCCACCGACCGGCGTCCGGCGGTGTATCTGCTGGAGCTCGATGGGATCGGGTCCTCGAGCTGCATCATGCGCCATGGCGGCATGCCGGCCTGGGAGGCCGACCTGCGCTACGAGATGAACGTCATGCAGGCGCTGCCCCACACGGTCGTCTACGTCGAGGCCGGGTACTCGGACTCGAACTCGGTCGCCTATACCGCCAAGGTCCTCAACGCCATCGGTGTGCGGAGCATCCGCGGGTTCTTCACCAACGACACCCATCAGAACTGGACCATCAACGAGGTCCGCTGGGCGACCAAGATCTCCAAGCTCACCCACGGCGCGCACTTCATCGTCAACACCGCCCAGAACGGTCGCGGCCCGCTGCTCAACGCCCATCCGGCCACCCAGGGCATCGAGGACCTCTGCAACCCGCCGGGGCGCGGGCTGGGACCCCGGGACACCACCAACACTGGCTTCGTCAACGCCGACGCCTTCCTCTGGACCTACCCGCCGGGCAACAGCAGCGGCTGCGGCGGCGGCCCTTCGGGCGGCGTGTTCTGGGCCCAGCGGGCGGTGCAGCTGGCCGAGAACGCCAACGCGCAGCTCGGTCCCGGGCTCCCCAGCCGGCCTTACTAGCCGCCGCGGCTGTCCCGCCGCGGCTTCTTACGCCCTGGCGGCGGCCAGCACCTCGCCGGCGATCTCAGCCGCCGCCTCGGGCCGGGCCAGCTCTGCCGAGGCCCGGGCCATCGCCGCCAGCCGGCCCCGGTCGGCCAGCAGCCCTCCCACCTCCTGGGCCAGCCGCGGGGCGGTCAGTTCGGCGTCGGGAATGATGACCGCCGCGCCGGCGCGCTCCATGTAGCGCGCGTTCTCGGTCTGGTGGTCGGCGGTCGCGAACGGGTACGGGATCAGCACCATCGGCCGTCCGTGGGCCGCCATCTCCCAGACCGAGCCGCCGGAACGGGCCACCACCAGGTCGCTGGCCAGCAGCGCCTCGCCGAAGTCGGAGATATAGCCCCGCAGGTCGTAGTGGGGCCCGGGGGACTCAAGGCTCGGGAGGTCCCGGTCGCCGGCGGCGTGCAGCACGTGAAACCGGGCCCCGGCGAAGGCCTCGACGGCGGCGTGGTTGATCGAGCGGGCGCCCTGGCTGCCGCCGAATACGAGCACGCATGACTCGTCGTCGGCGACCCCGAACCGCGCCCGCGCCGCGATCCGGTCGGTGGCCGGCGGCGGGACCGGGCGCCCGGTCAGCCGGTAGCGCCCGCCGTCACGCCCCTCGATCGGAAACGCCAGGCACACCTTGCGCGCCACCGGCGCCAGCAGGCGGTTGGTCAGGCCCAGGTGACTGTCTGACTCCATCAGCACCAGCGGCACCCGCGAGGTGGCCGCCGCCAGCCCGACGGGGCCCGCGACATAGCCGCCGGCCCCCAGCGCGGCGACCGGGCTCAGCTCATTGATCAGGCGGCGTGCTGCACGCACCGCCCCGGCATCGACGGCGATCGCGTGGACGGCCCGCTTGGGGCTGCGCCGGGCCAGCGGCTCGACCCGCAGCGCGTGCAGTTCATAGCCTGCGTCCGGCACCAGCTCCTGCTCGGCGCGCTCGCCGCCGATGAAGGCGACTTCGGCGCCCTCCGCCCGCAGCGCGTCGGCCACCGCCAGCGCGGGCACGACGTGCCCGGCGGTCCCGCCGGCGCCGATCACGATCCGCGTCATCGGCTCGACCGCGCGCCGCTGGCCGCCAACGTGTTGCCCCCGGACACGGGGCCCAGCGTATTGGCCCCCGGCGCGGGTTCCCGGTCAGCTCGCGGTACGGCGGCCCTGGGCGCCGCCGGTGCGCCGGGCCCGGCGTTCTCGCCGGCGCCGATCGCGCTCGACGTCGCTCTCACTCTCGGGGGCTCGACGACCTTCAGTCGCCGCGCCGGACGGGAGATGTTGAGCAACAGGCCCACCGAGGCCAGCATCACGCACAGGTTGGTGGGGGCGTAGGAGATGAACGGCAGCGGAACGCCGGTCAGCGGCGCGATTCCGAGCACGACGAAGATGTTCAGGATGCCCTGGCACAGGATCAGCGAGGTTAGCCCGGTGGCGAGCAGCTTGGCGTAGCGCCCGACCGCGCGCCGGGCGGTGCGCAGCCCGGCGTAGGCGATCATCCCGTACAGGACGACCACGCCGAACACCCCGGCGACCCCGAGCTCCTCGCCGATCACCGCCAGGATGAAGTCGGTCTGGGCCTCAGGCAGGTAGTAGATCTTCTGCACCGACTTGCCCAGCCCGACGCCCAACAGCCCCCCGGAGCCCAGGGCGATCTGCCCCTGCACGGCCTGAAAGCCGGCGGTCGACTTCGACGCCCACGGATTCAGGAACGAGGTCAGCCGCGCGCGCTGATACGGCTGGACGAGCGCCAGCAGGAGCACCGCGCCGACGGCGATCGCCGCCAGCAGCGAGCAGGTAGCGCAGCGGCATCCCGGCCGCCAGCAGCAGCATGGTCATCGTGAACGCCACCACCAGCGCGGTGCCCAGGTCGGGCTCGACGACGATCAGCAGGCAGGCCGGCGCCGCCAGGATGGCGATCGGGGCAATCGCCTGGCGAAAGCCGCGCATCCGCTTGGGGTGGTCGGCCAGGTAGCGAGCCACGTACAGGACCAGCGCGATCTTCATCAGCTCCGACGGCTGAAACTGGATCGGGCCCAGCGGCGAACCAGCGCCGCGCGCCGTTGACCTGTACCCCGAAGCCGGGCACCAGGACCAGCACCAGCAGCACGAACGAACCCAGCAGCAGCAGGTTGACCACGTGGCGGTCGAGCAGCGCCAAGCCGCGCCGCTCGAGCAGGTGCATGGCGGCCAGGCCCAGGCCGCCGAACACCAGGTAGCGGACGAAGTCGCCGGTGCCGCTGCCCTGGCCGTTGAGCACGCCCAGCGGCGAGGAGGCGCTGTAGACCATCACCGCGCCGAAGGCCAGCAGGCACAGCGTCGCGGTCATCAGGATCCGGTGCTCGAGCGGTGGCCGGGCGCTGCGGGTGCCGGCGCGGCGCTTGGGCGTCCGGCTCTGCCCCTTCCCGATCCGCGGAGCGCGCGGCGCCGCCCCCGCGGCCACTCAGAGCGCCTCCACCAGGGCGCGGAAATGATCGCCGCGCGGCTTCGAAGTCGCGGTACTGGTCATAGCTGGCGCAGGCCGGCGAGAGCAGCACGGTGTCGCCCGCGGCGGCGTCGGCGCGGGCGGCGGTCACCGCGTGCTCCAGGTCGCCGGCCTCGGTGAGCGGAACGCCGGTGGGCGACAGCGCCGCGGCCAGTTCGCCGGCCGCCTCGCCGATCAGGTACACGCCGGTGCAGCGCTCGGCCACCACCGGCGCCAGCGGCGAGAAGTCCTGCTGCTTGCCGCGCCCGCCGGCGATCAGGTGCACGCCCGCCGGCGTAGCTGCGCAGCGCCACCAGCGTGCTGGCCACGTTGGTGGCCTTGGAGTCGTTGACGTAGGCGACGCCGTCGTGCGTGGCGATCAGCTCGAGGCGGTGGGCGACGCCGGCGAACGTCCGCAGACCGGCGACGACCGCGTCGCGCGGTACGTCCCGGGCCAGGCAGGCGGCCGCCGCCGCCATCGCGTTGGCGCGGTTGTGCTCGCCCGGGCAGCGAGATCTCGTCGGCCGCCAGCAGCGGCTCCTCGTCCCACCACAGATGACCGGCGCGCAACGACAGCTCTGCCGACGCCGTCGCGCCGAACGGCACCCGCCGGGCGCAGCCGCCGAGGTCCTCGACCTCGAGGTCATCCGGCGCCACGGCGACGTCGTAGTTGCCCTGGTTGGCGAAGATCCGCAGCTTCGCGGCCACGTAGTCGTCGTAGCTCGCGTGCCGGTCAAGGTGGTCGGGCTGGAGGTTGAGCAGCACCGCGACCTCGGGAGCGAAGGACTCGGTGTCCTCGAGCTGGAACGAGGACGCCTCGCAGACCACGGTGGTGTCGGCCGCCACCGTGCCGACCAGCGAGGTGGCGGCCGTGCCGACGTTGCCCGCCACCGCCACCGGCAGCGCCGCCTCGCGATGGATGTGGCCGATCCACTCGGTGGTGGTCGTCTTGCCGTTGGTCCCGGTCACCGCGATGAACTCGTTGGGGACCAGCCGCCAGGCGAGCTCGAGCTCGCCGAGGACGGGCACGCCACGGGCTCGCGCCGCCACCACGACGGGGGCGGTTTGGGGTACGCCGGGGCTCTTGATGAGCGTCCCGGCGCGGGCGGCAAGGGCGTCGCCTGACGCATCGAGGTGGACTTCGACGCCCGCCGCGGAAAGCCTTCCGCGCGGCCTCGTCGAGTGCCGCGGATGCCAGCCGCGCCCGCATCGCATCCGATCACCTCCTCTCCGCGGGCGCGCAGGGCGAGGGCGGCGGCCACGCCCGAGCGGGCCAGGCCGACGACCAGATACGGGCCGCCGGGCAGCGGCGGACGGAAGCTCATCAGACCGTCGCGCGGGACGGTCTCGCCGTGGTCGCGGACCGCGCGGCGTCAGCCACGGATGCTGAGCTGGTACACGACGAAGCCGATCGCCCCGACAGGCGGCGGCGACGATCCAGAAGCGCAGGATGATCTTCGTCTCCGACCAGGCCTGCAGCTCGAAGTGGTGGTGGATCGGCGCCATCAGGAAGACGCGCTTGCGGAACACCTGAAACGAGAACACCTGGATCACGACCGACAGGACCTCGATCACGAAGATCCCGCCGAGCAGGATCAGCAGCACCTCGGTGTTGGTCATGATCGCCAGCCCGGCGATCGCGCCGCCCAGGCCCAGCGAGCCGGTGTCGCCCATGAAGATGCTGGCCGGGAAGCTGTTGAACCACAGAAAGCCGATGCACGGCGCCGACCAGGCAGGCGGCCAGCAGCGTCAGGTCGTGCTCGCCGGTGGTGATGAACGTGATCCCGATGTAGGCGAGCAGCACGATCGCCGCGCAGCCGGCGGCCAGCCCGTCGAGGCCGTCGGTGAAGTTGACCGCCGTGGTCGTCCCGGCGACCACCAGGTAGATGAACACCGGGTAGAGCGGGCCGAGGTCGATCGGTCAGATCGACGAAGCGGAGCTGGACGGTGGGCGGGATCCCGGCCTTCTGGGTGGCCATCCACCACAGCCCCAGCGAGATCGCGACCGTGACCACCAGCTTGGTCCGCGCGCGCAGCCCCAGCGAGCGGCGCTTGACGATCTTCGTGTAGTCGTCGGCGAAGCCCAGCAGGGCGCAGGCGATGGCGGCCCCGAACACCCCCAGCGACTGCCAGTCGCGCTTGGACAGCAGCAGGAACGGGATCGCGATCGCGGTGAAGATGATGATCCCGCCCATGGTCGGCGTCCCCGCCTTGGTCTGGTGGCCCTGGGGGCCCTCCTCGCGGATGTTCTGGCCGAACTCCCGGCGGCGCAGGAAGTCGATGAACTTGGGGCTCAGGAACAGGCACATCAGCAGCGACGCCGTGCCGGCGATCAGGATCGGCCCGGAGGCGGAGCCGGTGGTCACGCGTCGCCCTCATCGCCCAGCGCGCCGCAGACGAGCTCGAGCCCGACGCCCAGCGAGGCCTTGACCAGCACCACGTCGCCCGCGCGAGCAGCCGCGGCACAGGTCGCGCCGCCTGGCCGGCATCGGCGAGCGAGCGCGCCTCGCCGTCGAAGCGCTCGGCGATGGCGGCGGCCAGCGGACCGACGGTCACCAGCACGTCGACCCCGGCCTCGTCGGCCAGCTCGCCCAGCTGCTCGTGATAGCGCCGGGCCTCGGGCCCGAGCTCGAGCATGTCGCCCGAGCACGGCGACGCGGCGGGACGCGTGATCGCGCTCGGCGGTGGCGGCGAGATCGCTGAGGGCGGCGCGCATCGACATCGGGTTGGCGTTGTAGCAGTCGTCGATGACCGTGATCCCGCCATCGACGGTCGACGCTCTCCCCGGCCGGCCGACAGCTCGAGCGTCGACCCGGCCGCTCGGGCGTGACGCCCGACCGCGCGGGCCGCGGCCACCGCGGCCAGCAGGTTGCCCCGCAGATGGGCCTGCGGGAACGGCGACCTCGAGCTCGATCCGCTCCCCGGCGGCGTCGATCACCACGCGGTCGTCGTGCTGCTGCGCGAACCTGACGTCGCCGTCCGTCGCCGAAGGTGACCGTGTGAACGTCGGGCCGCAGATGGGATCGAGCAGCGGCTCGCCGGCCGGGACGACGGCGGTGCCGCCGGGCGGCGAGCGCGGCGATCAGCTCGGCCTTGGCGGCGGCGATGGCCTCGATCGTGCCCAGCAGCTCGAGATGGACGGGTCCGACGCTGACGATCACCGCCACGTCGGGCTCGGCGATCTCGGCCAGCTCGGCGATCTGCCCGGCGCCGCGCATCCCCATCTCCAGCACCAGCACCTCGGTCCCGCCGGGGGCGGCCAGGATCTCCAGCGGCAGCCCGATCTCGGTGTTGAAGTTGGCGCGCGAGGCGACGGTCCGGCGGTGCGGAGTCAGCAGCGCGCAGCAGGTCCTTGGTCGAGGTCTTGCCGGTCGAGCCGGTGACGCCGATCACCTGCGCCCCCAGCTCCCGCCGCCAGGCGGTGGCCAGGCGCTGCAGCGCGGCCAGCGGGCTGCGGCGCGCCAGCAGCACCGGCCGGCGTGCGGGCGGCGTGTCGGGCGCCGCTTCGACGCGTGCGGCGTGCTCGGCGTGCTCGGGCGTGGTCAGCACGCCCCAGGCACCGGCCTGCAGCGCCTCGGGGCGCGAAGCGCCCCCGTCGTGGGTGGCGCCCGGCAGCCCGACGAACAGCGCGCCGGGGCCGGCGTCGCGCGAATCGATCGTCGCGCGGTCGGGACCGCCGTCCGCAGACGGCTCGGCGATCACGGTTGCGCCGGCCGCCGCCGCGACCTGCTGGGCTGTCCACTGCTTCATCGGTTGCCGGCGCCGGCGCTGACCGACGCGCCCCGCAGGATCTCACGCGCGACGGTCACGTCGTCGAACGGGATCTTGCGGCCCGCCTCGAACTCCTGGCCCTGCTCGTGGCCCTTGCCGGCGATCACCACCACGTCGCCGGGGCCGGCCTCGGCGATCGCCTGGGCGATCGCCTCGCGCCGGTCGGCGTTGTGCGCCGCGCCGGGGCCGGCGCCGGCGAGGATCTCGTCGATGATCGCCTCGGGGTCCTCGGAGCGCGGGTTGTCGGAGGTGACGATCACCCGGTCGGCCAGCCGGCTGGCGATCTCGCCCATCAGCGGCCGCTTGCCCCGGTCGCGGTCGCCGCCGCAGCCGAACACGGCGATGAGGCGCCCGGTCGGTCAGCGTGCGGGCGGCGCTGAGCACGTTCTCGAGCGAGTCCGGGCGTGTGGGCGTAGTCGACCAGGACGGCGAACGGCTGGCCGTCGTCGACGGTCTCGAAGCGGCCCGGGCACCTGGCCGGCGGTGGCGATCGCCGCTGCGGCCGTGTCGGCGGGCACGCCAACGGCGCGCGCCGCCGCCAGGGCCCCGAGCACGTTGTAGACGTTGAACTCGCCTCGCAGCGGCGAGCTCAGCTCGAGCTCGCCGTCGGGCGTCTGGACCGGAAGCGTCGAGCCCCGGAGGCCGGTGTTGACGTCGGTGGCCCGGTAGGTGGCCGGGTGGTCGCAGGGCGAAGGTGATCGGCTCGCTCGGTAAGCTCGGCCGCCAGCCGCGCGCCGTACGGGTCGTCGACGTTGACGACCGCGTGCGCCGGTGTCCATGCCCACGAACAGCCGCCGCTTGGCCGCGAAGTAGTCCTCCATCGTGGGATGGAAGTCCAGGTGGTCCTGGGTCAGGTTGGTGAAGATCGCGGCCGCGAAGTGGATCGCGTCGGCTCGGCGCAGCTCGAGCGCGTGCGAGGAGACCTCCATCACGCAGGCCCTGTCGCCGGCGTCGAGCATCGTCCTGAACGTCCGCTGCAGGTCGATCGCCTCCGGCGTGGTCCGCTGCACCTCGTGCTCGACGCCCCCGATCACGCTCTTGACCGTCCCCAGCAGCCCGGTCGGCCGGCCGTCGGCCTCCAGCAGCGCGCGGACCAGGAACGCGGTGGTGGTCTTGCCGTTGGTCCCGGTGACGCCGACGGTCTGCAGCGTCGCCGTGGGATCGCCGTAGAACGCCGCCGCCGCCGGCGCCATGGCCGCGCGCACCGACTCGACCTGGATCTGCGGGACATCCAGCTCCAGCGGCCGCTCCACGACCAGGGCGACCGCCCCCCGGGCCACCGCGTCGGGCGCGAAGTCGTGGCCGTCGCGCGTGAAACCCGGGCACGCAGAAGAACAGCGTCCCGGGCGTGACCTCGCGGTTGTCGTAGGCGAGAGCGACGATCTCCATCCCGGCGTCCGCGGGCGCGGCACCGGGGATCACCTGGTCCAGCCGCATGGCCGGCGAGTCTAGCCATGGCGCCGGGCGCCACTTACCTCGTTCCGAATCCGCGCGCGCCGTTGGTCAGCTGACGGCGCTCGATCACCCGGTCGACAAGCCCGTAGGCCAGCGCCTCCTCGCCGGTGAAGTACCGGTCGCGCTCCATGTCGGCGTGGACGCGCTCGACCGCCTGCTCGGTGTGCTTGGCGTAGATCTCGTCGACCCGAGCGCGCAGGGCCAGGATCTCCCGGGCGTGGATCTCGATGTCGGCACTCTGACCCTGAAGCCGCCGGTGGGCTGGTGGATCAGGATCCGGCTGTTGGGCAGCGCCATCCGCTTGCCCTTGGCGCCCGCCGGCCAGCAGCAGCGAGCCCATCGACATCGCGATCCCGTAGCAGATGGTCTGCACGTCAGGGCGGATGAACTGCATCGTGTCGTAGATGGCCAGGCCGGCGTAGATCGAGCCGCCCGGGGAGTTGATGTAGAGGTGGATGTCCTTGTCGGGGTCGTCGGACTCGAGGTGGACGAGCTGGGCGACGATCAGGTTGGCCGTCTCCTCGTCGATCTGGCCGCCGAGGAACACGACGCGGTCGTTGAGCAGCCGCGAGTAGATGTCGAACGAGCGCTCGCCGCGGGCGGTCTGCTCGACGACCATGGGTACGAGTGGCATCGGGCCTCCTTCGGTGGGTGCTAAGGTGCAACCGAACGGTTGCGTCACCCAACGTAGCAGATGCGCAACCTGAGAGTTGCGCATAGGCTGCGGAACCAGCTCCGAGGAGGCACCCGATGACCGACAGAATCGAACGCGAGCTGGAGCTTCCCGCCTCCCCGGCGCGAGTGTGGGAGTCGCTGACTGACCCGAAACTGCTGGCCGAGTGGCTGGCCGACGAGGTCGAGCTCGAGCTCTGGCCCGGCGGCGAGGCTGCGTTTCGCACCGGAGCGGTGACCAGGACCGGCTGGGTGGAGGAGGTGTCGCCGCCGGATCCCGATGCCTCCGATCCCGAGGCGGGGCGGCTGGTGTTCTGGTGGGCGCAGGACGGTGAGCCCGCTTCGCGGGTCGAGCTGGCCCTGTGGGGCACCGAGCGGACACCACGCGGCTGCGCATCGTCGAGACCCGGCCGCTCGAGGTCCTCGATCTGGTCGGCATCCCCCTCCCCGGCCACGGCGGCGCCCGCTACGGCCCGGCGCTGGTGGCCGCCTGAGCATGGGCGGCACGGGCGGCACGGGCGGCACGGGCGGCATGGGCGGCATGGGCGGCGACCGCGCCGGCGCCGTGTTCGGCGCGCTGGCCGAGCCGATGCGCCGGCAGCTGCTGCAGACGATCGCCCAGCACCCCGCGACCGCCACCGAGCTGGCCAGCGAGCTGCCGATCACCCGCCAGGCCGTGACCAAGCACCTGAACTCGCTCTCCGACGCGGGGCTGCTCGAGCGCGAGCGCGCCGGCCGCGACATCCGCTATCGCGTCACCCCCGCTCCGCTGTCGGAGGCGATGTCGTGGATGGCCCAGGTCGGCGGCCAGTGGGACGACCGCCTCGGCCGCCTGGCGGGGACGCTCGCGACAGCGAAAGCCCCCGACGCCGGTCCCCAGCCAAGCTGAGCAGGAAGGGCCGGGGTCGACGCGCGCGGCGTTGCTGGGCTGGGGAAGGTGGGCTGGTTGCGAAAAGCCAGCGTGGTGCGACGTGGGTCGTCTGACTCGTCACATACTCGCGAGGCATTCGGGTGCCGACCGATGGTCCCGGGACCCACCCTTTCCTCGCCGCCGTTACTACCCGGCAGCTCGGTCAGGAAATGGGTTGAGCACTTAGCGGGGCGAGATCCCGAAGTACGGCACCGCCCAGCCGACGATCTTCTGGAACGCCGGCGCCGCCACCGAGCCGCCGTAGATCGAGCCCTGCGGCTCGTCGACCACGACCAGGCCGAGCAGCTGGGGATCGCTGGCGGGCACCATGCCGACGAACGAGGCGACGTACTCGCTGTCCGAGTAGTTGCCGTCGATGGCGATGTTGGCGGTGCCGGTCTTGCCGGCCATGTCATAGCCGGGGATCGCCGCGCCGGAGGCCGTGCCGCCCTCGCCGAACACGCCGCGCAGCATGTTGCGCAGCTCGGCCGCGGTGGTCGTGGAGATGATCCGGTGCCCGGCCGGAACCTTGACCGGCTTGCCGCCGACCGACTGCACGATGTGGGGCGGGCGCAGGATCCCGCCGTTGGCGATCGCGGCGTACGCGGTGGCGATCTGGATCGGGGTCACCGACTCGCCCTGGCCGAACGGCAGGTTGCCCATCGAGGAGCCCGAGTACTTGAGACCGGCAGGACGATCCCGCCGTCCTCGCCGGGCAGGTCGACGCCGGTGGGCGAGCCGAACCCGAACCGGTGCACCCAGTAGTTGAAGCGGTTCGGCCCCGAGCTTCATGCCGATCTCGTCGGCGCCGATGTTGCTCGAGTACTTGAGGATGCCGGCGACGGTCAGGGTCTCGTCCCCGTGGTCCTCGGCGTCGTGGATCTGGCGGTCGGCGACCTGCAGCACCGACGGGATGTTGAACTCGGTGTTCGGGCGTGACCAGCCCGTCCTGCAGCGCGCCGGCGACGGTGATCGCCTTGAACGTCGAGCCGGGCTCGTAGTTGAAGCCGACCGCCCGGTCCTATCGGCCGCACGCCGGCGAGGCGGCGGGATCGTTGGCGTTGACCCGCGGCCAGTTGGCGAGCGCCAGGATCGCCCCGGTGTTGGGGTTCATCACGATCGCGGTCGCGCCCTTGGGCGAGTACTGCGCGCCGACCCCGGCCAGCACCTGCTCGACCTCGTCCTGGAGCGCCGAGTCGAGCGTCAGCTTGAGCGTCTTGCCGGGCTCCATCGTCCGCACGTCGTCGATCGAGATCGGCTGCCCGATGGCGTCGTTGACGATCCGCCGTTCGCCGTTTGCGCCCCGCAGCTGCTTGTTGTAGCGGTACTCGAGGCCGCTGAGGCCGCGGTTGCCCCAGCCCACACCGCCGAGCACCTGGGACGCCATCCAGGCCCGGGGGTACACGCGCTTGACCTCGGGATGGTGGAGATGCCGTTGATCCTGGAGCTTCACGATCTGGGTCGCCTGGTCGGCCGGCAGCTGGTGGGCCAGGTAGACGAACCCGGTGTGGGGCTTGGTCAGCTTGGCGAGCACGGTGAGGACCGGCTGGCCGAGCAGCGGCGCCAGCTTCTGGGCCACCGGCAGCGGGTGCTTGATCAGGTAGGGGTCGGCGACCACGTCGTCGGCCGACTCGGAGATCGCCAGCTGGACGCCGTTGCGGTCGGTGATCGTGCCGCGCGGCGCCGGGACCACGTTCTGGGTGATCTGCTGGCTGACCGCCGCGTGCTGCAGCGAGCCGGCCTGGATCGCGCCCAGATCGGTGGCGCGCGCCAGCGCGATCGCCAGCAGCGCCAGGAACGCCAGGAAGATGAACCCGATCCGGCGATCGATCGGGGTCACTGGTCGGTCAGCCGCCGGTGGTGGAGGAGCCGGAGGTGCCGGCCGGACTGCCCGTGTCCGTCGCGGCGCTCGCGTCGGTCGTGGCGCTGGCGTCCGTTGTGGCGCTGGTATCGGTAGCGCCGCTCGTATCGGCGCTACCGCTGCCGTCGGTGCCGGCATTTGCGACCGGCAGCGTGGCCAGGAACGCCGTCGGGTCCGGCGCGTGGATGCTGCTCGCGGCACGCTGGACATAGCCGACCGGCTTGAGGCTGAGGAAGCTGATCGCGGTGGGCGCGGGCATGACCATGCCCATCCCGGCGGCCAGCCGCTCGATCCGCTGGTCGTCGGCCAGTTCGGCGACGCTGGCCCGCAGCAGCTCGTTGCGGCTCTGCAGCGGGGTTCCGCGCTCGATCGAGCGGCCGATGCCGGCGCCGAGCTTGAGCACCTCGACCTGCATGGCGACGATGCCGGCCAGCAGGACGCCGAGCAGCGGGATCCAGGCCCGGCCGCGGACGATCCGGTCAAGCAGCGGATGGTCGGGCAGCGACTTGACGAAGGCGACGGCGCGAGCGCGCCGAGGCGGCTGCGCGAGCGCCGGTGCGGGATCCGGCGAGCGCCGCGGCGGGCGCGGGTCGGGGCGCGCGGTCTGGTTGGCCGGCCGTGCCGGACCGGAGACGCGGCGCGGGGCGGCCGGCGCCGTCGGGCGGCTGCAGCTCGGCGGCGATGACCGCTCGGTCGGCGGGCGCTTGCTCCGCTTGCCCCGGGCAGCCGGGGTCAGGGCGGTGGGCGTCATACGGGCGTTACCTCCAGCTTGCGGGCGGCGCGCAGATGCGCTGACTTTGACCGCGGATTGGCGGCGACCTCGCCGGGAGTCGGCGCCACCGCGCGGCGGGTGAGCAGCTCGGCCTCGGGCTCGTGGCCGCAGACGCAGATCGGCAGCTCGGGCGGGCAGATGCACCCCCGCGCGCGGGCGGCCAGGAACCGCTTGACCAGCCGATCCTCCAGCGAGTGGAAGGAGATCGCCGCCAGCCGCCCGTCCACGGCGAGCAGCTCCCAGGCGGCGGGCAGCGCCTCCTCGAGCTGGGCCAGCTCGTCGTTGACCGCGATCCGCAGCGCCTGGAAGGTCCGCCGGGCCGGATGACCGCCGGCGAACTGGGCCGGGATCGGCACCGCGGACTTGATCGCCTCGACCAGCTGCTGCGTCGAGCTGAGCTCCTCGCCGACGCCGGGCGCGCACGATCGCCCGGCGATCTGCGCGGCGTAGCGCTCCTCGCCGTACTCGCGCAGCAGCCGGGCCAGCCGGCGCTCGTCCCAGGTGTTGACGATCTCCTCGGCGGTCAGCTCCTGGTCGGGGTCCATCCGCATGTCGAGCGGGGCGTCGTAGGCGTAGGAGAACCCGCGCGCCCAGGTGTCGACCTGCATCGAGGACATCCCCAGGTCCAGGTAGATCATGTCGGCGCGGAACCGCTCCTCGGCGAGCTCGGCCAGCGCGGTCACGAAGTCGGCGCGGATGAAGCGCGTGTGGCACGGGACCTCGGCGGCCAGCGCCGCGAACCGCTCCTCGGCCAGCGGGTCGCGGTCGATCCCGATCAGGGTCCCGGCCGGCCCGATCCGCTCGGCGATCAGCCGGGCGTGGCCGCCGCCGCCGAGGGTGCAGTCGACCGCCGTCTCGCCCGGCCGCGGGTCGAGCAGATCGATCAGCTCGCCGGCGAGGACCGGGATGTGCGTCTTGGTCATGTCAAGCAGTGTCGCCAAGGCTCGCCGCAATGTCGGGGATTCGGGTCAGGACTTCCTCGAAGTTCTGCGTGTAGCGCTGGCGGTCCCACACCTCCAGGCACTCGCCGGAGCCGGTCACCACGACCTCCTTGTCGAGGCCCGCGTAGCTCATGAGAAAGGACGGGATCATCACGCGGTTGGCGGAGTCGAGCTCGGTGTCAGCGGATGCGTTGAAGAAGAAGCGCCTCAGCTCGCGGGCGTTCGGCGAGGAGGGGTTCAGGCCGGCCAGCGTCGAGGCTGTGAACTGGTCGTAGGCCTCGGGCGTCCAGATCGCGACGCACCGCGGCTGCCCCGGCTGGGTCTCGTGCGAGGCGGCCAGCACCACTCCGCTCGCCAGCGCGCCGCGGAACTTGGCCGGGATGGTCAGCCGGTGCTTCGCGTCGAGCGCGTGTTCGAAGGTTCCGCGGAAGGTCAAGGGATCTCATACGGGTGACCGAAATCCAAAACCCGGGTGGCTGGGTGGGAGGAGCCCTGCCACCCGGGTTTCGCATGCGGACGCCACGGTAACCCACTTTCCCCCACAATGCAACCCAATTCCCACTCATTGCCCCACCAGCCGGTCCGTCGGCCCTCCCGACATGCGAAAAAGCCCGTGGACACGGGCAATCGGCGGTGGGAGGGAGTGGGTTCGGACATCCGTCCAAACGCACGATCCTCTGCAGTTCGCCCGGTTGGGCGTGGGCTTGCAGCTAGGCGCCGGTTCCGTCCGGCGGGTGTGCCTGGCTCAGATCAGCGTCTGGCGGCGGTCGTCGCGTCCCACCGCAGCGGCGGCGGGCAGATCGAGGACCAGGCGCGCGCCGCGGTCGCTGGGCGCCAGCCCCAGCCGTCCGCCGTGCGCGGCGGCGATCGCAGCGGCGATGGCCAGGCCCCGCCCGCGGGTGCCCCGTCCTCCACGCGCGCGCCGCGCGAGTTGGTCGACCGGAGCCGGCAGCCCGGCGCCTCCGTCGATCACTTCGATCCGGACGCTGCCCCCCTCGGCCCGCGCGCGCACCTCGACGAGACCGCCGCCGTGCTCGATCGCGTTGGCGATCAGATTGCCGGCGGCCTGCGCCAGCCGCAGGCGGTCACCGCGGATCGACACCGGCGTTCCTGACCATCGCAACCGCAAGTCCACGCCACGGGCGGCGGCGGTGGGGCGCCACGCCTCCAGGGAGTCCACCAGCAGCCCCGGGAGGTCGACCCAACCGGTAGTCACCGTCGCCGCTCGCCTCGGCATCGTGGTGCCGGTGAGGTCGTCGAGCGCGAGCGCTGCCTTCTCCAGCTCCAACTCGACCGCCCGCAGTCGCGCCGGCGACACCGAGACCGCGTCGCCGGCGCCCCCGGGCTCGAGGCCGAGCCGCGCCGCGGTGATCGGACCCCGGAGCTCGTGGCAGGCGCGCGCGACCTGCTCGCGCCCCGACAGCCATCGCCAGTACGACACCACGACGATCCGCCAGCGCCGCCAGCCCCACATCCGCGCCGACAACATCATCACACCGCCCCGTCGATCAGGCGGTAGCCGACGCCCCACACGTTGACCACGAAGGCGTTGCCGCCCACGCTGAGCTTCCGCCGCAGCCGCGAGGCGTGCGAGTCGAGCGTGCGCGTCTGCCCGAGCGAGCGATAGCCCCAGACACCCGCGCAGCAGCTCCTCACGCGTGAATACACGGGTGGGCTCCTCGGCCAGCGCCCGCAGCAGCGCGAACTCCTTCTTTGACAGGTGGATCGACTCGCCGCCGAGCCACACCTCCCGGCCCAGTGGATCGAGCTCCAGCGGCCCGACCTGGAGCCGGGCGCACCTCGCTCCCCGGCGCGTGCGCCGCAGCAAGGCTCCCACCCGGCCACGCAGCTCGGGATAGGAGAACGGTTTGACCAGGTAGTCGTCACAGCCGCGCTCGAAGCCCCGCAGCCGGTCGAGCTCGCTGGTGCGCCCGGAGAGGACGAACAGCGGCAGGTTGGGATCGAGCCTGGTGACGAGCGGATCGGCCTGGCGGACGTCGCGCAGCAGGTCGAGGCCGTCGCGGTCGGGCAGCGACAGGTCGATGATGGCCAGGTCGGGGGCCTGGGCCGCCATCAGCGCGCCTTCCCTCCCGTGCCGAGCCGGCTTCGAGCGGCTCGTAGCCGTCTGCGGCGAGGTTGTCGGCGAGGAATCGGCGCGTGGTCTGATGGTCCTCGACGATGAGGATCGTGGCTGGTTTTGGGTCCATGCCGCCAAGAGTTTCCGGCGGTCGGACCTTCACCCCCTGCAACATCGCTTCAGGCGTCGAGACCCGGGAGGATTCGGACATATGATCCCGACGCCCTATGTACCGACGCGGCAACTACAGCTCGGGCGACGACTTCGTGCTCGAGTATGGCGAACTGCGCTTCACGTTCAACGAACGTGACTTCCGCGAGCGCTGCGAGCAGGCGGCCCGCAAGCTCGGGCTTTCTCGGCGGGGCGGTCGAGGAGGACGAGGCCGAGGACCTGATCAACCTGGTCGTCAACGGGGAGGTGACCGACCCGGCCTCGGGTCTGGGCGAACACGTCAACGAGTGCTGGGCTGAGCTGGTGGGCCCCTCGGAGCGCTCGCTGGTGCACTGGCTGCGCCGGCTCATCTTCCGCGGCGCGTGGCTGGACCAGCGCGTCAAGGAGGGCGAGCTCGACATCTCCTTCAGCGAGGACTCGAACGCGTTCGTCTACGTCCAGCCCGACCGCGGCGGCGAGCCGATCGAGCTGGCGCCCGAGCCGAGCTGGAACCGCGTCGCCTACGTGCGGCGCTAGCCGCGCCCCTATCCCCCCGGCCCCGACCAGCGAGGCCACGTCCTGGTCCTTGGGCGCCGGGTTGTCCAGCAGCAGCCGGGGCACGGTGACCAGCTTGTAGCCCTTGGCGCGCAGACCCTTGATGATCTTGGGCAGGGCCGCGATCGTCTCGGTGCGGTTCGCCACCGGCGTCGTGCATGAGGATGATCGCGCCCGGCTTGGCGCCGGCGAGCGCCCGGTCGACGATCGACCTGGGCACCCGGCAGCTCGTAGTCGCTGGTGTCGACCGTCCACAGGATCATCAGCATCTTGTATTTCTTCAGCAGCGCCAGCGTGGTCGAGTTCCAGAGGCCGTACGGGGGGCTGAACATGCGGGGGAACGGCGCGCCGTAGTCGCCGATCGCCGCCGTCTCCTGCAGCAGCTGCTGCTGCTGTGTCGAGGCGGGCAGCTTCGACATCGGGCGCGTGGGTCTCGGTGTGGTCTCCGATCGGATCCCCGTGGGCGACGATGGCCGACGTGCCGGCGTGGAAGTACTGCTCCTCGACTCCCACCTCGAAGAAGGTCGCGGGTACGTGGTAGCGGTCGAGCACCGAGAGCAGCCGCAGCGTGTACGGGCCCGGACCGTCGTCGAAGGTGAGCGCGATCTCCCGGTGCTGGGACCCGGCCACCCGCACGTACGGCGTGTAGGCCAGGGTGCGGGTGATGGCCGCGTTCTCCTCGCCCTGCTCGGCGGCCGCGAACGAGCCCGCGCCGCCGCCGGAGAGCGTGCGGATCCGCGTGAAGAAGCCGGTCTCGTGCGCCGAGGCGGCGCGATGAGCGCGTCGAACCACCGGACCCGGCTCCGGCGATCACCCCGAAGATCAGCGCGATCGCCGGCCACCACCGCCAGGGCGGCAGCCCGCCGGCGCCGGTGCTGGGCACCCGGCGGCAGCTCGCGCCGCGCCTCGCAACCCCCGCGCCGGTGAGCGCGGACGGGCGGGATCTCGCAGTACCGTGTGGCCGTCGTCCATCCGAAATACCCCGGCGAAAGACAATGATGGCGCGTCATCCGGTCAGGTGCATCGCTTGGCGCCGGTCGGGACTGTAACCACCCGGGGCCTCACGTCGGCGAGCGGTGCGGTGCTTCACCGTGCATACTGCCCACCGGACCGGGGGCTACGCTCCTGAGCCGATGGACGAGTGCGTCTGGCTGATCATCCCCACCTACAACGAGAGCGGCGAACCTGGACGGCATCGTCCGGGCTGCGGCGGCCGAGCTGGAGGCCGCCGTCCCCGGGCGCCATCGGATCCTGATCGTTGACGACAACTCGCCCGACGGGACCGGCGCCGATCGCCGACGCGCTCGCCGCCGAGTTCGAGCGTGGTCGAGGTGCTGCACCGCGCCGCCAAGGCCGGCCTCGGCCAGGCGTACCGGGCCGGGTTCGCCCGCGCCCTGGGCGCCGGGGCCACGATGGTGATCGAGATGGACGCGGACTTCTCCCACGATCCGCGCTACCTGCCGGCGCTCCTGGCGGCGGCCGAGGACGCTGACCTGGTCCTCGGGTCCCGCTACGTCCCCGGCGGCGGCGTCCGCGACTGGGGGGTCCTGCGCCGCATCGTCAGCCGCGGCGGCGGCCTGTACGCGCGCACCATCCTCGGCGTCGACGTCCAGGACCTCACCGGAGGCTTCAAGTGCATCCGCCGCGAGGTCCTGGAGGCGATCGACCTCGACACGGTCCGCGCCGACGGCTACGTTTTCCAGATCGAGGTCACCTATCGCGCCCTGCTGGCCGGCTTCAGGGTGCGTGAGGTCCCTATCGTGTTCGTGGACCGCACAGCGGGTAAAAGCAAGATGTCGACCCGTATCGCGCTCGAGGCGATGTGGGTTGTGCCGGCAATCAGGCGCGGAACTGCGATGGCGCTGTCCAAGCAGTCCGCGGACGCGGGGAACGAGCAGCGCCAACGTACCCCCAGCCCGTAAGACCTAACGTGATCCTCATATCGCCCCAACCGCACCCGGACGGCCCCTGGGCATCCTCAGCGCGATGAGTGTTCGAAGCCCGCTGGGCGCCACCTCCGCAGAGCGGCTTCGAGCTGTCGTCGGCGAGCGGTCGGTGCTCGCGAGGCCTCGCCGAGCAGCCGCATCGGCCTGATCGGCCTCGCCGGCGTGCTGGTGACCGGACTCGTGGTCTCGGTCTCGGCGGCCAACACGCAGTCGCTGCTGCCGGAGTCGATCCGGCCCGTCCCCGCCTCGCTGGCCGGCGCCTTCGCCACCGGGCCTGACCTGCACTCGGCGGCGCGATCGCCGTGCTGAGCCTGATGTTCATCTCCTACGTGCTGGCGGTGACGGCCTCCGGGACGCCTGTCCGGCCGCGCGGTGCTGATGAGCATCGCCGCGCTGTACGCCTTCGTGCTGCTGGCGCCCGCCGCTGGTCTCGACCGACATCTTCAGCTACCAGGCCTACGCCCGCATGGGAGCGATGTACGGCGCCAACCCGTACCTGAGCGGTCCGCACGCGATCGCGCTTGACCCGGTGTTCCCGTACATCGGCGCCAAGTGGTCCTACATCCCGAGCGTCTACGGGCCGGTGTTCACGACGTTCAGCTACCTGCTGGCGCCGCTGTCGATCGCCGCCAGCGTCGGCGGTCTACAAGGCGATCGCGGCGGTGGCCAGCCTGGCGCTGGTCGCCCTGGTGTGGAACGTCGCCCGGCTGCGGGGCACCGACCCGGTCCGGGCCGCGGCGCTCGTCGGCCTGAACCCGCTGCTGGTCGTCTACGGCATCGGCGGCGGGCACAACGACCTGCTGATGCTGGTGGCCATGGTCGCCGGCCATCTACGCCGTCCTCACCTCCCGCGAGCGCCTCGGCGGCGCCTGTTCGGTGCTCGCGATCGGGATCAAGCTGACCGCCGGCCTGCTGCTGCCGTTCGCCATCGCGGCCGGCGGCCGGCGCCGCGGACGCAGCCGGCGGCGTGACTTCCTGGTCGGCGCCGGCGCCATGCTCGCGCTGGTCGGCGTCACTGAGCGCGGCCGTGTTCGGCACCGGAGCGCTCCACCTGCTCGCCACCGTCCAGCAGACCCAGAGCGAGGGCGACTGGCACAGCATCCCCGGGTTCGTGGCCACGCGGCTGGATCTGCCGACCCTCGGCCACATCGTCGGCTACGTCCTGGCGGCGGCGTTCGTCGGCGTGTCGGTCTGGCTGCTGCGTCGCGTCTGGCACGGACGCACCGACTGGATCGACGCGGCCGGCTGGGCGACGGTCGCGATGCTGGTCGCGGCCAGTTCGCTGCTGCCCTGGTACGTGGCCTGGGCGCTGCCGCTGGCGGCGGTCGGGACGCGACCGACGCCTGTTCCAGGCCGCCGCTGGCGATCACCGGCGTGGTGCTGCTCGTCCAGGTGCTGGGGTACATTCCCCACGGTGGTCTGTCCGTTTAGCCGGCCACCGGAGAGCGCCCGCCTTCGGCCTGACTGATGACTGCCCCCACCAGCGTCTCCGGAGTGAGCCCCCGCGTCCTTGACCTGGTGAGCGTCGTCGCCCCGGTCTACAACGAGGAGGCGACGATCGACGAGTTCTACGCGCGCGTCTGCGCCGCGCTCGACCGGACTGCCGTTCGAGCTGGTGCTGGTCGACGACGGCTCCACGGACGGCTCGCCGCACGCGCTGGAGCAGCTGGCCGACAGCGACCCGCGGGTGCGCGTCGTCTCCCTGTCGCGGAACTTCGGCCACCAGACCGCGCTCACCGCCGGTCTCGACCACGCCGCCGGCAACGCCGTGGTGATGCTCGACGCCGACCTCCAGGACCCGCCGGAGCTGATCCAGACGATGCTCGACCACTGGCGGGCGGGCTGTGACGTCGTCTACGCGGTCCGCGAGCAGCGCGCCGGCGAGTCGCGCTTCAAGCTCAGCACCGCCCGCTGGTTCTACCGGCTGTTCGACAAGCTCGCCCAGGTCGAGCTCCAGCACAACTCGGGCGACTTCCGGCTGCTCGACCGCCGCGCGCTCGACGCGCTGCTGTCGATGCGCGAGCGCAACCGCTTCCTGCGCGGGATGACCGTCTGGGTCGGCTACACCCAGGCGGCCGTCCCCTACCACCGCGATCCCGCGCTACGCCGGCGAGACCAAGTACACCGTCTCCAAGATGCTGCGCTTCTCGCTCGACGCCATCTCGTCGTTCTCGCACCGGCCGCTGCAGCTGGCCACCCTGCTCGGCTTCCTGATCTCGACGCTGGCCTTCATCGCGATCCCGATCGTGGTCGTGCTGCGCATCCTCGGCTCCTACCTGCCGGGCTTCAGCGCGCTCACCATCGTGGTCCTGCTGCTCGGCGGCATCGAGCTGATCGCGATCGGGATCATCGGCGAGTACGTGGGGCGGATCTACGACGAGGTCAAGGGCCGCCCGCTGTACCTGGTGCGCGCGCGACGCAACCTGCCCGAGGCCGGCGACCCGGTCGCGGCGGCTCACGCCCGAGCGAGCTGCCGCTCGGCCACGGCGCCGACTCAGAACGCTGAGTTTTCCGCTCGCGGCCATGGCCGTACCGCTGTTCGACACCGCCACGCCGCTCGCGCCGCTGCGCGAGCAGCTCGGCGAGGCGATCGCGCGGCGTGGTCGACTCGCGGCAGCTTCATCCTCGGCCCCGAGGTCGAGGCGTTCGAGGCCGAGTTCGCCGCGCTACTGGGCACCGACCACGTGATCGGGGTGGCCAACGGCACCGACGCGCTGACCATCGCGCTGCGAGCGATGGGGGTCGGACCGGGCGACGAGGTCGTCGTGCCTTCGTTCACGTTCTACGCCAGCGCCGAGGCGATCGCCCCCACCGGCGCGCGGCCGGTGTTCTGCGACGTCGACCCCGAGACCTACTGCGTCACCGCCGACACCGTGCGCGCCGCGCTGACCCCGCGGACCAAGGCGGTGATCGCGGTCCACCTGTTCGGCAACGTGGCCCCGGTGCGCGAGATCGAGGCGCTCGGGGTGCCGGTGCTCGAGGACGCGGCGCAGGCGGCTGGATCGCTGGGCCCCGACGGCCGGCCCGGGCGCGATCGGCACCGCGGCCACGTTCAGCTTCTTTCCGGCCAAGAACCTGGGCTGCTTCGGCGACGGCGGCGCGATCACGACCTCCGATCCGGCCATCGCCGAGCGCGCTCGATCGCTGCGCTTCCACGGCTCCGAGGACAAGGTCACCTTCGATCGGATCGGCTACAACTCGCGGCTCGACGCGCTGCAGGCGGCGATCCTGCGCGTCCAGCTGCCGCACCTCGATGGATGGTCGGACGGTCGGCGCGCCGCCGCGCCTGGCCTACGCGCGCGCCGGCCTCGGCGAGCTGTTGCGCTGCCGCGGACCCTGAGCCGGGGCCGAGCCGGCCTGGCACCTCTACGTCGTCCGCACGCCGAGCGCCGGGCCGGCTGGGCGAGGCGCTGCGCGAGCGGGGCATCGGCGCCCGTCGCTACTACCGCACTGCCGATCCACGAGCAGCCGGCGATGCGCGAGTTCGCACCCGCCTACGCGCTGCCCGGGACCGAGCGCGCGGCCGCCACCAACCTCGCCATCCCCATGCAGCCCGGCGCTTGAGCGAGACCAGGTCGCCGAGGTGGTCGAGGCGGTGCGCCGTCACGCCGTCGGCTGAGGCGGGCTCTAGCCCCCGGCGGGGTTCGGGCCCCACCGACGGGTTGGCCCGGCCGTCGGGCTCGCTGCGCGCCGTCGGCGGCGCGCCGGAGCCGGCGGACCTCCGCCCCGCCGCGGCCGTCCTGCGTCGGCGGCGCTCTCCAGCGCGGCGATCCGGCTCGAAAGCCCTCTGATGGCGTCGGCCACCGGATCGGGCAGGTGGATCCAGTCGGCGTCGGGACCCTCGGGACGGCGTCCCTCGACCCGGACCGGGTGTCCCGGGTTGCCGACCACGGTCGAGTTCGGCGGCACATCGTGGATGACCACGCTGTTGGCGCCGATCTTGGCGCCGTGGCCGATCGTGATCGGCCCCAGCAGCTTGGCCCCCGAGCCGATCGTCACGTTGTCCTGCACGGTCGGGTGGCGCTTGCCGGTGGCGAAGCCGGTGCCGCCCAGGGTCACGCCCTGGTAGAGGGTGACGTCGTTGCCGATCTCGGCGGTCTCGCCGATCACCACGCCCATGCCGTGGTCGATGAAGAAGCCGTCGCCGATCCTCGGCGGCGGGATGGATCTCGATCCCGGTCACCGACCGGGCCACCCCGGCGATCACCCGCGGGAGCAACGGGCACGCCGGCGTCGTGCAGGGCGTGCGCGGCCCGGTGGGCGAGCAGCGCGTGCACCCCCGGCCAGGTCGCGAGGACCTCCAGCGAGCCCACGCCGCGAGCGGCCGGATCGCGGCTGCGCGCCGCGACGACGTCACGCCGGATCTCCGCCGCGGTGCGCGCTGATCAGCCCGAGGCCGAGCATCGGCGTTAAGGCTACCGAGAGCTGTCGCCGTCGCGTCTCACGGGGCGAAGAACGGGGTCGACACGTAGCGCTCGCCTGAGTCCGGCAGGATGGTGGCGATCCTGGCCCCCGCGACTCCGGCCGCGCAGCCGATCTCGAGCGCCGCCGCACACGGCCGCCCCGCAGGAGATCCCGGCCAGCACCCCTTCGTGGCGCGCCAGCGCCCGCGCCGTCGCGATCGCATCCTCATCGTCGACGGCGATCACCTCGTCGATCAGCTCGCGGTTGAGCACCTCAGGGATGAAGCCGGCGCCGATCCCCTGGATCCGGTGCGGGCCGGGCGGCCCTCCGGAGAGCACCGCCGAGCCGCGCGGCTCCACCGCCACCACCCGGCAGGCGGGGTTGCGCTGCCTTGAGCACCTCCCCCACTCCGGTGATCGTGCCGCCGGTGCCCACCCCGGCCACGAACACGTCGATGCGGCCGTCGAGCGCCTCCCACAGCTCCGGACCCGTGGTCCGGCGGTGGATCTCGGGGTTGGCCGGATTGGAGAACTGATCGGGCAGGAACACGTCGTCGCGCGTGGCCAGCGCCCGCGCGGCCTCCACCGCCTCGGTCATCCCGCCCAGCGACTCGGTGATCTCCACCTGGGCGCCGTACAGCCGCAGCAGGCCCTCGCGCTCGCGGCTCATGCCCTGCGGCAGGGTCAGGATCAGGTCATAGCCCTTGGCGGCGCAGACGAAGGCGAGCGCGATCCCGGTGTTCCCGCTGGTGGCCTCGACGATCGTGGTCCGTCCGGGCTCGATCCGGCCCTCGCGCTCGGCGGCCTCGATCATCGCCACCCCGATCCGGTCCTTGACGCTGCCGCCGGGGTTCAGCGCCTCGAGCTTGGCGAACAGCTCGACCTCGCGGTCGCCGACCGTCTTGCCCAGCTTGACGATCGGGGTCCGGCCGACGAGCTCGGCCACGTTGGAGGGGACGTGATTCACGGCCACCAGCCTAGTGCGGCGTCGCCTGTCAACGCCGGGCGATCGCATTCGCACACTTGCGGAAGGTGCGGGAGCGGGCGGCGTCTTATTAGACGTGGTTCTCGTCATCAACATCGCCGCCGGCGCGGTCGTGCTCAGCCTGGCTCTGGCCTTGATGATCTGGGCGATCGTCACCCAGTCGCCCGAGGACGGGTCCGCACCCTGGCTGCGCGCGCGGCCCCGACTCGATCGTCACGTGACCCGACGGCGCCGACCGCGGGCTCGCTTCGCGCTTCAGTCCGCCCGCTCCCGACGGCGATTTGCGCTGCGGCGCGGGCACTGCGACCTGTAAGGCGGTTCAGCCGCCACACCCGCGGAAGGCTCTGTCGGGGATTCACAGTGACAGGGATCGGGCCGGCACCGCGGTCTAGGAACAGCCTGCACCGTTGGTTTCAGTGTCGGGTAGCGGTTCACCTTTCCCGTGAGCGTGAGCGTTTCCGCGCCGGTCACCTGCTTGGTGGGCCCCTCCGCCATACTCAGGCGTCGCCGCGGGATTGAGCTGCGTGACCTAGCCTCGTGTCCGTGTCCAACTTCTGGCGCTGGCTGACCTACCCCCTGCTGACCCGGGCGCCGGCGATCTCGTCCGTGGAGCGGCAACGGATCGAACTCGGCGGGGCGATCTGGACGGCCGAGTTGCGGGAGAGCGGCGACGACGGCTACGAGCTGGAGGTGATGGTGGGCGGCCAGAGCGTCGGACCGGTCATCTCTTGGCGGGAGGACGCGGAGGGCAAACGTACGGACACGCTCGTTGACGGTGACCCGGCCGCCGAAACGTTCGCTTGGGGACCAGTTGAGGTGCGGCCGGGGGTGTCGCTTCGACTCAAGTTGCTTGAGATGAGACTGAGCGTGACTGCGCATATGGAAGGGACGAGGGCGCGCGTAGTGTGCCGCCAAGTAAAGCCTCAGTCATGGATCCTCGAGCCGTGGCGGACCCCGAAGATCCACTCCGCAGACTCGCCGCCGCAGTAGCCCAGGGCCTCCCGTGCTCTTCGTGCGCCGGTCGCCATGGCGCGAGAGCCGGTGAGTGAGGAGACGACGAAAGCCCTGCAAAGCCGCGGGCTCCGGCGTCCGAGTTAGATGTGGTACATCGGCGCGCCGGCGGCCCGGACCTCCTGCTCGGCCACCGACGCGATGGTGGCGTCGGCCAGCACGGAGGCGGCGGCGTGGGCGGCCTCGAAGAAGATTCCGGCGGCTCCGGCGCCGAGCGGGCCGTCCAGCATCTCGACCAGCTCCAGGACCGTGAGGTCGGCGGCCGGGCGGGCGAAGCTGTAACCACCCTTGACCCCCCGCTGGGAGCGCAGGACGCCGGCGCGGCGCAGGGTGGCGAACAGCTGCTCGAGGAATTGCACGGGGATCTGGCGGCGGCGGGCCAGCTCGGAGATCGGCACCGGGCCGGAGTCGCCGAAGCGGTAGAGCTCCACCAGGGCGCTGAGCGCGTACGGGGACTTTGAAGTGATCGAGATCATGGCGCTGCGATCGTATTGCAGCGCGCGAGCTCGGTCAGGATTCCTTCACCGCAAAGTGTCAGCGCGCGGACCCACCCGGCCCCGCGCGATCGCGCCGGGTTCGTCCGGCCGATCCTTTTAGATCCAGCCGCGCTCGGTCGCGATCAGCACCGCCTGGGCACGGTCCATCGCCCCCAGCTTGCCGTACACGTTGTGAAGGTGGGTGCGGACGGTGCTGGTGGAGAGGCCCAGCTCGGTGGCGATCTGCTTGTAGACCATGCCCTTGGCCAGCCGGCGCAGGACCTCGACCTCCCGCGCCGACATCGGGCAGGGGTCGACCTGCCGCGGGCGGCCGGTGCTGACCGGCAGGGGCAGCTCGTACATCACCGTGCGCAGGTTGGCCGGGCTGACGCCGACGGTGCGGGCCACGGCCAGCAGCTCGGACGGGGCGATCGAGCCGCCGAGCACGTAGTGGGCCAGCATGTCGGCGAGCCGCACCAGCGCCGCCTCGCCGTCGCTCTCCTCGGAGTGATGGCGCTCGATCACGCCGGCGATCGAGCGCGGCAGGCCCCACCGGCGGGCCAGCACGCCGCCTACCAGCGCGTGATCGACGCCGAGCTCACGGCGCTCGCGCTGAATGCGCTCCTCGGGTGTGCGGGCGTCGCCGTGGACCTGGCCGGGATAGCCGGGATAGGCCTGGATCAGCACCAGCTTGCCGATGTCGTGCAGCAGCGAGGTCACCATCAGCCGGTCCCGGGCCTCGTAGCCGACCTCCTTGCCCAGCCGGTCGGCGGCCCGCTGGGTGGCGACGGCGTGCAGGCGGAAGCGCTCGGGGATGCCCTGCCAGATCGCCGTCCGCTCGAAGAAGTCAAATGTCCGTGCCCGGCGGGCGATGGCGTGGACCATCCGCGGCGACAGCACCTCGACGCCGGTCACGGCGGATTCAACGTGACCGTGGGTCGGCCCTTCGACCTGGTTGGCGAGCCGGACCACCGTCACCGCCAGCGCGACGTCGGCCTCGACGGCGGTCACGACATCGGCGCTGGAGGGCTCGCCGTCCTCGAACAGCCTCAGGATCCGGTTGCGCGACTCGACCAGGACCGGGTAGGCCTCCAGCGCCTCAAAGGCGGCGGTCAGCCGGCGCCCGTGGCCCTCGTTGTGGTGGCGCTCCCGCGCCGCATATGGATCGGTGGGTCCGTTCTTCACTGCCACAAGCGCCGCCACGGTGATTCGCTCATCCCTCTCTGCCCGCGGGGCCGGGCGCTACGGTTGCCGCTGCGGTCAACTTCACCATCCTGCCCATCTATCGGCAGATATTCGACCGCGGTTTAGTCCCGGGCGCCCTTTCGTCCAGCCCCGACCCGGGCTCGGTTCAGAGCTTTGTCTATTCGCGCCAGCGTCTCCTCCCGTCCCAGCAACGCAACGCTCTCGAAGATACCGGGTGAAACGGTTTGCCCGGCGATCGCGACCCGCACCGGCTGAAACACCTTGCCCGGCTTCAGGCCGGTCTTCTCGACCACGCCCCGCAGCGCCGCTTCGACGTGAGCGGCGTCGAACGGGTCGACGGCAGCCAGCGACTCACGTGCCTGCGCCAGCGTCTCGGGCCCGCCGTCGGCGCCGATCGTCTTCTCGAACGCGGCCGGGTCATCGACGGGACCATCGAACAAGAACGACACCAGCGGCCAGAAGTCGGCCAGCGTCTGGATCTTCTCGGCTGAGATCTCGGCCGCGCCCCGTAGCCCGGTCCGGCCGGTGAACGCCTCCAGGCGGCGGGTCAGTTCGTCGATTCCGAGCTCTCGCAGGTAGATCCCGTTGAGGTGGCGCAGCTTGCGCTCGTCGAACACCGCCGGGTTCTTGGACACGCGCTCGAGCCGGAAGCGCTCGGCGAGCTCATCCAGGGTGAAGCGCTCCTCGTCGGCCGCGAACCCGGCGCCCAGCAGCGCGATGTAGTTGTCGACCGCCTCGGGCAGGTAGCCGGCGTCGCGCAACTCCTGGACCGAGGCGGCGCCGTGGCGCTTGGACAGCTTGCGCCCGTCGGGTCCGTGCAGCAGCGGCAGGTGGGCGTACTTGGGCGGCTGCGCGCCCAGCGCCTCGATAACCAGCAGCTGCTTGGGGGTGTTGGACAGGTGGTCCTCGCCGCGGACGACGTGAGTGATCCCGGCATCGAGGTCGTCGACCGCGACCGCGAAGTTGTAGAGCGCCGAACCGTCGGCGCGCGCGATCACCGGATCGTCCATGTTGACGTTGGGAAAGCGCGTCTCGCCGCGGATCACGTCGTCGACCACCGTGTAGCCGGAGTCGGGGACGTGGAGCCGGACCGCGCCCGACTCCTCGGGCTCGCCGCGGAAGCCCCGCTCGGCGCCGTGGCTGGCCTTGAACGCCTTGACGTCCTCGGCGGTGGCGTTGGAGTGGTAGGCGTGCCCGGTCGCCAGCAGCTGAGCCAGCGCCTCGGCGTGGCGCGCGGAGCGCTCGGTCTGAAAGATCGGCCCTTCGTCCCAGTCGAGCCCGAGCCACTTCAGCGCGTCGAGGATCTGCTCGACGTTCTCGGGCGTGGACCGTTGACGGTCGGTATCTTCGATGCGCAGCACCAACGTCCCGCCGCCGTCGGGGTCGTCCGCGTGGCCGCGCGCGAGCAGCCAGTTGTACAGCGCGGTGCGGGCGCCGCCGATGTGTAGCGCCCCGGTGGGGGATGGAGCAAAGCGAACTCGCATGGATACCGTCAACGGATGCTAATCGGAGCTCACGTGTCCCCGGCCGGCGGACTGGCCAACGCCGTCCAACGAGGGGCCGATCGCGGCTGTCAGGCGATCCAGATCTTCAACCAGTCACCGCGGATGTGGCGGCCCACCGCCTACGGTGAGGACGACTTCGCCGCCTTCCGGGAGGCGGCCAAGGCGAGTCCGATCAAAGGCGGTGCTGATCCACGCCGTATACCTGCTCAACTGCGCCTCCGAGGACCGCGAGATCCGCGACAAGTCCCGCCGCTCGCTGGTCCAGTCGCTGCGCGTCGGCGAAGGCATCGGCGCCACCGGCGTGGTGCTGCACCCCGGCTCGGCCAAGCAGGGCGACGTCGGCAAGGCGATCAAGCGCGCGGGCAAGGTCATCGCCGAGGCGTTGAGCGACACCGATTCGTGCCCGCTCTACCTCGAGGACACCGCCGGCGCGGGCGGCACGCTGGGCCGCTCGTTCGAGGAGCTCTCCGAGCTGCTTGACGCGGCTGACGGCAACAAGCGGCTCGGCGTCTGCCTGGACTCGTGTCACCTGCTCGCCTCGGGCTACGACATCCGCACTGCGGCCGGCCTCAGCGAGACGATCGACCGCTTTGACGAGGTGACCGGACTGGATCGCCTGGGCAGCCTGCACCTGAACGATTCGCAGTACCCGCTGGGCTCCAACCGCGATCGACATGCCAATGTCGGCCAGGGCGAGCTTGGTGACCGGGGCTGCGCGGCGTTCTTGTCCGAGCCCCGCTTCGAGAATCTCGTCTGCGTGCTGGAGACGCAGGGGCCAGACAGGCAGGGTCCTTCAAGCGAGGAGATCCAGCTGTGCTTCAAGCTGCGAAAGCGCGGCCAGGCATCGCGAGCCCGCGCCCAGGCCCGCGCGGGCGCCGCCGGCCCGGGGCGTCGGAGCTCGGCCCGAGCCCGATCCTGAGGCGCCGGTTCTTGTAGCGTGCGCTGTCTATGAGCGCCACCTCCGCCCCCGCCGACGCGCTCGTGGTGTTCGGGATCACCGGCGATCTCGCCAAGAAGATGACGCTGCGCTCGCTGTACCGGCTGGAGCGCCGCAAGCACCTGCGATGCCCGATCATCGGGGTGGCGGCCGACAAGTGGGACGACGACCGGCTGCGCGACCATGCCCGCGACGCGATCGAGGCCTCCGGCGAGCAGTTCGACGAAACGGTGTTCAAGCGCTTCGCCAAGCGGCTTCACTACGTGAGCGGCGACTTCGCCGACGACGCCACCTACAAGGCGGTGGCCAAGGCCCTCGGCGCCGCCAAGAACCCCGTCTTCTACCTGGAGATACCGCCGTCGCTGTTCGAGACGGTGGTCGCCGGCCTCTACAAGGCGGGGCTGCTCAAGGGCGGCCGCCGGGTCGTGGTGGAGAAACCGTTCGGCCACGACCTGCAGTCGGCTCGGAAGCTGGCCCAGCAGCTGCACCGGTACCTGGACGAGTCGCAGCTGTATCGGATCGATCACTTCCTGGGCAAGCTCGGACTCAACGAGTTCCTGTACCTGCGCTTCGCCAACACGACGCTGGAGCCGATCTGGAATCGCAACCATGTCTCCTGCGTGCAGATCACGATGGCCGAGACATTCGGCGTCGAGGATCGCGGACGTTTCTATGACCCGGTGGGCGCGCTGCGCGACGTGGTCGTCAACCATCTCATGCAGCTGATCGCGGTGGCGGCGATGGAACCGCCGGCCGACGGCGGCGACGACAGCTTCAAGGACGCCAAGAACGCCGTCTTTCGCTCGATGGCGGCCGCCGACCCCAACCACTACGTGCGCGGGCAGTACGACGGCTATCGCAAGATCGACGGCGTCCGCCGCAACTCCGCCACCGAGACCTACGCCGCGCTGCGCGTCGAGATCGACAACTGGCGCTGGGGCGGGGTGCCGTTCTTCATCCGCACCGGCAAGCGCATGCCGGTGACCGCAGACCGAGCTGCGCCTGATCTTCCACCGCCCGCCACGTCTGCCGTTCATCCGCGCGGCAACCAGGAAGACCGAGCACAGCCAGCTCGTGTTCAGGATCGACCCCGATCCCGGGATCAGGATGGTGCTCGACGCCCAGCGCGCCGACTCGCCGGGGCAGACCGGCGTCGAACTGGACATGGAGTTCGCCAAGGAGGGAGTCGAGGCCGATACCCCCTACGAGGTGCTGCTCCAGGCGGCGATCAACGGCGACAGCACCCACTTCACCCGTCAGGACGGGATCGAGGAGACGTGGCGCGTCGTCCAACCCCTGCTCGACAAGCCGCCCCGGGTGATCCGCTACGCGCCGGGATCCTGGGGCCCCCCCGAGGCCGACGAGCTGCCGCGGCGCTGCGGCGGCTGGCACCGGCCCTGGCTGCCCAACTGAGCCGCTCGTCCCACCGGGTTGACGACGGCGTAGTGCCGGCTGCCCGCGGGTAGCTGACCAGCAGCCATTTCGGCCCCCAGCGAGGAGGAGACCTTGAGACTGAGCCTCGGGAGCATCATCTGGTTGGTCATCGGAGTGCTGGTCGCCGCCTCCCACCACTACCTGGCCCACATCTCCACGATCAAGACGGTGGCCTCGGCGGCTCTGGCCATCGTGCTGTGGCCGCTGCTGCTGCTGGGGATCAACCTCCACGTGCACTAGGGCGACGAGCCTCGGCCAGCGTGCACTAGGGCGACGAGCCTTGGCCAGCTGGCAGTGAAAACCCGTCAGATCTGACGGGAAAGGGCTGCCAGCCGGCCCGTACGCCAGTCACGCGCTACTGGCTGCCCCGGGCCTATTGACAGCGCGTCGCCGGGGGCGGAGGATGGCGGTTGCACGTGGACAAATCTCGGGGAAGGGAGTGATCGTGCAGACAGACCCAGCCATCAGCTTGGACGACGTCCGAGCGGTCTATGACGGACCTGAAGGGGATCTTTGGGAGCTGGTCATGGGGGAGCAGATCCACATCGGGGGTTTGACTTCGTCGATGGAGCTGGCCGACCGGGCCGCCATCGCCGAGGGCAGCAGCGGCGTGGATCTCTGTTGTTGCAACGGTGCCGGGATGCGATTCCTGGTGCGTTTTCGCAACGTCGCGCACATGACCGGCGTCGATGCCACCGAGCGCATCGTGGAGCGCGGGCGCCGGCGCACGGAGGAGGAGGGACTGAGCGACAGCATCGAATTCGTCCATGGGGACGCCAGCGAATCCCACCTGCCGGAGGGCAGTGCCGACTTCGTGTGGGGCGAGGACGCCTGGTGCTACGTGCAGGACAAGGACAGGTTGATCGCCGAGGCGGCTCGTCTCGTGCGCCCGGGCGGCACGATCGCGTTCACCGACTGGGTCGCCGGGTCGGAGCCGATGTCAGACGCGGAGTCCGAGCGCTTCCTGGGTTTCATGAAGTTCCCCAACGTCCTGAGCGTCGATGACTACCGGGCGCTGCTCGAGAACTCCGGTTGCCAGGTTCAGGCGGCCGAGGACACCGGGCGGTTCTCGTCACACGTCGATCTGTACCTGGACATGCTGAACAAGCAGCTCACCTACGACGCGCTCAAGGTCATCGGCTTCGACATGGACCTGATGCAGACGTTGGGCGGGGAAATGGCCTTCATCCAGAGCCTCGCCCACGACGGCAAGATCGCTCAGGGGAGGTTCGTCGCCCACAAGGCCTGAGACCGCAGCCCCGACCCCGCCGTCGTCGCTCCCGCCCGCAGGCGGTCAGGCGACGCCGGCCGGCGCCGGCGAGACCGATCCCGGTTCCCCGGCCACGACACCGTCGATCAGGGCCGTGCCCAGCAGCGCGTCGAGCTCGGCGTGAAGGCTGGCGCTGCGGCCGACGCGGAAGCTCGGGCCGAGCTTCAGGCATCGTCGTCCAACCGTTGTGCTGAGCTCGATGACCACGTCGGACTCTCCCGGGAAGCCCGACAGCACATCCTTGAGCTCGCCCACCACCGACGCGGGCAGAGCGGTGGCGTCGAGACACAGGCGCAGCGCGGTGGGTGCCAGCACCTGTTTAGCCGCCTCCTCCTGAGCCTTGGCCACCTCCTCCTGTGACGGAGTGAAGCGCTCCACCTGCTGCGCCACCACGCATGTCTTGTCCCGATCCTTGTGGTCAACGCGGCCGCGGACCAGCACGATCGAGTCGGTGGCCAGCGCGTCCTCGCTCGCGGACAGAGCCTTGTCGAAGACGATGATCTCGACCGACGACTCGAGGTCGTAGAGGGTGGCGAACATCATGTAGTCGCCCTTCTTGGTCTTGATCCGCTTGGCCTGGGTGACCATCCCCCCGATCGTCACCCAGTCGCCGTCGCGCCGGCCCGACAGCTCGGCCAGGGAGCTGTCCGACGCGCGCGCGCAGGGCCGCTCCCACCTCCTTGAGCGGGTGGGCGGAGATGAACAGGCCGATCGACTCCTTCTCGGCGGCCAGCAGCTCCGAGCGGCTGAACTCCTCGCCGGGGATCGGCGCATGACTCGGCCCCGCGAATGCGGGCGCCGCCGCCCCCGCGCCGCCGCCGGCGTCGCCCAGGTCGAAGATCGACCCCTGCCCGATCAGCGCGTCCTGCTGGGCCTTCTGGCCCGCGCTCTGCGCCTGCTCGAGCACCGACAGCATGCCCTTGCGCGTGGCCTCGGTGGAGCCGAACGCGCCGCATTTGATCAGCGCCTCGATCGACTTCTTGTTGACCGCCCGGTTGTCGATCCGCTCGCAGAACTCCCACAGGTCACGGAACGGGCCTCCGTCCTCGCGCGCCCGCTTGATCGCCTCGACCGCCTGGTAGCCGACGCCCTTGACGGCGTCGAGGCCGAAGCGGATGTTGCCGTCGACGACGACGAACTCGTGGTCGGACAGGTTGACGTCCGGCGGCAGAATCGCGATGCCCATCTGCTCGGCCTGCGACACGAAGAACGGCACCTTGTCCTTGGTGTCCATGACCGAGGAGATCAGCGCCGCCATGTACTCGGCCGGGTAGCTGGACTTCAGCCACGCGGTGCGGTACGAGATCAGCGCGTAACACGCAGCGTGGGACTTGTTAAAGCTGTAGTCGGCGGACCGCTCGTTGGTCGTCCACAGCATCTCGATCACACCCTCGGCGGTCCCCGAGGCCCGGCAGCCGGCGAAGAACTCCGGCTTGAGCTTGGCCATCGCCTCCCGGTTCTTCTTGCCGATCGCCTTGCGCAGGTCGTCGGCCTTGGCGCCGCTGAAGCCGGCCAGGTCCTTGGCGATCTGCATCGCCTGCTCCTGGTAGAGGATCACGCCCTTGGTCGACTCCAGGATCGGACGCAGGCGCTCGTCGGCGTAGGAGATCGAGTCCGGATCGCGCTTGCCGCGGGCGTAGGTGGGGATCTGGTCCATCGCCCCCGGCCGGTACAGCGCACCGAGCGCGACCAGGTCGTCGAACTCGGTCGGGCGGACCTTTTTCAGCGCCTCGCGCATGCCCTCGGACTCGAATTGGAACACCCCGATCGAGTCCCCGCCGGCCAGCATCTCGTAGGTGGGCTCGTGATCGAGCGGCAATGTGCTCATGTCCGGGCGCTCGCCGGTCGAGCGCTCGACGATGTCCAGCGCGTCCTCGATCACGTCGAGGTTGCGCAGCCCGAGGAAGTCCATCTTGAGCAGGCCCAGCTGCTCGACCGGCTTCATCGAGAACTGGGTGACGGTGCGGAACACCTTCTCGCCGTTCTCGTCGACGCCGGCCTCGGCGATCTGCAGCGGCAGAATGTCGGTCAGCGGACGGTCGGAGATCACCACCGCGGCCGCGTGGATCGAGGAGTTGCGCACGATCCCCTCCAGTCCCTGCGCGACGTCGACGATCGCCTTGGCGGTTCCGTCGCGGTCGACCTCACCCCGCAGCGGCTGGCCCGCGGCCAGGCACTCGGCGAAGCTCGGCGGGCGGCCCATGATCGGGTCGGGGATCAGCTTGGCCAGCCGGTCGCCGACCCCGTACTCGTGCCCGAGCACGCGGGCGGCGTCGCGCGTCGCCGCCCGAGGGAACATCTTGCCGAAGGTGACGATCTGAGCGACCGCCTCCTTGCCGTACTTCTCGGTCACGTAGCGGATCACGCGCTCACGGCCGCGGACCGAGAAGTCCATGTCGATGTCGGGCATCGATACCCGCTCGGGGTTGAGGAAGCGCTCGAACATCAGGTCGTAGCGCAGCGGGTCGACGTCGGTGATCTGCAGGCAGTAGGCGACGATCGAGCCCGCCGCTGACCCGCGCCCCGGCCCGACCGCGATCCCGGAGTCCTTGGCGTACTTGACGAAGTCCCAGACGATCAGGAAGTAGGCGTTGAAGCCCATCCGGTCGATCACCCCGAGCTCGTACTCGGCGCGCTCGCGCGCCTCGGCCGGTACCGGGTCGCCGTAGCGCGAGCGCAGGCCCTCGTCGATCAGCGTCCGCAGGTACTCCCCCTCGTCGATCCCACCGGGGGTTGGGTAACGCGGGATCAGCTGGCGGCCCAGCTCGAGCTCGACGTTGCAGCGCTCGGCGATCTCGAGCGTCGACGCCAGCGCCTCCGGCCACTCGGCGAACGACTGCGCCATCTCCTCGCTGGAGCGCAGGTAGAACTCGTTGGTGTCGAAGCTGATCTTGGGCTGGCTGAGCGTCGACTTGGTCTGCACGCACAGCAGCGCCGCGTGATGGTGGTAGTCCTCGCGCCGTAGGTAGTGCACATCGCCGGTTCCCACCAGCGGCCGCCCCAGTCCCGGGCGATGCGGACGATCCCCTCGTTGGCCTTGTCCTGGGCGGCGATGCCGTTCTTCTGGACCTCGAAGTACACGTTGTCGGCGCCGACTGCCTCCATCAGCTCGCGGGCATGGGCCGCGGCGGCGTCGGGGCGCTCGTCGAGCAGGTGCTGGCAGAAACGCGACTGCAGGCACCCGGTGAGCGCGATCAGGCCCTGCCCGTGTGCGGCCAGCTGCTGCATGTCGAGCGGCGGGCTTGCCCCGCTGGTACCCCTCCAGAAAGCCGGCCGAGGACAGCTTGACCAGGTTGCGGTAGCCGGCCGGATCGGCCGCCAGCAGGGTCAGATGGAAGCGGTCCACCCGGCCCGGGCCGCGGCGAGAGTGGTCGTCGACCAGGTAGATCTCACAGCCGACGATCGGCTTGACGTCGTGCTTGAGACAGGCGGTGTAGAGCTCCACGGCGCCGTTCATCACGCCGTGATCGGTCAGCGCCAGGGCGGGCTGCCCGAACGACGCCGCCCGCTGCGCGAGAGCTTCGATCTTGCAGGCCCCGTCGAGCAGCGAGTACTCGGAGTGGACGTGGAGATGGGCGCAGGTCGGGGTCATCAGTCGCGAAGGTCCTCATCGCTGGCTGACGACGGAACCGCTGCACCGAGGATATGCGTCGGCGCGGACGCAGCGAGGGTCCGAACGCAGGTGCGGCCGAGGTTTCAGCCGCTCTGTGCGCGCTTGATCCATTTGCGCAGCAGCGCCAGCGGCCAGTCCTCGCCGGTGATCGTGACCTGATCGGTCCGCTCGCCGGAAAGAACAAGCGCGGCGGCGTCCGCCGGGCCCTCGATCGTGGTGGCGATGCGACCCGCCGGAGCGTCCACCGTGACCTCCACCGGGGCGCCGTCGCGGACCAGCAGATAACGGGTCGGCGCCCCCTTGACGGCATAGGCGACCGCGAACCGCTCCCGCGCCGTCCACGCCGGGTCGATCATCAACGCCACCAGCCGCAGCGCCAGCTCGGGCTCGAGGCGCACCCCGATCCGGTGCAGCCCGCGCAGGTCGAGCTTCACCGCCGGCAGCGAGCGCAATGCCTCCAGGCGGTCGCGGCGCCCGCGGACGCGGGCCACGCCCCGGCCGAAGCGCCGCCGGAAGGCACCGGCGGTCAGCATCCGGGCGATCGCCGCCGGGCTGCCCTGGACCTGGAAGTCGACCTGCTCGCGCGCCCGGGGGCCATCGGCGTGGCGGATCGCCGGCGGGCCGTCGTCCACCGTCACCTGGGCGCACCCCCGGCCCTCGCCGAACACCAGGTCGTAGGCCACCCGCTCGGGATATGCCTCGCGCTGGGCGGGCAGCAGCTCGACCAGCAGCCGGCCGGCGGTGACCGGGTCGGTCTGCGCCAGCGCGCTCCAGATCGGCGCCAGCCACGGCCGTCCGGTGCGCTCGTCGTCGGGGATCCGCGTTCCGGCTGCAGCGGCGGCGGGGGCTCGCTCGCCCGTCTCGGGCCCGCGGGGGGCGATCGCCGCTCGCAGGCGCTGACGCGCGTCGTTGAGGCGCTCGGGCTCGACGGCGCCGCACGCCTCGCTGGCCGGCGGCTGGGGCTGCGGCCGCGGTGCGGCTGCGCAGTCTCCGGCGTGACCGTGTTGGGTTCGGCCGGTTCCACGCCCACGCCTGCGCCCGCGCCCAGGCCCGCGCCCGCCCCCGTGCCGAGCGAGGCAAGCGCCTGGCGCAGCTCCGCGATGGCCCGGTGGGCCTCCTCGGTGCGCTGCTCGCGACCACTGAGCTCGCGGGCCAGGTCCTCGGCCCGCTGCTCGGCGTCCAGGCGCGCCTCCTGCTCGCGCTCGAATGCCCGGCGCAGGCCGTCGAGCTCGCTGGCGGAGCCGGCCGACGACCTCGGAGGTGCGCCGTTCGATCAGCAGCCGCGCGCCCAGCGATGCCTCCGCCTGCACCAGACGGCGCGCGCAGGGCCGCCTCCGCGGCGGCGCGGGCCTCCAGCTCCCGGCGCAGCGCCGGCACCAGTTCGGCGGGGGCGTCGGGCTGCCGGCGCCGGCGGGGTCGCCACCGGAGCCGGCGCAGGCGGCAGACGACGGTCGACGGTTCGGGCGGGCACCGCGGCCCGCGGCGGCCGTCGGCGTTCCGTCCGACCAGGCGTGCGCTCGAGCTTCAGGGCAGCGGTTTGCGAGGCGGCCGGCTCGGGCGCGGGCGGTTCGGCTTCCTCCGCGGCGGCGGCTGCGCGGCTACGGCTCGGCGCGGCCGACGCGGCCTCCTCGGCCTGGCGCTCGGCGCGCTGGCGGGCGACGGCCGCGGCCGCCGCCAGCTGCTCGGCCTCGTCGCCGCGACGCCGCGCGTCGCGCAGCTCGATCTCCAGCTCGCGAACGCGCTCCTCGGCGGCGGCCAGTTGCTCACGGGCCTGCATCGCCGCCACGGTCACGGGCGGCCAGCTGACGCGCCAGGTCCCGGCGCAGCGCCTGCTCGGCGTGGGCGCGCTGCTCGGCGGCGCGTCGGGTGCGCTCGCCGTCCTCGAGCGTCTCGGTAAGTCGCTCGGCCTCGCCGCGGGCCACCCGCAATTCGTTCTCGCAGGTCGCGTACCCGCGCGGCCATGGCCTCGACCGCGTTCTCGGCCTCCTGCGCCGCCGCCTCGGCCCCGCGGGCGCGGCGCCTGGCTTGCTCGACCTCGAGCTCCGAACTGGGCGGGCTGGGCGGGGTACGCGAGACCGCTGGCTCCTCCTCCGGGTCGTCGCCCGCCCCCGGCTCCGGCGCGGGTAACGGCTCGGCTCCGGACGCGGCGGCGCCAAGCGGTTCGACTGCGGGCGGCAGCGGCACCACCACCGCGCCGACCTGCAGCCAGGTGCGGCCGCCGAGCTCGGGCGCCAGGGCGGCCGGCACCGCGAAGCTGATCCGCCACATCCCCGGGCCGGCGCCGCTAAGGCTGGGCGGCTCGGGCATGGCCGGAAACCGGAACCGCCGTCCGGCCGCCTCGACCACCAGCACCGGCTGCGCGCTCCAGGCCGGGCGCCGTCGGCGCCAGCGACCGGTGACCCGCACGGTCACGTTCTCGCCGCCCTCAGCGAGCCATTCGACCGACTCGATCCCCAGCACGGATGGGACTCCCGGCGGCTCGGTCATCGTCCGCGACGGTATGCCCTCGAGCGGACGGACACGTTTGGCCGGGAACGGCTGGCGACGGTCGCCAGCTCACTCAATTCCTGATCGACACCCTCGTAATCCGCGCGGCGCAGTGGTATGCGTGTTGGCGTGCACGAGCAGCGCGAGCGGGGAGCTCAGCATCGCCTGCCGGTTTCCTTGATCCTCTTGGTGTCGATGACGGCGGCCGGCGTCGTGTATCCGGTCACCGACTCGGCCTTGCACCACACCTCGCCGATCATGATCGCGACGCTGAGAGCGGTTGTCGGCGGCCTGTTGCTGACCGCGATGCTGCCGCTGTTCGGCAGTCGTCTGCCGAGAACGCGAAGACTGTGGCTGTGGGCGTTTGGGATCGGGCTTGGCAACACCACGCTGACGCAGCTCGGAATCAGTGTCGGCACCGACCGCGCCGGCGCGGCCGTCGCCGCCGTATTGCTGAACTCGTCGCCGTTCTTCGTTGCGGTGATCGCTCGGTTCGCCCTTGCCGAGCCGATCACGCGTCTGCGAGCCGCGGGACTGGTGATTGGCTTTGGCGGCGTGCTGCTGGTCGTGCTCGCTGACCCGGGGAGCATCGCCCACGGGTCACGGCTGGCGATCGGGCTGGCCCTGTGCCTGGTCGGTGCGTTGGGATGGGCGGTCGGCGGGGTCGCGATGCGCGTCCTCGCCCAGCGAGATAGCGATCTCGACATCGTCGGGATCACCGCGGCCCAGTTTCTCGCCGGCGGTGTTCCGCTGATCCCTCTGGCCTTGCTGGCCGGCGGCACGACTGACTGGAGCCAGCCATCGCTGATCGCGCAGCTCGCCTACCTGATCATCGGCGGTCAACTCCTCGTCTACGTCGGGTTCAACGCCGCGCTGAGCCGATGGCCATCCACGCGCGTGTACGCCTGGACGTTCCTCGTCCCGGTCGTGGCGGTCCTGGTCGAGGCCGTTCGCGGCGACCTACCCGGCGCGAGCGCGATGGTCGGTATCGCCCTGGTCATCCTCGGCGTCGCGATCGTCAACCATCCCCGCGCCGAGCCGTCACCCGCCGAGGCCGCACAAGAGGAATCGTTCGCCGCTATGCGAACGCGATGACCAGCGGGAGCGCTGGACCCCGGTTGGCGGCGCTCAGCGAGCGGACTGCTTGCGCCGGGGCCGTTATCGCGAGGCGTGCCGTAAAACCGGCCATAGAGAGGGTGTCGCAGAAATCCGCGGCGGACGCGGCTCCTGGAGAGCAGGGACGGTGGGGGCTCAGGCGGTTGCGGTTTGGGCACGCGCCGACACGGTTCCGTGACGTCTGTGGGGTGACTGGCCGCGATCTCACCCGGATAGCGTGGTCGTTCGCGGCCAGTCGGGCGCGGCCCGGGGTGTGGTCGATTTGGCTCGAAATCATGGCCGGTTTCACGGCTGGGTTCAGGCGGCGGGCGACGGGTCGTCCGGCCCACGTCCGGTGCGGCCCAGCCGGCAGCACAAACCCGTCAAATCTGGCGGGAAAGGGCTGCCAGCCGACCGGTACACCCGTCACGCGCGACTACCGGCAGCCGGCAGCACAAACCCGTCAAATCTGGCGGGAAAGCAGCTGCCAGCCGACGGCCGGAAACCTCAGCCGACGCCGGAAACCTCAGCCGACGCCGGAAACCTCAGCCCGCCGGTGGAACCTCAGCCGCCGCACGCCAGAACGGGGGGCCGTCGAGGATCAGCTGGGCTACTGGCCGCGCAGCTGCTCGGCCAGGGCCTTGGCGTCGGCCAGGAGCCGCTGCGCCTCGCCCAGATCGCCGCCCTCGGCGCCGAGCCGCTCGCGAGTGGCGGCCAGCTCGGTGCCGATCCGCTCGAGCTCGGACCGCAGCCCCGCCACCTCGCCGACGGCGGCGTCGCGGGCGACCTGCGCCGCGGCGAGCTCCCCGCGGAGGCGCACCGCCTCCGCCGCGCGTCGCTCCACCAGCGCCTCAGCGGCGGCGAGCTGCTCGCGCAACGCTGACGCCTCGGCGCCTTGCGTCTCGCGCCCCTGCCGCTGCGCGTCCATGGCCGCGGTCAGCTGCCCGAGCTCGCCGCGCAGCTGCTCCTGGGCGCCCTCCAGCGCGGCGCTGGTGGCGATCCGGGTCTCGAGCTCTGACCGCGCGTCGGCCAGCGCGCCGCGCAACCGCACCGTCTCACTGGTGCGCTGCTCGAGCTCAGCGTGCAGGGCGGCCACAGTCTCCTTGAGCAACAGGTCGGCGAGCGGGCCTGAGCGTGGGGCCTCGGGCTCGGCGTCGTCGGCGATCGACCCGGCGGCCGGTGACTCCGCCCGGGTCGGTGACGCGGCCGGGGGCGGTGACCCGGCCGGAGGCGAAGACAGCGGGGGCGGAGGCCCGGGCGCCCCCACAGCAGCGGGCGGCCCAGCCCCAGCCCCAGCCCAGGCCGCAGGCCCAGCCCCGGGCGCAGGCGCACGATCATCAGGAGGCCCGACCCGCGCCGGCGGCGCGCCCCCCGGGGGCGGCACCGGGACCACGGCGCTCCCCAGCCATAGGGCAGCCTGTCCTTCATGGCGTGGCTCGGCCCAGTCGGGCAGGGTGAAGCTGGCCGCCCACGGCGACCCGGACCCGCGCGTGCCGACTGCATCAGCACCCGAATCCGCTGAAACGCTCTCGTCGCGCGTCCCCGGGAAGCGGTGCCGGCGCCCCTCGATCTGCACCACCAGCAGCTCCTCCTCCGTGGCGGCAGAGGGGTCAAGCCAGCGGCCGCTGAGCCGCAGCTGCACGCAGTTGCCTTCCGCGCGCGAGCGCTCGATCCGATCGATCTCGAGCGGTAGACCGACTGTGGCGCGTTCTGTCATGCCGTGGGCGCAGCCCAACGGGAATCCTCGCCCGCGGGAGCAATGGTCGGGACTTTCGGTGCCCGGACCGACAATGCTGTCCAGAATCTACAGGGCGGGGCGGGGGACGGCGGCAACCGCCGTCGAGCCGGTCCGCACCGAGTACCGGAGCGGGCGCGCGCGGACGGCTACGAGGACGAGCCGGGGGACGACGCCTGACGCCCGGCGACGATCGCTCCGGCGATCGCCGCCCCCGCCACGCCGACGGCCGCGAGCTTCTTGCCGGTGCCGAACTCGACGCGGCGCCGCAGGTACCACTTGGTGCCGTTCCAGATGATGTAGCCGAGGAACTTGTAAGCCATGTCTTGAAGCTACCCCGGATCCCCGTGCCTAAGCCGCCACGCCATCCGTGACTGCAACGACCACAGCTCGATGAATCCCGGCGAGGCCGCCTGCGAGAACAGGCCCCCGGACTCGGCGAAGCTGGCCAGACTGGCGTCATAGACCGCGTTGGGCGAGGAGCGCGTCACCGCCCGGGCCGAGCCCTTGAACAGCTTGACGCCGATCGACCCGGTCACCTGCTCGTTGACCGCGTCCATGTAGGCGTCGAGGTCGGATCGCGCCGGCTCCCACCACAGCCCGGCGTAGACGAAGTAGGCCCAGCGCTGGTCGAGCATCGGCTTGAGCTGGTTCTGGTGGATGGTGCCGACCAGCCGCTCGAGCTCCTGGTGGGCCAGCAGCAGGATCGCCGCCGCCGGCACCTCGTAGATGTCGCGGACCTTCAGGCCGACGATCCGGTCCTCGATGTGGTCGACGATCCCCACGCCGTGGCGAGCGCCGATGGCCGCCGCCCGCTCCAGCAGAGCCACCAGCTCCATGCGCACACCGTTCAGCGCCACCGGCACCCCGCGCTCGAACTCGACCTCGACCACCTCGGGCTCGTCGGGAGCCTCCTCGGGTCGCGTGACGAGCTGGAAGACATCGTCCTCGGGCGCGTGCGAAAGATCCTCGATCCAGCGTCCCTCGCTCGAGCGGCCCCACAGGTTGTCGTCGATCGAGTAGGGCGCGACCTCGGCGCCGCCCTTGACCGGGATGCCGTGCTCGCGCGCGTAGGCGGCCTCCTCCTCGCGGCCCATGCGCCACGAGCGCACCGGCGCGATCACGCGCAGCTCGGGCGCCAGGGTGGCGATCGTCGCCTCGATCCGCACCTGGTCGTTGCCCTTGCCGGTGCAGCCGTGGGCCACCGTGTCGCAGCCCGGTGCGCCGCGCGTACTCGACCGCGAGCTTGGCGATCAGCGGCCGCCCCAGCGCGGTGAACAGCGGATAGCCGAGCCCGTACACCGCGTTGGCCTTGATCGCGGGCAGCACGTACTCGCGCGCGAACTCCTCGCGCGCGTCGACTACGTGCGCCTCGACCGCGCCGATCTGCATGCGCCTTGCCCTTGACGATCTCGTAGTCCTCGCCGGGCTGCCCCAGGTTGACGGTCAGCGCCACCACCTCGGCCTGGTAGCGATCCTGGATCCACTTCAGCATCACGCTGGTGTCGAGGCCGCCGCTGTAGAGCAGCAGCACCCGGTGCACCTCGGCCGGGATCGGCCAGGTAGGACGCGGTGGCCTGAAAGCCGGGGTCGGCGACGAGGGGAGCGCGGGTGTGCGAGTGACTGTCGGCCATGAAGGCGTCGAAATCTAGTTGCCGGAGGGTCCGAATGTTGATTTGACCAGCCGGCGCTGCTCGACGTCGGCCAGCACGGCGAAGCGCTCGGCGAACTCCGCCCGCGCCGCCGCCTCGTCGGCCTGGAGACGGTCGATCAGGATCCCCATGGCCATCAGCGCCTTCGGCCCGCGCCGCAGCGTCGCCACCTCGCCGGCCAGCGACCGCAGCATCGCGACCTGCACCTCCCGATCCTGGTGGCGCCCGAGCACGTCCTGCAGCCCCTTCAGCGATCTGACCAGCGGCTCGACCACATCGGAGGGGTACAGCGGCATCCCGAACAGCTCCAGCAGGTAGCGCAGCTCCTTGCCCTTCTTGCGCAGCTCGTGGTAGTCCTCGGCCGGGCTGGCCTCGTCGATCCGCCGCCCGAGCTTCGCACCGCTTGCCGGTACGCGCGGTGGATCCGCCGCCCGGCCAGCCCGCCGATCGGCTCGGCGGCCCACGGCCGGTCCTCGAGCGAGCGCTCCAGCAGGCCCTCGAGCAGCCGGTCCCAGTCCAACAGCAGCTCGGCGGCGCGGCGCGACAGCAGCGCCCGGCCCGTCTCGCCGCGGGCGGCCAGCCGCCAGTGGATCGAGCACCGGCCGCAGCGGATCGAGGTCGCGCGCGGACCGTCGGCCGGCACCAGCGTCGAGCATGGCGTCGAACTCCTCGACGTAGACGTCGAGGTCGCGGGCCTCGCCGGTGACGCGCTGCAGCCAGTTGAACTCGGTGCGGTAGCCCGGCAGCTCCAGCGGCGGGAACACCGGCGCCAGCTGGCGCTGGACGGTCCGCGAGCGCCGCACCGAGATCCGCAGCTGGTGCAGGTACTCGGGGTCCTCGCCGGCCAGCGCCCCCTCCATGTTGGCGTGGACCGTGTCCAGCAGCCGGCGCAGCACCGTCGCCGCCGCCGCGTCGGCGCGCTGCCCGTAGGCCAGCGACACCGACACCTTGGCCGAGGCGACGCCGCTCAGTCACTAGAGCAGCGCCCCCAGCCGTGACAGCGCCTCGTCGATCTCGGCCTCCGACACGATCAGCGGCGGCTCGAACCGGACCGTCGCCGGGCCGGTGGCGTTGATCACCAGCCGCTGCTCGAGCAGCGCCCGGCGCGCGATCTCGACCGCCGACACGCCGTCGGCGAAGTCGAGACCCACCATCAGCCCGCGGCCGCGCACCTCGGCCACGCCCGGCAGCTCGGCCAGCCCGGCTCGAAGCCGCTCGCCCAGCGTCGCGCACGCTGCTCGAGCAGCGCCGGTTCCGAGCAGACCTCCAACGCCACCAGCGCCGCCGCGGCCACCACCGGGCCGCCGGCGAAGGTCGAGCCGTGATCGCCGGGCTGCAGAACGTCGGCCAGCCGCGGCCCGGTGACCAGCGCGCCGGCCGGCAGTCCGCCGCCCAGCGCCTTGGCCGAGGTCAGCGCGTCAGGGACCACCCCGGTCTGCTCGTAGGCCCACAGCGTCCCGGTCCGACCCATGCCGGTCTGGATCTCGTCGAAGATCAGGGCCGCGCCGGTCTCGTCGCAGGCGGCGCGGGCGGCGCTCAGCAACTCGTCGGAGAGGACGTGGATCCCGGTCTCGCCCTGGATCGGCTCGAGCAGCACCGCGGCGGTGTCTGCCGTCGACGGCCGCGGTCAGCGCCTCCGGCGACTTGGCCACGACCTCGAACCCGGGCACCAGCGGCGCGAACGGCGCCTGCTTTGACTCCTGCGGCGTCCCCGACAGCGCCCCGTAGGTGCGCCCGTGAAACGCCTCGCGCAGGACCACGATGTTGCCCTGCGGCCGCGCCCGGCGGGCCAGCTTGATCGCCGCCTCGTTGGCCTCGGCGCCCGAGTTGCACAGAAACACCTTGCCGCCCAGCGAGCTGCGCGACAGCCGCGCCGACAGCTCCATCGCCGGCGCCGTGTAGTACAGGTTGGTGGCGTGGGTCAGCCGACCCGCCTGCTCGCGCACCGCCTCCACCACCCGCGGGTGGCAGTGGCCGACGTTGAGCACCGAGATCCCGGCCAGGAAGTCAAGGTACTCGTTGCCGTCGGCGTCCCACAGCGCGCACCCCGAGCCCGCGCACGAACTGGACCGGGTTGCGGGCGTAGGTGGGGATCGCGAACTCGCGCTCGAGCTGCCTGCAGCTCCGCCAGCGAGGCGGTCGCGCTCATCCCTCGGCTCCGATCTTGGTGCCCTGGCCGGCGTCGGTGAACAGCTCCAGCAGCAGCGAGTGCGGCACCCGGCCGTCGACGATGTGGGCGAACGACACGCCGCCGTGGATCGCGTCCAGGCAGGCGGCCAGCTTGGGGCGCATCCCGCCGGCCACCGAGCCCAGCGCCGCCTGGACCTGCGTCGGCGCCGGCCTCCGAGACGACGCTGGCCGGGTCCTGTGGGTCGCGCAGCCAGCCGGGCACGTCGGTCAGGAACATGATCTTGTAGGCGCCCAGCGCGCGGGCCACCGCGCCGGCGGCCTCGTCGGCGTTGATGTTGTAGGAGTTGCCATCGCGGTCGGCGCCGACGCTGGCCACCACCGGGATGTAGTCCTGGGCGATGTGCAGCAGTACGTCGACGTCGACGCGCTCGATCCTGCCGACGAAGCCGATGTCCCGGCCGCTGGGGGCCGCCTGGCGCGCGGCCCGGAACAGCAGCCCGTCGTCGCCGCACAGCCCGACCGCGGGCTGACCGTGGCGGCCCAGGCGCAGGACGATGTCCTTGTTGACCTTGCCGACCAGGACCATCTTGGCCACCTCGACGGTGGCCGGATCCGACACCCGCAGGCCGTCGACGAACTCAACCGGCAGGTCGAGCCGCTGCATGTAGCCGGTGATCTCGGGGCCGCCGCCGTGGACCACCACCGGGTTCATGCCCACGTACTTGAGCAGCACCACGTCGCGGGCGAACTCCTCGCGCAGCGCCGGGTCGTTCATCGCCGCGCCGCCGTACTTGATCACCACCGTCTTGCCGTGAAACTCGCGGATGTAGGGCAGCGCCTCCAGCAGCGTGGCGACGTCGCGGACGGGCCGGGTCGTGGTCATCGCTCAGGTCGTGTAGTCGGCGTTGATGGTCACGTACTCGTGGCCGAGGTCTGAGAAGTAGCGCTCGACCTCGACCCCCTCCCCCGGCAGCCCGATCTCGTACTCGACCTCGTCGCGCGTCACCGCCTGTGACAGCGCCTCGGCGTCGTGGGGCACGTAGGCGCCGGCCCGGCACACCTGCACGCCCTCGATGGCGATGTCGACCTCCAGCGGCGCCGTTCCCGGCAGCGCCGCCCCCACCGCCTGGATGATCCGCCCCCAGTTGGGGTCGCCGCCGTACAGCGCGGTCTTCACCAGCGGAGAGTCGGCCACGGCGTGGGCGACGGCGGCGACGGCCGCCTCCTCGCCGCCGCGCACGACCACTCGGCCGATGCGGCGGGCGCCCTCGCCGTCGTGGGCGACCATCAGCGCCAGCTGGCGCATGAGCGCGTCCAGGGCCTCGCCGAAGCGCAGCTCGTCCTCGGTCTCGGGCTCGACCATCACGCCCGAGGCCCCGCTGCACTGAAGGATCACCGTGTCGCTGGTCGACAGCTGACCGTCGACGCTGATCCGCTCGAACGAGCGCTGGACGCATACGCCCAGCAGCAGGTCGCAGGTCGCCGCCGACATGCCGGCGTCGGTCTGCACAAAGCACAGCAGCGTCGCGAAACCGGGCGAGATCATCCCCGCCCCCTTGGCCTGGGCGGTCAGCCTGACCGCGCCGCTGGGCAGCGTGACCTGCAGCGTCGCGCGCTTCTCGAAGGCGTCGGTGGTCTGGATCGCCCGCGCGAACGCGGCGTCCCCATCGGGCGCGAGCTCGTGCGCGGCGGCGGTGAGCCCGCGCGTGATCTTGTCCATCGGCAGCGGCACCCCGATCACGCCGGTCGAGGCCACGGCCACCCGGCGCTCCGGGGCGGCGGCGACGATCGCTCCCGCGCCCTGCATCTTGGCCGCGTCGTCGAGTCCCGGACGCCCGGTGGCGGCGTTGGCGTTGCCGGAGTTGACCACCACCGCCCGCAGCGCGCCGAGCTCGCAGCGCTCGGTGCAGAGGAGCACCGGTGCTCCAAGCGCGCCCGAGTTGGTGAAGCGCGCCGCGCTGGTGGTGGCGCCCGCGTCGGAGACCATGACCCCGAGGTCGGGCACGCCGTCGGGCTTGATCCCGGCCGCGATGCCGGCGGCGCGGAACCCGGCGGGCAGGCCGCCGCCGTCGAGCTCCTCGATCTGGGGCAGCGCTTCGATCCAGCGGCTGGTGAAGAACGGCGCCATCTAGGAAATGCCCTCGCCCTCGGGCAGGCCGAACATCAGGTTGAGGTTCTGGACCGCCTGCGAGGCGGCGCCCTTCCACAGGTTGTCGATGGCGGCGAAGGCGATCAGGCGGCCGGTGCGCTCGTCGCGGTGGACGGAGATGCGGCAGATGTTGGTCTCGCGCACGTCGCGAACCCCGGGGGGCCGGTCGCTGAGCTCGACGAACGGCTCGGCGGCGTAAAACTCTCGGTAGATCGCTCTAGCGTCTTCCTGGGGCCCCCCATTTAAAGGAGTGACGTAGCAGGACACGAGCTCCCCCTGGTCGATCGGCAGCAGGTGAGCGGTGAAGGTGACGGTCACCTCAGCGCCGAGCGCGGCCAGCTCCTGCTCGATCTCCGGCGTGTGCCGGTGCCGCGGCACGCCGTAGGCGTTGACGTTCTCATCGACGGTGACGAAGTGCGTCTTGTCAGTGGCGGCCCGGCCCGCCCCCGACGCCCCGGATTTCGCGTCGATCACCACATCGCCGATCAGCCCGGCCTGGGCCAGCGGCGCCAGCGCCAGCAGGGTGGCGGTCGGATAGCAGCCCGGGTTGGCGACGATGGCGGCGTCGCGGATCTGCTCGCGGTAGCGCTCGGGCAGGCCGTAGACCGCGCCGGACACCAGCTCGGGCTCCGGGTGCACGCGGTACCACTCCTCGTAGGTGCTCGGGTCGCGCAGGCGGAAGTCGGCACTGAGATCGACCACCCGCACACCCCGTCTGACCAGCTCGGCCACCACCTCGGCCGCCGCCCCGTGCGGGTAGGCGACGACGGCGGCGTCGACGTCGGCGTGGCGGTCGAGGTCGAGCTCCTCGAGCACCAGCGGCACGCGATGGTGCGGGTAGAGGTCGTCGAGCCGGCGGCCGACGTCTGACCGCGCCGTCACCGTGCGCAGCTGGAACGACGGGTGGCGGTGCAGCAGCCGGGCGGTCAGCGCGCCGGTGTAGCCGGCGGCGCCGAACACGGCGACGCTAGGCGCTGTCACGGACCCTCCCGTGCAGCCGCTCGGCCAGCGCGGCGGCGATCTTGCGCCGCTTGGACGCCACCTCCTCGTCGGTCAGCGTGCGGTCGAAGGCGCGAAAGTGCAGGCGCAGGGCGAGCGAAACGTTTCCGGGGCCGATCTTCTCGGCGTCGCGGTAGACGTCGAACACGTACACGTCGCTCAGCAACGGCGCTCCGGCGCTCCTGACCACCTCGAGCACCTCGGCCGCGGGTGATCGCGTCGGCGACGATCACCGCCAGGTCCTCGCGCACCTCGGGATAGCTCGTGAGGTCGCGGTAACTCGCCTCGGGCACCGACTCGACCACGGCGTCGAGATCGAGCTCGAAGCCCGCCAGGGAGGTGGTCAAGTCCCATTGGGCGCCGACGTCGGGATGGATCTCCCCCAGCCAACCCACCGGTGTCCGGTCGACGACGATGTGGGCGGCGCGCCCGGGGTGCAGGAAGGGCTCGGCTGCCGCCTCGACCGTCCAGGGCACCCGCAGGGTGTCGAGCATGCCGGCGAGCACCCCTTTGCCGGCGAAGAAGTCGGCCGGCGGCGGCTCGGGGTGGCGCCAGGTGGACGGCCGCACCGGCCCCGACACCACGGCGGCAACGTGGTAGGGCTCGTCGGGCATCGCGCCCTGGCCCGGCAGGTAGACCGCGCCGGCCTCGAACAGGCGGATCGCGTCCGCGCCCCGGGCCCGGTTGCGCTGGGCGACGTCCAGCAGACTGCCGAGCAAGGTCGTGCGCAGCTGTGACTGCTCGGATGACATGGGGTTCTGCAGCGGGACGACGGGCCGGTCCGCGATCCGCAGCCGCTGGGTCACCTCGGTCCCCTCGAAGCTCCAGCCGACGATCTCGTGCAGGCCCTGGCCGGTGAGCGCGTCCAGGGCCTGGCGCCGGCGCCGCTGGCGGTCGGTGAGCCGGCCGGAGGCGTTGTGGCGCGAGGGGAGCGTGGCCGGCAGCTGCTCGAGCGCTCCCAGGCGGGCCACCTCTTCGATCAGGTCGGCTTCACGGGTGACGTCGGCGCGCCGGAAGGCGGGGACGGTGACGTCAAGACCGCCGTCGACGTCGGCGGTCTGAAACTCGAGCGCATTGAGGATCTCGGCAGAGCGGGCGTGGGGGATCTCGATGCCCAGGAGGTCGCGCACGCGCGCGTCCCGCAGCCGGATCGTCTGCGGCGGCGGGCCCGGGCCGCCGACGTCGATCGTGCCCGGAAGCACCCGCGCGCCGCATAGCTGCACCATCAGCCTCGTCGCCACCGCCTGCGCCTCTATCGCCTGCTCGGGCTGCAGCTGCTTCTCGAAGCGGGTCGAGGCCTCGCTGCGCAGCCCCAGCTTCAGCGAGGTGCGGTGGATGTTGGCGCCGTCCCAGTTGGCCGCCTCCATCAGCACCCGGGTGGTGCCGGGCTCGACCTCGGAGCGGGCGCCGCCCATGACGCCGGCGATCGAGGTGGGGCCGTCGGCGTCCTCGATCAGCACCGTCTCGGGGTCAAGGGTGCGGGTCTGGCCGTCGAGCGTCTGGACGGTCTCCCCGTCCCCGGCGGTGCGTACGTTGAGCCTGGCTCCCGCGATCCGGTCGAGGTCAAACGCATGCAGCGGCTGGCCGGTCAGCAGCATCACGTAGTTGGTGATGTCGACCACGTTGGAGATCGGCCGCTGGCCGGCGGCCATCAGCCGCGCCTTCAGCCACAGCGGCGAGGGCCCGATCTTGACGTCCTCGAAGGCGCGGGCGGTGAAGCGGGGGCACAGGTCCGGGCACTCGACGGTGATCTTGACGGCGTCGAGTTCGCCGTCGACGGCGGCCGAATCGTCGGCGCCCGGCGGCTCGCCCAGCGGAGCGCCGGTGGCGGCATGGACCTCGCGGGCGACGCCGTAGATACCGAGGCAGTCGGGCCGGTTGGGGGTGATCTCGAGCACCAGCACGTCGGTGGCGATGGGCAGCACGTCGAGCAGCGGCGTGCCCGGCGCCAACCCGTCGTCCAGGACCATCGTGGTGGCGTGCTCGGCGCTGATCGCGACCTCGTCCTCGGCCAGGATCATGCCGTTTGACTCCTGCCCGCGGAGCTTGGCCACCTTGAGCTTGGTGCCGTCGGGCATCACCGCCCCCGGGCGCGCCACCGCCACCGTCTGGCCGGCGGCCACGTTGGGGGCGCCGCACACGATCTGGCTGGGGGCACCACCGCCGGTGTCGACGAGGCACACGCTGAGCCGGTCGGCGTCGGGGTGGCGCCCGGCCTCCAGCACCCTGCCGACCACGAAGTTCTCCAGCGCGCTCACGCCGTGGCGCTCGACCCGCTCGACCTCGGTGCCGGTCATGGCCAGCCGCTCGGCCAGCGCGAACGTGTCGAGGTCGGGGCGGCAGTACTCGTACAGCCATTGCAATGGAGCTCGCATCAGCCGCCGACCACCATCAGAACTGCTCCAAGAAGCCGATGTCGTTGTCGTAGAACAGCCGCAGGTCGGGGACCCCGTGCTTGAGCATGGCGATCCGCTCGATCCCCATCCCGAACGCGAAGCCCTGCACCTGCTCGGGGTCATAGCCGTACTCGCGCACGTACTCGAACACGTTGGGATCGACCATCCCCGAGCCGAGGATCTCGATCCAGGCCGTGCCTTTGCACAGCGGACAGCGCTGTCCGTCGGCGGTGACACCGTCGACGCAGTTAAAGCAGGACACGTCGACCTCGACCGACGGCTCGGTGAAGGGGAAGAAATGCGGGCGCAGCCTGACCTCGCGCTCCTCGCCGAAGATCGCGCGCGCGAAGGCCAGCAGCGTCCCCTTCAGATCGGCCAGGGTGATGTCGTCGTCGACGGCCAGCCCCTCGATCTGGTGAAACTGGGGGGTGTGGGTGGCGTCGGAGTCGGGCCTGAACACCCGGCCCGGCATGACGATGTACAGCGGCGGCGGCTGCGATTCCATGGCCCGGATCTGGACCGGGGACGTGTGGGTGCGCAGCAGTAGCGCCTCCGGATCGAAGATGCTCTCGGTCGGCTTGATGTAGAAGGTGTCGGTCTCCAGCCGGGAGGGGTGGGTGGGCGCGTGGTTGAGCGCGTCGAAGTTGTAGTAGACGGTCTCGACCTCGCGGCCCTCGGCGACGTTGAACCCGAGGCCGATGAACACGTCCTCGATCTCGCGGCGGGTGCGGGTCATCAGGTGCAGGCGCCCGACGGCCGGCAGCGGATCGGCGGGCAAGGTGACGTCGACGCGGTCGTGCACCAGTCGGGCATCGAGCTCGGCCGCGGCCAGCTCTCCCCCACGCTGCTCGATCGCCCGCTCCAGTGCCTGGCGGGCCTGGTTGGCGGCCTTGCCGGTGGCGGCGCGTTCCTCGGGCGGCAGCTGGGCCACTCCCCGCAGCAGGTTGGGGAGCTCGGCCTTGCGTCCGAGATACTGGATGCGCACGTCCTCGAGCGCCTGCGTGTCGCGCGCGGCGGCGATCGCCGCCGACGCCTCGCGCTCAATCTCGGAAATTCGTTCGGTGCTGGTGCTCATTCGCGGGCCATCCTAGTCGCCTCATACAGCGCTACCGTCGCCGCCATGGCGGCGTTCAGCGAGTCGGTCAGGATCGGGATCCGGGCCACCTCATCGGCGGCCGCGATCACCTCCTCGGGCAGGCCGTCGCGCTCAGCGCCGATCAGCAGCGTCACGTCGTTCAGGGCCAGCTGGGAGAGCGCCGGGCCGCGGTCGGCGACCAGCGCGACGGTGCGGCCAGGCAGGCCGGCGGTGCCGGCCACGCGTACCAGCGGGACCGCGAACACCGCCCCCATGCTGGCGCGTACCGCCTTGGGGCCGAACGGGTCGGCGCTGCCCGGTCCCAGCGCCACCGAGGCGGCACCGAACGCCTGTGCCGAGCGCAGGATGGCGCCGACGTTGCCGGGGTCGTGGACCTCGTGCAGGTAGACGCACAGGGGGCCGGACGCGGCCGGCGCCCAGCGCTCCTCGTACACCGCCAGGGTCCGCGTGCCCGAGCCCAGCCCGGAGGCTGATTGCAGCAACGCCGGCTCGACCTCGGTGCCGGGCAGGCCGCTGCCGGCGGCGCAGTAGCGCTCGAGCGGGGCCCAGCCGGCGGCTTGCGCGGCGGCCAGCAGGTCCTCGCCCTCGGCCACGAAATGCCCGCTGCGCTCGCGCCAGCGCCGCCCCTGGTGGAGCTTGCGGATCTCCTTGAGCTTCTGGTTGTGGCTTGAGGTGATGGTCATGGGAACGAAAAAAGGCGCCAACTCCGCTGGAGTGGCGCCCGGGTGACGGTGCTGGTTTGGTCGGCGTCTGGTCAGCCGGCCGCCAGCGCCTCGCGGGCGCGGTCGGCAAACCGTCGGAAGGTCTCGGGGTCGCGGACGGCGATGTCGGCCAGGATCTTGCGGTCGAGCTCGACCCCGGCGGACTGCAGTCCGTGGATGAACTGGGAGTAGGAGAGGCCGTTCTGGCGCGCGGCTGCGTTGATGCGCGTGATCCACAGGCGGCGGAAGTCGCGCTTGCGGTTGCGGCGGTCGCGGTAGCGGTACTGGTCGGCCTTGAGCACCGCCTCCTTGGCGGTGCGGTAATGACGGCTGGCGTCGCCCCGGTAGCCCTTGGCCATCTTCAGGGTGGCGCGACGCTTCTTGCGGGCGTGGATGGAGCGCTTGACCCGGGTCATGAGCGCTTCGCCCCCAGCATGATCTTGACCCGCTTCTCGTCGTGCTTGGAGACCTCGGCCGGCTTGCGGTGCTGGCGCTTACGCTTGGGCGACTTTTTCTCCAAGATGTGGGTCGAGAAAGAGTGCCGAGCGCGGACCTTGCCCTTGGCGGTCAGCTTGAAGCGCTTCTTGGCGCCCGAGTGGGTCTTCATCTTCGGCATCGCGACGCCAGAGTAAAGCAGACCCGCCGTCAGGCTCCGGCCATCGGATTCCTGGTCCCACGCCCGTGTGGCCTGGGCGAGTGGGCGCCGAGCGGTCCGGGTGGCCGAGCGAGATCCAGAGAGCCGGCCCCGGTAGGCAGCCCGATGGCGCGCGAGAGTGGAGAAGGTACGAACCAGGGTGAGGTGCGTGCCGGTTTCGGGGCGCGGCGTGCGATTCCGGCACACACCGACACAGTCCCGCCAGGTTTCCGGCCCGGACCCGGGACGTGGTGCGACCACCCGCGGCGGTAAGCCAGACGACCCACGTCGCGGGCTCGGTCGGCTCCGGGGAGGAGCGCCAGGCCCGGCGACGCGCCACACCGTGAGCGGCCCGCGTCGCCGGTCACGCACACCGCGCCGAACACCGCAGCAGCCGCGATTCGCCCGCTACCCGGCCACCGCCGGCTCGGCGGACCCGGCGGGCTCGGCGGACTCGGCGGCGGGCGCGCCGGGTCGGAAGATCCCCCACACGGTGATCAGGCCACAGGCGCCGATGGCCGCCACCACGCGCAGGGCAGCCTGAAAGCCGGCCACGAATCCGGCGGCGGAGGGCGTGTGCGTGCCGGCCGCTCCCAAGAACACGGCGGTGGCGATCGCGACCGCGACCGCGCCGAAGACGAGTTGGAACATGAACGTCAGGCCGCTGCCCACGCCGGTTCGGGAGGGGTCGAGCGAGGTCAGCGCGGCATTGGTCACCGACGACGTGAACAGGCCGGTGCCGGCGCCGATGAGAAACAGGCCGGGCACGGTGTCGAGGTACGTCGAGTCGACCGAGACCAGGCTCAGGAGCAGCGCGCCGAGCGGCATGCACACCACTCCGCAGAGCAGCAGCGGCCGGGGACCGAAGCGGTTGTAGATCGGTCCGGAGGCAAAGGCGGCGACCGAGAAGGTCAGCAGCATCGGCAGGAACGCGACTCCGGCGCCCAGCGGCGACAGGCCCAGGACCCGCTCCATGAACTGCGGGACGTAGAGCATGGTGGCGAAGAATGTCCCCGAGACCAGCGCGATCGTCACACAGGCGGCGGCGAACGAGCGGTTACCGACGATGTCGGGCGGAATCAGGGCGTCGCGGCCGGCCCGGCGCTGCGTGCGGATGAAGGCGCCCAGGCCGACGGCGCTGACGACCAGCAGGCCGATCACCCGGCTGTTGCCCCATCCCCAATCCGACGCCTGGTCCAGTGCGACCATCAGTGCCACCAGACATACCGACAGCGTCGCCACCCCGGCCCAGTCGAGCCGCTGTCGCACGTTCGATTTGGCGTCGGGAGCGATGGCGTGATGCACCAGTGCGACCGCCCCCGCGGCGATCGGGAGGTTCAGGAGCATGATCCAGCGCCAGCTCAGCTCCTGGGTGAGCAGGCCGCCGATCATCGGGCCCAGCGAGTTCCCCAATCCCGACACCCCGATCAGCAGCCCCCCGGCCAGTCCGGCTCGCTCGGCTGGGACCAACCCGAAGATCAGGCCCACCACCGAGGGCCAGATGAGAGCCGCGCCGACGGCCATCGCCGCCCGGGCGCCGATCAGCACACCGCTCGACCACGCCAGCGCCCCCACGGCGGAGAAGGCGCCGAACAGGGTGATGCCCACGAAGAACATCCGGCGCCGCCCGAGCGTGTCGCTCAACCGCCCCCCGGTCACGATCAACACTCCGAACAGGAGGTTGTAGACGTTCATCACCCACTGCACGGTCCCCACGTCGGTGTGAAAGGTCCGCTCCATCTGCGGGACCGCCACGCTCAGCGACGTGATGTCGTTGGCGATCACGAATACCGCCAGCGCCATTGCCCCCAGCGCGACCTTGGTGCGGTGGTCCAACCGCGTGGGCTCTGCGTCCGTGGAGCTCACTCGGCGCGAAATTAAAGCACCGGTAAAAGGCGAGTCACGGCCCGGTGTTCGCCGCAGCGATTACGCGGCAGCGTCAGTGGGCGCCGGGGAAGCGCTCTCGGCAGCGGGCGCTGGGGAAGCGCTCTCGGCAGCGGGCGCCGGGGAAGCGCTCTCGCGGCCGTTCTGGCCGGTCTCGCCGTCGTGCGAGCCGGAGTCATCGCGGCTCTCGGCCCCATTGCTGCCATCGTCGGAGGCGGCGACCTTGCCGTCCTCCTTCTCGCCGGCCAGCACGGACTTGGACGGCGCCAGCATCATGGTCATGTTGCGGCCGTCCTGCAAGGGGGTCTGCTCAACCACCCCGACGTCCGCCAACTCCTCGGCCAGCCGGTCCAGCAGCGCCGTGCCGCGCTCCGGATGGGTGACCTCGCGCCCGCGGAACATGATCGTCACCTTGACCCGATCCTTGCCGGTCAAAAAGCGCCGGACGTGGCCCTTCTTGGTGTCGTAGTCATTCTGGGCGATCTTGGGGCGGAACTTGATCTCGCGGATCGTGATCTGCTGCTGATGCTTGCGGGCCGCCTTCTGCTTCTGGGCCTGCTCGTACTTGTACTTGGAATAATCGAGCACGCGGCACACCGGCGGGCGCGCGTCGGGCGCGACCTCGACCAGGTCGAGATCGCGCTGCTGGGCATAGGACAGGGCCTCGGAGGTCTTGACGACTCCGATCTGTTTCCCGTCCTCGCCCACGAGGCGAACCTCGGGGACACGAATGCGATCGTTGATCCGAGTCTGGTCCCGCTCGGGCGGGCGCCGGTCAAACCTGCGGGGTACCGGCACTAGCTGTTGCCGCGGCGGTCTGAGCTCAAACGGTGCCGGGCCGTGTGGTGTTCGGTTGGATCAACGCAAACGAGTATAGCGGTGAAATCAGCGAGCGGAACGCGTTTTTGTCATCACTCCAACCCGTTCCGCGAAGGCGTCGACCAACTCCGAGCCGGTGTCCCCGGCACGATGCTCGCGGACGCTGACCTCCTCGGCATCGCGCTCGCGATCGCCCACCACCAGCATGAACGGGATCTTGCGCAGCTCAGCGTCGCGGATCTTGCGCGCCACCGACTCGGTGCGGTCGTCGAGCTCGGCGCGAACGCCGGACTCCCGCAGGCGGGCGAGCACCTCGGCGCCGTAGCCCGCGTGGCGGTCGGCGATCGGCAGCACGATCGCCTGCACCGGGGTCAGCCACACCGGCAGCTCGCCGCTGAAGTGCTCGAGCAGGATCCCGATGAAGCGCTCGTAGGAGCCCATCAGCGCCCGGTGGATCATCACCGGCTGGTGCTCGGCGTTGTCGGCGCCGGTGTAGACCAGGCCGAACCGCTCGGGGAAGTTGTAGTCGAGCTGGCACGTCCCCAGCTGCCACGAGCGCCCCAGCGAATCGGTCATGTGCATATCGATCTTGGGTCCGTAGAAGGCACCGTCGCCCTCGTTGAGTTCGTACTTCAGTCCCTGCGACTCAAGCGCAGCGTGCAGCGCCGCCTCGCTGCGGTCCCACAGCGCCTCGGAGCCGATCCGATTCTCCGGCCGCGTAGAGAGCTCGAGCCGGACGTCGAGGCCGAACACCGCGTAGGTGGCGAAGGCGAACTCCAGCACCCCGGCGACCTCATCCTGGATCTGGTCCTCGGTGCAGAAGATATGGGCATCGTCCTGGGCGAAGTGGCGCACCCGCAGCAGTCCGTGCAGCGTGCCCGACGGCTCGTTGCGGTGCAGCAGCCCGGGCTCGAAGTAGCGCACCGGCAAATCACGGTAGGAATGGCGCCGCAGCGAGTAAAGCTGGCAGTGGCCGGGGCAGTTCATCGGCTTGAGCGCCATCGGCCGGTCCTCGGACTCGGTGGTGAACATGTGCTCGCGGTACTTCTGCCAGTGCCCCGAGGTCTCCCACAGCGAACGGTCGAACAGCTGCGGCGTCTTTACCTCGCTGTAGCCCCGAGGCTCGCCCATCTCTCGGCTGAGCTGCACCAGTGAGTTGAACACCTGCGTGCCGGCCGGAAACCAGAACGCCGAGCCCGGCGCGGTGTCGGAGAACGTGAACAAGCCCAGCTGCGGCCCCAGTCGGCGGTGGTCGTTGGCGCGGGCGCGCTCGAGGCGCTCGAGATGCTCCTCGAGCTGCCTGGCCGAGAAGAACGCCGTCCCGTACACGCGCGTGAGCATCTGGCGGTTGGCGTCCCCGCGCCAGTAGGCGCCGGCCACCGACTGCAGCTTGAACGCCTTGACGCGCTTGGTGGTCGGCGAGTGAGGACCGCGGCACAGGTCGGTGAAGTCGCCGTTGGTGTAGAGCGACACATGGTCGAGCGGGCGCGCGGGATCGGCATCGCGGACCAGGTCCTCGATCAGCTCGACCTTGTAGGGCTGGTCCTCGGCGCGGAAGCGTTCCAGCGCCTGCTCGACGGTGACCTCGTCCCGCACGAATGGCTCGTCGGCGTCGATGTGCTCGCGCATCCTCGCCTCGATCGCCGGGAAGTCCGCGTCGCTGACGGTCACGCCCGGCGGGGAACTCGAAGTCGTAGTAGAAGCCGCCGTCGATCGGGGGCCCGATCGAGATCTTCACGCCCGGGTACAGCTCGAGCACCGCTTCGGCCAGGACGTGGGCGGCGTCGTGGCGGATCAGCTCGAGGGCCGGATCGCCGCTGCGGTCGGTGAGGATCTCCAGCGGGCGCGGCCGGTCGCCATCGACCTCGGTCAGCGGACGCGAGAGGTCGCGCAGCTCGCCGTCGACCTTGACCGCCAGCGCCGCGCGGGCCAGGCCGGGGCCGATGGCGGCGGCGGCGTCGGCGCCGGTGGCGTCATCGGGGAGCGCCAGGATGGTGGCGTCGGGGAGCTCGAACTTCATGCCCCTGATGCTATGTGGTCGCCGCGGCGGATCAGTCGCCGCGGCGGATCAGCCGCAGATGCTCAGGCCGGGCCGCTGCACCGTGTTGTGATCCTCCAGCCCGGCCCGGTCGAGGGCGCGGACCACGAAGAAGGCGGGACCGAAGTCGACGTGGGCGATGTAGCTGGTGGCGCCGGGCGCGGTGGTCCAGGTGGGCTCGGCGAAATCCTCCCCGCCCGAGCTCGACGAGTAGTAAATATTATATATGATGGCTGAGCTGGGGCTGTTCGGATCGGTGGCCGGGCTCCAGGTGAGGTCGAACGATTGCCCGTCCGGCACCGGATGCGCCATCGGGACGGTGCAGGTGGTGGCGCTGTCCAGCCCCGCGAATGTCGGGCCCTGGGTCGGCGATCCGCCTCCGCCGGTGGGTCCGCCCGAGCCGCGGACGCGGAACGAGAACCGCGAGATCGTCCGCCAGATGACCGCCGGCAGCGGGCACAGCCGAGCCGTCGGACACACGATGCGGCTGCTCTCCACGATGCGGCCGTGGAAACGGCCGGCACACCAGCGGCCGCCGAGCCGACCAGGACGCAGCTTCACGGTGGCGATCCGTCCCTGACCGGCGGCCCGCAGGACCACCGACGCCCGGGAGATGCATCCGGTGCCGGCGCCGGTACCGGCCAGCGTGAGCTCGTCTGTCCGCATCAGGCCGCCTACCCGTCCTGTCCGGTCGGGGTGACGGAAGCGGATGACGAACACGGTCCGGGCGTGACCGCTGTCGGGACGGACCGAGACCAGGGTTCGGCCCGCGGCCGCGGACGCCGACAGCAGGGTCGTCACCGCCGCCATCGCGGTGACAAGCACCGTCACCAGGACCCCACGCCGCATAGCGCGATTCTAGTTCGCCAGCCGGTGTGTGACGAATCGCTCACACCAGCAAAACGATTGGCTCCAACGGCTCCGAGCGGGTGGTAGGCTGGCGCCTGATACGGGGCGCAATCGGGGTACCGGGGTTGAAAAGACCAGGGACCCGCGAGGCCGCCTAGGGGTTCATTTCAACGGAGGTATCACCTTGACCCGCACCCGCCCGCGAGGCTGGCGCACGATGCCCGTCTTATTCGCAGCTCTGGGAGCTGCCCTGCTGCTGGCGCCCAGCGCGCTGGCGCAGCCTCAGGTCCAGTACGCCATCGGGCAGCCGGTCTGCAATCCGACCGCGGCCAAGCATCCGACGTTCTGCCTGGCCGTCCGCAAGAAGACCGTGAGCCGAAACACGCCCGGCGCCAAGGCGTTCGTGCGCGGCGACGGCACGAGCAAGGCCGGCACCGTCGGCCCGGCCGGCGGCCTGACGCCCAGCGACCTGGCCACCGCCTACGGGTTCACCTCGACGGCGGCGGCAACTCAGACGGTCGGGATCGTCGACGCGTTCAACGATCCGAACATCAATGCCGACCTGCAGACGTTCGACAAGCAGTACAGCCTGGCCACGTGCACCGAGGCCAACGGCTGTCTGAAGGTGGTCAACCAGACGGGCGGCTCGACGCTGCCTCCCAACGACACCAGCGGCTGGTCCAACGAAACGTCGCTCGACGTCGAGACCGTCCACTCGGTCTGTCAGAAGTGCAAGATCCTGCTGGTCGAGGCCACCACCGATGACGCCGGCTCCGATGAGCCCGCCGACATGGCGATCGCCGAGAACACAGCGGTCTCACTGGGAGCCAAGCTGGTCACCAACTCGTTCGGCTATCCCGAGACGATGTTCAGCGCCACCGATGCCGCCGCCTTCAATCATTCCGGCGACGTGATCGACGCCTCCACCGGCGACGACGGCTGGCGGGACTTCGACTACCTGGGCGAGTACGGCTCTCCGTACAACATGGCCGACGCTCCGTCCGCCCTGAACACCGTGGTCGGAGTCGGCGGGACGTCGCTGTACCTGGGCCAGACCGCCGCTCGCCAGAACGAGACGGTGTGGAACGACAACGGCACCAAGGACTACTTCGAGCAGGCCTTCGGCCAGGGGCTCGGAGCGACCGGCGGCGGCTGCAGCACGAAGTACGCCGCGCAGACCTGGCAGACCCACGTCGCCAACTGGGCGCAGACGGTGTGCGGAACCAAGAAGTCCGCGGCCGACGTTTCCGCCGACGCCGACTACCTGACCGGGTACGACGTCTACAACAGCTACACCTGTGGCGGCAACTGCGACACCGGCTGGAACACGTTCGGCGGCACCTCACTGGCCTCGCCGATCATCACCGCCATGTGGGCGCTGGCCGGCGGTTCCGGCGGCGTCGCCTACCCGGCGGCGAACCTGTACGCCAACCTGGGCAAAACGTCGCTCTACGACGTGACCAGCGGCGGCAACGGCTACTGCGGCGGTGAAGGCGCGGCCGCCTGCGGCAATCCGAACCACCTGGGTTACGGCTGGGTCGACTGTGACTACCCGGCCTCCGGTTCGACCGCCAGCGTGGGCGATCGCGAGTGCGATGCCCTGGCCGGCTATGACGGCCCCACCGGGGTTGGCACGCCGAACGGGCTGACCTGCGTTCAAGAAGCCGGCGGCCTCGATCGCCGGCCCGGGCGGCAGCACGCCTCCGGTCGCGGATCCGATCCCGAGGCCAAAGCCACTCTCGTAGCGGACCCGTCGCGGACCGACTGACAAAGCGGCGGCCCGGCATCGTCCGGGCCGCCGCTTTTCGTCGGCAGGGTTGCGACCAGCTTCCGCCGCGCTAGATTTAGCGACCCCGGACGATTAGCTCAGCTGGGAGAGCGCCGCCTCGACAAGGCGGAGGTCGCTGGTTCGAGCCCAGCATCGTCCACTGAGTATCTGCAGGGGATTTGAGTCAGCGATGGCCGGGCAGGTGATCGTGCTGAACGGCGTCAGACTCTCGCCATGACGACGGTCGACGTCCTCGTGAGTGTGCCGACCAATGATGGTGTCGCCGGGGTACTGCGAGACGAGGACGGCGCGATCTGGCTGTCGTGGCGGATCGGTGGCCTGGGCGGTCCTCGACTCGATGACTATCGCCCAGATCACCTCGGCCTGCCCGACGATCGGACCCTGACCGGTGGTCGGCTCCCGCCGGGTGCTGTGGGTGCGGAGGTCGTCGATGACGCCGGCCGGCGGATTGTCGCTGTCGCTGGCGAGGGCGCTTGGATTGCGGTGCTCGAGCAACCGATCCAGGGGCCGAGAGCGCCCGCGTGGTGCTGGGATTCCAGCGACTCGCCGGTCGCGCCCGAACTCCCAGCAGACTGGCCGCGCACGCGTGTCGCGGACGCCACCGAGCCATGCCCGGCGTGCGGGCGCGCCGTGTGGGATGAGGTCACCCCCACCGATGACTCTCGCGGCATGCGCAGCATTCCCGGCACCAACCCTCCAAGAAGACCATCCACCGACGACCACTACGCCGGGATGGAGCCGACCCCATTCGTCGTCTGCTGCGCGTGCGGGCATGAGGAGTCGATCGGCGCGATGACGCGATTCTCCAGCGCCGGCGACGAGGACGCCGCCGAGAACAAACGCCGGTTCCAGGAAGCGCACCGGCGGATCCGCGACAGTCAGCGAGCGAGCCTGGCGACGGTGCAGTTTCCGATCTTCACCGATCAGGGTTGGCCGGCGACGATGTCCGGCTCAGGAACCTCGGGCGATGTCGTTGACAGCGTGACCATGCAGCACGGCACACGCGCTGACCAGCCCGGGCCTACCCTCCGAATCAAGACCGCACAGAACGATCGTTACCGGGACAGCGAATACGCCCAAGCCCGCGCCGAGCTTGACCACTGGCTTCATTCCAGGAGATCAGATCTCCCCACTGACCGGTCCGACGCGGGCTTGATCGTCGCCTGGCGACAGCACGACCGCGACCGACGTCGACTCGCCGCGACAGCCACTCGTGACGAAGTCCAGCTCCGCGTGGATGGCGCGCTCGAGCCATTCTGTTACCTCCGATCCGATGACCACTGGGTCGCCGTGCACCAACGCACGTCACAGACGCTCACGATCGCCGCCCAGCACGTCGACCTCGCCGATCTCGACCTCCGCCCGTTGCGCGACCCCATCGCCGAACTCAGCTGGGACGAACCGCTCTAGGTTCCTCGTGGCCGGCGAGCTTTGTCACCCGGGTCGGCATTGATCGTCTCATGCCGACGTCGGCATGAGATGAGCTTCTCGACCGCTCGCGCCAGCGGCGCTGAGCACCCGTTGGGCGTGCTCGCGGGCCGCCTGCCCCGCGGCCTCCAGTGCTCCCGCGGACCGCTCGAACCGTCCGACGACCTGACTGCCTGCCGGTAACCGGAGTCCGTACAGGAACGGGCCGTCGGGCTGCGGCGCGTCGGTGGCCGCGGCGAGCTCTGCGACGGCACGGTCGTATTCGACAGGCCGGCGCTGATAGAGGTCGAGCAGCCCGGGGTTCAGGGCGCGCAGCCGCCTGGTGATGATCCGATCGGCGAGCGGCGCGACCGGCTCGACCCCCGCCCCACGCGGCCGCGTCTGCAGAACCAGCACGTGCGTTGCGCCCAGGGCCACGGCAGTTCGGTACGGGATCGATTCCGCCAACCCGCCGTCCAGAAAGCGCCTACCGCGGAACCGCGCTGGAGCGCCGCCGACCCACGGCATCCGGCTCGATGCCAGCAGCGCCGCTTTCAGCTCCTCGACGGAGCGAAGCTCCGACAGCAGCGCCGCCCTCGCCTGATCGACGTCCACCGCAACGCAATGGAGCGGGATCGTGCTGGCCACCGTTCGCTCGTGCCGGGCCGCGTCGAGCGTCTCGTCGGCATGATCGAGTGTGAATGCGACATCAACTGCTGCGCGCCCGATCAGCAGCCGGTACGGGTTGATGAACCGCCGTGTGGTGAACACAGCGTGATACGCGGTGCAGCAAGCGTCCGCCACCCCGGCCAGCAGCCCGGCGCCGTTGAGAGCGCCGGCCGAGGTGCCCACGACGAGGTCGAAGCAGGCGGTCAGCCCGAGCAGCTCAACCGCGGCGGTCATTCCAGCCGAGACGACGCCGCGCATTCCACCGCCCTCTATCGCGAGCGCCAGACGGGCGCCGTCCGGAGGCGATCCAGCCTGGTAGGCGTGCTCAGCCCGCCTGGCAAGCAAGTCGAGCACGGGATGTCGCACGACGACGTCGGGCATCGAGCCGCAACCTTACCCGCGCATCCCCCGCGAGCCTCCGGCATGACTCAAGACGCTCGCCGCTCGAGCGCCCCGCCGGTCACGGTCGTGGCGCCGACGACGCTCGTGGCGAGGACTGTCCCAGTACTCGCGTTCGGGTGCTTGCCCCTGATGCGGTTCAGCCCGAGATCGTCCGCTTGCCCGCCGGCGCCGTGATTGCCGTTCACACTCGATCCGACGACGTTGAGCGTCGCCACTGTCGCGCGCCCGCGCGTGATCGTGTTGCCGAACGCGAGGCTGTAGACCCCACCACCGGCCGATGCGCCACCCTCGGCGGTGTTCTCAGCGATCGTCGAGTCGCTCACCGACACCGTTCCATCGACGTTGAAGATCGCCCCGCCCAGGCCGTCGCCAGCGGTCCCGTCGGCGGGCGTCGCGTCGCCGGCGCCACCGATCGCGCTGTTGTCAGACAAGATCGAGTGAGCCGCCGAAACAGTGCCGAACAGTGAAAAAACCGCACCACCCATTCCCGCTCCGCCGCCACCCCCGTTGTCATCTCCGTGCCCGCCGCCGAAGCCGCCTTTCCCATCGTCGCCGCCATCACCCGAACCCGCGCCGCCCCCGCCAAAGCCACCGTCGCCACCACTACAGCCGCCGCTGTCGCAGCCCGCCTGGGAACCACCGCCGCCGAAACCGCCGCCAGATCCGGTCGCATTGGCGCCCAGCGCCCCACCACCGCCGACGCCGCCACCGCCACCAGCCCCGACACCATCACCGTCGGGGCCGCCAAAGATGTGCGGGCTACCGCCGCGGTGACCGAATGCGCCACCGGCGCCATCGTCATCGTCGCCGTTTCCGCCATATCCGCCATCGCCGCCACCGCTGCCGAAGCCGCCCTTGCCCCCGGGCGCACCCCCTGACCGCCCGCTGTGACCTGGGTCGGTCGTCCGGAAGCCGCCGCCCCCGCCGGCGTCACCATCGTTGGCGCCACTGCTGAGATCGGCGTTTTTGGCACCGCCAGTACCGCCGTGCGCACCAGGGGCCGGACCACCGAAACCTCCATCGGGCCCAATTCCGCCACCGCTGCCGTCGAACACGTGGCCGCTCCCGGTGGCGCCTTGCGCCTCGTTACCGCTCAGCGTGACCCGCTCGAGCGCGACGACTCCCTGGCTAAAGATCGCACCGCCCATCCCGGCACCCCCTCCGCCCCCTCCAGAGGCCCCGCCCTCCGCCAGCCCGTTCGACAAGGTCACGTCCCGCAATGTCAAGTGACCCATCGCGATTCCCGACAACCCTCCAGACACGTAGAAAAACCGGAAGCCCCGGGTTCGCCTGGCAGTCGACCTGGTGATCGTCGCGCCGTTGCCCACGATCGTGACCGCAGCGGAGATCGGAGGCAACCCATCCGGCCCGAACCAGTAGTCATCGATCCTGGTCAGCGTGTAGACCGCGCCGGCAGCAAGCCTGATCACATACCGCGACCCGCGGCCCCTGACCCTCCCCCTGCAGTCCCGTGACGCGTTACGCCCGCCCGGCTCCAATCTGGTTCCCAACGCCGGGTTAGACGCAAGGTCCGCGACCACGAGTGCGTCGCGCAAGGTGCAGCGTCCCGCACCCGCATCACCGAGCCCCGCAGCGAGGCTCGAGACCGAGATCGTGGTCGCGCCAAACGCAGCTGTGCAAGCACCGCCCACCACGAACAGCACGGCCAGGACCACCACACGGGCTGAAAGGGCGCCAAACCGGGATCCGCGCCGCAACCCACTGAACAGCATCGCCGCATCATCTCATCCTGCGGCCCCCCACCTCGATCGCGGGTCACTGATGCCTACTCTCTCGGGCGTGGGCATTCCAGATCTCGTGATCTTCGATTGCGACGGCGTCCTGGTCGACAGCGAGGCCATCTCTACCGCCGTGCTCGCTGACGCACTGTGCGCCGCGGGAGTTCCTACGACCGCTGCCCACGCGCACGCGCAGTATCGCGGCAAGACGTTCCAAGACATCAGCGCTGAGGTACAGGCGCGCAGTGGCATCACGCTCTCGGACGACTTCTGGCGCGACTACGAGCGCGATCGCGCCGAGGCGTTCGAACGAGCGCTGCTCCCCATGCAAGGCGCCGCAGAAACGATCGCGGCCGTCAAGGCGGCTGGAATCGCGGTGTGCGTCGCCTCCCAGGGCAAGCGAGCAAAGACTGAGCTCACTCTCAGCTTGACCGGCCTGCGCGGTCTGTTTGAGGACCGAGCGATCTTCTCCGCCTATGACGTCCCCCGAGGAAAACCACATCCGGATCTGTTCCTCTACGCCGCCGGTCAGATGCAGACGCCCGTCAAGTCGTGCGTGGTTGTTGAGGACACGACGATCGGAATCCGTGCCGCCCTCGCCGCCGATATGACGGCGATCGGATTGGCAAGCGGACCAGAAGCCAAGCTCATGAAACAGCTAGGGGTGACGACAATCGACTCGATGCTGGACCTCCCCCCGCTGCTGAGGGATCGCCGCTAACTCGGTCGCTACTGGTTCGGTCGCAGAAACCGGGAGCCTCTCCGCGGTCAGTAATCGTTATGGAAGGCGAAGTAGGAACCGCGGATGGTTCCGGCGACCGCCCGCTGGTCCGGATCGTCGATGGTGTACATCACGTTGATCGACACGCCGCTCTCGTAGAAGACGTAGGCGATTCGGATGTTCTCGACCTGGAAGGCCGAAGCCTCGAGAGGGCGAGACGAGATGGCGATGTCGCGTTCTTCGTCGAGGATCCGGTTCACCCAGTCGATCGTCGTCTTCGCGTCGCTCGCGGGCTCAACCGTGAAGACATGGTCGGTCTACCAGCCAGGAGTCGCCGGCCGCCTCCGAGCGCTACACGGCGCTTGGCACAGGCGGGCGACCACGGACGGGCACCGCGCTGGAGTTCACCACCAGGCGGATCGTGGCGAGGCTCCTGCCCGGAGCGAGTCGCTCGGGTTTGAGCTGCGCTTCCTGAGTTTCGGCTGGGGCTGGCGGGGCGAGCCCCGAGGTGAGCCGCCCAATGCGCAGCGGCTGGTTGAAGTCCAGCCGGGACCGCGGAGCGAGGCGCTGACGGACCCCGTCGTATTTCAAACCGGTGCGCAGCGGCCGCAGCTGGAGGTCGACCCTGGCCGGCGCCCAGACAGCCGCGGGAGGCCCGTCAAGCGCGGGGAGAACCGCACCGGATCCGGAGTGGACAACCTCGCTCCATCCCTGTTCGGCGAGTCTCTGGCGGCGTGCCGCTTCACCGCCCTCGCGCCATAGCCGGATCAGCCCGACCAGGCCGATGATCAACGCTGGCACGCCGACGAGGGCGATGCGAAAGTTCCTCAGGCTGAGGAGCAGGAACACATAGCCAACCTCGGGGACATGAAAGGCGACCTCGTCCTGCGTGGGCTGGTTGAGCGTGAACGTCCAGACATCGGGATGCTTGTTGGCGTCGCCCTTTGTCTTGTACACGCGTTCGCCGTTCGGGCCGCGATGGATGAACCAGATCCGATGCGTGACTCGAGTCTGGCTGGTGAAGCCGGGCGGCGGGTTATAGGTGATCGGGTCCCCCACCTTCAGCGATGAGGTGGGGACGGAGCGGTCGTACACGATCGATCCGCGGTCATAGGTTCCGGTCATCGACCCGGTCAGGATCACGTAGCGCTGGAATCCGAGCAGAGCCGGCACGAGCATCACCATCACGCACCCGATCACCCCCAGGAACACGACGTTGATCATCAACTGTCCGACCTTGCGCGCGCACCCGCCGACCTCTCGTGTGAACGGCCGGCGCGGTCGGGCGTTTCGCTGGCCGCCGGACCGGGCAGCGGGACGCCCGGCAGCCGCCTGACGATTACTGCGTGGCCGTCCACAGGAAGTCCACCGTGGTGGCGGCACCGCCGTACGCATTATCCGCCCCATTCGGTCCGCCGTTCGGGAAGGTCACGGTGAACGTGTAACGGTGCGTCGCACCGGTCGGGAACGTGCCCAAGGCCAGCGTCCCCATCGATCCGAGCGTCCCGGAGAAGACGGTCACAATGGGCGGACACGAGATCGTGCAGGCAGGATCTCCGAGGTCCTGCACCTGCAACGTCAGCTTGCTCGAAAGCGGGTTTGAGGCCGGCAGGTTGGCCAGGTTGACCGGCGCCAGCGTGACGGCAGCGGGGACATTTCCCCCGTTGCGGATGTCGACCGATCCAGAGTTCGTGGACCCCGGGCTTGACCGCGTTCAGATTCACGACCGACTGTCCGGCAAGCGAGTCTGTGAGCACGAGCGTTCCCGTCTTGATCAGGCTGCTGGGATTGGCCGAGACCGAGTTGAAGTTGGCGCCCGATCCGACCGCGACCGAGACCGAGACCAGCAACGCGGCGAATGCGATGATCAGCCGGCGCGGGGTCGCGGCGGCGAGCGAGGGGAGGGATCGTAGACGGATGCTGTCATCCCATTTCAGAGTGCGGCGGCCATCGGTACCGCCGCCTCAGCAGCGACCCGGCCGGCGATCAGCGGAGTCTCAAACCAGGCGACGAGATCGGCGAGCGGCAGCGGTCGGCTGAAGTAATAGCCCTGTGCCATGTCGACCTCGAGCGCCGCGAGCTCATTGACCGTCTCCTCGTCCTCGACGCCCTCGGCGATGACCTTGACGTCGAGCCCGTGCGCCAGGCCGGTGATCAAGCGCACTATCGCCTTGTCACGCGGGCGCGCCCGCAGGCCCACCACGAACTCGCGATCGATCTTCAGCTCGCTGACCGGAAGGTCGCGCAGGCAGGCGAGCGAGGAGTGGCCGGTGCCGAAGTCGTCGATCGCGATCCGAACCCCCATGCCGTCGAGCGCCTTGAGCATCCCCGCTGCCTTGCGCTCATCGGCGACGATCGCCGTCTCGGTGACCTCGAGCCCGAGCGCGCTGGGCGGGATCCCGCAGGTCGCGAGCATCTTGCCGATCTCGTCTGGCAGCGTGGCGTCGAGCACGTTGGCGACCGAGAGGTTGACGTTGACGCCGGCGTCGATGCCGCGGTTGCGCCACTCGGCGCAGTCACGCAGGGCCATGTCGACGACGTGCAGCGCCAGCTTGGAGTTCAGCGCGTGGTCGGTGACAGTCGGAAGGAAGTCGCTCGGAGCGAGCAGTCCTCGCTTGGGGTGCTGCCAGCGCAGAAGCGCCTCGACGGCGAGAACCCGGCCCTCGGTCAGGTCGACTGTGGGCTGATAGTGCAACAAGAGCTCGTTGCGCTTCATGCCGTTGGCAAGCTCCTTGATCAGCGCCCGTCTGCGTGGGTCAGCCTGGGTGTGGACCGCTTTCGAGGCTCGCAGCAGCAGCGGCCATAGCAAGGCGTAGAACAGCAGCGACGCGCCGAACAGGATGTAGTCGATCCGGTGCGTGCGAGTGGAGATCGCCTGCGCCACCGGGGCATAGGGCAGGAGGACCTGAGCGACGGCGACCGGTGTCTGGCGCTGGCTATAGATGGGAGTCGCCACATCTATGCTCTGTCCGGCGGCGCTTTTGTCGACAGTCGTGGTCGTCTGACCCGAAAGCGCAGGCAGTACCCCGGGCGGGCGGTTGGCAATTTTGCCGATCAAGCGATGGTCGGTTGAGTAGAGCACGAGCCCGCGCCGGTCCCAGACACTGATCTGGGAGACGGCGGCGGCACGGCGCGCCGCGAGCGTGACCTGGTCCAGCGCATTGATCTGCGCCACGCTGAGGTGCTTGGCCCCAGAGACGTGGGGTGCCAAGCTGGCCGCGGCGAGCAGCTCGACCTGGCTGGTGGCGTTCGTCAGCTGATCGGTTCGGACCGATTGGCCGACGATGCGCGATACGACCACTGCCACGACGGCCACCGCGATCAGCCCAGCGACGCTGAAGCTCAAGAGGAATCCCGGGCGGACGCGCGAGCGCAGTTCAGCGAGACCGGGTGGGCTGTGTTTTTCCATCTATGTAACTGATCGGCATCTCGATGTCCAGTTGCTGAACCGCGATGGCAAATCGGGTGCTTATGGCGCGCGCGCGTGAAGAAACGTGCAGCGGGACGTCAGATTGAGTTCGATCTGCGGCCGATTACTGCTTTCGCCCCGGCCCGTCGATAGGGAGCGTATCAAAAAAGAACGAACCCGGCTGGGTCGCTCACGAGCGCTCTCCGGAAAAAGGAGACTGCATGAGCAGATTCAAGGCACTATGGAGGGCCTCACCGCGCAAAGTGCTGCTGGCGCTCGGCGGGTTGCTGGTCGTGGCGGCATTGGCGATCGGTTCCGGGGCGAACTTCAACTCCACGAGCGCAAACCCCAGCAACGTGTTCACGGCGGGAACGATCTCGCATTCGAACTCCAAGGCGGGGGCGGCGATTCTTACCGCTGCCAACATTGTTCCGGGCGGCAGCGCGACTGGAACCGTCGACATCAAGAACACCGGTACCGCGGCCGGCACGTTCACCCTGGCCCATACGGTCGCCGTCGATACGCCGGTGTCGCCAGGGCTGTCAAAGAAGCTCAACCTGACAGTCCAGGACCTCGGGGACCCGACATGCGTCACCGGATGTCCGGCTGCTGTTCAGATCTACACGGGCACGATGTTCGCGATGCCCGCGACGATCGCTGCTCGGCTCGTCGCCCGTGGGTGCAACCCACCGTTACCAGTTCACGGTGAACTTCCCCGATGGCGGGGCGAATGGTGCCGACAACGCCTATCAGGCTGCCTCGACAACCGTCGAGTACGACTGGTCGTCGACGAGCTAAGCGTTCGCCGAACTGACTGACGATCCATCAGGATCGAAATGCGCCTCAGGAAAGCAAGCGGGGTCCCGGACGGCAATGCCTCCGGGACCCCGCCGGCTGTCGGTAGTGCCGAACCGCCCGTCGTCGGCAGCAACGGGGGCGTCGCCGGCCGGATCACCGTGAAGGTGGCGGCGACGGTCGCCGTCCTTGCCGGATGCGCGGTTCTCGCCAGCGCCGCGACCTGGTCGAACCTCAACTCGACGGCCACCAATCCGGCAAACTCATTCAGCGCGGGCACCGTCCAGATCGGATCGAACTCCGGCAGCTCGGCCGTGCTCTCGCTGGTCAACGCCAAACCAGGAGCCGTCTCGACGGGTTGCATCAAGGTCTCCTACACCGGGACGCTCCCTGCTTCGGTGAAGATGTACGGAAGCAGCGGCGGCACCGGCCTGAACCAGTATTTGAACCTGGTTGTGACCCGAGGTACCTTCAGCGGCACACCCACCGCGGGCTCGTGCACCGGTTTCACCGCCGATTCGACGAACTACATCACCCAGGGCGCCGGGGTCATCTACAGCGGCACTCTGGCCAACTGGCCCACCACCGCGGCGACGGCACTCGTCGACCCCACCGCCGCCAGCCCCGCCGTGTGGAGCACCGGCACCTCGCACGGTTACCAGCTTCAGGTCACCCTGCTCGAGCACCGCCGCCGGTCAGGGCCTGACCGGCACCGAGACGTTCACCTTCGAGGCGGACAACAACTGATGGGGGCGCATCCGGCGACGTGGCCGCACGCGAGAGCGCCGCGATCCGGCGTGCATCGGTCGCTGCGCGTCGCTGATCGCGGAGCGGGCGTGGTCTGCGGCCTCGCGCTGTTCTTGCTGGCTGCGCTGGGGCTCGCCACCGCAGCGGGATACCGGCCGCTGATCGACTACTCCGACAGCATGCGCCCGGCGATCCGGGCCGGCGACCTCGTGATCACGCACGCCGTGCCGGCGACCGGCGTCCGGTCGGGCAGATCGTCTCGTTCGATGATCCGGGCCTGAACGGGAAGCTGGTGACCCACAGAGTGGTGGCCATCCACCCGCTCGCCGGGCGGATCGACTTCCTCACCCGGGGAGACGCGAACCCCGTGCCCGAGAGTTGGTCGGTAGCGCGGCATGGCTCGGTCGGCACGCTCGCCGTCCGGATCCCCGACGCCGGCCGCGCGGTCGCCTGGATGACCGACCCCTGGGTTCGCACGGCTGTGCTGACGCTGGTCGCACTGGTGCTGAGCGTCGCCCTGCTGCGCCGGATCTGGCGGCCATGATGCCCGGCAGGCCTCTGCGGGCGTCTGTGCTCGTTGTCGCCGTGGTTGCTGTCTGCTCGGTGACCCTCCGCGCGACGTTCTCGGCCTACACGGCCTCGGTCACGACGGCGTCCAATGCGTTCGCAGGCGCACCGGACTGGGTCGCCCCGACCGCCGCTACCGAGGCGATCGGCCGCAACACCGCCTACGACACGGGTTTCATCGAACAGGGCGGCAGCTACTACGTCTACGCCAACGTGAGCGACACGGGCAACCCGGCCAGTGGGATCGCGACCGTGACGGCGAATGTCAGCTCGATCACGCCGAGTGGCACGGTGGTCGCGCTGACGGCGGGCACCTACAGCGCCGGTGGAACGGCGTACGGTTACCGCAGCGCCATCGAGACGGCGGCAACCACCCTGAGCGCCGGTAGCAAGAGCTACACGATCACCTCGACCGACAAGGCAGCCAACGCGGGCACGCAGACCTTCACCACCGTCGTCGATAACACTCAGCCGACCGCCATCGACGTTCAGAGCAGCAACGTCGCGCGGCGGCACCGTGGGCCGCGTCGACAAGGGCGACACATTGACGCTCACCTACAGCGGAGCGATAGACCCCTACTCGGTACTCCCCGGCTGGACCGGCGCCACAACCAACGTCCAGGTCGCATTGGTCGACGGGGGCGGCACGATCAAGCGACTACCTCCAGATCTATAACCCCGACGCCACGCCGAGCCAGCTCAACCAGCTACCGCTGGGCAACATCTATCTTCCTCCCGGTTACATCACCTCAGGCACCTACGTCGCCTACGGACTCACCGGCTCGGCCATGCCCTCGACGATGACGCGAAACGGATCGAGCATCACGATCACCATGGGTACCGTGAGCGGATCACCGTCAACGAGCACCACTGCGGCTGCGATGATCTGGACTCCGTCGACCTCGGCCACGGATATAGCGGGTAACCCCGTCGCCGCCACCGACGCCACGGAATCTGGAGCCCATCACATCAACTTCTAAGGGCCGTGAACAGGGCTCGGGTTTGCTATGCCAATGGCAACACGGCGGCGGCGGTCATGCACGACGCCTTGATCGGGTCATGAGCTTTCGATAGGGTTGGTCGGTGGGTGCGCGGAGGCCGCTTCGGGGGGTGTCGGTGCGACTGATCAGTACCGCCATGGTGTGCGCAATCTGCTCGCTCGGCGCCGCTTCGGCGGCCCAGGGGGCAAGTTGGACCGCTCAGAACATGGCCGTTCCGCAGGTGACCAACGGGCAACTGAGCGGCGTCACGTGCGTGTCGACGGTGTGTGAGGCGGTGGGCGCGAACGTCAATTCGGCCGGCGAGCTCGTCACTCTGGCCGAGCAATGGAACGGGCAGGCATGGATCACACAGAAGACGCCGAACCCGATCACGTCCTCAAACGGGGATGAGCTCCACGCGGTGTCCTGCGTCTCTGAAACGGAGTGCCAGGCGTTGGGCGATAGTCAGGGCAGCGTCAGCCGGCAGTTCGCCGAACATTGGAACGGGGCGACCTGGACCAGCGAGGACATTCCTGCGCCCGCTGGCAGCTCGTCCGCCGTCCTCAATGCGATCTCGTGCGTGTCGGCGAGTTTCTGTTCGGCTGCGGGGTCTTACATCACCGGCGGACAGACCGAGACGTGGATTGCCCATTGGAACGGAGGTTCCTGGGCGGAGCAACTCACTCCCCATCCCAGCGGCACCAACAGTTATCTCTACGGCATCTCGTGTAGGAGCACGAAATTCTGCACTGCCGTTGGGCTGGCCAGGCATGGCAGCGGCATCCAGGGATCGGCACTCGCCGAAACCTGGAACGGTTCGGCGTGGACGATCGACACGGTCCCGCTGCCATCCGGGGCGACGAGTGGCGCCTTGAACGACGTCTCCTGCTCCGCCGCGTCCTCGTGTGAGGCGGTGGGTGGCTACACCACCGCAAAAGTTCCCTCTGGGTTGCTCGCCGAGAAGTGGAACGGCGCCGCCTGGACGCTACAAACGACAGCCGGCATCAACGGTACCGGCAGCGCAGTCTCCTGCGCCGCCGCGGTTGCCTGCACGGCAATCGCCGCCGAAGGGCTGGGCGCTGCCCGCTTCAACGGGACGACATGGACCGCGCAGACGCTGGCCGCGCCATCAGGTGGCGGCATCGTCAACGACGTCTCCTGCGACGCCACGAAATCGTGTACCGCGGTGGGGCGCAACGGACCGGGCACCTTGGGCGGCCTGAGCGCGGGCCAGCAAACCGGAAATCACACCCTGGGCGAACCGACCACGTTGCCAGGGCAACTGACACTGGCCGAGCAATGGAACGGATCCACCTGGGCGTTGCAATCAAGCCAGAACCGTGGCGGCGCGGCGGGCTCGCTGGCTGCCGACACCTCGTGTGTCCCGAAATCCTCCACCTGTGAGGCCGTCGGTGTCTACAACGCGTCGCCGGCATTCGCGCCCCGCGCGCTGGCCGAACTGTGGAACGGCGCCACGTGGACCCTGCAGGCGGTCCCGGCGCCGCCAGGCTCCGCGCTCAGTGCGGTGTCCTGCAGTTCGACGTCGGCCTGCACCGCCGTCGGGCAGACCTACTCCTCGGGCGCCGCCACCGGGTTACTGGCCGAGCGTTGGAACGGCTCGACCTGGACGCGGCAGACGCTGCCGCTGCCGCCCTCCTTCGCCCGTGGCGGTCTCGGTGGGGTCTCGTGCCCAACGTCCAATTGGTGCACCGCTGTCGGCGACTACGGGACTCCGGATGACCCAGTCGCAAATCCACTCGTCGAGACCTGGGACGGCTCATCGTGGTCGGCCTCAACGCCCAACATCGGTGGCAGTACCCATGGCTCAAGCTTCAGCGACGTCTCATGCGCATCGCCGAAAATATGCGGAGCGACCGGCAATGACAGCAACGGGTGGGTCGCGACGTGGAACGGGACGCAATGGGGTGGCCAAGACGTCGTGCCGCCGGGGTCCGTGGCCACCCGTCTGAACGGCGTTTCCTGTCCCTCGGCCACGGCCTGCGTGGCCATCGGTTTCAACGACGACAACAACGGCATCGAGGTCCTCACCGTCCCGTTCAACCTCACGACCTCTTCGACGCAGACCACCTCCCCACTGTCGGCTCGCTGGGACCAATCGGTGTCATGCGTAGCGTCAACCTCGTGCGAAGCATCGGCTCAGCTGCGGCGCACTGGAACGGCACCGCCTGGACCGAGCAGACCCTACCCCTGCCGTCCCCTAACCCCGCCTTCACCTGGGGCCTGGCGCGCGTCTCGTGCGCGACGGCGGTGAGCTGCAACGCCGTCGGCGTCTACGAGCTCGCCACCGACCTCCCGCTCGCCGAGCGGTACTCGTAGGCCAACCCGCTCGGCGGAGCTGCTCCGGGCCGGCTCAGCTCGGCTTGACTGGGTACAAGTCGGTGGCGATGCCGTCGTCCGATCAGGCCGTGACGCGGAACGTCGTCCTGCCCACCGTGGCCACCACCTGGATGAACTGGGGGCACATGGTCCCGGCCGCGCAATACGGCATCCGGAGTTCGGTCACCCGCGCCGCATAGGTCCCCGGGCACCACAGCCCGCCGATCTTGGCCGGGTCGAGCGTGATCGTGACCTCGCTGCCCTTGAGCGCGTTGGCCACCGGGACGGTGCGAGCGGCCAGGCAGCCAGTTCGGAACGGGGCGGCGGCAGTCAGGCTGTAGATGATCTGGCTGGTCCCGTGCCGACCGGCGGTCTGCGGGGCCGTGAAAGTGAAGGTGAAGCTCGTGTTGCGGTGGCCGGAGGTGGGCGTCACGATGAGCTGGCCGTTCGCCGGCGAGCGGGCACCACTGGAGCTCGAGCTCGCGCTTGTGCTCGAGGTTGAGCTGCTCCCGCACGACGACGCGGCCAGGGCCGCGAGCGTAGCCGCGAGCACCATCGCCGGCGCCTTCAGCCACATCTCGGTGCGAGTCTACCCGCGGCCCCGGGGCGGGCGAACGAGCTACTCGGCGCGTTCGGGCGGCGAACGCCCGCAGCGCCCGCTTGCCCTCGGACACCGGGCCGCCGTGGGCGAGCAGGAGCAGATCGAAATCGAGATCGAGCAGCGAGCGATAGGCGGCCAGCAGGTCCTGCTTGGTGTCGGCCGGGTCGTCCATGAGGTCGTCGGGCACGAAGGTGAGTCCGTCCACGCCCGGCCAGCGGACCACCCCGTCGGCGCAGGCCAGCGCGCGGTGGCCCGGGATGTGCAGCGCCGTCTCGTCAGGGCAGATGGCGTCGACCTCATGGACGACGACCCCGCCTGGCAGCGTGTCGCCGAACTCGAACGGGGTCACTGGGCCGCGGTCGGCGAGCTCGTAGACGCCGTTGCTGATGCAGTGGACCTCGCAGCCGAAGGCGTCGCGCAGGCGCCACGAGTGGCGGTCGTGGTGGCGGTTGGTGAGCAGGATGTGCTCGGGCTCTCCGACCCCGTCAAACCACTCCAGGCCCTCCGGCGGGAGCATCGGGTCGAGCAGCACGCGCGCGTCGGCCAGGTAGTAACTGCTGACCTCCATGCCGATGTGGTCATGGGGCGCGGTCCAGTGCCAGAGCGAGGGAGCAAGCTCGTTCATGCCGCCAAGATTATTGACCGGTGCGGGGTTTTGCCGTTGATGGGTCAACTAGACTCAACCCCATGGAAACCGTCGCAACCTCGTCGCTGGAAGGTGCAGCGCTCGACGCCTGGCGCAGCTATCTGCAGAGCCACGCCTCGATCGTGCGCGTGCTCGACGCCGAGTTGGCGGCCGAGCACGGCATCACCGCGCGCGACTACGAGGTGCTGCTGTACCTGTCTCAGGAGGACGGCCGGCGCCTGGCCATGTCGGCGCTGGCCGAGCGGACGATGCTCACCCGCTCCGGGATCACCCGGCTGGTCGACGGGCTCGTGAATACCGGCTTGATCCAGCGCGTCGCCTGCCCGAACGACGCTCGCGTCTCCTACGCCCAGCTGACCGACACCGGTCTACGAGAAGCTGCGGCAGGCCGGCTGCTCGCACGTGGCCAGCATCCACCGGCTGTTCCTGGAGCACTTCACCCCCGAGGAGACCGACCTCCTCGCCTCACTGCTGAGCCGGCTCCCGGGCGCCCGCCCGGAGGGCCAGTGCACGGTCGAATAGCCGCCCCGCCCGGGCTCTAGCGTCGCCGGCCAGCGGCGTGACCCGCGAGGCCGTGGTCGATTCGACACGTGTATGGAGTCGGATCGACCGACCCTCCGCCCCGCCGACGCCCCGACCCAAGCAGTTGACCGCTCAATACTTGACAGCGCAAGCTTTCTTGCTATCGTTTTAGTTGCATCCTCAACTACCACGACTAGGAGCAACCAGTGTCAGCCACCATCACCCACCTCGAGAGCATCCCGACCGGCGTCTACAACGTCGATCCGGCGCACTCGAACGTCGGTTTCGAGGTCCGTCACATGGGCATCGCCACCGTCCGCGGCAGCTTCCGCGGCTTTCAGGGCCAGATCGACGCCAGCGGCGACGCCCCCGTGCTCGAGGGCAGCGTCGACGTCGCCACCATCGACACCGGCGAGGAGAACCGCGACGGCCATCTGAAGGCCCCGGACTTCTTCGACGTCGAGCGCCATCCGCAGATCAGCTTCCACTCCACCGCCACCGAGCTCGGCGGCGACGGGCGCATCACGCTCGCCGGCGAGATCACCATCAAGGGGATCACCAAGCCGATCGAGCTGGTCGGCACCATCGCCGAGAACGGCCAGGATCCGTGGGGCAACGAGCGCGTCGGGCTCGAGCTCGAGAGCAAGATCGATCGCCGCGAGTTCGATCTGAAGTGGAACCAGACGCTGCCCAACGGCAACCTGCTCGTCGCCAACGAGGTCAAGCTGCTGGTCAGCGTCTCGGCGGTCAAGGCCAGCTAACCATGAAGATCCTCGCGATCTCCGGCAGCCTGCGCGCAGCGTCGCATAACACGGCGCTGCTGCGGGCCGCCGCCGAACTGGCCCCCGAGGGCGTCGAGCTCGAGCTCTACGAGGGCCTCGAGCTGCTGCCGCCCTACAACGAGGACTGGGACACCGACGATCCGCCGGCCGAGGTCGCCCGCCTGCGCGGCGGCGATCGCAGGCCGCCGACGCGGTCCTGTTCTCGACCCCCGAGTTCAACGGCACCATGTCCGGCCAGATGAAGCAGGTCGTCGACTGGGGCTCGCGCCCGCACGGCGCCGAGTCGGCCCTGTGGGGCAAGCCGGTGGCCGCGATCGGCGCCAGCGTCACCGACTACGGCGCCATCTGGGCCCAGGACCACCTGCGCCGCTCGCTGGGCCTGGCCGGCGCGCGCGTGCTCGACGCCGAGTTCCCGGTCGCCGCCGCCGCTGCAGCGTTTCGACGCCGACGGCCGGCTCACCGATCCCGAGACGCGCGAGCGGCTCGCCGAGCTTGTCGGCGAGCCTGGTCGAGCATCATTCCCAGGCGTCGGTGCCGGCGTAACCTCCGATCAGCCATGAGCACCTCCACCGGCATCCAGCCCCGGCTCGCCATCGATCCGCGCACCACCGTGGGCACCGTGCGCCTGACGGTGCGCGACCTGGAGCGCTCGCGCGCCGTTCTACGAGGGCGCGCTGGGCCTGACGCCGGTGGAACTCGACAACGGCGACGTCGCGCTCGGGGCCGGCGACAACGGCAGCCCGCTGATCGAGCTGCGCGGCGACAGCTCCGCGCCGGCGCTCGACCGCCGCGCGACCGGCCTGTTCCACCTCGCGGTGCTGGTGCCGTCGCGGCTCGAGCTCGCGTTCGCGCTGGCGCGGCTGGCCGAGGCGCGCTGGCCGCTCGACGGCGCCTCCGACCATCTGGTCAGCGAGGCGCTCTACCTGTCAGATCCGGACGGCAACGGGATCGAGATCTACCGCGACCGGCCTCGCGAGGAGTGGCAGGTGCGCGACGGCCAGCTGCAGATGGCGACGCTGCCGCTCGATCTGCGCGACCTGCTCGGCGAGCTCTCCGGACACGACGCGCACTCGCCGCATGCACCGGCCGGCACCCGGATGGGCCACGTGCACCTGCAGGTCTCCGAGCTCGAGCAGACCGAGGCCTTCTACCACGGCGTGCTCGGCTTCGACGTGATGGTCCGCGCCTACCCGGGCGCGCTGTTCGTGTCGGCCGGCGGCTATCACCACCACATCGGGCTCAACACCTGGCACAGCGCGGGCTCCGGGCCACCGGCGCCCGGCGCCGTCGGCCTCCGCGCCTACGAGGTCGCGCTCCCGGACGCGCCCGCGTTCGAGGCGGTCCTGGCCCGGATCGACGCCGCCGGCCTCCCGATCGAGCCTGACAGCCAGGACCGGCGGTCAGATCGTCCGCGACCCGTCCGGCAACGCGATCCTGCTCACCTGTCGCCTGACCGCCGCGCCCCGCTAGCCGCTAGCGGGACCTCGGCGACGTGGCGGAGTGGCTACGCAGCGGCCTGCAAAGCCGTCTACACCGGTTCGATTCCGGTCGTCGCCTCTAAGCGATCTCGCTCGCCCGCGGGGCGGCTCAACCGCGCAGCGCGCGCCAGACGATGCCGGGATGGGCGGCGACCTTGGGGCCGAGCATCAGCGCGAACACGGTCAGGGCCAGCCACGGGCGAAGGTGTGGCCGGATGCGCCGGATCTGGCCGTCGGGCGCGAGCTCGAGCACCATCGCGTCGCCGAGTCTGAACGGCCCCACCCGGCACTCGCCGACGACGATGCGCTCGCGATCGTCGCCGACCTCGTGTTCCCACTTCAGGCCGCGGAGCATCCCGTAGACGGCTCCCAGGAGAATCCGCATGTCGTCGCGACCCCGGAAGACCATGCGACCCGAGACCGGTGACACCAGCTCGACGTCGGGTGCGAGGGTGGAGACGAGCTCATCGATGTCGTTGCGCTCGGAAGCCGAGCGGTAGCGGCTGACGGAATCCACGCCCCGATCATGGCAAAGGCGCCGCTTCGAGCGTGCCGTCCTCGCGCCAGCGGGCCCGATCCCCGGTGCGGTGGGCGACCCCGTGTCCGAACGGATCCGCCACGAACGCTCCCGCGGTGGCCTCCGGGTGGTTCAGGTAGCCGGCGGCCACGCCGTCCCCGGCCACCAGCAGCTCGCCCGCCACCCCCACCGGAGTCGGCTGACCGTGGTCGTCGAGCACGTAGACGCGGGTGTTGGCCAGCGGGCGCCCGAGCGTCACCGGCTGCTCCGCTTCAACGCGCCCGAGCGTGCAGTACCCGGCGGTCTCCACCTTGCCGTAGGCGTTCCACAGCACCTGGCAGCGCTCCAGGATCTGCTCGGCCAGCGCGGCCGGGAGCGGTTCACCGCCGCTGAGCGCGCGCAGCCCCCGCACCGCCCGCAGGCCGGTGTCGATCAACCGCTGCCAGGCGCTCGGCGGCGCATGCAGGAAGGTGACGCGCTCGGTGGCCATCAGCCGGGCCAGCGACTGCACCGTCGCCGGCGGCTCGGGGACGGCGCGAACACGATCCTGGCGCCGGCGGCGAGCGCCAGCCACAGGTCGGTCAACGACGATGTCGATACACGGCCGACGGGAGGACCAGGACGGTGTCGGCCGGCCCGAGGCCAACATCGGCGGCCAACGCGAGCGACGGCGTTGGCCACGGCGGCATGGCGCACGGACACGCCGACGAACTCCGCCGTCCTGGCCACGGACGTACTGCACGCAGGCATTCGGACTCGGGGTCGACCCGGTCAGGAGCGTGCCGGTTCGGACCTCGAGGTCGCTCGGCCTGGTCATCGAGTCGCCCGGCCACCGCGCCGCTGTCCGCGATCATCGCGTCGCGTTCCGCTTTAGGCAGCGCTGGGTCGAGCAGCAGGTAGGCGGCGCCGGCCTTCAGCACCCCCAGCAAGCCGGCGACCAGCGACGACCGACGGCGTCGGCCGACACCGCCACCACCGCCCCCTGCCCCCACGCCGGCGGCCAGCAGCCGCCTGGCGACCCGGGTTGCGCGACGCTCGAGCTCGCCGTAGGTGACCGTACTCTCCCGCGGCCGACACGGCTGGGGCGTCGGGGTCTGAGTCGGCGTGCGCGCGGACCAGGTCGCGCGACCGACTGCCGGCGGCCGCTCGGTGGCGGTGGCGTTGCACTCCACCAGCAGGCGGTGCTCCTCGGCGGCGGTGAGGATCGGGAGCCTGGCGGCAGCCGCCGTCCGGGTGCGGCTGCCACGGCGGTCGCCAGTTGCAGCCAGTGCTCGGCCAGCCGATGGCGCGGTGGCGGGCTCGAACAGGTCGCGGTCGTAGATCAGCCGCCCGGCGATGTGTCCCTCGGGGCGCTCGTCGAGCTCCAGCTCGAGGTCGAGCTTGGCGTTGCCGACGCGCGTCGCCGATCTCGCTCTCCATCTGATGGATGGACCAGGACGGATCCGGGAGTCACCATCGGCCGGCTCCAGCACGAACATCGTCTGGTAGATCGGGTTGGCGCTCGTGGCCCGCGGCCGGGATGCAGGTCGCGCACCAGCCGCTCGAACGGCACCAGGTTGTCGAGCCCGTCGAGCAGCTCGTTGCGGACCCGCACGACCAGCTCGGTGAACGGTGGGGTCGCCGCCAGGTCGACCCGCAGGACGAGCGGGGTGAGCGCAGTAGCCGACGACCGACTCGAACTCGGGTCGCTGGCGCAGGTCGGCCGCCGTGGCGAAGACGACGTCGCTGCTGCGCCCGAGTAGCGGCCGAGCAGCAGCGCCCACACGGTGGCCAGCACCTGGAACAGGGTGGCGCCCGCCTGCCTGGCCGACCTGGCGCAGGCGCTCCACGGTCTCGCCGGGCAACGACAGCGGGACCACGCCGCCGCGGAAGCGCTGGGTCCAGCGGCCGCGGGTGATCGAGCGGGAGCGTGCAGGACCGGGAGCGGCGCCGAGGTGCTGGCGCCAGTAGCTCCAGGCGCCGCGCGACCCGCGGCTCGGTGATCCAGTCCTGCTCCCAGCGGGCGTAGTCGGCGTACTGGGTCGGCGGCTCGGCAAGCGGCGACGGCTCGCCCGGCGCTGAAGGCGTCGTAGAGCGCCACCAGCTCGGGCAGCACCACCCGGTAGACGCTGACGCCGTCGAAGACGAGATGGTGCATGGCCAGATAGAGCCGGTGGTGCTCGCCGGGGAAGCGGATCAGCCGGGGGCGCAGCAGCGGGCCGCGGCGCAGGTCGTAGGGGACCCGCGACACCTCGGCGACCAGATCGGACGGCCCGGCGCTCGGCCTGCTCGGGGTCAGGTGGCTGAGATCGAGCACCGGGAGGTCGAAGCTCGGCGGCGGCTGCACGACCTGGACCGGCTCGCCGTCGACGGTGTCGAAGGTGGTGCGCCAGGCCTCGTGGCGGCGGACGATCTCGTTGAAGGCGCGACGGAAGCGCCTCGACGTCGAACGGCCCGTCCTTGCGGATCGAGATCGTCTCGTTGTAGCTGATCTGGTTGGGGGCGAGGAGGCTGCAGGTACCACAGCGCCTCCTGGGCCACCGACAGCGGCGCCGCGGGCGCGCTCGGCGGTCGACGGCTCGGTCACGCGGCCCGGACGTGCAGCTCGGTCAGCCCCCGCAGGCCCAGGTTGGGCCGCCACCGGATCGTCCTCGTCCGGCGCCAGGGACAGCTCGGAGAACCGGGCCAGCAGCGTCTCGAAGGCGATCTGCCCTTCGATCCGGGCCAGCGGGGCGCCGAAGCAGAAGTGGCCGGCCCAGCCGAACGCCAGGTGCCGGTTGTCCTCGCGGCCGAGGTCGAGGCGGTCGGGATCGGCGAAGCGCTCGGGGTCGCGGTTGGCCGGCGCCCATCACCGCGATCACGGCGTCGCCCTCGGGGATCTCCTTGCCGCCGAGGACGGCCCCGGCCGGCGCCAGGCGGGCGGTGTGCTGGCTGGGGCTCTCGTAGCGCAGCAGCTCCTCGACCGCGCTCGGCATCAGCGCCGGGTCGGACCGCAGCCGCTCGAGCTGGTCGGGCTGGCGCAGCAGCGTGAGCAGCCCGTTGCCGATCAGGTTGGTGGTGGTCTCCTGGCCGCCGACCATGGTGACGATGACGTTGGCCACGACCTCCTCCTCGGTCAGCCGGTCGCCGTCGACCTCGGCCGTGGCCAGGGCGTTGATCAGCCCCTCGGTCGGCTGCGCGGCCTCGCGCGATCACCGCGGCGTGGAAGTAGGCGACCATCTCCTCGACGCTCTGCAGCACCTTGCTTGGCCCGGCCGGGGTTGTGCTGGAAGTTGCCGAGCATCTCGGCGAAGTCCTGCGACCAGGACTTGAGCAGCTCGTGGTCGGCGGTCGGCACCCCGAGCATCTCGGCGGTCACGATCGCCGGCAGCGGGTTGGCGAGCGCCGGCCATCACGTCGAAGCCGCCGCCGCCGACCAGCTCGTCGACCAGCGCTCTCGGCGATCTGGCGGATGTGCTCGCGCAGCACGCGCCACCCGGCGGGGGGTGAAGGCCACCGAGGCCAGCCGGCGCACCCGGCCGTGCTCGGGCGGGTCGAGGAACAGCATCTGCCGGACCATCACGCGCCGCGATCGGGGTCAGCTCGCCCATGCCGAGCTCGGCCAGCCGCTCGGGCGTCGGGCGTGCGGGCCGGCCCGGAAGCGGTGCAGCACCGTGACCACGTCGGCGTAGCGGGTGACCACCCAGGCGTGCAGGTAGGGATCCCAGTGCACCGGGTCCTCGTCGCGCAGCCGCCGGTAGAGCGGGTACGGGTTCGGCCAGCACCTCCGGGTCGAGGAGGTGATAGAGGCTGAGCGGCGGCGGCCCCTGCCTCGAGCGCCGGGCCGCTCGCTCACCCGGTCACCACGCCGTCGGCGCTGGCCGGCGGCCATCTGGCGCTCCACCTCGGCGGCGATCTCCGCCAGGGTCGGGTGGTCGAACAGGTAGCGCAGGCTGATCTCCACGCCGAAGAGGTCCTCCAGCCGGACGATCAGCTGCGCGCCGAGCATCGAGTGGCCGCCGAGCAGGAAGAAGTTCTGGTCCACGCCGATCTCGGTCGACGTCGAGCAGCTCGGCGACGACCGGCGGCGATCGCGGCCTCGATCGCGCGTCCGCGGCCGCGGTCGTCGCGGCCGCTCGGGCGCCGTCGGCCGGTCGTCGCCGGCGAGCGCCGGCAGCGCGTCGCGGTCGATCTTGCCGTGCGCGGTGAGCGGCAGCTCGATCGAGCCAGACGTAGCTGGACGGCACCATGTACTCGGGAAGCGAAGCCGCCGAGGAACTCGCCCAGCTCGTCGCGGTCGGGCCGCTCGGCCGCCGGCGGCGACGACGTAGGCCACCAGCCGGCGGTCGGCGCTCGAGCTGCCCGACGCCGACGGCCACGCTGGCCTCGATCGCCGGGTGGGAGTTCAGGGCGGCCGACGACCTCGCCCGGCTCGACCCGGAAGCCGCGGATGCTCAGCTGGTCGTCGAGGCGCCCGAGGAACTCGATCTCGCCGTCGGGTCGCAGGCGCACGCGGTCGCCGGTCCGGTACCGCCGCCCGTCCGCCGCCGTCGAGGAAGCGCTCGGCGGTGAGCTCGGGCCGGTTGAGGTAGCCGCGGCCGACCGCCACCCCGCCGATCACCAGCTCGCCGGCGCCGCCCGGCTGCGACCGGTCGCAGTGCTCGTCGACGACCTCGGCCACGACCCCGGCGATCGGGCGGCCGATCGAGGGCAGCCCCTCGCCGTCCGGCGCGACCGGCGCCCGAGGTGGCGACCACCGCGGTCTCGCTGAGCCCGTAGTTGTTGACCACGCGTGAAGCCGAGGTCCGGCGGCGGCCGGCGGGTCAGCGCGTCGCCACCGGTCAGCAGGTAGCGAAGGGCCGCGTCCGTCGGCCAGGCCAGGCCGATGACCGCCTCGGCCACGGCCGTCGGCAGGAAGGTGACGGTGATCCCCTCGGCCACCAGCCAGTCGCGCAGCCCGACCGGGTCGGCGCGGAGCTCGTCGGGGACGACGTGGAGGGACGGCGCCGGCGGCCAGGCTGGGCCAGATCTCCCACACCGCGGCGTCGAAGCCGGGGCTGGCGATCTGGGTGCAGCGGTCCCCGGGGCGCAACGCGAAGGCGGCGCGGTGCCAGTCGACGAGGTTGGCCAGGCTGGCGTGCTCGACCATCACGCCCTTGGGCTGGCCGGTCGAGCCCGAGGTGTAGACGACGTAGGCGAGATCGTCGGGCCGAGGGGCCTCGGGAAGCGCCGCCTGTCGGTCCGGATTGCGGCGTCGGTCGGGTCGGTTGCGTCGGTCGGGTCGGCTGCGTCGGCCAGCGTCGGGGGCGTCCGTCGGGATGAGGACCGGTCGCCGGCCCCGGTCGCCCAGGCGGGTCGCGCCGGCCGTGTCGGTGACGACGGCGGCGGCGCCAGAGTCGTCGAGCATCCACCGCACCCGTTCGTCGGGGTACGCGGGATCGATGGCCACGTAGGCGGCGCCGGCCTTGACGATCCCCAGGGCGCCCGACCACCAGGCTCGCCGATCGCGGCAGGCAGAGTCCGACCAGGTCCCCGCGGCCTACTCCCAGCTCGCCCAACGCTCTCGCCAGGTCATTGGCGCGCGCGGTCAGCTCGGCGTAGCTGACGGTGCCATCGGGACCGCGCACGGCGATCTCGTCCGCCATCCGGGCGCTTGACCGGTCGATGAGTCCGAGGACCGTTGCCCTCATGCATCACCATTCCATCGTTGTCACGGCCCTGCCCTGCTACGCCTGCAACAGCAAGGTTACAGAATGATTAGGAATTGCGCGCCGGTTTGTCGGCGGTTAATGCCGTGGCGGCGTCCAGGGATTTAGTGCGAATCGGCCGGCGTGGCGGCGGTCAGCCGGCACGGTGCGCCGGGCCGCCAATCGCCGGGCTCGGCCCCGGCCACCGCGGCGACGAACCCCGGCGCGACGTACACCGGGTGAATCGACCAGGGCCCCACTGTCGCCGGGCGTTTGTCGCCGGGCCACACGTCTACCTCGCTCAGGGGAAACGACAGCCCGGCCCCGATCCCCTTGACATACGCCTCCTTGCGCGTCCAGCACTCGTAGACCGCGCGCTGGCGGCGCTCGGGTGCGAGCGCGGCGAGGGCCTCCCGCTCGGGCGCGGTGAAGAACCGCCGGGCGATGCCGTCGACGTCCACCGGCGATTGGATCGCCTCGACGTCGACCCCCACCTCCATCCGCCAGCTGGTGGCAAAGAGGGCGATGCCCGCGCTGCGGGCGGCGCTGAAATGCAACGCCGAGCCGGCCACTCGAGGCTTGCCGCCCTCGTCGTAGCTCAGCGTCACCTCCCGCGGTGAGCAGCCCAGCTCCGCGGCGAGCATGCGACGCAGCCAGCCCCGAGCGAGGCGGAACCGCTCGCGGTCGAGGGGGCGCGCGAGGCGCTCGGCACGCTGCTGCTCGTCGGGGGACAGGAGCCCGGTCAGCTGGGGCACGATCGACGCCGCATCCGAGCCGTCCAGGGCCGCCCACCACAGCGAGAGGGGCTCGTCGCTTCGGTCTCCGGGTTTGGGTGATGTCACGGCAAGGCGCCGGCGCGTCCGCCCCGAGTGTGACAGGACCTCCTGATGCGACGATTCGCCGGCATGAGCGCTGTCGGTTCGCCCTGGGAAGGTCGGTGATGGCCGGCGCCGACGCCAACTGGCGGGTGGGCTTCGGCATCTTGATGCTGGTGGGACTTTCGGCGCTGGCCGTGCTCCCGCGCCGCCTGCCCGGAGGCGCGGCGCCGGGCAGGCGATCCTCGGGCTTCTTGCGTCATGCGCTGCGCCGGGCCGCCGTGTGGCGGCTGATTCTGTTCATCGCCGCCAACGGCATCACCATCGTGGTCAGCACGTGGCTGATCCAGTACCTGGTCGCGCACGGCTCAAACCCCCGCTGGTACGCCGGCGTGCTCGGTTCGTCCTGTTTGCGGTGACGGCGGCGGTCCGCGAACTGAGCGGCCGGTTCGCCGTTGCCGGGCCGGGAGACCAGCGCCTGGCCGCCCTCAGCCCGCTGCTCACCGGGGCGCGTCTGACCGGGCTGGACCTCGATGCCCACACCGGGCCGGCCCTGCTGTGGGTGGTGATGATGGGCGCCGGGTTCGCCCTCCCCCAACGCCCTCGTGATCGAGCGCGCCAGCGCCTGTTCCCGCAGAATCCCGCCGAGGTCATCGCGTTCCTGCAGACCGGTACGAACATCGTCCCGATGATCGTGGTCGCGCTCATCGGCGCCGCGCTGGACGCCGGGAACGGCCCGGCGGCATGGCTGGCGATCGGCGGCACGCAGTTATACTCGGCGTCCGCGCGGCTGTAGCTCAGTTGGCTAGAGCGTCTGCTTGCCATGCAGAAGGTCGAGGGTTCGAGCCCCTTCAGCCGCTTGTCGTGAAAGCCCTCCAAATCGGAGGGTTTGCCTTTGGATTGGTCCCGCCGAAGCCCAAAAGGCGCCGGCTGTGTCCGGTCACGCTTACCCGTGCGGCGCTCAGATTGACCTCCCCTGCTCCTGGCTGCAGTTTGCAGCCCGAGCGAGACCGCGCTCACCAGGTCTTTGAGCGCGCAGCGCTCGGGATTACCCGCAGCACCGCTTCGTCGCTCAGCCTGAGCACGCGTGCGCTCAGCGCCGTCGCCCGCGACGAAAGCAGTCGCGGGGCGCGCGGATCCGGCGGCCACACGCCCCGCCTCACGACTGACCAGAGCGCCTCGGAACTTCAGCAGGTGATCATCCTGCGGCGGACTCGGCGTATTAGCGGTGCCAGCGGATCGTCGTGGTGGTGTACGCGGTATCGATGTTCGTCGCGATGGGGTTGTCAAAGCGCGCGGCCATGCCGAAGCTGTGTGTCCCCGGGCCGAAGTAGACGGTGCCGTTATGCGCGACGCTGAGCGAGCGCGCTAGAGGCCGTTGCACGCAGATGGTCCGCCTCGCGACGGAGCGCGGTAGCGACCTCGCCGGCACGACTGCTTTAGTACGAGGCCGTCGCGCAAAGAGGGGCTCTATACAAAAGTGATAATCGCCGACCCGCTATTGAGCGCGCCCGCGATGAGGTAGGCGCTCTGGTGTCAAAGATTGGCGCCCAGGTCCGGATCGGAGCCGTAAAAGTGGAAATAGTGGCCACTTCTACGAGCGACATCGGCTGTGCCGCAAGCCAGCGGTCCCTGGATGCGAGGCTCGCACTATTGCCCAGCGTTTCAGCCGTTGTCAGTAATTGATAACGACCCACGCCCACCCGGGGTTTACGCGACACCCTCGTACTCAAGCTGGTGCCCGAGCGAACGAGCGCAGCGGCGACGAACGGAGCTCGAGTTTCTCGCGAGAACGTCACTGCCGAGGTGAGTCATGCTCCCGGTGACTCGGACGGCTACCGCAGCCCGCCGCGGTGGGCGACCTCGTGGCGCTCGAGCCGCTGGCGCGCAGCTAGAGCAGACCGTCGACCGATTCGACGTTGTCGATCAGGCCAGCTGTCGGCACGGTCCCGTCGCAGAAGACGACGTTGCAAGCCGGGTTTGTGAGCATGTCGGTAGTCAGCACCTGAGGGTCGGCATAGTTGCCCGGGTTGACGTCGAGGTCGAGCGGATCGCCGGTGTAGGGCCCGGGGTCGGGGACGTGGACGTCCTCGACAGCGGACATGAGCGCCCGGAAGAACGTCCACTGCATCTCATCAGGAGACGCTCCGAGCAGGACAGGCGGGTCGAGGGACAGGCTGCCGAAATAGCCGGTGGTGATGACCGTCATGTGCAGGCTCGGGATCATCACGACGAGTTGGCCGCCGGTGCCGTTCATCTCATAGGCGCTCGGAGGTAGCGACGGGATCGCGCGGCGGTCCAGCGTCTGGGCGTCGGGGATGTCGGCGCCGGTGCACGGCTCGCCGGCGTTGGTCCAGAACAGCATTCCGTAGCAGCCGTTGGTGGCGTCAGGGCGCCCGACTGCGGCGACGTAGGAGGCGGGGACGACCTGCTGTCCGTTCCAGCGTCCGTGATTGCTCATCAACAGCCCGAGCCGACTGAGTTGCAGCGGGGTGAGGAACAGGTTCGAGTAGCCGTAGGGCAGACCCGAACGGTCACGCAGCCAGAAGTAGGTCCCGGCGCTGATTCCGATCGGGCTAAAGAGCTGCTGCTGGGCAAAGGTCCCGAGATCCTCCCCCACCGCACGTTGGACGACTTCGGCCAGCAGCGCAGGACCGAGCTGGGAGTACTGAAAGCGCGTGCCGGCCGGATAGATGAACGGTTGAGCGAGCTCTTCCTGAGCTTGGCTGGGATCGGCCCCCAGCGTCCCCGCCTCGGTCAGGATCGACTGGCGCAGCCCGCCGGTCTGGGTGAGCAGGTCACGAACCGTGATCGCCCGGTGAGCAGCGTCGCCCCACCCGGCGCCGGTTGGCAGATAGCGCCCGATCGGCGCGTCCAGGCTGAGTTTATGCTCGCCGACGGCGATGCCGGTGAGCAGGGACACGACCGACTTGGTCACGCTCCAAAGGTTGTTGTGCACCGACGCGGTCAGGGCATTAAGGGGGTCGCTGCCAACCAGACAGTCGTTGCGAAAGACCTGGACCGACAGACGCAGACGGGTGCTGAGCTGATCCACAGCGTCGCTCAGCTTCGTCGCGTCGAGATCCTCTTGCGCGGCAGTCGCCGCAGCGAAGCCGGAGGTTGCGGCGGCGGGGAGCTGACACGTCTTCTGTGCCTGGGGGGCCGCCTGAGCCGACGCCGCGAGGCTAAGCCCTAACGCGAGTGTCGCGATCGTGGCAAGCCCCGAACGCCAGATGGGCCGATGCATTACCCCGTCAACCTCCCTGTCGCCTGCGCCGGCCCATACCGGCATGCTGATACCCATCCGCGTGGGCGGCGAATCAGGGCACGGTTCGATCGACGGCGCTGCTACCGTCGATGTACCAGCTTTCTGATGGCTGCGCTTGCGGTGGACGGATCATTGGAAGCAGCGACGCGCATCGCCCGCGTTCGTGCCGCCAGTTAGCCCGGGGGCACTTCCAAGGCGCATGCGATAGCGCTCCGCTTGCGACGGAGCGGGCCCGTTCAGCGGCCCGCGAGCCACTCACCCGCTTGCTGGATCCCAGAGGTCGTCACATGATCAAGTCCGTCTCGCGCCCAGCCCGCCATTGGCGAGCTCTCCTCATCAGCGTTGCCGCGGGTGGCCGTGGCTGCGCTGGCGCTCGCGCCCGTCGCCGGCGCCGCGGATCCGGGCCGCAACGGGTCGGTCGCCTACCCGGAGACGTTCAACAACGGCAGCGTGGAGACCGAGTCCGCGATCAACTCGATCCCGCAGTCCAGCGCGGTCAACTGCCAGGGCACCAACAGCGACGGCTCGGACAACTGCGACATCGGGCGGTTCGGCTACTCGCCGAACGGCAAGCAGATCGTCGCCGCCCGCTCGGGACAGCTCGCCATGCTCGACAGTCACGGCGGGGACGTACAGCTCCTCAAGGCGCTCACCTCCGATGACGAGCAGCCGGCATTCCTACCCGGGGGCCAGACGATCGTGTTCGCCGGCCGGGCCGGCAATCAGACGAACCTCTACGAGGTGGCCACCGACGGAACGGGCCTGAAGCAGCTGACGACGAAGGGGGACTCGTGGCCCGCGCCTTGCGCCAACGGCACGATCGCCTATGTCAACCGTGGCGCCCTGTATCTGATGCGCGCCGACGGCAGCCACGTGCGGTGGCTGGTCAAGCGCAACGTCAGCACGCCGGACTGCGCTCCCAACAGCCGCAGCATCGTCTATCAGGGCCGCGTCGCCGATTTCATCGTCAAGACGAGCGGCGGCAAGCCCAGGCGGGTTGCCGGCGGAGCCACGCCGGTGTTCTCGCCCGACGGCAAGCGGATCGCCTCCGTCGAGGACCTCCCCGACGTCGAGTCAGGCGGATCGTCGGTCCAGACCATCGTCGTCGTCAAGCAGAAGAACGGCCACCGGATCCGCAAGCAGGCGATCGGTGACGCCGCCGGCGCCGAGACGATCGGCGCGCTCACCTGGCCGTCGTCGCCGGCTTGACCCGCGGCCCGACGGAACAGGAACATGACGATCGCCTTGCCCGCGCGCCCGCTCGGAGCGCCCGCACTTAACCTTTTGTCGTAGCCAGACCAGTCAGGCCCCCGGAGATCGAGACGAGATCCAGATGAGACAGAAGATCGGACGGCTTCGCGGCCCCGCGGTCAACGGTGCAGTCGCGGCTGCTGCGTGTTTGGCCGCTGCTTGTGGCGCCGCCGGTGCCGCATCCAACTCCGCGCCGAGTCCGCCCGCCTCAACATCGACTCAGCGCGCTGATCGCGCGCTGGCCTGCACGGCCAAGCGGCCGGTGGTGGTGCTCGATCCGGGACATTCGGGTGGCCCGACCTTCGGCTCCACCGCCGAGGTCGACGGTCCCAAGTCGGTCAGAGCCCTCGGCATGAGGTTCCACTCGATCGACATCGACCACTCCGGCGTCATGTCGATCGACAACGGCGGAGCCCCGGGTGAGCTCGTGACCATGTGGCGTGCGGCGCTTCGGATCCAGAAGATCCTGCGCTCTGCCGGCTACACCGCGGACAACACGAAATCCCGCGTCAACGAGAACGTCGGGCTGCTCGAGCGGGTTCGCGAGGCCATCAACGACCACGCGACCATCGCGGTCAGTCTGCACTACACCGGCGGGATCCGATTCGGAGAGGCCAACGCCCACTTCGGCGTCACGCCCCAGCAGGTCGGCCGCTACCGCACCAACGTGTCCAATGGCGACACCATCCGCTTCACCAACAGGCGTGTCGCGGCCGAGTCCCAGCGAGATGCCAGGATCATCCAGCGGGCCCGCGCCGCCGCCGGCGACGGGGTAGACGTGGCTCCGCTCGACGAGAGCTTTCCGAAGTCCCGTGGTCTACCGGCCTACGGCAACATCTCAATCGTCCAGGTCGTCGACCAGCGATTCCCGTGGATCTACAACGAAGACGGTGACATCGGATTCAATTTCCACGCCTACACGACCGGCATCGCCAAGGGAATCGAGCGAGCCGTGCCCATCGCAGCTTGCCTCCGGCCGCACCGCTGAAATGCGAGCGCGGTGATCACCAGCGTGCAGCGCGTGTCTGCGGCCCCGAAGGTCCCGGTCCGCCGGACGCTGGCCTCGAAACCGGGCTGGCGCTAGCGTACGGCCGGTGACCTCGGACACCTTTTGTGTTTTGCCTTGGCTCCATGCTGCGACGCTGACGGACGGGACGGTGCAGTTGTGTTGCGTGTCGGCGGGGGGCAGCGGGGTGGATTTGAATGAAGGTAGCCTCGAGGATTACTGGAACTGCGAGTACGTCAGGGACGCTCGGCGGCGGATGTTGGCGGGCAAGCGGGTGATGGCGTGCGAACGCTGCTATCACGATGAGGCGCATGGTCATCGGTCACAGCGGATGATCGAGAATGAGGTGTGGCAGGAGCGGTGCGGTGGCCAGGCGATCTCGGACCTGGTTGGCGCGACGGACGTCGACGGGACGATCGATGCTCCGATCCGGTACATCGATTTGCGGCTGGGAAACACGTGCAACATGCAGTGCGTCATGTGTCAGCCGCGGGAGTCGAGCCGCTGGCTTCCCTTGGCACGGCGGTTGAGTGAGCTCTCACAGGATGAGGAGCTGAAACGTGACTGGGATAGCAAGGCCGGCATCGTCCACAGTCGCTTCGAGTGGTATCGCCATCCGGAGTTTTGGTCGAACCTGACCCGGTTTCTGCCTGGCCTGATGCAGATCCATCTCGCTGGTGGGGAGCCGTTTTTGATCAAGCAGCAGGCGGAGTTCGTGAAGGCGTGTTGCGAACTGGGCGAGGCCGGCCACATCTCGCTGCATTACCACACGAACGCGACGATCTTTCCTGAGGAGCTGATTCCGTACTGGGATCAGTTTGAGCAGGTGTTTTTCATGATCAGCGTCGACGGGATCGACGAGGTCGCGAACTACGTCAGATACCCGTCTGACTGGGGGCGGATAGTCGCGAACATCCGACGCTTTGACTCACTGGGTGACAACACACTCGTGCAGTTTCACTCGACCATTCATGCACTGAACGTCTATCGCTTTCCGGAGCTGCTCGAATGGGCCGACAAAGCGGAGCTGCAGAACCGCAAACGCTTTGACAGCATCCAGGGATTCGTGGGATCTGGGTTGGTGCAAAACCCAGCCCATCAGGACATCCGCGTGCTCCCGCCTGGCCTCAAGCGAGTGATCACCCGGCGGCTGACCGATTACATCCGCAGTCGCCCGGCGGGCGAGCCGGTCGATCAGCTCAATTCAATTCTCGTCGTCCTGAACTCGGATGATTGGTCGCGGCGGATGCGACCGCTGATCCATCACACCCGGTTGCTGGACCGCATCCGTGGCAGCAACGTCCTGTCGACATTCCCCGAGCTGGCGCCCTATTGGCAGGGCTGAGCGCTGACCGTTGCCGCCGGCGGGATCAGGGGAGGTGACATCCTTCCGGAGCGATGCCGAGCAGACCTCGTCGCGCCGGGCGATCCAAGCAAGGCGTGTATCTACTGGCCAACGACCGCGTCGCCCCGTGGCTCCAGACGTGTGCGGCGAGCTTACGCGCCTTCAACCCTGACATCCGGGTGGTCGTACTCGCCTTTGACGACGACCTGTCGGCGGTCAAGCGTCTGTGCGCGTCCTACGGCTTCGAGCTCTGGAACGATCGGTCGCTGAGGTCGCTGGACCAGATCCGAGGGGTCGCCGTGTCCAGCGAGATCGCCCCCATGCACCGAAAGCTCGCGGCGTTCTGGGGGCCGCTGAAGCGATTTCTCTACCTCGACGTCGACACCCTCGTGCTGATGGATCTGTCCCCCATCCTCGAGGCGGTCGCCCGCTGGCCGGACACCATGTGGTTCGCCCACTGTGACGAGCACGGCGGCAACGTAGAGGAGGTCTACCGGCCGGGGGCGTGGCGGGACAGCTTCCTCACGATCAATGGATCGCACGCCGGCAATGCCGGGATCTGGGCGGCCGCGCAGGGGCTGCTGTCCCGCCGCAGGGTCCTCAGGCTGGCCGCGGCCGCCCGTCCTATCGAGCACGAGTTCGTCCATCCCGATCAGGGCTTTCTGAACTTCTGCTTCGACGCGACCGCCATCCCGGTGCGCAACCTCCACGACCTGGGGATCCCGGAGATCATGTGGGCCGGAGTGCCAGGGTGCGTCGAGTCAGAGGGGACCCTGCGCCTGCCCGGCGGCAGCCCGGTCGGACTCATTCACTGGGCCGGGTACCCGCTCGACGATCGGCTCCCCTACCGGGCACTGTGGACCCAGTGGGCTCCGTCAAAGGCACCGGAGATCATCGCCGCGGGGAGGTCCACACCGCGCCCGCGCCGCCTGCGAGGGCGCGCGCGAGATTAGCCTGGCAGTGGCTACCGGCGTGGAACGGGCCTGAGGCTCGCGAGTCGAGCGGGGCCAGCGGCGGCGGCGGCGGGCGAGCTGCTGGATCGAGCCACTCATCGAAGCGGCCAGGTCGACGCAGACCATGACTCCCGCCGCCGTCAGGAAGCGTCCGGCGTCGCGCATCTGGCCTGCCCGCGCGAGCGCACACAGCGCCTCGGCGGCCAGCAGGCCCGCGTAGCCGAGTGGAATCAGCGGGGGCAGGCAGCCGAGCATCGCCAGACCAGCGCCGGCGACCAGCAGCGGACGATCGAGATAGCCGGCGGCGTGAAACCAGAGCTCGACGGTGGCCATCAAGCTCGCGCCTTCGCCCGCGCCCGCGCGCGGTGCAGCATCGTGGAGGCCTCGCGACCATCGGACATGCTGGTGCCAGTAATCACCGAGCGTCCGGGGCACCTCACCGGATGCTCGTGCGCTGATTGCGAGCCTGGTCTGCCAGCCGGCTCTGACCAGTGCGCTGCTCGCCTCGACGTCTTCGCCGAGCGACGCGGCGGCGAAGCCGCCGATTTGCGCGAGCGCCTCCCGCCGGTAACAGGAGAGCCATCCGTGTGCGGGCGGATTGAGCCCAAGCCGGTGCTTGGCGGCCGAGGTGATCAGCTGGTGCTGCCACAGCTCCAGCGCGCAGTAGCGTGTGACGACCGACTCGTGGGCGTTCACCGGCCACAGCAATCCGCTCGCCGCGCCGACGCGCGGGTCGGAAAAACTTCGCGACAGGCCGGCGAGGCAGTCCGGCTCGAGGTGCACGTCAGCGTCGCAGGTGACGATCAGCTCGCTTGCCGGGCCGGCCGCGATGCCGGCGTTCAGCGCCGCCCCCTTACCGACGTTGCCCTCGAGGGTGACCGCCGTCCAGTTCGACCGCTCGGCCGCCCATGCCTCCATCACCGAAGCGGTTGCGTCGGTGGATCCGTCGCTGACCAGGACGACGCTGACTCCGCTTCGCCGGATCCGCGCCAGGCCCTCCAGAGCCCGCTCGAGGACGGGGGCCTCGTCATGCGCCGCCACGACCATGCACACGGTCATGGCCTCCCCGGGCCCGTCGACCGCCGGTTTTCGCGGCGGCGCGAACGCGGCGGCCAGGAACACCGCCCGGCGACAGGCGAACCCGGCCAGCCCGAGGCCGACCGTGAACGCCACCACCTCGACGGGCCGGCGCCAAGCCTTCCGGATCATGGCTGAAATTCGGTCCGGTGGTCGGATTCGCGCTTGCACCTCAGCGCTTCGACGGCCAGACCCGCCCCCCAGGCGCCGAAGCCCGCCACCACCAGCGGACCGAGCCAGCGGGCGCGACGGAGATCCGCCGGCGTCCATCGCCTGAGCATGCGATACAGGTACCGGATCCGCCCGGCCGTGACCAGCGCCGAGTGGGCGATGGGGTGACGGGAAACGCGGCCCTGCATGACCGCCAGCCGCGCGTGGGAAGCTCCCAGGCGGTACTGATGACCGAGCACGGCACCGAGGCGCTGGCGGTTGAGGTGATGCACCACTGCTGCCGAGCAGAACCGCAACCGTCCATCGGCGTGTAGCCGCGAGGTGACCCACGTGTCCTCGCACCCCTCCATGCCGTCGGGGAACGGCCCGTAGGCCTCCCAAAGCGCGCGGGGCAGGAACAGATTGGCGGTGGCGCCGTGCTCAGACGGCGCGTCGCGCTCGGGGTTCAGATCAAAGAACTCCACCAGGTACTCGACGGTTCCGGCGACGCTGGCGGGCGTGCCGTTGGCGATCGCCCCGGCCACACCGCATCGGCCCTCCGAAGCGTCCCACAGGCACTGCAGCCAGCTCTCGGAGACGATCACGTCGGCGTCGGTGAAGGCAAGGGCGTCTCCGCGAGCGATCCGCGCGCCCAGGTTGCGGGCGGCAGCGGCCGCCAGGCGCGGAATGTGGGTTTCCACACGCAATCCGGGGCGGCGCGGCAAAGCCGGTAGCTGCGCTTCGTGGTCGCCACTGGCGACGACAATGACCTCCATGCGACCGGAGAACCGCTGCGCGAGCAGGGCGCGCACCGATCGGGCCAGTGTCGCCTCCGCCCGGTAGGCGGGAACGATCACCGACACCCTGACCGCATCCGGACTGCTCAAGGGGGCGAAGATAGACGAACCCGGCGCCGGTGCTGCCCGCCGCCACGCCGGTGCTGCCGGCTCGCCCCGCGGCGCTGGGCTAGGAGGTTGTGCCACTCTTTTGCCAGATGCCGGACCTTGCGCTCTCAGTCGCACCAGAACCCGGCGAATCCAGCGCGACCGCCTCGGGCGCAACCGACGAGGTAGCGGTCAGCATCCGCGGGGTGACCAAGGAGTTCCGGCTGCCTGAGGAGCGGCACACCTCGCTGCGCAACCAGCTGCTCCATCGCCGTCTCCGCAGCCGCGTCGAGGTGCTGACCGCAGTGCGCGACGTGAGCCTCGAGATCGAACGCGGCGCATGTGTGGGCATCGCCGGCCGCAACGGCAGCGGCAAGAGCACCCTCCTGCGCTGTATCGCCGGGATCTATCTTCCTGACGCCGGCGAGGTGCGGCTGGGTGGACGGCTGGCTCCGTTCATTGAGCTGGGCGTGGGCTTTGACCGTGAGATGACCGCGCGTGACAACGTCGTGACCAGCGGGATGTTGTTGGGGCTGAGCGCGCGCGAAGTCCGCCGGCGGCTGGACGAGATCGTGAGCTACGCGGAGCTTGAGCGGTTCGTCGACGTCAAGCTCAAGAACTTCTCATCGGGGATGCTGACCCGCCTCGGGTTCGCTCTGACCACGCACATCGACGCCCAGATCCTATTGTTCGACGAGGTGATCGCCACCGGCGATCTCGCCTTTCAGCAAAAATGCTTTGACCGCTTCGCCCAGCTGAAGGCCGAACGACGCACGCTCGTCATCGTCACCCATGACATGGCGGTGATCGAGTCGCTGTGTGACCGCGCGGTGCTGCTCGAGCGGGGCGAGGTCGTGTTCGACGGCGACGGCGCGGGGGCCGCGGAGCGCTATGACGCCATCAACCTGGGTGACGACGCCCCCTCGGTGGTCCGGCGCGCCCAGCGCCAGCGCCAGCGAGCCCTGGGAGAGCACCCCACCGGCGGCCGCGGGCCTCACAGCGCGGCCGCCGTCCTTCAGCGAGCCGATCGGCACAGCGCGCGCCGGACAGCCGGGATCGCGGCGCGGTTTGCCGCCGTCGAATACCGGCGCAAGTACACCGACGCGGCGCTCGGCTACGCGTGGGCGGTCCTGCGCCCGCTGGTGACCTTCGCCGCCCTGTACATCGTGTTCACGAAGGTGGCGCACTTCGATGCCGGCGTCACTCACTACGCGGTTTACCTGCTCACCTCGCTGGTCCTGTGGACCTTTTTCGTGGACGCCACCTCGAGTGGTGTGTATTCGCTGGTGAGCCACGCCGATCTCCTTCGCAAGGTCCCGATCTCTCGCTCGGCGATGCCCCTGTCGGTGGTGATGCGGGCCCTGCTGGACCTCGGCATGAATCTCGTCGCCGTGGCGGTGTTCCTCGCCATCAGCGGAATCAGCCCTCGCCTCCAGTGGCTCGAACTGCCGCTTCTGCTCGTCGCTCTGGCCGTCATCGCCACGGCGGTGGCGCTCCTGCTGAGCGCTCTGTACGTGCGGCTGCGCGACATCGATCAGCTCTGGGGCATGCTGGCCCAGATTCTGTTCTACGCCTCGCCGATCCTCTATGTCATCACCGCGGTCCCCCAGGGGCTGCGCAACGTCATCATGCTGCTCAATCCGCTGGCGGCGATCTTCACCCAGATGCGGCACGTGCTGATCGATTCCAGCGCGCCCTCGGCAGCCGCCGCAGCCGGCGGAGCCGCGCGGCTGCTCGTTCCGTTCGGGCTTACGGTGATCCTGCTCCTCGCCGGGATCCTGACCTTCCGGCGTCTGGCACCGCACGTCGCCGAGGACCTGTGAGGCCGCTGGAGACGCTTCGGCGCCTCGCTGTCTCCGTTGCCGGCCCGAGCCCGGCGGGCCGAGTGCCGGACCCCTCGGCGCAGGTGAGCCGCGCCGAGCACCATCCGGTTTGGTCCGCCGTGCCACGACGCCTGGTGATCCTCCAGTACGCCGGTGATTACCGGGAGGCCTATGAGCGCCTGGCCGCCGCCGCCGCCGGCGGCGGCGGCGGCGGCGGCGGCGGCGAGGAGACCTACCACGCGCAGCGTTACTCGGTGGAGAGGGTGGCGGCCCTGGGTGACGCGCGCGCGGTGGCGACCGTCTGCTGCCAAACCGAGACGCACTATGACGTGGCGTTGACCCCGCGCCTGCGTGCGATCGGCGCCGCCATGACCGAGCCGCTCGACGGTGGCGCCCTGGTCCGCATCCTGGAGCGCCTGGCGCCCACCGAGATCGTTCTTCGCACCCCGATCCCGGAGCTGATGGCCTGGGCAGCGCAGCGGCGAATCCGCACCCTGGCGCTGCTTGCCGAGTCGCTGGCGGGCGGGCCACGGTCCGCGCGTCAGGTCGAGCTGCTCAACCACCCGGTAATCGAGTGGGTGTCTTGTCACCTCGGCCCGTGCGCTGAGCACTACGTCGAGCTGGGCGTGGACCCGGGTAAGGTGATCGCCTGGGGCTGGCCGGCGGAGCGCCGACCGGACGAGCTGTGTCCCAAGGCAGGCTCTGGACCCGCCCCTGCCGAGCTCATCTATGTCGGGGCGCTGATCGAGGGCAAGGGGGTTGCCGACGCTCTGCACGCCGTCGCCCGGCTCCGGACGGCCGGCCGTCAGGTGCGATTGAGGCTGTACGGCTCGGGGCCGGACGCGGAGGCCCTGCGGTCGCTTGCCCGACAGTTGGCGATCGACGAGTGGGTCGTGTTCGCGGGCGTGATCTCGAGCTCGGCGGTGTTCGAACGAATGCGGGCCGCCGACGTGGTGCTGATCCCCAGCCGATCCGAGTATCCCGAGGCGATGCCCCTGACGCTGGAGCACAGCTTCTGTGCCCGAACCCCCGCGGTCGTCTCGGCGCATCCGGCATTCGCCGCAGCGCTTGCGGACCGGCAGGACGTGATGCTGTTTGCCCCTGGGGACAGTGAGGCCCTGGCCGGCTGCGTGGCCGAACTTCTCAGCGACCGGGAGCTGTACGCCCACATTTCACAGCACGCCGTTCGCGCCTGGCAAGCGTTCCAGACGCCGGTGGTGTGGGGCGATCTGCTCGAGGCCTGGCTTGCCGGCACGCCCGAAGCGGCCCGCTGGCTCCGGGAGCGGACCTGGGGTGCTGTCGGCGGCACGGCAGCTAGGTGAAGATCACCCGCTGGCGCAGGCTGCCGGCCAGCCGTCCACACGAAAGCGCCAGCATCGTGACCCAGTAGCACCGTCGCCGCTCGGGAGGCGCTCCGGAGAAGCGGTTGGCCAGCGCGCGCCAGATGTGGAGCGTCTCCCGGCGGTCCCGGCGGGGCATTCCCACCGGACCGTATTGCCGGTAGAGCCAGGCGTCACCCATCCCGTAGGCGAAGAAACGCCTGGCCGCGTCGCGCAGGTCGGCCGGAAGGCGCTTGTGGACGACCGCCGGCGATGGCGCGAAAGCGTACCCGCGCAGCTGCGCCCGCCAGGAAAGATCGACGTCCTCGCCGGTGCGGCTGCTCTCGTCGAAGCCGCCGAGCCCGGCGAACACGTCGGCCCATACGCCCAGATTCGAGCCGGCGGCAGCGAGCAGGAAACCGAGGTGCGGGGCCAGCGTCGCCGGGAGGTCATAACACACGCTCACCAGGGGAGTGTTAAGGCGAGTTCCCTCCATCCGTCCACCCACGAGATCAGCGTTGCCGGCCGTCGCCACCAGCTCACGCAGCCAGCTGCGATTGACAATGTCATCGGCGTCGCAGAAGGCCAGGAAATCTCCCCGGGCCACTCGTGCCCCGGCGTTGCGCGCCGCGCCCGGCCCGCGCCGCCGGCTGCCGTCGATCACGCTTAACGCGGGCTGATCAGCGGCCAGGACTCGCGCCACCGAATCGCTGCCGTCCCGAGACCCGTTGTCGGCGACGATGATCTCGAACTCCCCGGTGTAGTCCTGGGCGGCAACCGCGCGCAGCTGCTCGGGCAGGAACGGGCCGGGGTTGTAGCTCGGCACGATCACGCTGACGAGCTCAGGGACCCGGGGCATCGGCGGATTATCGGCCACGCCCGCTGGCCTATACCACGCCCGCTGGCCTATAAAGTCCGGCGCGAGTCGTGCGTTTGCTGCTGCTTGCCCCGGAGGCCCCGCTGCCGGCACGGTCGGGACTGCCGCTTCGGATCGTCAATCTGGCCCGTGCCCTGGCCGAGGAGGTGGAGCTCGAGATCGCCGCGCTCGCCGACCCTCCGGCACCAGCGGCCGCGGAACGATTCGCTGTCACCCATCTGCCGGGTGAGTGGGACCGCCGCGTCGCGGTCGCGCGCGCGGCCTGGGAACCGTGGCCGGTGGCCCAGATGCGCAGCCGGGCCATCGCCCGCTACGTGCAGGAGGCTCGGTGGGACGTCCTTCAGACCCACAGCCTGCCGATGACGCGCTACGTCCCGGCGTCGCGGCCGAGCGTGTTCGATACCCACGACACCATGACGAGCGTGACGCGGATGATGGCCAACGCCGACTCGCGTGCGGCGATCCGTCCGCTGTGGCGCTACGAGGCGCTCAAGACCCGGAGATTCGAGAGCCGGGCGGCCCGCCGAGCCACGGCGGTGACCGTGCCCACCGACGCCGATGCCGAGCTGTTCGAGCGCCTCGGAGCCCGGCGAATCGTGATCGTGCCCAACGGGGTCGACCTGGATGCCAACCCCCACCGGCTTCCCGCCTCCGGGGCTGAGGTCGTGCTGGTGGGGTACTTCGCGTGGCGTCCGAACGTGGAGGCGGCGCTGGAACTGTCCGACGAGATATTTCCCCGGCTCCGGACGCGGGTACCGGCCGCGCAACTGACGCTGGTCGGCGCCGGCGCCCCGCCTGGGTTGCAGGCCCGCGCCGGGCCGGCGATCCGGCTCACCGGTGGGGTCGAGTCGGTGCTGTTCTACCTGCGGCGGGCACGCGTGACGGTGATACCCCTGCGGGCCGGGGGTGGCAGCCGGCTCAAGGTGCTGGAAGCGCTGGCGGCGGGCATACCCATCGTGGCCACGCCGTTTGCGGTCACGGGGATCGCGGTGCGCGACGGGGTGCACGCTCTGCTCGGCGAGTCCGCGGCGGATCTTGCCGCCCTGGCCGCGCGGGTCATCGAGGATGACGATCTTGCCGAGTCGTTGTCACGCTCGGGCCGTGAGCTGGTACAGCAGCGCTACGGCTGGGCCACCGTGGCGGCACCCCTCGTCGGCCTGCACCGCGAGCTGGCCGAGCGCTACGCCAGGCGGTGACGACGGCGCGCGGTGGCCGAGGGCGGCCGCAGATGGGATGAGCCAAAACCGGCATGATTGCGCGGTGGCGACGGCGACCTCTCAGATCCGGCTCGTCGCCCAGCTGCGCGAGGATTGGATCGCTCACGAGCGCGACTGGACGCGCCCCGGGTTTCGCGCCATGACGGTCAGCCGTCTGGGCAAGCTTCAGCGGGACTCGCCGCGGCGCTCGATCCGGGTGCTGGCGCGCCTGATCTACCACTTCGCGTACCGGTACGTCCGCAATCGTTATGGGATCGAGCTGCCCTGGACGGTGCGGCTTGGCCGCCGCGTTGTGTTCGAGCACCAGGGTGCGATCGTCGTGCACGGGTACGCGGAGATCGGCGACGACTGCATCGTCCGCCACGGGGTCACCATCGGCAACCGCCACCTCGACCGCCCTCTGGACGCACCTCGGCTCGGTGCCCGGGTCAACGTGGGCGCAGGCGCCCAGATCCTGGGCGACGTGTCGATCGGCGCCGGAGCCCAGATCGGCGCCAACGCCGTCGTCCTGTCCGACGTGCCCCCGGGCGCGACCGCGGTGGGCATCCCCGCCACCGTGGTCCGGCGAGCGCCGCCGGGAGGCGGGAGCGATCCCGCGGACGCGCTGGCTCGATGAGCGGCTGCGGCTATCGCCCGGGCAGCCGGTCGCGCACCGCCATCCGGACGCCGCTGACCTGGTGCGGCGCCACGATGCGGCTGGACTGCAGGCTCCAACGTTGATGCAGGCGATCGAGCACTTCGGATCGGGTTAGTCTGGGCCCCAGTCGTTCGGCAAACCGAGGCTGCGCCGCCAGCACCTCGACCACGGCCGGACCCAGGCGGCGCGCGTAGGAGCGCCAGAACAGATGCTGCTCGGCCAGCGACAATCGGTAATGCGACTCGGCCCGCGCCTGCAGGGCCGGTCGCACGCCGGGGAGGGCAAAGACGTTGGGTGGCAGTCGCCGTCCCAGCCACGGCGAGGCACGGCACAGGCGCACCGACTGGTAGTGGTAGGCGATGACCGCCCGGCCATCCGCGGTGGGGCCGCGAGGTCCGGCGCGAACCCGGTACCGGCCGCCGTTCCACGGTCCCAGCACACCGCCGGGAACCGCGATTACGCGCGCGCCGTCGCGCTGTGCGAAGTCATTGAGATGAAGCTGGTTGCCGAACCGGCCCGGCTCACAGCGGTCAAAACACCACTCCAGGGTGCGATCGCGCCACAGCCGCGCCGCCGCCAATCCAGCCCGGTCGCGCCGGAAGGCGATGGTGCCTCCGTTGAAGCGCCCGAAACGCGCCGTCAGCTCCCAGTCGGGAGCGGAGATCGGGTAGGCGCGGTTGTAGCAGTGAGGGGTCAGCAGGAGCGACCCGTCCCCGAGCTCCTCGAGAAGCAGAGCGGGGTCCCGCACGAACTCGACCTCGGCGTCGACCCACATCACGACGTCACCCGTAGACGCGTTGCGCAGCGCGTGGTGACAGAAAGCGGGAATCGCCGTCCAGCAGTACTCGCGCCAGGTGCGCTGAGCGCGCCGGGCGACCAAATCGGGGTCGGCGCGCTCCAGCTCGTCCAGTGCCAGGGCCTCGACCCCGGCCAGACGGCGGCCGGCCAGCTCGGCGCCGGACTCGGCGTCCATGCACAGCACCGTCAGCTTGACCTCCCCTGCGTGCGCCATCAGCGAGCGGTAAAGGGTGAGTGTGTGCGGCAGAAAACCGAGGTCGGTCATCGTCAACATATCCACAGCGGTGCTCCTCCCGGCTCTCAGGCGGTGCCTGGCGGCGGGAGATACCGGTCTGGCCGGAAACGAAGCGTGGCCCGCAGCCGCACGTGCGAGGTCAGGCGGGGGTCACGGTGACGCGCCTCGAGCAGGGTCAGCAGACCGAAGCGGATGATCAGGGCCAGCCGCATCGAAGTGCGGTCCGGCCACCGGTACCACTTGCGGATGTAGAGAATGCGCGACCACTCCTCCAACTGCAGCCGCCGTGGGTCCAGTTCCCGGTCGGCGAGAGGGTGAATGACGGTGACCTCAGGTGTGTACTGAACCAACCAGCCCGCCTCGCGGGCCCGCCGGCACAGATCCACCTCCTCCGAGGAGAGAAAGAAACGCTCGTCGAAGCCGCCGATCGCCGCCAGCGTCTCCTGCCGCAGCAGCATGCAGGCGCCCATTACCCAGTCCGCCTGACACTCTGAGTCGTATTGCCTGCCATCCCACATCCAGTCCCCGGCGAAGCGGATGATCGAACGCCAGTAGACCGGCGCGCTCGGCTCCACCCCCACCGAGCAGATCAGCCGGTGGTGCTGGTCGCGCTGCCGGGGGGCGAGGACTCCGCACCGTGGCCGGCTGTCGGCGTGTCTCACCAGCTCATCCAGACCCCCGGGCGGGAGCACGACGTCGGGATTGAGCTGCAGCACATAGCGGGCACGAGCGACAAGCTCGCACTCGAGCGCCCGGTTGAACGCCGCGCCCAGCCCCCGGTTTGCCACCGCCATGAACGGCACGCCGTGTTGCCGGCAGTACGAGCCGGCATCATCGCTCGAGCCGCTGTCCACGACCAAGACGCGAGCATCCACGCGGTCGGCGGCGGTGCTGAGCGCCCGCAGGCACCGTGGCAGCCACTCCATGCTGTTGTGCACCACGACAACCGTGGTGACGTCAGGATCCCGATCTGTCACTTATCCGAGCTGTGCGAGGGCGCCCGCCGGCGCGAGATCGCGTTGCGCAGCCGGGTGCGGACGACGTCCCGCCGGCTCGACGGCGGCTCATCCGTGAGAAGCTCATGACCCGGGCGGGCCTGAAACAGCGTGCTGTGGGCACCGCGCAACCTGCTCAGGAGACCGGCCCTGCTGTAGTAGTAACAGGCGACTGACTTCCTCGTCCGTCCCTGGGGGCAGCGCAGCGGTTCAGGGTGACCGTGATATGAGGTGCGCGTGGTATTGAAGACGACACAGCGGTTGAAGAGCGGAGCGATCTTCACCTCACACCTGTGCATCTGGCGATCCCACAGCTCAAGCGCCCCTTCGTATTCCTCCTCCCAGTCATCGTTGAGGTACAGCAGCAGGTTGAGCCGTCGCTCCAGGCCGGTGCCGGGGTGGCGGTTGAAGTCGGCGTGAACCTGGAGGTGACCCCCGGGCTCGATCTGGTGAAGACCACCGCCGATGAAGTGGGGATCCGGTACCAGGCCGCCGACACCGGTCAGCTCCTGCAGGAAGTCGATCATGGCCGCCGAGTTCAGCTCCGCCAGGAGTTGGGCGGTGGCATCGCCGATCTCCCACCCATCATTGGTGGCGAGCTTGCGCTCCCGAGGGTTGTCGAAGGCCCGCCATTGGGGGCCGTGCGGCTCTGGGAACTCGGCGAGAACCTGGTGAAGCACGTCTGCCGGAAACAACCCATCGATCACCACGTGTGGAAACGGCTGGGCCGCGGCGTATATCGAACGCTCGGCGGCGGCGAGGGGACCAAGCGTCTTCGGGTCAAGCCGAAAGCGACGGCTGCTGACGTCCGCCTGGCTGCTCATGAGGGTGTCAGAGTAGCTGGCCGAACCCGATGCGACCATCGCGGCGTCAGCCGGAGCGCCAGGACCTCCGCCCCGCGGACGCCGGTCACCAGCAGCAGGACGGCAGCGGGGACGCCGTACCGGCCCGAATACTCGTCGACGGCGACGGGCACGACGAATAGGACTGCCGAGAAAGCCACCAGCAGTCCGAGCGCCCGTCGTGTCCGGCGGTCCGGCGCAAGCGCGATCGCCAGCAGCGAGAGCACCGCACACAGTGCGATCACGGCACCGTGGAGCCGAAACACCTGGCGCCACCCCTCCAGGAAATTCATGATCGGCTGCTGGAGGTGGACGTGCGTGTCACTCCAATACGCGTCCACGATCTTGACGTTGCCGGCCTCGCCCGTAGTCCACCGGCGATTCAGGGCCAGCAACGAGTCGGCGCCGAGCCATCCCGGCCCCGTGACCAGCTGTGGATCGACGTAGCGGGCGATATCACGGCCCACGGTGTAGAGGTAGCTGAGTGGCTGGTGCTCGATGGCGGCCAGAGCGAAGTCACCCACCACGGCCTGATGTGCAGGCGGGAAGCCGAACACACGCCGCGCCGGTGAGCGGGGACTCCATAGATAGAACTCGGGGCCGTGACGGCTACCGACAGGGCTGCTCTCGCACAACGCGGCCGTTCCCGACGGTGGCGTGAAGTCATGGCAGTCCGCGAACGGCGCCACGCGAGCGTATAGCGGCCATGCCCCGAAACGGGTGATTCCGAAGACGCCGACCTCCTGCTGCTGGACGACGGCGTAGGCGAGCAGGGGCGCGAGGCAACTCGCCGCCGCGACTGCGATCACGATCACACGCCGCCGCCAGCCCGGACCAGCAACGATCGCCAGCCACACCACGAACACCGGCACCAGAGCGACGCCCACCGTCCGCACGGTGCCGAGCACGCCCACCGACACCGAGGCGGCGACCACCAGGATGATCCGGCGCGCGGTCGTCAGGCGTGCGGAGTCCAGCAGCGCCAGAGCGAGGTAGCAGGTGAGCACCAGGAGGGCCAGGAACAGCGCGTCGGACAGGAGGGCGTGCTCAAACAGGAGCTGGTCTCCCGACCACGCCACCACCGCCGCCGGCACCAGCGCAACCCCCGCGCGCGCCCCGGCGCGCCGGCAGACCAGGTAGGTGCCGACCGCCGTGGCGAGCCCCATGGCGTGCTGCACCGCGATCGTGAACCGCAGGTCACGGCTCAGGTCGTGGAGGATGCGCAGGAAGAGGGCGTAACCGGCGGGCCGAAACGGGTCGGAAAAGAGGTGGCCGGCCGCCGCCCACACGTACGAACCGGTGTCCGGGTCGGAGAGGTTGGCGGGGGTGTAGCCGATGATCGTCAGTACGCGCAGCACGACGGCGACGGCGCCGATCACCCCGACGGCCGACCAGAACAATCTCCTTGACCGGGCGGCGGCGGCGGCGCCGTCGAGCCGAGTGGCCGCGGGCCGGGTGCGATCGGTTCGGCCGCTGTTATGGGTTGCGTTGCTGGACGAAGCCGCCCCTGGATGTGAGCGGCGTTTGCTGCGCGAGCTGGGGCAGGTAGTCGTCGATGAACACGCGGGCGACCAGCTCCTGACGCGACGAGACGCCGGTCTTTTCGAACAGGCTCTTGATGTGATCCTGAACCGTGTAGGGCGAGAGCACGAGCCTGGCGGCGATCTCGGGGTTGGTGAGGCCGTGGGCGAGCAGGGTCGCAATCTCGCGCTCGCGGGCGGTGACGCCGTGCGCTTCGAGGCGGATGGCAGTCGTCTGGGGGCTGGCGGAACGTTCGAGCACGATTGCGACGCGGCCGTCGCCGCCCCCCTCGGGCAGGGAGGCGTGCAGCGTGATCCAGCCGGACGCGGTCGGGACCGCCACGGTGTCGGCTCGCCGATCCGGGTCGTGTGAGCGGCTGCGGGTGAACCCGGCGAGCGCCAGAACTGGGCTCGGGACGGTTGCGAGCGCCGGACTGCGCATCGCGGCGAATAGCTCCTGGGCGGGCGGGGTGATCAGCTCGACGCCATTGCCGGGGCCGAGCACGACGAGTCCCGGAGCGCTGCCGTCCCGTGTCTGACGAGCAGCGTCGAAGCGAATCGAGGTGCGAATCCCGTCGGCGATCGCCGCGGTGATGCTCGCGAGTGCGGCGGCATCGTCGGCGCTGAAGTCCGGCCGATCATCGCGGCGGGCGATGTGGACCGCGCCCCAGCACCGTCCACGATTGACGAACGCTGCGCGCAGCTCGAACGGGATCCCCGCCGGGGCGAGCACGTCGCGGTAGCGGGCGCTGCGCTCGGGACGGCCCTTGGTCGCCTGGCTGAGGGTCCCGACCGGAACCCGCCGCGCCGCGAGGTGCGCGAACGTGTTGACGTCGGTGACGAAGTACTCGCTGGCCACGATTCCCGCCCCCGCATCCGCGGCCGTCTCAGGTGTGAACACGCCCTCGCTGATCAGCTCCTGTGGGGCGTCGCTGGTGATCAGTCCCGTCTGTGGGTCGAGCGTGTGCCAGCAGGTCGCATCGCAGTCGATGCGCCGACGCAGCCGGGCGGCTACCTCGGCGAAGTACTGCTCGCGCGGCAAAGCCCGGCGTCCGAGTAGTGCCACGTCGTCGATCAGCCGCTCCACGGCCCAGCGTCCTGCGGGCATGGACCGAGTATGACCCGTCGGCCGCGCCGACGTCGACATCGAGGTCGACGTCGACAGCGCGCAGGAAATCCCCCCGCACCCGAGGGATCGACAACCGAGCCCCGTCAGAGCACGCTACCTCCCGACACGAAAACCGTCCAAGGAGGCACCCGATGACAACCGAAACGACACAAACCCCACGCGGCACCGACTCGGTGAACGAGCAGCCCGCGGTCGCACCGATCGCGCTCGCGGCCGGTGAGGGAGAGGCACTGTGGTTCCTCGGCAGCCTGGCCACGATCAAGGCTTCGAGCGAGTCCACTGCCGGACGCGTCGCGGTGATCGAGCACCTCTCCCCCCGCGGCAGCGGCTCGCCGCTGCACGTGCACCACAACGAAGATGAGTGGTTCTACGTCACCGAAGGCGAGCTGACCGTCTGGGTCGATGGCCAGGTGATCACCGCCGGGGCCGGCTCGTTCGTGTACGGACCTCGGAACATCCCGCACACGTTCACGGTCAGCTCCGAGCAGGCGCGCTTTCTGCTCGTGACCGAACCGGCCGGCTTCGAGAGCTTCATGCGTGCGGCCGCCGAGCCGGCACAGCAGCTCGAGATCCCGCCGCCCGCGACCGAACCGCCCGACGTCCAGGCGATGGCCAGGCTCGCCGCCGAGTACGGCATCGAGATCCTCGGTCCCCCTGGTATCCCCGCCTGACCCTGACCGCTCTACAAGCGCGGTCAGCGCCCTGACGAAAACCCACTTAGACGATTGAGATTATCGCCTTGGGGTAAACGTGGTCCTCATGACCGCCGTGTCCGAGACCGTCAGCGCCCCAGACGCGACCCGCACCGAGATCGTCGACGTCGACGTGCACGAGCGCGCCGCCCTCGAGGAGCTGGTGCCCTATCTCGCGCCTGAGTGGCGTCGTTACATCACCGAGTACGGCTGGCAGCCCGAGCGGCTGCTGCCCTACGCCCAGCCCACCGCCGGAGGGCTGGATCGCGCCGACGCAAAGCTGCCCGACGGTCGCCCCGGCGGGTCTGATCTGGGGCTCGTCCGGGAGCAGCTGCTCGACCTCTACGACATCGACACCGCCGTCCTCACCGGCTGGCTCAATGCCTCCGCCCTCGGCGCCGGCTGGCCGGAGTTCAAGACGGGGCTGATGTCGGCCTACAACGACTGGCAGATCGAGACGTGGCTGGACCGCGAGCCGCGGCTCGCCGGGTCGGTCCACGTCAACGCCCACGATCCGGCCGGCGCCGCCCGGGAGATCGACCGCCTGGGCGGACACCCACGGATCGTGCAGGTGATGCTCTACATCGGCGACAAGCCGTTCGGCGACCCTTTCTATGAGCCGCTGTTCGCCGCCGCCGCGCGCCACGGGCTGGTCGTCGGCATCCACCACTCCGAGAACTCGCCGACGGCTCTCGGCCACCACCGCCTGTTCGCCGAGTGGCACACGCTGGTCTCGCAGGTGTTCATGTCCCAGACAGTGAGCCTCGTCTTCAACGGCGTGTTCGAGCGCCATCCGGAGCTCAGGGTGGCGATGATCGAGGGCGGTTTCTCCTGGGTGCCGCACATCATGTGGCGTTCGGACCAGCAGTGGCGCGAGCTGCGTTCCGAGGTGCCGTGGCTGCGGCGCAAGCCATCTGACGTCATCCGTGAGCACATCCGCTTCGCCACCCAGCCGATCGAGGAGATGACCGCCCGGCAGTTCAACGGCATCGTCGAGCAGATGGAGTCCGACGAGCTCATCCTGTTCTCGTCCGACTATCCCCACTGGGACTTCGACTCGCCCGAACGCGCGCTCCCCGGCGGTCTGGCCGAAGATTTGGAGCGCAAGATCCTCGCGGGCAACGCCCGCGCGACCTACCGGCTACCGGCGTGACCGCGACGACCGCCGAGGCGGTTCGCGTGTGCGCGAGCGACGAACTCGCGCCGGGCGAGATGACGTCAGTGTCGCTGGGTCGGCTCCCAGCGGTTGTCATCCGTCTCGATGACGGCTCGCTGCACGCCCTCGTCAACCGCTGCCTGCACCACGGCGGCCCGCTCTCTGCGGGTCGCCTCGGGCACGGCAGCGCCGGGACTGGCGTCGGCGACTACCAGCCCGACGAGTCGGTAGCCGTTTTGCGCTGCCCGTGGCACGGCTACGAGTACGACGTCCGGACCGGCTGCACGCTGTTTGACCCCAGCCGGCGGCTACGCACCCTCACCGTCACCGAGCGCGACGGCTCGATCCTGCTCACGCCCTGAACCGATCGGAGGCCCATGACCGACATGACCGGCACCCAGATCCTCGATCGCCCCCAGCCCAGGTCGCGGGCCGAGCGCGCGCCCACGCCGACCACCGACCGCAAACAGGCCCGTCTGATCGCCTTCTCCTCCGGCCTTGGCTTCCTGTTCGACGCCTACGTGGTCAACATCTACTCGTTCGTCCTGCCGCTGATCGTCGTCTCCTTCAGCCTGTCGACGATGGCGGCCGGCATCATCGGCTCGGTCATGCTCGCCGGCTACACGCTCGGCACCTTCGCCTTTGGCTGGGCCGCCGACCGCTTCGGGCGCAAGGACACGCTCGGGGCCTCCATCTTCCTCTACGGGATCACCACCGCCGTCTCCGGCCTGGCCGCCACTGCCGGCGTGTTCGGCGCACTGCGCTTCCTCACCGGCCTCGGCGGCGCCGGCGAGCTGTCCGTCGGAGTCCCGTACACGCTCGAGGCGTGGCCCGCGCGGCGCCGGGCCATCGGCGCCGGCGCCGTCATCTTCTCCATGTATGCCGTGGGTGCGCTGATCGCCCTCGGCGTGGCCCTACTGGTCGCTCCCGGCGCCGGCTGGCGCTTGACGTTCATTCTCGCGATCATTCCGGCGCTCCTGGTCTGGGGCCTGCGCCGGGCGCTGCGCGAGTCGGTCCCGTATCTGGCCGCCCGCAAGCGCCAGACCGAGGGGGCCCACGCCGGCGAGACTCGCCGTCAGGCCCGTCAGATCTTCGCCACGCCGGCGCTACGCCGCCGGCTCGTGATCGCCACCCTCATCTTCATCGCCAACGCGGTCGGCTACTGGGGCTTCCTCGTCTTCCTGCAGAAGTACATGCTCTCGACGTTCAACCTGACCTTCCGCCAGTCACTGGCGCTGACGATGGTCTTCTATGTCGCCATGGCGATCTGGCCGTTCGTCGGCGCGGCCGTCGCCGAGCGCGTCGGCCGGCGCCCGGCCGCCATCGCCGGGGCGGTCACCCTCGCGGTCGCCAGCATCATTGCCTTCTCGACGCACCACCTCCTCGTGTTCGCGATCGCCCAGGTGTTCGGCATCGGCCTGCTCGGCTGGACGTGGGCGGTCGGCCAGACCTACGTCGCCGAACTGTTCCCCACCGAGGTGCGTGGGACCGGCTTCGGCCTCGGCGTCGCCTTCGGCCGCATCCCCTCGATCGCCGGCCCGGTCCTCACCGGCACCCTCATCGGCTCCATCGGACTGGCCCCCATCGCCAAGTGGTTTGCGGTGCTGTGGCTGCTCTACATCGTGGCCTTCCTCGTCGGCCCGGAGACCCGCGGCCGCTCGCTGGCCGAGCTCGACGCCGTCAACTGACACTTGCTGTAGGCGGCACCTCCGCTCATCGAGCCCTGTCCGCCTGGCGCATCACTCGACGTCGTCGCGAACACGGCGTACCGTGGGGCGCGTGACTTGGACCATCGATGTGCCCGTCGTTGCGGATCCCGTGCTCTCGTCGCTGCCAAACCCAATGGCGGCGGCGGTTGCCGACGCCCTGGCGCGGCCGGCCGTTCAGCAGCCGGCGTGGCCCGACGCTGATTACCTCGCGCGTGTGCGGGGGGTGTTGGAGGCCGTGCCGCCGATCGCGGTCCCTTCGGAGGTCGACCGGCTACAGGCACGGCTCGGCAGAGTCGCCCGCGGTGAGGCGTTCCTGTTGCAGGGCGGGGATTGCGCCGAGACGTTTGCCGACAACACCGAGGCGCATCTGCGCGGCACGATCCGGACGCTGCTGCAGATGGCGGTCGTCCTGACGTACGGGACGTCGATGCCCGTCGTCAAGGTTGGGCGGATCGCCGGGCAGTACGCCAAGCCGCGCAGCTCGAACACCGACGCCGTCGGCCTTCCGTCCTATCGCGGCGACATGGTCCATGGGCTCGAGCCGACCGAGGAGGCGCGGCGGCCGGACCCGGGCCGGCTCATCCGCGCCTACGCCAACGCGGCAGCGGCAATGAACCTGGCTCGCGCGATCACCGGCGCTGGGCTGGCCGATCTGCACCGGCTGCATGAGTGGAACATGGATTTCGTGCGCCGCTCAAGCGCCGGAGAGCGTTACGAGCGCGTCGCCACCGAGATTGACCGCAGCCTGCGGTTCATGTCCGCGTGCGGCGTCGACGACAGCTCGCTGCGCACGGTCGAGCTGTTCGCGAGTCATGAGATGCTCGTGCTCGACTACGAGCGTTCGCTGCTGCGGCCTGAGGGCGATCGGCTGTTCCTCCTCTCGGCGCACCAGCTCTGGATCGGCGACCGCACGCGTCAGCTCGAAGGCGCCCACGTGGCCATGGGAGCGCTCATCGCCAACCCAATCGGCGTCAAGATCGGTCCCACCATCGCGCCCGAGGAGGCCGCCGAGCTCGTGGAGCGGCTCGATCCCCAGCGCGTCGACGGCCGCGTGACACTCGTGTCGCGGATGGGCAACGACGCGGTTCGCGACAAGTTGCCGCCGATCGTCGACGCGGTCAGCCGGTCCGGTCATCGCGTGGTGTGGCAGTGCGACCCGATGCACGGCAACACCGAGGAGTCGCCCAGCGGTCATAAGACCCGGCACTTCGACCGCATCATGGACGAGGTCGAAGGGTTCTTCGAGGTCCATCATCGGCTCGGTACGCATCCCGGCGGCATTCACGTCGAGCACACCGGCGAGGAGGTCACCGAGTGCCTCGGTGGCGCGCAGATGATCTCCCACAGCCAGCTCGCCTCCCGGTACGACACGGCGTGCGACCCCCGGCTGAATACGCAGCAGGCGCTGGAGCTCGCGTTCCTCGTCGTCGAGATGCTGCGGCGCACCGCCTCGTGACGACGCCGGAGGGCGTCGGCCACGGGCCACGGCAGTGCCCTAGGAGGAGGTGATCCCGGGCAGCCGGCCCCAGCGGAATCGGATCTGGGCGCGCTCGGATAACCAGCCGGGAGCGGCGAGCGTCAGCAGCAGGCGGTCCCCGGCGCGGTAGCGGCGGCCGACGATCCGGCGCAGCAATCGGTGCACCGCCTTGCTTCCATCGGCGAAGTCGCGCCGTGGACGTGGGCAGCCGCGACCCTCACAGCGCAGGGAGAGCTTGGTCGTGCCTGGAAGGCTGGCGACCCTCACCCGACGCAGCCAGGTGCGCGCGCGGTTCCACGTCCACCCGATCGCGAGCTTCACGCGCAGCTCCCGGGGGCGCGCAGCGGGCTGGGGCAGCGGAGTCGTCACCGGCGTGCTGACAACCGGCGAGGACGGGGGCGGGGTCGTCCCCGTGGGGCTCGTCGTCGTGGGGCTCGTGGTGGTCGTTGGTGGCGACCCCTGGGAGACCGCGACGGGCGTCCCGCAGTGCCAGCCGCCGCTGGTGCTGCAGACCGCGACCATGATGTCGGTCGGCGTCTGCGGCGTGTCGGTCTTGAAGTTGACGCCCGCGGTGTTGGGCTCGGCGACGGTCTCGGCGTTGACGTTGTTGTAGCCCGGGCTGTACCAGGAGATCCACACCGATGAGCTCCCTGAGCAGCTCGTGTCCCACACCTCGCCGTAGAGCTGGATGTAGGAGCTCGTCCACACGACGTGGCCATTGAAGCCGCCGCAGTTGTCACGTGGGCTGACGGTGGCGCTCGGGGCGGCGACCGCCCCCGCGGTGACCGCGAGCAGCACGCCGAGCGCGGCCGCGACGATGGCGGCGATGGTCATGCGCAGTGGACGGATGATCACCCTGAGGGATTTCATGCCATCGAAAGCCTACGCCCGAGCGCCTCGCCGCGCCCATCGCGGAGCCGACCCGGCGGGCTGCCGGGTCTGCGAGCCTGTTGGCATGAGCACCGAGGGCTTTGCCGATCTCGCGACCCGGGGCGGGCTTTGCCACCCAAGTCAGACAACGCCTGATCTCGACCCCCGATTCCGCGCTGCGGCGCGACCGGACAGGAGCGAAGGTCGCGGTCATCACGGGCGTCATCTTCATCCTGGCCGGGCTGGTCAAGTTTGTCTTTCATGCCTGGGAGCTGAAGGCCTTTCGCGCGTTTGGATTGCCCTGGCCGTCGGCCCTGGAAATCTTCGCGGGCGTACTCGAGATCGCTGGTGGAGTCCTGTTGGTGGCACGATTGCTCGTGGTGCCAGTCGCGGTGCTGCTCGGCGTCACGATGCTGATAGCCATCGGAGCCTCCGGCATTGGCCATGGGGACGTGATCCCCAGCCTCACGCTCGCGCCCGCGCTGTTGTTGGCCCTGGCCTGGCTGATCGCCCGCGCCCTAAAGGGCCGCGATACCAAGCCTGAGTGACCACCAGACCGTCAGGCGACTACTGAGGCGTGCTGGTCTGATCTCTCAGCCCGTGGTCGATGTTTCTCGTGGCGTCTCAGGGGCCGGGGTGTCGAGGATGGCGATGAGGTTCGCGGTCGCCTGGAATCCGAGGATCTCGAGGATCGGACTGGACATCACCGACGCCTGGACGATCAGCGCGTCGAGCGAGAGTGCCCTTGCGACCCGCCAGCGGTGTGCGACAAGTGCCGCGTAGCAGCCCTGCCCGCGTGCAGATCGGACGGTCGCGGCTCCTGCCAAAAGACCGTGCCCTGATGCGGTGATCGCGAGCGTACCGGCGCTGGCTGGCTGACCGTCGATGAGAGCCAGGAAGGTCTTCCGGACTCCGGATTCGGCGCGTGCCGCCTCCCACATCGACGGAAGACGAACAAACCACGCTTCACGATCGCTCGCAGAGCGGTCCTCGGCCTGGCTCACGATGAGTTGCGCTGCTACGAAGTCGTCGTAGTCCGTGACCTCGCGGATCTCGATACCGGTGCTAGTGATCGATGGCTCATGATCGAGCACCATCGCGGTCGCGGCGATCGTTGTGAACGCGCGCCCGGAAGCGGACCGAATCGCATTGTCCACGTCGGGGGGAGTTGTCGACGGCCCTAGCCACCAGGTGAAACCGATTGCACCTCGCTGACCAAACCAAGCCCGAGCGTCAGCCACAAGAGCAGCGACCGCGCGAGAATCCGCCGCACGCAGTCGCGCGACGGTGCGGAGCATCGGATCGGGACCCTGGTCCGTGAGCACCGCATCAGCGCGCTCAACCCGCGCTGCGCTCGCCCGCAGTGGGTTGAGCGCCATCGCGTCCTCGGCGGCAGCCGCCGCGATTGTTGGAGCCATCGGCATACCCTCGCGCAGAACACCACTCGCAGCAACCGTCGCCGACCGCTCCTCGACGTCGTCGAGCCTCGCCACCCAGGAAAACGGCGCCAACGTCGGCCCGATCTGGCCAAGGTGAGAGCACCGAGACCGGGAATCTGATCCTCGGATAGGCCTAGGTGTCCTTCGGGGCGCATCCCGTTCGTCGTCTGGTTGTACGCACCAAACCCAGACCGAAGGGCGGCGACATGAAGCACACTCACCGACAGATCGACCAGCGCGTGCAGGCGGCGCGCGATCACGCGATCATCCGTTACGTCTATCGGAAGCGAGGCTGAATGAAGTACGTGGCATTCGTTGGCACCGACGGCGCGCAGCCTGAGGAGGCCGTGGCGGTCATGAACCGCGACTTCCCCGCCTACCTCGAGGAGATCGATCCCCGCGGCGTGCGGCTGTGCGGCCGGGAACTGGAGTTCCCGGAGACGGCGGTGACGGTGCGAGTGCGCGACGGCGAGACGCTGGTGACCGACGGCCCGTTCGCGGAGACCAAGGAGTTCGTGGGGGGCTTTGACGTGCTCGACTGCGCCGATCTGGAGGAGGCGATCGAGGTGGAGGCCAAGAACCCGGTGTCCCGGTTCTGCTCGTTCGAGATCCGGCCGTTCCGAGACGGGCTGCGCCTGGGACCCGGGGCGTCCGCGTTCGGGCGGGGCGACGACTCGGCGGGCAATCCCGTACCTGCTGATGGTTTGGGTGGGTCAGACGGCGGCGGAACCGCTTGACGAGCCGGCGCTGAGGCAGGAGTGCGACGCCTGGCGGCAGCGAGCTGGAGGCACGCGGCCGTCTTCGTCCTGGGCAACGCGCTCGGCGGCCCGCAGACCGGCCACGACGATGCGCTTGCGTGACGGGGAGATGCATGTCAGCGAAGGTCCGTTTGTCGACATCGAGGAGTTCATCGCCGGCATCGACGTCGTCAGCTGCGCTGATCGCCAGCAGGCGATCGAGCTCGCGGCCACGCATCCGATCGCCCGGTACCACGCGATCGAGGTGCGCCCGTTCTGCAGCGAATGACCACGCCGGCCGTCCAGCGCGCGCTCGACGCAGCCTTCCGCGAGGAGTGGGGCCGCATCGTCGCCGCGCTGATCCGGCGCACCGGCAACTGGGACCTGGCCGAGGAGTGCGCCCAGGATGCGTTCACCGAGGCGCTGCGGCGTTGGCCGGTGGACGGCGTGCCGCAGCGCCCCGGCGCATGGCTGACGACCGTCGCGGGCAACCGCGCGATCGACCGGTTGCGGCGCGGCGCCCGCGGCGCAGAGCTGCTCGAGCAGGCCGGTCGCGAGGCGCTCACACAACCCGAAGCGGATGAGCAGGCGATGCCAGAGCTGTTCGATGAGACCGACGAGATCGAGGACGACCGGCTGCGGCTGATCTTCACCTGCTGTCACCCGGCGCTCCCGCTGGAGGGCCGGGTGGCCTTGACGTTGCGGAGCCTCGCCGGGCCTCAGCACCGTCGAGATCGCCAAGGCGTTCCTGGTCTCCGAGGCGACGATGGCCAAGCGCCTGACTCGCGCCAAGGCAAAGATCGCCGCCGCCGGCGATCCCGTACCGGGTGCCGCCCAGCCATCTGCTGCCGGAACGCACCGCCGGGGTGCTCGCGGTGCTGTACCTGATGTTCAACGAGGGCTACTCGGCGTCCTCGGGCGCGGAGCTGATCCGCGCCGGCCTCTGCGACGAGGCGATCCGCCTCGGCCGCGCGCTGCAGCGCTGATGCCCGACGAGCCCGAGGTCAGCGGCATGCTGGCGCTGATGCTGCTCCAGCACTCGCGTCGCGACGCGCGTGTGGGCGGCGACGGGGAGCTGATCACGCTCGAGCAGCAGGACCGGGAACGCTGGGATCGCGAGGAGATCCGGGAGGGACTGGGCCTGCTCGAGGCGGCGCTGGGCCGGCGGCAGCGCCGGTCCTTATCAGCTGCAGGCGGCGATCGCGGCCTGCCATGCCCGGGCGGCCAGCGCCGAGCGAACCGACTGGGGTGAGATCGCGGGGCTTTACGCGCTGCTGGAGGCGCAGATGCCCTCGCCCGGTGGTGAGGCTCAACCGGGCGGTGGCGGTGGCGATGGCGGGCGACATCGACGCCGGCCTGGCAATCGCTCGAGGAGCTGGACGACGATGGTCGGTTGGACGGCTATTACCTGCTGGCGGCGGCACGCGCGGACCTGCTGCGCCGGCGTGGCGATCGGGCGGGGGCCGCGGCGGCATACAGCCGCGCGTTGCCGCTGGCGCCGTCAGACGGCCGAGCGCCGCTACCTGGAACGCCGGCTTGCTGAGGTCGCCGCGGCTGGTGGTCGGCCCCGCGTCAACTAGCGACTTCCCGCGGAGAAACATTTGAGCGACGAACCGGGGCCGCCGCTCGCCGCGACCACCAGCGGGCTAGCTGGTCAGGGCCGTGACGCCGAGAACCCGACCAGCTCGCGGCGCTCCTCGTCGTAGAGCTTGAGCCCCAGCGGTCATGCCTTCTCGAACACGAGCCGATAGTGATCCATCAGTTCGCGCTCGAAGCAGGCGCTGTTGGAGCTGGCGCCTGACGTGTAGGCAAATCTGAAGTCGGGGCTCGTCAGCCACTTGGGCAGCAGCCGCAGCTTCAGCAGGGCCAGCCGTGGATTCCAGGCCTCGGTGCGCTTATCCCACTGGCGGATGGTCTCGATGTAGTCGAGCCGGCCGCTCTGACTGGACACGAGGCGGAAATGAGGCTCGGCGCAGCGGAGGACCTGCTCGTCGCCAAACGGGAGAAACGATCCCGGGAACGCCGCCCGCATCATGGCCAGGTACCAGGCGTCGGACTCACGCGGAGCGTTGCGGTCGACCTGATCGATGGGGATCATGTTGCGACCGAAGACCATCGTCTGCAGGTAGAAACGGCCGTTGTCCGGAAGCAGGCGCGCCACGTTGGCGAACAGTTGCCGGTAGATGTCCTCTTGGTGGCCCTGCTCGTAGTCCTCCGGTGAACAGAAGTGCTCGAAGGCGCCGAGGGAGGCCACCGCGTCGAACGGCCCGAACGTGTCGCGCGTCACCTGACGAGCGTCGCGCAGGTAGACGTCGAGACCGTGGCGCCGGCACGACGGCCAGCTGGGCCTCGGACAACGTCACCCCCACGCCCGTCGCCCCGCGGCCGCGGATGTAGTTGAGCAAGCCGCCCCATCCGCAGCCCAGATCGAGCACCCGGCGCCCGGACTTGACCCCGATCTGCTCGGCCAGGTACTCGTGCTTTCGCCGCTGGGCCTGCTCGAGCGTGATTGAGAAGTCGCCGTCGTATTTCGCCCCACTGAAATCGGCGAGCTCGCCCAGGCTGAGTCGTATGACGCGGTCAGTCAGCGAGTAGCTGAAGTCGATGTCCTTGCGGTCGGCCAATGTGTCTGGCCGGGGATCGTAAAGGTCGCGCCGAGGAGCGCTGCGTCACCGGTCGAGGCGATGCGAGTCCGAGCTCGCGGCGCTGTGGGACAGCTTCAGCCGCCCCTGGCTGCCGGTTCGGGTGATGAGGTGAAGGCCGGTCTCGACCAGGAGGATGCCGAGTCTTTGTTGGACCCTCCCGGCGAGCGCGCGACCCCGACCGGTGCCGGCTGGGATGGACGCGGTCGCCAGATGGCGATGCTCTGCCTGGCGACGGAGGTCGGCGCGGTGGACGTCGGCCAAGGCGTGCTCGTGCCAGAGGCTCATGCTTGCCCCTCGTCGGGTGGAGGAGTCCTCGGGTAGGTGAACATCAACAGCTCCACCGGGAGGGCGCCCTCGGGCCGGGTCGACGGATCCGTGCGCCGCTCTCTGAAGCGCGACACCAGCAAGTCCAACAGCTCTTGGCTGAGCCCCTTGAGCTCCTCGGCGGTCAGCCACAGCACGTGCTGGCTGGTTCTCCGCCGCCTCTCGCCACGCCCGCGGGTAGCTGCTCCTCGTCTCGAGCCAGTTGCGGTAGCGCTCCAGATTACGCTCGCGCATCAGGCGAGCCAGAGTCCCGGCGGCCAGTTTGGTCTCCGGGTCATCGTGCTCGCTGGAGAAACGCATCCCGCGAGCGCTCATCCGCCACGGGCGCGCTCTGCCCCGACCGCCTCCGGCCTCCTCGACGAAGCCGTACTTGGCGAGCTGGCGCAGGTGAAAGGAGCAGGTGGTCGGGCTCTCGCCGATCCTCTCTCCAGCCTGAGTCGCAGTCAGGGGCCCCTCGAGGCTGAGAGTGTCAAGCAACGCAAGCCGCACGGGGTGTGCCAGTGCTCGCATCGCGCGGGCGTCGGTGACCTCCCGCAGCTCGGCCTCTGCGGGACCTTTGTTCGATTCGTCGATAGCCATCTCTCGATGCTAACCGCTCGAGAGATCACTGTCAAGAGATATCTCTTATAAGCCTGGCAAGGCATGCGCCACGCGGGCCGACCGAGGGACTCATGGCCGACGGACCAACCCGCGTGGCAGGCCTCTCTGCCGAGGTCTGGGGCGCCGCCGGGTTAGACGGCGCTCGCGCGGCTTGACGGCTGACGCGACGACAGATGAGCGTCGTGAGACGTGGCTCGACGGATGCTGATCGCGGCCACCGGCGTGAGCAGCAGTACGGTCGCGACCTCGGCGATGATGGCGATCACGACCGCGCTTCCGTACCCGTCCTCGGCAAACCCGAACAGGGTTCCGGTCTCGCTGATGTAGAGCGCCACCAGTGAACCCAGCGCGATCCCGACGGCAAGGACTGACAGGGCCCCGCCGGCGAGGTCGCCTCGCCTCTCACCCATGATGCGGTGGAGCGGAGCCAGCAGGGCGAACCCGACGGCTCCCGCGCCGATTGCGTTGAGCAAGAACAGGGGGCCGACCGTGGGTAAGACGTTGTAGTCGGCACCGAGGTATTGCTGGAGGTGTACCGCGCCGACGGCAAGTACCGCCACCGCGCCTAGACGTCGAACTATCTGAAGCATCATGTGGATATCTCCCTGCTTCCGGTTGGGGTCGGAAATGCACTCACCCGGTGATTTCGGGTCAGGCGCTGTCTCGGCTCCACCTCCCATGGGTCCAATGACAGTCCTGCTTTAACCGACGCGCCGGATGCGCATTCCTTCCTCCCGATGTGCGCCCCCAAGAGAAACCTGTCCTTCCGCTTACCCAATCTGTACATCGGCCGCATGGAGCCAGGCCAACCTGGGAAGAAAAGAAGTGCGCCGGGCCGATATGGAGGGCGCCCGAGTTGCCGTTCCCGTTTTCAGGAGTACGACATGCCTGCAATTGCCGATCCCTATTCCATCCGTTCCCGCTCCGTGCCCGTCGCCGAACCGGCGCTGGATGACCGTGGTCCGTCGCTCAAGGCCCGCGTTCACGTGGCTCTGCACCGGACCGCGGTGACTCGGGCGCTGGCCGAGGGTTCAGACCCCGGTTTTGGCGAGGAGCTTGCTCTGTGCGCCTCGAGGTTGACCAGCAGGCGAGGCCGCAGGCTGGTGGCGCGCTCGCTGCGGCGCGCGGTGGCCCAGGCGCACCGCCAGCCGATCGGGCGATACAGGGGCCTCATCCGCCGCGGCGCCGTCCTCGATGCCGAGGACGCGATCCACGCCATGATCGATCGGCTCGGCAGCCCCGAGCCGGTGCGCGCGCAGGGCATGGCGATGGCCGAGATGATCCTGACCAACGCCGACCATGGCCCGCTCTACTGCTCGAGGGCGTACTCAAGCCTCCGCGACGAGATCACCGAAGCCACGGCGGCGCTGGAGACCGATTTCACGCGGTCTCATGAGTTCCCGGTCGGGGTCTAAAACTAGTGCCCCGATTCACATTCGGTGGCAGCCTCGCGACACTAGCTCGCCGCGAACGAGATCCCGCCGTCCAAATGGACCGGGCGATTCACCTCGTCCGGCTGCAGTGCCACCGTCGGCAACATCCGGTCAAGCAGGACCAGCGCCGAGCGCTCCATGGCCATCAGGACCGGCGCCAGAGTTGCCCGCGCGGCGGCGCGGGCCGCCGCGGACCCACCGGTCGTGCTCGCCGTGGAGGCGATCGTGGTCGCGGCGTCGGCGGCTATGTCGCGGGCCAGCGCCCGCGCGCGGTCACCAGCCATGTCCTCGACCTCAACGCGGACGGCGGCCCAGGCAGCGGCGCCGGCCGAGCCCCAGGCGGCCTCGCGGGCAGCGGCGCGTCCGGCGGCCCGGGCCGACCACGCCGCGGGCCGGCCCGGCCCGAGCGCTGCGGTGCGGCCCGTCCGCGTCTGGCGCCGCGCGTCTGTCAGCGCTGACAGGCCGAGGCGCAGGCTGGGCGAGTCCTCGCTGGCCGGCAGTGCTGCCAGTTGCTCGGCGCCGGCCTCAAAGCCGGCGGCCGCGAGCCAGGCCGGGGTGTAGGTGCGGATCAGCCAGTCCATCGCCATCCAGGATCGCCGTCCGTCGAGCCCGTCGCCGGCGGTGCCGATCGTGCGCGCCAGGTAGGGCCGCAGCCGCTGGCGCGAGCCGTGATCGAGGCTGTCGTTCAGTGCGGTGCAGTACGCACGCAGCACGGGGCTGACGCACGATGGGTCGTCGCTGTGGGGCTCGCCCGCGAGGAAGCTGACCCACTCCATCGCACACCGCCCGTCCTCGGGGGCGGCGTGAGTCCCATAGGCGAGGGTGTAATTGGTGTTCATCGGTCTCTCCTTCGCCGGCTGGCTGTCTGATCTGATTTTCACGCTGCCCGGCCCGAAGTCAAGAACCCACTGGCGGTCCGATTGCGCGGACCCATCCACTAATGGCTGCGCCGGATCCCCCCGTGGCCCGCACAGGCGTCTCCCAGCCCACCGGCATGAGACCACTTCCCGTCGACACAGTGCACGATGGTCCCACCGAGCGCCATGTCACGCTTCCAATCCCCCACACAGGCGTGGCCGTCGCATTCGAGGTTGCCGGCGCACGCCGCGAGGGCGCACGCCGCGACCACAGCCGCGATCACATGGGCGGCCATTCGGCAAATGCGGTTCGCCTGCGTAAACCTGTGCATGGCGGCGGTGATTCGACCTCGATGCTTAGCATGCCTGAGGTCCCGCTGCCTTCCCGTATCGTCGGTCGATGACCTCCGTTCCGCTTCGCAAGAATCACGACTTCGTGCTGCTGTGGAGCGGGGAGGCGCTGTCTCAGCTCGGCTCCCAGGCGTCGACCGTGGCGTATCCGCTGCTGGTGCTGGCGCTCACGGGCTCGCCGGCGAAGGCGGGGGTGGTCGGCTTGGCCAAGTGGCTCCCGCTGGCGGTCGCTGCCCTGCCGGCGGGCGTGCTGGCCGACCGGTTCGATCGCAAGCGCCTGATGATCGCGTCAGACGCGGTCCGAGCGCTGTTGGTGGCCAGTATCCCGGTGGCGCTGTTGCTCGGACGTCCGTCGTTCGCGCAGGTAACCGCAGTCGCCTTTCTCGACGGGTGCCTGTTCACGTTGCGATACGTGTGCGAGCGGGGTGCGCTCGCCCACGTCGTCAAGCCGGAGCAGCTGCCCCAGGCGGTGGCCCAGAACGAGGCCCGAACGTTTGCCGCCAATCTGGTCGGGCCTCTATTGGGGGGCGTCTTGTTCGCCGTTGCGCAGGCGTTGCCGTTCCTCGCCGATGCCGGCTCCTATCTCGCCTCGATGGTCTCGGTCGCGCTGACCCGAGCGCGCTTCCAAGATCGGGTGGATGTACGTCAGGATGCGCCGGCTCGCCTGCGCGGGATCGGCGACGGGCTCACGTGGCTGTGGCGTCATCGGTTCTTTCGCACCAGCGCGCTTTTGTTCGCCGCCGGCAACCCGCTCTACATCGGGCTCTATCTCCTGGCGATCCTGGTCGCCAGGCGCGATGGTGCATCGTCCGGCGAGATCGGCGCCATGCTCGCCCTGGTGGGCTGCGGTGGTCTGGCCGGCGCGGTCCTCGCCGGCTCGCTGCGCGATGTGCTGCGGCCCCGAACCGCGTTGATGGCCGAGGCGTGGCTGTTGGTCTGCGTCCTGCCGTTGCTGTTCGTGGCCCACAGCCCGCTGCTCATCGGGTTGATCGTGGGGGTTTGTGAGATGCCCACCCCCCTGGCCAACTCGCTGGTCTCCGGGTATCGCGTCGCGCTCACGCCGGATCGCCTCCGCGGGCGCGTCCAGGCCGCCGGGACTCTGGTGACCATGTCATTGGGATGGCTGGGGCCACTGGCCGTCGGCGTGGTCTTTCAACGCGCCGGCGCCGACACCACCGTCCTGGTCATGGTCGGCTGGGCGCTGCTGCTCGCGGCGGCGACCACGCTCGCGCCCGGCCTTCGCGAAGGCCCGCCTGCCCTCGGCGTCGCGCAGGCCGAGATCGCCCCCACACCCTGATGCATGACCCTGGGCGGCGGCGCTCAGCGGCGGCGCAGCCGGTACCAGGTGCGCGGGACGTTGCGCAGCGGTCCGGCGGGATCGGGACCGGAGTCGCTGACCGCCGACTCGAGCTCCCACCCGGCGGCAAAGCGGGCCGTGATCTCGTCGCGGTCGGCGCCGGGAGGGCCGGCGACGACCCGATTGCGGGCGAAGCTCATGAGCAGAAAGACGGCGCCCGGCGCGGCCAGGGCGGTCACGGCCCGGGCGTAACCGGCGCGCTCGTCCGAACCGAGACCGTGGAAGCAGCCACGGTCCAGCAGCAGCTGGTAGCCCGGCGCCAGCCCGGCTTCGCCCAGCCGCGTGACGTCGGCCTTGACCCATCGCACGTCCACGCCGTCGGCGGCGCTGCGGTCGCGCGCGCGGCGTAAGGGCTGCTCCAGATCGTCGACGCCGGTCACCCGCCAGCCGCGCCGCGCCAGGTACAGCGCCTGCGTCCCGGTGCCACAGCCGAGGTCAAGCGCCGCGCCGGCAGCGAGCGCGTCACGTCCGTCGACCAGGGCCCGAAGCTCAGCGGCAACGTCCCCGGTGTCCCAGGGAGTGAACCCGACCCGATACATGATTCGATAGATCAGGGACAGGCGGGCAATCGTATTGCGAGAGATCGGCTACCGGAGGCCGAGCTGATCGATCCGCCGCACCACCTCTCCGAGCGGCTCGGAGGCGTCAAGCTCGACCGTGGCCGTCCTGCGCAGCAGCGGCTCGACGTCCTTCAGGTCGCGAAGGATTTGCGCGCGCTCCGCCGCCGTCTTGCCGTAGCTGTTGGTTGTGCGGGCCGCGATACGGGCCATCAGCACCTCGGCGGGGGCGCTGAGTAACACCACGTGGTCAAACAGCGGATAGAACCCTCCCTGGTTGGACTTGCAGCCGGCGACGAACAGCTTGCCGTGCTGATGACCGGTGAGCAGCTCGGTGATGACGTCCTCACGCCACACCCAGTCGGCAGAACCGTCAGGCAGCGTGACCCAGTGGCTCCACCGGTCGCTGTCGGTGTCGACGATTCGATGGCCGAGTTTGCCCAGTCGCACCAGGACGCTCGACTTCCCCGTCCCCGACATCCCGGTGATCAGAACTCTCAGCACCGGGCAAGGTTCGCAGCCTCGGTAGCCTCGGGAGGTGTCCCGCGCACCAACGCTGCTCGCTGCGCTGACCGCCGAGCCGGCCACCACGTCGGACCTCTACGACCGGCTCGGCTACGCCGCGCTGACCCGGATGGGACTGGTCCCCTACGAGGCGTTCCGGGCCGAGCTGGTGCGGCTGGCAGCGGCCGGCCTGGTCGTCAGGGAAACGGTGCCGGACGGGTCGACGACCTGGCGGTTGGCCGATCAGGACGGGGAAGATAGGTACTCCTCCCATTGTCGTGCGCATGCCGACGGCGGTACCGTCGCCCCATGAACAAACCCTAAGGAGGACCGGATGGAGCTTTACGCAATCCTGCGGCGCAGCGGTTGGCGGTCGGGAGCCGATCTCGAGGAGGCCGCGGCTCGCTCGACCAAGGTCGGCAACGAGGACATGCCCGACGAGGTGCGGTGGATCCGCAGCTACGTGCTCGATGAGGGCGCCGGCACTGTAGGCACCGTATGCATCTACGAGGCCACCAGCCCGGAGGCGATCCGCAAGCACGCCTCGCTCGCCGACCTGCCGGTGGACGAGATCATCCGCGTCGCCGACACGGTCAAGGTGCGGCCCGACCCGGAGCCCGCCGCCGCGAGCTGATCAAGGACCCGGCAGGCGTCGGCGCACCTGCGGGGCGCCTGCCGGCAACCTTGTGCGGACGGGACACCACTACTCCTGTCCCTGGAGGTAGGCGAGCACCGCGAGCACCCGCCGGTGGTCGGTGGCGGACTGCGGCAGGTCGAGCTTGGACAGGATGCTCTGGACGTGCTTCTCGACGGCGCCGACGGTGAGCACGAGCGCCTCGGCGATGCCGGCGTTCGATCGCCCCTCGGCCATCAGCGCCAGCACCTCGCGCTCGCGCGGGGTAAGCCGCTCGAGCGGGCCGTCGGCGCGGCGGCGCGAGAACAGCTGCGGCGACCACCTCGGGATCGAGCGCGGTGCCGCCGTCGGCGACGCGGCGGACCGCCTCCAGGAAGTCGGCCACGTGCATGACGCGGTCCTTGAGCAGGTAGCCGATGCCGCCGCCGCGGTCGGCGAGCAGCTCCTCGGCATACGTCTGCTCGACGTACTGCGAGATCACCAGCACCGCGGTGCCGGGGACCCGGCGGCGGACCTCGAGCGCGGCGCGCAGGCCCTCGTCGCGAAAGTCCGGGCGGCAGGCGGATGTCGACGACGGCGAGGTCGGGCTTCTGCGCCACGACCTCGCGGACCAGCGCCTCGCCGTCGGCGACGGCCGCCACGACCTCGATCCCGTTGTCGCGCAGCAGACGGGTGAGGCCGTCGCGCAGCAGCGCGAGGTCCTCGGCGATCACTACGCGCATGGCAGCTCTGCGTGGACGTCGTGGGTCCTCCGGGCGGGCTGATCGACCTGAGCGTGCCGTCGAGCGCCTCGACTCGGCGGCGCAGCCCGCGCAGGCCGCTGCCGTCCGGGTCGGCGCCGCCGACGCCGTCATCCTCGATCTCGAGCTCGAGGTTGGTCGCCGGCGCGCGCGATCCGGATGTCGAGCCAGTCGGCGCCGGCGTGCTTGGCCGCGTTGGCGAGCGCCTCGGCGGCCACGAAGTAGGCGGCGCTCTCCACCGCCGCGGCCGGACGCTGCTGGACGTCGACGGACAGCGTGACGTGCATCGGCGTCGAGTTGGCCAGCGCGGGAGCGCCGCCTCGAGCCCGCGGTCGGCGAGCACCGGCGGATGGATGCCGCGGGCGAGGTCGCGCAGCTCGCGCAGCGCCTGCTCGGCGCCCACTCGCGCCTCGGCGAGCAGCTCGCCGGCGCGCTCGGGGTCCTCGGCCAGCTTCTGCTCGGCCATGCCCAGGCTCATGCCGAGCGCGACCAGCCGGGCCTGGGCGCCGTCGTGGAGGTCGCGCTCGATCCGGCGCAGCTCGCTGTCCTGGACGTCCACGGCGCCGGCGCGGGTCGTCTCGAGGGTCTCGATCCGCTCGGCCATCTCGGCCTGCCGGGCGAGCCGAGCATGACCGCGAGCGGTCTGCGCCCCGAGCACGATCGCGACCCGAGCATCGGCCAGATCGGCCAGAAGTATCCGTGTCCGGTGATCGCCCAGACGCGATCGAAGAACAGCGAGCAGGACGCCGCCATCCCGGCGGTCCCGGCCAGGGCGCGGCTGCCCGCGAAAGCGCCGACGAGCTCGGGGCGCTCGGCGAGCACCACCAACCAGCCGTGGATGCCCAGCGCGGCCGCGAGCGGGAGCACGACCCAGATCGGCCAGAAGTAACCGAGCGAGGTCAGCGCCCAGATGACCACGAGACAGGGACCACGACAGCGCGTCGACGGCGGCGTGGATCTCGAGCGATCGGCGGCCGGGCGGCCGGCGCTGACGGGCCTTTGGTGGCGCGGCTGGCTCGCGGCCGCGCCCGCCGGCTCCGGCCCGGTCGCGCCGGCGAGTGATCGCCGGGTCCGGCAGCAGCCCGGACACTAGCGGCCGGAACACGGCTGTCCAGCGGGTGCACCAGCAGCAGCGTCAGCGGGAGCAGCGACGAGGCCCGACCGGGACCAGGAGCAGCGACCGCAGGAACGTGTGCGGGATGCCAGAAGCCCAGTCTGCGCGCCGCCATGCACGAACGGCACCCACAACGGGGCGAAGATCAGCGAGAGCGCGGTGCCGAGCAGGCTGATCAGGACGACGGCGATCGGGAACCCGACGAACGACCGCAGCCAGGAGGAACGCCTGGGCCCGCCAGAAGCTCGGCGCCGAACATGCGCGCGGAAGCGGGCCCAGAAGCCGCTGCGGCTCGGCGGCGGCGGCGCGGTGCGCTGGGCGTCGACGTCGAGCAGCGACCGGGCGATCTCGGCCTCGACGGCCGCGAACCCGCGGGTCATGGAGGCCAGCCGAACAGCAGCGGGATCACCAGCGGCGTGACGAGCAGGCCCAGAGCACAGGCTCCAGACGGTGACCAGGGCGATGAACCAGGTCGTGCCCAGCGGCAGGCCCAGCAGCAGGTAGACCAGCCGGCGGTACGTCGCCGGGTCGACCAGGGTGCGGACGATCGTGTCCATGTCAGGCGACCTCAGCGGCGGTGCTGGGGGCGCGACCGGGCTCGGCGGCCGTGGTCCTGGCTCGAGCCGGTGCCGCCGGCATGGACCGGCCGGCGTCCAGGTTGACCCGCGGCAGCCACTGCAGCCACCGCGGCAGGTACCAGTTCCATTCGCCCAGCATCTTCATCGTTGCCGGCAGCAGGACTCCCCGGATCAGGGTGGCGTCGAGCAACACCGCGATCGCGAGCCCAACACCCAGTTGCTTGATGTCGAGTGTAGGCAGCCAGGCGAAGATGGCAAACACGGCCACCATCACCGCCGCCGCCGCCGTCACCGTGCTGGCCGTCGACCCGATCCCGCGCGCCACCGCCTTGGCGGTCGGCAGCCCGTCGTCGTGCAGCTCCTTGATCCGGCTGACGATGAACACGTGGTAGTCCATCGACAGTCCGAACAGGACCGCGAACAGGAACAGCGGCAGCCAGGTGACCACGGAGCCGTTGGAGTGGAACCCGAGCAGCCCCTGCAGGTGGCCCTGCTGGAAGATCCACACCAGCACGCCGTAGGCGGCTCCGACCGACAGCAGGTTGAGCACGATCGAGGTCAGCGGGATCACCAGCGACCGGAACGTCATCAGCAGCAGCAGGAACGCCAGCCCGAGCACGAACGCGAACACCAGCGGGAAGCTGTGCTTGATCTGTGCGTTGAAGTCGTGCGTGCCCGCCGTCTCTCCGGTGACCGCGAACTGGGCACCGGGCAGGCGTCCGACACTGGCCGGCAGCACCTTGTCGCGCAGCGTGGCCAGGGCGGCCATCGACGCATTGTCGCTGCCGTTTCCAACCAGCGGGATCTGGATCTGTGCGGCGGTGTGGCCGCGGTTGACGGTGGTCTGGATCGGCTGCTTGGCCTGGCCGCTGGCCAGGGCCAGCCGCTTGAGCTTGGCGATCGCCGCCCGGGACTGGGCGGAGGACGACGTCGCGGTCGCGTAGCACCACGACGGCCGGCGTCTGCGAACCCGGGAACGCCCTCTGGATCTTCTCGTAGGTGCGCACGACGGGAATGCTGTGGGGCAGATCGCTCACGCCCAGCAGCGTGGTGTGGAGCCCCAGCGTCGGCAGCGCCAGCACCACCAGCACGCCCGTGGAGGCGATCGCCGCCGGAAGCGGGAACCGCAGGACCGGCCGCAGGATGGCGTTCCAGCACCCGCGACTCGGGGCGGGCGCGGCGAATCCGGCCCTTGTCGACCTTGTCCCCGAGCCGTCCGAGCAGCGCGGGAAGCACGGTCAGCGATCCGACCATGGCCACAAACACCACCAGCATCGCCCCGATTCCGATCGAGTCGAACACCTTGCTGCCGGTGAGCAGCATCCCGGCCATGGCGATCAGCACGGTGATCCCGGAGGCGAGCACCGCCCGCCCGGAGGTGGCTGAGGCCCGCTGCAGCGCGTCAACGTGGCCCAGACGCCGCTCCTCGCGCTCGCGTTTGAGGTAGAACAGCGAATAGTCGACGCCGACCGCCATCCCCATCAGCAGCATCACCGAGCTGGTGGCGTCGGAGGCGTGGACCAGGTGGCTGGCCGCGGCGGCCAATCCGCCCGAGGCCAGGACCGCCGAGAACGCCAGCACCACCGGCAGGCCGGCGGCGACGAAGGCGCCAAAGGCCACCAGCAGCACCAGAAAGGTGATCGGGAGCGACAGGGTCTCGGCCTTTGAGAGACCGTTGTTGATGGTTGCGTTCTGCTCGTGCTCGGAGCTGGCGTCGCCGAACTCGGCGACGGTGAACTGCGGGGCGCGGCGCTGTAGCGCCGCCACCGCGTTGAGAACCGGCTGCACGCGGTCGGCCGCCGTGTCGGCGTCGCCCTTCATGTTGAACTCGATCAGCGCCGAACGGCCGTCCTTGGAGATCTGGCCCTGGTTGCCGGCGGCCAGCGGTGACCGCATGCGCGTCGATCTGCGGCAGCGCTTCGAGTCCGGCCACCACCGTCTTGATCTCCTGGCGGAACCCGGGGCCGTCCGCCTTCTGCCTGCCGCTCTGGATGAGCACGGCCTCGCCGGCGTGGTTGGCGAACCCGGATTGGTTGAGCCACAGCTGAGCACGAGCCGACTGGCCCGTCGACTGCTCAGAGTCGGTGAGCTTGACCGTGCCCACCAGATGGCCGACCGCCACGGCGCAGACCACCATCGCCAGCCATCCGAAGGTGGCCGTCTTCCAGTGGGCTGCGCTCCAGCGTCCGGCGCGAGATGCGATGTTCATAGCGCCCTTCCTCTCGTTGATTGACAGCACGTGAGGAAGGGTCGTTTCCGGGCCGCGTCACGCCTATGAGGGAGGGTGGCATCCCGGGGTGGGGCTACCTGGTGTATGGGCGGCCCAGGCCGCCGGTGGCCTCAGGCCAGAGTCGAGACGACCTCGCAGAAGCGGTCGGCCTCTTCCGCGGTCGTGTAGTGCAGGTAACCGGCCCGCACGGCGCCGCCGCTGGGCTCCAGCCCCAAGGCGGTCATCGCGCCCAGAGCGTAGTAGTTGCCGTGGTAGGTGAAGATGCCGCGGCGCCCCAACTCGGTGCTCAACGCAGGCGCGGTCCAGCCGTCGAGGTTCAGGCAGAACGTCGGGGTGCGCTCGTCGGTGCGCGTCGAGATCAACCCGTCGAGCGCGGCCAGGTCGAGCGTCCCGTCCTGCACGCGCAGCGGAGTCGTGCAGACGACCAGATCCCGGTCGCCGGCCACCAAGAGCCACGGCGACACGTTGGCGTCGTGGTCCATTTCGGTGACGATGATCTCGTCGCCGGGCTCGAGCGTCCGGCGCAGCGCACCGGCTCGCTGGTGGCGCGAAACGTGCTGGCGTGCCTGTCTGGGGGTTGGCCGTCGGGAAAGGCGGCCAGGAAGGGTCGGGTTCCGGCCGGGCGCCGGCGTCAAGCGTGACGACTTTGTGTCGCCGCGTGTCAGGACGGCGACGGAACCGGCCGGGCGCCCGGACGTGGGTCGTCTGACTCGTCATATCGGCGAGTAAGTCGAACCACGTCCCGGATCCGGGGCTGACCTGTGACGAACCTGTCTCGGCGTGTGATCAAAGCCAAACGAACGTGCCCGGACTGCAACAACCCGACAGTCGCGAGGGCAAGTAGTGCAGGTTGGTAGCGATATCCGCCGCACCCAACTCGTACTCCTCGGTCGGGCCAGCCATCTTGCTACCTGAGGCGAACGGTCACCATCCGCAGCGGGCCAATGGTCCCGGTGGTGCTCAACGCACTGATCGAGACCGCCAGCGTTCGGTGACGCATGGGGCGGGGCACGAGCAGCGAGGGCTGGCGCGTGATCGCCGTCGAGGTCGCTCCGCTGGCGCTGCGGAGCATCAGCGAGTAACGAGCGGCGGCCGGCTGGCCGGGCCAGATCAAGCGTGAGCCACGCAGGCGCAGGCCATGGACGGCCCGCAGCCGCGGCAGCCGGGGCGCCAGGAAGCGGGCCACCACCGGCTGGTCGCGGGGCAGGCCGTTCTGGGTGACCAGCGCCACGATCTGGCGGCCGCGCCCGGCGGCCGGCGCGGGAGTGAAGGTGAGGGTCCCGTGCGCGCGGTCGGTGCTGGCCAGCGTGTGGGTCACGTTGGCGCCGTGCTCGACGAAGGTGACTCGCTGCCCGGCCAGCGGCCGCAGCGACCAGGTCAGCACCCGCCGCCGGCCCGCGTGAGCGCGGTGGGCTACTGCCACCTTGGCGCTCACCTGCACCGGCGGCAGGCCGTCGGCGATCTGCACTCCGGCGGGCGCAGCCGCCCCCGGTTCGGGCGCCACGGTCCAGGCTCCCGCCGCCGGCGAGAACAGGATCACGTGGGTGGTGTCGTCGTCGGGGTCCTGAACCAGCAGCGCTTGGGATGTCTGCACCCCCGAGGCGTCAGCCGGGGTGTCGATACGGACGCCGCCGGGGCCGGTCACGACGATCTTCGGCGGGGCGCCGGCGCCCTGGGCGGCCAGCACCTCGATACGAGCGTGCGCCGGGATCGAGAGATCGCTGGCGGCGGCGTGCGCTCGCAGATGGTCGAGGGCCACGCTGGCCGACGAGCCGGCGCGGTAGGGACCGACGTCGCAGTTGTCGGAGAAGCCCTGCAGGGCGCCCCCCCAGTGCTCGCCGAAGCCGAACCGGGCGCCGAGGGCTCCGAAGCATGCCGCCAGCCCGTTGGTGGAGATCACGGCGTCGCCCTTGCCGTTGAGCACCGAGCCGAAGAAGCCGGGCGCGGTCAGCTTGGCGCTGCCCTCCACGTTCCAGACCTTGCCGGGAATGTCGAAGAAGGCGTTGGTGATCGCCGCGGAGATGTTCCACCCAGCCAGCGCGAGGCCCACCTTGCCCTCGAGGTCGATGCGGCCGCTCGACCATGTGTACTTGGCCTTGGCCGAGCCGATCCCGACATCGACGATCTTGCCCGAACCGGACACCTGGATGCTCTTGGGATCGCACAGCGACAGGGTCACCGTCCCGTCCAGCGAGGCGGGCTCGCCGTCGAATACCCCCGGGATCGAGAGCTTGGGGCCGAACGACACTCCCGCCGACGCCGACAGCTTGCCGACCGTCGCCGAGCAGCGTTCGAAGCTGCCGCCCAGCCGCTGCAGGAACACGCCCTCGGCGATCGGCTTCTGCAGCTGGGAGGCCTGTAGCGCGAGCTTGGTCACCAGCGGGAAGGGCCCCTCGCCCTCGCCGCTGAGCCCAACGTCGAGGGTGTACTGGCCGCTGACCCCCGGGAACTTCAGCGTCGCGCTGCCCTCGAAGCTGAGCGGCGGCCCCTGATCCAGCCCCACGGTCAGGCTCGGCACCTCGACCTTGCCGAACAGCCACAGGTTGGTGACAGTGGCGTTGAAGGCAAAGCGCACGCCCTTGGCGTTGGAGGCGATGAACTTGAACTCGAAGCTGAGGTCGCTGGGCTTGGCCGCGTCCCCACCGGCGGCGCCCTGGAAGACCGCCGGCAGCTTGAGGTAGACGATCACGGTGGAGGAGCCGCCGTCGGCCTTGCTGAGCGCGAACTTGGGCGCCACCGACACCTTGAGCCCGGCGATCTTGAACGTCGCCTTGGGGTCGGGGAGGTCGAAGCCCGCCGCCGTGCTGTCCAGCGGGATGTTGACGGTGGCCGGCAGCGTCCAGGTGAACGACTGCAGCCCCACCGTGGTGCCCTCCGGAATCTCGATGCTCACGCCGCCGCCGTGCTGGTCGAAGATGAGCGGGCCCGAGGGGGTGAGCTGCACCCCGTTGAGCGAGATCGGCCCCGCCGCCGTCCACTTGGCGCTCCCGTCCGCCTCCTTGGTGCGCACGAAGCACGTCCCCCCGCGGCCGACGGCCACCACGTTTCCGAAGGTGAACTTCGTATAGCGCCCATCGGTGCAGTCGCTCACCGGCAACACTCCGCCTGTCGAGCCGCCGCCGCCCCCGGAGCCCCCGCCGCCGGTCGAGCCGCCACCGCCACCGGTGGATCCCCCGCCGCCCCGGATCCCCGCCGCCGCCGGGGCCGGACTCGGTCACCTCCCAGCTGACCTCGGTGGCGTCCTCCTGCTCGTTGCCGACGGCGTCGATCGCCTTGACCGTGAAGGTGTGCTCGCCGACGTCCAGGCCGGTGAACACCTGGGGCGAGGAGCAGTCGTACTCGGCACCGCCGTCGAAGCTGCACCTGAAGGTGGCTCCGTCGGGCTCGGTGGAGTGAAAGAAGATCGACGCCGTCGTCGAGGTGGTACTGCCCGAGGGCGCCTCGTCGATGATCGCCTCCGGCGGCGTGGTGTCCACGGTCCAGGTGCGGCTGGCCACCGGCGCGTCGTTGGGATCCTGTCCGGACTCGTAGAAGCGCACGGAGAAGGTGTGGTCGCCGTCATCGAGGCCGCTGTAGGTCTTCGGCGAGACGCACCCGTCCTCCCAGTCGCCGTTGTCGAGCTTGCACTGGTAGGTGCCCTTTTCGCTGGAGGGCACCGAGAACTCGAAGGTGGCGTCGGTGTCCTTCACGGTGCCGCTCGGCCCGAACGTGATCACCGGCTCGTTGACCAGCGGCTCCCAGTCGAACAGGTACGGGAAGTAGTTGCTGGTCTTGATGATCTGCGTGATGGTCGGCTGGGTACCCGGCGGAGCGTCGGGCGCCGGCAGGGTGGCGTTCCAGATCCCGCAGTTTCCGCTCGCCGTGCAGGTCGAGTAGGTGATCGCCTGGCCGTCGGCGGTGAAGGTTGGATAGACGACACCGTCAGGCGTGGACACCGTGAAGCTGAGGCTCTGGCCGTCGGCGTTGAGCGGTATTACCTTGATCGTCTCGGTGCTCCCGCTCTCGAAGTTCTCGGTGGCGGTGACGATGCTGTTGCCGTCCGGGGCGAAGCGGACGTAGTTGAGGGTCTTACCCGAGGCCACCGTCTGGGTGGCGCCCGTGTCGGTGTTGACGAGATCGGCCTGATTGGTCGAGCCGGACGTGCGGAGCAGGACGAGCTGGTGGCTGTTGGGATCCGGCGACCAGTCCGGCCACTGCAAGGTATTGGAACTGGGACCCAGCAGGGTGCTTACTCCGCCGGTGGCCACGTCGAGCATCTCGAGCCCGCTCACCACGTTTCCATTCGTGAGGGTCGTAGCGCGGATGAAGGCGATCTGCTTGCCGTCCGGTGACCAAGTCGGCATCTGATCACCAAATGATTTCGGCGGCGGGTTGGTGACCTGGTGAGGGTCGGAACCGTCAAGGTTGGCGATCCAGATGCTGGTTGGGTTGTTCCCGTTGATGTGCTCTCCGGTGACGTGCAGATCGTCGGCCGAAAAACGAATCTCCTGACAGGCCCGGCCACGGGTATGCCACCGGATTCTGATCGGGAGGGTCGTACAGGGCCCCGCTGGCGAACAGCCGTCCGTTGGCGCCCGGGAACACCGCCGCCGCCGGACTCGCCGTCAGCGCGGCGGCGGCCACTGTCAGCAGCAAGACCACGGCGAAGCGTGCGATCCGCGCGCGCCGCGCGCGTGCGCCCTCGTCCCCGTTAATTGTGCGCTCCGCCCGAGATTCCACCGAGAGGACCTCCTCCTACGCGGTTTCGAGTCCGGCCCAAGCTCGAACTCGTGAGTCGCCAGCGAAGGTACGGCCAGGCCCGTGCGGAGGAATCGGGTGTTTCCCTATTTCGCTGCGACCCGCGTACGATCGGGCCATGGCCAGCTGGCAGCAGATGAGCGACAGCGAGCCGGGGTTCACCGACCAGGTGAGGCGGCTTTTGGAGGCGAGGGTCCACAAGACGATCGCCACTCTGCGCGCTGACGGGTCGCCGCGGATCAGCGGGATCGAGACCTTCTTCGCCGGCGATGACCTGTGGATCGGGTCGATGCCCGACGCGCTCAAGGCCCGTGACCTGCAGCGTGATCCGCGCTACGCGTTGCACAGCGGCTCGAGCGACCCTCCCGGCTGGGAGGGTGACGCCAAGCTGGCCGGCCGCGCCGAGGAGATCAGCGACCCGGACGCGCGGCTGGCCATCTTCAGGACCCGCGGCACCGACCCCCCGTCTGCGGATTCGCACCTGTTCCGGCTCGAGATCCTCGAGGCGTCGGTGGTCGGACTCAACCCGGCCGCCGACCGGCTGGTCATCGAGATGTGGCGCCCGGGCCAGCCGGTCAGGCGTGTGGAGCGCACGTGATGGCGCGAGTTCCTGGTGCCGCTTCGATCGAGCCGCAGACGATCGAGGTCCAGACGATCGAGGTCCAGACCAGCCAGGGCCTGGCCCGGGTGCACCTGCGGCGGATGCCCGCCGCCCAGGGCGCCGTCGTGCTAGGCCACGGCGCCGGCGGAGGCGTGAGCGCCCCCGATCTCCGTGCCGCCACGGCGGCGGCGGTCGAGCACGGGTTCTCGGTGGCCTGGTCGAGCAGCCCTACCGGGTCGCGGGCCGCCGGTCGCCCGTACCCGCGCCCGGCTCGATGCCGCCTGGATCGACGTCGTCGACCGTCTGCGCGAGGGCGAGACGGCCGGCCTGCCGCTGATCGTCGGCGGTCGCTCCAGCGGTGCTCGGGTGGCCTGCCGCACCGCCGCCGCGCTGGGCGCCGCCGGCGTCCTGTGCCTGGCCTTCCCGCTGCTGCCGCCGCAACGGGCCAACGCGTCCAAGCCGCCCCGAGCCGCCTGGACGAGCTCGACGCGGTGCCCGTCCCGGTGCTCGTCGTCCAGGGCCGCGGCGACCGCTTCGGGATCCCGCCGAGCGGCCGACGGCCGCACCGTAGTCGAGGTCGCCGGCGACCACAGCCTGCGCACCGACCCCGGAGCGGTGCAGGCCGCCGTCGGCGACTGGCTGGCAGCGCTGCCCGGCGCACGTCACCGCGCCTAGACCACGGCCGGCTGGCAGCCCTTTCCCGCCAGATTTGACGGATTTCTGCTGCCGGCTGGCCTGGCCGGCCTGGGCCGATGACGGCCGTACGACCCTTCGCCCGGCGCCTGAACCGGCCTGAAAAAGCCACCGTAGAGCGGAGAAAATTGGGGGTGCTGGCCGGAGCTAGCAGGTGTGCCTCTCCTGGGAACGTGCCAGCACTCCCGTGCAGAGCCTGTACCCTGCGCCGCCCCGGCTCAAGCCGATGCCGGAAAACCGGTCGCTTCTGCCGGAGAGCCTGGCGCAAAGTCGAGACCAAATACCGGCGGGTTGCCACCAGCGGGACCCCGTACGTCGAAAATCATGTCCGATTCGTCACTAACCCGATCGCCGGAGCCCGCTGATCAGCCCCAGAGCCACTCCGCGCCGTGGCGAGAGCCGGTTCGGGGGGGTCACCCCCCGCTCGACCGGCTGCTCTGCCCGGGCATGGCTCAGATGCGGGCAATCCTCAGCGGCGAGACGCCGGCACCGCCCATCTCGCGGCTGACCGGGATGCGCCTGGCCGAGATCGCGCCAGGGACCGCCACCTTCACGATGCCGCTCAGTCGGTGGCTGACCGGTCCGCGCGGCACCGTCCCGCTGGGCGTGCTGACGATGCCGGCCGATGCCGCCATGGGCTGCGCCATCATCACCGAGCTCCCGGCCCGGTCTCCCATCACCACCGCTGAGCTTTCGCTTCGGTTGCTTCACGCTCCGGCGCCCGGGGGCACGGTACGAGCCGTGGGCCGCGTGGTGCACGCTGCCGCGCCGATGGTGCTGGCCGAGGTCGAGGTGCGCGACGACCGCGATCTGCTGGTCGCCCATGGCAGCTCTCTCTATATGACGCTGGCGGGCGGCACCTACCGCGCTCCGGTGCAGAACCCGCCCCCAGACGGTGACGGAGCCGGTCCCGATCCGTGGGAGCGCGAGCTCGATCCGGCGGTGGCGGCGCCGATCGAGCTTCTCACCGGACTGACGCCGGTGACAGCGGCCGACGGGCGTGCCGTGTATGCGCTACCGGCCAGTCAGTGGCTGTGCGCCCCACCCCCCGGTCGGGTGCAGGGCGGGATGGTGGCGATGCTGGCCGAGGCCGCCATGGAGGGCGCCCTCCAGACGCAGGCCCCGCCCGCGACCACCTACGTGCCCGCCGATCTGAAGGTCAATTTCCTGCGCCCGCTGGCCAGCGACGGGCGCGAGGCCCGCGCCGAAGCTCATGCCGTCCACACCGGGCGCCGGATCGCCGTAGCCAACGCCGAGGTCACCGACGCCGACGGCCGGCCGATCGCGGTGGCTACCGGGTCTGGTCTGTTCGCGGCCGCACCCTGATGCGGCTGGCGCACCTATCGAATGCCCTCGCCGCCGCGCTGGTCATGACCGGACTGGCCCTCACCCTCGCCGGGTGTGGAGGCAGCGGCAGCCAGAACGGAACCGTGCAGCGAACCGCCTCGCCGGTGATCCATATGCGCGGAGGCAGGCCGGCCCACATCGCCGTGGTGATCATGGAGAACGAGGAGTACGGCGACATCATCGGCTCGTCGCTCGACGCCGTACATCAACCGGCTCGCCCGCCGCTATGCGCTGGTGGCCTCGATGTACGCCATCAGCCACCCGTCGCTGCCCAACTACCTGGCGCTTGACCGGCGGCACGACCTTCGGGATCTCCAGCGACTGCACGTACTGCAGGGTGCCGGCGGCCGGCCTGGCCGGCCAGTTGCGCCGCGCCGGCGTCACCTGGAGGGCGTACATGGAGGACTTTCCCCACGCCTGCTTCACGGCGCCACGCCGGCCTCTACGCCAAGAAGCACGACCCGTTCCTCTACTACCGGCCGAGTCGCGCGACCACGCGGCGTGTCTCGACGTGCTTCTGTTCACCGCCCGAGCCGGTGCCGACAGCGGGCCACGCGCTGCCCCGCTTCATGTGGATCACGCCCGAACCTGTGCCACGACATGCACGACTGCTCGATCCGGTGGGCAGACCGGTTCCTCCGCCGGCTGGTGCCCCCGCTGCTGCGCGCCCTGGGTCCCCACGGCCTGCTGTTCCTCACCTGGGACGAGGGCGATACCGACGACGGCTGCTGCCGGCTGGCCCGGGGCGGCCACGTCGGCGCTGATCGTGGCCGGCGGCGCCGGCGCGGCGCCATGGCATGAACACTCCGGTCGACCACTACTCGGTGCTCCAGACGATCGAGGACCTGCTTCACCTGCCGCGCCTGGGCCGGGCGGCCTGCCCTTGCACGCCCTCGCTGCAGCCGCTGCTGGTGAACGGCGGCGGCTGCAGCTCGCAGCCGGCTCAGCTGCTCCGGCTCAGCTGACGGGCTGACCGCGCTCCTCGGAGCCGGTCGCTGCTCGGCTCGAGCTCCGAGACGGGAGGACCGAAGCTGATCCGCATCAGCGCCCCGCCGTCCGGGCGCGTTGCCGGCCTCCACGAAGCCGCCGTGGGCCTCGGCGGCCTGGCGGACGATCGCCAGCCCGAGGCCCGAGCCGGGCTTGGAGCGCGCGTCCCGGGCGCGGTGGAAGCGGTCGAACACGAACGGCAGATCCTCCTCGTGAAAGCCGGGACCGTGGTCGCGGACGGTCAGCACGCCGTCGTGCAGACCGACCTCGATCGCGCTACCCGGACGGGCTCCACTTGGCGGCGTTGTCGAGCAGGTTGGTCGACCGCGCGGGCGATCCGGTCGCCCTCGCCGCGCACGAGCGTCGGCTCGAGCTCGGCCTGCACTGTCAGCTCCGGCGCCCGCCGCCGGGTGCGCTCGATCCAGCGCCGCGGCGACGATCTCGTCGAGGCGAACGTCGCCGGGCTCGCCGCTCGGCTTGGTCCCCCGCGCCAGCTCGACGACGTCGCCGACCAGCGCGGTCAGCTCGTCGAGCTCCTCGATCACGTCCGCGCCGCAGCGCCTCGCGATCCTCGGGCGGCAGCAGCTGCTCGTCGCGCATCAGCTGCAGGTTGGCGCGGATCGTGGCGATCGGCGTGCGCAGCTCGTGCGAGGCGTCGGCGACGAGGTTGCGCTGGGCCTGCGATCGAGCTCTCGAGCGCGTCGAGCGTCGCGTTGAACGTCTGCGCCAGCCGGGCCAGCTCGTCGCCGCCGGTCGACCTCCAGCCGCTCGCTGCTCGAGCCGCTCGGGGTTGGCGGCGATCGTCTCCGTCTGGCGGGTGAAGCGGGCGATCGGGGCCAGCGCGGTCCGCGCCACCAGAAACCCGAGCAGCGCCGCCAGCAGCGATCCCGGCGGCGGCGATGATCAGGACCAGCAGCAGCAGCTCGCTGGTCCAGAGCGTGTGTCGACGTCCGTCGAGCGGCAGCGCCACCAGCAGCGCGCCGCGGCCGGCCGACGCCGGTGCACCAGCACGCGGAGGTCGGTGCCCTTGACCGTCATGTCGGTGAAGTAGCTGCCCGCGGCCGCTGCGCGCGAGCGCCTGCGCCCGGCGGTCACGGGGATCGTCGCTGTCTCGACCGGTGGCTCGGCAGGTCGCTGCCGTCGGCGCTGACCAGCGTGCACGAGCACCGGCGGCGCCGCCGAACGGCCGGGCCGCGGACCGTCGATCCCGAGCCCCTGGTCGCAGTCGTCGGCGTCGCCCGAGAGTCCGTCGCTGTGTTGCCCGGTCCGGACGCTCCGGCTCCGCGCGCCGCCGGTGCCGCCTGCGGCGCCGGGGCCCTGCCCGGCGCCGTTGTCGGCCCGCTGGCCGCCGCCCGGACGTCGATGAAGCACCTGCGCGGTCGAGGCTGTGCAGCGAGTGAGTCGAGCTGACCGAGCACTGCCGAGCTGGTGCCCGGCGTACGCCGACACGGCGACCGCGATCACGGCCAGCGCCACCGCGACCCCGGCCGCCAGCCCCATGCGCGACCCGCAGGCTCATGGCGCGCACCGCTCGGGCTCCCGGCAGCGCGTAGCCGACGCCCCGCACGGTGTGGATCAGCGGCCGCGCGCCGGCGTCCTCGAGCTTGCGGCGCAGGTAGCCGACGTAGACCCGCAGCGCGTTCGAGGTCGGGCCGAAGTCATAGCCCCACACCCGGTCGTAGATCAGGCTGTGGGGCAGCACCCGGCGCGGGTTGAGCATCAGCAGCTCCAGCAGCTGGTACTCGGTCCGGGTCAGCTCGACGAACTGCTCGCCGACCGACGACGCCGTGGCGAGCCGGAGTCGAGCCTCAGCTCGCCGAACGACAGGCCCCCGTCGACGTCGCCCTCGCCGCCCGGCGCGGCGCAGCAGCGCACGCAGCCGCGCCTTCAGCTCATCGATGTCGAACGGCTTGACCAGGTAGTCGTCGGCGCCGGCGTCGAGCCCGTCGATCCGATCCGAGACGGCATCGCGCGCGGTCAGCATCAGCACCGGCACCCGGTTGCCCTCCCGGCGCAGCAGCCGGCAGACCTCGAGGCCGTCGATGTCGGGCAGCCCGACGTCGAGCACCACCGCGTCGGGGACCGCTGGCCGTGACCTGGGCCAGCGCCTCGGCGCCGGTCTCGGCCAGCCGCACCTCGTAGCCCGCGAGCGTCAGCGCGCGGCGCAGCACGTCGCGCAGCGCCCGGTCGTCGTCGACCACGAGCAGTCTCATGTCAGGATTGTCGTCGCGCGCCAGCCCGGGGCGCCACGAGCTTCCTACGTGGCGCTTATGCAGGGGGTTGCTGCCGGTCTCGCAGCACGGCGCCGAGGATCCCGTTGACGAACCCGGGCGCGTCGGCGCCGCAGAAGTGCTTGGCGGTCTCGACCGCCTCGTCGATCGCGCCCTCGGGCGGGATCGGCTGCTCGCCGGGCACGTCGTCGGGGTGGAGCATCTCCAGCCAGCGCCGACGCGCAGGATCGAGCGCTCCAGCGGAGCGATCCGGCTCCAGCGACCAGCCGCGTGGCGTGGCGTCGAGATCAGCTCGTCGAGCTCGGGCTGGCGGCTCGCGCACGAGCTCGGCCAGCGCGCGGGTGAAGCGATGCACGTCGCGCGGGAACGTCTCCTCCAGCGGGCGCCCGAGCAGGTCGCTCTGATACAGCGCCCAGACCGCGGCCCGGCGCTGCTCGGTCCTGCGCACGTGCGCGGTCAGCGTGCGTCGGCGCCGGTCAGGCACGCGACACGTACTCGCCCGAGCGCGTGTCGACGCGGACCACATCGCCGATGTTGACGAACAGCGGCACCTGGATCCGGGCGCCGGTCTCGAGCACGGCGGGCTTGGTGCCGCCACCCGAGGCGGTGTCTCCGCGCAGGCCCGGGCTCGGTCTCGGCGACCGCCAGGTCGATCGCGCTGGGCAGCTGGACGTCGGCGGGCTGATCGTCGATGTAGAGCACCTCGACCTCCTCGGATTCCTTCATCCACCGCAGCGGGTCGGCCAGGCGTGCGACTCGGGGATCGTCGAGCTGCTCGTAGCTCTCGGTGTCCATGAAGTGCGCGTCGGTGCCGTCCTTGTAGAGGAACTGCATCCGCCGCACCTCGGTCCGGACCGAGCGGAACTTCTCGCCGGCCCGGAAGGTGCGGTCGATCACGGCCCCGTCGCTGGCGCGGCGCAGCTTGGTGCGCACGAACGCCCCGCCCTTGCCGGGCTTGACGTGCTGGAACTCGACGATCTTGAAGATCGTGCCCGTCGACGTCGATGTGGTTGCCGTTGCGGAATTGGTTGGTGCGAAATCATCTCGGCGGCCAGTGTAGAAGGGGCTGCGTTAACCCGGAGCCTGCCGAGTTAACCCAGTACCGCCTCAGACACGACCCGCAGCTCTTTGCCCAGCAGGTGAGGATCTCGCAGCCGTCGTCGCCTGACCACCACCAGGTCCTCGATCCGCACCCCGAACCGCCCGGGCAGGTAGACGCCGGGCTCGACCGTGACGACGTTGCCGGCTGCCAGCACGTCCTCGCGAGCGCTGCGACAGGCCGCGGGGCCTCGTGGATCTCGAGCCCGACCCCGTGCCCGAGCCCGTGGCCGAAGTGCTCGCCGTGGCCGGCGGCCTCGATCACCTCGCGCGCGGCCGCGTCGACGTCGCGGCCGCCGACCCCGGCGCGGACCGCCTCCAGGCCGGCCAGCTGGGCCTCCAGCACGAGCTCGTAGACCTCGCGGGCCTCCTCGTCCGGCTCGCCGGTGGCGACCGTGCGCGTGCAGTCCGAGCAGTAGCCGTCGACCTCGGCGCCCCAGTCGATCACGACCAGCTCGCCGCGGCTCCGACTCGACGTCGCGGGGCTCGGCGTGCGGCAGCGCGCCGTGGGGCCGGCGGCGACGATCGAGTCGAAACGACGGCCGGCTGGGCCCCGCGCTCGGCGCATCGCCACGCTCGAGCGCCAGTCGCCAGCTCCCGCTCGGTGCGGCCGACCAGGCCTTCGCCGAGCAGCTGCTCGAGCGCCGCGATCGGCGAGCCGCGGCGGCGGCCGCGGATCCGCTCGATCTCCTCCGGGCTCCTTGACCGCGCCGCAGGCGCTCGACCAGTCCCCGCGCTCTGCACCAGCTCGACACGCTCGGGCAGCAGCTCCCGCAGGCGCGGCGTGCTCGCGCACCGATGACGTGCGCGTCATCGAAGCCGAGCCGCAGCGGCTCCGTCGGGCAGCGCGCTCGGCCGACGCGTCGAGCAGCTCCCGCTGGCGCGTGGCGCGCGCTCGTACGCCGGGTCGACCTCCTCCGCCGCCTGCTCGACGTAGCGGAAGTCGGTGACGAACAGCGCGGGTCCGCGGGCCGACCAGCGCGAGCCCGTTGCTGCCGGTGTAGCCGGTCAGGTAGCGGACGTTGACCAGCGCGGTGACCAGCAGCGCGATCGACGCTCGGCGCTCCGGCAGCAGGTCGGCCAGCCGCTGCGCGCCGGTCGCTGCTCATGGCGAGCTGTCATCCGGCGAGCTCCGTCCGTAGCAGCTCCAGCGCCTCACGGTAGCCGTCCGGGCCCCGGCCCGGCGACCCGCGCCGATGCACAGCTCGCGGATCACCGACTCGCGCCGCCACTGCTCGCGCTTCTCGACATCGGACAGATGGACCTCGACCGCCGGCAGGCCGGTGAGCTCGAGCGCGTCGCGGATCGCGTAGGAGTAGTGCGTCCACGCGCCCGGGTTGAGCACGATCCCGTCGGCCAGCCCCTCGAGCCCGTGCAGGTGCTCGACGAACTCGCCCTCGTGGTTGGTCTGAAAGAAGCGCGTCGCGCAGCCCGAGCTCTCCGGCGCACTCGCGAGATCTGCAGCTCGAGCTCGGTCGAGCGTGAGGCTGCCGTAGTGCGTCGGATCGCGGCGCCCGAGCTGGTCGAGGTTGACGCCGTGCATGACCTCGATCCGGTTGCGGCACCGGGTGCGTCATCACCGCCGCCAACTCCCTGACGGCGGCGATCAGCTCGCGCGGGTGGCACCGCGCTGCCGGCCGCGGGGTCGCCCGGGCTCGTGGCAGCAGGACGAACGGCACCGGCCCCTCGCCCACGCGCTTCTTGTCGCGCGCGGTGGCCATCACGACCGCGTCGGGGTCGACGTCCGGCGAGGCGGTGGGCAGGCCGCTGCGCCCGCAGCAGCTCGGCACCTCGTCGCGCAGCTCGCCGTGCCCGACAGGCGCAGCGCCGCCAGCAGGCCGAGCGCCGACCGCCTCGCCGTGGCGGTAGCGGGCGTAGCCGGTCACGGTCTCGATCGCGTGGCCGACCGTGTGGCCCAGGTTGAGCACCTGGCGCAGGCCGCCGTCGCGCTCGTCCTGGGCGACGATCCGCAGCTTGGTCAGCGCGCAGGCGGTGATCACCTCCGGCGTCGGTCGGCGTCGGCGCCGGCGCGCACCCGCTCCCACAGCGCGCCGCCGGCGATCAGCGCCGTCTTGACCACCTCGGCGTAGCCGGCCGCCAGCTCCTCCGGCGGCAGCGTGCTGGAGCGTCGGCGGTGTCGGCGATCACCGCCGCGGCTGGTGGTAGGCGCCGACGTAGTTCTTGGCCTCCTCCAGGTCGACGCCGGTCTTGCCGCCGTAGGCCGAGTCGACCTGGGCCACCAGCGTGGTCGGCACCTGGACGTAGCGCACGCCGCGCTGGTAGGTGGCGGCGCAGAAGCCGGCCAGGTCCCCGACCACGCCGCCCCCGAGCGCGACCACGACATCGGACGCGGGTCATCCCGGCGCGGGCCAGCTCCGACCACACGATCTCGGCGTGGGCGATCGTCTTGGACTGCTCGCCCGGGCATGATCGCCACCCGGCCGTCGAGCGGCTCCAGCGAACTGCCCGTACAGGCGCCCGGCGTTGCCGTCGGTGACCAGGAAGCGCCGGCCGGCGACCGTCGCCGGCCAGAACCGGGCTCGGCTCCAGCAGGCCGGGGCCGATGTAGGCCGGGTAGTCGCCCGAGGCGCTCGTCGCCCACAGCACCCGCACGCCCGGCGGGACGCCCGGCCAGCGACGCCAGCACGTCCGCCATCGCCTCCGAGCGAGTGGTGGGGCACGACCACGTCGGCCAGCCGCTCGTAGACCGGCTCGCGGGTCGCGTGCAGCCTCGAGGAAGCGGCCCGGTCGGCGGCCAGCGGCCGGCCGGTGCCCTGGCAGCGCGCCCACGCGGTCTCGGGGTCCACGTCGATCCACACGACCAGGTGGCCGTCGCAGCGCCGCGCGCACCGCGGGCGAGCCGACCGCGCCGCCGCCAAGCGCGAGCACGCCGGGTGCCGGGACGTCGAGCAGCTCCAGGGTGATCCGCTCCTCGGCGGCCCGGAAGGCCGCCTCGCCGTCCTCGGCGAAGATCCGCTGCGATCGGCTTGCCCAGGCGCTCCTCGATCACCTGGTCGACGTCGACCGCCGCGCGTGCCCAGCGCCTCCGCCGCCGCCGGGCGGCGGTCGACTTGCCGGCCCCCATGAAGCCGATCATCGCGACCACCCGGCGGTCGGCGGCGTCGCCTACGGGAGGTTCGACCGCCATTCGATCCGCTCCTCGTAGGCGCGCGACGGCTCCGCGGACGTCGTCGATGTGGTCGCCGCCGAACTTGCGCCGGTAGGCGTCGGCGAGCACGAACGCCACCATCGCCTCGCCGACCACCCCGGCGGCGGGGACCGTGCAGGAGTCGGTTCGCTCGCGCAGCGCCTCGGCCGGGTGCGTGGGTGGCGATGTCGACCGAGCGCAGCGGCTTGGTCAGCGTCGGCAGCGGCTTCATCGACCCGCGCACGACCAGCGGCTCGCCGGTCGTCATCCCGCCCTCCAGGCCCCCGGCGCGGTTGGTCTGGCGCTAGAAGCCCCCGCTCGTCGTCGTAGAAGATCTCGTCGTGGGCCTGCGAGCCGGGCAGGCCGGCGACCTCGAGCCCGTCGCCGATCGCCACCGCCTTGACCGCCTGGATCGAGAGGATCGCCTGGCCGAGGCCGGCCGTCGAGACGCTCCTGCCAGGACACGTGCGAGCCGAGCCCGGGATGCAGCCCGAAGGCGCGGACCTCGAACACGCCGCCGAGCGACTCGTTGGCCTTGCGCAGGCGGTTGATCTCGGCCACCATGGCGCGCGCCCGCCTCGTCGTCGAGGCAGCGCACCGGCGACTCGTCGACGGCGGCGAAGTCCTCGGGCGTCAGATCGTCACGCCGGGGCGCGCTGACCCGGTGATCTGGATCACGTGGGAGTAGACGCTGACCCCGAGCGCGCGCAGGAACGCCTTGGCCACCGCGCCGCCGGCCACGCGGGCCGCGGTCTCGCGGGCGCTGGCCCGCTCGAGGATGTCGCGCACGTCGGTCAGCCCGTACTTCTGGGTGCCGACCAGGTCGGCGTGCCCGGGCGCGGCAGGTGGACCTCGGCGGTGTCGGCCTCCACCGGCCACGGATTCATCCGCTCCTCCCAGTTGGCGTAGTCGCGGTTGACGACCTGCAGGGCGATCGGGCCGCCCAGCGTGCGGCCATGGCGCACCCCGGCGGTGACCTCGACGCGGTCGCGCTCGATCTTCATCCGCCCGCCGCGACCGTGCCCCAGCTGGCGGCGGGCCAGGTCGCGGTTCGAGCGCGTCGCGGTCGAGCTCCAGCCCGGCGGGCAGTGCCCTCGACGATGCAGGTCAGCCCGGGCCGTGCGATTCGCCGGCGGTGGTCAGGCGTAGCGGCACGGTCCTACTCGCTGCCGCTCGGCGGGGCCTCGGTCTCGGCCGGTTGCTCTTGGGCGTCGATGCCGGGGATCTGCTTGCCGGTCCCACGGCACCACGGGCAGGTGACCTCGTGCGGGGTCCCCCCGAGTCCGGAGATCAGACGCCCGGTGCCCCGGCAGGCCATGCAGGTGCCGGCGGTGCCGTTCTCGGTCTCACGGTTGGCGCTCATGACCGCGCCCACCTTAGAGGGTGGGGAGTCCCACCGCGGTTCGCATCGCCTCAAGTGACGCCGGCACCCCGGTGAACTGCTCGAAGCTGATCGCGCCCTGGCCGACCAGAATCTCGAGGCCGTCGACGGCGGGGACCCCACGCTCCCGGGCCGCTCGGACCAGGGCGGTGCCGCCGCGCGCGTAGACCAGGTCGACCACGGCGCCGAAGCCGTCCAGATCGGCGACGCCGATCGGGAGTCCGGCCAGGGTCGGCGAGCCGTCGAGCCCCACCGCGGTGCAGTTGACCAGCAGGTCGGCCGGGCCGGGCGCGGTCACCGCGGTCGCCCCCAGCTCGGCGCTCAGCCGCCGGACCCGCTCGGTGGTCCGGTTCCAGATCCGAACCTCGGCGGCGCCGGCGTCGAGCAGCGCCCACACCGCCGCCCGGGCGCTGCCGCCGGCTCCGAGCACCAGCGCGCTGTGGCCGGCGATGGGCTCCCGGAGCGCCGCGACCAGGGCCGGCGCGTCGGTGTTGTCGGCGACAACCGTCGCGTCGGGGCCGAAGACGAGGGTGTTCGCCGCCCCGATCGCGCTGGCCCGGGCGCTGGCCTCGGTGGCCAGGGCCAGCGCCGCCTGCTTGTGGGGGATGGTCACGTTGACGCCGCGAAACCCGGCGCCGGGCAACGCCCTGACCAGCTCGGCCAGCATTCCGGGCGGAGCCGGCAGCAGCTGGTAGCGCCACGCGCCGAGGCCGGCGGCGGCCAGCGCGGCGTTCTGGATCGCCGGCGAGCGGCTGTGCAGCACCGGCCACCCGAGCACGCCCAGGCGAATTTGCGCCCCCGATCCGCTCGGAGGCGCAGCCGGCGCCGGGTCCGGCGCCGGGGTCAGCAATGCTTCTTCTGGTACTTGGCCTCCAGGTTCAAGAACTGCGAGTAGTTGGAGGCGAACACGCTGCCGCGCTGGCACGGCTTGCCGAAGAAGAACAGGTACTTGGTCTGCGCCGGGTGGGCGGCGGCCTGAAGCGAGGCCAGACCGGGGCTGTTGATCGGGGTCGGCGGCAGGCCCGGGTGCGTGCGGGTGTTGTAGGGCGAACGGGAGTGCAGCTGCGAGACGGTCAGCGGGCGAGTGAAGTTGCCGGTCGCGTACTGAGTGGTCGAGTCGAGCTGGAGCAACATCCCGTTGGCGAGGCGGTTGTAGATCACCGACGAGACCAGCGGCCGGTCGTGCGCGGTCGGCGTCTCGCCCTCGATCAGCGACGCGATGATGAGCACGTCGTAGGGCGTGAGATGGTGGCGGCGGGCGTAGCTGAGGTTGACCTTGGCGAACTGCTTCTTGAACTCCCGCAGCTGGTCATCGACGAGGGTCTGGACGCGGATCGGCTCCACCAACTGGTAGGTGTCGGGGAACAGAAAGCCCTCCAGCGTCCGCGGCTTGTGCCGCATGCCATAGGCACGCGGGTCGATCAATGGTGAGGAGCGGGAGGCGGCCAGATAGCTGCCCTTGACCCCCTGGGCCCGCAGCAGCTGGTCGATCTGCTTGCGCCGGCGGCCCTCGGTGATGGTCAGCTCCGTGACCTTGGCCGCGGGCGGCGCCTTGGTCAGCGCGTTGAGCACGTCGCCGTAGCTCATCCCTAGCTGGAAGTGGTAGACGCCGGAGCGCATGTCGCTGCGGTCGCCGTCGAGCGTGGCCCGTACGCCGAAGAAGAAGCTCGACGAGATCACCCCGTTGTGCTGAAGCATGTCGGCGATCTGGCTCGAGCTCGCGTGGGGCGGGATGGTCACCGTCACCCGGCCGTGGGGCGAGGCGCCAAACGGCTGGAACACCTCGATCAGAAACCAGATCACCCCCGCCGCCAGTGCCAGCGCGATCAGCGAGGCGATCCTGAGCAGCCACGAGTGTCGGCGGCGGCCCTCTCCGGGGCCGCCTCTGGATTTGCGCTGCAGCGGCTTGCGCTTCGTAGGCTTGCGCGGCGGCGGCGCCACCGGCGGCTTATCGAGCACGCTGACGCGACGGGTTCCGGAGGGAGTCTCGAGCTGGTGCTCGCCGGTCTCGAGCTCGTGCTCGCCGGTTCCGTCTTCGTTCTCGCCGGCGCGCAGGTCGTCCGAGGCGTCGGACTCGATCTCAGGCTCCGAGCGTGTTGACGGCACAGGCACGGGCGCAGGCACGGGCTGTGGAGGCACGGGCGCAGGCAGCGAGGCCGGCGCGGCGGAGCGCGAGGCCGGCGCCGACGCCGTCACCGGCTCGCGCTCGGGCTCGGGCTCGGGCTCGGCACGGCTCGGGCTCGGGCACGGTCGCGCTCGAGCTCGGGCACGGGTACGGGCTCGGGCTCGGGATCGCGCATTGACGCGGCGGACTCGGGAGCGGGCGCCGGCTCCGGGGGCGGGGTATCGCCCCGTCGCAGCGCCCGCTTGCGCTCGCGCTCAAGTCGCGCCGCCTCGCGCTCCTCCGGCGTGCGCTGGCGGCGGTCAGCCACTCGCCACCCCGGCGTGGTGGCGCTGCAGCCAGCTCTCCAGCAGGTGCGCGGCCGCCCGGGAGTCCTCGCTGGCCCGCCCGCCCGAAAGCTCGGCCAGCCGGGTGGTGAAGCGTTCGTCGTAGAGCTCGACCGGGACCGGCAGCGCTCGCGCCAGTGCCGCCGCGAACGCCCGCGTCTCGCGCGTCTGGGCCGAGTCGCCGCCCGACAGCGACAGCGGCAGCCCGACGACGACCATCTCGGCGCCGAGCTCGGCCACGAGCGCCCGCAGGCGCCCGATCCCGCGGCGCGTGCCGGGGGCCAGCACCGGCTGCAGGGGCGTCGCCAGCACACCGGTCGGGTCGCTCACGGCACATCCGCACCGGGCGCTGCCGTAGTCGAGCGCTAGCACTCGCATCGTCTTACTCCGTGAGCACCGCTTCGATCGCCTTGCGAGCCGCCTCGATGGCCGCCGCCAGCTGCTCCGGGTTGCGCCCGCCGGCGCGGGCCAGTGTGTCGCGGCCGCCACCGCCGCCGCCGACCTCGGCCGCCGCCACCTTGACGATCTCGCCGGCGCGCAGCCCGCGCTCCACCAGCGCCGGGGCGACGCTGGCCACCAGATCAACACGTCCCTCGCCGGGGCTGCCGAGCACGATGGCGGCGTCGCCGAGCTTGCCCTTGAGGCGATCGACGATCTGTAGCAGGGCGTCGGCGTCGGGCGCCTGGACCGCCGCCACCAGCACCTGCGCCCCGCCCAGCCGCAGCGCCGCGGAGGCAAGCTCGTCGACGTCGGCAGCGCCGTTGCCGCTGGCCACCCGCCGGGCCGACCGCTCGAGATCCCGGAGACGGGTCCGGAGCTCCTGGACCGATTCGGGCACCCGCTCCCCGGGCACGCGCAGCATCTCGGCCGCCTCATCGAGGGTGTGGTCGCGCGCGCGCATGAACCTGACCGCCTCCGGCCCGGTGATGGCCTCGATCCGGCGGACGTTGGCGGCGCTCGAGGTCTCCGACAGAATCCGGAACAGCCCCACCTCGGCGGTGGTGTGGGCGTGGGTGCCGCCGCACAGCTCGCGGGAGAAGGAGCCGTCGCCGACCTCGACCATCCGCACCACGTCGCCGTACTTCTCGTTGAACAGCGCCATCGCGCCCAGCCGCTTGGCCTCGTCCAGCGTTGTCGTCAGGGCATGCACGGGATGGTTCTCGAGGATCCACCGGTTGACCTGATCCTCGACGTCCTTGATCTCCTCCACCGTGAGGGCACTCGCGTTGGTGAAGTCGAAGCGCAGCTTGTCGGGCCCCACGTAGGAACCGGCCTGGTGCACATGCGTGCCCAGGCGGCCGCGCAGGGCCGCGTGCAGCAGGTGAGTGGCGGTGTGGTTGGCCTCGGTGGCGTGGCGCGCCGCCCGGTCGACGTGGGCGATGACCCGTTCGCCGGGCTCGAAGGTGCCGTGCTCCGGGACCAGCTCGAGCACCTGGTCCACTCCCAGGCGCAGCACGTCCTGCACCGTGGCCTTGCAGCCTCCCCCGGTGCATTCGATAACGCCCGAGTCGGCCACCTGGCCTCCGCCGGTGGCGTAGAACGGGGATTCGACCAGCTTGACCAGTATGTGATCGCCATCACCGACCGCCGCGCCGATCGTAGTCTCGGCCTCGGTCGTCTGATAGCCGACGAACTCCGTCTCGAAGCCGGCCCCGCCGGCCAGCGCCGCCGCCCGCTCGCGTATAGCCTCGTCACCGCGGGTACGCGTCGCTCCCGCCCGGGCCCGCGAGCGCTGCTCTTGCATCAGGGCTTCGAACCCGCCCTCGTCGACGCCCAGGTCGTGCTCGGCGACGATCTCGAGCGTCAGGTCGATGGGGAATCCGTAGGTGTCGTGCAGCAGGAAGGCATCGGCGCCGGAGATCCCCTCGGCGCCGGCGTCGCGGGTGCGCTCGATCAGCTCGTCGAGCCGCTTCAGCCCCTGCTCGAGCGTGCGGCCGAAGCTCTCCTCCTCCGCACCCAGCCACCGGCGGATCAGGTCGGCGTGCTCGTGGAGCTCGCGGTACTCACCGGCCATCAGCTCGGCCACGACGTCGGCGTAGCGCAGCAGAAAGCCCGTCTCGAGCCCCAGCCCGCGCCCCCGCTGGATCGCCCGGCGCATCACCCGTCGCAGGACGTATCCGCGGTCCTCGTTGGAAGGCACGACGCCATCGGCGATCAGAAACGACATGGCGCGGGAGTGGTCGGCCAGGACCCGCAGCGCGCGATCGGTTTCGAAGTCCTGGCCGTAGCGTCGGCCGGAGAGCTCCTCCCCGAGGGAGATCAGGGGCGCGAACTGATCGGTCTCGAACACCGTCGGCTTGTTCTGCAGGATCGAGGCCAGGCGGTTGAGACCGAGGCCGGTGTCGATGTTCTGCGCCGGCAGCGGCGTCAGCACGCCCTCGGGGTTCTGGTCGAACTGCATGAAGACCAGGTTCCAGTACTCCAGGAAGCGCTCGTTGTCCCCGCCGGGCAAGTCGTCGGGCGAACCGGCTTCAATGCCCCGATCCAGATAGAGCTCCGAACACGGTCCGCAAGGTCCGGTGGGTCCCATCTGCCAGAAGTTCTCGTCGCGGTCGCATTCGACGATCCGCTCGCGTGGGACGCCGACCTCCAGCCACGCCTCGATGGCCTCCTCGTCGGGGCCGAGGCCGAGCTCGTCGTCGCCCGCGAACACGGTGATCCAGATGTCGTCGGCGGGGAACCCGAACCCCTCCCGCGACAAGCTCCAAGCAAATTCCACCGCGCCACGTTTGAAGTAGTCGCCAAACGAGAAGTTGCCCAGCATCTCGAAGAAGGTCAGGTGGCGCGTAGTCGTGCCGATGATCTCGATGTCTGACGTACGAAACGTTTTCTGGCACGTCGTGGCGCGTGGATGAGGCGGTTTCTCCACCCCCAGGAAGTACGGCTTGAGCGGAACCATGCCCGCGATCGTGAACAGCACCGATGGGTCGTACTCCGCCGGGATCAGCGACGACGACGGCAGCCGCCGGTGGTCGCGGGCGACGAAGAAGTCAGTGAACGTCTTGCGGATCTCGTCCGAGGTCATGGGTCAGGGAGTGTAGGCGCGATAGCGGTCCAGAACCCCGACCCGACGCTCAAGCCGTCGCCCTCGTCATCCGAGGTATCTCCCATGTTCAAACTGCGACATGCCCTCGCTCTCGCCGCCGTTTCGGCCACCTTCGCCGCCCTCCCCGCCGGCGCGGCCGCATTCCCCGTCGATCTGAGTGGTTTTCACCTGCAAAGTGCCGCGATGACGGTGTCCCAGGACGCCGGCCAGGCAGTCGTCACCGTCGAGCGCACCGACACCACCAAGAAGGCCTGGATTCGGTACGAGACTCTCCCCGGCAGCGCCGTCCGCAGCCAGGACTACACGCCGGTCAAGTCGACGTTGGCGTTCCAGATCGGGCAGGCCAGCGCGACCTTCTCGATCCCGATCGTCAATCACAACACGCCTGAGCCTCCCAAGACGGTGGGAATCGCCCTGTTCAGCCCCTTCCCGATCGGCATGACCTTCCCGACCAACGCGATCCTGACCATCACCGGCGGGACCTTGCCGGTGGTGGAGCGCAACCCGGTCAATCCCCTTGATCTCAGCGCCGCGCCGCCGACCACCGACCCGCTCACGGGCGCCTCGCCGTTCATCGATTGGCGCTACGGCGTGGCCGCGGAGGCCCAGCGCAGTCTGGCCCACAGCCACCCTGCCGAAGCCGCGGCGATGGGAGTCATCGCCGCACAGCCCGACGTCAAGCGCTACGGCAGATGGAGCGGCCTCAACCCCGGGCTGCAGGTCGCCCAGTATCTCGACCGCGCCGCCGCCGAGGAGCCCGGCGCCGTGCCCGAGCTGTCGACCTACTACCTCGTCGACGGCCGCCCCCACACGGACTGTCATCACTACTCCGATCCCGCCTCGCGCGTTGCCGCCTACCACAACTGGGTTCAGAGCCTGGCCTCGGGGATCGGTGACTACCGGGCGATCGTGTACCTGGAGATGGACTCGCTGATCACCATCGGCTGCCTGAGCCCGCAGGGGCTCCAGGTCCGCCTCGACGAGCTCCACGATGCCATCAACACCCTGTCCCAGCTTCCGCGCGTGGTGGTCTACTTGGATGCCGGCGCCGCCGACGCCGTCGGGGCCAGCACCATGGCCAGCCTGCTCAGGCGCGCCGGCGTGGCCGAGATCCAGGGCTTCTTCCTCAACTCGACCCACTTCGATTGGACCTCACACGAGATCAAATACGGCGAGGCGATCTCGCGGCTGACCGGCGGCAAGCACTTCGTCGTCAACACCGCCGAGAACGGCCGGGGCCCGCTGGTCCCACCCAACCGCGTCAAGGACGGCAACGAGGTCCTCTGCAACCCGCCCAACCGCGGGCTGGGGCCCAAGCCGACGTTCAACACCGGCTACCTCAACGTCGACGCCTTCGCCTGGATCGCCTACCCCGGCAAGTCGGGTGGGCAGTGCGTGCCGGGCGCGCCCCCCACCGGCGATTTCTGGCCCAAGCTGGCCATGAACCTGGTCCGGCACGCCAACTTCAGCGTGCGTTAGGCCTCGCAGCCAAGCTAGTGGTCGCGGCGAGCGGCGGGCGGTCAGCGCACCGAGAGCGGTGGTCGGCGTCGAAGACAGCTCCCGAAGAGGGGCAGACCCGGCGCCGCTCCCCTTCCTTGCCGTCTTTGCGCAGCCAGCCGCTCACTCACCGCGTCCTGCCCATGAACGCAGCGCTATCCACCTCACCGCGAACGTCGGCCAGCTCGCAAAAGCCGGATCAGTCGTCCACCGCGGCCTGGGCGATCGTGCCCCAGCCGACGACCAGGTCGCCGTCCATCAGGCAGGCGAGCTGCCCGGGCGCGGCGCCCTCTAGCGCCTCACCCAGCTCCACGGTCAGCCTCCGGTGTCGACCCGCCGGCGGGTCGCCGGCCAGATGGGCCGGGAGCGGCCGCGAGCGGTAGCGAAGCTTGACCCGGTTCACGCGCGCGCCGTCGCGGTGGAGGCTGGCGGCGCGCACGGCCACCCGGCGCGTCTGCAGCGCGGCCCGCGGGCCGACGGTCACGGTGTTGGTGGCGGCGTCCTTGTCGAGCACATACAGGGGGCCGCCGCGGTCGATCCCGATCCCGCGGCGCTGGCCCACGGTGAAGTGGTGCTGGCCGAGGTGCCGGGCGACCTCCGTGCCGGCTTGGTCGACGATCGCCCCCGGCCGCTCCACCACGCCGCCGTGGCGGGCGAGAAAGCGGGCGCGGTCGGTGCCGGCGAGGAAGCACAGGTCCTGGCTGTCGGCCTTGCTGGCCACCGGCAGGCCAGCCTCGGCGGCGATCGCACGGACCTGGGGCTTGGTCAGCTCCCCGAGGGGGAAGTGCATCCGCGCCAGCGACTCCGGCGCCAGCGCCGCCAGCATGTAGGTCTGGTCCTTGGCCGCGTCGGCGGCGGCTCGCAGCAGCGGCGGCCGGCCGGGCTCGGACGCGTCGATGCGGGCGTAGTGCCCGGTGGCCAGGCGCCCGGCGCCCAGGCGCTCGGCCAGCGCCAGCATGGCGTCGAGCCGCACGTGGCCGTTGCAGCCGACACACGGGTTGGGCGTCTCGCCGCCCGCGTAGCCGGCGATGAACGGCTCCACCACGCCGGCGCGGAACTCATCGCGCAGGTCGATGGTGAAATGCGCCATCCCCATCGAGTGGGCCAGCGCCCGGGCCTGGGCCACCGCCGAGGCCGAGCAGCAGCTGCCCTCGGCGTCGTTCTCGGGGTCGGCCCACAGCTCCAGGGTGACGGCGACCGTTTCGCCCCGCTGCGCGCACAGCTGCGCGGCCACGGCGCTGTCGACGCCGCCGCTCACCGCCACCAGGGTGCGGCCGGCCGGCGGCGTCTGTACGCGGGCGTGCGCGCGCGCGGCAGCACCCAGGGCATGGGCCAGGGCGTCGGCGGCCAGCTCGGCGGCGTGCAGCTTGGCCGGGCTCAGGCCCCCGAGCTCCTCGGCCACGTCGCCGGGGCCGATCCGCGCCGCCGCGAACAGGTCGGCGCCCCTCACCAGCGTCACGGCGGCGCTGGCGGCGGCGGTGGCCGCTCCGCAGCCGCTGGCCTCGAAGCCGGCCCCGGTCACCCGATCGTCCTCGACGGAGACCGAGAACGTGATCTGGTCACAGCACGACCAGCCACCGGCGGTCGCCGTGCAGGCACCGGCCGGCACCACGCCGCGCCCTTGGGGAGAGGTCAGATGGTGCTCGAAGGCGAACGCGTCCATGGCCTCCGAGGCTAGTGTCCCCACCTAGGCCAGCCTCAGCCCCAGCTCACGCAGCTGACCCGGCTCGACCGGCGCGGGGGCTCCGGTGAGGGGATCGCCGCCGCTGGTCGACTTGGGGAAGGCGATCACCTCGCGGATGTTGTCGCGTCCGGCCAGCAGAGCGACGATGCGGTCGATGCCGCAGGCGACGCCGCCGTGGGGCGGGGCGCCGTAACGAAGCGCATCGAGCAGGAATCCGAAGCGCTTCTCGGCCTCGTCGGCGTCGATCCCGATCAGGTCGAAGACCCGCTGCTGAACGTCGGTGCGATGGTTTCGGATCGACCCGCCGCCGATCTCGTTGCCGTCCAGGACGATGTCGTAGGAGCGTGACAACAGCGCCGCCGGATCGTCCATGTCGGCGACGGTGGCGGCGGCGCCGGTGGGCGTGGCCGGCGCGGTGAAGGGGTGATGCTCGGCGTCCCAGCGCTGCTCGTCGGGGTGCCAGGCGAACATCGGGAACTGCACGATCCAGCGGATGTCGTGGACCCCTTCGGGGATCAAGTCAAACCGGCGCGCCAGCTCGAGGCGCAACGCCCCCAGGGCCTGAGCCGCGGTCCTCGCCGTGTCGGCCACGATCAGCAGCAGGTCGCCCGGGCCGGCGTCAAGGCGCCGGTTGATGTCCTCGATCTCCGGCCCGCTGAGGAACTTGGCCACCGGCGAGCGCCAGGCCTCCTCCCCGTCCTGCACGAACGCCCACACCAGCCCCTTGGCGCCGTGCTGCTTGGCCAGCTCGGTGAGGGCGTCGAGCTCGGAGCGCGGGAGCTCACGCGCACCGGCGTTGATGCCGCGAACCACGCCGCCGCTGCCGAGCACCCCGGAGAAGACCTTGAACCCCGTCTGGGCCACGGCCTCGCCCAGGTCCTTCAGCTCCAGGCCGAAACGCGTGTCGGGCCGATCGGAGCCGAACCGCGACACGGCCTCGGCGTAGGTCATCCGCGGCCACGGCGGGGCCGGCACGTCAAAGCCGGTGCGCTCGAACACCGCCTCCATCACTGCCTCCAGGGTCTCGAGCACGTCGTCTTCGTCGACGAAGGCCATCTCGATGTCGAGCTGGGTGAACTCGGGCAGGCGGTCAGCACGGGCGTCCTCGTCGCGGAAGCAGCGGACGATCTGGTAGTAGCGCTCCAACCCGCCGATCATCAGCAGCTGCTTGAACAGCTGCGGCGACTGCGGCAGGGCGTAGAACGCAGCCGGGCTGGACGCGGGCGGGAACGAGAAAGTCGCGCGCACCCTCGGGAGTCGAACGGGTGAGAAACGGCGTCTCGATCTCCAGGAAGTCGCGCTCGTCCAGGACCTCGCGCATCGTGGCGATGACCCGATGGCGCAGCGCCAGCGCCTCTTGCATCGGCGGCCGCCGCAGGTCCAGCGACCGATGGCGCAGGCGTAGGTTCTCGTCGATGGGCACGTCCTCGTCGAGCGGGAACGGCGGCGTATCGGAGTCGGCGAGGATCTCGAGGTCGTGGACGGCCAGCTCGATCTCGCCGGTGGCGAGGTTGGCGTTGACGTTCTCGGGCGCGCGGCGGGCCACCGTGCCGGCGGCGGTGATCACGTCCTCGGCGCGCAGCGAATGAGCCTTGCGATGTGGCTCGGGGGCGGACTCGGGGTTGAAGACGAGCTGCAGGATCCCCGAGCGCTCGCGCAGGTCGATGAAGATCAGCCCCCCGTGGTCGCGGCGCCGGTGCACCCAGCCCGAGACGCGGGCGGGGGTGTCGGCTCGGGAGGCGTCGAGCTGGCCGGCCCAGCTGTCGCGGTAGGAGTTGGGGCGGGGGGCGTGCCTCATGCCAGCCGGCTTCCCCGGAGGATGGTGGGGATCGCCGCAGCGGGCTCGATCTCCGCCTGGTCCCCGCTTTCCATGTTGCGCAAGCTGACCGTGTCCTCGTCGCCGATGATGGCAACGTAGCGGGCGCCGAGCCGGTTGGCGTGCTTGAGCTGGCTGCGCAGCGAGCGGCCGTCCAGCTCGAGCTGGGCGCATAGACCCGCGCGCCGCGCCTCGGCGGCAAGTGCGAAGGCCTGCGCTCCGTCCTCTACGGCCCGTCCGGCGCGAGCCACGAACAGGTCGACCAACTCCGGCGGGGTGGGTAGGTCGCCGGCGGCCAACAGCATCCGCTCGACCCCCGCGGCCCAGCCGCAGCCCGGAGTCGGCGGGCCTCCGAGCTGCTCGATGAGGCCGTCGTATCGTCCCCCGCCGCCCACCGCCGACTGGGCGCCGAGTGCATCAGAGGTGAACTCGAACAACGTGCGCGCGTAGTAGTCCAGGCCGCGTACCAGGGTGGGGTCGAGCTCGTAGCGCAGGCCGGCGTCATCGAGCATCCGGCAGACGCGGGCGAAGTGCTCGGCGTCTTCGGGGGCGAGCCGGTGCAGTAGCGTCGGCGCCTCGCGCATGGTCCGCCGCGTGACCGGGTCTGACGCGTCGAAGGCGCGCATCGGGTTCAGATCAATGCGCGCGACCACTTCGGGCGCGAGCTCGTCCTCGTGGGCGTGCAGGAACTCGGATAGCTCCTCGCGGTACTCGGCGCGGGTGGCGGCGGTGCCGAGGCTCGAGATGCGAAGCCGGAGCTCCTTGACGCCGAGCGTGTCGAGCAGGTCCGACAGCAGCAAGATCAGCTCGGCGTCGGTCTCGGGGCCGGCGGCGCCGATCGCCTCGGCGCCCACCTGCCAGAACTGGCGGTAGCGCCCGCGCTGGGGAGCCTCGGCCCGGAAGAAGCTCGACAGGTACCACAGCTTGACCGGCTGGGGCTGCTTGTGCATGCCGTGCTCGAGATAGGCGCGGCACACGGGCGCGGTTCCTTCCGGGCGCAGGGTCAGCGAGCGGCCGCCGCCGTCGTCGAAGGTGTACATCTCCTTCTGGACGATGTCGGTGGCCTCCCCCACCCCGCGCGAGAACAGCTCCGTCGACTCGAACGTCGGCGTCTCGATGCGGCGGTAGCCGGCGGCGCCGAGGATCCGGTGGGCATGCTGCTCGAGGACGGCGCGGCGGACGGCGTCTTCGGGAAGCACATCGAACGTGCCACGGGGGGCCTGGAACGAGCTCACGACGGGCTCGCCGAGCTAGGAGTTTTGGTGCGCGAGCTCGCGCAGGAACGGATTGGTGGCGCGCTCGGTGCCGAGCGTCGTGATCCCCATGTGGCCCGGGTATACGGTGGTCTCCGCCGGGTATTTGGAGATCAGCGACTCGATCGAGGCCAGCAGCGTGGGCCAATCTCCGCCGGGGAGATCGACCCGGCCGACCGAGCCCTGAAACAGGACGTCCCCGGAGAACAGCGCTCCGTGCTCGGGAACGGCGAAGCTCACGTGGCCGGGGCTGTGTCCGGGGGTGAAGCTGACCTCGAAGCGCAGGCCGGCGAGGTCGAGCGTCTCGCCCCCCTTGACGGTGTGGTCGGCGTCGTAGCTCTCGAACGGTCCGAACCCGGGCCACGGCACGTAGTCCATGATGTTGGCCAAGACGGCGGTCTCGAGCTCGGGGCAGTAGACGGGCGCCCCGGTGGCGCGCGCGACCGGCGCCACTGCGCCGACGTGGTCGAAGTGGGTGTGGGTGAGCAGGATCGCCTCGACCGTCTCGATGTCCAAGGCGTCCAGGGCCTTGAGGATGCGATCGGCCTCGTCGCCAGGGTCGACGATCACCGCAGCCGAGCCGTGCTGCGGGCGGACCACGTAGCAGTTCTCCTGCACCGGCCCGACCGTGAACATGCGTGCGTCGATCATCCCGAGGCCGCCTTCTTGCGCTGGCGGCGGCGGTAGAGGTAGTTCTCCAGGTAGTAACCGGAGGGCACGTACAGCGCGAACGCGAACACGGCGAACACCACGGCGGCGACGATGTTGCCCTTGGAGGTGACGAGCAGGAAGATCCACATGAAGCCGGCGGCCAGCAGCGCGCGGTTGATGGCACCGCGCCAGGTCGGGGGCTTGTTCAGGCGCGCTTCGCGGGCCTGCTCGCGGTCCGTCTTCTTCTTCTCCTGGGGGCTCGGCGGACGGCCGGTGCGCCCCCGAGTGGTGACGGTGCCGGCGGCGTTTCCGCGGTGCTTGGTACGACGCTTTCGCTTGGTCTGGGCCATTGTGTTAGGGAGCTTACGACAGGGTGGCGAGCGTGTCTTCGATAGTTGCGTACCCGCGCAGCGGAATTTGCTGCGGAAAGTCGTCGAACGCGTCTTTTGGCGCCAGCCCGACGAGCTCGGCGCCGGCCGGTTCGGCGTGGCGCGCGACCGCGGCCACGACGTCGGCCAGCCGGGTGGCGCGGTGGTCTTCGACGTTGGTCGAGACCTGAGCCGCGTTTAGCTGGTCGAGCCACAGGCCGATGGCCCGCACGCCCGGTAGCCCCTCAGGACCGCCCTCGCGGATCGCGGCGGCAATCTGCTTGGCCTGCTCCAGCGTCGCCGTGGGCGAGAGCTCGACGTTGAAGGCGACCAGCGGCGGCCGGGCCGCGACCAGGGTGGCGCCGGCGGTGGGATGCAGCTCTCTGGGTCCGAAGTCCGGCGTGAGCTCGCCGCTCCGCATACGCTGCTGCAGAGCCGCCGGGCCGCCGCGGCGCAACTCGGCCCGGGTGCGGCCGCCGGCGAGGACCCCGTACAGGAACACCGGCAGCCCGAGACGAGTGGCGAGCAGGTCGGCCAGGACGAGCGCCTCGGCGGCGGCGGCGCCGCGGTCCGCTTCCTCGCGATAGACGATCGGGGCCACGTCGAGAGCCCCCACCCGGGGATGGATTCCGTCGTGACGGTCGATGCTGATCAGCTCGACCGCCTTGGCCGCCCCCCGGGCGACCGTGTCGGCCAGCTCGCCCGGCCCCCCGGCCAGCGTGAACACGCTGCGATGGTGATCGGGGTCGGCGTGGATGTTGAGCAGCCGGCCGTCGAAGGCGGCGCCAATCTGCTCGATCGCGGCCCGGTTCCGGCCCTCGGAGACGTTGGGTACCGCGAGCAGTGTCGCCACGGCGTCGATCATATGGTCGCGCCGGGGCCTGACATCGCTCCGAGGACGGCCGCTGCCCACGGCGCCGTCGGAGCCATGGCCCGCTTGACCCGGTGAGCCCGGCTTCGGCTAGCCTGCCAGGGCGGACCAACCCAGCACCCGCCGGAGTAGCTCAGTCGGTTAGAGCAGCGGAATCATAATCCGCGTGTCGGGGGTTCGAGTCCCTCCTCCGGCATCCCGCGTTTCTCCTGCAAAAGCGGTGGTTTTTGCGTCGTCTGAGCGTCGCTCAGATCGGCATGTGCGACGAGGTGCGAACGTAAGTGCGAACACACGGCGGTTCGTGCCAACGCGACTCGTTTGATCGCTCCGTCCGAGGCGCGTGCTAACTCCTTGACGAATCCGAGACCGAGATTTAGTCGAATAGGAGACTCAGCGCAATGGGCGGGTACGAGATTGAGCAGTTGCCGGTATTTGAAGTCGGACAGGAACTTCTCTTGATGCGACTCGTGGAGGCCTTCCGTAACCGTCCACCGTCCGAGCAAGAGGAGTTAGATTCATGCACGCAGGCAGTTATCGGATTATCCAAGGCAACGGTCTCAAGGACGACGTGAACCAGGGATACGTAGTCGCCTTTGAGAAGGCCGGGATGATCCATACGTTCGATCACAACGGCCAAGGCGGATTCGGCTTCAGCATCTCCCCCTACGGATTTCAGATCTACGAGGACCTCAAACTTCACGCAGGCAAACCGACCGCGCAGATCGAGGAGGATGTTCGTTCCTACCTCGATTCGGAAGAATTCGCGCGCAAGTACGCCACCGCCTCCCAGCTATGGCGAGATGCTGCTGAACTTCTATGGCAGGCAAATTCGACTCGTAACTTCTCTTTGATCGGACATAAGTGCCGCGAGGCAATCCAGGAGTTCGTAACTAGGCTCCTGGAGCGACTGAGTATTACCGACGCCAATTCCCACAAGGCGATGACACGCGCTCGCTTCTCTGCGGTACTAGACGCGCGTCGTGAAGCTCTTGGCGAAGCCCGGTCTGAGTTGCTCGACGCGTTGTTCAACTACTGGAGAGCTGCCGGCGACGTCATCCAGCGCCAGGAGCACGCAGGACAACGGGAAGGCGAACCGCTCGTCTGGGAGGACGGGCGTCGAGTCGTCTTTCAAACCGCGATCCTCATGTACGAGGTAGATCGGACTCTTTTCGGTTCAACCTAGACGTGCTTCGGGCTCACGCGTTCGCGCCTCCTTGCTGGCGATCCCATCGCAGTCCGCCGAGAGCAGTGAATCGCACGCGGGAACCTCGCGCGGCACCGGGAGACTCGTGACCGAAGTGCGTTCTAAGCTCACGGCGTCCTCGATGCGCCGACTCGACTCCACCCGATTCTGGCTCCCGATGGGGAGCGCGGTTGGTGTCCTCGGCGGGATCTTCATCGCAATCGGTACTGCGCGAACTCCGGCTACTCAGAGCATTTGGTCCAGCGGATGGTTTGTAGCTGGAATCATCGTCGCTGCAGTGGGAGTCGTAATGCTTTGGTGGGCGCTCACACTCTTCGTCGCCCACAGATACATCGAGCGACACGAGTCGATGCCAGCAGTCGCCGATGCCGCAGCGACCAAACAAGCAGAGAGGCGTGAACTGCTGCGACTAGCGCATGAAGTTCGCACTGAGCTTGAAACCGCGCGCTACCAACTCGACGGTGCAAAACAGAAGGGGCGGGGTTGGCCCATGACCCGCATGCTTCCGGCTGCGAAGTTTGACTTATGGCAGAACAGTTCGTTGACTGGCGACGAGACGAAGGTGATCGATGCCCTTCGCGGCTACTACGTCTGGGCAAACAATATGAACCTTGAGATGCAAGAGCGCGAGGACACGGAGAACAACTCAGTCGGGCAGATATTCGACTCACCACCGAAGACCCTCGACCTCGACGATAAAGATGTAGCAGCCCTTGACGAGGGAATGAGCCGTATAGAGAACGCTCATATGTGTCTTCAGACACTGATCGCCGCTCTGGGCACAACGAGCAGCGCGTGACTCTACGCCGCCAACGCGGTCTATAACGCGCAAACGCCGGCCTCACAAAGAGAACCGGCGCTCGAGCAGATCAATATGGAAGCGTGACAAGGAGACGTCGCTTCACCGTTCATTATATCAGCGAGTCAACCGACAAAACGCCTGCAAGTCAACCGACAAAACGCCTGCAAGTGACAGACTCCGGTGGCAGCATCGTAGCAATACGCCCTTTTTCTGCCTAATGTCGATTTGGCCATTGACGGGCGTTGTAAACTGTGCATTGCACGTCGTAATCATCCGACGGTGACGATCAATATGCACAGCACGACAACCAGACTCCGTAACCGCTCTCATGCCCTGCCTTATGAAGGTAAGGATGTAAGGAAGCGCTCCCTCCCAGCCAGCAGCTGCTCCATTCAGTGGAATGAGCGTAAGCGACACTTGGAGCGCGTGTGCGTGCGCGAAGGCACTGTGGAGCGGGATGGTCGCAGGGTTCACAGGATGACCGTCAGCTTCAGGCCTCTCAGCAGGTGCGTTCATGTTGCACCGCAGCCTTGCCGGATTGCTCACCAAGCGCGTCCGCGCGCAAAGCGCTCTGTAAGGCGCAGGACGCGTCGGACTGCCTGTCGCTCCGGACCTTCAAGCGACTGTACCGAGCCTCCGTCCGATGGGCGGGGGCGATCCCCTCATCTAAAGACTGATCATCGCTTCAGGCGGTGTGCGTCGTGATCGAGCTCGACGCACAGATGCGCACCATGCTGGCGATCACGGTCCTCAAGCCGTGCTGCTTGTGCGGTGGGTCAAGCGATGGCGTCGGCGTGTTCACGCCGAACCGAACGCACGCAGCAGCGTTTGGGACGCCTGCCGGAAAAGAGCGCTTCATCGCATGCCGCTCTGCGACTCATGCGCCGCTGAGACAGATTCGCTTGAGCGTGTCGAGGCGCTGTTGCAGCGCAGTGAGTTGTGCGTGATGCGGGTGTAAGCGGATGACTCCACACCCTGCAAGTCAGGAAGTAATCCGGCATCACCTGGAGGCTCATCGCTGCGGCATTGCGCTTGATCTTTGCCTGGAGGTCGTTTGTCCGTGCGAGCGGACCATCGCGTTGCTTTGCCCTCAGTGTCAAGAGCCGCTGTTCGGGGTCGTGCAACCGGGGACCTGGTGTGAGCACGCAGAGCAGATGTTCGAGGAGTTGGGCGTCCATGGCGCGTAATCCCCGACTCGTTGCAGCGCTTGGATACGCAAGACGTGGATGGCCTGTCTTCCCGTGCCGGGAAAATAAGAAACCCTATACGCGACACGGATTCCAGGATGCGACCACCGATCCAGATCGCATCAAAGGTTGGTGGAAGCGGTGGCCTGAAGCGAATGTCGCGGTTGCGACAGGCCGCGTGTCTGGACTTCTCGTTCTTGATGTCGATGGTCCTGAGGGCGAAAAGGCACTCGAACGACTCGAAGCGGAGTTCGGCTCTCTGCCGGAGACCGTCGAGCAGAACACTCCCACCGAGGATCATTTTCAGCTTCTCTTCCAGTATGAGAGGTCGATAAAGAACTCCACTCGCAAACTCGGTCCTGCGCTCGACATTCGCGGCGACGGTGGGTACGTGTTGCTACCGCCGTCGACGGGCGCGACTGGGATCGCGTATGAGTGGGAGCAATCTTTGGATGAGTGCGACCTCTCGTCGCCACCTAGATGGCTCGTGTTGAAGCTTTCGACTCTCGGTGCGACGCGCAACGGCGATAGCCCCGACGCGTCCACGAGCATCCCTGAAGGTGAGCGGAACACGGAACTCGCATCACTTGCCGGCACGATGCGGAAACGCGGGATGGCGCCTGCGGCGATTGCGGCCGCCCTTCACGAAGACAACGAGGCTCGATGCGACCCGCCGCTGCACGAGTCTGAGGTCGGTCAGATCGCTGCGAGCGTCAGTGTTACGAGCCCGCACCAACGAGCCGCAACCGCCGTCGCACGACGGCACTGACATATCGGACCGCTGATCCCACTAAAGCGAAGCCGACGGAGTGGGCGTGGGAGCAACGCATCCCATTGGGTTACCTGAGCCTCTTACTGGGCAACGAAGGGATAGGCAAAGGGACGCTCGTGTGCTGGCTCATTGCGAGGCTGACTCGTGGCAAGTTGCGAGGGGAACTTTACGGCGAACCTTCGAGCGTTGCGATCATCGGAGACGAGGACTCGTTCGACCACGTCTGGACGCCGAGGCTTGTACTCGCCGGTGCCGACGTGAGCCGGGTTATCGATCGAGCGTCCGGACTACGGATACATCGACCTCACCGAGGATCGCGACCAGATAGCGAGCACTGTCTCCGAGCTTGACGTCCGTCTCCTCTACTTGGACCAGCTCCTCGACAACCTCGGCGCGAAGGTTGATGACTGGAGGACAAAGCAGGTTCGAGATGCGCTTCAACCTATCCGTGCTCTTGCGGGCGACCTGGGAGTCGCGGTCCACGCGGCCATGCATCCCAATAAGCGCGGCGAGACTTTTCGGGGCTGCTGATATACAGGAGCAGTTGCCTTCAACGCGGCCTCACGCTCAAGCTTGTTGCTAGCGGCGCATCCGAACGATCCCGATCGACGAGTGTTGGTCCGGGGGAAAGGGAACCTCTGTCCGCCGCCTTCATCGTTCGAGTTCTCGATCGGAGGAGCGGAGTTCGAGTTTGCGGACGCGGAGACACATTCGTTCTCGGTTGTAGAGCGGATCACATCGAGCGGCGATCTGACAGTAGATGACCTTGTCGGCACGGAACGCAGCGTGTCTTCAGGAATCTCAAGTCGGACGAGCCAAAGACCTGATCAGTCAGCTACTGCCGTCCGATGGGGAATGGCATCCGGCACGAGACATCTACGAGGCGGGCAAGAAAGTCGGACTCGAATATCAAACGGTCTACCGAGCCTCAAAGAAGCTTCATATTCGACACAGAGAGAATCGGACACCGCACAGATGCAGAGGTTCTATGGTCGTGGCCGCATAGCGAGAAGTTCGTGGCAAAGGCGGCGACAAATGACACGTCGCTCGTACGTGAAAGGTGTAAGAAGTGAAAGGTGTGGAGAAAGGTTACGTCCTCGCGGGGTGACATTTTACACCTTACACACCTTACACACCTTACATCTTACACACACACGCTACGCCGTAATGTGTGCCGATTGAAGATCCGCTCGCGGGAGTCGGTATCTGATCTCCGTAGCGCTCAGAGTCGACTGAGGGACCATGATCGACCATTCGGTGCGTCGATTGTGCACACGCTCGCTCTCGACAGGTGCGCCACCAATGCGCATGTCTCAGAGGCGGTCTGATGGCTGATCTTGCCATCCAGATCACGGACGACCTCATAGAGGCGATCGCTTCCCGCGTAGCTGCGATCCTTGCCTCCGCTCAACAGGACTCGGGGCCTGATCAGTGGCTCGACGCTGCGCGTGCAGCTGAGTACCTCGCTTGCCCCAAGAGCCGGATCTACGACCTGATCCAGCTAGGCAAGCTTGAGGCACACCGCGACGGAAGGCGCGTGCTGTTCAGGCGCTCAGAGCTCGATCGCTATATCGAGTCAGGCGCTCAAGCTCCGCGCAGACGGAGGCGTGCGTCGTGATCGCGCCGACGAAGCGTGGCGAAAGGCCGTCGAGAAACGCGCGTGTCGCCGTGTGTCTCTGCTCCTCCCGCGCCGTTTCGCGTCTGGCGACGTATGACGCACCTCGCCTGGAGATCCGCCGCAGATCGCCGCATATCGCGTCGCTCTCGCAGGTTCGCACGCCGTTAGCACGCGATCCGAATCCGCTGCACAGACGCATCTTTTTCCGCGAGCTTCGGATCACAGATCCTCAGATCAAAAGGAGCCATCTCGATGCCAATCGACGTAGCTGAGCGCAACGGACACGTCCCAGCACCCATTCGCGACGTACGTCTCGCCGAGAACGTGGAGTGGGTCGTCTGGAACGCGCGACCGCTCAGAACCCGCAAGTTCAAGGTGCTGTTCGTCATCGCGGCGTACCTCGACAGCAAGATCCAGGACCCGGCGATTCGCGAGCTTGCTAGTCGGACCGGGATGGATCGCAATCGAGTCGCTCAGATCGTGGATTGGCTCGAAGAGCAGGGCTGGATTGCAGTCGAGCGCTTCGAGGAGCGCCACCTACGCAACCGATACACGCTGCTTCGCCACAAAGGAGGTACAGCATGAGCACATTGGCCCAGCGCAGACGCCGTCGTGCGCAGAAACGCGACGAAGGCACCGAAGAACGCCGGCCACCGCCTAGCGGCGATTGGACCGAGACGTTCCTGTGCGCACTCCGTGACGGCATCGGTGTCTTACACGCCGCAGAGGCCGCCGGCGTGTGCAGATCAACCGTTTACCGGCGACGCCAGAGCGATGAGCAGTTCGCTCTCGCGTTCGTAGACGCCCGGGAGTACGCGGGCGAGCGTCTAGAGAACGAGGCATATCGGCGTGCGCTCGATCCGAAGGCAGGCGGACTGGGTCTTGTGGCAGATGCTCAAGGCAATGAAGCCACACGTCTACCGGGACAAGAGCGGCGATACGGAAGTCAAGCTCGGCGAGGACCAAATCGTGTTGCTGGCGCACGCGATCAAGGAAGCAGCCGACGCCGCAAAGCTCGACGCCAAGCAGAAAAGGCTGTTCGAGAGGGCGCTGAAAGCAAATCTCAAAGCATTGGAGGAACCGGCATGAGTGCCGCAGCAGTGATCTGGGACCAGAACCCCGCCGTCAGGCGCGAAGACTGGCTCCCCTTCGATACGCAGTTCGAAGAGCTAAACGAGCTCCACGAGAGGCACGTCGCTCTGTTACGCGAGCTCTATGCGCTGGGCAATCAGCGCTTGGCGCTGGAGCGACACTTTGAGGCGGAAGACGATGCGCAGACCGACGCACTTCGGGAGGCGCATCGCAGCCGGTGTGCCCGATCCTGATCTGCCACCCCGCACGCCACAGTCGGAACGAGACGACCAGCAGGCCGATCTCGCAAAACGCGCCGAGCAGAAGCAAGCGGTACTGCTCGAGTTCGTCAGAGACATCATCGAGTTAGTCAAAGAACGGCAGCCTAAATGGTGTGAAGTTCTGATCGCTGACGAGCACGCTGCGGCGCAACGAGTTGAGGAAGCTCGGCGTCATCTCGAAGAGGCGGAGGCAGCGGTAGCTACAACCCCGCGCTTGCGTCGGTGGATCGATCGCACCGCCGTGGATCGACATGGCTACCACGTGCACTGGGGCGCACTGATCAATCCGCCGACGACCGACCTCCTCACGATTGCCAATCAAGGACGAACGGTCGCGAATTCGGTGCTGTCGCGGAACCTCCAGGGCGAGAGCCAAGAGGACGAAACCAATGGCGATGGGGTTCCTGACTACAGCGATGAGACACACGACTACAGCAGCGAGGAATACCAACAACAACTAACCAAATCCTGGGGACTACAACCGCAAGCGGATGACCCGGGGACTCAGGAGGGATCTAGATGACTACTCAGACCTACCCAGCGGGTCATGTCCAGGCTCGCAACGAGCTCATCGATGGTGCGATCGCCGCGGGCAAGTTTCCGGAGTCGAGACGAAAGAACTACGAGGCGCTATTCGACACGAATCCGGACTACGCCAAGCAGCTGATCGCGAAGCTGGCCGCTGGCGTTCCCGCGCAGGCCGCGATGGAGCGCAGCGACTCGTACGACACCAGCTGGCTTTCACCGGTTGAGCGATCGCGGATCACAGCGGCGCAGGCCGGCACCCCGAGCAACATCACCAAGGCGAACGACTGAAAGGACGGACGATGAGCGGAACAGTCATCTCTGAGAACGGCGGAGTGATGGTGCTACCGAAAGAGCCCGAGCCGCCGAGCACCAAGGGGAAGCCCGGATGGGTGATCCCGAATTGGGCGATCGGGCCTAGCGGTCCGAACGGCGAGAGCGGCCCCTTCGCGCGGCCGTATTGAGTGTGCGGTCAAACGTGCTGAACGCGTCAGTCCAAGGCTCTACTCCGGCCCCAACGAGCGAGACGCCCCGAGCCTCCGCAAGCGTCGATTCGATTCCTGCTCGACGCCGCTCGGTAGCGCGCTTGTGCTCGACGTTTCAGCACGCCTTCGCGCTCTCAGAAGGCGATTCTGATCGCAGGATTCGATGTCCGAACCTCGCCCTAAAAGTCCTGCAAATCGAGCAGTTCTGTGAGCGGTGATAACGCCGTGCGAAGCCGATACGATGATGCGTGCGCGCGCGACGCGAGCGCGGTTCGACGCACGCGCGCACAACGACCAATAGATCGGCCGAGCGACGTTGGAGCGTCCTCGGCCACGACCCACCGGGAGGTACCCCGATGAGTGCAAGTCATCGTATCGCCACGATCAACTCGCTCGTGGATTCGATTGAGTCTCGGATCACTGAGGTGAATCGCGAGATCAAGCAGCTGGAGGACGCCCGCAGGCTCCTCAGCGAAAGCAACGAGAGCCACCATCAGGCGACTCGGAGCAAGCCTCGCAAGACAACGAACGGGCGACGTAAGACCGAGGCCGGCGCGAAGCAGCCCGACAAGGCTGTAGCAGCCGACAAGGCCGACGCTGCGAAGCCGAAGGCTGCCTAATGGCCGCCAAGCTTGAGAAGACCCGTACGCCGGGGATCTACAAGCGTGGCTCGCGATACGTGTTCTCCTACCGCGTGAAGGGCAAGCAGCGCTGGGAGTCTTGTCGGACGCTCGACGAGGCCCGGCGTGCGAAGTCCGCGCGGCA